>NZ_QJPO01000004.1:0-76074 GCF_017312175.1 Amycolatopsis sp. A1MSW2902
AACCTCGTGCTCGGCGGTTCGCCGCGGGTGGACGGCCCGGTCGCCGAACACGTCCGGATGCTGACCGGCCGCGATCCCGCGGTGCTGCCGCCGATCGTCGTGCAGCGCGACACGTTGCGCGTGATCGACGGCGAACACCGCGTGCGGGCGGGCGGTGCTGCGCGAGGACGAGCGGATCCGCGCGCGGGTGCTGTGCGAAGGCACCGAATCCGAGTGTTTCCTCTACGCGGTGCGGTCGAACATCGCGCACGGCCTTCCGCTGTCGCTGGAGAGCAGGCGGGCCGCGGCGGTGCGGATCGTGCGGGAATTCCCGGGCTGGTCGGACCACGTGGTAGCGGATCTGGCCGGGCTCTCGGACAAGACGGTGGGCGCGCTGCGGCGTTCGACCGCGGAAATTCCGGGGTCGAACACCGCGCGGGTCGGCCGCGACGGACGGGCGCGCCCGTTGTCCGCGGGCCGAGGGACGCCGCCAGGCCGGTGCGCTGCTGGCCGAGGAGCCCGGCCTGTCCCTGCGCGAGGTCGCCCGCCGCGCCGGGATCTCGCTCGGCACCGCGCACGACGTGCGGCGGCGGCTGGATTCCGGCCAGGATCCGGTTCCGGACCAGCGGCGTCCGCGCGCCGAGACCGTGCCGGAAGCCCCGCCGCGGGTGGATGCGGCGCTGTTGTTGCGCCAGCTCCGCACGGACCCGGCGCTGCGTTCGAGCGAACCCGGGCGAGTGCTGCTGCACCTGCTCAACCTGACCGGACAGGCGCTCGGGCGCCGGTCGGACATCCTCGGCGCGGTGCCGCCGCACTGCCTGCCCGCCGTGGCCGCGATGGCCGAGGCCTACGCGCGGGACCTGTCCGGGCTCGCCGAGCAGATCCGCGCGCGCTGCCGGATCCGCACTGAATGCCTTGCTGTGCCCCGCCGTCCGGAAAACCCCGGACAGCCCCTTCCGAACTCCCGCGGCGCCCGGACGCGGGACAAGACCGTGAAAGGTATGGAGAGCTGTGCCATCCTCGCACCCGGCCCCGGCCGCGGAAGAGATCTTCGACCTGCTGACCGAAATCGGCATCGACGCCGAAACCCTGGCCGAGGCGGACTCCTCGACCCGGCTCCGCGCGGACCTCGCGCTCAGCTCGGTCGAGACGACTGACCTGCAACTGGAGCTCACCGCCCGGTTCGGGCTCGCGGTGAACCTGTGGGACACCGAGGACTACACCCTCGGCCGGCTCGCCGAACTGGCCGGTGCGGCGGTGCCCCGATGACCGGGGTGACCGGAGAACGCGCGCGGCGGTACCGGGAATCCGGGCTGTGGAACGACGAACTCGTGGTGACGCCGATCCGCCGGCAGTTCGCCGAAGCGGCGGGCCGGTGTGCCGTGGTCGACGGTGCGCGCCGCCTCGGCTACGCGGAACTCGGCGACGCGGTGGGCGTCGCGCGGGACCGGCTCGCCGGGTTGGGCGTGCGTCCTGGCGATCGGATCGCGGTCGCGCTGACCAACTGCGCCGAGTACGTCGTGCTCGTGCTGGCGGCGCTTGAACTCGGTGCCGCGCCGGTGCTGATCCTGCCTGCCTTCCGGGAACACGAGCTGGACCACGTCGTCGCGGTGACCGGGCCGGTGCTGCTGGCGGTGGACGCGTCCGGCCGGCGCAAGGAAGCGCTGACTGTCGCCCGCCGGCTGCGAGAACGCCATGCCGGGCTGAAAAACCTGCTCGTGCGCGGTGCTGAGACCACCGGGGACGAGGTGGATCTCGCGCTGTTGTGCGAACCCGGCGAGGAGACGCCGAGCGCGTGGAAGCCCGCGGCGGCCCCGTCCGACCCGGCGGTGTTCCTGCTTTCCGGCGGCACCACCGGTCTGCCCAAGGCGATCGCGCGGACGCACGAGGGTTACGGCTGCATGATCCGGCACGCGATCACCGTGAACGCGATGACCCGGGACGCGGTGAACCTGGTCGTGATGCCCGCCGAACACGGCTTCGTGATGAACTGCCCGGGCATTCTCGGTGCGTTGTCCGTCGGGGCGACCGTGGTCCTGAGTTCGCCCGAATCTCCTTCGGGTGCTTTCGAAATCATCGAACGAGAGCGGGTCACGCACAGCACGCTGGTGCCCTCGGTCGCGCTGCGCTGGAGTGCCGAAGCGAAGCGGACCAGCCGCGAGCTGTCGTCCCTCCGCGTACTGCTGGTCGGCGGTTCCCGGCTCGCGCCAGGGACGGCTGACGAACTCCGCGCCGCACTCGGCGGCACCGTTCAGCAGTGCTACGGGATGAGCGAGGGGTTGCTCTGCTACACCCGCCTGGACGACCCGGACGACGTCATCCGCGACACCCAGGGAAGGCCGTTGCTGCCCGAGGATGAGATCCGGGTGGTCGCCGCCGACGGTTCGGACGTCGAGCCCGGCGAGGAAGGGGAACTGCTCACTCGCGGGCCCTACACCGTCGCCGGGTACTACGCCAATCCCGAAGCGACCGCCGAAGCGTTCACGCCGGACGGCTTCTACCGCACCGGCGATCTCGTGCGCGTCGATCCCGGCGGAAACCTGGAGATTCTCGGGCGGCTGCGGGACGTGATCAACCGCGGCGGCGAGAAGATCTCCGCGGAGGAACTGGAAGCGATGGTGCTGCGGCATCCCTCGATCGCCCAAGCGGCCGGGGTCGCCGTGCCGCACGAGATCCACGGCGAGACGGTCTGCCTCTGCGTGGTGCCCGCACCCGGCGCCGAGCGGCCCGGGCTGCGCGAGGTGCGGAAGTTCCTGGACGCCCAGGGCCTTGCCCGGTACAAGTTCCCCGAACACCTCGTCGTGCTCGACGCCCTTCCGCTGACCGGCACCGGCAAGGTCGACAAAGTGGCACTGCGCCGGGACGCGGCCGGGTTGCGCGACGCCGCGATGCTGAGCGGGGCGCGAGGATGACCGGTTCCGCGTGGATCAAACGGATTCCCGGCGAGGGCCCGGTCCGGCAGCAACTGGTCTGCCTTCCGCACGCCGGGGGCGGCGCGTCGGCGTTCCGGCCGTGGCGGCCGCTGCTTCCGCCGGAGGTCGAACTGCTGGCCGTGCAGTACCCGGGCCGGGAGGACCGGACCGGCGAGCCCGCGCTGACCGATCTGGCGGAACTGGCCGAAGCCGCGGCCGACGCGCTGGCCGAGGTGCTCGACGCGCCGTACACCGTGTTCGGCCACAGCATGGGCGCGCTGGTCGGGTACGAGCTGCTGAATGTGGTGCGGCAGAACGGTTTTCCGGCACCGCGCCGGCTGATCGTGTCCAGCCAGTTCCCACCCGGGCTGCTGCCGGACCGGGGCGTCCGCGATTTCGGGGACGAGGCCGTGCTGGACCTCGTCGACTGGCTGGCCGGCGGGGACCTCCGGCATCCGGGCCGATTCGCGGCTCAGCGCGTTCGTGGCCGGGCTCGTCCGCGCCGACTACGAGGCGGTCGAGACCTATCGGCCCGCGGCGGCGGAAATCACCGTCCCGGTCAATGCCTTCTGCGGGGCCGAGGATCCGGCGGTGAGCCCGGACGAGGTCGCGGGCTGGGCCGCGTGGTGCCGGGCCGGATTCGACCGGACTGTCTTTCCGGGCGGCCATTTCTACCTGCGCGAAGCGGCGGCGGAGACGGTCGCCGCGATCACCGGGATTCTTCGACGAGAGGACGTACTGGCATGAGTGCCGAGGAGCGGTTCGACGTGATCGTGATCGGCGGCGGTCCGATCGGCCTGTCCGCCGCGTGGCGGTCGGCGGTCGGCGGCGCGCGCGTGCTCGTCACCGACCGGTTCGGCTTCCTGAACGAGAGCTGCGGATCCAGCGGCGGCGAACGGCATTGGCGGGTGCAGTACACCCAGCCGGACATCTTCCGGCTCACGCTGGCGACCGCGCCGCTGTGGAAGGAACTGGAGGCCGACACCGGGCGCACGCTGGTGCACGAACTGGGCAGCCTGTGGTTCGGCGACACCCACGTGCCCACCAACGAGGGCCACATCGCCGACACCGCAGCGGCGATGGACGAGCTGTCCGTGCCCTACGAATGGTTGTCCGGCAAGGAAATCGAGCGCCGCTACGGATTCCGCAACCTGCCCGCCCATTTCGAGGGCTTCCTGCAGCCGAGCGGGGGAGCCATCGACGTGCGCGGCACGCTGGCCGCGCTGGTGCAGCAATGTCACCTGGGCGGCGTGCGGATGCAGTCGCCGGAACGGATTCTCGCGGTGGAGCCGGGGCCGGACGGCGTCGTGGTGCGCAGCGACCGGGCGACCTACCGCGCGGACAAAGTGGTGCTGGCGTCGAACGCGCACGTCAACGAGCTGATCCGGCCGTGGGGCGCGGGAGAACTGGACCTGCACACCTACGAGATGGCGCTGGTGACCTTGCGCGACCGGGGCGACGGCGTGCGCAGGCCGTTCTGGTTCGCCTTCCAGGAGCCGACCGCCGAGGACACCAACCTGTTCTACGGTTTCCCGCCCAATCCGTGGGCGAACGACGGGCTCGCCCGGCTCGGCCCGGACTTCGAGGTGGACGCGCTGGCCGACCCCGACCTCGCCACCGGCCGTCCGCAACCCGCGCACGTCGAGCGGGTGTCCGGCTGGGTGCGCGCGCATCTTCCCTGGCTGGACCCGGAACCGGTGTCGACCGGCACCTGTCTCGCGGTGCTGCCGGGCGATCCGCAGCGGCAGTTCTACCTCGGCACCGCCGAGGGCCTGGTCGACGGCGGCGAGAACGTCGTGGTCGCCGCGGGCGGCTGGGCGTTCAAGCTGGTCCCGCTGTTCGGCCGGATCTGCGCCGACCTGCTCTCCGACGACAAGACCGGGCACGACATCGCCCGGCACGCGTTGACCGGCCTCCGGGCCGCCGTCCAGTGAGTGCGGACCGGCGGATCGCCGTCGTCGGCATGGCGGGCCGGTTCCCCGGCGCGTCCAGCACGGCGGCGTTCTGGCGCAACCTTCGCGACGGGGTCGAATCCGTCGCGCCGCTCAGCGAAACCGAACTGCTCTCCGAAGGCGTGCCCGCCGACGAGATCGCGCACCCGGATTACGTGCCGGTGGCCGCGACGCTGGCGGAGCACGATCTGTTCGACGCCCGCTTCTTCGGCTTCGGCGCGCGCGAGGCGGCGCTACTGGACCCGCAGCACCGGGTGTTCCTCGAATGCGCCTGGCACGCGATGGAGGACGCGGGGATCCGGCCCGGCGACGCGACCGGCGGCGGAGTGTTCGCCTCGGCGGGAATGCCCGCGTACCTGATGTCGAACCTGCTCGACGGACGTCCGGTCGTGCTCGGCTCGGAGATCTTCGAACTGCAGATCCACAACGACAAGGACTACCTCGCCACCCGCATCGCGCACCGGCTCGGCCTGACCGGACCGGCGGTGAGCGTGCAGACCGCGTGCTCCGGCTCGCTCGTCGCGGTGCACCAGGCGGTGCGGGCGCTGCGCGCGGGCGAGTGCGAAATCGCGCTCGCCGGCGGGGTGTGCGTGCGGGTTCCGCACCGGGTCGGCTACCGCTGGGAACGCGGCATAGTGTTCTCGCGGGACGGGCACTGCCGTCCGTTCGACGCGGCGGCCTCCGGGACGGTGTTCGGGAACGGCGTCGGTGCCGTGGTGCTCAAACGGCTCGACGACGCGGTCGCGGCCGGGGACCGGGTGCTCGCGGTGCTCGCCGGATCGGCGGCGAACAACGACGGCGCGGGCAAGGTCGGCTTCACCGCGCCGAGCGCCGCCGGCCAGGAGGCAGTGGTGCGCGCCGCGCTGTCGGACGCGGACTTCGCACCGGACACGATCACCGCGGTGGAGGCGCACGGCACCGCGACCCCGATCGGCGACCCGATCGAAATCACCGCGCTGAGCCGGGCTTTCCGCACCTCGCGCACCGGGTTCTGCACGGTCGGCTCGGTGAAGGGCAACGTCGGGCACCTGGAGTCCGCGGCCGGGATCGCCGGGCTGATCAAGGCGATTCTCCAGCTCCAGCACGGGGTGCTGGCCCCGACGGCGCACTTCGCCGAGCCGAATCCGGCGATCGACTTCGCGAGCACGCCGTTCGTGGTGCGGACCGAGGCCCGGGAATGGGAGACCGGCGGGTCGCCGCGGCGGATCGGGGTCAGCGCGTTCGGCATCGGCGGGACCAACGCGCACGTCCTGCTCGAAGAAGCGGCCCGGCCGACGCCGACGCCGCCGGTTCGCCGTCCGCAAGTGCTGGTGCTGTCCGCGAAAACGAAGGAAGCGCTGGAGACGATGACCGGCGACCTGGCCGCGGTGCTTCGGGAACCAGACGCACCGGCTTTCGCGGACGTCGCTGCGACGTTGCGTCGTGGCCGCGAAACCTGGCGGTACCGGCGGGCGGTGGTGGTGACCGATTCGGCTGCCGCTCTCGCCGCGCCAGCGGCCGCGGCGTCGGCGAACAAGCCCCGCGTCGTGTGGATGTTCCCCGGGCAAGGCGCGCAGTATCCCGGCATGGGAGCGGAGTTCTATCGCGAACTGCCCGGTTATGCCGAGACTGTCGACGAATGCGTCCGGGAATTGACGCCGCGTCTCGGTGTCGACCTGCGGGAGCTGATGTTCTCGCCGGACACCGATCCGGCACGGCTGCGGGCGACTGAACTCGCGCAACCAGCGTTGTTCGTGACCTCCTACGCGCTCGCCAGCCAGCTGCTCGATTGGGATTGCCGCGCCGACGCCATGGTCGGCCACAGCCTGGGCGAACTGGTGGCAGCCTGCTTGTCGGGGGTGCTGTCGCTGCCGGACGCGCTGCGGTTCGTCGCGGAGCGAGGCCGGTTGATGGCGGAGCAGCCGCCGGGAGTGATGCTCGCCGTTTCCGCGGCGGAGGAGCGGATCAGCGGGTTGCTGTCCGGCGAAGTCACGGTCGCCGCGGTCAACGCGCCGGAGCTGTGCGTGCTGAGCGGGCCCGCGAAAGCGATCGAGAAATGCGCTGAAGTCCTTGCTGGGCAAGTGATCCAGCACAAACCGCTGCACACGTCGCACGCCTTCCACTCGGCGATGATGGACGGGGTCGTGCCGCGGCTGGCCGAATTCCTCGGCACGGCGCGGCTCAGCGAACCCGAGGTGCCGGTGTTCTCCGCGGTCACCGGTGCCTTGCTCACCGGCGAGCAGGCCGTCGATCCCGGGTATTGGGCGGCGCACGCGAGGGAACCGGTGCGCTTCGCCTCGGCTCTCGCCGGCGCGGCGGGCGGGCTGGTGCTGGAAGTCGGCCCCGGAGCCACGCTCGGCACGCTGGCGCGGGCGACGCTCGGCGACCGGGTCGCCGTGGCGCGCACTATGCCGCGCCCGAACGAAAACCGGCCCGAGCTGGAGGTGCTGCTGGGCGCGGTCAGCGCGCTCTGGCAGCGGGGCTGTCCGGTCGATCTGGAGGCGGTGCACGACGGGGCTGGTCAGACGGTCGCGTTGCCGGGGTACGCGTTCGCCCGGCAGCGGTACTGGATCGGGCGGCAGCCGGGCACGCCGGAACCGGCCGCAGTCCCGGCGGACGAAGCCGTTTCCCGGCCTGCCGAACTGAGCGGGAGCTTCGCCGCGCCGGACACCGAACTGCTCCGCCGGATCGTCGCGGTGTGGGAGGACGTCCTGCAGTACCGGCCGATCGGCGTGCACGACGATTTCTTCGAATTGGGCGGCCATTCGCTGCTCGCCGCGAAGCTGAGCGCCGGTCTCGCCGCCGCGCTCGGCCAAGAGATCTCGTTGCCGGACGTGATGGCGCGGCCCACCCCGGCCGCGTTCGCCGAGGCGCTGGAAAAGACCGTGCCCGCTGAGCCGAAGGAGTGAAGAGCGTGGTGCCCACGCGACGGTTCCCGAACTGGACCGCCCTGCCCGAACCGCACGGTTCGCTGTTCCGGGAAAGCGTTCCGCTCTCCCGGTTTCCCCGGCTGCGCGCCTTCCGGGCGGGGCTCGGCCTGACCCGGCTCGCCGAAGTGCCCGGACCGCCGGGCGAGGCCCGGGTGCTGGCCAAACACGAATACGAGAACCCGACCGGATCGGACGCGGACCGGGTGGCGTACGCGCTGGCCTGCCAGGCGATCGGGGCCTCCCCGGACGAACCGCGGTTCGTCGCCGCGGCCGGACCGGAGCTGGCTCGCGCGCTGAGCCACCTCTGCTCGCTGATCGGCGTGCCGCTGCGGCTGGCGCTCGCCGAGGAAGTGCCGCTCGGGCCGGACGGGGCCGTCGTGCGGGTCGACCGGGCCGATCCGGAAGGCGGGCCGCTCGCCGCGATCGCGCTGGCCGGGGAGATCGCGGAAGCCGAACCGGAGTGGATTCTCCTGGACGCGCATCGTGATCCGGTGTGCGTGGCGATGCACGAGTTCGTGACCGGACGCGAGATCATCGGCCAGCTCGACGGTCTCGTCCCGGCCGCGTGGGTGTGCGGCGCCGGCGCCGGCGGCTGCCTCGCCGGGGTGACCAGGGCGTTGCGCGCGGCGGGTGCGGACCCGGTCGTCACCGGGGTGACCGCCGCGGAGCTGCCGTACGGGTCGGCGGCCGCGCCGCGGTCCGGGCTGCCGGGATGGGCCGGGCTCGGCCACGGCTACCGGCAGCCGCTCGTGGAGGGCGAATTGCCGGACTTGGCAACGGAAAGCGTGAGTGCGGGCGAGGCCCGCGCCGGGGTCCGGGAATTCCGTGCCGCGACGGGTCGCGAGATCGGCCCGGCCTCGGCGGCGAACTGGCTCGTCGCCCGCGCGGTCGCCGCGAAGCTGCCGCCGGAGGACGTCGTCGTCACGATTTTTCCGGACGGCCCGCACGAGGTCACCGCAGTAGTCGACATCTGGGAAAAGACGAAGGGGAAGGGCTGAACGATGGTCACTGTCCGGTCCGTCAGCCCGGCGCCGCCGCGTCGTGCCGAGTCCGGGGCCGCCGCGGATTCGGGTCGCCTCGGGGCATTCGCACGGATGCGCGAAGACCTCCGCACGATCGTCGAACGGGATCCGTCGATCGACACTCTCGCCGAGGCGCTGGCCCATTCCACGCTGCCCGCGGTCTGGATCCATCGCGTCGCGCACGCGCTTTACCGGCGCGGGCACCGGATCGCCGCACGGCTGCTGACCAATCTCGCGCGGGTGCTCACCGGCGTCGAGATCCATCCCGGCGCGGTGATCGGCCGCCGGTTGTTCATCGACCACGGCACCGGGGTGATCATCGGGGAGACCGCGGTAGTCGGCCAAGACGTGACGCTGTACCAGCACGTGACACTCGGCGCGGTCGGCTGGTGGCGCGACAACAGAAGGGACGCGGGCGAACGACGGCATCCGGCGGTCGGCGACCGGGTCACCTTCGGGGCCGGTGCCACGGTGCTCGGCCCGGTCGAGGTCGGCGACGATTCGTTCGTGGGCGCGACCGCGCTCGTGGTCTCCGACGTGCCCGAGGGAAGCAAAGTGCTCGCCGTTCCGCGGACCGCGTAAGGAAGGCGACAAGAATCGGGCACCGGAAAAAAACCGCCGCGAAGGAATGTTCGCGCCACTCGTGAGGCAGCTCACCGGCGATGGTCAATTGTCGCGGCGCGGCCGGTCCGTTAGGATCGAGGCAAGACGTCGCGATCCGGCGGATGTGGGGGATTTCGTGCAGGCACGGTATCCGATACGGGTGGGCCATGTACCCGGTCCGGAAGGCAATGCGCTTATTCCCGCACGTGCGGGACGGGCGGGCCCGGTCGCCGCTCCGTCGGGTTCGCCGCGGCCGGGTTCCCGGCCGTCGGTTTCGCCTGCGGCCAAAGGAGTTCTCGGCGCGTGCCTGCGGCGGCTTTCCTGGTCGCCGGACCGGCTCGCCCGCGAGATCAACCGCAGGCTCGGATCGGGCACGATCAGCGCCAAGGCCCCTACCATTGGCTGCGCGGGGTCACGCCGCGCGATCCGCTGCCCGCGGTGGTCGCCACGATCCTTTCCGCTGAGCTGGGCGAGGAAATCGGACTCGCGAAGCTGTGGCCGGCGCTGGCGGCCCGCGACGTCCGCCCACCCGCCTCGGCTCCGGTCACGGTCGACCCGCTGATGATTCGGGCGCTGCGGGCGAGGGTCGACCAGTTGCTGGCCCTGGACGGCAAGCTGGACGACCGCGCGCTGCTTTCTTGGGCGGCGCAGGATTTGAGCTGGATCCGTCAGCTGAGCGAGGGGTCCGCCGCCCCGCCCGCCGAACGGGAACTGCGCCGGATGGCCGCCGACCTTTCCCGGGTGATCGGAAACGTTTCCCTGCGAATCGACGATTGCGCCGACGGATGCGATTTCCTGCTGGCCTCGATCGAAGAGTGCGAAGCCATCGTGTGAACGGTTTTTGAAGGCAATTCCTTCACCGCGTTCCCCGGCCGACGAGCAAGAACAGCAGATACGCCCCGCCGACGATCCCGGTCACCACTCCGACCGGGATTTCCGCGGCCGAACTCAGCGAACGCGCCAGCAGATCGGCCAGCATCAGCAACGCCGACCCCGTCAACGCCGACGCGGCGAGCGACGGCTCCCGGCTGCCAGCCAGCAGCCGGGCCAACGCCGGAGCAGTAAGTGCCACGAAGGCGACGGGCCCCACCGCCGCTGTGGCGGCCGACGCGAGCACCGTGGCCGCGACCGTCAGGAAGAAGCGAGTCTTTCCCACCGCGACACCGAGCGAGCGGGCGAGGTCGTCGCCGTGCCCGAGAAGCGCCAGCGGCCGCGCAAACGGCACCACGGCCAACGCGGCCGGAATCGTGAACCACAGCAACGACCCGAGTTCCGGCCAGGACCGGCCGTCGAGCGTCCCGGTGAGCCACACCAGCGCCGCCTGCGCCTGGGTCGCCTCGCCGACGGTCAGAAGCCAAGACACTCCGCCCGCCAGCAACGCCGCGATCGCGACGCCGATCAGGACGAGATTCCGCCCCCGCGCGACGGCCAGCAGGTGCACCACCCCGGCGGTGACCAGCCCGCCGACCAGCGCCGCCCCCGACACGGCCGCCCCCGTCCAGCCGAGCAGCAGCAACGCGGACACCGCGCCCGCGGCGGCCCCGGAGGTCGTGCCGAGCACGTCCGGACTGGCGAGCGGATTGCGGACGAGGGATTGCGCGATCGCACCCGCCAACCCGAAAGCCGCACCGGTCGTGAGGGCAAGCAGCAGCCGAGGAAGCCGGACGTCGAGGACGAAGAAAGAGGCCCGCGGCTCGGCGGTTCCGGTGAGCGCACGGAGGACGGACGAGGGAGGGACTGGGAAGTCGCCGTAGAGGAGTCCTGCGGTGAGGAGGCCGCCGACGAGGATGACGAGGGCTGGGAGGACGAGGCGGGTGGTTCGGTTCATGTCAGGTTCGTCGTGGGGTCGGTGCGCGGGGATCGCGCGCGGTGGATGGGCGGGGAGGTTGTGGTTGCGAAGCTTGGCGACGCGGTCGGGTGCGGTGCGCGGTGGATGGGTGGGGAGGTCGTGGTTTGCGGCGCCCGTTGGCGGCGGGGCGGGTGCGGCGCATGTCAGGTTTGTCGTGAGGTCGGAGCGCCGGAACCGCGCACGGTGGAAGGGCGGGGAGGTCGTGGTTGCGGTGCCTGCCGACAGCGACGCGGCCGGGTGCGGTGCACGGTCGATGGGTGGAGAAGTCGTGGTTGCGAGGCCTGGCCACCGCGAGGCGTGTAGCGCGGCGGGCGGTCCCTCATTGGCGTGATCGGCTCGACGCAGCTCAAACCGGCGAAAGCTTCCTGCGCCGGGCCAGCACGATCAGCACCGGCGTCCCGAGCACCGCGGTCACCACGCCCGCGGGCAGTTCGGCCGGTCCCGCCGCGAACCGGCCGAGGAGGTCGGCGAGCACCAGCAGCAGCGGGCCCAGCAGCACCGAATAGCGCAGCACCCAGCGCTGGTCCGGTCCCGTGATCAGCCGCGCCAGATGCGGCACCAGCAGTCCGAGGAAACCGATCGGCCCGGCGATCGCGGTGGAAACTCCGGACAGCACCACGACCACCGCGCCGGACAGCAGTTTCGCCGGGGCGGCTCGCTGCCCGAGCGAAATCGCGAGGTCCTCGCCCAGCGACTGCACGTTGAGCGCCCTGCCCAGCAGCAGGCCGCATCCGAGCGCGGGCACGAGCAGCGCCGTGCTGGCGAGGAGCACCGGGACCGGCCGTCCGGTCAGGGAACCGACCTGCCAGAACCGGAATTGGGCGAACGTGCCGCCGTCGGTCAGCAATACGGCGCTGATCGCGGAGGTGAGGATCGCGGTGAGTGCGGTTCCGGCGAGCAACAACGTCACCGGGCCGCGCGATCGGCGGGCGAGCAGGTGCACCACGGCCGCTGCGGTCGCTGCGCCGGCCAGGGCGAGCCCGGCGGTGGACGCTCCGGTCAGCGAACCCATCGTGGTCAAGCCGAGGACGATCGCCAGTGCCGCTCCGGCGTTGATGCCCAGGATTCCCGGATCTGCCAACGGGTTTCGCACCGAAGATTGCAGGATCGCGCCAGCCAGGCCGAGTCCCGCACCGGCAGCGAGTCCGACGAGCGTGCGCGGTAGCCGAAGCGTCCGCACCGCGAGTTCGTCCAGCCGTGCTGGGTCGTAGTGCAGCAGCGCGTCCAGGACCGTGCCGGGGAAAACAAAGGTGGCCCCGACGCAGACGCTGACCAGGGTGACGACCGCCAGCACTGCGAGTGCACCGAGCCATCCAGCGCCGAGCCGGGCCGTGCGGCTTCCGCGGTGCCGGTGTGGAGCGGGTATTCGCTGAGCTTGCGCCATGTTCATCCCCGGAGAAAGCGAGCGGCTTCTCCGTTCGCAGGAGCCGGATTATGGTTAGGAAACCTAATTCCGGCAAGTGTCCGACTGGGACGGGCGAACACTTTCTCCCTGCGGCACAGGAGGTTCGATGGCGAAGGGTGCGGGAAAGGCCGCCCGGCGGACCGTGCTCTTCGGCGGGTTCGCCGCGACAGCCGCAGTGGTCGCACCGCGGCTGATGCACGGTTCCGCGGATGCCGGTCCGGTCCGGCAGGTGCCTCCGGGGCCGTGGACGGTTACCGACGACGCCGGGCTGCGGCTGGAATTTCCTTCGGTGCCAAGAAGAATCATCGCCTACGTCACAGTGGCCAGCACGCTGCGCGACTACGGCCTCGACGTGGCCGGAGTCTATGGCGGAGTTCTGGCGCAGGGCCGCAAACTCGACCGCGCGATCCTGGGACATGTCGACCGCGCTGAGGTGGTGGGCTCCGCGTGGGGCCAGCTGAACGTGGAGCGAGCGGGCGCGCTCCACCCGGACCTGGTGCTGGACTCCTTGCAGTACGGGCTTTCCCAGCTCGAGCCGGGAGTGGGGGCGCAGGTGCGGAAGTTCTGTCCGGTGGCGTCCTTCGAAAGTTATGGGGCTGAGCTGCCGGATTCTCTGCGCAGGTTCGGCGAGCTGGCCGCTTCGCTCGGCGCGTCCGGGGTCGCGTCGCACCGGGCGCAGTACCTGCGGGCGAGGGCTGAACTGCGGGCGGTGGCGCGGCAAGCTCCTCGGGTGTTGTTCGTTTCGATCGACCCGGATGGGATCCGGATCGCCCGCACGGGATGGCCGTTGCTGCGGGAGTACCTCGCGCTCGGAGTGCCCGCGGTGCTGCCGCCCGGCGGCAAATACGCGCTGAAACTGTCCTGGGAGAACTCGTTGCGCTACCCGGCGGACGTGCTCATGGTGGACGCCCGCACCACGAGCCTGCAGCTCGCGGACGTCGCCGGGCATCCGTTCTGGCAGCGGCAGGAAGCCGTGCGGGCGGGACGGGTGCATGCGTGGCAACCGGAACCGCCGCTGAGCTACCGCGCGGCGGCTGTGCAGCTGGCGGGACTGACCCGCGCTCTCGTGCGCTGAAGTGTTCAGCCTTGGCAGTGGGAAAACGTTGATACGCAGGGGAAAACGGCTACAGTTCGACGCGGTTTCCGAGGCGAGAAAGAGGAGTCATGACGAACGCCTACCAGGACGTGATCGACCTGACGATCGGCGAGCCGCTGGACGAGATGTTCGACGAGCGGCTGGCCCTGGAACAGTTCCCGGCGTTGAAGGAATTCCGGGACCGGCTCGGGCATTCCCGGCTCGTCGAGGTCCCCGGGCCGGACGGCGGAGCGAAGATCTTCGCCAAGTACGAGTTCGAGAACCCGTTCGGCTCGGTCAAGGACCGCACCGCGTACTCGCTGCTGTGCGGTGCCGTGAACGCCAACGCCGACCGCCTGGACGGACTGCGCATCGTCGCCGGTTCGGGCGGCAACATGGCGCGGGCGCTGGCGCACCTCGGGAAACTGGCCGGAATCCCGATCAAGGTCGTGCTGCCGAGTTCGATGGCCGAGAGCGTCGTCGAGGAGATCCGCGGCACCGGAGCCTCGGTCGAGTTCTCCCGCGGTTCGGAGTTCGTGCTGGGATTCCTCAAGCTCTCCAAGGAAATCGCCGACGCCGACCCGCGCTGGACGATGGTCGCGCAGCACCGCGACGCACACAACTTCGCGGTGAACCAGTTCCTCACCGGCCAGGAAATCATCACCCAGCTAGCCGGACGCCGCCCGTCCGCGTGGACAGCCGCGGTCGGCAGCGGCGCCACCCTGGGCGGAGTCGCCCGCGCACTGCGCAAGGAGTACGGCGAACTCGACGTCGTCGCGGTGACCCCGGCGGAACTCCCCTTCGGCACCACGAGCCCGCCGAACGAAATCTCCAAGTTCCCGGGCGCCGGCGGCCTAGGCTACGGCATGCACCAGCGCTTCGTCAGCGGTCTGATCCCGGGAGTCCGGCACCAGACCGTCTCCTACCCCGAGGTCCTCCGCAGCATGCGCGACTTCCGCGACGCCACCGGCACCGCAATCGGCGGCTCCGCGGCGGCCAACTGGCTCACCGCCCGCCGCTTGGCCGCTACCCGCACCCCGGACGAAACCGTGGTGACGTTGTTCGCCGACTCCGGCACCGCGGAGGACTGGAAGAACGCCAACCGCCTTTGAGGTTTGCCGATCCCGGTCTTGCGGTGGTGCTGTCCTTGGACCCGCGTTCAGCTGCGTCGTTGCAGGGCGTGGGCCCTAAGCCTCGATCCGCAGATCCACTGTGGCAGTGATCCTTGGCTCGAGTTGATCAAGAAGCGCGGTCTGGCGGTGTGCGAGAGTCGCTGGTCTGTCCAGCTCTTCCACTGATCGGGGAGTGTGGCCGGGTGTCGGCGGGGGTGGGTCAGGCCGCGGCGGGCGGGCCGTTCCTGGTGGCGTGCCCGACGGTGTGGTCCCACAGCCGCAGCCATGCGGGCGCCCAGGTCACGGGCGGCCGCGAACAGGGCATCGGCGTCGCTGCGCCCGCTCCAGTAGGACTCGATCGCTTTCTTCAGCTCCCGCTGGGCACCCTGGCGGGGATAGCCGTACACGGCGGCACGGCTGGTCGGAGTGGTCTGGGTCACGGGGGCTCTCCTTCGCGAGTCCGCGTGAACCTGCGGGAGGGCATCCGAACCGGTGACCGGCAACCGGCCCCGATTCCGGCGACGACCCAACCCGCGAGGTCACGGCCTGCACCCCGCGGTTGCCGAGTGCACAGCGGGCAGGTCTTCGGACTCGCGGGCATTCCGGCGTGCGCCAGGTCCCTACTGGCCGTCGCTTCCCAAGCCCGACCGGGCTCAGTGCTGTCTCCGGGGAGACTGACAGCGGTCGTTCCTGCTCACCGCTGCGGGGCAGTCCCGGATTCGCACCGGGTTCCCTCTTGCCTCGATCCCCGCCATGGCACTCACGGGGATCGAACCAGCTGCGTCACCACTCTAGCCGCCCACATTCTCCCTTTCCTCCCCGCGTGCCATTGCCCGCGCGATCACGAGCGGGCAATGGCACGCTGCGGTTTGCCGTTGTAGGTGCTCGACGGGCGGATCAGGCTGTTGGCGGCGAGCTGTTCGGTGATGTGCGCGGTCCAGCCGGTGATCCGCGCGGCGACGAAGATCGGCGTGAACACCGGGGTATCGAATCCCATCAAGTGGTACGCAGGGCCCGCCGGGTAATCCAGGTTCGGGTGCAGCCCCTTCGCCGTGTACATCGCCTGAGCGAGTGCTTCGTAGAGGTCGAGCATGCGTGTCCATCGCGGTGTTCCGAGACCTCCTGCAAGGCCTGGCGCATGGTCGGGACGCGTGAATCGCCCTTCTTATACACGCGGTGGCCGAAGCCCATGATCTTGCGTTTGTCGGCGAGTGCCTGTGCCAGCCAGGCTTCCGCGTTGCCTGCGGTACCGATCTCCTCGAACGTCGCCATCACGGCTTCGTTCGCGCCGCCGTGCAACGGTCCCTTCACCGCACCGATCGCCGCGGTCACCGCGCTGTAGAGATCCGACAGCGTCGAGGTGACCACCCGCGACGTAAACGTGGAGGCGTTGAAGCTGTGCTCGGCGTAGAGAATCAGGGACGTCTCGAAAGCCCGCACGAGCACCGGCTCGGGAACCTGGCCGAGGGTCAGGTACAGGAAGTTCTCCGCGTAGCCGAGGTCCTCTCGGGGAGGAAGCGGCAGCAGACCGTGCCGGCGGCGCTGGGTCATCGCGACGACCGAGGGCAGCACCGCGAACAACCTCAGTGCCTTGGCACGGTTGGCTTCAGGCGAGTTGTCGTCCTCGGCCGGATCGTTCGCGCCGAGGATGCTGACGGCCGTGCGCAGGGTGTCCATCGGATGCGCAGTTTCGGGCAGGCTGAGCAACGTCATCACCAGGTCGGCCGGCAGGCCGCGCTGCGCCCGTTCGGCTTCGTTCTGCGCGGCCAGTTCGGCCGGGGTGGGCAACTCGCCGTGCCAGAGCAGGTAGGCGACCTCCTCGAAGCTGCAGTGCGCGGCGAGGTCCTGGACCGGATAACCGCGGTAGGTCAGCGAGTTGGTGTCGGGGTTGACCATAGACACCTCGGTGGTGTCGACGACGACTCCGGCGAGTCCTTTGTGGATGGTTGGTGCGGACATCGGCGTCCTCCCGGTGCTCGTGTGCGTCCCGGCCGGGGTCACACGGAAAAAGTGAAGATGTTCTGGTCGAACGTGGCGTAAGACTGGTAATCGAGCAGGTCGTAGAGGTCGCGGCGGTGCTGCATGCGGTCCAGCAGCCCCTCCTGGGTGCCTTCCCCGGCGATCTCGCGCAGCGCCGCTCCGGCGGCGTGCATCGCGATCCGCAGCAAGGTGACCGGGTAGATGACCAGGTTCACTCCGAGCGATTCCAGCGTCGGGGCATCCAGCAGCTTGCTTTTGCCGAACTCGGTCATGTTGGCGAGAATCGGGACGTCGACGGCGGCGCGCATCTTCTCGAAGTCGGCTGGACCGGTCATGGCCCCGGGGAAGATGAGGTCCGCACCCGCGTCGGCGAAGGCCTTGGCCCGCTCGATCGCGTCGTCCAGGCCGTTGACCCCGGCCGCGTCGGTGCGGGCGGCGACGACGAAGTCCGGGTCACGGCGGGCGGACACCGCGGCCGAAATGCGGCGGACCGCTGCGGCCATCTCGACGACGTCCTTGCCGTCGAGATGGCCGCAGCGTTTCGGGTTGACCTGGTCCTCCAGATGCATCCCGGCCACACCCGCGTCTTCCAGGAGCTGGACCGTGCGGGCGGCGTTCATCGGCTCGCCGAAGCCGGTGTCGGCGTCGACCAGCGCGGTCACCCGGGCGACCTGCTGGGCCCGGTCGGAAACCTCGGCAATGGTGGTCAGACCGATATCGGGAAGGCCGAGGTCCGCGGACAGCACAGCGCCGGAGATGTAGACGCCTTCGAAACCCTGGCGTTCGATGAGGTTGGCGCTCAGCGGGTTGAACGCGCCCGGGAACCGTTGCAGCGTCCCGGAGTTCAGCCCGGCGCGGAACGCGGCTCGTTTCTCGGCGGCGGCGGGAGTGGCGTGCAGCATCAGAAAATCCCCTTCGTGGCCAGGTTCGCGTCGATCGCCGCGGGCAGGGCAAGCTCGCGCACCTCGGCGGCGTCGAGTTGCGGCAGCCGGGTCACCGTCTCCAGGAAACGATCCTGATCCGCCTTCGCGACAACGCCGTCCGCGAGGGTGCGGAACTTCGCGACGTACTGCTCCCGGGCGAACGGCCTCGCCCCGGCGGGGTGCGCGTCGGCGACGGCGATTTCGTCGGTCACCACAGTGCCGTCGGCCAGGGTGACCTCCACGTGCCCGCCGAACGCCGGCTCCGGCGCGTGATAACGGCGAGTCCATTCCGGATCCTCGACGGTGGTGATCTTCTGCCACAGCTCGACAGTGTCCGGCCGGGCCGCGCGTGCGGCGGCGTAGGACGCTTCGTGGTGCCAGCTGCCGTCCTGCAGCGCGACCGCGAAGATGTAGGGGATCGAGTGGTCCAGGGTTTCCCGGCTGGCCCGCGGGTCGTACTTCTGCGGGTCGTTCGCCCCGGAGCCGATGACGTAGTGCGTGTGGTGACTGGTGTGGATCACGACCCGTTCCACCTTGCCCAGCTCCCCGATCCGCGGGCCGAGCCGACGGGCCAGGTCGATCAGCGCCTGGCTCTGGTACTCCGCGGAATGTTCCTTGGTGTAAGTGTCCAAAATGGACCGCTTTGGCTCGCCCGGACCGGGCAGCGGCACGACGTAGCTCACCTCCGGCCCGCTCAGCAGCCACGCGATGAAGCCGTCCTCGCCTTCGTAGATCGGGCTCGGCGCCCCCTCGCCGCGCATGGCCCGGTCGACCGCCTCGATCGCGGCCTTCCCGGCGAACGCCGGTGCGTAGGCCTTCCACGACGAGATCTCGCCCTTGCGGGACTGCCTGGTCGTGGTCGTGGTGTGCAGCGCCTGCCCGATCGCCTGGTATACGACCGCGGTGTCCAGCCCGAGCAGCGCGCCGAGACCACCGGCGACGGACGGGCCGAGGTGGGCGATGTGGTCGATCTTGTGCTCGTGCAGGCAGATCCCGCGGACGAGGTCGACCTGCAACTCGTACCCGGCCGCGATCCCGCGCACCAGATCGGCACCGGTACGCCCGGCGTGCTGCGCGACCGCGAGGACCGGCGGGATGTTGTCCCCGGGATGCGAGTAGTCCGCGGCAAGGAACGTGTCGTGGTAATCGAGTTCGCGCACCGCGACGCCGTTAGCCCAGGCCGCCCATTCCGGGGAAAACCGGCCCGGAACGCCGAACACCGTCGCGCCCGGCGCGGCCGGGTGCGCCAGCGCCTGGTCCCTGGCCGCGGACACCGGACGCCGCGTCAGCGAAGCCGCGGCCACGGCGGCGTTGTCGATCACGCGGTTGATCACCATCTCGGTGACCTCGGGCGTGACCGGCACCGGATCGGTGGCGACGGCGGCGAGTTTCCAGGCCAGCTGCTCCTCCCGGGGGAGCGCTTCGGCAGAACGGTAGCTACGGACGGTGTGCTCGATCATCGATTTCCCTCGTGGACGTAGAACCCGCGGCCGGACTTCTTGCCGAGCAGGCCGGCGTCGACCATGCGCAGCAACAGCGGCGGCGGTGCGTACAAAGCTTCCTTGAACTCCGCGTACAGCGATTCGGCGATCGCGGCGACAGTGTCGAGGCCGATCAGGTCGGTCAACCGCAGCGGCCCCATCGGGTGCGCGGTGCCCAGCTCCATCCCCCGGTCTACGTCGACGGCCGAGGCGAACCCGGATTCGACCATCCGGATCGCCGAGAGCAAGTACGGCACGAGCAACGCGTTGACCACGAACCCGGCGCGGTCGGCGGCACGGATCGCGGTCTTGCCCAGTACCCCGGTGGCGAACCGCTCGGCCCGGTCCACGGTGTCCGCGGCGGTCAGCAGCGAGCCGACGACCTCGACCAGCGGCAGCACCGGCACCGGGTTGAAGAAGTGCAGGCCGACCACCTGGGCGGCACGGCCGGTCGCCATGCCCAGCCGCATGATCGGGATCGAGGAGGTGTTCGAGGCCAGGATCGCGGACGGGTCGGTGACCACCTTGTCCAGCGTCGCGAACAGCTCGGTCTTGACTGCCTCGTCCTCGGCCACCGCCTCGAGCACCAGCTGCCGGTCGGCCAGGTCGCCGAGGTCGGTGCTGAACCGCAGCCGCCAGGCCGCCCGTTCAGCCGCCGGCCGGTCCAGCTTTCCCGCCCGCACCGCCCGGTCCAGAGACGCGAGAATCCGCGCCCGGCCGGCCTCGGCCGAGGCCGCGTCCCGCTCGCAGACCAGCACGTCCAGCCCGGCGCGGGCGCAGACCTCGGCGATACCGGCGCCCATCTGCCCGGCGCCGACCACCGCGACCCGGGCGATCTCGATGCTCATTGGTGGCCCTCCTGTGAACCTTGTGGCTCTCTTCCTCAGCGTGGCACCCCGCACATAACCGGGTCGATACTGCGGCTCTGTCAAATTCTGTGAACGTTCGCGACATCCTTGTGAAATTTGTTAATGTGTCTGGTGTGGAGAAGACGTACGCCGGGGCTCGATTGCGGCAGCTGCGCGAGGACCGGTCGATGTCCCAGTCCGAGCTGGCCCGGCTGCTGGAGATCTCGCCGAGCTACGTCAACCAGCTCGAGCACAACGGCCGCCCGCTCACTGCCGGTGTTGCTCCGGCTCACCGAGCAGTTCGGGATCGACGCCGAGTTCTTCGCCGCGCAGGACACCGCCCGGCTGGTCGCGGACGTGCGGGAAGTATTCGCCGACGACACCCTCGAGGGCACCTTCTCCGCCGGTCAGGTCGACGAACTGACCACCCAGCTGCCCGAGGTCGCCCGCACTCTGGTCTCCCTGCACCGCAGGTACCGGGAGTCGATCGAGACCATCGTGGCACTGGTGTCCGAGCAGGGCCTGGACCGCACTGCGGCCCAGCAGTCGCACGAGGAGATCCGCGATTGGTTCTACCGGCACCGCAACCACGTTGCCGAGCTGGACGTACCGGCCGAAAACCTCGCCGCCCAGCTGCGGCTCGTGCCCGGCGAGGTGCGCGCGGGCCTGGCCGCGGGTCTGCACGGCGACCCGGGCAAGACCTTCGCGATCGGCCTGGGCTGCGAACTGCGCCACGCCCGGCGGCTGATCTACTCCAACGGCCTCGCTCTCGGTGCCGACGCCGCGGTCACCCCGATCGGCATGGGCTGCAAAGTGTGCGAGCGCCCAGCCTGCCCGCAACGAGCGTTCCCCGCGATCGGCAAGACACTGCGGGTGGACGAGCACACGAGCAGCCTGCTCCCCTACCCGCCGCTCGGTTGAGCACCCGCCGGGTCACCGGCTTCCACGATGTCAGCGCGCTCCGGTGAGCGGCACCTTGAGGGGACCTGCCCCGGATCCGCCGATCGCGAAGGCTTCGCATGAGGTAGGCCGCAGAGGGATGCAGCGGGATGCCGCCCCATTGCGTGAAGGCCAGGTCATGTTCGTTCCACTGCACCCCCAGCGCCCGGTCCGCGTCCTGCGCCGCCAGATGCTGCGCGAGCACCATGGCGTTGTCCTGGTCGATCGCGACCGCGTTCACCGACTCGTCCGTCTTCGGCGACGTCTCCCCCGTCTCCCAACCCCACTGCACGATCTGGTTCGACACCCGCACCTCACCGACTGCGAGATCGATCTCGGACCGCCGCAACCCGCACGCCTCGCCGCGGCGCAACCCGATGTGCGCGATCAAATGAAACAACGGGTACAGCGGATGATTGACCGCGACGTCGAGAAAACGACCAGTCTGCTCGAGCGTCCAGACCATCACCGGGCACGGGATCTTCCCCCGTCCGCTGCCACTGCAACACCCGCTCCGGCGTCCACACCAACGGCGTCCACCGCGCCCTCGCAGGAAGCTCGACCAGAGACGCCACATTGACCACAAACAGGCCCTGCTTGACCGGACCGTTCAGGCACGTCTTCAACGTCCCGTTGATCCGGTGGATCGAGGACGGCCCGACCGGACGCTGCCACTTCACCGCAGCGATCTTCCGCGGGTCACCGCTCTCGCGGTAGACCGCGATCAGCTCGTTGTGCTCCTCGATGGCGTCGTACATCGCGTCCAGATGCCGCACCCGCAGCTTCCGCCGCCGCACCCGCCCCAGACGCGGCCCCAGATACAACCGCACATGGGACTCGTAGGAGCGATAGGTGTTGCGTGAGACCTTCCGTTTCTTCGCCGCGAGGAATCCCGCGAACTCGTCGGCCATCAGCGGGTCGTCGGTCACGTCCGCGCCCGCGCGCACCAGGCGTCGCATCTCGTCGATGTCCGGGAACTTCTCCCGCTGGGCGAACGCCAGGGCGATCACGTCGCCGATGTCGCGCCGCAACTCCTCGTCGTCCTCGTCCGCGATTGCCAGCAACCCGCGCACATGCTCCAACTCATCCTGCGCTGCAGTGGCCGAGTCGAACCCGCGGCGCCGTCGTGGACGCCGCTGCCCCGCCGCGTCCGGCGGAAGCTCGACCCGGAAACCCCACTGGCCGTGCTTGTAATTCGTCAGCTTCGGACACGCGCTCCCGAGCAGTTTTCTGTTCTCGTCCCGACAATTGCACGTCCGATACACCGACCCCTCGGTCACCGCACACCATCCCCTCGCCTTGTGGAACCAGCGGATCCGACCGCTGGGGAAGACATGCTCGCGCCGCGACCACCGCTCGGAGAAGCCCGAGTTGCAGCACGATCACCCGATCCGGCGAACCAGGCCGAACCCCGCTACCCCGTCTGCGTTTCCAGCCCGAGCACCCGCAACAGCCCCGCAGTCGGGACGCGATACCCGCCGCCCACGCGCACAACCGGGCACGGGAAAGCGCCCTCACGCGCCAGCGCGTACGCCGTCGTCCGCCCGATCCGCAACGCCCGCGCCGCCGTCATCAGATCCACCACCGCCGGCAACGCAGCGACCTCGGCAACGGTCATGACGTCCATCGCTTCCATCACGACACCGCCTCAGCCAACCGACGATGCGCCAAGTCCCGACAAGCGGGGTCCACGTCGACGCCGACGAACGAGCACTTGTGCTCCAGCGCGGCGACTCCGGTCGTTCCGCTCCCGCAGAACGGATCCAACACCACTCCCCCACGAGGACAGCCGAGACGAATACAGCGCCGAGCGATCTCCAGCGTTCCTGCAGCAGGATGCCCGGTGCCCGAACGCCCAGACGACACCCTCCACACATCCGAATGATCGGTCCCCCGCCCTGACGGCGGAGCAAACCAGTGTCCCGGCGACCGGGCCAACAGCAACACCGTCTCGTAACGCTGGGAGAGACGGTCCCGCACGCTCTCCGGCCGCGCGTTCGGCTTCTCCCACACCACCGCGTTCCGCAGCAGCCAACCGTGTTCCTGCAACGACAACGCCACCCGCCACGGCACGCCCACCAGATCCTTGCGCCGAAACGCCGACTGCGGCGGCCGATGCACCCCGTAACGACCCGCCGCGCGCACCGACGCCGTCCGCGCCGCCGAACCCCGCGCGACGTAATTTCCCCACGAACCACCGAAGCAATCCCCCAGATTCAGCCACACCGTCCCGCCCGGCCGCAGAACCCGCGACACCTCATGAAAAACCCCGACCAGATTCGCAACGTAAGAATCCACACTGGACTCCGCGCCGTACTGGCCCGCGACACGGTAATCCCGCAAGCCCCAATACGGCGGCGACGTCACCACACAATCCACCGACCCCGGCGACATCCCCGCTACGACCTCCGCCGCGTCCCCCACCAGCAACCGAACTGAACCGAATACACGCTTGTCCCTTGTGAGGCAAGCAAACTCGCAGCTATCAGCAGGTGCACCTCGGACAAGGCCGTCAACATGACGAACCATCGACACGGCGTCGTTGGTCATCTCGTTCCTCCCTCGGCCCGCGCAATGCGCTGGAAGGCGAAGGCGTGATAGGCGGGATTGGTGTCGATGCCGGTGAAGCGCCGACCGAGCGCACGGGCCGCGACGCCAGTGGTACCGCTGCCGCTGAACGGGTCGAGCACGTGCCCACCCGGCGGACATCCAGCGGCCACGCAACGGAACGGGATCTCCAGCGGCGAAACGGCAGGATGCCCGATGCGGGCGCGGTTGGGAAGGATGCTCCACACGACGCCCGGGTCACCGCCCAACTGTCGGATCGAGTCGCAGTCGAAATGGTGATCCGGCTGCGCGACGAGCAGGAAGATCATCTCGTGGCGGGTGGCGAGGCGGTCACGGATCCGTGTGGGTGTGGAGTGGGGTTTGCACCAGACGATCGCCGATCGCAGGATCCATCCGTCGTCTTGAAGCACGAAGGCCAAGCGCCAGGGCATGCCGAGCAGGTTCTTGTGCGGCACGTCCGCTCGTGGCCGGTAGTGCGGTTGTCCAGTTTGGCCGGGAACGGTGCACCAGTAGCCGTCGGAGTTGGTGGAGTAGCTGTCGCCCAGGTTGACCCACACCGTCGCCCGCGGAGTGAGCACACGCCGAGCCTCGGCGAAGACCGCACGCAAGGTTGCGATGTAGTCGTCGGCGGTCGGTTCCAGTCCGGTCTGCGGGTGCTCGCGGCGGGCACCGCAATCCCGGCACCGCCATCGGCCCGGGCCTTCGTCGCTGCGGCCGGCCGGGCGGTGGCGGCAGTCTGACTGGCCGCCGGTCCAGACGTCGGGGGCGTAGTCGCGCAGCCGCCAGTAGGGCGGGCTGGTGACCAGACAGTCCACGGAGTTCTCCGGCAAGCTGCGGATCCCGGCCTCCGCGTCGGCGGTCATCAGCGTGACACCATCCGATCCTCGAATTCCCGCAGCAGCGGTACTCACGCTGCCCTCCCCGTGTCGTGCTGGCTGAGGCCCAGGCGGCGGAGACCGATGTCGTGGAACTGCGGATTGAGGTCGATGCCGACATAGGGACGGCCGAGTTGGCGGGCTGCCAGACCGGTCGTGGCGGCACCGCTGAACGGGTCGAGCACGACGCCGCCGTCCGGGCAGCCCGCGGCGATGCAGCGCAGCGGGAGGTCAACCGGGAACGCGGCAAAGTGTGCTTCCCGCAGCGGCCGGGTGGTGATGGACCAGACGTCCCCGGGGTTCTTGCCCCGTAGATGCGCGGCATCGTGCTTGGTCCCGGTGGGCCGCATCGCGTCCCCCGGCGTCTTCGCGGCGAAGGGGGCCGTATCCCGGTATTTGCCGTAGACGCTGTGCCCGCGGCGACGCGCGGTCGCACCGACCCCACCCTGGCGGCCCTTGTTCGCGCCGCCGATCACGAGGCCCCTCCCTGACCGCCTCCGGACGAGCCAGGGGTTCGCGGATCGGGTCGAGGTCGAAAAAGTACTTCTGCCGTTTGGTCAGCAGGAACACCATCTCGTACCGGTTCGAGAGCCGGTCGCGCACGGATTCGGGCATGGCATTGGGCTTGTGCCACACAATCGCGTTCCGCAGAATCCATCCGTCGGTCTGCAACGCGAACGCGACCCGCCACGGCATCCCGACCAAGTTCTTCCGCGGCAGCGGAACAGCGTGACGCGCCGTCGTCCGCGGCGATGCCGACGCCGCGCGGCCAGGCAGTTCGGAGGAGTAGGAATCGCCCAGGTTCAGCCACACGGTCCCGGTGTCAACGAGGACACGGTGCAGTTGCGCAAAGACCGCTTGGAGCCGGTCCACGTACGCCTCCGGAGTGGGCTCCAGACCGTGCTGGCGGTCCTCGCGCTGCGCACCGCAGCGACGGCAGCGCTGCGGCGTGCCACCTCGGTGCGCCGCAGACTCCGGGTAGGCAAGGTGCGGGTGTTTGGAATGGCGAACGTTGCCGCCGCGTCCAGTACCGACCACGTGCGCGCAGCCGGAATCGCCGCCGACCCAGGTTCCGGTGCCGTAGTCGCGCAGCCCCCAATACGGCGGGCTGGTGACCACACAGTCCACCGAGTTGTCCGCCAGATCGGCAAGCGTGACCGCGGCGTCGCCGGTGTAGAGCGTGACCGTCTCGTCGTGGTAGTGCACGGTGCTGTCGGAGCAGCGGGTCATGGCGTCGTCCTGTCTCATGCTCGGCGAAGTCGTCGGTTCCGGGGTCGGGGAACGGCGGGCGAGAGAGCGCCGCATGCACGCGGTCATGCTGCTTGCAGTCGGCCGGAATCGCCGACGCCAATGACGGACCGAAGAACCCGGTGTTCCCGCGGGCGCGCAGCAACGGCCACCGGCGGAGCTGCGCTTGCGCTCTCGTCGGCGATTCCGAACACAAGCGCCTCGATGTGCGCGTGAAGGGCAGCTGGTGCTCCGGCAACGTCCGCTCGGGCAGCAGCGCGGCGTTGGCCGAGCGGCGCATGCGTGAGCAGTCTGTTGCCGCGGAGTTCGGCGGTGAGCGCGATGCAACGCTCGATGGGTTCAAGCCTCGCCGCGGTCGCCGCGGCAACGATCGGAGTAGTCAGGTCGGCCAGCGCACCGTTCGGGTGGCGGCGCGGCCGGGCGAAGACGACGACGCGTCCGCCGGGGCGCAACAGGGACTCGCAGTAATGCAAGGGAACAGGTCCGCGTCAACCCGATGGATCTGCCCATCCACACCCGGCCTGACGGACGCCGCACCGCACCCCGGGACGCGCTGATCCGTCGATCCCTTTTCCTGCACACTGTCGTCGCGGTCCTGCTCGGCACGGAACTGACTGGAGTCGAACGCGCGGTGCTCGACCGGGCGATCACCACGACGTACCAGCGCGGAGATATCACCTCCGTTCCCCGGACCTGGACCCGTCCGGCACCGCTGCTGGCCGATCTCACCGACGTCCTCGCCGCGGACGACGAGCAAGCTGGCACTGAACTCGCCGCGCAGCTGCGCTCGTACGTCACCGGCGCGTTCTCCGGCCTGTTCTCCGGCCCCACGACGACGCGGCCTGAAGGACACCTGGTAGTGCACTCCCTCCGGGACCTGTCGGACGAACTCAAACCCGTCGGCACCCTGCTGACACTCGACACGATCTGGCGGCAGGTGTCCAACCCGGCCATCCGCAAACCTCGGCTGGTCGAGGTCGACGAGGCCTTGCTCTTGATGAAAATCCCTGCTGGTGCCGAGTTTCTGTTCCGCATGGCCAAAGCCTCCCGGAAGCACTGGGCCGGGCTGGGCATCTCGACACAGGACACCGCAGATCTGCTCGGCTCGGATGTCGGCAAAGCTATCGTCGCCAACGCGGCGACGCAGATCTTGCTCCGGCAAGCCCCGCAAGCGATTGACGAGATCACGCGCGCCTTCGACCTGTCCATGGGCGAGCGGCAATACCTGCTCTCGGCCGACCGCGGTCAGGGCCTGCTCAGCACCGGCATGCAGCGAGTCGCGTTCCAGTCCATCGCATCACCGGTCGAGCACCAGCTGGTCACGTCCGATCCTGCCGAGACCGCAGAATTCTCCGACGCAGCACAGGCAACCGACGACACCCACGTCGAAGTTAGCGAAGACTCGCTCGAGGACAGCGAGGCATCGCAGATCGAACTCGACGGGGCCTAACGTTCCAACGCCCTCACGGCACCACCACCGATGTCGCGCCAGCACGATCGGCGTCGAGCACCTCGCCATCCACGACTCCCGCCGGCGCATCCACCTCAAGTTCTTGCGCACCCGAGCCTTCCTCCTGCGCGCAAAGTCCTGATCCGCAGAGAGATCGACCAGGCGACACCACCCTCGACCGTGACCACGGGAAGAACCAATGACCACCGCGTCTGACCGCACTCTCACCGAAGATGGCGCCACCGCAGACCGCCCGAGCGCTGCGAACGGCCACGCACCGCTTTCTCACCGGAGCCGCGCGACCGTTTCTCAGCGCAGCACCGCAGACCCCGAGGCAGCCCCACCGCGAGGACAAGATCCGGAAACTTCGGCTCAAACTAGCTGCTCAGAAACGCGCATGCACCGATCTCCAGCGCCACCTCGGTGCCGCAGCCACCGCGATCGCCGCACTGCACCACGGCAACATGCTGCTGAGTGAGGATCTCTCGGACGACACCCACCAGGGTCGTCGCCCTGGAGATTCCGACGTTTCCGCACAGCAGACAAATATCGGGCTTCTGCACTTCCGCTACGTACCTCGTTCGGCGCTGCCACGACCGCCGACGCCATCGTCGTTGAACAGGTCGAGGGAGCGCTTCTACAACAGTCACGCTGAGGCGCTCAGGCTGGATCCGGGTGGAACCATCCTTTCCGCTCGATGCAAGACGACTACAGCCCGACTTCGCTCTCGAAACGACCTTCTTCGAGTCGGGCTTTGATGGTGGTCAGGAACCGGCCCGCGTCGGCGCCGTCGACGAGGCGATGGTCGTAGATCAGTGCGAGGTAGACCATCGAGCGGATCGCGACGGCTTCCTGGCCGTCCTCACCGATCACCACGACAGGGCGTCTCACGACCGCGCCGACACCCAGGATCCCGGACTGCGGCTGGTTGATGATCGGAGTGTCGAACAGCGCGCCGTTGCTGCCGAGGTTCGTCACCGAAAAGGTGCCGCCGGACAGCTCGCCCGGCTTGAGCTTCCCGGTACGCGCCCGAACGGCCAAGTCCGCGGTCGCCCGGGCCAGACCGGCGAGGTTCAGCTCGCCCGCGTTGTGGATGACCGGAGACATCAGGCCGTCCTCCGTATCCACCGCGACGGACAGATGCTCCTGACCGAAATAGGTGATCTCGCTGGTCTCTTCGTTCAGATACGCGACGTCGACCTCGAACACCTGGGTCAGCTGAGCCGAGGCCTGCAAAGATTCGCGGGTGCGCTTGGCGATGACCTGGCGGATCCGGCCCGCTTTCTGCACGGTTCCGGGCGTTGCCCGGACGGGCGTCCGGCCCGCAGGAGCTGGCGTGCTCGGCGTCTGCGCAGCGGGAGCCGATGCCGCTGGCCGAGCGGCGGGAGCCGACGGCGCGGCGACGGCTTTCCCCTGGTACTGGCCGTCGATGGCGGCGAGCACGTCCTGCTTGCGGATTCGGCCGCCCGCGCCGCTGCCCGTCAGCTTCGACAGGTCGATGTCGTGCTCGGCGGCGAGCCTGCGAATCAACGGCGTGGCTATGCGCGGCTTCTGGTCGTCCTCCGAGTCGGCTGCCGGTGGCACAGAGGATGACGCGGCAGGAGGCGGCGCGGACGGCTCCGGGACTTTCTGAGCTACCGAGGCCGGCTCGGGCTCGGTAGCCTCGGCGTCGCGGGCCGAGTCAGTCCCGTCGTCGAGCACAGCGAGCTGGGCGCCGACCTCGACGGTCTCGTCCTCTTGGACCACGATGCGCTGCAGGGTGCCCGCGGCGGGCGAGGGGACCTCGGTGTCGACCTTGTCGGTCGAGATCTCGAGCAACGGCTCGTCGACCTCGACGACGTCGCCCACCTGCTTGAGCCACCGGGTCACGGTGCTTTCGGTGACGCTCTCCCCGAGTTCCGGCAATATGACGGAGTAGGCCATCTTTCGCTGACTCCTCAGGCAGTCCAGCCGCCGTCGACGGTGAGGGTGCTTCCGGTGGTGTAGGCGGCTGAATCCGAGGCCAAGTAGACCGCGGCGCCGCCCAGCTCCGGCGGGCTCGCGACCCGGTTCTGCGGGATGTGGGCCAGGATCCGCTCTCCCCACTTGCTCGTCACCAGCCCTTCGGACAGGTCGGTGTGGAAATAGCCCGGGGCGAGGACGTTCACCCGGACGCCGCGAGGAGCCCATTCGACGGCGAGGACGCGGCTGAGCGCTTCGACGCCGCCCTTGCTGGCGGCGTAGGCGGCGATCCGGTCGAACCCGGTTCGCGCGTGCACCGACGAGACCGTGATGATCGAACCGGTGCCTTGCTCGATCATTCGCCGCCCGGCTGCCCGCGCGCAGTAGTAGGTGCTGGAGAGGTTCACGTCGAGCACCTGGGCCCAGTCGCGGTCGGCGCTGTCCTCGCTGCGACGGAACGACGGGCTGATGCCCGCGGCTGTGACGGCGACGTCGAGCCGGCCGAAGCGTTCGACGATCGCCTCCACACAACTGTCGGCGAAGCCGGGCTCGGACACCGAGCCGGGCAGGACCATGGCGGAACCGACGTCGGCGGCGAGCTTGTCGAGGTCTTCGCGGGTGCGGGAGGTGACGGCGAGGGTCGCGCCTGCCCCGGCGAGGGCTTCGGCGATGGCTCGGCCGAGGCCCTTGCCCGCGCCGGTGACCCAGGCGACTTTCCCGGTGAGGTCGAACACGGTCATGAACGCAGATTCCGTTTCAGTACTTTGCCGGATGGTGTTCGGGGCAGGACGTCGAGGAACACCAGGTCGGCGGGGACTTTGAACTTGGCGAGCCGGGCCCGGCAGAACTCGATCAGGGCATCGCGGTCGGCCGGGGCTCCGGGGCGCAGAACCACGAACGCTTGCGGGACTTCTCCCCACCGCGGGTGGCCCATGCCGACGACGGCTGCCTCGACCACGTCCGGGTGCTCGTAGAGGACGCGTTCTACCTCCGGAGTCGCGATGTTCTCTCCGCCGGAGACGATCATGTCCTTCTTGCGGTCTTCGATGTAGAGGTAGCCGTCTTCGTCGATGCGGCCGAGGTCGCCGGTGTGGAACCAGCCGTCGCGGAAGGCTTTGGCAGTGGCCTCGTCGTCGTGCCAGTATCCGGTGCTGACTTTGGGGCCGCGGAGGGTGATCTCGCCCAGCTCGTTCGGTGGAACGGGCATGCCGGCGTCGTCGACGATGCGGACTTCGAGGTGGACGACGGGGCGGCCGACGGAGCCGACCTTGGCCAGCATGTGCTCGTAGTCGTTGAACGTGTCTCCGGAGACGGTCTCGGTGAGTCCGTACGCGTCGGCGAACCACGCGTTGGGGAACGCGGCGAGGATCCGTTCGACCAGCGGGACGGGCATCTTCTCGCCGCCGCCGATGATGAACCGGATCGAGGACGTATCCCGCCCGGCGAGGTTCGGGAGCTGCAAGATCGCGTTCATCATCGCGGGTGCGAGCCAGATGTTCGTCGGGCGCTCGCGTTCGATGGTCGCCACGACCTCCTCCGCGTCGAACTTGCGGAGCACGATGAGCGAACCCCCGGCGTGCAGCGTCCCGATGCCGGGCAGGTCGAATCCGCCGACGTGATAGAGCGGCCCGCACACGAGCGTCGTGTCGGCGGCGGTGATGCCGAACTCGACGATGTGCGCCAGGTTTTTCCACGCCAGGTTGCCGTGCGTGATCCGCACGCCCTTGGGGCGGGAAGTCGTGCCGGAGGTGTACATCAGCCGCTGAAGCTCGTCCGGGGCGACCGGCGCGGGGACGACCGATTTTCCTTCGTTGGCAGCGAGCAGATCGGTGTAGCCGGTCCAGCCGTGGGCGGTGCCGTCCAGCAGCAGCCGGTGTTTGAGGGCCGGCAGGGAGAGCCGCTCGACCGCGGGCCGGAACTCCGACTCGGTCAACAGCGCCACGGCGCCGGAGTGGTCGAGGATGTAGCGCCATTCCTCCGGGGAGAGGCGGTAGTTCAGCGGCAGAAAAGCGGCACCGACCCGGTTGACCGCGAAAGCAGTCTCGAGGAACTCGAGGTGGTTGTAGAGCAGGATGGCGACGACGTCGCCTCGGCCGACACCGAGTTCGGCGAGCCCGGCGGCGACCGCGTCGACGCGGTCGAGCAGCTCGCGGTTGGTGAGCGCGCGGTCGCCCTGTCTCAGCACAATCCGGCCCGGGTTGCGACCGGTGTTGTGGTCAAGGATTGTCGCGAAGTTCGACATCAGTGCTCCTGGGTGTGGAAGCTGTGCAGCTCGCCGCCGGCCGGACCCCAGTGGATCGTGCTGATCATTCCGCCATCGGCGACCAGGTCGGTGCCGGTGATATAGGCGGCGTCGGGGCTCGCGAGGAAGGCGACCGCGCGTGCGATGTCGTCTGGCTCTCCGATGCGCCCGAGCGGCGTGTTGGCCACGGTGGCCGCATGGATGGCGTTGTTGGAGAGCGTGTCGCGGTTGAGTCCGCTGTGGACCACGCCCGGGCTCACGGAGTTGATCCGGATGCCGTCCTTCGCCAGTTCCGCGGCCAACTGACGGGTCAGCGCGAGCACCCCACCCTTCGCGGCGGTGTAAGAGGAGAAGCCGTAGCCGGTGTGCCCGGCGATCGAGGCGATCTGGACGACGCTTCCGCCGCCATCTGCTGCCATCAGCGGAATGACCTGTCGGAGCATGATGAAGTAGCCAGTCAGGTTGACGTCCAGAACTCGGCGCCATTCCTCGACGCTCGACTCCAGCAGCGTCTTGCGCACGATGATGCCGGCCGCGTTGACGAGAATCTTCGGCGCGCCGAAGCGCCGGGCGGCCTCGAGCACAGCGTCGGCGACCGAGGGTTCGTCGGTGACGTCGACGCTGAATGCGGCGGCGGTGGGCAATTCGGCCGCTGTCTTGTCGGCGGCTTCGCCGTCCGCGTCGAACAGGGCGAGGGCAAGTCCGGATTCCGCGAGCCGCTTGGCGCAGGCGCGGCCGATCCCGGAACCCGCGCCGGTGACGACCGCGCATCCCGCTGTATCCACTGCAGTTCTCCTGTTCTCCCGGGCCTCAGCCCATCGCATAGCCACCGTTGACGTCCACGACCGTGCCGGTCATGTAGCTGGCTGCCGGGGAGGCGAGGAACGCCGCGACGCGAGCGATCTCCCCGGGCCTGGCCAGCCGACCCAGTGGGTTGTAGTTCTCGGAATACCCCTTGTCGCGGACCATCTCGGTGTCGACGACGCCCGGGGCGACGGCATTGGCGAGGATGCCGTTGCAGGCTTCGGTCTTGGCGAGCCACTTCACGACCGCGTGCACTGCCCCTTTGCTGGCCACGTAATGCGGGCCGGCCAGCACGCCCCGACTTTGCCCGCGACCGAGCCGATGCACACTACGCGCGAGTTGTGTCCGCGCAGGAACGGCAGCGCGCCGTTGATGCACCACAGCGTTCCCTTGACGTTCACACCGAGCACGAAGTCCACTTCGGACTCGGGGAGCTCGTCGATCGCGACAGTGTCGCCGTAGACCGCGGCGCAAGTCACCAGTGCGTCGAGCCGCTGCTGCGGCCCGGCCGCCTCGGCGATCGCGGCGGCAATGCCGGCGCGGTCGGTGATGTCGGCCCGCCGACCGGCTGCGCTGCCGCCCTGTTCGACGATCTCGGCCACCGTCTCGGCCGGGTCTCGCACGTCGAGCACTGTCACATGGGCACCGGCGAGTGCGAGTTCGACCGCGATCCGGCTGCCGATCCCGCGCGCGGCCCCGGTGACAACCGCGCGCTGCCCGGCCAGGGAGGCCGGGCCGCGTCGGTCGAGTACGCCGGAGGTCACGTCGACTTCTGCTGTTCGTGGGCAGCCAGCTCCTCCATCAGCACGGGCACGCCGAGGGTGCAGGTGTGGATGCCGAGCACGCTCGTCAGCTCCAGCACCTCCATGATCTCCTCTTTGGTGGCGCCGTAGCCGAGCGCGTTGCGGATGTGCTGGCGCAGCCCCGGCTCGTAGAGGTGCGTGGTCGAGGCGTCGATGGCGGTGTAGATCAGTTCCTTGATCTTCGGTTCGAGCACGCCCTTGCGCCATGGCACGGCTGAGAACTCGAGGTAGGCGTTGAAGAACTCGGGATCGAGGCTCAGCAGCCCTTCCCAAAAGGGGTTCCAGTAGCCGCGTTCTTTGATGAACGCGTCGCGCAAAGCGTTCTGGCGGGCGACGTCTGTTCCGTTGTCGGACAACGGTTCCTCCTTACTTCGCGGCCAGCTCGGCGCGGCGCCGGGCAGTCGCGTCCTCGTCGATCTGCAGGCCTTCCGGGTCTCCGTGCGGGTCGCCGGTGATGACGACGCCGTAGTCTCGGTAAGCGCCCTCGATCGTCACGTACTCGTCGCGCACGTCCCGGCAAACGCGTTCAGGACTGCGCTGCAGCGGCGATCCCCAGCCGCCGCCCCCGTTGGTGAGGTAGCGGAACACCGCGTTCGGTTTGGTGTGCCAGACCGGGGTGCTGGCGAAGTAGAAGTATTCGCCGTCCGGGTCGACCGTCTTGGTCCGCGGGTCCAGCATGCCCGCCACGGGCGTCGAGCCGGCGTAGACTTCGGGACCGGTGCCGATGAGGTCCTTGTCCTTCGGCACGTTCTTGTAGTCCGGATCGAAGACCCAGGTCGCGCCGAGCGCACCCTCCTGCCCGCCGTAGACGCCGACGCCGCTGGCGGACTTGGTGTGCAACGGGCTCGACCAGTGCTCTGCCGCCGTCAGGTACAGAGTGTCCTTGAGCACCGCCGCGCCTCCGCGGTTCTCGCCGGCACCGGAGCTGTCGGGCGCGTACTCCTTGCGCAGCACGACGGCGGGCAGCTCCGACTCGATGGCTTCGGTCGCCGGGTCGAGGTTGTTGGCCTGATAGACGACCGAGTAGCTGTCGGCGTCGCCGGCTTCGGTCGCACCCCACGGGCCGTGTTCGCCGCCGCACTGGGCGGTGGTGACCCACGGGGTGCCGTCGGCGAGCACTCCGTTGGCGTTGTGGATGTTCAGCGAGCCGTAGTCGCCGCCGACCGCCTTGCGTCCCAGCGCTTTCTCGAGCGCGCGGAACACCGCCAGCAGCACCGGGCCGGTACTCTCCCAGTACAGGAACACCGCGCCGTCGGGAGGAGTGGCACTGATGAACGTGCCGGCGGGCAGGACGATGTCGATCGGCCGATACGCCCCGGAGGTGAACGGGGTGGCCGGGTCGATGAGGAACTTCAGCGCGACCCCGACCGCGGTCTTGGTGTCGAGGATGCCCGCGTTGATGCTGGTGCGCGCTTGCGGGGACGTGCCGCTGAAGTCGAGTTCCATCCGGTCGGCGGCCTTGGTGATCTTCAGCCGGATCCGGTACTCGATCGAGTCGTCGACGCCGTCGCAGTCGATGCCTTCCTCGGCCTCGTAGACACCGTCTGGAAGTTCAGCCAATGCGGTCTGCATCGACTCAGCGGAGACGTCAGTGGCGTATCGGATGGCACCGAGATAGGCATCGACGCCGTAGCGCTGCACGCTTTCCGTGATCAACTGCTCGCCGAGCAGGAGGTTCTGGTAGATCGTCTTGATGTCCGGCAGGAGCAGCGCGCAGAAGCGGGCGTTGTCGAAGATGAGGTTGAACGCGGACTTGACCGGCTTGTTGTTGCGGTACAACAGGGTCGGCGCGACCACGAGGCCGTTCTCGTAGACGTTGCGCTTCGTGCCGCTGAACCCGGCCGGGACCACGCCGCCCATGTCGAGCTGGTGCGCCCGCAGGGTCACGAAGGAGATCAGCTTGCCCTCGTGGAACACCGGCCGGATGAAGCAGATGTCGTTGACGTGGTTTCCGGCGCGGTACGGGTCGTTGCAAATGATCACATCGCCCGGTTCGACGTTCTCCGGCCCGTACTCCTCGATGGTGTTGCGCACGGCTTCGGACATGGTGCCGAGGAACATCGCGAGGCTGTTGCTCACCGAGGACATGGGGTAGTTCTGCTCCGGCGGGCCGGAAATCGTGGCGGCGAAGTCGTACCAGTCGCGCAGGATGAGGGAGAACGCGTTGTTCAGCAGGCCGGTGCACATGTGCTGCACGATGTAGCGCATCCGGCTCGCCAGCACCGACGCGGTGAACCGGTCGGAGCCGTAGAGCTCGGCGAACTGCGCGTCGTCGAGGTCTTTCAGAGAGGTCATGGTTCACGCTTTCCGGATGCGCAGCTCGCCGTGAGCCCCGACGGTGGCGACCTGGCCGGGGACGAGGAAAGTGGTGGACAGCGGTTCGCGGATCACCGCGGGGCCGGGGATCCGGTCCCCGGCTCGAAGGTCGGTCCGCTGGTACTCCCCGGCATCGAGCACCTCGTCGGTGAGGTAGCGGATCTGCAGGGTGCGAGTCGGTTCGGCGGACTCGCTGGCCGGCCGCTCGGGCAGTGTCGGGTACTCGACCTTGTCGGCCTTCACGACCGCCTGGACCCGGTAAGTGACGCCCTGCACCGGCAGCGCCTCGAAGCGGTTGCCGGAACGTTCGGCGTAGGCGTCGTGGAAGTTGGCGACCATCGTCGTGATCGCGTCGGCGTCGATCTCGCCGTCAGGCACGCCGACGAACGGCGTCTCCCAGGTCTGGCCGGCGAGGCGACCGTCGAAGCTGCGGACGAAGGTGACGTTGCCGCGGTCCTTCTCCTGCAGCCGTTCGCGCAGCCGCTCCTCCATCGAGTGATAGACCTTGTCGACCTGTTCGGCTGCCTCGGCGGTCAGCAGCGCGTAGGCGCTGCGGCTGTCGGCATAGACCAGGTCGGAGCTGACCAGGCCGAGGGCCGAGAACAGGCCGGGGTGCGGCGGCACGATGACCTCGGCCGCGTGCACCAGGTCGAGCACCGCGGGCAGCAGCATCGGCCCGGCCGCGCCGAACGCGACGAGGCTGTAGTCGCGAGGGTCGACGCCGTGCTGGATGGCGATGTTGACGACGCCCTCGGCGATGTTGTTGATGCCGATGTTGAACGCGTAGCTGACCCGTTGCTCGAACGACAGCTTGGAGTCCAGCGCGTCGAACGCCTGCCGGGACAGGTCCGGGTCGAGCTTCATCCGGCCGCCGGCGAACCCGTCCGGGTCGATGATTCCCATCAGCAGGCAGGTGTCGGTGGTGGTGGGCTGGATGCCGCCGAGGCCGTAGCAGGCCGGGCCCGGGTCGGCGCCGGCGCTGCCCGGGCCCACCTTCAGCTCGCCCGCGGCGTTGATCGTGACGAGGCTGCCGCCGCCGGCGCCGATGCTGGAGATCTCGTTCGAGAGCGCGTTCACGATGAGGTCGTGCTCGAGTTCGAACGTGGTGTTCACGAATGGCCGCCCTTCGGTGACCATGCTGATGTCGCAGGAGGTGCCGCCGACGTCGGCGCACAGCAGGTTGCCCGCGCCGATCAGATCGCCGAAGTGGGCGCTGGACACCGTTCCGGCCGCCGGGCCGGCGAACACGATGCGGAAGGGGTGCTCCATCGCCACGTCGGAGCGCACCAGTTGGGCGGCGCAGTCGGCGAAGTTGAGGTCGCCTTCGAAGCCCAGCTCCCGCAGGCCGGAGTCGAGCCGGCGGGTGTACTCGTCGTAGGTCAGCCGCATGAACACGTCGACCACGGTGGTCGAGGCGCGGGCGAATTCCTTCGCCAGCGGGGAAACTTCGCTGGAGATGGAGACCGGGATGTCGCCCAGCTCTTCGTGCGCGAGCTGCCGGAGGCGCTCTTCGTGGTGGTGGTTGACGTAGGCGTTGATGAGGCAGATGGCCACGCCCTCAACCCCGCACTTGCGCAGGATCCGCAGCTCTTCGCGAGCGTGGTCCTCGTCGAGCTGGATGAGCACACCGCCGTCCGCGGTGAGCCGTTCCCGGATGCCGCGGCGCAGGTACCGCGGCACGAGAGGCCGGTTCGCGTCGCCGTAGGAGCGCCGCCAGGCCGGATTCGTCAGGCCTTCCACCGGCCGCCAGGTACGGCCGATGTCGAGGATGTCCCGGTGTCCCAGGGTGGTCAGGAACGCGATCTTCGGCAGCCGACGCGTGATGATCGCGTTCAGGCCGTGCGTGCTCGCATGGTTGAAGACAGCGGAGTCGGCCACGCCGATCTCCTCGGCACCGCGCAGAACACCGCGTTCGGTGGTGCGCACGTCCGTGGACACCTTGACGGTGCGGATCTCTCCGTCTGCGATCGCCACCACGTCCGTGAACGTGCCGCCGACGTCTACTCCGATCATGAATCATCCCGCCTTTCGCGAATCGCGGTCAGTTGACGTCGAGGCCGTCGGAGGTGAGCACGATCGGGCCGAGCAGCGGCCCGCGTTCGCGGCTCACCGATTCGAGCGTCTTCTGGTGTTTGACGACGGTGAACCAGCCGCCTTCGGTCAGTACGGGGTAACGGCGGAAGTCGGCCGCCGCGGAACCCGGGAAATCACGGGCGAGATCGACGCCGAGCGCTGCCAGCTCTTCCGCCGTGACTTCCTCTCGCGCGACCGAGAGTCCCTCGGGGACAGGTGATTCGACTGCATCCATGGGCCATCACTCCGGTGTGTTGTGCCGCTGCCGAGTTTCGTGTACCAATCGGTCTAAGAAACCGTGATGGAGAGCACTGTAGGTCTCCGGCAGCGACCTGACAAGCCCGGACCGGGTGAGGAGAGGAGCTTCGGCATGACGGCACGGGTACGGCTCGAGATCTCCGGCCGCGTGGCGACCGTCCGCCTGGACGCGCCGCCGCTGAACGCGTTCGACACCGGGATGCGGCGCGATCTGGCCGACGCAGCCGACGCGCTGGCGGCGGATCCCGGCGTCCGCGCGGCGGTGCTGTACGGCGGTCCGCGGTGCTTCGCGGCGGGCGCGGACATCAAGCAGCTGGCGGAATTCGGGTTCGAGGAGATCTCCGGCTGGAACCGCGAGCTGCAGCAGACGTTCACCCGATTCGCCGAGCTGCCGGTCCCGGTCGTCGCGGCCGTCGCCGGCTACGCGCTGGGCGGCGGAATGGAACTCGCCCTCGCCGCCGACTTCCGGATCGCCGCCTGCGACGCCGTCCTCGGGCTGCCCGAGGTGCTGCTGGGGATCATCCCCGGCTCCGGCGGGACGCAACGCCTGCCCCGGCTCGTCGGACGGGCCAAGGCGAAGGAGCTGATGATGACCGGGCGGCGGGTGCCCGCGCGGGAAGCCGCGGCCTTGGGCATCGTCGACCGTCTCGCCGAGGATCCCTTTGAGGCCGCGTTGAGCTTCGCGCAGGAGCTCGCGGCCGGCCCGCGGTTCGCGATCCAGGCGATCAAGGAGGCGGTCGACCGGGGAGCCGACCTGCCGGTCGCGGGCGGGCTGGCGCTGGAACGGTCCTTGATCGCCGGTCTGTTCGCGACAGCGGACCGGGACACCGGCATGGCGTCGTTCCTGCGGCACGGACCGGGCAAGGCGACGTTCGGCGAGCCCGCCTAAAGTGAACGGACCGCTGCGTACTGGAGGGAACGATGCCGAGACCACCGGGGCACGGGCCCGGCTACGAGGTCAAGCGCCAGGAGATCATCGACCAGGCGGCCGCCCTGTTCGCCAAACAGGGCTACGCCGCCACCGGCATCGCCGAACTGGGCCAGGTCGCCGGGCTCGCCAAGGGCGCGCTGTACTACTACATCGGCTCGAAGGAAAACCTGCTCGTCGAGATCCAGGACCGGGTGCTGGGCCCGCTGCTGACCGCGGCCCGCCGGATCGCCGCGCTCGACGAGGACCCGGTGCTGCGGCTGCGGCTGCTGTCGGAGACGCTGCTCGGGAACATCCTCGCCCGGCTCGACCACATCTGGGTCTACGAGCACGACTACCGGCACCTGCGCGGAGCCAACCGCACCCGGCTGCTGCGCCAGCGGCGGGAGTTCGAGAAGATCGTGCTGGACCTGCTGGCGGAGGCCATGGAGACCGGCGCGTTCCGCCGTCTCGACCCCAGGCTGGCGATGCTGCAGTTCCTGAACCTGCACAACCACACCTACCAGTGGGCCCACCGCAACGGGCCGTGGGACGCGGAATTCCTGTCGCGCGAGTACTGCGCGACGCTCATGTCGGGCTTCTGCAGCGCCGGCTACGACGTGGCCGGGCTGGAGAAGCGGCTCGCGGAATACCGCGACCGCTCCTCCGCCTGAGGTCCGCGCCCGCTCAGGCGGCGGCGGCCTCCCGCACCGCCGCGGCGATCGTCTCCTTCGAGGGCAGCCACACGCGCTCCAGCGACGGGCTGTAGGGCGCGGGGGTCCGCTCGGCGCCGAGCCGGATGACCGGGGCGTCCAGCGTCCAGAACCCCTCGCGAACGGCCACCGCGGCCAGTTCCGCGCCGACGCCGAACTCGCCCACCGCCTGGTGGGCCACGACCAGCCGCCCGGTCTTGGCCAGCGAGCGCAGCACCGTTTCGGTGTCCAGCGGCGCGATCGTCCGCAGGTCTATCAGCTCGACGCTGATGCCCTCGGCGGCCAGCTCCTCGGCCACGTCGGCGCAGTCGTGCACCAGCTTCGAGTACGAGACCAGGGTGACGTCGGTGCCGGTCCGGCGGACCGCCGCCTTGCCCAGCGGGACCAGGTGCGAGGCGGGCGGCTGCGGACCCTTGCGCCCGTACATCAGGCGGTTCTCGACGAACACAACCGGATTCGGATCGCGGATCGCGGCACGCAGCAGCCCGTAAGTGTCGGCCGGCGTCGAGGGCATCACGACGGTGAGGCCGGGGATGTGTGCGAGCAGCGCTTCGAGGCTCTGCGAATGCTGGCTGCCCGAGGATTTCCCTGCGCCGAACTGGGTGCGCACCACCATCGGGAGGCTCACCGCGCCGCCGGTCATGAACCGCAGCTTGGCCGCCTGGTTCATCAGCTGGTCGAGGCAGACGCCGATGAAGTCGAAGTACATGACCTCCACGATCGGACGCAGCCCGGCCATGGCGGCGCCGACCGCCGCGCCGATGACGGCGCTTTCCGAGATGGGGGTGTCGCGGACCCGGCCCGGGTACTTCCCGGCCAGGCCCCGAGTCAGGCCGAACACATTGCCGCCGGCCCCGACGTCGATCCCGGCGAGGAACACCGAGTCGTCAGTCTCGAGTTCGTGCTCGATCGCGCGGTGCACCGCGTCCATCGTGCGGAAGGCCTCGCCGGCGGCGTCGGCCGGCTCGGGCACCGGCTCGCGCGGGACGCCGACGAAGTGGTGCAACGTCTCCGGAGAGGGCTGCGACGCGGCGCGGGCCTTCTGCACGGCGGCGTCGATCTCGGCCTCGACGGACTCGTCGACCGCTGCCGGGTCCTCGCCCAGCTCGCGCAGCCGGCCGGCCAGCCGGATCAGCGGGTCGCGCTCCTTCCACTCGGCCAGCTCGCCGGGGTCCCGGTACTTCAGCGGGTCGCCCTCGTAGTGGCCGTGCCAACGGTAAGTCTCTGCCTCGACCAGCACCGGTCCGGCTCCCGCGCGCAGGTCGCCGGCCAGGCGCGCGACGAGGTCGGCGACGGCGACGACGTCGTTGCCGTCGACCTGGTGGAAATCCATCGCGTAACCGGGCGCCCGGTCGGCGAGCGAAGCCCGCGTCTGCGTCGCGCTCGGCGAGAACTCGGCGTATTTGTTGTTCTCGCAGAAGAAAATCACCGGAAGCTGCCACACCGAGGCCAGGTTGGCCGCCTCGTGGAACATGCCCTGGGCCACGGCACCGTCGCCGAAGAAGGCCAGAGCGACGCCGCCGTCGCCGCGCAGCTGGGCCGCGGTCGCGGCGCCCACCGCGATCGGCACGCCCGCCGCGACGATGCCGTTGGTGCCGAACACGCCGCGGCGCGGATCGGCGATGTGCATCGATCCTCCGCGTCCGCGGCACGTCCCGGTCTCTTTGCCCATGAGTTCGGCGAACATGCCCTCGACGTCGATCCCCTTGGCGATGCAGTGCCCGTGCCCGCGATGGGTGGAAGTGATCACGTCACGATCGTCGAGCGGCCAGCAGGCTCCGACCGCCGAGGCCTCCTGCCCGATCGACAGATGCAGGAAGCCGGGGATCTCGTTGTTCCGGTACAGCCGGGACGCCCGGTCCTCGAACTGCCGGATCAGCCGCATCCGCCGGTACATCCCCACCAGTGTGTCCGGCTCGCTCTCGAAAGCCGTTGCCAGGTCGCTCACCCGGGTGGAAGTCATTGCGCTCCTGCCCTTGCCGTCCATCGATTTCCGCCCGGCCTCTTGACATCGCGCCGGGAAGGACGATTCTTGTACCGATTGTTCGAAAAAACAACTCCCAGTCGGAGGTGATCGGCGTGCACGCACTGCGCTGGCACGCGAAAGACGAGCTGCGCCTGGACGAAGTGGGCGCACCGGCGACGCCACGGCCAGGCCAGGCGGTCATCGCCGTGTCGTACTGCGGGATCTGCGGAACGGACCTGCACGAGGTAGCCCACGGACCCAACCTCATCCGGCCCGGCGCACATCCGCTCACCGGGACGAAACCGCCGATCACCCTCGGGCACGAGATGAGCGGCACCGTCCTCGCGCTCGGCTCTCCGGCACCCGGGATCGAGGTCGGCACCCGGGTCGCGGTCGATCCCTGCCTGCGCTGCGGCGTCTGCCGCTGGTGCCGCCGCGGCGAGTACCACATCTGCGCGAAGGGCGGCTCGGTCGGCCTGGCCTCCGATGGCGGCTTCGCCTCGCACGCCACCGTCCCCGCCGAGGGCCTCGTCCCGATCCCTGACGGAGTCTCCGACGAGCACGCCGCCCTGGCCGAGCCTTTGGCGGTCGGCCTGCACGCCGTCCGGCGAGCCGCCGTCCAGCCCGGCGACAACGTGCTGCTGCTCGGCGCCGGCCCGATCGGCGTCGCCGCACTGCTGGCCGCCAAGCTCGCCGGCGCCGCCGGGATCTACGTCAGCGAGCCAGTCCCGGCCCGCGCCCGGACCGCAGCGGAACTCGGTGCCACGGAGGTCTACGACCCGGCCGCCGCCGACGTCCGGCGCGAGGTGTTCCTGCGCACCGGCCGCATCGGACCGGACGTCGTGGTCGAGGCCACGGGCCGCCCCGAGCTTGTCCGGCTGGCGGTGACGACCGTCCGCCGCGGCGGACGGGCCGTGCTCTGCGGGATCAGCGGCGCCGAGGCGTCCCTGCCGATCACCCAGATCGTCCCGTTCGAACGCACCGTCGTGGGCTCGCTCGGCTACAACTACGACATCCCCCGAGTCCTGGACCTCATGGCCGCCGGACGGCTCGACGCCGCCCCGCTGCTCACCGGGGTGCGCCCGCTCTCGGCAGGCGTGGACGCATTCGCCGAGCTGGCCGCCGATCGAGGCAGCCACCTCAAGATCCTCCTCGAACCCGGGCGGCCCTGATGCCGCACGACACGACCGCCACTGCGCAGCCCTCCAGGGCCGCACGACACCACACGGAGCACTGATGGACTTCGATCTGCCCGAAGAGACCGTCGCACTCAAGCAGCTCTGCCGGGACTTCGCCGCCAAGGAAATCGCCCCCTTCGCCGCCGAGTGGTCCGAGCGCTGCGAGTTCCCGACCGCGGTGTTCCGCCGGCTCGGCGAACTCGGGCTGATGGGCATGCTGGTGGACGAGAAGCACGGCGGCGCGGACGCCGGGTTCGTCTCCTACGTGGCCGCGATGGAGGAGTTCGGCGCGGCCGACCAGTCGGTTGCCTCCGCTTGGAACGCGCACTCCACCATCGCCGTGCTCCCGCTGGCGACGTTTGGCACTCACGAGCAGAAGGAACGCTGGCTGCGCCCGCTCGCGGAAGGCGAAGCACTCGGCGCGTTCGGCCTGACCGAACCGACCGCGGGCTCCGACGCGGCGGGCATCCGCACCCGGGCGTGCAGAGCCGACGACGGCTGGGTGCTGGACGGCACCAAGATGTTCATCAGCAACGCCGGCACTGAGATGAGCCTCGGCGTGACGGTCCTTGCCGTCACCGGCGAGAACGAGAACGGTTCGAAGCGCTTCGGCACCTTCTTCGTTCCCGACGGCACCGACGGTTACACGAAGGGGCAGCCGCTGAAGAAGCTGGGCTGGCACGCGCTTGATACTCGCGAACTGGTCTTCACCAACTGCTGGGTCAGCGACGACCACCTGATCGGCGAAGAAGGCAACGGACTCCGCCAGTTTCTCGAAGTCCTCGACGGGGGCCGGATCAGCGTCGCCGCCCTGTCGCTCTCCCTCGCTCAGAAGGCCCTCGACCTAGCCGTCCGCCACGCGAACGAACGCGAGCAGTTCGGCCGGCCGCTGCACCGCTTCCAAGCCGTCGGCCACAAACTCGCCGACATGGCGACCGAGATCGCCGCGGCCCGCTGGCTCGTCTACAACGCCGCGTGGCTCGCCGACCAAGGCCGCCCCTTCGGCACTGCCGCGGCGATGGCGAAGCTATACGCGTCCGAAGTCGCGAACCGCGCGGCGAGCGAAAGCCTCCAGATCCACGGCGGCTACGGCTTCATCCGCGAATCCACCATCTCCCGGTTCTACGCCGACGCCAAAATCCTCGAGATCGGCGAGGGTACGAGCGAAGTCCAGCGCAATGTAATCGCCCGCGCCCTCACTCAAACCACGAACTGGCCCATTTCAACCGGGCGATAATTTCGTAGTGCCGGAGGAGGTAGACAGCTTTAGCCTGGACCCTCGCTTGGGATTCCGTGTCGGCTCGCAATTTGGCACGGTTTACCAGCCCTTTCCGGCCGCAGGGCAGTCGATGGTCTGCTGGCGGTGCGGAGCGACGGCGTTGAGCCACGATCGAAGCTGAGACGTGGCTCAGGGCCGGAGCAGACACGGCCCGGGCGATGATAATGCGGCGACGCAGGGTGCCGCCTCTGGGCCGCAGCACGGAGCCCGGTTCGCGTTCACCGCCTGGCCAGCCCCGACGCACACCCAACGACCGACACCGCACGCTGCACCGCTGCCGCTCAATCTTGGGATCGGCTGCGCCCCAAGCTCACCCGCACCGGTGGCTAGGCCCGCCACGACAACCAACTGCCGAGCGTCGAGGGCACCGTGATCCGGCTGCAGGTCGAGCGACTGCCCGGTACCGGAAACTCGAAACCGTTTGCGGCTTTGGCATTCTGCCGTCACGAGCACGTCCGAACGGGTGTACCGGTTATGGCAGATGTTCTTGCGGCGCTTCGACCTGGAACAACCTTTTCTGGTTCCGCAAACAGACCCTGGGGTGGATCGCGCCCCGCCTGCGGACTCCCAAGACGCCCGATCGGTGCATCTGACTGATGCTGGGCACGCATACCCCGCTTCGACTGGCGCGCGGCATCGCCGAGGATGTCCGGCACTCCTGGGGAGCGCTCGGCACCGACACCCGCCCGGTTGTCACCGGCACGCATCCGGCCGGGATTTCGACGCGTCGGACCGGCCGCTGGGTCCCCCGCGAACCCGCCGACGGCGTCGTCCAGGTTCAGTTGACGCCCACCGGCCTGTCGTCGTTCCGCATCGACCGGGCCGCGCGCGAGCAGTGGCGCTCCATCGCCGAACGGGCGCCGGATGACGCCACCCGCCGACTACCTCCACCAGGTCTTCGAACCCACCGGACGCGCGATCGAGGGGCTGGAGAAAGCGTTGGCGGGTATGGGGCTGCTCGACGAAGCGTTCGCTCTCGACCTGCGTCGTCCCCAGGACTACTTCCACCGCATCTGGAGCCTGTCCTTCCGAGCGACCGAGCTCGCAGGCGGCTCCTTCCCCGTCAGCAACGACGATTCTTCGGAGCCTCAGCCGTGAACAGCCCTCACTGCTCGTCTCGCACGGCTGCGGCAACGGCGGCCCGACAAGAACGTACTGCTGCGGCAATCCAGCGCGTTCACGACGCCGTCGCGCGGATGCGCCGGGAGAAGACTCCGATCACCGCCGCTGGCGTCGCACGACGAGCTGGCGTCTCCCGAACTTTCCTCTACGAGAACCCCGACGCGCGAACTGCGCTCAGTACGACCAGAACGGCCGCAGCAACCCGACCGCGCAGCCACGGATGCTCGGCACGAAGCCGAAATCGAGGCCTCGTGGCGAGAACGAGCGCTCAACGCAGAGGCCACGCTGAAGACTGCCCACGAGGAGATTGTCAAGCAGCGCAAACACATCGGCGACTTGATGGGTCAGATTCGCGACATGGAGACCGAATGCACCGAAGATTCGATCCTCCGTATCACAACCGAGAACATCACGCTCGAACAACAGGTTCACCAGCTCACCGACGGCAACCAGAAACTTGATGACCGGCTGAAGGCTGCACGCTCGAACGTCCGATTCCATGAGCGGCGAATCGCCGAACTCGAAGTACAGCTACTCGATTCCACCGATCGGAGTTGACATGCAACCCCGTCCACACAGGTCCGACACAGTTCGTCGGCCAACCGGCTCAACCGTCAGAGGCCGTCATCGCCTCAACCACCGGATCATTGGCGCGCCAAGTCACCCACGCTTCTTCAGCCAGCTGTCGCTGATCGGCGCGAACTTGTTGATATCGAACATGATGCTTGACCAGCAGACTGTCGATAGTCTTCCAGATCCGCCGAAGGTGAAGGCCCAGGTCGATCGACAGCTCGGCTGCCGAGATAGGCCACGACCGACGCATCGGGTCCAGCTTTTCCAGAAGCCTGGCACCCTTGGGCACCGGATGACCGCCAGTATCGCAGTGGCCCCAGTACTCCTCGTTCGAGAACTTGCCGGTGAGCGTCCGCATCTGCTTCGGACTGAAGGAGTTTCGGATCTCGGCCGGAGTGCTCTGGCCCCACCGTCGCGCGTGATCGAGATCCTCGTCGAACAGCACAAGCAGATACTCGCACTCGATGAGCTGGCGAATCACCGCGCCCACAGCGTAGTAGCGGCGCTTCGCCACCATCGCTACTCCCGCGTCCGCCAGTTCAGTGCTCATGCTCGCGACCGTCGCTACCGCCCAAAGCAGCACAGCCTTTGCGGGGTCCGGCTTTTCGCCACGATCAGGCTGCACTGCCTTGCGGGCCGTGATCCACGAATCGATTGCGAACCAGTCTTCAATGTTGACCAATATGCCCAAGATCGTCGAAAGGAACTGCATTCGCGCAGCACCGTAACTCTCGTCGAGCAACGCCCGCCGAAAGTCATCACGGGCTTCGTCATCGAGTTCGTCACTGGTCGCCATGCCAGCAACGTAGTCACCCCGACACGTCGGTGCACACATCGGTCGCCGCATCGTGGCGAACATGTAAGCTTCGAATTAGCGCAGGTCACCGGTGTCGCACGGGTCGCCATGGTTGGTAAAACCAAAGAAGTCGCCGGATTCCGTCGTCTCGTCGTGCCGAGCCCGCCCGCGAACGGCAGAAACCAGGACTCTGCCCCGAATCCGGAAGTATATTGGGTGGCCGACGTTTCCCTGACGAAAGCCCTCCATCGCCGCAGCCGGTTGGACCTCGCAGGAGGACAACGATCTGACCGCAGTGCTCGGGCCGTACCTCGTCGCGTTTCTGCCTATCGGGTTCCCCGGTATCTCAAGCGCATGGCCGGTCGTCGGTTCTTCGCACAGCCCGTCAGAACCACCGTCAATTTCGCTCCGCAGCCAATCGCAAGCGGTCATCGGACGAAGACCGCTTCGCCGTCGCACGATCTCGTATCGACGAAGCAGACCGAGCATCGCCGAGCGGCGTGAGCCGTTAGTCGGTTCACGCTTCCATATCCAGCGGCTTCCTCAGGAGACTCCCGATGCCTTGGCCCATACTTTCCGCCCTGATGACCGGTGATTGCTGTCCACCGACAATTGTGCTTACCTCGCCATTTGGCGACTACCTACGCGACCCGCTTAGCATGTTCCAGAGCGTTGCCTCTTACCTGCGAGACCTAGTCCTGACGTTAGGACCATTCGGAGCGCCGGTCCTCGCCGTCGCCATCGCCGCGGCGTCGGCCGCGCGACTGCGGTGGCGACGCCGCTACCAGGAAAGGCTGGCCGCTGACGCACGTCTCGTAACTGTGCAGGCACCGCTGACGGTCGACCCAACCGGCGCGATCACGGTTTGGTCCAATCTGGTCGGGCTGCTTCGGCCCGGCTGGCTCCGCCGCTTCAGCGGGCAACCCCACGTCGGGTTCGAGCTGACATTCACCCCCGACGCCGTGCGCATCCGGTTCTGGGTACCCGGCCTCGTACCTCCCGGCATGGTCGAGCGCGCCATCGAAGCAGCCTGGCCAGGCGCCCACACCCGCACCTCTCCGGCCAGGCCGCCAATCCCGCGCACCGCAACCGGCCGCCGTGTCGAAGCCGTGGGAGGTGAGCTGCGGTTGGGCCGCTCGGAAGCGCTGCCCATCCGCACCGAGCACACGGTCGGCCCGATCCGGGCGCTGCTCGGCGCACCGGTAGGGCTCGGACCGCACGAACGCGCGTGCGTCCAAGTGCTGGCACGCCCCGTCGCCGGCCGCCGGGTGGGCAAAGCTCGGCGAGCGGCGCGCCGGGTGAACGCGGGCAGCTCCGCCAGCCTCACCAGCCGGCTGCTCGACCTCCTCGCCGACGTCATCTCGCCAGGGAAGACCTCCAGTGCCTCGACCAGCACGCGAAAACCGCAGCTGGATCGCCAGACCAGTCTCGAGTACGCCGCCCAAGACCGCGCTGTCGTGGACAAGCTGCGCGCCAACCAATTCGAAACCCTCATACGCTACGCCGTCGCGACCACCGTGCCCGCAGGTGCCACGTCAGCCGAAACTCAGCCCGTGCGCGAGGTGCTCAGCGGCCGCACGCATGCCATCGCGTCCGCGTTCGCCGCGTACTCCGAGCACAACTACTACCGCCGGGTCCGACTCCGCCGCCCGATCTCCGCACTGGCCAGCCGCCGGCTCAGCAAAGGAGACCTGCTCTCCATTCCCGAGCTGGCCGCCATCGCCCACCTGCCCACCGACGATGCCGCCCCGGGCTTGCAACGAGCAGGAGCGAAGGCCGTGTCGCCGCCTCCCGGCATCCCCACCACCGGCGATCGTGTCAAGACTCTCGGCGAGTCCGACTCCGGTCACCCGCGTCCCGTCGGCCTCTACGTCGCCGACGCCCGCCACCACATGCACGTCATCGGAGCCACCGGCTCAGGCAAGTCCGAACTGATGGCGCGAATGGCCCTCGACGACGCCGACGCCGACCGCGGCAGCGTCGTGATCGACCCAAAGGGCGACCTCGTCCAGGACATCCTGATGCGGCTACCCAAAAGACTCGGCGAAAAGGTCGTGCTCTTCGACGCAGACTCCCGCGCACGGCCGCCAGTGCTCAACCCTCTGGAAGGAACAGACAAGGCTCGCGCGGTCGACAACCTCGTCAGCATCTTCTCCCGGATCTACGCATCCTCCTGGGGCCCGCGCACCGACGACATCATGCGCGCCGGGTTGCTCACCCTCACCGCGATGCCGGGCACACCGACTCTAGTCGACCTGCCGAAACTGCTCACAGTTCCAGCGTTCCGGCAGCGCGTTTGCGACCAAATCGACGACGACGTGCTCAAAGGCTTCTGGACCGCCTACGAACGGATGTCGGAAGCCGGCCGCAGCCAGGATGCGACGGCGCGGCCGCGTGGCGGTCGGGTGGGGCACGGCGACTCCTTCTGATTATCGAAAACGATTGTCATGCCATACTATAGTGGTGATGGTCTCTCCACCTAGCCGGCTGTTCTCGTGGCGCATGCTGCGGGCCGCGTTGCTGCTTCTGGCGGTGCTGGTTGCCGTGTTGCTCTCGGTGGCGCTGGGACCACCGTGGATGTCGTTGTCCGCGCTGGTGGACGGCGCGCATTCGGCGGGCTCGGCCGATGCGTCGGTGGTGGTGTGGCAGTTGCGGGTGCCCCGGGCGGCCGTCGCGGTGGTCGCTGGGGGCGGGCTGGGCGTCGTGGGCCTGTTGATGCAGGACACGTTTCGCAATCCGCTCGCGGGTCCTGATCTGCTCGGGGCGGGTCCGGGTGCCGCATTGATGATGGCGCTGACGGTGGTGACCGGGTTGGGTGGTGCGTTCGTGGTCGGCCCGCTCCTGACGTTCGCGGGCGCTCTCGGCGGTTCCCTCCTCGTCCTGCTGCTGTCGTCGCGACAGCGCGACCCGGTGCGGTTCGCGGTCGTGGGTGCGGCCGTCTCGGCCGGGTTGACGGCGCCGACGATCGCGGTGATCAGTGTCGGTGCGCCGATGGCGACGGACGTGTTGTTCCGTTATGTCCTCGGGATGCTCGCCGGTCGGACGTGGACGATGGCCGTTCCCGTGTTCATCGGCGTCGGCGTGCTCGCGGTGTGTTCATGGTCAACGCTGCGGCCAGCCCGCCGGTGAAGGTCGGTACCCGCAGCAGCGAGAGGTCGAACATCGGGTGCGTCACCCGCGCCTCGATCAGGACGAACACGGCCAGGAGCACGAGCCCGGCGATCAGGGCACCCAGGGCAAGACCGTCGCCCCAGGAGGTTTCCCCGGCGCGGGTGATGCCGTAGACCAGGCCGAGCAGCCCAAGGGTGAAGGTGACGAAGCCGGGCCAGTCGACCCGCCGGCCGATGTCCGCCGGGCGGTCTGCCGGAACACCCCACAGGGCAACCAGAATCGCGGCGACGCCGACGGGGACGTTGATCAGTAGCACCGCCCGCCAGCCGATGCCGGACGTCAGCGCACCCCCGACGCTCGGACCGAGTCCGGTGGCCACCCCGGTGACCGCGCCCCACGCGCCGAACGCGGTGCCGCGCTCCTTGCCGTGGAAGTTGTGTGCGAGCAGCGACAGCGAGGTCGCGTACATCATCGCCCCGCCCACACCCTGCACGGCCCGGAACCCGATCAGCATCCCCGGCCCGCTCGCCAGCCCGCCACCGAGGGACGCTGCGGTGAACACGACCAGCCCGATCACGAAGACGCGCCGGTGCCCGAACAGATCCGCCAGCGCCCCCGAGGTCAGCAGCGTCGCGGACATCGCCAGCAGGTAAGCGTCGATCACCCACTGCGCCGCACCGAACCCCGCACCGAGATCGTGCTCGATCTGCGGCAGCGCGGTGATGACCTTCGTGACGTCCAGCAGCAGGAGGAACGTCCCTACACAGGACGCCACCAGCGCCCACCACTTGCGATCCATGAACCCACTCCCGCCCTTCTTCCGCTCCCCTCATGAGGGTGCCGAACGAGCACGCGGCGCGCGGACACAGTCGACAACGATTCCCGTTATCACCACTATAACGGAGAGACTTTCTCCATTAAAGGTGTGGCCGTACGAGTCGAGGTCACGCATCGGCATCGTCTCCCACGACGCCATTACGTCGCCCGAGGGAAAGGACGTCATCGCTCACGTAGCCCCGTGGGCGGCACGCACACGCTGGACAGGGAAGGCTCTACTCCTGTGCGGCGGCGAGCGTCGACAAAGATGGCGACAATCGACTCAGCCAGGGCGTCGACCGATAGCACGGCGCCGACCGACATCGCGCATCGCCGCCGCGATCTCGGCCTTCGACAACGCCCGCCCCGGAAGGCGCAGCTGCTCCGGTCTCGACCGCAGGCCTTCCAGCACCAAGGCCATACAACGACGCCACTGCTCAGCGTCCACATTCACGGTGTAGTCACGCACGGCGTCAACCATGACGTCGATGAGGAAGAGATCCGAACGCCCGACATCTTGTCGCAAGTACCCGTCCTCCTTCGCCCGGGCGATCAGCCGTTCCACCCCAGGCGACCTCCGCACCCGTCCTGCCGCGAAGTCCTCAGCACCCTCCGGCATGGTCATCACCACCGCGCGCAAGCCACGATCTGCGTCGATGAACGTATTCATCCGCTCCAGATACAGCACCAGTCCCTCCCAGGAGTCCTCCTGGGCCAGCGCCTCATCCACGATCCGGTCAAGCTGCTCAGCACGGTCCCGATACACCGCGTCGATCAACTCAACCCGGGACGAGAAGTTGCGATACATCGTCGCCACCCCGACCCCGGCATGACGCGCGATCTCGTCCAGCGTGACGTTCAGCCCGCGCTCGACGAACACCTCGCGCGCCGCCGCCAACAAACGCGCCTGGTTCTCCACCGCGTCCCGCCGCCGACGACGGGGAGGCGCAGAACCAGCGGAATCGGATATCGCCATGCCCCTCATTCTCCCTTGCAGACGACAACGGCACGGCACCAAGGCCACTGGCACCGCACGGAAGAGGCCACCGACGAAGCAGGGGGACTGTTCCAAGATCGGTGTTTCCGGCCCGACACGCCGGGCTGAGGTCCGGCGGGATGGGCACTGTGAGTGATGACATCGGACCTTGTGAGTCCACGCAAGCGTGACGAGAAGGCGGCGCGACTGTCGCCGGAGCAGGCTGCTGCGGCGGCGATGGTGGCCGAGGCCAAAGCGCGGGGGCTGGCGTTGACCGGCCCGGACGGCCTGCTGAAGCTGTTCACCAAGAACGTGCTGGAAACGGCACTGAACGAGGAAATGACCGAGCACCTCGGCCATGAGAAGAATCAGGCGGTGTCGGATCGGGAATCGACCAACGTGCGGAACGGAACTCGGTCGAAGACGGTGATCTCCGACGCTGCCGGCGAGGTGCGGGTCGAGGTTCCCCGGGATCGGGAAAGCACGTTCGAGCCCCAAATCGTCAAGAAGCGGCAGCGTCGGCTTGCCGACGTGGACGAGATCGTATTGTCGTTGCATGCGAAAGGGATGACTGCCGGCGAGATCTCCGCGCACTTCGGTGAGATCTACGGTGCGTCGGTAAGTAAGGAGACGATCTCACGGATCACCGACAAGGTTGTCGCCGAGATGCAGGAATGGGCCAGCCGCCCACTCGACGCGATCTACGCTGCAGTGTTCATCGACGCTATCCACGTCAAGGTGCGGGACGGCCAGGTCGCCAACCGGCCGGTCTATGCGGCCATCGGCGTGACCGTGGACGGGCAGAAGGACGTGCTCGGCCTGTGGATGGGTGTCGGTGGCGAGGGCGCGAAGTTCTGGATGAGCGTCCTGGTCGATCTGAAGAACCGCGGGGTTCGCGACGTGTTCTTCCTCGTCTGCGACGGCCTCAAAGGTCTGCCGGAGACCGTTGCGAACGTGTGGCCACAGACCATTGTTCAGACGTGCATCGTTCATTTGATCCGCAATACGTTCCGGTTGGCAGCGCGGCAGAACTGGGACGAGATCAAGCGGGACATCAAACCTATCTACACGGCGCCGAATCCTGACGCTGCACTCTCCGCACTGGACGAACTCGAGGAGAAATGGGGCAAGAAATATAGTGCGATGGTCCGGCTGCGGCGCAACGCGTGGGAAGAATTCGTGCCGTTCCTCGATTACGATGTTGAAATCCGAGGCATGATCTGCTCGACGAACGCAATCGAATCACTGAACGCCCGGTATCGGCGGGCGATCCGCGCGCGTGGACATTTCCCCACCGAACAAGCAGCCATGAAGTGTCTGTACCTTGTGACTCGCAGCCTGGACCCGACCGGGACCGGCCGCGCCCGATGGACGATGCGTTGGACGCCAGTCATCAACGCGTTCGCCATCACATTCGGTGACCGCTGACCGGGAGCCGAAACCTACTAACCGAACCGCCGGAAACACCGATCACGGGATAGACCCCCGCGACCGGCAGCATGTCTCGAACGGGCCCTGGTGGACGGCGGCGAGGCCGGGTTTGACGTAGCGCTGGACGCTGCGGCGGTCGTAGCCGAGCCTGATCCGGCCGGTTTCGGGGCGGATGCTGCGGGTTGTTCCGCCGGCTAGCGCGGCATGCCCGCCCGCACCGCAAAATCCTATATCGCCCAAATAGAGCCTTGTCGACATTCCCGGCTCGGCGCGACGATACACCTGATGCGGCGGGGGAATTCGCGGAGGTCTCGAGGAGGGCGCGGTCGCCGGATCGAGGACGGGGATCTTGTGCGGAAGGTGTCGGCCCGACGGGCTGGAACCTCGGATGCGCGGTAATTTCCGCGAGATTCTCAGGATGCAGATAAAGGTCGTGCAGATAAAGGCGCCGGAGGGAAGCGGGGCGTAATCATGATTTCCAGAATGGTGGCGGCGAAGGCAGCCGCGGCGGCGCTAAGTTCGCGCGAGCATGCGCGGTAGCGGGAATCGTCGCGTCGGCAGTGGCGGTGTCGGGCGGGACGGCCGGCGCGGAGAGTCTCGGTCGGCAGGCGGAGGCCGGTCCGGCGAGAGTCCTGTCGTATTTCGAGTACGGCCGGTATTCCACCGTGGACGAGTGCGTCGCCTACGGGCAGGGCTACGTGAACGCGCACCCCGGGTCGTCCGGTTTCTCCTGCATCGCCGACGGCCCGTCGAACTCGTGGATCCTGTACGTCGACGACGGGATCACCGACTGACCGGAGAGCCCCGCCCGGCGTCCTCGCCGTCGCAGCCCGCCGGATCGCAGGATACGGTGCCGGTCCATGCCCGTTGAGAACAGGCTCAGCCTGGAGCGTCTCCGCGAGATCCTGGACCGGCTCGGCCGCTACCTGCCGCCGGCCGAGGACGACGCCCAGCCTCACCTCGGCAGCGTGGTGGAGATCGTCGGCGCGGTCGCCTCCAGCGAGCCCGGGTTCGACGAGGCCCACCGCGCAGCAGGGCTCCCCACCGCGAGCGAGGTCACCGCCGCCGACGTCGCTGCCGCGCTGATGCTCGTCCCGGAGGTGCGCGCAGACCTCGACGCCGCCGAGCGGCGACTGATCGACGCGGGCCTCGACCGGGGCGAGTCGTTCGCGACGCTCGCCCGCGCGCGCGGGATGTCCCGGGAGGGCATGCACCGGCACTACCTCCGACTGGGCAGGACTCGCCCGAAGACAGAAAACACGTGAACCCGCCCAGAGCCCGAGCAACCCCGGGAGCGCAATCACCGACGCGTTCCAGGCCCGCACCAGCTCCTCCAGCGCCACGTCGATCAGATCGGCCGGCGCGGGCCGGCAGTCCACGCCCGCCCTCCTTCCATTTTCGTCCTAAATTCGATTCGTCCTCAATTCGATGGGAGTTGCGCCAGCGTTTCTGACGCCGCGCTGAGTCCATGTCCCACAACGGTTTCCCGAACCAGGTGCGCACCTGTTCCAGGTGTCCGACGTCCGAGCCGATAATGCCGTCGGCTAGCCCGGCCGAGGCGCGGGCGAGCACGAACCCGGCCAGCACGTCGGTCTCCAGCCGCGCCAGCTCGTCCGGGTTCGCCGAAGGCCGCAGCTCGCGCAAGTCCTGAACCACCGCCAGACTCAACCGCGTCTCCTCGTCTTCAGTCCAGATGCGTGATGCTCGACCTATCCGAGGTAGGATCACCCAGGCTGAAGTTGAGTCAGAACGACAGATGATCACCCAAAGGAGTGGGAACGCACTGGTCCTGGGCGGAACGGGCCAACAGGTGGGTCTTCGCAGACCCGACCCCCTTCGACGAGCCGATCCCCGGCCGCGGACCGCTCGGCCTGTACTGGCTGCCCGCCGACTGGCGGATCATGGACTGACCTGCCGACCCTGGCTTAGCGCCAACCGCTGTACCGCTGCTACTTCTGCCGCCAATTGCAGCAGATGCGAATTCGCGACAGTTTGCGAACCAGCTGCACGGTGGACGTCGAAGTAGCCGCCTGACCAGCGGTAAGATCCCTGGAGTACGGCGACCATACCGCCCCGCCTCCCGGGCGATGAGACCAGCGGCTGTCACTCGTCCGGTTGGTTGTCCTGCGATTTTCCGGGCAACTCGCATCGGATGCGGTTTTATCGCGTTCAACGCGAGTGACGGAGGGTGGTGGCCGGTGAGGCCAATCGGTGTGGCTCCGGGTGCGGCGAGCCTGCACCTGGTGGACGGGGTGTCGCTGCTGCGGCCCGAGGACCAGGTCTTCGATGCGATGTTGTTGGGCTTCGCGAACCAGCAGTTGGCGCGGAACTTGGCCCGGTCGACGGTCGAGAGAACACGGTGCGCGCGTTCGCCCACTACGTGAACGCGTTCCCGTGGCAGTGTTCGGCGGCGATGGTCGACGAGTGGCTCGGCGATCTGCGGTCGCTGCGGGAGTTGAAGCGCTCGACGATCCGCTCGTACTCCGAGGCTGTCCGGGCGTTCTGCCACTTCTCCACCGACCCGGCCTACGAGTGGTCGCAAACCTGTGAGCAGCGGTTCGGCACGCACCCGATCCAGGTGGTGCACGAGTGGAACACCGCTGCGCACGTCCAGGTCAACGAGGCGGACCCGAAGAAACGGGCCTTCACCAAGAACGAGCTGAACGACTTCTTCGCCCTCTGCGACGATCAGGTGGCCCGCATCCGTGCGTTCGGCCGGAAGGGCTGGCTGCCCGCGTTCCGCGACGCAACGCTATTCAAGACCGCGTACGCCTTTGGCTTGCGGCGCTACGAAACCAGGATGCTGGACGCCTTCGACTTCGCTCGCAGCGTCGATGGGCCGGAGTTCGGCGAGTACGGGTTGTGCCGTGTCCGGTTCGGCAAGGCGAAGAAGGGATCGCCGCCCAAGCAGCGCAGCGTCATGACGGTCTGGAAGTGGACGCCGGACATCCTCGAGGAGTGGTTCACCGAGATCCGGCCGCTGTTCGGCATCGACGGCAACCCGGCCGCCTGGCCGTCCGAGCGCGGGATGCGCGTCGGCCGCCAGCGGCTCAACTCCCGATTCGTGGCCTACCGCAAGGAACTCGGTCTGGACGACGGAGTCGATTTCCATTCGCTGCGGAGGGCTTACGTGACGCATCTGATCGAGGCCGGGTGGGACCCGCGGTTCGTGCAGGAGCAGGTCGGTCACGAGCACGCGAGCACAACTTCCATATACACCTGCGTTTCCTCGGACTTCCGCCGCCGCACCCTGCGGCGTCACCTCGACGCGACAGTCGCCGAGGCACTGGGCGGACAGGAAACCCAGGCATGAAGCGGAAAATCGGCTATTCCTGGCGGCTGCGGGAAGTGATGGCCACCCGCAAGATCTACACCGCCACCGAACTCGTCCCGCTGCTGAAAGACCGCGGCATCGGCCTGTCCGCCTCCCAAGTCCACCGGCTGGTCTCCGGCACCCCCGAGCGGCTCTCGCTGCAAGTGCTGTCGGCGTTCTGCGACATCCTCGGCTGCACCCCGGCCGACCTGGTCACCACCACCGCCGAGAACGCCGGCGTCCGCAAGACCGCCACCGACGACCAGCCAGCACCGCCCTCGACCGTCGCCAAGCTGCGGCCCCGGCCAGCCCGAATCCTCGACGAATGAGCCGCGCCTACGCCACGGACGAGCAGTACGAACGCTGGTTCATCACCAACTGCTGTCACTGCGGTCGCCGTCGACACAAAGCCGGAAGCTGGCCCGACGGCCACGTCTGCCGCACCTGCCTTGATCGGGCGCTGCGCGTCCGCGGACGGTGTCCCGGCTGCGGCGACGAACGCGTGCTCCCCGGCCTGCGCGACGACGGCCTCGCGATCTGCACCGACTGCGCCGGGTTCACCGCCTCGTTCCGATGCAGCCGCTGCCCCGAAGAGGGCAAGCTGCACCGCGGACGGTTGTGCACCCGCTGCGCCCTGCACGATCGGCTCGTCGATCTCCTCGGCGATGGCTCCGGCGAGATCTGTCCCGAACTCGCGCCGTTGGCGACGTCGCTGCTCGACGCGCCCCGCCCGTTGTCCATCCTGAACTGGCTTTACACCCGCAAGGGCAAACCCGAATCGCCCGAATCGCTGCTGCGGCAGCTGGGCCGCGGCGAGATCGCGCTGACGCACGAGGCATTCCACACCCTGCAACCCTGGCGGGCCGCCGCCCACCTGCGCGAACTCCTCATGGCCTGCGACGTCCTGCCACAGCTGGACAAGCAGATCTGCTCGCTGGAGCGCTGGCTGATCGGCCACCTCGACACGATCACCGACCCCGGCCACGCCCAGCTCGTCCATCAGTTCGCCACCTGGGAAGTCCTGCCACGACTGCGGAACCGCGCCGAGAACACGCTACTGACTCCGGCGAACCGACGCTTCGCGGGGGAGCAGATCAAGCTGACCACGCAGTTCCTCACCTGGCTCGCCGAGCAGGATCGCTCCCTCGAAACCTGCCGCCAGGCCGACATCGACACCTGGCACGCCCACCACAGCGAGCACGAACGCAGCCGCGTCCGCGGTTTCCTTCTCTGGGCCATGGCCAGCAAGCTGACCCGGTCACTTCGGCTGCCTGGCCCGTAAGTCAAGCGGAACGCCCCGCTGCCGCCGCACGAGCGGATGGCACTACTGGGGTGCCTGCTCTCCGAGCCCGAACTGCCATTGCGGTCCCGGGTTGCTGGGGTGATCGTGCTGCTCTACGCACAGCGGCTCAGCAGGATCGTCCAGCTCACCGTCAACGACGTCATCTGCGACGGAGACCAGGCGCTGTTGCGTCTCGGCGACCCGCCCTCGCCAGTTCCCGCGCCCTTCGCAGCCCTGCTGTTCGAGTGGATTGGCAAGCGGGACAACATGAACACCGCCACCAACCCGAATTCACGCTGGTTGTTCCCTGGCCGCCGCGCCGGCCAGCCGATGCACTCCGAGTCGCTTGCTGCCCTGGTCAACGACCTCGGCGTCCCCACCACGACCGGCCGGACCTCGGCGATCCTCCAGCACGTCCTCGACATGCCAGCGCCCGTCGTCGCTCACGCTCTCGGCTACCACCACATCACCGCGACCAGAATCGCCACACAGGCAGGCGTCACCTGGAGCCGCTACGCCCCCGGCGATCACTCACCGCTACGACGCCGGAGAACTGGCGACAGTTGAATAGGCGACCTCACCAGCCTCAAACGCCGATCCTCGAGCGAGCGGCGTTTGTCGGTGATCAGCCGGTCGATCTGCTCGCGGGTGCGGACGCGGTTGTCGTCGGGCTTGGGCTGGTGCTGCCGGTCGAGCCCGGCCAGCAGCGCAGCCGGGTCTCCGATCCATTCCTGGTCGTGGAAGTAGGCCAGCGCGGAGGCGACGGCGGCGCGGCGGGCGTTGAACGTCGAGGGCGCTTTGCTGCCCCGGGCCGTGCGGATGTTGGCGTGCAGCCGGTCGCGGCCGTCGTGCTCCAGCTCGCAGAGGCCGGCGATTCCGGCGAACGCGGTCGGCAGGGCGGAAGTGTAGGAGCGGACGGTCTCGGGCGAGGTGATCCGGCCGGACCGGCCGCGCTTGTCGGCCAGGTGCCACAGGAACGAGGCGAGCGCGTCCGCGGTCGGCACGCCGTCCGCCGGCGCATCCGCCACGGCGGTCAGGAGCGGTCCGGCGGCCATCGGACGGCCCTCCTCGTCATTGTCAGATAACACGCGCGAAAGGGGTTGAGGTTCCCCCGGTGTGCCGGACACTTTGATCCTTGGCTTTGGCCTGGGGAAGGATGTGTTTGTGTCTGGTTCGTCGAGGTATCCGGAGGAGTTTCGGCGGGACGCGGTCGCGTTGGTGCGGTCGTCGGCTCGTCCGTTGGCGCAGGTGGCTCGTGAGCTGGGGGTGAATCACGAGACGCTGCGGACGTGGGTGCGGGCCGCCGACCGCGCCGATCAGGCGGCCGAGACCGGCGGGGACGCCGCGGAGCGGGAGCTGCGCCAGCTGCGGGCGCGGGTGGCGGAGCTGGAGAAAGAGAAGGAGATCCTGCGGAAAGCGGCCGCCTATTTCGCGCAGGAGATGGGTCGTTGACCCGCAGCTACCGGTTCATCTCCTCCCACCGCGCCACGTTTGGCGTCGCCCGGCTGTGCCGTGTCCTGGACGTGCGCCGCCCGGGGTTCTACGAGTGGCTCGCCGCCGCCCCGGCCCGCGAACAGCGGGCCGGGCAGGACGAGCGGCTGGCGGACGAGATCGCCGGGATCCACGCCGCCCACCGCGGCGCCTACGGCAGCCCGAGAATCACCGCGGAACTGCGCCGCCGCGGCGAAGCGGTCAACCACAAGCGGGTCGAGCGGGTCATGCGCGAACGCGGCATCGCCGGGATCACCCGGCGTCGGCGGCAGTCGCTGACCCGCCCCGACAAGACCGCCGCCGCGGTCCCGGATCTGATCGGCCGCGACTTCACCGCGCACGCGCCGGGACAGCGGCTGGTCGGGGACATCACCTACCTGCCCACCGAGGAAGGCTGGCTCTACCTGGCCACCGTGCTCGACCTGCACACCCGCGAAATCGTCGGGCACGCCCTCGCCCCGCACATGCGCGCCGATCTCGTCCGCGACGCGATCACGCTCGCCGCGGACCGCGGCCTGCTCGCCGCCGGCGCGGTGTTCCACTCCGACCGCGGCACCCAATACGCCTCAACGGAGTTCCGCGCCACCCTGACCGCGCACGGGATCCGGGCCTCGATGGGCAGGACCGGATCCTGCTACGACAACGCCGCCGCCGAATCCTTCTTCGCCACCCTCAAAACCGAGATCGGCGCACGCTCCTGGCCCACCCGCGACGAAGCCAGGCAAGCGGTTTTCGCTTACCTCGCCTACTACAACCACCACCGGTTGCACTCCACCCTCGGCTACCGAACACCACACGAAACCCGTCTGAACTATCGTCACCACCACGCCCATGCAGCATGAAACCCGGTGTCCGGCCCCCGGGGGAAACCTCAGGTGCGGCCCGCGCGGGCGTTCCCGCAGGAGCCGAAACCCAGTTTGTCAGGTAATACGTCATTATCTGACAAAGTAGGTTTCTATTGAGGCCCTGATGGCACCGCGGCCTCGGGCACCAGTTCGCTGTTGCCGTGGCCCCCGTCAACGTCCTGCTGGCCGGAACCCGCGGCAAGCCCGTCCAGTTGCCGAAGGGAAAACCCCGCATCCTGGCGGCCAGGCTGGCGATCTGCTGTGTGGGAGGGCTTCGGCACCCTCCGCGTACCGAAGCGTTGGCCTGGGCACAGCAAACCCGGTGCGCCTGCGGAGGGCTGGTCCGTCACGCGAGGCCGTGGATCACGGCCTCGAGAAGATCGGGGGTTCTGATCACCAGGCACCCAATGATAGCTGCCGGAACCAGCAGCGCGCCCACACGCCGCCACTGCGTTACGGTGCGCTCAGCTGCGGACACCACGACTGCCAGAGCCGCCACGGCGACTGCGGTCAGTGCAACTCCGTCAGCTGCTCGAAAGGATGCGAAAGTGTCCGCGACCAGTAATCCCCCAGCCAGCGCGGTCGCGGCCGCCGCGGGCCAGCCTGCTGCGCCGATCCGGGCGAAAGCAGCTCCCAAGACCGTGCCGCCTGCCACGGCGAGCAGACACCACAGGACGACGGTCGCCGCATCCGTCCGGTACTCGCTGCCCGGATGCTTCAGGCCGTAACCAACAGCTTTCCCGAGATGAAAGACATCCCAGGAGCTGAAATGTCAACCCGCAGTGTTCTCGGCGTGATGCGACCAGGCGGTCGTAGTAGGCGCGGGCGCCCGGCGAGGCTTTCAGCGCGGCGAACGCCTGGGTCATCAGGGCATCGATGAGGCGGTCGTTGTGGACGAATCTGGCCAGGGCGACCTTCTTCTTCCCGGATGCGCGGGTGATGGGCGAGGTGCCCGCGTAGTTCTTGCGGGCCTTGGCGGTGACGTAACGGGCGGGCTCGTCGCCGAACTCTGCGAGCACCCGGGCGCCGAGCACCGGTCCCAACCCGGGCTGGGACACGATGATCTCAGCGGCCGGGTGCTGCCCAAAATGGGTCTCCACCTGCCCCTGCAGGGTGGCGACCTGGGTATTGAGCACGGTCAGGACCGCGATCAGCGCCTGGACCGAGGCGGCGTAGGCGGTCGTCAGGATCTCAGGCTGACCCAAGTGATCAGCGCGCAACGCGGCCTGGATCGCCGCCGTCTTCGCCGTGATGTTGCGGCGCCGGGCGCGTGTGAGCGCGGCGCTGATCTGCGTCGTGGTCAACCGGGCGGCCTGCGCCGGGGTCGGGGCCTTGGCCAGCAGTTCCAGGGTGTCGGCGGCATCCAGGTCGTCGAACGCTTCCAGTGCGGCGGGAAAGTAGTCGCGCAGCGCGTGCCGCAGCCGCTGCGCATGCCGAGTGCGTTCCCAGATCAGCGTTTTGTGGGTGCGGGTCACGATTTTGATCGCTTCGGCTTGTGCGCCCTCGCCCGCGACCGGGCGCAGCTCGTGGGCGTGCGTGCGGACCATGTCGGCCAGCACGTGCGCGTCGCCGGCGTCGCTCTCGGCGCCCGAAACCCCCAGCCGATCGCGAAATCTGGCCGCCTGCAACGGATTCACCGCCAGTACTGTGTATCCCGCCGTGACCAGCGCGGCCACCCACGGTCCCCGATCGGTCTCGATCCCGACCAGTACCTCGACATCCTCCGGCGCGGTGTCCCCGGCCAGTTCCCCGATCATGGCGTGCAAGCGGGCCATCCCCGCCACGCCCTCGGGCAAGCGAGCCTTGGCCAGCCGGCGTCCGGAGCCATCCATCACCTCCACGTCGTGATGGTCTTCAGCCCAGTCGTCCCCTACCAACAGCCGCAACGATCCTCCCTTGTCGATCACCAGCACGCAGCCCGCGGGAGAACCATCAGCGACCTAATCAAGCAGTGCTCACGCCTCACGGGCAGGCACGACATCCCAGCAGCGATCAGTTCTCCCGGCCCACCGGCAGGGGCACAGTCTTTCATCAGGACTCGATGTCCAGGAGAGAAAAGTGCTCACCTGCCGGCCGGCTACCACCAGGAGTGTGCCGGATGGCCCACTCCCAGAACTGATTAGGAGAGAACGCCGGCGACCAGGAGCGCCGAGGCTGCGGCAACCGCTTGCCTGGCCGGTCGTCGTGCGGAAACCGCGACCAGCAGCCCGACCCACATCACGAATCCGTGTGCGAGCACGCGCAGACCGGGGGTGTAGTAAGCGCATGCCGTCGCGACGCCCGCCGCCGACCCGAGCGCACCGGCGGCGGCGATCCGCCGCACGATCGACCCGGCCGGCTCCGTCGAGGCCACGGACGTCCTCCCTGCCACGGCGTTCGGTCGACTACGGAGAGGGGTCGTTCTGGTTTACTGGGCTGATGGAAGTATCGGCGAACGTACCATCGAGGCAGGTTCCTCCGCCGGATTTCCCCCTGCGCGGTCTCGCTGGCTGGGCCGGGGTTCTGGCCCTGGATTTGGTGCAGGGCCGGGTCGGGGCTGCACCGTCCGCGGTCTGGGTGGCACACACCAGGGACGACGACAGAGCAGGAGTGCGCGTCGGAAGCATCTCGCGGCGGGATCCGTTCTGGCTGCAGCAGCCACGAGACGACGTACTCGCGGCAGTTGCCGACCGGGCGGCGCAGTCGTTGTTCGACATGACCCTGCCCCGGGATCCGGCGTTCCTGCGCGAACACCACGACCTTCTGTCGCGGCGATTCCGCGAGGCGACACGCGATCCCGCCGGCTGGGCGCGCGTCTCCTGGCGGGTCGACGGCAACGCGGTTCCTGCCGCGGTGTACCGGTTCGCGGGCGGATGGGCCGCCTGCACCAGCAGCGCGGACGAGGTGTTCCTCGCCGCGAACGGAATCGACGTCGAACCCGCCGGCTTGGAGTTCGAACGTATCGACGACGAGCGGTACGGCTTCAACCCGCGTCAGCCGCTGCCCACCGCGATGCCCGACGCGAGAACCCGCCAGACCCCCACCACACGGCTGCGCAACCCCAACATGACAACACCGCATGCCGACCACTGGGCGCTGCTCACCGCCTCTTGAGACTACCCTGCGTGGATCGACATCGACCCGATATTGTCGTTCCACCCGCCCGTCACGATGGACTGGTCGCCGTAGATCAGACCGCTGAAGCTGCCTTCGAGGTAAGTGTCGGAGAAATACTCGGCAACCGTGCAGCCGCCGGCGAGCTTGTACGACGATGTGCCGCCGTCGAGGATGTCCGACATGTCATTGAACCCGTACCCGGCGGCATCACACGGCCCGGAGTCGCCGTATGCCTCCACGTGGTCGCCCTCGTACCCGGCATCTTCCCAGAAGGTGATGATCAGCGGGTCGTCGAGCGGGCGGACCAGTTTGGCGGCGGAATCCGCGCAGGTACGGGACAACACGCGGGATGCAGTTTCGCCGGGCAGCTTCTTCTGCACCACCTCGACACAGTGCCGCGCTCCGCCCGAGCCGGCATCGGCGGCCGCAGCCGGCGCGGCCAGCGCGGTGCCTAACACAAGCGATACGGCACCGAACACACCGCCAAGTTTGACAAGTCTATTGAACTTCACAACGGATCCCCTCCCAACAGTCGACACCTCGAAGGAAGACATAAGGGATCAGACGGTAAAAACTGGACCTAAACGAAAATCCCCGCCTTCCCGACAGCAGAAACTACTTGCTGCCCGACTCGACCTGCATCCACCAAACGGGTATCCGCGACGGGGAGTTGTTGACCGTTTGTGTCCGCGAAAGCCCTGCTGGGGGCGCATCTGCCCGCACTCGCGGACACGCCACCCCGGCCACCGCGCCGGGGTGGCGCGGTCGAGGGTGTACCCGACGCAGGTCCAGCGCATTATGTGGAATCAGATTTGTCAAGATCGGTCGTGTTTGCCCTGGTTGACGGCGACGATCGGGAGCAGCGTCGCGGTGGCCGGAACTCCGATTTCGCGCGGTGTCGCCCCGTCCGGGGCTGGGACGTCGACCAGACGCTCGAGGAGCCGGTCGAGCGCGGCTTGGCCGTCGTCGACTGCGGCCTGCTCGTCCTCGGTCAGCGGCACGTTGGCGAGCATGCGCTGGAGGTTCTCCTTGGCTTCGAGCAGCTGGCCCTTGCTCGAGTTCTTCGGGGTGTAGAAGTCGCAGCGGGCGCAGGCCATGCGGTGCGGGCACTGCTCGAAGAAAGTGTAGGTGCAGAAGCCGTGGCCGAGGTCGTAGTACTGCCAGGGCTGGCCGTTCGCGGCCTCGCCGGAGGTGACGGCGTCGCGGTCGACCAGGACTTCGATGGTGCGGACGTTGCGGGAGAAGTATCCGGCGTCCTGATAGGCCTTGCTGAGGGTCTTCGGGGTGATCTTGGCGTAGTGCTGCGTCGACGAGGGGTCGAGGTGTCCGAGCCATTCCTGCAACTCGAACAGCGTCATCGGTTCTTTGGCGTTGTAGAGCTGGGTTGCGATCGTGGACCGGGCGCGGTGGCTGGTGATGTTGCCGCGGAGGTCGGCGGTCGGGACGCCGGCCTTGCGGCAGAGCATCGGGATGATGGTGTCGTTGATGTACTGCTTCGAGACTCGCCGGGCTCGGTAGGCGAACAGGAAATGGACGTAGTCGTTGGTCTTGGAATCGAGGATGGGCGGTTGCTCAGGGCGGACGGCTTGCCATGCCTCGATCGCTTTGCCCACAAGGGGATCGACGGGCTTGGTGAACATGGTCCCGGTCTTGTGAGTCGGAACTTCCAGCAGGCAGACGGCGTCTTGGGCGAGGACGTCGTCGGAGTCGCTGGGGATCGGGATTCCCTCGTGCTGCCAACGGATGCAGCCGATCCGGAACCGGGCGATCTCGTCACTGCGTTGACCGGCGAACAGCCAGGCCAGGGTGATCGCGCGGATCAGTTCGACAGGGTATGTGCGGTTGTCTGAGGTCGGCAGGTCGGTCGGATCGAGGTTCAAGCCCGCCCAGAGCAGCTTGGCCCAGATGTCGTCAGCGATCACGCGCGGGTCCGGGCCCAGGAGCGCGAGGACGCTGCGGGGTGTCCTCAGCGCCAGCGCAGGGTCGAACCGCCGCGGGATCCATTCCCATTCGTGCAGGTCGCGGAAGAAAGTCCTGGTCGCGGCAAGATATCCGGACTTGGTCTCGGCGGAGAAGGGCTGCCCTTGCCTGCCGCCGAGGCCCTTGTTCCACTGGTTGTAGTCACCGATCCGCATCCGGTCGAGCGCTGCGACCCAGCACGCGCAGGTCTGCCTCGTCCAGTGTGCGGGTTCGGTGATATCGGGATGCTCGGCAGCCAGCCAACGACCGATTTTCGCAAGCACGCGGCGATAGCTCGTGCGGATCTTCGGCGTCAACGTGGAAGTCGCGTACCACCGTTCGACCGATGCTTGCCAAGTGCCCGCCACTCCTTCCATCTCCGCGAGGCCGCCGTGTTGCGGCGGGCTCGGCGGATCGACGTGGCCCAGCGCGGCAGCAGCTCGATGGATTCCGTGGAGCACTTTGCCCAGGTAGCCCGCGGTCGTGCACGCGGTGTCCAGGATGTCTCCGGACAGGTCGCGCAGCAGAGGGCTGCGGTTCAGCAGCAGGACGTGGCAGGTCGCAGCGGTCAGTTTCTCGGGGCGGCTCCGGTATCCCCAGTCGCTGAGCTGCCCGCAGACCTGCCCGACGGCTTCGTCGACCGGATCCGGGCCGAACACCCGCTGGGCGAGGCCGGGCCGGTGGAATCGGCCGATCCGATCGAAAGCGGTGAAGCCGGCGAGCAGGTAGGCGTAGGCGATGATGAACGGGCGTGCGTTGGGACCGATCTGCCCGCCCCACGAGCGCCTGAACTCAGCGCCTTCGACCTGGATCAGGTCGATCCAGTCCTGCGTCGACCATGCCCAGAAGGTTCGGTGTAGCTCGCCGGACCGGAGCAGCAGCAACCCGGCTGCGTCCCGCGCGTGCCTGCGGCGGTCCGCTTCCCCGCGGAGCCGGTGCAGAGCGTCCTGCGCGTCCGCGAGGGGGCGGACCAGCCGGGCGACCGGCCGAAGGACCGGGGCGTGGCCGACCAAGCCGCAGCGGCGAATCTCGTCGATGTCAAGCGCGCGAAGGGCGGCGAGTTCGGCATCGCGCAAAGGACGGCAATCGTAGGCGGCTGCATCGATAGGCCACGACCACGTCAGGGCGGAGCCCGGACGATCCGAAGCGCCGGCAGGCTCGCTGCTCATCGCTCGAGTTCCTTCGCCTCGCCGGGCGGGAGAGCCGCGAGCTTGTCCAGCCGCCAGGAGTGGATGTGCTTCATCCCGGCGTTGAGCTTCTTGGCCAGGTCACGACCTGACAGATGGATGTAGATCATGGTCGTTTCCGGGTTGGCGTGTCCGGCCAGCGCGGCGATGGCATGCAGTTCCCAGCCCATCCGTGCGAGGTCGGTCAGGCACAGGTGTCGCGTGGTGTGCGTGGAGAACCGGGGGACGTCGGCCGCGAGCGCGATCCTGCGCACGATCTTCGACCAGCTCCAGATCGACAGCGGCTGTCCGAAGTTGCGGCGGGACTCCGACAGGAACAAGGGGCCGCGGGCCCGGGTGATGGATGAACGCCAGGCCAGGTAAAGCGACAACAGCACGCCCGTCGACGCCGAATACGGCACGATCCGTTCCTTCCGGGACTTGGTTGTCTCGGCGCGGATCCGCAGCGTGCGGTGGGCGGGGTCGATGTCATCGGTGCGCAGGGAACACAGCTCTTCGCGGCGCAAGGCGGCGTCGTAGGCCAGGGCCAGCATCAGCCGGTTGCGGATCGGCTCGCCGAGCGCGGCCTCCAGCAGCCGCAGCCACTCGTCCTCGGTCGGGATCCACGGCAGCTTCTTGACCCGCGACACCAGGCCGCGTTCGTGACCAGCGAGCTTGCGGCGCGGGGTGTAACGGCCCCGGCCGACGGGGTTGGACTCGCGCACACCGTCTTCGATGAGGAAGTCGTAGTACAGCCGCACCGGCACGAGCCGCTGCTGGATCGTGGCGTTGGACAGACCGGCACCGGAGTCCAGGACCACGACGTTCGCGCCGCGGCGGCTCGGCCGCTCCGTGAGCTCCCGGACGTAGGCGGCGACGTGCGCACGTTTCGCGGACGCCGGGTCAACGGCGGCCCGCTCGCACATCGTCAGATATTCGGTCAGTCCGCGGGCGTACGCGTCGATGGTCCGCGGGGCCCGCCCGAGGTCCGACCAGACCTGCAGCCACTCAGCCGCCTGCTCATGCCGAAGCAGGATGGGCCATTTCTCCGCCAGGACCACAGTCCCCAACGGACCTCCTCAGCTCGCGGAACCGGACGGCGAAGATCATCGCCGACCCTCTGATTCCACGTAACTGATAGCAGAACGAGCTGGGATACCCGCCATTCGACGTCGTCGATCAGCACCTCGAAGCAGAGGTCTTCCCCGCAGCCGGGTTCGCGGGGCCGAGCTGGTCGCCGACCACGCGGGGGCTGGCGGCCCCGCGCAGCGGGCACACGGACTCCTCCGGCGTGACGTAGCCGCCGCCGTCGCAGCGCAGGTACAGCACCGGTTCCGGCGACGGCCGGCGCACGATCTCGGCCAGCATTCCCGCGGTGAGCCGGATTTCCCGCCGCGCCCGCGCCCGCGCAGACCCGTCGTCGGGGCCGCTCGCGCCCGGATCCGTTGTCACAGCACGGATTCCACGGCAGGTGCAACATTCTCGGCCGGTGCGGCGGGGGCGGTGCCGTCGAGGTCGAGGCGGGTGTCCATGTTCAGCCGGAACCGGCCGTAGGGGTTGACGTGAGTCCAGAACAGCGGGGTCAGGGCCCGGCGTTCGTCGGGGCCGACGCTGTCGTGGAAGCGCGGAACTTCGAGAACCGCTTGCAGCAGCAGGGTGTTGATGTGCACGAGCGCGGACTGCAGCAGGTGCAGCGCGAGCATGGAGACCTCGGCGTGCTCGCGGTCGGGGCCGGTGAGGTCTCCGTCCTTGCCGTAGAAGATGACGGTGTTGCCGGAGTTCCAGTTCTCCACCACCTGCAGCCCGCCGTGGATCTCCCGGCGCAGCTCCGGGGAGGCGAGGTAGTCGCAGGCGAAGATCGTGCGCACCGCCCGCCCGAGTTCCTCCAGCGCTTGGTAGGTGGGGTGTTTCGGGCCGCCGCGGGTGAAACGCCGCAGGATCGACTCCGATTCCGCCGTGCCGAGGCGGAGCGCGGTGGCGTACTTGACCATCTGATCGTACTGCTGGGCGATCAGCTCCCACCGGATCGGCCGCATCAGCACCTGCCCGAGCGAAGCGTAGGCGCCGGCGTCGTCGGGCCGGTAGAGGCGGATCGAGCCGATGTTCTTCAGCCGGGGCAGCAGCCGGAACCCGAGCAGTTCGGTGAAGGCGAACCCGACGACGCTGGCGCCGTGGGTGTCGACGTAGTTGGCCTCGATCTCCGCGTCGGTGCAGTGCCGCAGCAGGCCCTCGATCATCGCCGCCACCTCGGAGCTGTAACAGCTCTTGAGCTGGGAGTAGATGCACACGTTGCGCCGCTCGACGTGCCAGTAGATCATCACGCCCGGCCCGCCGTAGCGGTTGTGCCACTCGGTCATCAGGTTCGACTCCCACGACCCGAACTTCTTCGAATCCGACGCGCACGCGGTCGCGGTGCCCCACCAGTGCGGGTCGCGGGCCTCGAAGGTGGCGTTGACCAGCTTCGCGATCGCGCGGCGCAGGTTGTCGCGGGTGATGAAGTGCCGGCGCACGTGCCCGCAGCGCAGCCTCGGTCTCGCCGTGCTCGCCGGTGTCCACGATCGCCTTGATCCCCATGTTCGTGCCCAGCGCGAACAAGCACAGCAGCAGCCGCCGGCGCAGCGTGTCCCGGTCGAGGTTCTCCCTCGATGCGACCGAGGTGAACTCGGCGGTGAAGTCGGCCAGGAAATCGGAGTCCTTCAGGACGTCCAGCAGGTCCAGAGTGCCCCAGCGGCGCACCACCTCGTCCTTGATCGCCTGCAATCGCGCGGGTTCGGGCAGCGGTTCCAGCTTCGGCACGGTGATCCACGGCTCGCCGCGGCGGCGGGTGATCCGCACCCCGCCCGCCGAACCGCCGGCCAGCGCCGTGTCCAGCCCGGTCAGGGCGTCGCGCATCCGCTGCTGCAGCCCGGCGATGAACGCGGTCGGGTCGGTCGGCTGCCGCAGCGCCGCGTAATGCACTTCCCGGGAGGCCTCGAAATCGCCGGGCAGGTCGTCCTCGGGATTGCGCCACCGGTTCGCGCCCGCCACCCAGATCTCCCGGCGGCGCACCGCGTCGCGCAGCGCGACCAGCACGCACAGCTCGTACGGGATCCGCTCGATCCGGCCGCGGTCGTCGACCACCGCCTCCCGCCACGCCTTCGGGACCACGCCCTCGACCGGCACCGGGGTGCCCTCGGCGTAGAAGCGGGTCTTCCCGTCCACGCTCGCGTGGCGGTCCAGCAGCTCGAGCGCGGCCATCACCGGCCGGTAGGCGGTGTTGTTGCACCGGAAATCCAGCGCAGCCAGCAACGTCGGCAGCATCCGCCGGTAGTGATTCGAGTACGACGAGCGCAGCACCGTGCGCACCCGCGCCTGGAACACCACCTCGTTCGGCGCGGGCCTCCCGCACCAGCTCCCGCAGCGTTTTCTCGCCCACCACCGGATACAGCGCGGTGCGGACCTTCGCGTCCGGATGCGCCACCGCCGCCTCCGCGAGCCGGAAAAGGATGCCTTTCCTTGCCCCGTACCCGCCGCAGGTCCGCGGTTCAGCTCCCGCTCCACCCGTTTGTCCGCGCGCGTGTTCACCTTCAGGATCAGCGCGATCAGCAGGTCCACCAACGCGTCGGTGATCTCCGAGGCCCGCAGCCAGCACAACGCCGCCAGCAGCGTCCACCGCACCGCAGGCGACGCCTCCCGCAGGTCCGAGGGATACGACCGCATCGCCCGCGACCGCCACGACTCCACCAGCTTCTCCGAGGTGTCCGCGAACAGCCCCGCCGGCGCCCGATCGCCCGATCGCGGTGAGTTTCCCGATCTCCCGCAGCAGCGTCTCCAGCCCCACCTGCCCCGGATCGGCCTTCAGCTCCGAGGGCAGCCCCCGCGAGCCCGGCTCGATCTCGTCCGCGACCAGCGCCTCCAGCCGCGCGACGCAGCCGTCGCCCAGCCGCGCGGCCACGCGTTCGCAGAACTGCTTCTCGAACGACGACCGCGCCGAGCCGACGATCCGCTCCACCCGGCCCGGCGGCTCCAGGCGTCCGCTGCGGCACCGGACCAGCAGCGCCTCGCGCAGCTGCTCGTCCCGCAACTCCACCGGGCACACCTCGGCCGCCAGCCACCCCGCCAGCTTGTCCTCGTCGTCCCGGGAGAACTCCCGGAACCCGAACGCCGCCCGCACCTGCGCCCGGTGGTACTCGATCGTCCGGCCCGTGAACGAGTACTCCGCGAAACCTGCCGGGTCGACCTTCACCTGCTCGGCCAGATACGCCACCGCCGCCGCAGGCACCTCCGACGCCGAGCGCGGGAACCGCGCCTCGATCTCGAAGAACTTCAACAGCACAACGAACCCCAGCCGGGTCGCGCCCGACTTGTTGCCCACCAGCTTCCAGTCCTCGCCGACCAAAGTCCACGACCCGACCAGATCCTCCGACGACCACTCACGGCGCACGAACGCAACCATAGAGCCAACACTGATCGGACCAGCAGTTAATCCCTGTAACGCCGCCCGGGTCAGCGCCCTCGCGGGACCGGCCACTCGGACGGCGGCGGCAGCCTGCGGCCGCGCAGCATCCGGGCCTCCTCCGCGCACTCGCAGTCGAAGCAGACCAGCACACGCCTCGCCCCGGCCGCGTTCGAGCCCGTCATCCGGTCTTCCCCCTCCTCGTCCAGCGTCCTGCCGCACCGCGGACACACCACCGCGGCGCGCGGCTCCTCCAAGTCGTAGCCGATCACCTCGGAAACATCAGCCAGAAACCCCGGATCACCATCGGCCAGCTCCACCAGGTGCTCCTCGAACTCGTTGCGCGGTCCAGGCACGCCACCCAGTGAACCCCCACCGCCGACGCGCCGGTATCCCCTGACCAGGCACTCCACCCTTACTTTGCGGCTCGGGCCAGCTAATAGAGTCCGAATTCCCCGGTGAGTTCAGCGCGAGTGAACGCGCTTCGTCGGGAACTGACGGCCTCGCCGCCGCCGAAGCGGGGAATCCCGGTGGGTTCGTGGCTGTGAGCGTAGCGGTTACTGCTGTTCGGTGCCGCGCTCGAGCTGGTTGTCAAGCAGATGCTCGGCGAGCACGGTGTATCGGCTGGCGGTGGCGTGGGACAAGTTGAAAACTAGCGCCAGGTGCAGCGGATCCGCACCGGAGGCCAGTGCTTCGTGAAGGATCCGGTCGCTGCGGATGCGGTCGATGGTGAACCCGTGTTGGCTCAGACGGTTGGTGAGATGGACGTGGCTGACGGGCTCGGTGCCGAGTGCGGTCCGACCGGCGATCAGCACGTGCCGGTTCGGGGTGCGCGGCCAGGTGGTGCGGCGATGATCGAGCCATGCCTGCAGCGCTTTGTGGGTCAGCTCGTCGAGCCGGCGTCGGTGTCCGCCGATGGTGATCCGTCGGTTCGGGATGTCGAGGTCGTCGAGTGTGAGTCGCCTGATCGCGCCGGTTCGGGCGGCGTGGATGGCGGCCAGGGCGATGATCAGCCGTTGCGCTGGATCGTCGGCGAGCTTCTCGACGGCGCGGATCTCGGTGTCGGTCATCGACTGCAGGCTCAAGTCGACGCGGCTGGCCTTAAGCCGGGTCGTGGGATTGGTGAAGACGAGGCCGCGCTTCTTGGCGTAGAGAAACAGAGACCGTAGCGCAGGGACCGCGGTGCGCCGCTGGTGGCCGCGCAGCGGGTCCAGTACCTCGTTGACGTCGGCGACGGTCACTTCGCGGAGGTGGTCGTACTTCGTTGCCCAGCGGTTGAGGGTCGGCCGGAGGGCGCCGAAGTACCGGTAGACGGTCGGCTGTGATCGGCTCCGGGTCCGGGCGTCTCCCTCCAACAGGACCAGCAGCCAGGCCCGGACCGGGGCAGCGAAGCCGGCCGGCAGCTCGCCGACACAGCGCTCGATCCATCGCCGGATCGCGGGTGTGGTGTCGTCCTGGAGGAGATCGAGCTTGGCGAGGGCCTCGGCGATCCGGCGGGAGTTGCGCAGCCGACGTTCGCGGATCTCGGTCACGAGGACTCTGTCGTCGACGGGCCGGCCGTCGAGCAGCACGACTAGGCCGTCCAGAACCTGCCGTGTTGTCGAGCGGTCCCAGCCGTGGGCGGCACCGAGTTGCTCGGCCTGGACCGCAGCGGCCCGCACCACCGAATCGCTCGATCTCAGTGCCGGATGCTGCCACCGCGACGGCGTCGGGACGCCGTCCTTGCGGCGGTAGTACGACGCCAACCCTCGGCATCTGTTGTCGCAGTAAGCACGATCCCGGCGACTCCCAGCAGGAAGCGGCGTTCCACAGTGGACACATTTCACCGCGGCGGAAGGGATCTCCCAGCGCGGCGACGCGGCGTGACGGCACGAGCCTCGCCCACCACGGCGGTGGTCTCGTCCGTGGTGGCATCTGGCTGCGACACCTTGCCCGGCTCGGGCAGCAGCAGTTCCTCCACCCCGCAGCCAAGCACCGCGCACATGACGTCCAGCTCGTCGAGCTTGACGACGTTCGGCGTGCCGACCACAGCCCGGACATCTTGCCTGCGCTGATCACCAGGCCTCGGTCGGCGAGCATCCGCTGGAACTCGCTGGCCTTCCAGATGCCGATTAGCTGCGGCCAGGCGCAGATTCCACTTCATCGTGCAAGTCCCTTCCATCGGTCGGCGGCGCGTTGCTGCCCGGTGATCCATGCGTCTTCGACGTGACTGCCGTGAACGTGGATGTACCGGGCCGTGGTGCCGGTCCAGGCGTGACCGAGCAGCTCCTGGATGGCGAACAGGCTCATGCCCCCGAGATAGAGCTGGCTGGCGCAAAAGTGCCTCAGGACATGGGGCGTGAGCTTCCCCGCCCAGGTCGGCAGGTGTGCGGCGGTGGCCGCGGTCAGCGCTCGCCGGAACACATCGGCGGTCGCTCGTGAGCAGGAGCCGTCCTGGTTCTTGCGTTCGGAGGGGAACAACGGGGCGCCCTGACGCGTGTGATCGTCGCCGAACTGGCCCCAGATGTCCTCGATGAACCAGTGCAGATTGCGGTCCGCACCGTTGATCAACGGCACGAGGCGTGGTTTCGGGCCTTTGCGGCGCGAGCCTTTGCCGTGCCGGACGTTGAGCTTGCCGTACCGGCCCAGCTCCCACCGGACGTCGTCCAGGTCGAGCATCCGGGCCTCGTTGATCCGCACGCCCACATCGGCCGCGAGGCGAGCGACCGCGTAGTTGCGGGCCATCGGCGAGAACTTGCGGCAGGTGACCAATTCCTGGCGCCATCCGGAGAACAGCTGCTCGATCTCGGCCTCGGTGGGCGGGATCCGCAACTGCGGCTCGACCGACTGGCGAGGCCGGTTCATCTCGTCGAGCGGACACTCGACAACCCGGCCGGTGAGGTTGTGCAGTTCGACCTTGTGGCGCAATTCGAGGTACTCGAAGTACACCGCCAGCGCCCCGGCGCGGCCGGTCCGCGTCGACGGCCTCGCGTCGCGCAGTTCTTTGCCGAAGTAGACATCGGCGTCCGGAGGCTGCATTTCCCACAGCGGACGGCCGAACCAGTCCCTGATCAGCTCCAGGTGGTTGGTGTCGTTGCGGATCGTGCTGTCCACCAACCCGGCTGACGCACGTGCCAGCACGAACCCGGCCAGCACGTCCGTCTCGAAGTCGGCGAGGTCCTCCGGAGTTTCCGGCGCACGCAGATCACGTAGGTCACGCACCACAGCCAGTGCCAACCCACACCCCTCGCCTTCATCCTCAGTGAAGATCACTCATTGAAGAGGCGATCATGTCACTCTGGATGACACAGATTCAATTGGGGTCGAGAACAGCCGACCATGCCCACAAGCCCTGGTCCAGGCACGATCAATGCAGCCGACAGCGCTGACCGAACTCACGAACCCATCGACTGTTGCGCTGCCCTTTAGCGGACTCATGTGGGAGGTGGGTGCGATGTCGATCGCGACGACGCCCGGCGGGCAGCCGATCGTCTGCGACGGATGCGGGGCTCCGGTCGAAACGGTCACCGCCGCGATGCGGCATCCGGTGCCGCACGAGGTCGCGCACGCGGTGTACGGCAAGGACAACCGCGACGGGGACCTGGTCTACATCGTGTGCGCGCCGCTGCCCGGGGCAGCCAGCCGTGCCTGGACCTGGCGCTGCTCGCCGACGAACGCTACGAACGGGTCCGCTGCCGCGTGCCGGGCTGCGACGGCACGCGGTGCCGCGACGCCGGGGCGGTGTGAACCGTGCCGCGCCTGATGTCGGTCGCCTTCACCGAAGACGCTGTGCGCGCCCGCACGAAGACCGTCACCCGCCGAACCGGGTGGGCGTATCTGCGCTCTGGTGAGCGGATCACGCTGTGCCGCAAGGTGATGGGCCGGAAAACGGGCGTGCCGCTGGTGCGGATCGTCGACGTCGAAGTCGTGGACGTTCGCCGCGAACCCCTCCGGGACATCACCGCCGAAGACGTCGCCCGCGAAGGCTTCCCCGAGCTGACCCCGGCCGAATCTGTCGACCGGTTTTTCGTTCAGGCGCAAGGAATCGCGCCGGACACGGTCGTGACCCGGATCCAGTGGCGCTACCTCGACGGGGACGCCGCCCAGCTGGCGTTCGACCTGGTGTCGGCTGCGGAAGGACGCTGACGATGGGGCGGCAACCGCAGCCCGGCACCGTGCAGGTGCGGCGGCACCTGCTGGCAATCCTCGCCGACGTCGACGAGTCGATGTCGACGCCCGACGTGCTGGTGGCCATCTCCCGCCGCGCGGGCTGCAACGTTCCGGAGTCGGCACCGGTCTGCCGGTTCCCGGCGACCCGCGCGGGTCGTGCCTGGCCTGGTGCTGGCACCAGCCGGTGTACCCGCAGCTGCGCGCGATGGCGAAACTCGGCCTGGTGCAACGCATCCGGATCCCTGACCACCGATGCGTGTACTGGCAGCGCGTCGACAACGAGACCGACGAGGCGATGAACGAGCTTTTCGACCAGAACACTGCGGAAGTGGCCGGGACCGGCCCGGCCGGCGACAGCGACCAGGTGCGGGCGTTGTACCGCGAACGCGCGCACCTGGTCGCGGCGCTCGTGCGGGCGGCGGTGCTCGACGTCGGGCGGGACGCGGTGATCGCGTACAACGACCCGGACGAGCCCCGCCTGCCGGTGCTCTATGCCGACACCGACGCCGGGCAGATCAGCTGGCACATCAACCCCGAGGACCTTCCGCTGTTCGCCGCGGTGCCGGTCGTCGACCCTGGCGACCCGCGCGCCCGATGGGACGGCCACGACAAACAGACCGCGCTCACGCGCCTGCGCACCCTGGCCGCAGGGCAATCGCGCGGCCCCAGGGCCGTTCCCGGGCAGTTCGGGCGACGGTGACCCGCTACGGCTACGCGCGGGTGTCCGCCCGCGAGCAGAACCCGGAAAGCCAGTTCGACGCGCTGACCCAGGCAGGCGTCGCGCCGGAGAACGTCGTCATCGAGAAGATCTCCGGAGAGCTCGTCTCCCGCCCCAAGCTCGACAAGCTGCTCGCGACGCTCCAGGCCGGCGACCAGGTGACGGTGACCCGGCTGCGACGCATCGGCCGCAACCACCAGCACCTGCGCGGCCTGTCCAAGTGGTTCGAAGAGCACGAGGTCGACTTCCAGGTCCTGGAGCAGGGCATCGACACCTCCACCCCGATCGGCCGGTCGTACTTCCGGTTCATGGCCGCGCTGGACGAGTTCGACCGGGAAGCCGTCGTGGAAGGCACCCTCGAAGGGCTGGCCTCCGCGCGGGCGCGCGGTCGGGTCGGCGGCCGCCCGGCCAAGCTGACCCAGCGCCAGCTCACGAGGCCCAGCGCCAGCTCAACGAGGCCCAGCGGATGTACGACGCGGGCAACTACACCGCCGAGGAGATCGCCGGGATGTTCGGCGTCGCCCGCTCCACCCTCTACAAGCAGCTCTCCGCGCACCAGGACGGCCGGGACTGCGCGCTGGTCGTCTACCGCAACACCCGGCCCGGCAAGGTCGACCCGGACACCAACCGCCCCTACGGCGAAACCGCCGCCGGCGAGGAAGTGCAGCTGGAGGCCGACCGCAAGTGGTTCCCGATCGCCCCGGCCCGCCGGCCGCGGCTCAAGGCGATCGTCTACGTCGTCAACGGCGTCGTCGCCCGCGTCCGCGGCGTGGACCCGGACCTGGATAAGTGGGGTGAGGATCATCGCGGTTACGCCGACGTCCCCGTCACCAAGCCACTGACCGAGCTGCAGATCGCCGAGCGGCTGCCGACCCTCGGCCTGACGCTCGGCGACCCGCGCCCGCACGTCAAGGGCAAGATCCGCGAATACGTTGCGTTGTAAGGAAGCCGCGATGAGCGCACCGAAACTGACTCCCCGCGCAGGTCGCGCTCCTGCGTGCCGTCGCCGAGGGCAGGATCGAGAACCGGGGCGGCGCGATGTACTACGGCAGCATCGACGGCCGCGGTTACGGTCGGCTCGTCGAACGCGTTCGCCGGCTGGACCAGCTCGGGCTGATCGACCCGTACGGCGTGGCGATGAAGCACGGTCGGCCGAAGAAACCCGAGGAACGGTTCGCCGACTAC
>NZ_QJPO01000003.1:0-830172 GCF_017312175.1 Amycolatopsis sp. A1MSW2902
GGCGCGCAGCTCACCGGTTTCGCCGGTCGGCACGTAGTATCCGGCCAGCCCGGCACCCGCGGCGACGACCGCGCAGTGGCCGACGCCCGGCACCCGGCCGAGCACGGCTTCGATCTCGCCCAGTTCCACGCGGAAACCGCGGACCTTGACCTGATGGTCGGTGCGGCCGAGGCAGTCGAGGGCACCGTCATCGGTCCAGCGCGCGAGGTCCCCGGTGCGGTACATCCGGCCGCGCTCGAAGGGATTCGCCACGAACCGCGACGCGGTCAGCCCCGCCCGGCCGAGGTAGCCGAGCGCGACACCAGAACCGGCCAGGTACAGCTCGCCGGTCGCGCCGGGCGGCACCGGCCGCAGGGCGGCGTCGAGGACGTAGGCGTGGGTGTTGTGCAGCGGCCGCCCGATCAGCGGCCGCTGCGCGTCCGCCGGGCCGATCTCGTGTGCGGTCGACCAGATCGTCGTTTCCGTCGGGCCGTAAAGGTTGGTGACCCCGGCAGTGGTCCGGCTGAGCAGCTTCGCCAGCGCCGGAGGCAGCGCCTCGCCGCCCACCAGCGCGCGGATGCCGTGCAGCGCCTCGGGAACTGTCTCGGCGAGAGCCTGCCACAGCGACGGGCGTGGCCTGCATCGCCGTGACCCGCTCCAGCAACGGCCCAGCCGGGCCGGATCCCGCACGTCGGCGGCATCCGCCAGCACGACGGTCGCGCCGTCCAGCAACGGCAGGAACAGTTTCCAGGGCGGCGATGTCGAAGCTGACCGTCGTGACGGCCAGGAACCGGTCCGATGCCCCGAAAGAGAACCGGTCGCGCAACGAGGCCAGAAGGTTGCCGAGGTTGCGCCGGGTGACGACCACGCCCTTGGGACGGCCGGTCGAGCCTGAGGTGTAGAGGACGTAAGCGGGCGCGTCGGCCGGGACGTCCGGCAGCACGACCGGTTCGGCCGGTGCTGCCGCGCTCAGCCAGTCCGGGTCGACGACCAGCACCGGACCCGCGTCGGCGAGCATGAACTCCACGCGCTCGGCCGGGAATCCGGGGTCGACCGGCAGGTACGCGGCACCGCTTTTGAGCACCGCCAGCAATGCCACGACCAAGCCGGCGCCGCGGGGGCAGCCGGACGGCGACGAGATCGCCCGGACGCACTCCGTCGGAGATCAGCCGGGGCGGCGAGGCGATCGGCGCGGGTCGGCAAACTCGGCGAAGGCGAGCCGGGAAGCCGCGTCCTCCACGGCGATGCCCGCACCGCGCGGAATCTCGCGCAGCAAGTCGAAACTGTCGTGCGGACTCGGCTCGCTGCGACCGGCGGCCAGCGCACCGGGCACGTCGCGGTCACGTCCGAAGCGCCGACCGGGCGTTCCCGGCGTCGCCTGGCCCAAGGCGGACAGCACGGCGGCGAACCCGTTTCGCGTGCCGGCGCACTCCCTCGGCGTCGTGCACCGCGGATTGGCGTCGACGTCCAGGACGAGCCCGCCGTCGCCCGGCAGGCCCCTGCACGGTGAAGGACAGGTCGTCGACCGGCCCCGCCGCCAGGTAGTGCGTCTTCGCGCGCAGTCCGCCGAAGGGACAGCTCGGTGGGGAACGGCTTGATGTTGATCCACGGCCCGACGAGCCGCCGGGACCCCAGCAGCCCGAGGTCGCGGCGGATGTCCTCGCCGCGGTAACGGTGGTGCGGCCGGGTCGTTTTCAGCTCGGCCGCCACGGTCGCGACGAGTTCGGCGACCGGGTCCGAGGGCGGACCGGGACGGCGCAGGGGCACCACGTTGACCGTCGTCGCCGGAACCCGGGCAGCCGCGCCGAGCCTGCCCATCACCGGCAGGCCGAGGACGATCTCCGCGGCGCCGGAGATCCGGTGCAGGTACAGCGCCGTCGCGGCATGACTACTTCGGTCCAGCCGGTGCCGATCTCCTTCGCCAGCGCGGAAAGCGCGGCGAAGTCCGGGACCGCGGTGTGTTCCCGGAGGAAGCTGTGCGACGCCCGGGACCGCCGCGGGCAGCTCTGGCAGTCCCGCCAGATGCTCCGTCCAGAACCGGCGGTCGTCCTCGAAGCGATCCGACGCGCGGTAAGCGGCGTCCTGCTCCAGCAGCGCGGCCATCGGCCGGAACGGGCTGTCGCCGGCCGGCGCCCCGCCGGCCAGCGCGGTGTAGACCTCGGCCACGCGTCGCTGGATCAGGCCGAACCCGTACCCGTCCGAGCAGGATGTGGTGGCAGCCGAAGAACCAGGCGTGCCGGTTTCCCTTCCCCCGGTAGAGGATCTGGGTCGCCAGCGGCCCGGATTCCAGGTCGCGCGGCTTCGCCAGCTCGGCCCGCATCAAGCGGTTCCGGGTCCCCGTCCACGTCCACGACCGCCAGTTCCGGCCGGGCGGCCGCGCCGGGGCGGGCCCGGGGGCCGGACCGGTCGTGTCCGAAAAGGACAGTCAGGCCGTCCGCCTCGGACATCGCCGTGCGCACCGCCGCGCGGAACGCCTCGACGTCCAGCTCGCCGTGCAGTTCCACGTACTCGCCGGTCTGGTAGGCCGGGCTCGGCGGATCGAGCCGCGAGCCGAACCAGATCCCTTCTTGCGCGGCGGTGAGCGGGTTGCGGGCGTCCTCGTACCCCGACGACACAGGTGATCCTCTCGTGGTGCCGGAACTCAGTGAGGCGTGCCCGCCGCCGGGCGCGGGCGGGCAGTTCGTGCTCCATCGACTCGGCGATGGCGATGACTTCCTTCGGCTGCACGAGGAACGGGCGCATCATGCTCATGTCCTCGTGCTCGAGCATGTGGCAGTGGTAGACGAATTTGCCGGTGACGTCCGCGAATCTGGCGATCACGTCGACCGCCTCCCCCGCGTCCGCGTTCACCACGTCCTTCCAGCCGGCCTGCGCCGCCTCGACCGGCGGCGACTCCTTCCAGAACACCGGCGTGGCGGTGCCGCCGCCGATCCCGCCGCCGGGCAGGTCGATGAACTTGAAGCCGTCGATGTCGTAGAACCCGCGCTGCACCGGCTGGAAGGCGCAGACGTGCACGTGCATCGGATGCGGCCAGCCGGACCAGTCGAGGTTGAAGAACCGCCAGCGCTCCCACGCGCCGGTCGCCACCGTGTACTGCAGCGGATCGGTCCACCGGTAGGCCATCCGCTGCCAGGTGACCACCGTGCCGTCCTGCTCCTTGACCTGCACGATGCCGTCGATCGGCAGCTTGCCCTCGGGCGGGCCGTCGATCCGCCGCATCTCCCACAGGCGGGCGTGCGAAACGCCGACCGGGGTCAGCATCACCATCCGCTCGGCCTGCACCGGCTGCTTTCCGGTGACCCGCCGGAACGACCTCGCCAGCGTCTTCGGCAGCCGGAACGCCGGCGGACGGCCGAACCGGCCCACCCGGAACTGCAGGAAGTCCGGCCACGGCCCCGGGTCGTAGTTGACGTTGCGCAGCTTGAGATTCTGCCCGCCCAGCGCGCGGAAGTCGATCAGCACGTCGGCGCGTTCGGAAGCGGCGAGACTGAACCCGTCCCGGACGTCGACCGGGGCGCCGAGCAGTCCGGCGTCGGTGCCGATCACGAAGACCGTGCCGGGCGGCGCCGGCTTGCCGTCGTCGGTGACCAGCTGCACGTTGTAGGGCCGGGTGTTGGACGCGTTGGCCATCCGGAAGCGGTACCAGTCCGGCTCGACGTCCAGACGCGGCCAGATCACCCCGTTGACGAGCGTGTACGGCCCGGCGAAGGACCGCACCTGCTTCAGCGGGTCGGTGCTCATGATCGTGGTCTTGTGCAGCATCGTGCCGGTGAGCCGGTTCCGCGCGTCGGTGTCGAGGTTCCGGTCGCAGATCACCAGCGGGATTTCCCGGTCGCCCGAGGGCAGCCGGAGGGACTGCTCCTCGTCGTCGCGCAGGATGTACATGCCGAGCAGGCCGGCCATCACGTTCCAGCGGGTGATGTGCATGGCGTGGTCGTGGTACCAGAGCGTCGTGGCGGGCTGGTCGTTGCGGTACTCGACCAGCTGGCTGTGGCCGGTCAGCACGGCGTCCTCGGCCCAGCCGTCGCTGCTGCCGTCGCTGAAGTGCCCGTGCAGGTGGGTCGACGTCCAGCCGGGCAGCGCCGCCACGTCCGCGCGCGGCGCGACGCCTTCGCGCCGGGAACGTCCCACTGGTAGGGATCGGCGTTCTCGTCGAAGGGGATCTCGACGACGGGCACCGGCATGGTGCCGGCGATCTCGTTGCGCCACGTGACGCGCAGCGGGCGGCCGCGGCGGGCTTCGATCACCGGGCCGGGGAACAGGCCGTCGAATCCCCAGATCTTCGTCGGCGGCAGCTGCGAATGCAGCCGAACGGTCGCCGCGCGCATCCGGATGGTCAGCTCGCCCGCACCGTTCCCGTACGCCGGCGTCAGCCGGGGAAGCGGGTCGAGGAACGGGGTCAGCTCGGTGACTGTGCCGCGGAACGGCGCGCCGGAGGGCGCGCGGTTCGCCGCCGGGCGCACCACAGCGGTCCGGTCGCCCTGCGCCCGCGGCCGGACGAGCGCCTTCGGGGTCGATCGCGACGGGCTCGCCGCGTCCGGCCGGCATCGCCTCGCCGACCACGGAACCGATTCCCAGCGCGAGCGCGCCCGCGGCGCCGGCTTTGATCAGGAATCCGCGCCGGTCGGTGCCTTCCCGGTCGTTCACGGCCGTTCGGCCGCTTCCGCCGCCATGCGCTCGACGAGGCTCTTCGGCCGGATGTCGGTCCAGTTCCGCTCGACGTAGTCGAGGCATTCCTGGCGGCTCGCCTCGGTTTTCACGATTCTCCAGCCGGAAGGCACCTCGGCGAAGGACGGCCACAGCGAATGCTGGTCCTCGTCGTTGGCCAGCACCAGGAATCGGCCGTTCTCGTCGTCGAACGGATTGGTCATCACAGCTCCCTCAGTTGAACTTAGGGAAGGCTAGCCTAATTGGACGCATCCAGCCATAGGCCAGAAAAGTGACGACGGCGGCATTTTCCGTTCAGGCACGACCCTTGCGGACTTCGCCGACGAGCAGCCAGCCGAGGTACAGCCCGCCGAGCACGAGCGTGGTCACGCCCACCGGCAGCTGGGCGCCCGCGATGAGCCGCTGCGCGAGCAAATCGGCCAGCGCCAGCAGGCACGCGCCGGTCAGCGCCGAGACCACCAGCGAAGGCCCGGCGGAGCGGGCCAGCCGTTTCGCCGCCTGCGGCGCGGCCAGCGCCACGAACGAAATCGGCCCGGCGCAGACGATCGCCGCCGCGCTGAGCACCACCGACACCACGACCGCCCAGCGCCGCACCGAACCCACGGACAAGCCGAGCGACGTCGCCGGCTCCTCGCCGATCTCCAGCGTCAGCAGCGCCCGGCTCAGCGAGAACGCGACGGGCAGCACCACGGCCAGCACGACCAGCAGGATCCGCACCTGGTCCCACCCGCGGCCGTTGAGGCTCCCGACCAGCCAGATCTGCGCGTTGAGCGAATCGTTCAGCTCCGCCCGGCTCAGCAGATAGGCGATGCCCGCGCCGAGCAGCGCGTTGATCCCGACGCCGACGAGGATCAGCCGGTACCCGCCCACCCCGCCCCGATACGCCAGCAGGTAGACCAGCACGGCGACGGCCCCGCCCCCGCCGACCGCGCCGATCCCGGTGGCGAGCAGCCCCGAATCGTGCAGCAGCACCAGGCAGATCAGCGCCCCGGCGGTCGCGCCGCTGTTGAACCCGACGATGTCCGGGCTGCCCAGCGGATTCGCCGACAGGCTCTGGAAAATCGCCCCGCTCGCCGCCAGCGCCGCGCCGACGAGGAGCGCGACCAGCACCCGCGGCAGCCGGACGTCGTTGACGAAGTACCGCTGCTGCAGCGTTCCGTGCCCGCCCAGCGCGCGGAAAACGCCGGACACACTGATCTCGTACTGCCCGGACAGCAGGCTGGCCAGCACCGCCCCGAGGCACAGCACGGCAAGCGCGGCCGCCACGACGGCGGTCCGCCGGTGCACCCGCAGGGAAACCCGTCCGGAGCGGACCGTCCACTGGCGATTCGCGGTCGCGGTCACAGTTTCGCCGGCCGTTTCCGGCGGACCAGGTGGATGAACACCGGAGCGCCGATCACCGCAGTCACCACACCCGCCTCCAGTTCCCCGGTCGGCAGGACCACCCGGCCGACCACGTCGGCGCCCACCACCAGCAGCGGGGCGACAACCATCGAATACGGCACCACCCACCGGTTGTCCGGGCCGACGATCGCGCGCACCGCGTGCGGCACGGCGAGGCCGACGAACCCGATCGGTCCCGCGGCGGCGGTCGCTCCGCCGCACAGCAGGACGATGGCGAGCATGCTGAGGATCCGGGTCCGCCCGGCGTGCGCGCCCAGCGCCCGGCCCGCGTCGTCGCCGAGCGCCAGCGCGTTGAGCGCTCCGGTGACCGCGAGCCCGAGCACGGCGCCGGCGGCGATGAAGGGCAGCACCTCCCACAGCACGTCGTAGCCGCGGTTGACCAGCGAGCCGATCGTCCAGAACCGCATGACCTGCCACGTTTTCGCGTGCATCGTGGTGAACGCGGTGATCACGCCGGTCAGCACGGCCGTCACCACCGTGCCCGCCAGCGCGAGCCGCACCGGGGTCGCCCCGCCGCGGCTGCTGGCGCCGAGGACGTAGACGAGCACGCTGGTCGCCGCCGCGCCGGCGAGGGCGAACCAGACGTAGCCGGAAAGGCTGGCGACCCCGAGGAAGGAAATCGCGGTCACGACGGCCACCGACGCGCCCGCCTCGACGCCGAACAGCACGGGATCGGCCAGCGGATTGCGCGTCACCGCCTGCATGAGCGCCCCGGCCCCGCCGAGCGCGGCCCCGACCAGCGCGCCCAGCAGCGTGCGCGGGATCCGCTGGTCCCAGACCAGGTTCGCGTCGTACGAGCCGTCAAAATGGAAGAGGGCGTCCCACACCACGCCGATCAGCAGGTGCTTGGCCCCGACGGCGACGCTGACGAGCATCGCCGCGAGCACCAGGGCCAGGATGACGACCAGCCCGGCGATCCGGAGCGTGGTGAGCCGCCGCCGGGCATTGCCCGGCGGGGCCGGCGACACCGCGGTCATCGTTCACCCGCCAGCACCCGGCCGGATTCCAGGCGCACCGCCGCGGGCAGCCGGTCGATGGTCGACTGCCGGTGCGCGACGACGATCAGGGAACGGCCGGCGTGCAACCGGTCCAGCGCCCGCTCGATCCGGTCCCCGGTCGCCGGATCGACGTCCGCGGTGGCCTCGTCGAGCACGAGCACCGCCGGATCCACCAGCGCGGCCCGGATCAGCCCGACCAGCTGCCGTTCGCCCGCGGAAAGGGCGTCGCCGGCCGGGGTGTCGAGCCCGGCGGGCAGATTCGCCGCCCATTCGCGCAGGCCCAGCTCTTCGAGCGCCCGCGCGATGCGCTCGTCCGGCGGCGGATCGGGAACGAGCCGGATGTTGTCCCGCAGGGTGCCCGCGACGAGGTGCACCCGTTGCGGCACCAGCATGATCCGGCGGCGCAGCAGGTCCGGCTCGATCTCGTCCAGCGGTACGCCCGCGTAGCGCACGCAGCCGCCGTCGACCGGGTACAGCCCGGTGAGGATCTTCGCGAGCGTGGTCTTGCCCGACCCGGTCGGCCCGACGAGCCCGGTGCGCGAGCCCGCCGGGAACGTGCACGACACCCCGGTGAGCACGGGAACGCCCGCGGTGTACTGGAAGGCCACTGCGGACGCTTCGAGCACGCCGCGTTCGGGCACGTCGGCTACGCGCCAGGAGCCCGCGGGCCGCTCGGCGAGGTCGAGCAGGTCGAGCAGCCGGGCGAGGCCGGTGCGCGAAGTCTGCAGCTGCCCGATCAGGGTCGTCAGCTGGTTGGTGGAGTCGAACAGCTGCCGCATGGCGACGACGAACACCGCGACGGTGCTCAGCGGCAGGCCCCAGGCGAGCACGAGCCCGCCGCCGAAGACGAGGACCGTCGCGTCGGCGACGCTCTGGGCCAGGGTGACCCCGCCGGTGCGGAGAACGACGAACTCCGTGCGCAGCGCGGTCTTGCGCACCTCGGCCGCGTCTCGGTCGAAGCGTTCGCGCCACTGGTCCTCCGCCCCGCGCGAGACGATCGCCTCCCGGGCCTGCAAGCCTTCCCGGTAGGTGGCGGCGACCGCCGCCTGCGCAGCGGCCTCGGCGGCGAAGGCGGGACCGGCTCCGCGCTGGAACCACCGCATGACCAGCACCGACAGCGGCAGGAAGACCAGCACGACCACGAGCGTGAGCTGCCACGAGTACACGAGCAGCAGGATCGTGGTGAACAGGAGATAGCCGGTCACCGAAAGCAGGTCCGGGAGGTCTCCGCGCACGAACGAGGCGAGGTCGGCGATCTCGGTGGTGCTGCGGCGGAGCAGGTCGCCGGAACGCTGCGCTTCCAAGAACCGCAACGGCGCGGTGGCCAGCCGCGACACGACGAGGTCGCGCAGGCTCTTGACCACCCGTTCGCCCGCTTTGGCGAGCCAGATCTCCCCGCTGCGCAAGAGGATCAGCCGGGCGAGCACGAGCCCGACGAACGCCGCGGCGGCGAACCCGAGCCCTTCGACGTCGCGGCCGGCGACCCGGTCGACCGCCCACCCGACGACCGACGGGACCAGCGTCAGCGCCAGCGTCGCGGCGGTCCCGAGGCCGATCGCCGCGGCCAGGACGCCGCGGTGCGGCCGGAGGAACGGAACGGTCCGGCGCAGCACCCCGCGCAGACGCGGTTTTTCGCTCAGCAGCGGCGCTTCAGACATCGGGCGCTCCCCTGCGGGAACCGCGGCCCGCGTTGTGCGTCAAGTCAGGCACGGCAAGCTCCCACCGCGTCCGGAACCGCCCCGGCGGGCAGCGCCACCACGCGGTCGGCCGCTTCGGCGACCGCGCTCCGGTGCCCGGCGAACACCACGGCCCGGCCCTCGCCGGCGTCCAGCCATTCGCGCAGCCCGGCGAGAATCCGCTGTTCGGTCGTCGCGTCCACCGCCGAGGTCACGTCGTCCAGCAACAGCACGTCGGCGCCGTGCAGGAACGCCTGCGCCAGCGCCAGCCGCTGCAACTGGCCGCCCGACAACGTGGCTCCGCCTTCGCCGGTTTCCGTGTCGTAGCCCTTCGGCAGGCTCTCGAGATGATCGTGAATCGCCGCCGCCGCGCAAGCCGAACGAAGCTCTTGCCCGGTCAGCTTCGGTCGCCCCAGCATCAGGTTTTCGCGGATCGTCCCGGAAAGCAGGGCGGGACGCTGCGGCACGAAAACCAGCCGCCGCCGGATCTCTCCGCGCGCGGCCGTGCGCAGGTCGACCCCGCCGTAGCGGACGGCACCCGCGTCCGGGTCGGTCCAGCCCGCCAGCATCCGCAGCAACGTCGATTTGCCCGAGCCCATCGCGCCGGACACCGCGACGAACTCCCCCGGAGCGACCGTGAGGTCGAACGGCCCGATCGTCCGGTCCGGCCCCGGGCGGGCCACCGCTCCCGACGCGACCAGAGCCGCCGGTCCCGGCAGCGGCTGCCCCGCGTCCGCGGCCGCCGGCGCGGCCAGGACCTCGGCGATCCGCCGTCCCGCCGTCAGCGCCTCGCCGAGCTGGGTGAACCGGTCGGTGAGCACCCCGACCCACATGCCCAGCATCGCCATCCACGTCGTGAACGCGACCAGCCCGCCGACCGTCAACGCCCCGTCGATCGCCGCCCAGCCGCCGGCCAGCAGCCCGGCCGCGGTGGCGAGACCCGGGACGAACGGCCCGGTGGCGGCCCAGTTCGCCGCCGCCTTCGCGGTCGCGACCGTCTCCTCGGCGACCGTCCGGCTGTGCTCGGCGTGCCGGTCCAGCAGCGGCCCGAAGCCGCCGATCCCGCGCACCGCCACACTCGCGGAAAGCAGTTCCTCGACCGAGTCGGCGCGCGCCCCGTGCGCGGCCGAAAGCCGGTTGTTGGCCGCCGAGAACCGCCGGGGCAGCACGATGTTCAGCGCGACCAGCGCGGGCACGGTCGCCAGGCCGACCAGCGCGAGCAGGCCGTCCAGCCGTCCGATCAGCACCAGGATGACCGCGAATCCGCCCAGCCCGGTGACCATCGAGGCGAATCCGGCCAGCCAGTGGTGCACGAAATCGACATCGCGGGTGCCGCGGGTGGCGAGATCGCCGCGGCCGAACCGGGCCAGGCCGCGGCGGTCCATCCGCAGCCCGTGGTCCAGCAGCGCGGCCCGCAGCCCGTTCGACGCGGAGACCGCCGCGACGGTGATCTGCCACTGCATCAGCGCGAGCCCGGCCACCAGCAGCGCCGCCGCCCCGACGATGGCCAGCGCCCACCGCAGCGTCGCCGCCTGGTCCCCGGCGTTGATGCCCTGGTCGATGGCTTTTTCCACGCAGAGCGGGAAAATCACCGAGGAAAGCTGGAAGACCGCGCCCCCGGCGATCGCGGGCAGCACGTGTTTCCACTGGGTGCGCAGGCAGTGCCCCAGCAGCCGGACGGCGGCGCGCGGCGTCGTCGTTTCCACCGCATTCCTCACGTCAGCGGGCCTCAGTCCCGCGGTTCCGGCTCGAACGGGGCGTCCTCGGACTTCCCGTAGCGCCAGTACCCGCAGAAATCGATGCGCTTGCGGTCCATCCCGCGTTCGCCGACCAAGTGCCGGCGCAGATCCCGCACCTGCCGCGCTTCCCCCGCCAGCCACGCGTAACCGGGCTCGGCGGGCAGCTCCGCTTCGCGCACCGCGGCGAGCAATGCCGCGCTCGTCCCAGCCGGAGCGCCGTCGCGCGGCAACCAGGTCACGGTGACGTCGCCGTCGGTCTGCCACTCCTGCCGGTCGGCCGCGACCGGCACCTCGGCGAAGACGTAAGCCCGCTGCCCCGGGGCCAGGCTCTCCACGATGCCGCCGATCGCGGGCAGCGCGGTCTCGTCGCCGGCGATCAGCTGCCAGCTCGCGTCGGCCGGAGCACCGTAATCCGCGCCCCGCCGGGCAGGGTCGCCGTCGTCCTCGAACCTCGCGTTCGGGCCGTAGACGACGACTCGGTCGCCCGGCTTCACCGCGGCGGCCCAGCGCGTCGCCGGACCGCTGTCGCCGTGCCGCACGAAGTCGACGTCGATCTCGCCCGGCCGCGCGGCACGGATCGTGTAGGTGCGCATGTACGGGCGATCCGACTCGGGAATCTCGCGGTAGCGGCGGTACCAGTCCTCGCCGGTCGGCACCCGCGGGTCCGCACCCGGCTCCCGGGGCAGGAAGATCTTGACCCGCTGGTCCGGTCCGCACGTCGTCACGTCCCGCATCCCGGGACCGCCGAACGTCACCCGGACGAGGCTCTCGCCGAGCGGAGCCACGGCGAGCACCTCGGCCTCGAAGTGCACGGTCGGCTCGGCGCCGAGGAGATCGACGGTCATGCGGAACCAGCTTTCGCTACGAAACGGACAGCAACGCAAAGGTTAGCCTAACCATATTCCGAGGGAAAGACATCTTCGCCGTCCCGGTCCCAGCCCGGGGAGCCGGGTTTTCCGGAACCTGCACGGAACCCGCGACCGCAAGGGCAAGGTTCTCCGAAGCAAACCCTGGCCCAGTTCGGCGAGATACGCGTGCATCTCCAGGACGCCACACGAATTCCGCAGCCTCGCGCTCGTCGCGGATGCACTGGACACGTCCGAGCCGGGCGACGAGCGCGCCTGGCGCCGACCGGCGAGCATCGAGGCCGCGCTCCGCACGACATGGCCCGCTGCCGGCAGACAGCCACGAAACGCGCCGTCCCGATCGTATTGGCTGCCAGCTTCCCGGCAGGCGGACGCGGTCAGGCGTGGTTGAACTCCGCCGGGCGCTTCTCCGCGAACGCCGCCATCCCCTCCTTCTGGTCGTGCGTCGCGAACAACGCGTGGAACACCCGGCGCTCGAACAAAACGCCTTCGGCCAATGTGGACTCGAACACCCGGTTCACCGCCTCCTTGGCCGTCGTCGCGGCGACGAACGACATCGAGCCGATCTTCGACGCGACCGCGACCGCCTCGGCGAGCAGGTCCGCCGCCGGGACGACCCGGGAAACCAGCCCGGCGCGTTCGGCTTCTTCAGCGGTCATGGTGCGGCCGGTGAGGATCAGGTCCATTGCTTTCGCCTTGCCGATCGCGCGGGTCAGCCGTTGTGAGCCGCCCATTCCGGGGATGACGCCGAGGGTGATTTCGGGCTGGCCGAAGCGCGCGGTGTCCGCCGCGAGCAGCAGGTCGCACATCATCGCGAGTTCGCAGCCGCCGCCCAGTGCGTGGCCGGCGACCGCGGCGATCAGCGGCGTGCGGACCCGGGTGAGCGCGTCCCAGCCGGCGAACCAGTCCTCGGCGTGCATTTCGCTGTACGTGCGCGGGGCCATTTCCTTGATGTCCGCGCCCGCGGCGAACGCCCGGTCCGAGCCGGTGAGCACGATCGCGCCGACGTCGCCGGAACGGTCGAGATCCGCGGCCGCTTCGGTGAGTTCGCGCATGGTCTGCAGGTTCAACGCGTTCAGCGCCTTGGGGCGGTTGAGCGTGATCTGCGCGACGCGCGGGGCCGGACGGTCGACGGCGATGGTCTCGGTCATGCGGTTCCGTTCTCCCGGAGGGTGGTGACGATGGCGGAGAAATCGCGGCGCGGGCCGTCTTCGGCGACGAACTCGGCGTAGAGGTCGGTGGCGTGTTCGCCCAGTGCGGTGCGGACGTCGGCGGCTTCGGCGGCGGCTTGGGCCAGGCGCAGGTCTTTCAGCATCAGGCCGCTGGCGAAGCCGCCTTCGTATCCGCGGTTGGCCGGGCTGGCGGGGACCGGGCCGGGCACGGGGCAGTTCGTGGTGAGCGCCCAGCATTGGCCGGACGCGGTCGAGGCGACGTCGAACAGCGCCTGGTCGGTGAGCCCCAGTGCCCGGCCGAGCGCGAACGCCTCGCTCACCGCGATCATCGAGACGCCGAGGATCATGTTGTTGCAGATCTTCGCCGCTTGCCCGGCCCCCGAGTCTCCGCAGTGGACGAACTTCGCGCCCATCCGGTGCAGGTACGGCTCCGCGGCGATGAAGGCTTCGGACCGGCCGCCGACCATGAACGTCAGGGTTCCCGCTGTCGCGCCGACGACTCCGCCCGACACCGGGGCGTCGACGGCCTGGTGCCCGGCGGCGACGGCCAGTTCGGCCGCGGCCCGGGCATCGGCGACCTCGATGGTCGAGCAGTCGAGGAACAACGTGTCCGGCTGCGCGAGCGGCACGATCTCGCGGTACAGGTCGAGGACGTGCTTGCCGCTGGGCAGCATGGTGAGCACGACCTGCGCCTCTGCAGCCGCGGCGGCTGGAGAATCCACTAAGGACACTCCGGTTTTCGCCGCTGCGTCTGCCGCGTCGGGGACCGGGTCGTAGCCGAGCACCTTCTCCCCCGCTTTGACGAGGTTGGCGGCCATCGGCCCGCCCATGTTGCCCAGTCCCAGAAATGCGACGGCCATCAGTTCCGCACCCCCGTCAGCTCGGCGGCGCCGGGATCGGCGAAATAGGAATCGACCAGTTCGCCGGTCACTTCGGCCACTGTGGACGGAGACCACCGGGGCGACCGGTCCTTGTCGATGAGCTGCGCCCGGACGCCCTCGACCAGCTCCGCGGAGGACAGCGCGCGGCGGGAGATCCGGTACTCCTGGACCAGTGCGCTTTCCAGATCCGGCAACGCGGCGGCGGTGCGCAGTGCGCGGAGGGCGACCTTGAGCGCGGTCGGCGATTTGCCCTCGATCTCCTTGGCCGCGGCAACCGCCGCTTCTCCGCCGTCGCGAAGGCGCGCGAGGATTTCTTCGACGGTGTCCGGCGCGTAGCAGTGGTCGATCCACTCCCGCGCGGCGGCGAGCGGGCTCGGCGGCGGGGTTTCCGCGACGAGGTCCAGCGCCGCGTCCGGGGTGCGGGTGGCCAGGGCGTCGTAGAGGTCCGGGAGCCGCTCGGCCGGGACGTAACGGTCGGCGAGCCCGCAGTGGATCGCGTCGGAACCGGACAGCTGGGCGGCGGTCAGCGCGGCGTGCGTGCCGAGCTGACCCGGCGCGTGGGACAGCAGCCAGGTGCCGCCGACGTCCGGCACGAACCCGATCCCGGTCTCCGGCATCGCGACGCGCGAGCGGTCGGTGACGACGCGATGGCTGCCGTGCGCGGAAATCCCGACGCCGCCGCCCATCACCAGGCCGTCCATGATCGCCACGTACGGTTTCGGGTACCGGCCGATCAGCGCGTTCAGCCGGTATTCGTCGGCCCAGAATTCCAGCGAAGCGGCGCCGCCGGAGCGGGCGTCCTCGTAGATCGACCGGATGTCGCCGCCCGCGCAGAGGCCGCGCTCGCCCGCTCCGTCGACCACGACCGCGCGCACACCCGGGTCGTCGCGCCATTTCTCCAGATTTTCGGCGATTTCGCGGACCATGCCGTGGGTCAGCGCGTTGAGGGCCTTCGGCCGGTTCAGGGTGATCCGGCCGAGTCCGCTGTGGACAATGAACTCGACGTCGTTCACGCCGCCTCCTGCAACATCCGGCGGGAGATGATGACCCGCATGATTTCGTTGGTGCCTTCGAGGATCTGGTGCACGCGCAGGTCGCGGACGATCTTCTCCACGCCGTATTCGGCGAGGTAGCCGTAGCCGCCGTGCAGCTGAAGCGCGTCGTTCGCGATGTCGAACCCGGTGTCGGTGCAGAACCGTTTCGCCATCGCGGACAACGACGTCGCATCGGGGTCGCCGCGGTCATACGCGTCCGCGGCCCGCCAGAGCAGCGTGCGCGCGGCTTCGAGACCGGTCCGCATGTCGGCAAGGCGGAACCGCAGTGCCTGCGCATCCGACAGCGAGCCGCCGAATGCCGTCCGCTGGGTCAGATGCCGCACCGTTTTGGCCAGTGCGGCGTCCGCGCCGCCGAGCGAGCAGGCGGCGATGTTGAGCCGTCCGCCGTCCAAAGCGGACATTGCCACCCGGAAGCCGCCGCCTTCGTCGCCGAGCAGCGCCGTCGCCGGGACCCGGACGTTGTCGAGGACGACCTGCCGGGTCGGCTGCGCGTTCCAGCCCATCTTGATTTCGTTGGCGCCGAAGGAAAGTCCGGGAGTGCCCCGCTCCACGACGAACGCCGAGATCCCGCTCGCGCCGGGTCCGCCGGTGCGGGCCAGCACCACGTACAACTCGGACGTGCCGGCGCCGGAGATGAACTGCTTCACGCCGTCCAGCACGTACTCGTCGCCGTCGCGGCGGGCCCGGGTGGACAGTGCCGCCGCGTCCGAACCGGCGCCCGGTTCGGTCAGGCAGTAGCTGCCCAGAGAATCCATAGTGGACATTCGCGGCAGGTAGCGGCCGCGCTGCCGGTCGTCGCCGAAGCGGTCGATCATCGCGGCGACCATGTTGTGGATGGACACGTAGCCCGCGATCGACGGGCATCCGGTGGCCAGCGCCTCGAACACCAGCACGCCGTCCAGCCTGCCCAGCGCGGAACCGCCGACGTCCTCGGGCAGATACAGCCCGCCGAGGCCGAGTTCGGCCGCTTTCCGCAGCACGTCGACCGGGAAATGCTTGTCCCGGTCCCATTCCAGCGCGTGCGGCGCGAGGTGTTCGGCGGCGAATTCGGCCGCCGTGTCGCGCAGCGCGCACTGCTCGTCGGTGAGATGCACGGCGCGCCTCAGTCCATCGTCGGGATGACGAAGCTCGCGTTTTCCTTGGCCCCGGAAGGCCAGCGCGAGGTGACGGTCTTGGTCTTGGTGTAGAACCGCACCGAATCCGGGCCGTGCTGGTTCAGGTCGCCGAAGCCGGACCGCTTCCAGCCACCGAAGGTGTGATAGGCGATCGGCACCGGGATCGGCACGTTCACGCCGACCATGCCAGTGTCGACCCGCGACGTGAAGTCGCGGGCGGTGTCGCCGTCGCGGGTGAAGATCGCGACGCCGTTGCCGTACTCGTGCTCGCTCGGCAGCCGCAGCGCCTCCTCGTAGTCGGCCGCGCGCACCACCGCCAGCACCGGGCCGAAGATCTCCTCGCGGTAGATCCGCATGTCCGGCGTGACCTTGTCGAACAGGCAGCCGCCGAGGAAGAACCCGTTCTCGTACCCGTCGACAGTGACGTCCCGGCCGTCCACCACCAGTTCGGCGCCCTCGGCGACGCCGATGTCGACGTAGTCGCGCACCCGCTGCACCGCGGCCGAGCTGACCAGCGGGCCGAAGTCGGCGGTCTCGTCCAGCGCGGCGCCGACCTTGAGCGTCTTCACCCGTGCGGCCAGCCGTTCCACCAGCGCGTCGGCGGTCGCTTCGCCGACCGGCAACGCGACCGAGATCGCCATGCAGCGCTCCCCCGCCGAGCCGTACCCTGCGCCGACGAGCGCTTCCACGACCTTGTCGAGGTCGGCGTCCGGCATCACGATCAGGTGGTTCTTCGCGCCGCCGAAGCACTGCGCGCGTTTGCCGTGGTCCGCGGCCTGCGAATACACGTATTGCGCGATGTCCGACGAACCCACGAAGCCGACGGCCTCGACCCGCGGATCGGTGAGCAGCGCGTCGACCGCTTCCTTGTCGCCGTTGACCATCTGGAACACGCCCGGCGGCAGGCCAGCTTCGAGAAACAGCTCGGCCAGCCGCAACGGCACCGAGGGGTCGCGCTCGGACGGCTTGAGCACGAACGCGTTGCCGCACGCCAGCGCCGGGCCCGCCTTCCACAGCGGGATCATCGCCGGGAAGTTGAACGGCGTGATCCCGGCGACGACGCCCAGCGGCTGCCGCATCGAGTAGACGTCGATCCCGGTGCCCGCGCTGTCGCTGAACTCGCCCTTGAGCAGGTGCGGGATGCCGATCGCGAACTCCACGACCTCGAGCCCGCGCTGGATGTCGCCGCGCGCGTCGGCGACGGTCTTGCCGTGCTCGGACGACAGCAGCCGGGCCAGGCTGTCCTCCTCCGCGCGGACCAGGTCGACGAACCGCATCAGCACGCGGGCGCGGCGCTGCGGATTCCATTGCGCCCATTCGCGCTGTGCCTCGGCGGCCACGCCGACCGCGGCGGCGACTTCTGCCGCGGAGGCCAGCGGGACCCGTGCCTGGACCGTGCCGGTGCTGGGGTCGTAGACGTCGGCGAATCGCCCGGACGTGCCGGGAACCGGTTTGCCGCCGACGAAGTGCGTGAGTTCAGCAGTCACAGCGAAGCCTTTCGGAAAGAGCGCAGGAGAGAGCCGCCGCACGGGAACGCGCGGCGCGACAAGCACCGGATCCCGCCGCGGTACGGCAGGACGGCGCGGACCTACCGCAGCGGCGGCGGGTCGGCGTCTTTCACGCAGGCAGGGGTGAGCCACATGCGTTCTGCTCCATCCTCGTGGACGAACACGGACGTCCACGGCCGGTATCCTGGCTCCCGGATCTGCCCCGTCCCGGCCTTCCCGGCTCTCGCCAGTGGCCTTCTTCGCACGCGGGACGGCACTCCCCGGTCACAGTGGCGGGACCGCGCCGGACTCGCACCGGCTTCCCTGCACCGTGGACCTGTGGACACCATAAAGTAGGAAGTCCGAGTATGTCGAGAGTGGCGCACCCCTCATCCGGGCGGCCGATCCGCCGCCAGGCTGCCCGCGCGCTCGCCCAGCCGGCCCAGGGCCGGGACGCGGGGTCAGCGGCTCGGCGCGGGGCTGGGCGGGGATTACGCATCAATGCCAGGAACTTGGGGCGGCGCTGCGGGTGCGTTCGAGCCGCGTCCGCCCACGCCGAAGGTGTCGCCTGGGGCGCGGTCCGTGAGGGGAACCCCGAGGGAATCAGATTCCCTCGGGGTGGCCCTCACGGACCTCAAGACACGGCCAGGCGGAATCGGCGTGGCTCAAGTCCCTGGCATTGCCCGCCGCCGGCCGCGAGGGGCCCCTTCGCAGACTTGCCGCTCCCCGCGCGCTCACCCCAGCGGCGGGTACGGCAGCACGCTGCTTGAGTGGTCGGCCACCCGCAGCGGACGGCCGATCGCCGGGAACGCGCGCTGCGGGCACGCCGGGCGTTCGCACACTTTGCACCCCATGCCGATCGGGGTCACCGCCGCGTCCTTGCCGAGCGCCAGCCCGTCGGAGTACACGAGCCGGTTCGCGTGCCGCAGTTCGCAGCCGAGGCCGATCGCGAATGTCTTGCCCGGTTCGCCGTGCCCGCCCGCGGCACGCGTGACCGTGCGGGCGAGCCAGAAGTACTTCTTGCCGTCCGGCAGTTCGGCGATCTGCGTGACAATGCGGCCCGGCGAGGAAAACGCCTCGTAAACGATCCATAGTGGACACGAGCCGCCCGCGCGGGAGAAGTAGAATCCGGTGGCCGACTGGCGTTTCGACACGTTGCCCGCGCGATCGACCCGGACAAACGAGAACGGCACCCCGCGCGCACCGCGACGCTGCAAAGTGGACAGTCGATGGCACACGGTCTCGAAGCCGACGCCGAACTCTCCGGACAGCAACGTCACGTCGTAGCGAAGTCGTTCCGCCGCGCCGAGAAACGCCCGATACGGGAGCACCAGCGCGCCCGCGTAGTAGTTGGCGAGGCCGATCCGCAGCAGCCGTCGCGCGGTCTCGTCGGAGAATCCGCTGCTGTCGGCGAGCCGGTCGATCTCGGCACCGGATTCCAGCATCGCCAGCTCGGATCCCAGCCGGAACGCGACCTGTCCTGGCCGGAGCATCAGCGACAGCTGCAGCACCTTGTGTCGGCGGTCGAAGAAGTGCTGCCCAGTGCCGAGCTGTTCGGTGGCCACCCGCACGCCGTGTCGTTGCTTCAAAGCGGTGACCAGGCCCGCGCGCACTTCACCGGGATGAAGTCGCAACTCGGTCGCGAGGCCTTCGGCAGCTTGGTCCAGTATGCCGACGTGGTTGTTACGGGCGTAGAACCAGTCACGGACCTTTTCGTGCGGCTGCTGGACCGACGTCTGGTCCATCCCCTGCTCCGCGGTGAGCGCGGCGATGTTCTCGACCGCTTCGCGGTAACGGCGGTGCAGCGCGACCATCGCGTGGGCGACACTGGGCAGTTTCGCGGTCAGTTCGTCCACTTCGGATGGTGAGATCGCACCGTCCACTGTGTCGTCGGCGAACACCTCGCGCACGTCCGCGACCAAGCGGGCGGTGTCCTGCGGCGCGAAGAACTCGGCGTCCACGCCGAAGTGCTCGGTGAGCTTCAGCAACACCGGCAGGGTCAGCGGACGGCCGTTGTGTTCCAGCTGGTTCACGTAGCTGGGCGAGATCTCCAGCAGCCGCGCCAGGTCCGATTGCGACAGCGACCGGTCCTCGCGCAGCTGCCGCAGCCGCGCCCCGGCGTACATCTTCTCCACACGCTGACTGTAACAACTATGACAACTCCCAGGGAAACCTTCACAACACTTCACCGGCCGCAGGACTGGCCGCGCACCCGGGCGAGTGCGACGCTGGCGGTCAAGCCTCACAACATTCACAAAGGAACGCGATGACCGACCACACCGTCCGCACCTACCGGTCCGCCGAGCCGCTGCCGCGCGAGGAGCAGCTGGCCTGGAAGCTGGCGTCCGTCGCCACCGATCCGGTGCCGGTGCTGCCCGAGGTCGCCGACATGGTGGTCAACCGGGTGATCGACAACGCCGCGGTCGCCGCCGCCTCGCTGTCCCGGCGGCCGGTGTCCGCCGCCCGCGACCAGGCGCTCGCGCATCCGGCCAGCCCCGGCGCGGCCGTGTTCGGCGTCTCCGGCCGGTACTCCCCGGAGTGGGCCGCGTGGGCCAACGGCGTCGCGGTGCGCGAACTGGACTACCACGACACCTTCCTCGCCGCCGACTACTCGCACCCGGGCGACAACATCCCGCCGATTCTCGCTGTCGCGCAGCACGCCGGCCGAACCGGGGCCGATCTGGTCCGCGGGATCGCCGCCGGGTACGAGCTGCAGGTGAGCCTCGTCCGCGGGATCTGCCTGCACGAGCACAAGATCGACCACATCGCGCACCTCGGCCCGTCGGTCGCGGGCGGACTCGGCGCGCTGCTGCGGCTGGACACCGAGACCGTGTACCAGGCGATCGGGCAGGCGCTGCACACCACGACGACCACCCGCCAGTCCCGCAAGGGCGAGATCTCGTCCTGGAAGGCGTACGCCCCCGCGTTCGCCGGGAAGACCGCGATCGAGGCGGTCGACCGGGCGCTGCGCGGCGAGGGCGCGCCGAGCCCGATCTACGAGGGCGAGGACGGTTTCCTCGCGTGGCTGCTCAGCGGCCCGGAAGCGCGCTACACCGTGCCGCTGCCCGCGCCCGGCGAGGCCAAACGGTCCATTTTGGACACCTATCCCAAGGAGCACTCGGCGGAGTACCAGAGCCAGGCGCTGATCGACCTCGCCCGCAGGCTCGGGCCGCGGCTCGGCGAACTGGGGAAGGTGGAGCGGATCGTGATCCACACGAGCCACCACACGCACTACGTGATCGGCTCCGGCGCGAACGATCCGCAGAAGTACGACCCGAATGCCAGCCGCGAAACGCTCGACCACTCGATTCCGTACATCTTCGCGGTCGCGCTGCAGGACGGCAGCTGGCACCACGAAGCCTCCTACGCCCGGGAACGCGCGACCCGTCCGGACACTGTGGAGCTGTGGCAGAAGGTGTCCACTGTGGAAGATCCCGAGTGGACCCGGCGCTACCACGAGCCGGAGCCGGCGTTCGGCGGCCGGGTCGAGGTCACGCTGGCCGACGGGACCGCGATCACCGACGAGATCGCCGTCGCCGACGCCCATCCCGCCGGGGCCCGGCCGTTCGCCCGCGAGCACTACGTGGCGAAATTCCGCACGCTCGCCGAGGGGGTGATCGCACCGGCGGACCAGGACCGGTTCCTCGACGCCGTGAGCCGGCTGTCCGAACTGGACGCCGACGAGGTCCGGGAACTCGCTCTGCCCTCGGCGATCGACGCGGGCCCGCGGACGAAGGGGATTTTCTGATGCTCCACGCCACTCCCCCAGCCGCCGGGAAACGGGCCGGATTCCGCGAGGCGCTCAACTCCGGCCGGCTGCTGCGCCTGCCCGGCGCGTTCAACCCGCTCAGCGCGAAGCTGATCGAACGCCGTGGCTTCGACGGCGTCTACATCTCCGGCGCGGTGCTGTCGGCCGATCTCGGCCTGCCGGACATCGGGCTCACCACCGTCACCGAGGTGGCCGGGCGCTCGCAGCAGATCTCGCGGGTCACCGCGCTGCCGACGCTGGTCGACGCGGACACCGGGTTCGGCGAGCCGATGAACGCCGCGCGGACCGTCCAGCTGCTGGAGGACGCCGGGGTCGCCGGGATGCACCTGGAGGACCAGGTGAACCCGAAGCGGTGCGGCCATCTCGACGGCAAGGACGTCGTGGACCGCGAAACCGCGGTGAAGCGGATCAAAGCCGCGGTCGACGCGCGCCGCGATCCCAACTTCGTCATCGCCGCGCGCACCGACGCCAAGGCCGTGCACGGCATGGACGAGGCGATCGTCCGCGCGAAGGAATTCGCCGACGCGGGCGCGGACCTGCTGTTCCCGGAGGCGATGGCCGACGCCGCCGATTTCGAGAAGCTCCGGAAAGCGGTCGACATCCCGATTCTCGCGAACATGACCGAATTCGGGAAAAGCGAACTCCTCGACGCGAAAACGCTCGAATCAGCGGGCGTCAACGTGGTCATCTACCCGGTGACCCTGCTGCGGCTGGCCATGCACGCCGCGGAAACCGGCCTGCGCACCATCAGCGAAGAGGGCAGTCAAGTGTCGCTGCTCGAACAGATGCAGCATCGCCGCGACCTTTACGACCTGCTCGACTATTCCGAATACAACGCGTTTGACGAGAACGTTTTCACTTTCCGCGTCTGACCCGGCGCGCATTCCTTCAAGGGGACACCTATGTCTGCACCCGCTATCCGCAAAGGACTCGCCGGAGTCGTCGTCGACACCACCGCGGTCTCCATGGTCAACCCGGACACCAACTCGCTGACCTACCATGGTTACCCGGTCCAGGACCTCGCCGCGCACTGCAGCTTCGAGGAGGTCGCTTACCTGCTGTGGCACGGCGAACTCCCGACGCCGGACCAGCTGGCCGAGCAGAACGCGGCCGAACGCGCCCACCGCGCCCTGTCGCACGATCTCGTCCTCACCCTGCTCGCGCTGCCCGAGTCCGCGCATCCGATGGACACGCTCCGCACCGCGGTGAGCATCCTCGGCGCGAACGACCCGGACGAGGACGACAACAGCCCCGCGGCCAACCAGGCCAAGGCGCTCCGGCTGTTCGCCGCGCTGCCGACGGTCGTCGCGCTCACCCAGCGCCGCCGCCGGGGCCTGCTCCCGCTCAAGCCGCGCGACGATCTGGGTTACGCCGAGAACTTCCTTTACCTGGCGCTGGGTTCGGTGCCGGAACCGGCGATCGTCCGCGCGTTCGAGACGTCTCTGGTGCTCTACGCCGAGCACAGCTTCAACGCGTCCACCTTCACCTCGCGCGTCGTGACGTCGACACTGTCCGATTTGTACAGTGCGGTGACAGCGGCGATCGGCGCGCTCAAGGGACCGCTGCACGGCGGCGCCAACGAAGCCGTGATGGAGACGTTCGAGGAAATCGGCTCCGCGGACAACGCCGAGAAATGGCTCAAGACGGCGCTGGCGGAAAAGCGCAAGATCATGGGCTTCGGGCACCGTGTCTACAAGAAGGGCGACTCCCGCGTCCCGACAATGCGCCAGGCCCTGCAGGTCGTCGCCGAACTCCGCGACGGGCACCGGCTGCTGGACCGGTACGAATCTCTCGCGCGGGCAATGTACGCGGAGAAAGGCTTGCACCCCAACCTCGACTACCCCGCCGGACCGGCGTATCACCTGATGGGCTTCGACACCCCGGTGTTCACGCCGATCTTCGTCGCCGCGCGCGTCACCGGCTGGACCGCGCACATCACCGAACAGCTGGCGTCGAACAGCCTCATCCGGCCGTCGAGCACGTACAGCGGTCCGGCACAGCGCGCGCTCAGCCGCGCCTGACCCGGAAGCTGCTCACCCCTGGGCGGCGCGGAATTCGACCGGTGACTCGAACGCGGCTCGGCGCGCGGCGCGGCGCAACGTCGCCAGGACCAGCGGGCCGAACGCGGTGATCGCCACGACGTTGGTCACCGCGCGGCCGGTGTCCCAGCCCAGCGAGGTCGCCGCGTCGAAGAGCAGGTAGCGACTGAGGTTGGCGAGCGTGGAAGCATCGGGGTCGAAGGAAAGGGCGGTGTGCGCGCCGAGCGCGAACGGCCAGAACGACAGGTTCGACGCGAGCCCGTAGGCGAACGCGGACACCGCGCCGTAGGCCGCCAGCAGCACGATTTCCAGGCGGCCGCTCGCTCGCGGAAGCAGTCCGGCGCCCAGCCCGACCCAGGCGCAGCCGAACATCTGGAACGGCAGCCACGGCCCGATCCCGCCGGTCAGCAGCGCCGAGGCGAACAGGGAGACCGCGCCCAGGGTGAAGCCGAATCCCGGGCCGAACACCCGGCCGGCGAGCACCAGCAGGAAGAAGACCGTCTCGATGCCGCCCGCGCCGGCGCCGAGCGGGCGCAGGGCAGCGTTCACCGCGGCCAGGACTCCCAGCAGCGCCAGCACCTTCGCGTCGATCCCGCCGTCGGCCAGTTGCGCCAGAAGAACCCCGAGCACCAGCACCAGAAGGAGGCCGAACAGCAACGGGGCCTCGGCGGCCGCGTCGGCCAGCAGCGCACCGGGGGCGACGAAGAAGGGCCAGCAGAACGCCGCGACGCCCAGGAGCGAGGACACCGCCAGCATGACCGTCGACCAGCGGCCGATCCGCACCGGGCTCATCGCAGCGCCTCGGCTACCTGGCCGACGGTCAGCCACCCGCCGCCGAGGATCTTCGCCACCTGCGGGGCGAACAGCGGCGAAGACACCACCACGTCCGCGGTCGGTCCGTCGGCGACCGCTTCGCCGTCGGCGAGCACCACCGCCCGGTCGCACGTCTCGGCCGCGAATTCCACGTCGTGCGTGGCGATCAGGACCGCGCCGGGGAAGGCGCGCACCAGCGCGGTGAGCCGCTGCTTGCCGGGATAGTCCAGGCCGCGGGTCGGTTCGTCGAGCAGCAGCACCGCGGGGTCGGCGGCGAGCTGCACGGCGAGCGCGAGGGCGAGGCGCTGGCCCTCGGACAGGTCGCGCGGATGCGCGTCCGGGTCGATGCCGGGAGCCAGTTCGTCCAGGATTCCGCGGGCCCGGCCAGTGCCCAGTTCCTCGCCGACGGTCCGCAGGTACAGCAGATCCGCCGGCGACTGCGGGACCAGCGCCGCGAGTTCCCGCCGCGGCACCGGCTTCAGGCCCGCCGGGTCCGTCCCGCGGATCGTGACCACGCCGCGGTGGCGGGGACCGCTGCCCTGCAACGCCCACAGCAGCGACGACTTGCCCGAGCCGTTGCGGCCCATCAACGCGACCGTTTCCCCGGCTGCCACGTTCAGCGACACCTCCCGCACCGCGACCGTGTCGCCGTAGCGGACCACGACGTCTCGGCTCGTCAATGTCCCGGCTCCCGGCTCAATCAGCACCGGCGCTGGTGCGTCGGGAAGTTCGGCGCGCAAGGCCGAAGCCCGACGGCGGGCGTCGCGGACCGACAGCGGCAACGGATCCCACCCGGCGAGCCGCCCCAGCGCGACCACCGGCGGGGCGATCGGCGCGGACCGCATCGCCTGCGCGGGCTCGGCCACAGTCACCCGGCCGTCGTCCACGGTCAGCACCCGGTCGGCGTACTGCAGCACCCGCTCCAGCCGGTGTTCGGCGATCAGCACGGTGATCCCGAGGTCGTGGACCAGCCGGGTCACCGCGGCCAGGACCTCCTCGGCCGCACCGGGATCCAGTGCGGAGGTCGGTTCGTCGAGGACCAGCACCCGCGGCCCGGCGGCCAGCACCGCGCCGATCGCCGCCCGCTGCTGCTGTCCGCCGGAAAGCGCGCGGAGCGGCCGGTCCCGCAGCTCCGCGATGCCCAGCAGGTCCATCGTCTCCTCGACCCGCTTGCGCATCACGCCGGCCGGGACGCCCAGCTGTTCCATGCCGTAGGCCAGTTCCTCTTCCACCGAGTCGGTGACGAACCCGGCGACCGGATCCTGCCCGACCACCCCGACCGTCGCGGCGAATTCCCGCGGGCGGTGCGTGCGGGTGTCCCGTCCCGCAACGGTGACCCGGCCGGCCAGCCGCCCGCCGGTGAAATGCGGCACCAGCCCGTTCACCGCGCCCAGCAGCGTCGATTTCCCGGAGCCCGTGCGGCCCACCACCAGTGCCAGCTCCCCCTCTCCGATGAGGAAGGAGACGTCGCGCAGCACCGGCGTTCCCCGGTAGGCGATGCTCACCTCGGAGAACTCGATCACCGCAGCTCTCCCGGCCGGTACCGCGCGGTCAGCGCGGGCGGGGGCGGTGCGACGACCGCGGGCAGCAACCCGGCGAGAATCCCGGCCAAGGCCAGCAGGTCCATCCCCGGTGCCAGCAGCGGCGGGTTCAGCACGACGGGATCGGCCACCGCGACCAGCACGGCCACCACGACACCGGACGCGGCGACCGCCCACTCCGGCACCGACCAGGCATCCGGCCGATAGCGCGTCCGCCGGACCCGCCTGCCGCCGAGGTACAGCCCCAGACAGCACACCGCCGCACCGGCGACCAGCATCGGCGGCCCATAGCCGTGCTGTTCGGCGGCCAGCAACCCGTAACTGCCCACGCACAACCCGAGCAGACCGGCCAGCATCAACACCGCCGCGGTACGGCGAGCCGCCGCGGACAGCTCCCAGCGCTGCCCGTAACCGCGCGAGTCCATCGCCGCGGCCAGCGCGATCGCCCGGTCCAGGGCGTCGGCCAGCACTGGCAATGCCACTGTCCGGAAGAGTTTCCCGGTGACTCCGCGCAATGCGCGGGCCCGCATGATCCGCTGCCCGCTCTCGATCAGCTGCGGCGCCACCGTCAGCGCGATCACCACCGTGGTGCCGATCTCGTACAACGCGCCCGGCAGCATCCGCAGCACCCGCTTGGGATTGGCCAGGGTGTTCGCCGCGCCGACGCACACCAGCAGGGCGGCCAGCCGCAGACCGTCGCAAGCGGCGCCGAGAATGCCTTCCAGCTCGACCGGTCCGCCGAGCCGCACCCCGGCCATCCAGTGCGGCAACGGAATCCGGGGCACGGTGAACAGCAGGTGCCCTCCCCCGGTGAAGGCGGAACCGAGCAGGATCCGGAACAGCACCCGGAAGCCGATCACCACCAGCGCCAGGATCAGGTACGCGCGGAACCCCTTGGCCCACGGGGCCTCGCCGCGCCGGGCGGCCACCACGACCCCGGCCGCCGCGAGCACCAGACCGAGCAGCAGCGGGTTCGTGGTCCTGCTCGCCGCCGTGGCCATGCCGAGCGCCCAGATCCACCACGCCGCGGGATGCAGCATCCGCGGCAGCGCGGCGGCGCCGATCACCCGGCCTCCCGTTTGCGGCGGCGCCGCACCAGAACCGCGGCAGCGATTCCCAGCAGCCAGATCGCCCCGAACGCCACCGCCGGCAGCGTCGGGAATCCTGTCGTGCCGGTGTTTTCGGACGCGGCGGCCGCCGGTTCCGGTGCACTGCCCGCCGCCGACGGCCGGGACGATCCGGCCGCGGCCGTCGCCGATGCCGATGGCGCTTGCGCTTCCGGCGCGGCAACGCCGGAGCTTCGCGGGGGCGGCTGTGCTCCGGCGGGCACCTGTTGCGGCGGTGCGCTCTCGCCGGCTGCCGGGCCGCTCGGTGCGTCCGGACCTGCCGCACCGCCTTGCGGTCGCGCCCGGCCCGCCGGGGCGATCAGCGCGGTCACCGCCGGGTGCGGCGGCTGCCCGCTCCCGAAAGACCAGCCCTCGACCTGACCGGCCCGCGGGGCGGCGCTCATCGCGCCCTCGTTGCTGTACTCCCACCGGTTCGTCCCGACGTTGCCGTCCCAATACGACCAGTACGCCGTGGTCGGCGGGGTGTCCGTGCACGGCTCCACCGCGGGCGAGGGCCGGTCGTCGATGCGGCACACGAAAGCCGGGCCGTCGTGCACGGTGCCCGCGGTGCGGAATCCCGCCGCGCGCAACGCGTCGTACCCGGTGTCGGGCGGCGTGCCCAGGCAGCGCCGCACCACGCCGCCGCCGAGGGAACCGAAGTCCACCACCACCAGCACCCCGGAAGTCGCCGTGCACACCGGTGCCGCGGCCGCGGCCGCGGCCGGAGCCGCGGCGACGGCACCGCCCAGTGCCAGCAGCCAGGCCGCCAACGCGGCCGTCCACTGCCTCACGACCGGGATCCCTTGCGCCGCACCAGGAGCCAGAACGTGCCCGCGGCGAACAGCAACCCGGCCAGTACCGCGGCCGCGATTGCCCTCGGGCCCGCCCAGAACGACGCCGGGCGGGGCTCCAGTGCCCGCGCCTGCCCGATCTGCTGCGGAGAAACGGTTCCCGGCACCGGCTGCGCGCTCGGCGCCTGGACAGGCGGTGCGCTCGCGGGCGTCTTGGCGACCGTGGCCGGATCTGGTGCGGCCATCTGCGGCGCGGCAGCGGTCCGGCTGCCCGGTGTGCTGCGGACCGGGATGCCCGGCGGCGAGCCGTCGCCGGCCGTTTTCCCGTCGCGCGGCGGGTCGGCGGGAGGGTTGGCGGGAGGGCGAGGCGGCACCGGATCGGGCACCGCGGCAGCCAACCCCAGCAACGCCTGTGCGGTCGCGCGGCGCAGACCGTCCTGCTTGCCCAGGTTGTCGGCGCCGCTGGACTTGAGCCAGAACGCCTTCGCGTCCCGGTCGATCGCGTCCAGGTCTGCCTGGCTCTTCGCGATCGCCCCGGCCATCGCCGGGACGGGGACGCTGTCGGGCACCTGTACAGCGGCCAGCCATCCGGTCGCCCGCGAAGCCGCCTTGCCGTCGCCGCCGAGCGCCAATGCCATCGCGGCCAGCCCGGAGGAGTTGGTGTTGACCTGCGCCGGGCTTTTCGGATCCGCGCCGAACGCCCCGGTCGCCGGGTCCTGGTGCGCCCGCAGCCACCCCAGCGCACTGGAGACTTGCTGCTGGTGGCCGCCGATCTCGACGAGCGCCCATACCCCCATCGCGGTGGTGTCCGCGCTGACCTCGGCGTCCGACGTGCACCGCGCGGTCGCGCCGCCGTCCGGCAGGTTCAGCCGGAATCCTCCGCCCGGACACTGCTGACGCACCAGCGTCGCCGCTCCCGCGGGATTGCCGATCGCGGCCTTGTGCAAGCCGATCAGCGCCAGCGCCTGGCCGAACACGTTGGCCGGGGTGCGTGCCCCGCTCGCCGCGGTGTCCTCGAAAACGCCCGCCGAATTCTGCGCCGCACCGAGCCGCGCGACAAGGTCGATGTTCTTGCCCGCGCTGTCTTTTCCCCACCGGCGCGGATCCACGCCTTGATCGAGCGCGACGATAAGGTCCTTGCCCATGACACCCGAGGAAACGATCGTGGCGCTGAAGAAGTTCGCGCGCAGTTTCGCGGTGGCCTTCGCCTGGACAGCCGGCTCGACACCGGCTCGGTGCATGGCCAGCAGCGCGTCGGCCATCAACCCCGCGTCGTTGTTGCCGGGAGAAGTCGGGCTCGGATAGGCATCGCCGAGCCGGGTGAACTCATGCGCCAGGAACTCCGCGGCAGCCACCGCCGGCGCGCGCGTCTCCGCCGCGGGTGCCGGAAACGCCGTGGCCAGCAGCACCGCGCCGGCCACGGCACCGGCACCCCAACTCACGAACCGGTCCAGTTCGGGTCCTTGGCCTGCGCCAGCGTCAAGCTCATCTGGTTCGGGTCCGTCGCCGTGCCCGCGCCGAAGGAGAACCCGAGCACCGTCCCCGGAGCCGGGTCCGAGGTGTCCACGCCGTCCTCGGCATAGGTCCAGCTGGCGTTCTGCGCGTCCGGCACCCAGTACGCCCAGTACGGCGCGTTCGCCACGAACCCGGTGCACGGGTCGGCGGAGCTGGACGGACGAGCTTCGATCCGGCACAAGTACTGGTAGGGCCCCTGCTGGCCCTGACCGGTCCCGTGCACGGGAGCGAAACCGGCTTCGCTGAGCGCGTCGAAAGCGGTGTCCGGGTCACCGGCGACGCATCTGCGGGTCACCGCCGCCCCGGCGAAATGCGTGGCGTCCACGACCACGGTCACGCCCGAACTGCCCTGGCACGGACCGTCCGTGTAGGACGCGGGCGCGGCAGCAGCCGGGGAGGAAACGAAAAAGGGAACCGCGAGCACACTGATCGCGGCAGTCTTGGCCAGGGAGAACATTGGGAAGTCCTTTGCGGTGAGTGGTCTGAACGCGACCCGTCACCGCGACACCCCAGTCAAGCGCACGCGCGGCCGGGCCCCGTTCCGTAGTCTTCGACGGTGGAGCCACTCGTGGCCATCAGGCATTCCGACTTGCCCGCCATGAGACGGACCTACGGTTGCGAGTCAGCGCCGGCTCTTGCCCGGCTTCCCCTGACAGCCACGTATTCGGTTGTACAGCGATCGAACGCTAGCACCCGGGCGCCGAGATCCACACCCCTGACCAGGTGCCTCACGGAAAGCGAGGGAACGGTGACGCTCCGGGGAACTTGCGAGCCATTCGAGATCCGGGCTTCTGCGACCGCCCCGGAGTGCCGGCCCCGCCGACCGTCCCCGGCTGCCGGGAGCGCAGGACTTGCCACGTGCGGACCTCATGCGTCAGCGGCCGCGCCTTCCTTCCCACTGGCTTCAGCCCGCAGCCTGGCGGTCGGCATCAGGCACTCTGCCCAGAAAGAAAATATACGAAAACGAACGCACGCAAGCGGGCAACGCAATCAATTCCCACTTGCCTCCTTCGCCGCACTCTGCACATTCGGATCGTCCATCGTTTATTTTGCCACCCGAATAAACGGTCTCCGGCATCAAGCCGAACCAGGAGACCGCAGTCGCAGCAAAAGGGTCGCCAGCCGCGCCCGGACGGCTCTTCCTCAGGCCCGCGAGGATCGGCCGGAGTCACCGCAGGGACAACGCTTTCAGCAGTGCACCGGCGGTCGCCGCGGTCGAGTACAGGTTCTGGCCGGTGATCAGGTTCCGGTCCACGACGACGTGCGACGCCCACGGATACGGGGCGTCGTCGAGGATCGCGCCCGCGTTCTGTAACGCGGAAGCCAGATACCACGGCATTCCGAGCTGTCCGAAGGCGTTCTGGTCTTCCTCCTCGTTCGTGCAGCACGTCAGGCGGAAACCTTCGAACAGCCACTGGCCGTCGATGCGCTCGGGCGCGGCGAGCAGGAGCGCCGGACCGTGGGAGAGCGCCGAGATCGGTGCGCCGCGGGCGTGCAGGATGCGCACCAGGCGGGCGACGCCGGGGTTGTCCGGCAGGTCCACCATGGCCGCGTGGCCGCCCGGGGCGAACAGGGCGTCGAACTCGCCGAGTTGCTCGTCGCTCAGTTCCGAGAGCGCCATCGGGAACTGGAAGCCGTCGATGTCTTCCAGTTGCGCCTTGCGGTCTTCGGACACCGCGCGGGCCACCGTCGTCAAATCCGTGACTGCGCTGCGAAGCATGGCCTCGTCGAAGCCCTCGGCGACCAGCCCGCGGTTCTGGCGCCAGGCGATCTTCGCGGCGCGGCTGACCAGATCGTGCGCTTCCTCGGCGGTCTTCCCGGCGACTTCGAGGCGGCGCGCGATCCGGCGTGCCGCGAGCAGATCGGGCTGCGTCAAGTGGTGCAGGGTGATGCGGACGTCTTCCGGGTCGGGATGGAAGGTCCGGTACACCGAGGCGAAGTAGCCGCGGTCCTCGTCCGGGTAGTGGAAGACCGGGTCGAGGCTGTACGGATCGACGACGGGCGCGTTGCCGTCGGGCGTCAGCACGACGACCTCCGCGCCCGCCGCCGAGAACAGTTCGTACGCGGTCAGCGCCTGCTCGGCCCAGTAGCCGGTCGGATGCTCGCTGCTGTCCCGAAGGTCGATCTCCCGCGCGCTGGACACGACGAAGGCAATGCGCGGCACGGGTCACCTCTCCACTACGGCAGCGGCAGCACCTTACGCGCAGGCGCCCGTGCGTAGTGGGAATTGCCGCGCACAATCCCGCTGTCGAGGGAAAGTTCCGGGATCAGCGCGCCGCGGAGCCGACCGGGGCCAGGTCGCGGACCAGCCGGGCGGCGAGACCGGCGGCGGATTGGGGGTTCTGTCCGGTGTAGAGGTTGCCGTCGACCACCACGAACTCCGCCCATCCTTCCGGAGCCGAGCTGTACAAGCCGCCCTCGGCCTTGAGCCGGTCCTCGAGCAGCCACTTCGCCTGCGGCGCGAACCCGACGGCGTACTCCTCGACGTTGCTGAAGCCGGTGACCTGGCGGCCCGCGAAGAGCCATTCGCCCTGGTCGTCGCGGGCCGGCAGCAGCGCGGCCGGGCCGTGGCACACCGCGGCGACCGGCTTGTCGGCTTCGGTGAACTCGCGCAGCAAGCCGCCGAACGATGCGGAGACGGCGAGGTCTTCCATCGGCCCCCAGCCGCCGGGCACGAACACGAAGTCGAAGTCCGCGACATCGACGTTCTCGAGGGCCTCGGGCGAGCGGAGAGCCGCGATGGACTCCAGGTGGTCCTTCATGCGCTGGGCCGCCTCAGCGCTGTCGCCGTGGTAGACGGGGTTGAATCCGGCGGGGTCGGCGGCCGGCGGGACGCCGCCGGGGGTGGCGACGGCGATCTCGATTCCGGCGTCGGCGAATACCTGGTACGGCGTGCTGACTTCCTCGGGCCAATAGCCGCTGGGGTTCCTCGTGCCGTCGGCAAGCGTCCAGTAATCGACGCCGGTCACGGCAAAAAGGGCGCGCGTCATGAAGGATTCCTTTGCGAATCGACAGTATTTGTGCGGGAAAGGAGCGAGTTCAGCCGTTGCCGACCCGGCCGATCGGCGGCAGCTCGCCGCCGGTCAGCGCGTCGGCGAAGGCGCGGGGCGTGACCCCGAACCGGTCGCGGAACTCGTTGATGAAATGCGAGGTGCTGCGGTAGCCGACGGACTTCGAGATCTGCGTGACGCTGGTTTCCTCGCCGACCAGCAGTTCCCGGGCGCGGTTCAGCCGCATTTCCTTGACGAACTGGTACGGCGATTTCCCGGTGACGTCGCGGAACAGATGCGAGAACGCGGACGGGCTCATGAACGCGTGCTCGGCCATGTCGCTCACCGTCAGCGGCTCCGCGATGTGGTCGCGGACGTAGGCGATGATCGCGCTGACCGGATTGTTCGCGCTCTCGTGCGCGGCCCGCTCCACGAGCCTGCCGTACTGCTCGGCCTGCAATGCCCGGTAGACGATCTCTTTGAGGTACGTCGGGGCGAGCACGCGCCGGTCCGCACCGGTCGAGAGGGCGCGCAGGAAGCGGAGGATCGCGTCCATCATGTCGCGGTCGAGCGCGGAGACGAAGGACGCGGGCGCGGTTTCCTTCGGCTGCCGTCCGGTCGTGAACGCCGTCGTCTGGCGCTCCATGATGATGTCCGAGGACACCTCGCGCACCAGCTCGTTGTCGAGCTGCAGCCCGAACGACAGGAACGGCTTCTCCGGGCTCGCCTCGACGATTTCGGTCAGGAACGGCGAATTGCCGCTGATCGCCAGGTAGGTGAACGGGTCGTAGTAGTGCGCGACGCCGTCCTGGGTCACCCGTTTGCGGCCTTGCGCGATCACGCACAGGTGCAGTTCCCGGACCTCCTCCCACAGCGGGGCGGCGGGTTCGTCGAACCGGTAGATGGTGAGGCCCGGCCACAGGTCGTTGTTGGTCCCGGGCTGGTGGGCGTGCGATTTCAGCTCGGCGACCAGGTCGCCCGAGCTGATCCGGAACTCGAGGGGGTTCATGATCTCCGTCATCGCGACCTCCAGCACTTCTGCCTCACTTTACGCTCGCGTGTCGCAGGACACAGTCCGGTCAGGCGTCGACGGTCTTCCAGTAGGAATCCTTGCGGACGATCTTGTCGCCGCGGAATTCCCACAGGTCACAGCCCCGGGCGCGGACCGGCGTGCCGTCCGCGGCGGTGCCGGTGACCAGCCATTCGGACACGCCCAGGTCGCCGTGCACCCAGTGCCGGTCGGCGTCGTAGCGGACGTCGGGGATGCCGGCGAACCGGGCCGCGAGACCTTCGCGCACCGCGTCCTTGCCGACCAGCCGCTGGCCCCACGGGTCGGGACCGCGGGAGGTGTCGAAGGTGCAGTCGTCGGCGAAGAACGCCATGATCGCGTCGAGATCGTGCGCGTTGAACGCGGCCATGATCTCGTCCAGCGTCTCGACGGACATCGTTTCCTGCTCAACAGTCATTGCGATTCCTCTTTCAGAACGCGGAAAACCCGATCGCGCGGAGCTGCTCGCGGCCGTCCTCGCTGATGTCGGCGGGACGCCAGCTCGGCAGCCATTCCCAGTTCAGGACGAACTTCGTGCCGGCAAGCACCGCCTCGACGTTGCGCGCCATCACCTCGGTCAGCGGGCAGGCCGCCGACGTCAGGGTCATCGTGATGGCCGCGACGCCGTCCTCGCCGATCCGGACCTGGCGCACGAAACCCAGGTCGACGACATTCACGCCGAGATCGGGATCGATGACGTCGTACAACGCCTCGCGGACGGCCAGCTCGGCCTCGGTCTCCGGCGCCTGTTCCCGAACCGGTTCAGCAACCGTCTCGACCGGAGGAGGCGCGGCGGCGACCGCGGCGAGACCTTTCGGCCGCAGCACCAGCTCCACGTCGCTGGTCGGCGTGCTGATCCAGTCCGCGACGCCGTGCGCCTTGCGTCGGATCCGGACGATGTCCTCCGCCGGGACAGCGGACCCGCCGGACAGCACCAGGGCGTCCGGAGACAGTCCGCGCTGTTCGGCTTGGACCAGTGCCTTGTCGAGCATCCGCGCCAGCGGTTCGCAGGTCCGGCCGGGCCCGAACCGCAGCCGGGCGCGCGCCCGCACCGCGGGCTCCCCCAGCACCCGTTCCAGCGCCGCCAAGGCGTCATCGCGGGTGACGCGGAGCTGGTGCTCCCGGACGGTGAGGTCGACGGCTTCGAGCAGACTCGTCATTGCAGTCGTCATTGCAGTCGTCATTGCACCGCCTCCGATCGACGTGCCCGCGGCCGCTGCGGCAGCAGGCTCTTGAGGTCGAACTCCGGGTCGGCGAGCTGGTCGGCGGTGACCTCGTGCGGCACGGCCAGCAGCTTGCGCGTGGTCATCAGGTCCCGCGGCCGGTCCAGGGTGACCACGGCGGTGATGCGCCCGCCTTCGAGGGAGAACACCGAGAACGAGCGCTCCCCCGCCGATCGCCGGAGCACCTTGTCCGCGCCGGCGCTTCCGTGGCCGACGGACTTGATGCTGTGGTCGTACTGGTCGGACCAGAAGTAGTGCTCGTCGGTGAACGGCACCGCGTCGCCGAGCAGGTTCCGGGCGACGTTCCCGCCGTGCCGCAGCGCGACGTCGTGGTGCTCGACGCGGAGCGCGCGGCCGTAGGCCGGGTGGTGCCGCGAAGCGACGTCGCCGATCGCGTAGACGTCCGGCGCGCTGGTGCGGCCGAACTCGTCGGTGACGATCCCGCCGTCCACCGCGAGCCCGGCTTCCGCGGCCAGCTCGGCGTTGGGGATCGAGCCGACCCCGACGAGCAGCTCGTCGCACTCGACGACCTCGCCGTCGCGGGTCCGGAGCTGGAGCCCGGTCGCGGTTTCGGTCATCTCGGCGACCAGCTGCCCGGAGCGGATCTCGACCCCGCGTTCGCGGTGGATCGCGACCATCGCGCCGCCGAACTCCGGCCCCAGCGCCCTGGCCAGCGGAACCGGCTCGGGTTCGAAGACCGTCACCCGGACCCCTCGCGCCGCCGCGACCGCCGCGACCTCGCAGCCGACGAAGCCCGCACCCAGGATCACCAATCGGGAACCGGGCTTGAGCCGGGCGGCGAGCCGTTCTGAGTCCACAATGGACCGGAGGGAATGGACCCGGTCGCCGCGGAACCCGGGCAGCGTGCGGGCCCGCACGCCGGTCGCGAGCACGAGCGCGTCGTAGCCGAGCGAGCCGCCGTCGGACAGCGTGACCCGACGGCCGCCCGGGTCGAGCGAGGCGACCCGGGTGCCGAGCAGGACCTCGACGTCGTTCTCGGCGTACCAGCCGTCCGGGTTGGCCTGGAAATCCCCGGTGCCGAACTTCCCGGCGAGAAACTCCTTCGACAGCGGCGGACGCTCGTAGGGCAGGTGCGGTTCGTCCGAGACGAGCACGATCTGCCCGTCGTAGCCCTGGTTCCGCAGGCCGGCGGCGGCGGACGCGGCCGCGACGCCGCCACCGGCCAGCACGAACCTGGTCATCGCACACGCACCGAGATCGCGCCGTCGTCGCCGACCTTGCAGTCGTAGCCGACCAGCGTGCTCGTCGCCGGGTTGATGCCCTTCGCCGTGCACACGTCGAACTCCCACAGGTGCTGGGCGCAGGTGAGCTTGCGCCCGTCGAGGTCGCCGTCCTCGAGCGGCCAGTCCTGGTGCGGGCACCGGTTCCGGTAGGCGAACACGTCTCCGTCCATGTTCACCAGCAGGACCGACTGGCCCTCGACGTCCACGGCGAGCATGTCGCCTTCCCACAGATCGTCCACATGCGACACTTCGTGCCACTGCCGCTCGGTCGCGTTCTCCGTCACGGTCACCGTCTCAGTCATGTCGATCAGCTCGCTGCGGCCGTGGCGGCGAAGATGCCGGCGTGGAGCTCCTCGCGGGCCGCCCGGGCACCCGCGACGACCTCGGCGGACGGAAGGCCCAGCAGCGGGGCGAGCGCCTCTGCGGCGTCGTCGGCCAGGACCGCCCAGCGGTCGATCCACTTCCGCAGCGGCTTCTCGTTCGCGGCCCGCTGTTCGAGCGCGTAACGGCCGAGTGCCGCGCTCCACCGGTTGCGGCGCTGGCCGTCCTCGTTGAGCAGCCCGGAAAGCAGCCACGACTGCTCGTCGCCGTTCGCGCGGCTCGCCTGGCCGAACTGCCGGATGAGCACGTCGTCCAGCGTCGGTCCGAGGACCAGGTTGAGCGAGGTGAACGCCTCGCCCCAGTCGTAGGCGATCAGGGCGCGCTCGATCGCCTCGCGCGCGGGCTGCCAGGACTCGTGCTGTTCCCAGATCCGCCGCTCGTTCTCGCCGATCCCCGACTCCGGATGCGCGATCTGCAGCGCCCGGGTGCGGTAGGCGATCACGGTGACGCGGCGCAGGAAGTCCGCGTTCGCGTAGCCCGCCGCGCTGGTGATGTAGGAACTCGGCGCGATGTACCCGACGTACGCCTCGGCTTGCTGGAAGCCGTGCGCCAGGTAGCGCGACGGCGTGAACGCGGAACCGAGCAGTTCCACTTGGGCCTGCGGCAAACCCGCGTCCGCGTCGGCGTACATCTCCAGGACGCCGTCGAGCTTGGTCTGCGCGGTCGCCTGGTGGTTGACATAGGAGCGGTAGGCGATCTTGTCCGGGTCGCGGAACCCCTCCCAGCCGTCGGCCCGCAGCGGCGAGTGCTCCCGGTAGGTCAGGAACCACAGGTTGCCCGCCGACGACGGGTTCTGCTCGAACACGCTGGTCTTGCCGGTGCGGGTGTTCCAGTTCTGCGCGTGCGTGACGATCTCGTACTCGCTCGGCATCCGGCGGACGTCGCCGAACGCGCTGAACGTGCGGAGCTTGCGCTTGCGTTTGGCCGGCTGGCTCATGCCGGGGCTCCTTCCGGCGCGGCGGCCCGCTTCACGGACTGGCCGCTCTCCCAGACGATGTGGTCGCTTCCGGTGCGGACCCGCCCGGCGAAGGAGGACATCGCGACCTCCAGCGACCGGATCCGGTAGTCCGCGCCGAGGTAGTCCTGCAGGGTGGCCTCGGTCAGTTCGAGGCGGTCCTCGGCCTGGATCCGGATGTAGGCGCCGCGGTCGATGACCTCGATCTCGGTGTCCGGGTTGTCGTCCTCCAGCGCGGCGATGATCTGGTCGACCTCGTCGCCGTGCCGCAGCACCGGTCCGACTGGGTTTTTCATGACGCCCCTTCCGGGATCTCGTATTCCACCGCGACGTGGTCCAGCGGCCGGATGCCCGCTTCGGCGACCGTCATGCTCCCGGACAGCTTGCGTCCGTTGTGGACGACGACCTTCGGATAGGGCAGCGCGCGGACGCGCCGTCCCTCCGAATGGCTCGCGACCGCGGCCGCGACCTCGTCGATCGTGTTCGCCGTCGTCACCGGGACCAGGATCGCGACGAAGTCGGTCGCGAAGATCGCGTTGAGCGGCACCAGTTCCGGCGCCTGGTCCTCGACGCCGGGTTCGGTCTGCGGCTCGGTCATCAGCTCGTCGCTCCCGCCTTGATCAGGCCGCTCGCCGCGCGCCCGGCGTAGTCCCGGGTCCACGCCTGGTAGTCCGGGTCGTCGCCCATCACGTCGGGCGTGACGCCCATGTACTCCAGCAGGCCGGGCACCGTCATCGGCTGGATCTGACCGGCCAGGAACCGGTCGACCAGCGTCAGGTGGTTGACGTTGTCCCGGTCCTTCCACCAGATCTGGCGGCAGCCGAGGCTGCAGAAGTGCAGCTTCTTGCCGTTGTAGTCCAGCGCGTGGTCGCGGATGCGCCACTGGCCGTCGCGCGACTGGGTCGGGTTGCACATCGGCAGGTGGCACGTCGAGCACAGCCACGGCAGCGTCTCCGGCAGCGTGGCCTCGACGTTGTTGGCGTTGATGTTGTCGATGATGACGTCCCACTTGTCGCCGTAGACCGTCTCCCAGTTCGGGTACTTCTCGCGCAGCCAGTCGCGTTCGTCCTGGGACACGCCCGCCTTCGGCTTCCACCACAGGGTGGGCCGCCACCACCACATCCCCATGTGCAGGCTGTGGTGCCAGGTGTCCAGCCCGCGCATGAACTCGTCCCAGTACCACGGCTTTTTGAGCCCGTAGTCCTCGATGGTGCGGACGAACTGGTCGACGATCCACTCCTCCATGAACTCCCGGTAGGACTGCTTCCGGTGCTCCAGCGGGGTGTAGTAGTCCATCGGGATGCCGGTGAGGGCCGCGAACGCGCGGGCGTTGGCCCAGAAGCCCTTGTCCACCACCCATTGCGCGCGGGCCGGGTCGTGCTCGACCAGGATCTCCAGCGTCGCCACGCCCTGCTGCGAGTGCCGTGCCTCGTCGGTCTGGATCGAGGAGATCATGCTCGCGAAGTTGACGTCGCCCGCTTCCAGCGCGTCCGCGGAAAGCGCGACGAACTGCAGGTTGGTGAAGCCGGTCTCGAAGGTCAGCGGCAGCATCAGCGCGCAGTCGACGACGTTCGAGGTGGTCATGAAGCCGTCGAACAACGTGCGCAGCGCGATCGGCACCCAGTCGTTCGTGCTGTAGGTCTTCTGCGTCCAGTCGAACTGCGGGTCCTTGACGACGAGTTCGTGCCCGAAGAACGTGGTCAGGTTCTGGTGGCGCAGCTCGTCGAGCTGGCCGTAGACGGCCATGTTGCGCCAGGCGCCGTTCAGGCCGAACCGGGCCATCTTCAGTTCCGCGAGCATCGCGGTGTACTCGACCTGCGCGACCCCGCCGAAATGCATTTTCGTCGCGGACTTCCAGCCCTCGTCGAGGTGGTCGAAGGTCGAGGTGCGCTGCAGCGCGGCCTTCACCGCGTACGTCCCGGATTCCTTCTCCCGCTGGGTGTAGACGTACTCCGGGTAGCTGACCTTGTAGCCCTCTTCCCACTTCGCCCACGCCTCGCGCGGCACCTTGCCGGTGCCGGTCAGCCAGTCGGGGTAGACGGCCTCGTCGTCGACGTAGGACAACGTCCAGTCGACGTCGCGGACGAAGCCTTCCCATTCCTCGCGCTTGAGCAGCGTCATCTCCGTTGCGTCCTTTCTCAGTCGACTTCGAGGTGGCCGAGCTGCCGGTTCACGCCCGCGTTGTCCCAGTAGGCCTTGATGCTGTCGATCAGGCCGTCGGCGCCGACGTGCAGGATGAACAGGTGCGGTTCGGCGAAGTACTGGCCCTGCGAGCCGATGAACCCCCAGGCCGACTGCTGGGTCCCGGTGATGTCGCAGGCGACCACGACGTCGCCCTCGTCGTTGCCGTCGATGTGGTAGACGGTGTTGCCCAGGTCGGGGAAGGCGTTGATCAGGCCGCTCCAGATGACCCGGCCGATCGTGGCGACCTTGCCGTCGCCCCGGACCACGCGCTGCTTCGCCCACACCTCGAACGGGATGTAGGAGAAGTCGGCGTTGTCGGTGCAGAGATCGGTCATCGCGACGACGTCGCGTTCGCGGTAGCGGTCGAAGAATTCGGTGACGACGTCGACCGGTTTCCTCGTCGGAACGGGTGCGGCATCCAGTTGCGTCATTGCTCTGGTCTCCTTCAGACGATCGTCACGCGGTCCTGGCGCTTCACCGCGAGGCGGCGGTAAAGCTGGTTCTGGCACCAATAGGCGTCGACGCCGGCGATGCGGTCGCCCTCGACGGTGAAGCGCCAAGCGGTGTCCAGGTCGAGGTGCTTCTCCTGGTTGATGGCGTCGAGGAAGTCCGCCGCCTGGGTGCCTTCGATCTTGAATTCGGCGACGACGACGCGGCCGACCTCGATCACGTCCTTGACCGTGATGAGCAGGTCCGGGAACGCTTTGACCACGTCGGTCAGCAGGGTGCGCACGACGTCCGCTCCGCCGTCGCGAACCTGGAGCGGGAAGACGGTCACCTTGGCGTCGGCGGCGACGGTGGACATCGCCGCGTCGACGTCCTTGAGCTTGAAGGCGTTCAGGAACGCCTCGACGGTCTCGCGGGGTCGTGCGGACGCTGGGGACACTGTGGACTCCTCGGTTTCGGTCGGCTGGGTCATCGGAGCGCCAGCGCTTTCAGCACGGCGTCGGCGGTCGCCTCGGTCGAATACGGGTTCTGGCCGGTGATGAGGTTGCGGTCGACGACCACGTGCGAGGCCCACGGGTAGACGGCGTCGTCGAAAATCGCGCCCGCGTTCTGCAGCGCGGAGGCCAGCAGCCACGGCAGGCCGAGGCGGCCGATGGCGTTCTGGTCCTCCTCCTCGTTGGTGTAGGAGGTGAGGCGGTAGCCCTCGAACAGCCACTGGCCGTCGAGCCGCTCGGGCGCGGAAAGCAGCAGCGCGGGCGCGTGGCACAGAGCGGCGATCGTCGCGTTCTTCCCGTGCAGGACCTCGAGAAGACGCGCGACGTCGGGGTTGTCGGGCAGGTCGACCATCGGGCCGTGGCCCCCGGGCGCGAACAGCGCGTCGAACGCGGCGAGCCGCTCGTTGCTGAGCTCCGAGAGCGCCTCCGGCGACCGGAACCCCTCGATCGCGGCGAGCCGGGCCAGCCGGTCGTCGCGCACTGCGACGGCCGCCGCGTTCAGTTCGTCGACCGCGCCGCGCAGCGCCGCTTCCGGGAGCCCGCCGTCCAGCCCTTCGGCGAGCATGACGTCGACCAGCTTCCGGTTCTGCTCCCAGGCGATCTTGGCCGCGCGGCTGACCAGCGCGTGCGCCTCGGCCGGGGTGCTGCCCGCGGCGGCCAGCCGCAGCGCGATCCGGCGCGCGGCGACCAGGTCCAGTTCGGTCGTGTGGTCCAGGGTGATGCGGATGTCGTCCGGATCGTGGTGGAACGTCCGGTACACCGAGGCGAAGTAGTCCCGGTCCTCGGCCGGGTAGTGGAAGATCGGCTCGAGGCCGTAGGGGTCCGGGACCGGAGCCTTCCCGTCGGGAGTCATGACCACGACGTCGGCGCCCGCCGCGGCGAACCGCTCGTACGAGAGCAGCGCCTCCTCCAGCCAGAAACCGGTCGGATGGCCGCTGCTGTCGCGCAGGTCGATCTCCCGCGCGCTGGACACGAGGTAAGCGATGCGAGGCATGAGGTTCCTCTCGGGAAAGCGTCGTTGCGATTCCTGAGAACGTAGCTCTCCGTGGCTTCGGTAACATCGCAGAATCCTGCTGCCGGATATCGAATTCCGCTCCCGGCGGCTCCTTGATCGCGGATTCCTGCTGCGTTGTAGCCCATTCCGCCGACGGACCGCCCGCGCTCGCGATCGCGGGATACCGTCCCGCCCATGCCTACTCTTCGCGCACACGCACTGCTCGACCACGACGCCGACACGGTCTGGGAGGTGGTGCGAGACGCGGGCGCCGTCGCGGCCTGGTTCCCGGCGATGAAGGAATCCGGCATCGACGGCTCGCTCCGCCGCGTAGTCCTCACGGACGGCTCGGTGATCGAGGAAGAAATCGTCACCAGCGACGACACCCTGCGCCGATTCCAGTACCGCGCCCGCGCCGGCGACCTGCCGGTGGAAACCCATCTCGGCACGGTCGACGTCCTCGAAATCGGCACTGGCCGGTCGATCTTGGTTTACAGCACGGAAATCGCTCCGGCTGATCTTGCTCCCGCGTTCGACGGGGCGGTCAGCGAAGCGGTGGCGGCGTTGGGCGAATTTCTCGCGCGGCGTTCTCGGGTTTGATCATTCCGCGGAATCTCCGAGATAGCTGTTTCACCGTCCAGCGGCGCCGAGCCGGATCCGTGTTCGCCCGTATTCCGAGCGGACCCGGCTCCCCGCCGCCGCTTTCGGCAACGCCACGAGCGCCAGTTCGGCCTCCGCCCTCCGGCCCCAGCTGATATATCAGTACGCTGGGACTTAAACTCCCGACCAGGCAGAGCGAAGGGCGGCGACGAGTGACCGAGACGGTTTCCGGGGGCGAGCGGCTGGCGGACCAGGCGTACCGGCAGATCCGCGACCTCATCGTCGCGGTCGAACTCGCCCCCGGCACCCCGCTGGACGAGAAGGCCCTCAGCGCCCGGCTCGGGCTGGGACTCACGCCGATCCGCGAAGCGCTGCGGCGGCTGACGCTGGAAAAACTCGCGGTGATCTACCCGCGGCGGGGCACCTTCGTCGCCGCGGTGAACATCGCCGACGAGGCCCGGCTGAGCGAGATCCGGGTCGAGCTCGAGGGTTTGGCCGCCGCGCTCGCCGCCGAGCGCGCCACCGAAGCCCAGCGCGCGGAGCTGGTCGAACTCGCCGACGCCCTGGTGCACGGCAGCGTGCAGCGCGTCGACCACACCGGGCTGGACGCGCGGGTGCACCGCGCGATCTACGCAGCGGCGCACAACGACTTCCTGGAAGCCAGCCTGAACCAGTACCTGAACCTGGCGTTCCGGATCTGGAACCTGAGCCTGCGCGACCGGCCGGCCGACCGCGCGCACACGCACAGCCAGCGGGCGGTCGTCGACGCGATCGTCAAGGGCGACGCGTCCGCCGCCCGGAAAGCGGCCGAGGCGCACCTGCGCGATTTCACCGCGCAGGTGCGGTCGTTGGTCCATCCTCGCTGACCCGGTCACCGGGTCACGTTGTGCATGACGTGCTTGGTGCGGGAGAAGTCGTCGAGCGCGTAGACCGACAAATCACGGCCGTACCCGGAGCCGTTGAACCCGCCCCACGGGACCTCGCTCGCCAGCACGAGGTGGTCGTTGACCCACACCGTGCCCGCGTCGAGCCTCGCTGCCACGTCGTGGCTGCGCCGGGCGTCCTCGGTCCAGACCGACGCGGCCAGGCCGTAGGACACCGCGTTGGCACGGTCCACCGCTTCCTGCTCGTCCCGGAAGGTTTCGACGGTCACGACCGGTCCGAAGATCTCCTCCCGGGTGCACTCCGCCCCGTCCGGCACGTCCACGAGCACGGTCGGGGCCACGAAATACCCCGGCCCGTCGAGCGCTCCGCCGCCGATCGCGGCCCGGGCCCCCTGCGCCCGGGCCCTCTCCAGGAAACCGGTCACCCGCTCGAAATGCGCTTGCGACACCAACGGCCCGAGTTCGACCTCCTCCCCCGCGCCGGGCTCGCCGACCACGAAGCTGCCGACCTGCTCGACCAGCAGTTCGGCAAACCGCCCGGCGACGGACTCGTGCACCAGGACCCGGCACGCCGCACCGCATTCCTGCCCGGAGTTCCAATAGCCCGCGGTGCGCAACGCGACCGCCGCCGCCGGAAGGTCGGCGTCGGCGAAGACGACGACCGGCGCTTTTCCGCCGAGTTCGAGATGGACGCGTTTCAGCGAATCCGCCGCGGCCCGCGCGACTGCCCGGCCGCTGCCGACCGAACCGGTGAGCGCGATCATCGCGACGTCCGGATGTCCGGCCAGCCGGGCGCCGGCCACCGGACCGGTCCCGGTCACCACGTTGAACACGCCGGGCGGCAGCAGGTGGTCGGTGAGTTCGGCGAACTTCAGCGTGGTCAACGGAGTCAGTTCGGACGGCTTGAGCACCAGGGTGTTCCCGGCGGCGAGGATCGGCGCGATCTTCCACGCGGCCATCAGCAGCGGATAGTTCCAGGGCGTCACCACCCCGACCACGCCCAGCGGTTCCCGCTGAATCAGCGACAGATGGCCCTCGGCGTACTGTTCGGCCGCGGCGGAAACCGGCGCGCGCACGGCACCGGCCATGAAGCGGAACGTGTCGACCGCTTGCTCGACATCGTCCCGCGCGACGGCCATCGGCTTGCCGGTGTCCACTGCTTCGAGGCGGGCGAACAGGTCCGCGCGCGCCGCGATCCGGTCCGCGATCCGGTGCAGGATTTCGGAGCGCTGCTTGGGAGTCCGCCGTCGCCAACCCGGCGCGGCGGCACCAGCGGCCTGCACCGCGGCGTCGACGTCCTCGGCGGTCCCCTCCGCGGTCTGCGCGATGGTCTTGCCGGAGCACGGGTCGACGACGTCGAGGAAACCTCCGCCGCTCGCCGGGCGGAAAGCCCCGTCGACGAAGTGCCGGTCCGGCGGGAATTCCGCCGGTGAGACAAGCGGTTCCGCCGCCGTGGTGCGGCGGACGTCCGAGGTCGGCATCGCGTTCCTTTCCTCAGCGCGGATCGGTCAGCGCGCGGCGACCGGGGCGAGCGCGGACAGCAAGGCCGCGATGCGCTCGGCCGCCGCCGGGTCGAGTTCGGCGATCGGGGCACGCGGCTTGCCGATCGGGAGCCCGGCCGCGGCGAGCCCGGCCCGCACCGCCGGGATGAACGGCTGCGCCATGATCGTGCCGATCAGCGGGTAGACGCGGTCCCAGGCGACGCGCGCGGCGGCCAGGTCGCCGGTCTGCACGGCCTCGTAGACCGCGACCAGTTCGGACGGCACGACATTCGCGGTTCCGGCCATGACGCCCGCGGCGCCTTCGGCCAGCGCCGCCAGCAGCAGGCTGTCCCAGCCGACGAACGTCGAGATCACGTCGCCGTGGTGGTGGATCAGCTCCGCCGCCTGGGCCAGATCCGTCGTGGTGTTCTTGAGGTAGCGGATGTTCCCGACCTCGCGGGCGAGCGCGCCCACGGTGTCCGGCTGGAGGTCGACACCGGTGGCGACCGGCAGGTTGTAGAGCATCACCGGCAGATCGACCGAACCCGCGACAGTGCGCAGGTAGGTCAGGGTTTCGTCCAGCGACAGCGGCTCGTAGTAGGGAGTCACGGCCATCACGACGTCGGCACCGGCGGACTGGGCGTGCCGCGACAGGCTGACCGCCTCGGCGGTGCTGGTCGCGCCGGTCTGCGCGATCACCGGCACCCGCCCGGCGGCCTGGTCCACGACGGTTTCCACGACGAGGCGGCGCTCGTCGCCGCTGAGCGCGCTGAACTCGCCGGTCGAGCCGCAGGCGACGACGCCGTGCACGCCGCCGTCGATGGATCGGTCCACCAAAGACCGCAGTGCGGCCTGGTCGATGCTGCCGTCGTCGGCGAACGGGGTGGCCAGTGCGGTGAGCACACCGTGAAGCTGCAACGTCATCGGTCGTTCTCCTTCGTTCGTGGGGTCAGCTCGCGACGGGCGGGCAGGACTGTGCGGAACGCTGCTGTCGTTCGCTTGCCAGCAGGCTCGCCGCTTCCTGGGCCGCGGAAAAGCCGGTCGCGATGGCGGTCTCGGTGTACAAGGTGCCGAGATAGTCACCAGCCAGGAACACCCGGCTGTCCCGGCGAGTCAATGCGGGTTGCAGGGCGGCGCGGCCAGGGAAGCAATACGGCGCACCGGTTTCCCAGCGCTGCACCTGCGCTTCGACGACGGATCCGCCGAAGCCGGAGCCGAGGACCTCGCCCAGGTCGCCGGTGTAGATCCGCAGGATCTCCTCGTCGGTCTTCTCCAGCAATGTCCGCGCGAGGCTTCCCGGCGAGAAGGTCATGATGCTGCTGCCTGGCCGACGTTCGGATTCGGCTGCTCGCGCGAAGTTCGACTGGTTGAGCGCGATGTTGAACGACCGCTTGGGCGTCGCGATCGCGTACGCGTCGTCCCATCGCTGCGGGGTCGTTTCGTCGGTGAGGAACGCCGCGCTGACGTAAGGGCCGTAACGGACTTCGCCGAGCGCCCGGCGGATGTCCGCGGGCAGGTCGACGGCGACGCGGTGGGCGACGGTCGCCGGAGTCGCGAGCACCACGCTGCGAGCCTCGACTTCGTGGTCCATCCCGTTCTGGCGGTACCGAACCACGACAGACTGTCGCTTGTGGACGATCTCGGTGACCTCCGCGCCGAGTTCCACCCGGTCTCCCAGCGCCGCAGCCAGTCCTTCGGTCAAGGTCGACGGGCCGCCCGAGATGCCGCGGTTGAGGCCCTGTCCGATGTTCCACACCAGGCTGAAGTAGCCGATCCCGGCGCCCGCGGACAGTTCGTGCGGATCCGCGGCCGAGCGCGTCACCGTCGGACGGAACAGCGCTTCCGCGTCCTCGGGAAGATCGCCGACGAAATCCCGGAAACTGCGGGTGTTCTGGAAATCGTAGATCCGCTGCTGCCGCCTCGCGGGGTCCTCCCCCGGCCGCTGCTGCACCAGCTTCGCGTACTTGAGCACCTCGGCGCCGACCTTGAGCCCGGCCTTCAGCAACGCGACCCGGGACGCGAGCGGCATCGGGATCCGGAACGGGTAGGTCTCGATCCGCCCTCGCAGCAGCAGTTTCCCGTTCATGGAAAGCCCGGCGAGCGCGCCCGGCACCTGCGCGGTGCCCACGCCCGCCTCGGTCAGCAGGGCGTCGGTGGCCGTGCCGGGCCCGGCGAAGACGTGCCCGCCCCAATTGAGCCAGTACCGGCCGCGCCGCTCGGAGCGGATCCGGCCGCCGACGCGGCTGCCCGACTCGAGCACGACCGTGTCCCAGTGCCGCAGCCTCCATCCGGCGGACAGGCCGGAGAGTCCGCCCCCGACGATGACGACGTCCTTCATGAGTGGATCTTTCCTTTCGCGGGAGCTGCGGCCGGAGTGTCCAGAGCCGCGCTTTCGGCCAGCGTCATACCGCGCGTCTCAGGAGCCCAGGCGATGGAGACGACCATGCCGAGCAGGGTGATGACGCCGGCGATGATCATCGTGGTCCCGATGCCCAGCCCGGAAAGGGCGAGCGGGACCAGGTAGGTGCCGATCGCCGCGCCGATCCGGCTCAGCGACGAGGCGAGCCCGACCGCGGACCCGCGGATCTCGGTCGGGAACAGTTCGTTCGGGTACACCCACTGCAGGATCTGCGTGCCGCCGATCAGCACCGCGTACGCGGCGAACAGCACCATGATGACGCCGGTGGCGGGGTGCGGGAAGAAACCCAGTGCCAGCAATGCCAAACCGCTCCACAGGAAGCTGTGGATGATCAGCGAACGCCGCCCCATCCGGTCCACCAGCGCCACCGCGACCAGGCAGCCGGCCAGGAACAGCACGGTGATGACCGCGGACCCGATGTTCGCCAGTTCGCCCTCGAGGTGCAGCGCGCCGAGGATCGCCGGGCCGAACGCGTAGACCGCGAACAGCGGTGCGACCGAGCAGGTCCAGAACAGCGAGATGAACGCCATCCGCTTGCCGTAGCCGGACCGGAACATCGCCCGGACGCCCAGGTTCGTCCGGCCTTCGTCGGCCAGGTCGGCGACGGTCGCTCCCGGGCCGTAGACCTTCGCCAGCACCTCGTTCGCCTCGTCGACGCGGCCCATCTTCATCAGCCACCGCGGCGATTCCGGAGTGCCGAGCCGGAGCAGGATGATCACCAGCGCGGGCAGCGCGGAACTGGCGAGCATCCAGCGCCAGCCGTCGTCCACCGACAGCAGCAGCTGCCCGACCAGGTACGCCGCGGCAGCGCCGACGAACCACATCGTCACGTACGCGCCCAGCAGCTTTCCCCGGTACCGGCGCGGCGTGAACTCCGCGAGCAGCGAGGTCGCGATCGGATAGTCCGCGCCGATCGCGACGCCGATCAGCAGCCGCAGCACGATCAGCCAGGTCGCGTTCGGAACGAACGCCTGCGCGACCGAACAGCCGAGCAGCGCGATCAGGTCGATCGTGAACAGCAGGTGCCGGCCGAACCGGTCGGTCAGCCTGCCGCCGAGGTAGGCGCCGAAGAAAATGCCGATCAGCGCGGCGGCCCCGACCAGGCCCTCGGCCGAGGCCGACAGCGCGAACCGCGGGCCGAGCTGCACCATCGCCACCCCGATGATGCTGAGGATGTAGCCGTCGAGGAACGGCCCTCCGGACGAGAAGATCGCCAGTCGTTTGTGGAAGGACGACAACGAAGCGTCGTCGAGTGCGTGAGACATGCGGTGTCCCTTCGCCGAGCGAGGCGGGCAGCGGACGGATGTTCGGTTGCGCGACGCCGGCCCGGAGCTCCCCGCGCGGTGCGGCCGTCCTGCTCGCCGCGACCGCCAGCCAACTGACATCGCTCTGATATATCTGTTCAATGAAGGTAAGAGGTGAGCTGGGTTACGTCAAGGGGCACAGCTGGCGACGTCGGCCGGAAGTCCCGCGGCGGCGCCTAGAATCCCCGGTATGACCGCCGTGCCCGAAGATCTCGAGCCCGCCCCGACGTCCCTGGCCGAACGGGCGTACGCGGCGATCCGGGACCGGTTGGTCATGCTGGACATCGCCCCGATGGCCGCGATCGACGAAGCGGCGCTGGCCGAAGCAATCGGCGTCGGCCGGACTCCCGTCCGCGAGGCCCTCAAGCGGCTGGAAACGGAACGGCTCGTGGTGTCGTACCCGCGTCGAGGCACCTTCGCGACCAGCGTGGATCTGACCGAACTGGCGTACGTTTCGGAGATCCGGGTGCGGCTGGAGCCGTGGGCGGCGCGGCGGGCCGCCGAACACGCCGGGGAGGCGGCGCGGGCGCAGATCGGCGAACTAGCCGACGCACTGGCCACGACCGAAGCGCACAGGTTGTCCCGGCACGAGCTGATGCGCTGGGACCTGCGCGTGCACCGCGCGCTTTACCGCGCCGCCGGGAATCCGCACCTCGAGGACACCCTGGTGCGCTACCACAACCTGGCGACGCGGATCTTCTGCCTTTTCGTGGACCGGCTCGCACATTTCGACCGGCACGTCGGTGAACACGTGCACTTGCTTCGCGCCGTCGCCGACAGAGACCCCTCCGGGGCGGAACAGGCGGCCCGCGACCACGTGACCCATTTCGAGAAGGCGATCAGAGCGGTCATCTGATCGCCGTTCAGTCCGCCGCCGCGGCCGAACCGGCAGCGGCCGCGCCAGCTTGTTGAAAGCTGTCGTCGATCTGGGGCCGGCGAGTCCACGGAATCCGCGAGTGATACCACTGCCACCACGCGATCGACTACCGGTTCGCCTCGGAACGTACGAGGCGGCAATCGAATCTATGCTGCGGCATATGCATGACCTGAACGAGGGCGGGGCGAACTTCTCCTTGTACCGGGTCGAACTCCGCCGCGACATAGTCGTGGAACCGGGATGCCGAGACGAGAACGCAGCAGAAGCCGCCCGCATCAGCCAAGCCGACCTAGGCGAAGCCGACGCGATCCGATACCTCAACGTCCATGAATCACCCGGATCCATCTCGCTCGCGATCAAACCCGCAGCCATCTGGCGGGTCCAACGCGTCGACGTACCGACAAGCCCCGCCGACGTCGACGTGATTGGCTCAGCGACACCGGAAATCGCAGGAATCCGCGACGAGATGAGGTCGCTCGAGGCTAGTCGTCCGACTGAACTCAGCCCTCGAGCGACTGCGACGAACCGCGGAGGCTCGACACGGCAGCACATTCGAACGGGACCTGACGCCAGAACAGTCGAAGCTGGCGGCCAAGATGCGCCAACGACTCGAAGACGTGTTCCTACCATCTGTCTCCGATCCGGTCAGGCACAAGTTCACGACCGCGCTCGGAGCCTGGCACGCAGCACAGCCGGGGTCAGTGAGCGACACCGACTACATCGCCCGGTTCGCCTCCATGGCAGCGATGCTGACGAAACCCGAGCAAGTCATTGGCGCGCTCAACGACCAACCGCACTGCTGACGGCCGACGATGTCCGACGCGCCTTCAGTTCCACGCCCGCCGCCCAGCAGCGCACCGTTACTGCGGTCCCCGGAACTCGCCATCTGCGGATCCCGGATCGCGGGATTTCGGTCCCGAGCAGACGCCAGCAAACGCCCTTCCCATCCTCGTCGTCGCCTGACTAACCAGAACACGCCGAAAGCAACGTTGGCCATGCGGTCGACGCTGCTGGCTTCGCCAACGACGCTGTGCGGGGTGCTCAGGAGCTACCACTCACAAGCTCGTCACGCCGTTGCTCGCCTTGCTGTTGCTCGTCTTTCGGCGACGGAGCGACCGCACCGAGACGTCCAGCCGCTCTCCACTGACGGAGAACGCGCCGCCCGTAGTTGTGCGTGCCCGCCACCCGATCCAACTCCGCACCCGACGGCCGCCGACCTGCAGCCAGTTCCTGCTCGTAGTGCATCCACATCCGCTGCTCAGCCGTCAACTCGCCCTCGCTAGGCTGCGTCCCCGGCGAGGATGCTGGAGCTGTCTCGTCCTCCGCTGTGCCACCTGTCTCGATCATCGACCGCGGCCGCTCGGCACGAGTCGGGCGATGCCGCCGCAACGCCCGGTTGAGCAACTCCACGGCAAGCAAAAGGGCAAGCGGAGGGCAAGCCGCCACCGTCACCCCGAACACGCTCAACGACGGAGCAGCACCGATATTCGCACAGAGAGAAAGCGAGATCCCGAACAGGAAAGCAGCCCACGCCAACGACTGGCCGCTCCCCCGTTGACCCCGCCACAACTCCACCGTCGCCAACGTGAACAACCCGTCCACGATCAACGGCCAAATCGCGGCCGTCGTCGTATCCGCACCAAACCGGAGAGCAAACGCCCGACCATGCTGGTACGACGCATACGCCGCACCCAACGCAACCAAACCCGTCGCACCACACTGCACCCGCAATGACCACGACCTGCCCCGCCGAATCACCGGACTATCCAGAAGCTTCTCGTCACTCTCGTGCAACAACCCTGCTGTCACGCCGACTCACCCCGACGCGACCGGCGGCAGCCCACAATCCCCACCACCGCAGAAACCCGCAGCTCAACGGCCATTTTTCCCGATGTAGATGTCGTCCGAACCGCCCCGGGGCACCCAGAATCTTCCTGTTTTCGCAGGTCAGCGACTTTTCGCTGCGACCGTGCTCGCACTCTCAACATCATTTCCGCAGGTCAACCGGTATGAGTTCGAATCCCCCGGGGTCTGAGCCGTCCGCTGGAGGTATCGCGCCCGGCAGAGTCGTTCAACTGCTCGGGAACAGCGACCGGGGCCAGGGACGAACTTCCCCCGCCTGCGCACCTCTCCCTGCCGCGCCGGGGACGACGGAGAACACCGGCCGCGCGCCGATTTCGTGCCAGCCGCGTGCGAGTTCCAGGGCGGTCAGCGGGGTGGCTTCGGACGAGTTGAGCAGTCCGGCCGCACCGGACAGCAACGCCGGGGTCACGTCGGAACCCGGCGTCAGCAAAGGAAAATTCCGCGGCGTGATCACACCGGCGACCGGATAAGGCCGGTCAGTGACGCGCAGGCGTTTCGGCAGGCTCAGCGGGCCGGACGGTGCCATTCGCTGTGGGGCGAGGAATCGTGTGGCGTTTCTCGCGAAGTAGGTGATGGCTTCTGCTACCGCGGGGATCTCGAGTTCGGCGTCGGCTCGCGCGTTGCCGGTTTCGGCCTGTCGAGCAGCCAATCGCGCAGTAGGTGCAGCCAGTGGGCGCGCTCGCGCGGATCCGTCTGGGCCCAATGCGGTTGGTACGCGCGCAGATCGTCGACGACCTGGGTGGGCGTCGGGTCGGTTACTGGGCGATCCGGCGATGGTAGGCCGCGCGGGCGGCGGGGTCGGCTCCGCTGGCGAGCTGGTCGAACCGGAGTGCGTGCGCGACGGCGAACTTCGCTCGGTCGGGCAGCACGCTCATCGCTCGCAGCAGCGCACCGAGCGCGGACGGGACGACCGCACGCGGTTTGCCGGTGCGTACGCCGTCGAGGATGGTCGCGGCGACATCTTCGGGCTCGGCGCGCGAGATCCGGTTGGCCCAGCGCGCCACTTTGGCTCCCGCGGACAGTTCGGTGTTGATCACGCCGGGCAGCACCATGGTGACCCCGATACCGAGCGGGGCCAGTTCGCGGTGCAGTGCCTGGGTGAAGCCGACGACGAAATGCTTTGTGCCGCAATAGGCGGCGAGCCCCGGTTCGCCGGTGACCCCGGCCACGTGCGGTGAACCGGTCCACGGCGAGGCGGGAGCCGGTGCGCACTCCGCGCACGTTGACGTCCAGCTGCCGGTCGGTCATGGTCTGCCGTTCGTCGGCGAACGAGCCGGTCGGCCCCGGCGTTGGTCACGAGCACGTCCAGCGGGAATCCGAGAAGTCCGGTTTCGGCAGCGACTCGCTCGGCCAGCGCGGTGTCCAGGTCGCCGATCGCGACGTGCGCTCCGGCGGCTTGGAACGCCTTCGCCGTCGCCAAGCCGATCCCGCGGGCGCCTCCGGTGACGGCGGCGACCTTTCCGTGCAGCGACATCAGGCGCTCCTTCCTTTGTGCTTGGCCCGGCCAGGACCGAGCGCGGTCGTGATCACGTCGTCGAGGATCTCGTTGACCTGTTCCGGCGCTTCCAGGTGCACCATGTGCCCCGCGCGGTCGAGTTCGACCAGTTCGGCGCCGGGAACGGCCTCGGCCACCGCTCTCGTGGCGTCTGGCGCGATGAGCCGATCACGTCGGCCGAGGACGACAACGGTGCGCGCGCGGCCGAGTTCAGCCAGGGTCGCGGTGTGGTCGCAGTCGAAGACCGCGCGGAGATACCGCACGAGCACCAACGGAGGGTTGGCGCTTGCCCGTTTCGCGACATCTGTCCACAAAGCACGGTCGGTGCCGCGGGCGAACGCCCGGCGCGCGAAGTAGGCGGGCAGGTACGGGGTACGGCGGAAATGCCGCGCGGCGAGCCTCAGAAGCGCCAGCACGGGGGCGCGCACCAGCTGGGCCGCGGCGGGCGGGAGGCCGAGGGTGAGCCGGTCGCCGCGGATCGGGTGGGCCATGAGCACGACGGCCACGACCTGGGTGCCGAACAGTTCCGGCGCTTGCGCGGCGAGCGCCTGGACGGTCAGCCCGCCCATCGAGTGGCCCACCAGCACTACGGGACCGCCCGCGGCGGTCGCCCCGATGATCTCGTGCAGGTCGCGCGCCAGCTGGTCGACGCTCGGCGGCACGTCGGGGCCGGGCGCGGAGCGGCCGAACGCCCGCTGGTCGTAGAACACCCGCCGCGCGGGCGATCCGGCCAGCGCGGCACGCTGCCGTCGCCACGTCCGCAGGTCGTCGCCGAACCCGTGGCTGAAGATCACGGTTAACGGCGCGGTGTCCGGGCCTTCGATCTCGACGTGCAGGAGGGTTCCGTCCCCGGTCACGACAGCACGGGAAGCGCTCATGGCACCGAGTGTCGGGCTCGGCGGCCGCGGTCTCCATGACTCCGGCGCGCTCGACCCGTGACCGGGACGCGCATGCGCGAGCGGGTCATCGACCGGGCGCGGCGCGGTCATGGCCCGGACGCCGGTCGCCGCACACGCTGGAAGGAGCGACGACAGACGAACGGAGCACGCGATGACCGACCGACCGCGCTGGATGCGCGAGGACCACGCGGCGCTGGCCGACCTCGCGCACGGGTTCTTCGCCAAAGAGTGCGAGCCCAACGAGCGGCGGTGGGGTCAGCAGCAGCACGTCGACCGGGAAATGTGGACCAAAGCCGGCGAGCTGGGCTTGCTGTGCGCGTCGATCCCCGAGCAGTACGGCGGCGGGGGCGGCGACTTCGGCCACGAGGCGGTGATTTTCGACGCGCAGATGAAAGCGCTGGCGCCGAGCTTCGGCGGCTCGATCCACTCGGCGATCATCGCGCACTATCTCAACGCGTACGGCACGCACGAACAGAAGAGCGCGTGGCTGCCGAAGATGGCCAGCGGCGAGTACGTGGCGGCGATCGCGATGACCGAGCCGGGCACCGGGTCGGATTTGCAGGGCATCAAGACCACGGCAGTCCGCGACGGCGACGAGTACGTGGTCAACGGCGCGAAAACCTTCATCACCAACGGTTTCCTGTGCGATCTCGTCATCGTCGCCGCCAAAACCGACCCCGCGCAGGGCGCCGCCGGGGTGTCGCTGATCGTGGTCGAGGCCGACCGCGCCGGGTTCTCCCGCGGCCGCAAACTCGAGAAGATCGGCCAGCACGGGCAGGACACCTGCGAGCTGTTCTTCGACGACGTCCGCGTCCCGGCGGCCAACCTGCTCGGCGAGGAGGGCAAGGGCTTCCAGTACCTGATGGCACAGCTGCCCCAGGAACGGCTGGTCCTGTCGGTGCCCGCGGTCGCGTCCATCGAGAAATCCGTCGAGCTCACCATCGCCTACGCGAAGGAACGGGAGGCGTTCGGCAAGCCGATCCTCGCGTTCCAGAACACCCGGTTCGAACTCGCCGAATGCTCCACGCTCGCCACCGTGGCGCGCGGTTTCCTCGACGACAGCATCGTCAAGCACCTCGCGGGCGAGCTCACCGTGGTCGGCGCGGCCAAAGCGAAATGGTGGCTCACCGAGCAGCAGAACGTGGTCGCGGACCGGTGCCTGCAGCTGTTCGGCGGCTACGGGTACATGGTCGAGTACCCGATCGCGCGGATCTGGGCCGACTCGCGGATCCAGAAGGTCTACGGCGGCACCAACGAAATCATGAAAGAGATCATCGGGCGGTTCCTGTGAGCGGGCCGCTGACCGGCGTCCGCGTGGTCGAGATCGCCGGCCTCGCTCCCGCGGCGTTCGGCGCCATGGTCCTGGCCGATCTCGGCGCGGACGTGCTCCGGATCGACCGGGCCTCGGCCCGCGACCGCGGAGTGGCCGTGCCGCCCGGCGTGCTCGACCGCGGGCGCAGCACGATCGCGCTCGACCTCAAGGACGAGACCGACCTCGAAGCGCTGCACCAAATCCTGGAGTCGGCCGACGTGCTGATCGAGGGATTCCGGCCCGGGGTCGCCGAGCGGCTCGGCATCGGACCGGACGAGACGCGAGGACGCAACCCCGGCCTGGTGTACGCGCGGATGACCGGATGGGGCCAGCACGGACCGCTCGCCGCCCGCGCCGGGCACGACATCACCTATCTCGCTCTCGCCGGCGCGCTCGAACCGATCGGGCACGCGGGCGAGCGGCCGGTGCCGCCGCTGAACCTGGTCGCCGATCTCGGCGGGGGCGGCATGCTCCTGGCGCTCGGCGTCCTCGCGGCACTGCACGAACGGCAGTCTTCCGGGCAAGGACAGGTCGTTGACGCCGCGATGGTGGACGGCTCCTCGCTGCTGATGACTTTCGTCCACGGAATGCGCGACGCCGGGCTGTGGCCGAACCCGCGCGGCGAGAACCTCTTCGACTCCGGCGCGCCCTTCTACGACACCTACGAGTGCGCCGACGGACGGTTCGTGGCGGTCGGCGCGGTCGAGACGGAATTCTTCGCCGAACTGCTCGACCGGCTCGGCGTCGCCGACGCGCCGGAGCAGTACGAGTTCGCGCGCTGGCCGCAATTGCGCGAACGCCTGGCGGCGGCGTTCAAGCAACGCACCCGCGACGAGTGGGCCGAGGTCTTCGCCGACTCCGACGCTTGCGCCGCGCCTGTGCTGAGCCCCTGGGAAGCACACGAACACCCGCACAATGCGCAGCGACAAGCGTTCGTAGACGTCGCTGGCGCCCGTCAACCCGCGCCCGCACCCCGCTTCGACCGCACGCCGGCCGCGGCCCCGCTCCCCCGCAACGCGCGTGACGCCGCGTCGATGCTCGACAGCTGGGCCGTCGACACCGCACTTATCGCCCGCATGACCACAAGGAGTTCCCGGTGAACGAGCTCGCCGACCCTCAACGCATCCGAGCGTCCCGCAGCATGTGCGAACTGTTCCAGCGCACGGTCGCGGCGGCACCCCAGCGGGTGGCGCTGCGCGACGCCGACGGCACCGTGTCGATCACCTGGGCGGAGTACGGGCAACGGGTGCGGTCGCTCGCGGCCGGCCTCGCCTCGCTCGGCGTCGGACACGGCGACCCGGTGGGCCTCATGCTCGCCAACCGGCCGGAATTCCACCTCGTCGACACCGCCGCGTTCCACCTCGGGGCAACCCCGTTTTCGATCTACAACACCAGCGCACCCGAGCAAATCGCGTACCTGCTGAAGAACGCCGGCTGCCGCGTGCTCGTCACCGAACAGCAGTTCTTCGACAAAGTGGGCGCCGCCGCGTGCGGAACGGCCGTCGAGCACCTGGTCCTCGTCGACGGCACCGCCGAGGACGCCATCACGCTGGACGATCTCGCGTCGGCGGGCGACGAAGGGTTCGACTTCGAGGCCGCGTGGCGCGCGGTCGCCCCGGACGACGTGCTCACCTTGATCTACACCTCGGGCACGACCGGCCCGCCCAAAGGCGTGGAGATGACCCACGGCGGCATGGTGTCGGCGGTGAGCAACGTCGCCGAGCAAGTCGCCGGGCGCCCCGTCGAACGGCTGGTGTCCTACCTGCCCGACGCGCACGCCGCCAACCGCGGCTATTCGCACTACGCGTCGATGATCAGCGCCGCGACGATCACCACCGTGGCCGACGCCAAGAAGCTGGTCGCGACGCTGCCCCAGGTGCGGCCGTCGATCTTCCTCGGCGTGCCGACTCTGTGGTACAAGATCAAGGCCGCGATCGAGTCCGCTGTGGACAGTCAGCCTGCCCTCCGCCGCGGCGTCGCCCAGTGGGCCATCGCCCAGGGCCGCGCGCGGGTTCGCACCGGCAAGACCGGATGGCGGCACGCGACAGCCGACCGGCTGGTGCTGTCCGGCCTCCGCAAGAGGATCGGCCTCGACGACCTCGCGCTCGCCTTCACCGGCGCCGCCCCGATCGCCGAGGACACCCTGGAATTCGTGCTGGCGCTGGGCATCCCGTGCAGCGAGATCTGGGGAATGTCCGAAGTCGCGATCGCCACCGCCAACCCCGTCGACGACCTGCGCATCGGCACCGTCGGCAAGCCGCTGCCCGGCGTCCAGCTCGCCCTCGCCGACGACGGCGAACTGCTGGTGCGCAGCCCCGGCGTGATGCGCGGCTACCGCGGCGACCCGGAAAAGACCGCCGAAACGCTCGACGCCGAAGGCTGGCTGCACACCGGCGACATCGGCACCATCGACCCTGACGGCTGGGTGCGCATCGTCGACCGCAAGAAGGAGCTGATCATCAACGCGGCGGGCAAGAACATGTCGCCGTCGAACATCGAGGGCCACGTGAAGGCGGCCAGTCCCCTGGTCGGGCACGTCGCGGCGATCGGCGACCGCCGACCGTACGTCGTCGCGCTGGTCACCCTCGACGCCGAGGCCGCCGCGGCGTTCGCCCGCGCGCACGGACTGGCCGCCGAACCCGCCGTGCTGGCCAAGGACCCCCGCCTCACCGAGCAGATCGGCCAGGCCGTGCGGGAGGCCAACGCCAAGCTCTCCCGGGTCGAGCAGATCAAGAACTTCGCCGTGCTCCCGGACTGCTGGCAGCCCGGTTCGGAGGTGCTCACCCCGACCATGAAGCTGCGCCGCAAGCCCATCGCCGAGCGCTACGCTGGCGAAATCGACGCCCTGTACCGCTCGGCCGCCCGGAGCGGGTAGGCCGCTCCCGTCGTCGTCCGACGGCGGCACATCCACGGAGAGGAGTTCGACATGGCTGCCACACCTACGGTGGTACTGGTTCACGGCTTCTGGGGCGGTGCCGCCCACTGGGCGAAGGTGATCGTGGAGCTGCGGCGGCGCGGTTACGAGTCGGTCCGCGCCGTGGAGATCCCGCTGACCTCGCTCGCCGACGACGCCGAACGCACCCGCAAAATGATCCGGCAGGCGGACGGCCCGGTTTTGCTCGTCGGGCATTCCTACGGCGGCGCGGTGATCACCGAAGCAGGCGGCCTGCCCAACGTCGTCGGCCTGGTGTACGTCGCCGCGTTCGCTCCCGACGCCGGCGAAAGCCCCGGCCGGATCAGCGAAGAACGACCGCCCGCCGCGTTCGACGCGATCACGCCCGATTCCGACGGCTACCTCTGGATCGCGCCCGAGAAATTCCAGGAAAGTTTCTGCCAGGACCTCCCCGACGACGAGGCGCTGGTCATGGCCGTCACCCAGAAAGCCCCGCTGGGAACGACGTTCGGCGACGCCGTCACCGAGCCGGCGTGGAAGACCAAACCCGTCTGGTACCAGGTCTCCCGCGAGGACCGCATGATCCATCCCGACAACGAACGGCGGATGGCGGCCCGGATGAACCCGCGCCGGATCGTCGAACTCGACGCCGGCCACGCCTCGCTGGCCTCGCGGCCAGGACCGGTCACCGACCTCGTCGACGAGGCCGCGCGCGACGTGTCCGGCGCATAACGACCCGCGCCCGCCCGGCTACTCGCCTCGGTAAGCGCCGGGCGGGCTGCCCGTCCACCGGCGAAACGCCCTGCGGAAGGCCGACGCCTCGGAGAACCCGAGCCGCGCGGCGAGTTCGTCCACCGGTTCTTCGCCGCGCACCAAGCTCGCGATCGCGGCGTCGCGCAGGATCTCCTCCTTGATCTCGCTGATCGAGGTGTCCTGCTCGCGCAGCAGCCGCCGCAGGTGCTGCACGCTGACGTTGCAGCGCGCCGCGATCTGTTCAGCCGTCGGCCACTGTCCGCGCAGGCCGTGTTCGAGAATCTTGCGCACCTGGTCGGCGACGGTGGAGCCGTAATCCCTGGTGGCGTACCAGATCCCGGGCTGATCCCCCAGGAACGCCTCCAGGTCCCGTTCGCTGCGCACCACCGGCGAGTCCAGCAGCGCGCTGTCGAATTCGAACGCGGCCACGGGTGCGTCGAACACGGCCGGGCAGCCGAAGATCTTGTCGTAGTCCGCGGCGTGCGGCGGCGACGGGTACGGAAACTCCAAAGCGCGCAAGGGAATTCTCTTGCCGGCCAGCCACCCCAGGAGCCGGTGCACGAGCGCCAGCATCAGCTCGGTGCCGAGATGCTCAGGGTCGTCCAGTTTGCTGACGTCCAATTCCACCCGCGCCGTCGAATCGCCGTACGCCACCTTCAGCCGAGGCACCCCGGCAAGCACCTTCGTCGCTCCCGCGACCCGGATCCCCACCGCACGCAGGTCCTCGGCGTGGATCACCGCGAGCGTCACGAATTTCAGCGTGCCGAGCGGGATCGGCGGGCCGAGGCCGAACAGTTCGTCGCCGGTCAGCCGCCACAGGTCCCGGGTGACCCTGGCCATCTGCTCGACCGTGACCCGCGTGCGCGGCCGGTACGCGATGTCGGCCGGGATCCCCGCCGCGCGCAGCATCGGCAACACGTCGAAACCCCGGCGTTCGGCGACGCGCAGCAGCCGGTGCACGAAGCTGATCGGCACCGTCTGCGTCGTGGACATGCACAGAAATTAACATCTCCGGCCGGTGCGCGGCGCGGTCATCAACCCCGCGAGCCGTGGTCATTCGATTCGCGCTCCCGCCTTCGTAGCGTGCTGGGCATGAGCGAACAGGCGTACGTCTACGAGGCGATCCGCACCCCGCGCGGCAAGGGAAAACGCACCGGCGCGCTGCACGGCGTCAAGCCGATCGACTTGGTCGTCGGCTTGATCGGGGAGCTGCGCCGCCGCTTTCCCGACCTGGACGAGGACCGCATCTCCGACCTCGTGCTCGGCTGCGTCACCCCGATCGGCGACCAGGGCATGGACCTCGCCCGCACCGCGGCGACCGCGGCCGGGCTGCCCGAAACGGTCGGCGGAGTCCAGCTCAACCGGTTCTGCGGCTCCGGCCTCGACGCGGTCAACACCGCGGCGAAAGCGGTCCGATCAGGATTCGACGAACTGGTCATCGCGGGCGGCGTCGAGTCGATGTCGCGAGTAACAATGGGCAGCGACGGCGGCGCGATGGCGTTCGACCCGGCCACCGCCTACGACACACGCTTCGTCCCGCAGGGCATCGCGTGCGATCTGCTCGCCACCCTCCACGGCTACACCCGCGACGACGTCGACGCCTACGCCGTCCGTTCCCAGCGTCGTGCCGCGGCCGCCTGGTCGGGAGGTTTCTTCGCCAAGTCCGTCGTCCCGGTCCGCGACATGAACGGGCTGACGATTCTCGACCACGACGAACACCTCCGCCCCGAGGTCACCGCCGGGGACCTGGCCAAGCTGGAGCCCGCTTTCGCCGGCATCGGCGAACTCGGCGGATTCGACGCCGTGGCCCGGCAGAAGTTCCATCACCTCGAACGCATCGACCACGTGCACACCGCGGGCAACAGCTCAGGCATCGTCGACGGCGCCTCGCTCGTGCTCGTGGGCTCCGAACGGGCCGGTGCAGCGAGCGGCATGACTCCCCGCGGCCGGATCGTGTCCGCCGCCGCCAGCGGCGCCGACCCGGTGCTGATGTTCACCGGGCCGATTCCGGCGGTGCACAAGGCCTTGCGTCTCGCCGAACTGTCCATTCAGGACATCGACGTGGTCGAGATGAACGAGGCGTTCGCCGCCGTGGCGCTGCACATCCAGCGCGAGTTCGCCGTCCCGGACGAGCGCTACAACGTCAACGGCGGCGCGATCGCGATGGGCCACCCGCTCGGCGCCACCGGAGCCATGTTGCTGGGCGCCGTTCTCGACGAACTGGAACGCACCGGCGGCCGCTACGGGCTCGTCACGCTGTGCGTCGCCGGCGGCATGGGCATCGCCACCATCATCGAAAGGCTCTGACATGACCGACGGCATCATCGGCTGGGACAAGGATTCCGACGGAATCGTCACGCTCACGATCGACGATCCGGACAGCGGCGCGAACACCCTCACCGACGCCTACGTCGACCAGATGGGCGCGGCCGTCGACCGGCTGTACTCCGAATCCGACGCACTCGCCGGGGTGGTGCTCACCTCCGGCAAAAAGGCCTTCTTCGCCGGGGCCGACCTGAACACGATCCGGCAAGCGGGGCCCGAAGACGCGCGGGCGCTGTTCGACGGCGCCACCCGGATCAAACACGACCTGCGCCGCCTCGAACTGCTCGGCAAGCCCGTGGTCGCCGCGATCAACGGCGCCGCGCTCGGCGGCGGGCTGGAACTCGCGCTGGCGTGCCACCACCGCATCGCCGCCGACGTACGCGGCAGCCAGATCGGCCTGCCCGAGGTCATGCTCGGCGTGCTGCCCGGCGCGGGCGGCGTCGTCCGCACCGTGCGGATGCTCGGCATCCAGAACGCGCTGACACAGGTGCTGCTCACCGGCGCGCGCATGAATCCGGCCAAGGCGCACGAGGTCGGCCTGATCGACGAACTGGTCGACACGGTCGAAGAACTCGTGCCTGCCGCGAAGGCGTGGATCAAGGCGAACCCGGACGGCGGCGTCCAGCCTTGGGACATCCCCGGCCACCAGATCCCCGGTGGCACTCCGGCGAGTCCCGCGTTCGCGCAGAACCTGCCCGCTTTTCCGGCGAATCTGCACAAGCAGCTGGGCGGGCAGCGCCGGATGCCCGCGCCCCGAGCGATCATGGCAGCCGCGGTCGAGGGAGCGCAGGTCGACTTCGAGACCGCGTGCACCATCGAGACCCGCTACTTCGTCAGCCTGGTCACCTCGCCGGTCGCGAAGAACATGATCCAAGCGTTCTTCTTCGATCTGCAGGAGGTGCAGAAGGGCGCCTCCCGCCCGCAGAACGTCCCGGCGCGGCGCGTGCGCAAGGTCGGCGTCCTCGGTGCGGGCATGATGGGTGCCGGGATCGCCTACGTCACCGCGAAAGCCGGTATCGACGTGGTCCTCAAGGACGTCACGCTCGACGCCGCGCGCAACGGCAAGTCCTACGCCGAACAACTCGAAGCCAAGGCACTGGCGAAGGGACGCACCACCGAGCAGCGCTCCCGCGCGCTGCTCGACCGTATCCATCCCACTGCCGACACCGCCGACCTCGCCGGAGTCGACTTCGTCGTCGAGGCCGTTTTCGAGGACACCGCGCTGAAGAACAAGGTCTTCGGAGAAATCGAGAATGTCGTAGCGCCCGATGCCGTGCTCGGCTCGAACACCTCATCGCTCCCGATCACCGGCCTCGCCGGCGCGGCGGGCAGGCCGCAGGACTTCATCGGCATCCACTTCTTCTCCCCGGTCGAGAAAATGGACCCGGTGGAGATCATCCGCGGAGAACAGACCTCCGACGAGACACTGGCGCGCGCTATCGACTACGTGCTCGCCCTCCGCAAGTACCCCATCGTCGTGCGCGACGGACGCGGCTTCTTCACCACCCGCGTGTTCAGCACCTGGCTGCTCGAAGCGATGACCATGCTCGCCGAAGGCGTCGACCCCGCCACCATCGAACAGGCCGCCTCCCAAGCCGGCTACCCCGCGGCGCCGCTGCAGGTCGCCGACGAACTGTCCTTCGGCACCATCCGCAAGATCATGGACGAGACCATCGCCGCAGCGGAAACCGCGGGAACGCCGCTGCCCGAGTCCGCCACCGCCGCGCACCAGGTCGTCACCACGCTGACGGACCGCTTCGGCCGAACCGGAAAACAGGCCGGCAGCGGATTCTACGACTACCCGAACGGAAAACGCGGCCTGCTCTGGCCGGGCCTGCGCGAGCACTTCCGCGCCGCCGCCGAATCGGGCATCCCGTTCGACGATCTCATCGACCGGTTCCTGTTCGGCCAAGCGCTGGAAACCCAGAGAGCGTTCGACGAAGGGATCATCGACTCCGACCCGGACGCCAACATCGGCTCCGCCTTCGGCATCGGCTTCCCGCCCTGGACCGGCGGCGTACGGCAGTTCGTCACCGGCTACCCCGGCGGCCGCACCGCCTTCCTCGACCGCGCCGGGGAACTCGCCGCCGCCTACGGGAACCGGTTCACCCCGCCGGACACTCTCCGCGGCTGAGCCCGCTCAGCTGTCACCGAAGACCGGCACGTCAGGCCCGGCTCGTCCGCGATCAGCGCGAACGAGCCGGGCCTGCCTCACCCGTACTCCTCGGCCAGCCGAGCGACCACCTCGGCGACACTCAGCACGTCAGCGACCCCCGACGCGGAATGCCCCGCACTCCACAAATCCCGCCACCGCGCCGGGGCGGCGCCGTCCGCCGCGGACAGCAGATCCGTCAGATCGGCAGTCCCCGCCTTCAGCGCGGCGAGGTCGATCCCCGCCGCCGCGATCGAGGGGGCAAGCATCGACGCGGGCAGCCCGGTGAACGCCGACGTGAGCACGACATCGTCCAAAGTGGACTCCGCGACCATCCGCTTGTGCCCGTCGGCAGCCATGCTTTCCGTGGTGGCCAAGAACCTCGTGCCCAGATACCCGAGATCGGCGCCGAGAGCGCACGCGGCCCGCAGCGCGACGCCGTCGGACAGCCCGCCCGCCAGCACCAGCGGACCGGCGTAAAACCCGCGGACCGCCCGGACGAAGGCGAACGGGTTGGCCCAGCCGGTCTGTCCGCCCGCGCCGGCGGCGAGCAGGATCAGCCCGTCCGCTCCGGCGTCGGCCGCGCGGCGGGCGTGGCGGATCGAGGCGACGTCGGAGAACACCAGCGTCCCGGCCTCGTGCAGCGGCGCGATCACCTCGGCCGGGGAGCCGACGGAGGTGATCACCAGCTCGACCGGGTCGGCCAGCAGCACCCCCAGGTCCTCGGCCAGCCGTCCGTTGCTGCGGTGCACGATCAGATTCGCCGCGACCGGCGCGTCGTCCGGACCGGTTTCGGCGTGGATGCGGCGCAGCCAGTCCGCCAGCTCCCGCCCGTCGCGCGCGTTGGCCGTGGGAAACGCGCCGGCCACCCCGGACCGGCAGGCGGCGATCACCAGGTCCGGACCGGAAACCAGGAACATCGGGGCCGCGACGGCGGGAATCCGCAGGCGCTGCTTGAACTGCTCGAAGGTGCTCACCCGCCGATCGTGCGCGCCCGGGCCGGATCCGCGCCATGACCGTGCCGCTCGGGCCGCGTGACCGCCGCGCGCCCGGCGGTCACGGATCCGGCGCGGCACGGTCATGGTGGCCCCCGTCACCACGGCGAACCATGCATCCATGGTCAAACGCACTCTGACAGCCTTGCTCGCGCTGTTCCTCGTGGCCACGGCCGCACCAGCCGCCGCGTCCGGCGCCCAGCCCGGCACCCTCGTGTCGGCGACACCGACGACCTTGTACCTCGCGCCGCTGGTTCCGCTGCCCGCCAAGGCTTGGCGCGTCGTCTACGCCAGCCGGACCGCCACCGGCGAACCGGTCCAGGTGTCCGGCGTGGTCCTGGCTCCGTCCGGCGCCTACCCGGGCGACCGTCCGCTGATCGGGTACGCGCCCGGCACCCAGGGCCTGGACACCCGGTGCGCCGCGTCCCGGATGCTCAGCCAGGGCACCGAGTACGAGGCCCCGTTCATCGCGCGGATGCTCGCCAAAGGCTGGGCGGTGGCCGTGCCCGACTACCAGGGGCTGGGCACGCCCGGCAGCCATCCCTACGTCGTCGGCGAGGCGCTCGGACGCCAAACGTTGGACATCGTCCGCGCGGCCCGCGCCCTGCCCGGCGCGGTGCTGAGCGCCACCGGCCCGGTGGGCATCTACGGCTACTCCGAAGGCGGCGAAGCGGCGGGCGCGGCCATTGAACAGCAACCCTCCTACGCGCCGGACATCCCCTTGACCGGAGCCGCGGTCGGTGCGGCTCCGGCAGATTTCCAGTCGGTGATCAAAGCTCGCGACGGCAGCGTGATGATGTTCCTGATCCTGTACGCGCTCAGCGGCTTCGGCACCGCCTACCCGGAGCTGAAGGTCGACTCGTACCTCAACGCCACCGGCCGCGACGCGATGGCCGGGTACCGCCGCAGCTGCATCGTCGACGCCATCGCCACGTCAGTGCCGCAGTCGCACCGGCTGTCCAGCTACGTGACCACCAACCCGCTCGAGCAGCCCGCCGTCAAGGCCCGGATGGCCGAGAACAACCTCGGCGCCCGCGCCCCGGCGACCGAGGTCCTGGTCGGCAATGCCCGCAACGACGAGGTGATCCCGTTCGACGTGATGCACAACCTGTACCGGCAATGGTGCGGTCTCGGCGTCAACGCCCGCTTCGACGACATCCCTCTCCTGGACCACTTCACCGGGCTGCCGGTGTTCGCCAACCACGCGATCGACTTCCTGGCCCAGCGGTTCGCCGGCGCACCGCTGCCTCGCGCCAGGGATTGCGCGGCCGCCTGACGGGCGCGTCGCCCCGATCGCGCAGTTCGTCACCGACGATCGTCGCGGCCGTCGACCACGACGGCCGCGACGTGCGACCCGAAGCGTTCCTGCAGGACTTTCGTCGCGACGGAGGCCAGGATCGGAGCCGGCATGATGCAATCCCCGCACGTGGTGTCCGCGAGGGTGAGGCGGAGGGTGACGTTTCCGTCCTCGATGGACTCGGCGCGCAGGTCAGCTCCGTCGGTTTGCAGGCCGGCGCGGTAATCGGCCAGCGCGTTCTCGACGGCCTCTGCGGTCAGGGTCGCTGCGGTCGGCGCCGGTCCGGTTTCGGCACCGGGGCGGGTGCTGCCGAGGAGCGCTGCGACCACGGCGTCGAAAGCTTCTTCCGCACGCTCTCGCAAGCCTGCCCGGTCGAGGCTGGTGACTGGGTGCGGCACGAACACCGGCTCGAACCAGGGTGCGCCGTTGAGCGCCGCGATCGCGGTCGTGGTCGCGCGGAACGGCGCGGTGATCAGGACCGCCGTCGGAATTCCGGCTTGTTCCAGGTTGATTCCGTCGACCACGGTGCACGAACTGCACGACCCGCAGTCGCCGATCGCGGAGAGCGCGACGTCGCAGCCGCGGAGCAGCTCGAATTCCTCGGCGGACGGGGGTTCGCTGGGGTGCTGCTTCGTGATCCGTACCCGCGGCCCGGCGCCGTAGCGTTCCGTCAGCAGGTCCGCGATGAACTCCAGCAGGGCGTCGCCGTGCGTTTTGCCGTTCGCGAGCAATGCGAGGCGGGCTCCGTTCAGGACAGCGGGTCGCGGGGCCGGGGACACCGGCGCGCGGGTGTCGGTGAGGGTGGGATCGACCAGATCGGTTTCGAGCGTCATGGCTGGCCTCTCGGGTTCAGCAGGCAACGGTGACGGCCAGGCTGCTGCGCAACCGGCTCCAGGACGGGAAGAACGCGGAATGCCCGCCTGCTTCGCCGCCGCCGACGAGCACGAGGATGTCGGCCGGTGACTCGCCTCGGTGCCGGACGGTGTCTTCGTCGCCGGGGCGGATCTCGTGGTCGTCTTCGATTTTTCCGGCTCGCTTGAGATCGGCGACGGTGCGCGCCGCGCGCGCGAAGACGAACTCCTGGACGTCGCGGCGGGACCAGCCCGCGACGCCGAGGTAATGGGCGTGTTCGGGGCCGAGCACAAGCAGCGATTCGCCCGCGCTGAAGCTGCCGAGTGCGGCCATCGTGTCGGCGACGAGAGTGAGAATGCGTTCCGGCTCGCTGGTTCCGTGGCACAGGATGTTGTGCGCGGACTCGGCGGCGAACACGGTCACCGTGCTTTCTTCCGGCCGGAAGCCGCGGCTCGCGTGGAACGGCTCCCACGGACTGGCTGCCTCGTGTTCGGCGAAACAGCCGCTGTACTTGCCGAAGTTGCCCTGGGTGGAGCGGTCCAGGATGCCGGGGTGGGCGTCGAGGCAGTTGCGCAGGACGAGCCGCACGGCCCGGCCGATCGCGGAGTTGGCGCGGCAGCCGGGGCCGAAGAGGTTCGTGCCGTAGTTCATTCCCAGCCGGTCGCGCGCCGGGCCGTTGACGATGATCAACGGTGCCGCGCCGCCGGTGCTGGTGACGGTCCCGTGCCAGGTGAATTCGGGCGCGCTCATCCCCCGCAACGCGGCGGCCACGACCGGGACGTGTTCGGGCAGGCAACCGGCCAGCACCGCGTTCGCGGCGAGTTTGCCGGCGGTGATCGTCCGGCCGCGCACCGGTTCGACCGCGATCGGTTCGGCGGGGTCCCAGCCGCCCGCGGCGAGGAACCGGTCGACGAGACCGCGGGTCGGCGGCACCACCGGCAGCCCGTCGGTCCAGCCTCGCCGGTGGCATTCCTCGACCAGTTCCCACAGGTCGTCGTGCGTCACGGCGGTCATGCCCGTCCTCCGTCCCGGCCGAAAGCGGCCAGGTAGGCCTGTGCGTCGAGCGCGGCGGAACACCCGGTGCCCGCCGCCGTGATCGCCTGCCGGTAGCGGTGGTCGACCACGTCGCCCGCGGCGAACACGCCGGGCAGGTTCGTGGCCGTGGTCGGATGCTCGGCCAGCAGGTAGCCCGACTCGTCCCGGTCCAGCTGCCCGGCGAACACCTCGCTGCGCGGCTGGTGTCCGATCGCGACGAACAAGCCGTCGACCGGGAGGTGCAGCTCGCCGTCCGGACCGTGCGTCCGGATGCCGGTCAGCGTCTGTTCCCCGGTCAACCCGACGACCTCCGCGCTCCAGAGGAAGCGGATCCGCGAGTGGCCCAGCGCGCGCTCCTGCATGATCGCGCTGGCGCGCAACCGGTCCCGGCGGTGCACCACGGTGACCGACCGCGCGAACCGGGTCAGATACAGCGCTTCCTCCATTGCGGTGTCCCCGCCGCCGACCACCGCGATGTCCTTGTCCCGGAAGAAGAATCCATCGCACGTGGCACACGTGGACACCCCGCGCCCGGTCAGCCGCTCCTCGTCGGGAAGCCCCAGCCGCTTGTGCCGGGAACCGGTCGCGACCACGACCGCGTGCGCCCGGATCGCCGCCGTGTCGGTGCGGATCTCCTTGACCGGTCCGGCCAGGTCGACCGACGTCGCGTCCTCGGCCCGTAATTCGGCCCCGAACCGCAGCGCCTGCTTGCGCATCGCCGCGACGAGGTCCGGGCCCTGCACGCCGTCCGGGAAACCGGGGAAGTTCTCGACGCCGGTGGTGGCCGTCAGCGCCCCGCCCGCCTCGAACCCCTCCAGCACGACCGGGCGCAGGCCGGCCCGCGCCGCGTACACGGCCGCGGTGTAGCCCGCCGGTCCCGATCCGATGATCGCCAGTTCCTCGATGCGTTCGCCCATCTTCGCCCTCCGCTCGGCTGTCCCTCCATGACAGCCGCCGCCCGCGGGCGGTGTCCAAGACGAAAATGCGCCGGTGCCGTAGGCGATGCCTATAGCCGGTGCCCGGCTTACGATCGGCTGCCATGGACGCACGGAAACTGCGGCACTTCCTCGCCGTGGCGCAGGAAGGCAGCTTCACCAGGGCGGCGGAGGCGCTGCACATCGCGCAGCCGTCGCTGTCGCAGTCGGTGCGTTCGCTGGAGCAGGAGCTAGGCACTCCCCTGTTCCACCGGCTGCCCCGTGCGCTGCGACTGACTCCGGCCGGGGAAGCCCTCCTGGCCCCGGCGCACCGGGCGCTGCGGGCGATGCGCGACGCCGAGGAGTCCGTCCACGCGGTATCCGGGCTGGCCACCGGGCGGCTCGAACTGGTGGTCCCCCGCGCGCTTTCGGTGTACCCGGCGGCCCGGCTGGTCGCGGCGTTCCACCGGGAGCATCCGGGCGTGACCGTTCAGGTGACCGAGGCGACCGATTCGGCCGACGCGGCGGAGAAGGTCGCCGACGGCGCGGCGGAAGCCGGGGTGCTCGAGCTGTCGACGGTGCCGCCGGATCTGCGGACCTGGCCGCTCGTCGACTACGAACTGCATCTCGTGCTGCCGCCCGGCCAGCCCGCACCGGACGGCCCGGTGCCCCGCGCCGCCCTGCGCGACCTGCCGCTGATCGCGCTCCCGCCCGGGACGGTCACCCGCCGGATCCTCGAGGACGCCGGTGCGGCCGAGAACATCCGCGCGGAAGTCCGCTCGGTGCACACGCTGCTGGAACTCGTGCTCGAAGGCGTCGGCGCGGGCCTGGCCAACGAACCCTACGCCCGCATCGCCGCAGCACGCGGCGCACACACCGCCCCCGTCGAACCGCCCTACCGCCACCGCGTCGGCGTCGCACTCGGACCCAGCGACGGCACCCCAGCCGCACGCGCCTTCGTCACCATCGCGCTCGCCTGCTTCGAGGCCGTGGGGTCCGCCTGAGTCCCGATGGCCCTGCCTATGGGGGCAGAGGGAACACGTCTTGGATCCCGGACGCGGGCCGGGGTTTCAATGTGGGGAACCGGCGAGTCCGGTCGCCTGCGGACGACCGCGACCCCGGGGCTGCCGACCGGAAGGACTCCGCCCGTGCTCGCCTCCTCCGACTCCGTCACCGTCGCCTCGGGCGTCGCCGTGCCGATGCGCGACGGCACCGTCCTGCGCGCCGACGTCTACCATCCGTCCCGGCCCGGGCGGTTCCCCGCGCTGGTGCGGCGCACGCCCTACCGGCGGGAAGGCTGGGCAGGCTACGCACGGCAGCTCGCCGCGCGCGGCTACCTCGTCGTGGTCCAGGACCTGCGCGGCCGGGGCGGTTCGGCAGGCGCCTTCACCTGGAGCTTCGCCGAGGCCGCGCAGACCATCGAAGCCGAGGACGGATACGACACCGTCGAATGGGCCGCCGCGCACGAACGGTCCAGCGGCAAGGTCGGGACCTGGGGACATTCCTACGACGCGTGGGCGGCGCTGCGGCTGGCCGGCGCACAACCGCCCAGCCTCGGCGCCTTGCACGTCACCGGGATGTCTCCGCGCATGCTCGACCCGACCCGCGGCATTCTCGACCTCGGCAGGCGGATGGAGTGGTGCTACGCGCTCGGCGCGGACATCAGCGGCCGGCGCGGCGGCCGCAGCGGGCTGGTCGAGGACGACGCCGCGGTCCTGAGCCGCTGGCGCGACCACGAACGCGGCAAATGGCTCTGGTACCTCCCGCTCGCCGACCTGCCGCCGGACGCGCTGTTCGGCCTCACCGGCCCGTTCGCCCAGTTCCTGCGCGACGTCGACCGCGAGCTCTGGGCGTTCGACCGCGTCCATCCGCGCATCGACGTGCCCGCCTGTTTCGTCACCGGCTGGTGGGACCGGTTCAACGGCACGATCGGCAACTACACCGGCCTGGCCGAGCACGGCCCGCGGCGCCATCGCGGCGCGCACCGGCTCGTCGTCGGCCCGTGGAGCCACAGCCCCGCCACGTTCACCCGTCGCCTCGGCACCCTCGACCACGGGCCAGCGGCCGAAGAATCCTATGTGGACCTCGTCGCGCGCTGGTACGACCACGCGCTCAAGGACATCGACAACGGCCTCGCCGACGAGCCGCCGATCCGGATCTTCGTGATCGGCCGCAACGAATGGCGCTTCGAGCACGAATGGCCGCCCGCGCGAGCCGAGCAGCGCGTCCTGTACCTGCACAGCCGCGGCGACGCGGCCACCCCGTTCGGCGACGGCACGCTCAGCCGCGAGGAGCCGGCGGCGGAACCGCCGGACCGCTACGAGTACGACCCGCGCGACCCGGTCATGAGCATCATGCTGCCCGACGCGCACCTCGCACCGAGCGACCAGGCTGTCAACGACCACCGCAGCGACAAGCTCTGCTACGCCGGGGAACCGCTCGCCGAAGAACTGGAGATCACCGGCGAGCCGGAAGTCCGGCTGTGGGCGGTCACCGACGGCCCGGACACCGACTGGGTCGCCCGCCTGATCGTCGTCCGCCCGGACGGCACCGCGATCGACCTCGTCAGCGGCATCGTCCGGGCCCGCTACCGCGACGGTTACGAGAAGCCCTCGCTCGTGGCACCCGGCGAGCCCTGCGAGTACCGCATTCCGCTGGGGCCCATCAGCGTCGTGCTGCCGCCGGGCCATCGGCTCCGGCTCGACGTCACCAGTTCGGATTTCCCCAACTTCGACCGCAACCACAACACCGGCGCGGATTTCGCGACCGACCCCGTCTTGCGCCGCGCCGCTCAGCAGATCCTGCACAATGCCGAGCACCCGTCCCGGCTGGTGCTCCCCGTCATCGGGAGCCGCTCATGACCTCCGCCGCCCGCCCCGCATTCTCCGGCGTCGGCGTGCCGGACCGACCCCGCAAACCCCGCGACCGCGGCCTGACCGTCACTGTCGACTTCGGACTGGGCACCGCCGCCCAACAGGATCTGCTCGAGATCGCCGGAGACGCCATGGACCACGCGAAGCTCGTCGTCGGAGTCGCCGGATTGATCCCGCTTTCCCTGCTGCGCCGCAAAAACGAGCTGTACCGCGACTACGGCGTCGAACCGTTTCCCGGCGGGATGTTCCTCGAATACGCGATCGCGCACGACCGGGCCGAGTCATATTTGGACGGAGCAGCCGAAGCGGGCTACCGGCTGATCGAAGTGTCCGACAACGCGATTCCGATCGACCAGGACGTCAAGGAATCAGCCGTCGCGGCCGCACTCCGGCGAGGACTGGCCGTGTTCGGAGAAGTCGGCAGCAAGCACGTCCGCACCCCGGCAGCCGAACTCGTCGACGGCGTCCGCGGCCTCCTCTCCGCAGGCTGCCGCAAGGTGCTGGTCGAAGCGGCGGAACTGCTCGACGGCGACGCGCTGCGCACCGAACTGCTCGACGCGTTGTCCGACGCCGTCCCCATCGACGACCTCGTGTTCGAACTGCCCGGGCCGTGGCTCCCGGACGTGCACCACCACCAGGTGCACGCGCTCCAGTCGACGCTGATCCGGTTGTTCGGGCCGGACGTCAACATCGCGAACGACCCGGCGGGCAATGCCCTGTTCCTGGAAGCGATGCGGCGCGGAATCGGACCGAACACGCTGGACGAAGGAGCACGGGCATGAAACCGCTCGCCACCGCCAAGCCGGTATCGAAGCCGCGCACGCCGTCGCGGCGGCGCGCCTGGACGGTCGTCGCCCTGCTGTTCGCGCTGATGGTCGTCAACTTCGCGGACAAGGCCGTGATCGGGCTCGCGGCGAAACCGATCATGCGCGACCTCGGGCTCGACGCCACCCAATTCGGGTTGCTCTCCAGCGGTTTCTTCCTGATGTTCGTGCTTTCCGCCGTCGGGATCGGATTCCTCGGCGACCGGGTCCCGGCGCGCTGGCTGCTGCTGGGCATGGCGGTGCTCTGGTCGCTGAGCCAGGCCCCGATGATCGGGGTCGCCGGGTTCGGCGTGGTCCTCGCCGGCCGCGGCCTGCTCGGCTTCGGGGAAGGACCGGCGGTCCCGATCGCCCAGCACGCCGCGCACAAATGGTTCGACAACCGGGAACGCAACCTCGTCAGCGGCATCATCCAAAGCGGCGCGACGCTGGGAGTCGTCATCGCGTCGCCGGTCCTGACCTGGCTCATCGTCGAGTACAACTGGCACGTCGCGTTCGCCGCCCTCTGCGCCGCCGGACTCGTGTGGGCGCTGCTGTGGCTCGTCCTCGGCCGCGAAGGCCCCTCCGACGCCAGGACCCTCGCGCAACGGGACACCAGCGCCGCGATCGGTCTGCTCGAAGCAACGCACGTGCCCTACCGGCGCGTCCTCGCCTGCGGAACCTGGCTGGCGTGCCTGGTCGGCGGGTTCACCGTGCAATGGACCCTCGGCGTGATGACGACCTGGCTGCCGGACTATCTCTCGCGCCTCGGCTACAGCCCCTCCCAAGTCGGACTCCTCAATACCGTGCCGTGGCTGGTGATGGGCGCGCTCTTCCTGGCCCAATCCCTCCTGAGCCGATGGCTCGCCGGGCGCGGCGTGTCCAGCCGGGTGCACCGCGGCCTGGCAGCCGGCGTGCTGCTGTTCTGTTCGGCGGTCGCGATGGCGCTCTTCCCGTCGGTCCGGCAACCCGGCCTGCAGCTAACGTTGATCACGATCGCCTTCAGCTTCTGCGAAATCATGGCGGTCGTCGGCCCGGCCGTGATCGCCGAAATCACCCCGACGACCCGCCGCTCGGGCGTGCTCGGCGTCTATCTCGGCCTCGGCAGCATCGGAGCCGTGCTCAGCCCCACGGTGACCGGCAGCCTCGTCGACGCCGCGAGCACTCCCCTCGCCGGATTCCGCTGGGCTTTCCTGCTCACCGCCGCGCTCGCCCTCACCGCCGGCGCGGCCGCGACCTTCCTGATCCGACCGGAACGGGACGCCCGGCGACTGGCTGCTCCCCCCGGCGGTGAGACCTCGGGTCAGTGACCGGCCGCGGTCAACTCGGCGAAGGAGCGGTTCGCGGTACGCCCACGGCGGCAGCAGCAATCGACTGCGGTGAAGCGATCCGAGGCATCCGGAAGCGGCGCGAACGAGTTGCCGCCACGACCGGAACTGGTCGAGGCTGGTTCCGGTGACCGCAGGCCCCCGGGTCAGATCCGGATCGCCGAGCCGGCTGAAGGCGTAATCGCGCAGCGGTGGCTCATCGGCCACACGATGATGACGGCCAGCCAAGGCTTTGACGATGTCCGAAGCCATCGGGAGCAACTGGGGTCCGCTCATCGCAGTGGCCGAGGAGACAGCGGCGGAGTCGTGCTTGCCGGTACCACGACGTGTTCTGTCCTGCCGTCGGCAGGCGACATTTCCACGACCGTGTCGGGACGACCCGCAGCCTTCCACTGACGGAGCACTCGCCGCCCGTAATTATGAGTCCCAGCTACCCGGTCCAGCTCCGCGCCCGACGGTCGGCGACCCGCCGCTGCCTCCCGCTCGTAGTACACCCACATCCGCTGCTCAGCCGTCAACTCGTCGTCCGCCAAGGCCCGCTCCGGCACTGGCTCCACAGCAGGATCGGCGTGGGCGGCTGGTCTGCACTGCTCAATGGCTGGCCGATGGCGCTGCAATGCCCGATTAAGCAACTCCACGGCAAGCAACAGAGCAAGCGGAGGGCAAGCCGCCACCGTCACCCCGAACACACTCAACGACGGAGCCGCACCGATATTCGCGCACAACGACAAGGAGATACCGAACAAGAACGCCGCCCACGCCAACGAACGTCCACTCCCCCGCTGACCCCGCCACAACTCGACCGTCGCCAACGTCAGCAGCCCGTCCACGATCAACGGCCAAATCGCCGCCGTCGCCCCATCAGCACCAAACCGCAACGCGAACACCCGGCCGTGCTGATACGACGCATACGCAGCACCCAACGCCACCAAACCCGTCGCACCACACTGCACCCACAACGACCACGGCCGAACCGCTGATTCCTCCGGAGGACGACCGACACGCTCCGCCATCGCTGCCGTCATGCCGACTCACCCCGCCGCGACCGGCGGCAGCTCACAATCCCGACCACCGCAGAAACCCGCAGCTCAACGGCCATTTTTCCCGATGTAGATGTCTCCGAACCGCCCCGGGGGCACCCGGAAATCTCTTGTTTTCGCAGGTCAGCGACTTCTTACTGTAACCGGGCATCAAACCTTGGCGGCATTTCCGCAGGTCACCCGGTGTGAGTTCGAATCCCCCGGTGGCTCAGACCTTCACCGGGAACTGCCTCGCCCCAACGGGACCCGCGTCGGCGAAGATCGCCACAGTTTCGCGGCGAAGGCGGGCGGCCGCCGCGGTGTTCGCACCGGTCGGCGCAGCCGGCTCGGCTTCCGCCAGTGGATCAGCTTCCGGCATGGCTGGGTGCGACATGGTCGAACGGGGTGCGGCCGCTCCGAGCATTTCCCCTTGGTTCCGCTTCAGCACGGGCCGGAACGTCAGGCGCACAGGATCGCCCTGTGGGAGTCGCACCCCGGGCAACCACGTCCCGCCGGTCCTGAGCGAATAGGCGAAGGCCGGCTCCGGCGACCCGCCGTCAGGTCGGCTCGCGCTCGAGGATCTTCCCGATCATCGGCAGCGAATCCACGATCTCCACGACGCGCAGCAGGCGGCGACAGTCGCGCCGAACCCGGCAACCGTCGGCTTCCTCTGCCGTGTTTCCGCACCGCCGTTTCCGGCCTCCCGCTGAACCAAGGCCCGGAATGTATTGCCTGGCTTGAAGAAATCCGCGGTGCACTTCTCACCGAGTTCGTGCCATTGCTGATGCACGGTGACATGGCTGAACTCGGCGACGACGACCAGTCTGAGAGCCACGCCACAACTGAGGCAGCCACCCGACCGCGCTCCGAACAGCGGAGTCGTCTCCGCCACGGACAACCGAGCGAGAACGGACAGCAACCATGACCGAAGCGACCACAGCGAGTCTGCGCAAGGTGAGCAGCAGTACGCCGATCGACGAGATTCTCGGCGTCATGAGGGAGGACGGCGGAGTCGTCATCGAAGGCTTCCTCACTCCCGACCAGGTCGCGCGCTTCAACGCGGAGATCGAGCCCGCGCTCTCGGCCCTTTCCCCGGGCGCGACCATCGATGACGAGACCGTCCAGGAGTTCTTCGGTTCCCATACCAAACGGCTCACGAACATGGTCACCCACAGCGAAACCTTCCGGCAGGAGATCATCGACCACGACCTCCTCCACCGTCTCGCGGACGCCATCTTCCTCGAGGAGTGCGGCAGCTACTGGATGGTCACCGGGCAGGTGATCGAGATCGGCCCGGGCAACAAGGCGCAGCCGCTGCACCGCGACCTGGAGAATTGGTACCCCTTCGTCGGTCTGGGCCCGAACGGGCCGGAGAGCGGCGTGAACTTTTTCTTCGCGCTGACTGAGTTCACCGAGGAGAACGGCGCCACCCGGGTGATCCCCGGCAGCAATCGGTGGCCGGACTTCGAGGACCGCGGCACTCCGGAGCAGACGGTCCCGGCGATCATGAACGCCGGCGACGTCCTGCTGTTCAGCGGAAAACTCGCTCATGGCGGCGGTGCGAACGTGACGGCCGACTTCTACCGGCGAGCGCTCAGCATCGGCCTCTCGCCGAGCATCCTCACCGGCGAAGAGGCCTACCCGTTCCTCGTCTCGATGGAGATGGCGCGCTCGCTGTCTCCGCGAGTGCAAAGCCTCATCGGCTTCCGGTCGCAATACCCGAAGGGCGGCGTCGGGCTCTGGATGAGCGACTACCGCGAACTCGCCGACGTCCTGGGCCTCTGAACCGCCCGCCCAGATCCGCCGCGTCGCAGTGGCGTGGGGCACCTGCACGAGCCTTGCCGTGCAGGCACCCCACGCCAGGTCAAGGTATCCGTATACACAGCGCGAAAGACGGGCGGTTTGGTTGCTGCCGCCGTCGAACGGTGCCGCTCGCCCGTGGATCAGCGATCCGATCCGCGACGTGGCAATGCGATGGCATCCGAAGGCGAACGCTATCGCCAGCCGCCCTCTCAAGGCCGAACAGCACCGCATCGTGGACGACCGCCCTGGCAGGCGGGCGGAGTGGCTGCGCGCCTGCTTCGATACCGCTGAGGGTCCTGAGAAGCTTCGAGAGTTGATCGAAGCGTCCGAGAGCTGCCTCTCGATCTGCATCGACGACTCGATGCCCAAGATGCCCGCACACGGCGATGCGATGCGATCCGAGCTAGCGCCTGCTCGCGCAACATCTCGCGACCGCATGCCGAGGGCCACCTCGCGGCGATGGTCCGGACCGTCGCGAGGTGGCGGTCAAGGGCAAGAATCCCCTGCCATCGGCAGTTCCGCAGTTCCTTCGGAGCGAAAGCAGGCGCGGACTCCCGCGTTCCGGAGGCGGCGTCGGCTTCCGCGCAAGTCAGCCGGGCAGTGCGGAGTCGTTGATCTTCTGCTCCAGGGCCGCCTCGTCCATGTAGTAGACGTCGCGGACGATCTTCTGGGTCTCCGGGTCGAAGGTGGAGTAGCCGGTGCCGATCCACGTCACCTTCGGGCCGGTGCCGCCCGCGGTTCCGGTCACCTCGAAAAGAACGGCGATGGTGTCGCCGTCGAGGAAGGACGTCGCCACTTTCGGAGTCCAGTCCGGGAACGTCGCGAACATCTCCTCGAATCCGGGTACGAGCGCGGACTTGCCCCCTACCGTCCCGTTCGCGCCGTTGAGGACGACGCACTCGTCGTCGAAATACTCGAGCACCTTGTCGAGGTCGCGGGCGGCGACGGCAGTGCAGATCTCGTTCATCTTCCGGGTGTAGGCATCGAGCTTGGGATCGGACATGGGTTCCCCTTCACCGGCGGGATCGGATTGACGACACCCGCCACCCTGCTCGGCGCCAGCCACGACGACCTACACCAAGCACCACCGACCTGCCGGGCGGCGCGGTGAAGTCTGCACTCGCGCCGACCGCCGGTTCTGCGCATAGGCTGTTCGTCCAGCACGAGGTTCCGGGAGGCACGGTGAACGCGGAGGACGAGCAGCGGGTGCGGGAGCTGTTCCGCGCCGCGGCGGCCAAGATGCAGCCGCACCAAACCGAGATCGCGCACGAGATGTGGACCGCGGGCCAGCGGGTCCTGCGCGAGCGGACCCTCGCCCAGGACCCGGTCCTGTCCGAAGTGGACCGCGTCTACACCGCGTCCACGCTGGCTCACTGGCTTATCGCCAACGTCGACGATCCCGGCTGCCGGGTCCAGCCGACGCTGATCCCGGAGACCAGGCACTACGCACGCGACCTCGCGCTGCGCGGGATGGACACGAACGACGTCGAAGCCTGGCGCGCGTCGCAACGGGTCGCCTGGTCCGCGTGGCTGCGGTTCTGCTTCGAGACCACCGAAGACAAGGACGAGCTTCGCGAGCTGGTCGAGATTTCCGGGGCTTCCCTGGTCACCTACATCGACGATTCGATGGCCGCCGTCGCCGGATACATCGACGAGGCCAGGGCCGAGCTGGCCGAGGGACCGGAAAGCCAGCGTCTGGCGACCGTGCAGCTGCTGCTGCGCGGTGCGCCGATCACGCGCCCGCGAGCGGAAGCCCAGCTCGGCTACGCCCTCACCGGGCACCATGTCGCGGCGATCCTCTGGGGCGATTCCCCGGACCAGATCGCCTTTCTCGAGGACGCTGCCGAGCGGGTGATGCGTGCCGCGGGCGCCACCGGCCGCCTGACCCTCTTCGCGGGGACAACAACGCTCTGGATGTGGATTCCGGCCGCTTCAGCGCCGTCTCGGACAGACCTCGACCAGATCGTGGCGGACGTCCCCCACGCCAGGATCGCGTTGGGACGACCGGCGCCTGACGTCCACGGCTTCCGGCGCAGCCACCTCGACGCCGCCGCGGCGCAGAAACTGCTGACCCGCCTGCGGTCCGGGTGCCGAGCCGTCCATTTCGAGGACGTGCAGCTCATCTCGCTGCTGACCAACGATCTCGCCGAGGCCCGTCAGTTCGTCGCCGACACCCTCGGCGGACTGGCGACCGCCGACCGGGTGCTGCGCGACACCGTCCGCGTCATCATCGCCGAGCAATTCAACATTTCGAAGGCAGCCGAGCGGTTGTTCGCGCATCGCAACACCATCGACCGCCGCCTGGTCCGGGTGGACGAACTGCTGCCCCGCCCGCTCGCGCAGAACGCCGCCGCGGTCGACACCGCCCTGGCTTTGGTCGAATTGCAGAGCAGCGAGCAATAGCAGCTCAGCACGCGGGTTAAAGCAGTGACTGCGCGGAATACCCGAGGTGCCCCAGCCCGGCGCGCTCCGCGGCGTCGAGCTTCCGCGCGACCGCCGCCATTACCGACGATTCGATCCCCGCGCTCTCCACTTCTCCCAGGACCTTCCGGGCCCCGTCGGCGAAGACATGGATGGTCGCCTGATCCGTTTCGTGGCGTCCGGACTCGATCGACGAGGCCACTTCCTCCGTTGCGTGGCGCAGCAATTCAAGGGCGTACGCCGTCGTGTCCCGGATCTCCTCGAGCGCATGGCCGCGCCGCAGCAGGCAGGCTGTCGATTCGACGAAGCCGGTCAGCGCGGTCACGAAGAAGGCGCCGCTGCCCAGATACAGGGCTTTCGCGCCCCTGATGTCGTCGGATATGTGCCGCGTGCGCCCGCCCAGCAGTTTCAAGATCAGCTCGTGCTTTTCCCAGGTTCGGGAGGGGCCCGAGAAGACCAGCATCGCGGTCGGCTCGCCGATCTGCTCGGGGTAGCAGAACGTCGCCCCGTCTAGGAGGTCCGCGCCTTGCTCGCCGAGCCAGCGCTCCAGATCGGCGACGTCGTCGGAGGTGCCGTCGCTGAGATTGACCACCGTCGACCCGGCCAAGCCCCGCACCGAGCGAAGCGCTTGCCGGGCCGCGTCGATGTCCGACATGCAGACGACCGCCAGCCGAGCCTCCCGGGCCGCCTCTTCGACGGACGCGGCCGGCCGGACACCGCCGGAAGCGAGCGCTTCGGCCCGGGCCGGCGTCCGGTTCCATGCCGTGACCGCCAGGCCGCCGGACGCGAATCTGCGCGCGAGTGCCGATCCCATCAACCCGCAGCCGAGCACAGCCACGTCATGCCTGTGCGCGGGCGTCACCGCAGCTGCCGTTTCAGGATCTTGCCGGTAGCGGTCATCGGAAGGGAATCGACTATTTCGACGATCCGGGGGTACTTGTAGCCGGCCATCTGCGCTTTGCTCCATTCCACAAGCTCGTCGGGCGCCGCCTCGGCGCCTCCGCGCAGGATCACGAACGCCTTCACCTCTTCGCCGTGGCTTTCGTGCGGGACGCCGACGACCGCCGCGAGGGATACCGCGGAGTGGGTCAGGAGAACCTCCTCGACTTCCCTCGGATACACGTTGTAGCCGCCGCGGATGATCATGTCCTTGGAGCGGTCGACGATGTAGTACCAGCCGTCCTCGTCCCGGCGGGCGAGGTCGCCGGTGCGGAACCATCCGTCGCGGATCGCCTCGGCGGTCGCCTCGGGCCGTCCGTGGTAGCCGGTCATCACGTTGTGCCCGCGGATCGCGATCTCCCCGATCTCGCCGGCCCCCGTGACCTCGGTCCAGTCCGGCCTGATCAGTTTCAGCTCGACGCCCCAGATCGGCTTGCCGATCGACCCGGGACGAGAGGGGGCGTCCGGATCGCCGATCGTCGCCAGCGGCGAGGTTTCCGACAGCCCGTACGCCTCGAGGATCCGTACGCCGAGCCGGTCGTCGATCTCCTTGATCAGCTCGACCGGGAGGGCGGCTCCCCCGGACATTCCGACGCGCAGGTTCTTGGCGATGCACGCGACGTCGACATCGGGGGTCAGCTCCCGCAGCAGCCCCCACCACATCGTCGGAACGCCAGCGAAGAAGGTGATGTCTTCTTCGGCCATCAGACGCACGATGTGACCGGCGTCGAATCGGGGCACCAAATGGAGCGTCGCCGCGGTCGAGAAGCCGACGTGCAATTGAACCGTGGCGCCGAAGGTGTGGAAAAGCGGGAGGCACACCGCATGGCTGTCGCTGGCCGGCCGGTTCCGGAGGATCCGGTTCGCGGCCAGCACGTTGAGCATCGTGTTGCCGTGCGACAGCTCGGCGCCCTTTGGCTGGCCGGTCGTGCCCGAGGTGTAGAGGATGACCGCGGTGTCGGTCGCTTCGGTGACGGCGGACTCGAACGTTTCCGGTTGTCCCGCAAGGGCATTGCTCAGCGTCTCCGAGGTCGTCGCCGCGTCGGAGCCCGCCGTGATCAGGAAGAAATGCTCAGCGGAATCGACGTCGTCGAACGCTTGCCGGCCCTCGCGTCCGATCGGCAGCTCCTCGGCGCCCTCGAAGCAGAAGTACGCGACGGCATCGGCGTCCGCCAGGTGGTAGGCGATTTCCCGCCGTTTGAGCAGGATATTCAGCGGCACGACGACGGCGCCCGCCTTGAGGATGCCGTAGTAGACAGTCGCGAACTCCGGCCGGTTCGGACAGCTGAGCGCGACCTTGTCCCCCGGCTTGACGCCGCGTTCGACGAGAAGGTTCGCGACTTGGCCGGCCGCGGCGTCGACCTCGCGGTAGGTCAGCCGATGCCCGCCCAGCGCCAGTGCGGTGCGGTCGGGGTAGGTGCGGGCGGAGTCCTCGAGGAGGACGGAAAGGTTCAGCACGGCGGCTCCTGTCGGCGGCGTGGTGTCCGGGCCGGACGACGGGTGCGGTCCCGGCGCCCGGCCCGGCGTTCATCGGGCGGGTTCATGCCATGGCCCGCACGATGGCCGAGGCGATGCGCTTGACCGCGTCCCGGCTGGTCGTGCTGAGCGCGGTGTAGGCGAGGTAGCCGTGCACCAGGCCCGATTCCCTGATCAGCTCGGCGTGGACGCCGCTTTCGGTCAGCTTGGCGGCGTAGGCGAGCCCGTCGTCGCGGAGCGGGTCGAAGCCCGCGACCGTCAGGAGTGCGGGCGGCAAGCCGGTCAGGTCCTCGGCGAACAGCGGCGAGACGCGCGGGTCGGCGCGTTCGACCGACGGCGGCACGTACTGGTCGATGAACCAGGCGATCTGTTTCGCGGTCAATGCGGGCGAGTCGGCGAACTCGCGGTTCGACGGACGGGAACCGGCGAGATCGGTGGCGGGATAGATGAGCACCTGAAGCGCTGGCTGGTACCGGGAACCGCGCAGCCTCTGGGCAAGGACCGCTGTGAGGTTCCCTCCCGCGCTGTCGCCCGCGACGGCGATACGGCCGTGCGGGACGCCCCATTCGGCGGCGTGCGCGACCGCGAACTCCCAGGCAGCCAGTGCGTCGTCGTGCGGTGCGGGGTAAGGGTGTTCCGGCGCGAGACGGTACTCGACGGACAGGACGTCCATGCCCGTGTGGCGGGCGAGCAATCGCACCGGACCGTCGTAGGAGGCCCGGCTGCCCAGCACGAACCCGCCGCCGTGGAAGAACACGATGAGCCCGCCCGCCGAGGCGTGGGGGCGGTAGCGGGTCGCGACTAGCCCCTCGCGGAGCCGGAGCTCCTCCACAGCGTGCATCGGGAGCGGGCGCTCGCCGAAGATCGCCGCTTCCTTCGACTCGGCGGCCCGAGCCTCCGCGGGGCTGAGGTCGCTGAAATCGGGGGCTTTCGCGACGACCGACATGAGCATCGCGATCTCGGGAGCCATCTGTTCGCCGTCGGCGTTGACCGGCACCTTGACCAGGCGTTTCACCAGGGACGCGGGAAGCTTGCCCATCCCGATCCCGAGCTGGCGCCGCATCCAGTCCCCGGCCGAGACACGAGCGGCGGTCATCGCACCCGCTCCTCGCGCGCGGCGGCGGCGCGGACGACCGGCTGGTCGCCGGCGGAGCCGAACTGGAGATGGTCGTCGTAGAGCGGCCCCTTGAGCAGCCGTTTGTCGGCTTGGTACGACGTGAGCATCCGCCACGGCAGCTCGGCGCCCTGCTTGGGCAGGCTGTCCGCGTTCCGGGTCACGTAGCCCGCGTTGAGGTCGAGCAGCGGTTCGGTCGCCATGCCGGGTTCGGCCACTGGCACCGCTTTGGTGTAGCCGTGCGCGTCCAGGTGCCGAATCAGCCGGATCACGTACTGAGCGGTCAGGCCGACCTTGAGCGTCCACGACGAGTATTTCGTGTACCCGAACGCGAAAGACCAGTTCGGCAATCCGGACAACAGCATCCCGCGATAGGTGACGCAGGAGCCGAGATCCAGTTTCTCTCCGTCGACCGTCTGCGGGATGCCGCCGAACATGCGCAGGTTGAGTCCGGTCGCGGTGACGATCACGTCCGCGGGGATCTCCTCGCCCGACGCCAGCAGGATGCCGTTCTCGGTGAAGCGTTCGATCGTGTCCGTCGCGACGGAGGCCTTGCCCGCGGAGATCGCTTCGAAGAAGTCCCCGTCAGGAGTCATGCACACCCGCTGTTCCCAAGGCTTGTACGGCGGATTGAAATGCGTGTCCACCGCATAGCCTTTGGGCAGAGCCTTTTTGGTCAGATTGCGCAGCAGCTTCCGCCCGGACGTCGGGAACTTGAGCAGGTACCCGACGAAGAAGAAGTCCCGCCAGACGTTCTTGAACCGGGTGAGTGCGTACCCGCGCCGCAGGCCGAGAATTCGGTACAACGCCTGGGAAATCTTGTCGATGCGCGGCAGTGTCATGACATAGGTGGGCGTGCGCTGCAGCATCGTGACGTGCTCGGCCGCGCGCGGACCGGTCGTCATCGCCGGGACCATGGTGACGGCGGTCGCGCCGCTGCCGATCACGACGACTTTCTTGCCCGCGTAGTCGTAGTCCTCCGGCCAGGACTGCGGGTGCAGGATGTCGCCGGCGAAGTCTTCGCGGCCCTTGAAGCTGGGCGTGAAACCTTCGTCGTACCGGTAGTAGCCGGTGGCTCCGTAGACCCATTTGGTCTTGAGCACCGAGGTTTTCGGTTTCTGGCCGGGGACTTCGATCCGGATCCGCAGCGTCCAGGCGCCCTCGGCGCTGGACCAGTCGGCCGACACGACCTGGTGCCGGTAGCGGATCAGCTCGTCGATCCGGTGCTCGGCGGCGGTCTCTTCCAGGTATTCGCGGATCAGGCGCCCGTCGGCGATCGCGTGTTCGTGGCTCCACGGTTTGAACTGGTAGCCGTAGGTGTGGAGTTCGGAATCGGAGCGGACGCCGGGGTACCGGAAGAGGTCCCAGGTGCCGCCGATCCGGCCGCGCCCTTCGAGCACGACGATTTTCTTGCCGGGAAAGGCGTCCCGGAGGTAGCACGCCGATCCGATGCCGGAGACCCCCGCTCCGATGATGACGATGTCGGCGGACTCGGGGCGGGCGTCGGTGCCGGCCATGGCAGTCTCCTCGTCTCGTTCTGCTCCGGCCGGTCGTCCGGCCCGGAAGTCATGCTGTGCCAACGGGCATGGCCGAAGCCACGCACATCCGTGACGTTCTGGAACCGGGCTTGGTGCAGAGTGCACCGGGCCGCCCGGTCAGGCGTCGAGCGGTGCTCCGATCGGGAGCATCACGTGCTTCGTGCGGGTGTAGTCCTCGAGGGCGTAGGCGGAGTTGTCGCGGCCGTACCCTGATTTCGCGAAGCCGTTCCACGGCATTTCGGCGGCGAAGTCGAGATGCGAGTTGACCCAGACCGAGCCGAACGCCAGATCCTCCGTGAAGCGCAGTGCGCGGGCCTGGTCGTTGGTCCACACCGAGGCCGCCAGGCCGTATTCGACGTCGTTGGCCTTGGCGAGCGCCTCGGCTTCGGCGGTGAAGGTCTCGACTGAGATCACCGGGCCGAACACCTCCTCGCGGGCCATCTCCGAACCGGGTGCGACATCGGCGACAATCGTGGCCGGATAGAAGAACCCTGGGCCAGCGGGGATTTCGCCGCCGAGGACGACCCGGGCTCCGTCGTGGCGTGCCCGGTCCACCATGCCCGCGACGCGGGCGCGGTGGACCGCGCTGATCAGCGGTCCGAGTTCGAACTCCTCGCCGGACGCGGCGTTTCCGCTGCGCAGCTCCCCCGCGGCCGCACCGAGCGCGTCCAGGAGCCGATCCCGCACGTCCTCGTGGCAGATCACCCTCGTCGCCGCGCCGCAGTCCTGGCCCGCGTTGCCGTAGCCGGCCGCGATCAGCGTCTGCACGAGGAGATCAAGGTCGGCGTCGGGGAACACCACCACCGGCGCCTTGCCGCCGAGTTCGAGATGGACCCGCTTGACCGTGGTCGCCGCGCCCGCCGCGACCTGCCGGCCCGAACCGACCCCGCCGGTCAGGGCCATCATGTCGATGCCCTCGTGGTGGCTCATCGCGCGGCCGACCGTCGCGCCGGCGCCGGTCACGATGTTGAGCACGCCGTCCGGCAGTACGCCGGTGGCTAGATCGGCCAGCACCAGCGTGCTGAGCGGGGTGAGTACGGACGGTTTGAGCACCATGGTGTTCCCCGCCGCGAGCGCCGGGGCGATCTTCCACGCCGCCATGAGCAACGGAAAGTTCCACGGCGTGATCGCGCCGACCACGCCGACGGGTTCGCGCCTGATATAGGACAGCTGCCCCTCGACGTACTGTCCGGGAGCCGGTGCCTGAGCGGTTCGCGCGGCTCCGGCCATGAAGCGGAAACAGTCGGAGATCAGGGGAATCTCGTAAGTCGCGTACGCATAGGACTTGCCGACGTTGAGCGCTTCGAGCGCGGCCAGCAGTTCGGCATGCTCGTCGATGACGTCCGCGAACCGGAACAACGTCTCGGCGCGGGCGCAGGGCGTCATCCGCGCCCACGCCGGCAAGGCGGCGCGTGCAGCCGAGACCGCGGCGTCGACGTCGGCCGCGGTGCCGTTCGCCGCGGCCCCCAGCCGCGTGCCGGTGCCGGGGCTGAGCACCTCGATCGTTTCGGTGCTCGTGCTCGCGACGAAACCGCCGCCGATGTACTGGGCCGGAGCGAGATCGTCGATGCGCTGCCGCGCGTCGGCCAGGATCTTCTCGGGGGTCATCTCAAGCTCCTTCGGTCGGGGTCGGGACGTAGGTCGGGCCGAGCGCGAGCACCGGGGCGAGCAGGTCGTCGTCGAGCAACTGGTCGGGCGTGGCTTCGGCGGAAGGCGTGCGGACTTGCCCGGGATAGCCGACGGCGCGGCGTGCCTCGGGGGCCATGTAGTAGGTGCTGGCGAGGAAGTAGAAGGCCGCTTCGGCGAGTTCGCCCGGCCACTGCACGACTGTCCCGGCCGAGAGTTCGTCAGCGGCCGCGGCCAGTCGGGCGACCTGGAAGAACGCCTCGGACAGATCGGGATTGGCCTGCAACGCCCGGCGCAGGAGAGCGTCGTAGCCGGGCAGGGCAGTCAATCTGGGCGACTGCGCGGTCCCGGGGAACCACAGGTCGGCGATGCGCTTCGCGCCAACGCGCGTGTCGTCGTCGGGGAAATCGATCACAGCGGAGTCCTTTGGCTGGCAGCGGTTTCGATCAGGTGCTCGGCGGCGCGCAACGCGAAGGCGGTGATCGTCGGCGTCGGATTGACCGAGGAGGACGTCACGAAAACGCTGCCGTCGAAGACGTAAAGGTTGGGAACGTCGTGCGACCGCCCGAAGCCGTCGACCACTGACGTCGCCGGATCGGTGCCGCAGCGGGCGGTGCCGAGCAGGTGCCAGCCAGTCTCGCCGCCGAAGTCCACGCGTTTGGTGGAGACGGCTCCGGCTGCTTCGTGGACTTCGGTGATCCGGTCCAGATGCCAGTCGAGCGCGCGTTTGCTCTCGTCCGACATCGTGTAGTCGATCTTCGGCGCCGGAATGCCGTCGCTGTCCACGAGATCCGGGTCCAAGGTGACCCGGTTGGCGAAGACGGGCAGATCCTCGATGGAGGCCGAGATCTCGAACGCCCGGCCGTACAGCCGCTCGACGAGTTCGTGCCCGGCCACACCGCTGCGCTCGGCGAGCGGCAGCTCCGCGAACCGTTGCAACAGCCCCACCGGGCCTTGCAGCACGACAGCCGTCCACTTGGCGCCGCGGTGAAAGCCGCGGCTGGCATCGGTCTCGGCGAAGTGCATCGACCAGATCGGGTGGCTCTCCGGCCCGAGCCAGGGTTCGACGTCCTTTTCGTACTCGCCCAGCACCGTGGCCACGGGATGCATCATCAGGTTGTGCCCGACGCAGCCGGAGGAATTCGCGAGCCCGTCCGGGAACAGCGACGACGTGGACAGCTGCAGCAGCCGCGGGGTGCCGATCCCGTTGGCGCACAGGATCACCACCGGTGCGGCCGTGTGCTGTTCGGCACCGTTCCGGTCGATCCACGTGGCGCCAGTCGCAAGGCCCCGGCCGGAAACCGTGATCTCCCGGACCCGCGCCCCAGTCACCAGGTTGACCCCTGCCGCCAACGCGCCGGGCCACATCGCAACATCGAAGGACGCCTTCGCTCCCTCGGGACAGCCGCTGTCGCAAGTCCCCCACCGAGCACACGGACCGCGCGAACCGACGCCCTGCGACAGGATCGCCGACGTGCCCGGCCACCAGCCGATACCGAGTTTGTTCATGCCTTCGGCCGCGATCCGGCCGATGCGGCCGATGGGCAATGCCGGTTGCGGAGGCACGTAACCAGGCGGATAGGCGATGTTGCCGCCCAGTCCCGAAACGCCGATCATCTCGTCGACGGCGTCGTAATACGGCTGCAGTTCCTCGTAGGTGAGCGGCCAGTCGTCGGCGATGCCGTCGAGGGTGCGCACCCGGAAGTCGGACGGGATCATCCGCGGCCACTCCGCCCAGAACAGGACGCTGCTGCCGCCGACCCCGTTGAACATCAACGGATGCACGTCCGAAGCGGAATCGTTGACGGGATAGTCGCTCGGCCCGCCGCGGTGGTTGGGGTTCGGGCTCCACGGTCCGGCGACGAGCAGGTCGCGTTCGAGCTTGTCGCTGGGATAGTCGGCGGCGACGGGCCAGCCGCCCTGTTCCAGGACAGTCACGCGGAACCCGCTCTCGGCCAGCAACCGCGCGGCGGTGACGCCGGACGGGCCCGCTCCGATGATCAGCGCGTCGACGTCACTCGAAGACTGGTCAGGCACGGTCATGGGCGCGCTCCCTTGTTCAGTATTTAAGTCAGACGGTTGTGTTTAAATAAGGGCATGCCGAAGATCGTCGACCATCGCCAGCGGCGTGCCGAGATCGCCGACGCCGTGCTGGCGATCGTCGCCGAGGACGGCGTCGGCGCCGTCACGATGCGCGACGTCGCCCAGCGCAGCGGCTGGTCAACCGGAGTGCTGAACCACTACGTCGGAGGCAGGGACGATCTGCTGCGACTGGCTTTCCGGCACACCTTCTGGATCTCCGGCCAGCGACTGGCCGCCATCGCCGAGGAAACCGGCCTGGAACCGGTCGAACGGCTGGTCCGCATCCTCACCGCGCACCTGCCGCTCGACGCGCCGTCGGTGGCCTTCGCCCGGATCACCCTGTTCTTCTACGCCGAAGCCGCCAGTTCCCCGGACAAGCTCGGCGAAGACATGCTCAACTATCTCCGGTCGTGGCGGTCGACCGTCGAGGACCACGTGCGCGCGGCGCTGGAGGCGCGCGGCCTGCCCTCGGACCGGGCGCGGCAGATCGGCGACCACTTGGTAGCGGTCGTCGACGGCTACGCCAGCTACGACATCCTCGGCTCGAACCTCTGGAACGGCGGCGACTCCAAGGTCGCGCCCCCGGTCCGCGACTGGGTCGAGTCCGCGCTCACCATGAGCACCCTCGACGCGGTGCGGCGCTGAGGCCCGGCTGGCTGCCGTGGTGGCGACGAAGGCTCCGTTGCCTGTCATGGATGTGCTCCCGAACTCGGTCCGCCGGGCGGCTCGCCGGGCGCGGTGCCTATGGTTCGACATCGGCGGCGGCGCACGCCACACAGATCTGGGGTGTCCGCGCAGCCGCGGCGGTGCACAGTGCACCGTCACGCCCAGGCGTCGGTGGACTTCAGCCAGGAGCGGTCCGCTACCAGTTCGCGGCAGGTGCTCGCCCGCTCCCATTCGCCGCTAGCCAGCAGCGCGCGGTGGAAGGGAAGCAACGTCGGGATTCCGGAGACCACAGTCGCGTCGAGGGCCTTGCGCATCGCGGCGGTCGCTGTGCGGCGGTCTTCAGCCCAGGTGATCACTTTGGCGATCATCGGGTCGTAGTAGGGGTGGACGTCGTCGCCGTCCGCGACCCCGGCGTCCACCCGGACGCCGTCGCCGGACGGTGCGACGAACCGGTCGATCCGGCCGGGGCCGGGACGAAAATTCTTGGCGGCCGATTCGGCGTTGATCCGGCATTCGATGGCGTGACCGGTGATCCGCACGTCGGGCTGGGCGAAGCCGAGCGGTTCCCCGGCCGCGACGCGAAGCTGCTCCTCCACCAGGTCGAGACCGGTGACAAGTTCGGTGACGGGGTGCTCGACCTGGATGCGGGTGTTCATTTCGAGGAAGTAGAAGTCGTCCCCGACGAGCAGCCCCTCGACGGTGCCGAGCGAGAAGTAGTCCGCGGCTCGCGCGGCTCGGACCGCGACCTCGCCCAGGTGCGCGCGCTGGGCCTCGGTCAGCAGCGGGCAGGGTGCCTCCTCGACCAGCTTCTGGTGCCGACGCTGGACAGAACAGTCGCGTTCGAAAAGGTGGACCGCGTTGCCGTGCGTGTCGGCGATGATCTGCACCTCGACGTGTCGCGGGTTGTCCAGATAGCGCTCCAGGTAAACCGTGCCGTCGCCGAAAAACCGCTGCCCCTCCCCTGCCGCGCCTTCGACCGCGGCCGCGAGTTCGCCGGGACCGTTCGCCACGCGAAACCCTTTGCCGCCACCGCCGCTCGCCGCTTTCGCCGCGACGGGATAGCCGATTGCCGCCGCGATCGCGAACGCTTTCGGCCCGGGGTGGACCGGCTCGGCGCAGCCGGGCACCACGGGAACGCCGGCCGCCGAGACGGTCTCGCGCGCCCGGATTTTCGACGACATCATCTCCATCGATTCCGGGCTCGGGCCGATGAATACCAGCCCGGCCGCCGCGCAGGCCCGAGCGAACTCCGGATTCTCCGACAGCAGGCCGTAGCCGGGATGGATCGCCTGGGCCCCGGTGGACAGCGCGGCCTCGATGACGCGGTCGATCCGCAGGTAACTGTCGGCCACCGGCGCCGCGCCGATCAGCACGCTTTCGTCGGCCGTACGGACGTGCAGACTGCCCGCGTCGACGTCGGAATGGACCGCGACGCTCGCGATGCCCAAGCGCCGCAACGTCTTCATGACCCGGACCGCGATCTCGCCTCGGTTGGCGACAAGGACTTTGCCGAACACGGATCAGTCCTCCAGCGTCACGAGCACGTCGCCGTCGGAGACGATGGCACCCTCGGCGACGTGGATTTTCGCCACGACGCCGTCGTCCTCCGCCTCGACCGGGATCTCCATCTTCATCGATTCGAGGACGAGCAGCACGTCGCCCTCGCTGACCCGGTCTCCCGGCGTCACCACGATTTTCCACACTGAAGCCGCGCAGTCGGCGACGATCTCGTTCATGCTTTCTTCCTTTTCTGTACAGCGAGTGCGTCTTGGCTGGCCTCGAGGAACGAAGCGACAACCTCGCGGGTCTCGCGCGGATCGATCATGTGCTCCACGCCGAACGCTTCGACGGTCCGCCACGGATCGACGAGCGAGCGCATGCGGTCCTCGATCCGTGCTCGCATCGCGGCGGGGTCGTCCGCCGCTTCGATCTCGCGCCGGTAGGCCGCTTCGACGCCGCCTTCGATCGGAAGGTCGCCCCATTCGCCGCTCGGCCACGCCAGGCGCAGCCCGAGCCGGTCGGGGTTCGAGGTCGCCGAAACGGCGAGGCCGTACGCCTTGCGCACCTGCACCGTGATGATCGGGACGGTCGCCTCGACCACCGACTGGATCGCGCGCACGCCCCAGCGCATGACGTTGGCGCGCTCCGCCTGCGGACCGACCATGAAGCCGGGGACGTCGACGAAATAGAGGACCGGGAGGTGGAAGGTGGTGCAGAGGTTCATCAGCCGCACCTGTTTCTCGGCCGCGGCGGCGTCCATCGCCCCGCCGAGATGCTGCGGGTTGCTCGCCAGGACGCCGATCGGCATCCCGTCGATCCGGGCCAGTCCACTGACCAGGCTCTTGCCCCAGCGGGAACCGATCTCGAAGAACGAGTCCCGGTCCACCACAGCCTTGACCACCTTGGCCGCGCGGTACGCCTGCCGCCTGTTCTCCGGGATGATGTCGAGAAGTTCAGTCGCACGACGGTCGACGGGGTCGTCGCAGGCCGTGCGCTCCGGGAGCTGCCAGACGTTCTGCGGCAGATAGCTCAGCACCGTGCGCAGCTGAGCCATCGCGTCGTCCTCGTCCCGCGCCAGGTTGTCAACGGCACCGCACGCGGTCGCGACGGGACCGCCACCCAGTTCGTGTTTGTCGATCTCGATGCCCAGCGCGCGTCGCACGAGCGGCGGGCCTCCGGCGAAGAGCACGGAATCCTTCGTCATCACGGAAAAGTGACTGGCCACCGCCCGCGCCGCGCTGCCGCCGACCGCGGCGCCGCTCACCATCGTCAAGACCGGCACTTCGTCGAGCAGCTCGAAGGAACGGGTCCAGCTCAGGGAACTGGTGAGGTAAGTGTGTCCTTTGTCCTCCTGGGCCGAGACATCTCCGCCGATGCCTTCCACGAACATCAGCAGCGGGATCTTGTACTCGTGGGCGAGATCCTCGACGAAGCCGCCCATCCCGCCCTTCATCCGGTCGAGGTAGCTCTGCGGCGCCCCCGCGCGCACGGTGAAGTCCTCCCCGCCGAGCGCGACCGAGCGACCGTCCACTTTGGCCAGGCCGCAGACGTAGCTCGACGACAGGGTGCCCAACCGGTTGCCGAGCGCGTCGTGCTCCTCGAAGACCGCGAACTCGCCGATCTCGCTGAAGCGCTCGGAAATCGCGTCGATGCGCTCGCGGATCGTGTACCGGCCCTGGTTCTTCTGCCTCGCGACCCGACGTTCGCCGCCGAGCTCGCGGGCCTGCGCGCGGCGGACCTCGAACTCGTCCAGTGCGTCCGACCAGCTGAATCCTCCGGTTGTGCTCATCGCGGCACCTCCACGACCTCAGGCGACGTGATGTCGCGGGACAGCAGATGTTTCTGGACCACGCCGGTCCCGGCGCTGCGGACGAACTCGGCGCCGTCGGTGACGGTCAGGTATCTCGGCATCGCGAACCGGGGAAGCACCGCGCGGCAGTGCTCCACGAACTCCTCCAGCACGAGGTCTTCGCCGTCCGGGACGACGAAGACCTTGATCTCGTCCTCGCCGCCGTGCTCGTCGCGCACCGCGACGGCGACGCACTCCCGGACGCCGCCGGCCATGTTCAGGCTGTGCTCCAGCTCCCAGACCGAGATGTTCTCGCCGCGCCGGCGGAAGCTGTCCGTCCGGCGACCGTCGAAATACAGGAATCCGTCGGTATCGAGATGGCCGGAATCGCCGGTGTGGAACCACAAATTGCGCCAGGCCTCGACCGTCGCCTCGGGCCGCCGCCAGTAGCCGAGAGCGGTGAAATAGGGATGCCGCGGCCGGTAGACGACCTCCCCCGACTCACCTGCGGGCAGTGGGCGGTCGTTCTCGTCCACCACTTGCACCTCGATCGCGTCGTGCGGACGTCCCGCCGCACCTCTCCGCCGCTGCTCGACGCTGTCCATCGCGATGCCGTCGCATTCGGTCTGGCCGAAGAGCGTGAGCACGGGGATGCCGAGCCGGTCCTCGAACGCCTCGTAGGCGATCCGCGGAATCGGCGCGCCGATCATCCTGGTCAGGCGATGCGAGCCCGGTTCGGGCAGCTCCCCCTGCGCCAGGATCGACAGCATCGCTCCGACCCCGGACGCCCAGGTCGCGCCGAACCGGCGGACGTCGGCGAAGTATTCGCTGGCGGAAAACCGTTCGCGGAAGGCCATCGAACTGCCCGACTGCAGACACGCGGTGAGCTTGACGTGCCCGTCGACGTGGAAGAACGGCAGCGGGAAGTACCCGATGTCGTCGGCCGTGAGGCCGAGCCGGCCGATCCAGATCTCGGCGAGGTTCGAGAAGTACGCGCGCGGGAGCATGACGCCTTTGGCCGGTCCCGTCGTCCCCGACGTGTAAAGGATGGTCGCGAGGTCGCCGGGACCGAAATCCCGTTGTGCCGCGTCGAGTTCGTCCCGCACCGCGTCGCCGACCGGGGCCTCGGCCAGCTCGCTCATCGGCAGGACGTCGCCGGACACTGCCTCGCGCACCTGCCCCAGGCAATCGTCCTGAAACGCGATCAGCGCCGGATCCGAGTCGGTCAGGACGTGCGCCAGCATCGGCCCGCGCAGTTCGACGTTGACCGAAACCTCGACCGCGCCGAGCCACCAGATGCCGAACATCCACGCGGCCCGGTCGAACGAGTTGCCGCTCACCAGTGCGACGCGATCCCCAGCCGACACCCCGCGGCTCCGCAGTGCCGCTGCCACGCGGCGCGCCCGATCGGCCAGCTCGCCCACGGAAAGGATCTCCCCGCGCCACCGCAGCAGCGAGCGGTCCGCGTCCTGGGCGACCGCGCACAGCAGATCGTCAACGGGGCTGACGCGAGGGCGGGACCTGCTGACGTCGTTCACGAAGAGATCCCTTCAGTCGTCGGGGGTTTCTTATTTCAGACGTTTGATATAGAACAGTTCTCGTCCATCCGCTGTCAAGACCCGTGGAGGTCGCGATGACCGGGAACTCGCCATGACCTGGACGACGACAGTGCACCCGTGGTCGTCCGATTTCGACTATCTGGGGCACCTGACCGCCGCTGTCTACCCGAAGGCGTTCGAACTGGCGCGGGTGGACTACCTGCGCGACCGCTGGCGGACGCGCTCCCCCGCCTATGTCGTCGCCGCACAACGGATGCAGTACCTCAAGGAGATCCTCGAAGAGGACGCCCCGCTCAAGGTCGCGCTCCGGCCGATCCGGGTGGGCCGTTCGAGCGTCGATCTCACGGAACTGCTCTGCGACGCCGCGGGCACCGTGTGCAATCGCTCCGACGCGACTCTCGTCGCCTGGGACGTCGAAATGCGCCGCTCTCGGCCGTTCACCACCGCCGAACGAGACGCACTCAGCGCGGACATCGCCGCGTGAGCACCGGATTCTCGCTGTCCAAACAGGAGGTTGAAGTTCACCATGGTTGCTGAACACCGCACTGGAAAACGAATTCTCGTCACGGGCGGCGCGGGCGAGATGGGCGCGCACGCCTGTCGCGTACTGGCCGGAGCCGAGGAAGTCGCCGAAGTCCTCGTCGCCGACCGGAACGAGGCCGCCGCCAAGGCGCTGGCGGACGTGCTCGGGGATCGGGCGAAGCCGCTCGCGCTGGACATCTCCGACGCGGCCGGGCTCGCCGGCGCGCTGTCCGATGTCGACATCGTGCTCAACACCGCGGGCCCGTTCTACCGGTTCGGCCCGCTCGTGCTGCGCGCCGCGATCGCGACGGGAACGCATTATCTCGACATCTGCGACGACTTCGAGCCGACACTCGAAATGCTCGAACTCGACGCCGCCGCACGGGAAGCCGGCATCACCGCGGTGATCGGGGTCGGCGCGAGCCCCGGCATCAGCAACCTGCTCGGGGTGCTGGCGATGAACGAATGCGACGAGGTCGACGCTGTCTACACTTCTTGGCGCGCATCGGGTTTCCAGCGCGCTGAGGTCGACGACAGCGTGCGGTCGTCCGCGGCGGTCGAGCACTGGGTGCACAACTGCACGGCGACGATCACGGCGTGGCGCGACGGAGGTCTCGCCGACACTCAGCCGCTCGAGGAGCGCATGCTCAGCTATCCGGGCTGGGGCGCGGCGCAGGTGTGGGTGTGCGGTCATCCCGAACCCCTGACCCTCCCCCGTTCCCGAAGCGGCGTAAGGGAATCCCTCAACCTCATGACGTCTCGGCCGCGGTTGATGGAGGCGGTGATCCGCACCGCGAACCGGGTCCGCGCCGGCGAACTCGACGTCGCCGCGGCGAGCCAAGCCCTGGTTCTCGAGCCGGGCACGATGGGTTCCGCAGCGGGGCCCGCACCGTCGCTGCCGGTGCTCTTCGCCGTCGCGGAGGGAACGAAGAACGGCAAGCGGGTCCGCGCCGGAGCCCGTCCGCTCGTGGTTCCTGACGACAGCATGGGCACGATGACCGGCATTCCGCTGGCCGTGGCCACGCTCATGACGGCTCGCGGCCAGGTCGACCAGCCGGGCGTCCACGGGCCCGAGGTCGTCGACGCCCGCGCGTTCTTCGCCGATCTGGCGCAGCACGCGCGTGAGGTCCCCGGCAACGAGCGTCCGGCTGACGTGGTCGAAGTCGTCGTCGAGGAAGTCGCTGGCTGACAAGCAAGGGGGTGCACCTCGGCTCGGCCGGGATGCACCCCCTCGGGTCGCGTTCAGACTGTCGCGGGGCAAATTTCGATCCCGCGCGGATGGCGCAGCCTCGACACACCCGTCGCGACGAGAACCGCCGCGGACATCGCCACAGCCACGACATAGCCGGTGGTGTAAAGGGATTCCTTCGGCAACCCCGTGGCCGCGTCGGTGCCGGACCCGAGCACGGCGGTGATCACCGCGGAACCGAACGCGAACCCGATGGCCATCGCGGTACCGCCCATGCCCGACGCCATGCCTGCTTTGTCCTCCGGGACGGCGTATTGCGGAACCGCGAACCCGCCGCTGTATCCGGCGCGGCTGCCGAGGCCGATGATCGCGGAACCGACGAGGTAATGCCACGGCTGGTCGTGCGCCACGGCGAGCCACAGGAAACCGGCCGCCGACACGAGAGCACCGAACACGAGCACGACTCCGGGCTTGCCTTTTCCGACGAACTTCTCGGCCGCGGTCCCGCTGGCGAACATCGACAACGCGAACGGCAACATCAGCAAGCTCGCCTTCAACGCGTCGTATCCGAAGCCGTATCCCGCTTCAGCCGGGGTTTGCGTGTAATAGGTCACCAGCAACAACAACGCGCCGTCCGTCGCGCCGAAAAGCCCGACCGCCAGGCACGAGGTGGAAACGTAGGGTTTCTTCAGCAGAGCGACGTCGAAGACCGCCTTCGAGGACCGCCGTTCCGCTACGGCCCAGACCACCCCGGCGAGAAGCCCCGCCGCCAGCAGAAGGTAGGGAAGGCTCCCGGTCCAGACCGCGCCCTGCGAAAGGGCGAGAAGAACCAGTCCGAGCCACCCGATCATCCACACTGTCCCGAACACGCCCATGCGGCCGCGGCCCGCGGCCCGTTCCGACGGGAGAATCGTCACGAGGGCGACAGTCGTCAGCGCCAGCACTACCGCCATCGCGGAGAAGAACGTGTCGACGGAGAAGTACTTGACCAGCACTCCGCCGCCGGTCAGGCCCAGCACCACGCCGATTCCGCTCGCGATGATCGACACGCGCACGGCGACTCCGATCGCGCTCCCCGGCAGCAGCCGTCGCAGGAACACGAGCGGAAGCAGCATCGAACCGCTGCCCAAGCCCATCAGCGCGGCCCCGGCCACCAGAGTCGCGTACGTCTGGCCGATCGCGGCGAGCAGAGCGCCGACCGTCATCAGGACGCCCGAGGCCAGCGCCGTCGTGCGGTCCCCGCGCAAATCCGACAACCGCGGAATGAGCACGAAGCCCGCTCCCGAGGCCAAGGTCATCGCAGTGAAAACCCATGCCCCGGACGCGACGCCGAGGTGGTACTGCGCCTGCATGTCCGGCAGCAAGGGCGGCAGCATGAACGCGATCGCATTCGTCACGGTCCCGAGGAACCCGGCCACGACGATGAGCGCCCACCGCGCCGGAGCCCTGCCCGCCGCGATTCTCTCCGGCGCGCCGACCACGTCGTTGAGGTCTGTCATCCGTGTCTCCAGTAGTCAGTTTTCGGACCGAGCCGCACGCACCTCGTGGGCTCGGCGGTGCGGGCGGGCGCCGTTCTCGCGTGGTTGGCGAGACGGGCCGCCTGGTTGTTCCCCGGAGACCGGCCGGTCGGCTGCCTCCGCGTCGATGAGGGCGGCGACCTCCGCCGCCGCCCGTTCCCCGGCCACGACCGCGCCCTCCATCGAGCCGGCCCACACCGGGGAAACCTCCGAACCGGCGAAGTGCAGCCGCCCGGCCGCAGCGGCGTAGCCCGGCCCGCAGGTCGTCAGGAGCCCGGGAGACCAGATCGGGACGCAGCCCGACGTCCAGCGCTCCTCGGTCCAGTTCATCTCGTGGTACTCGTCGGGATGCCGCGCCTGCTCGCCGAACGCACGAGCCAATCCCGCGAGAACGGCCTCGCGACGGCGGGCCGGGTCGTCGGGCATCGGGTCCGGCAGATCCGCACTGACTCCTCCGTCGCCGCGCGCGAAGCCGACAAGGACACCCTGCCGCTCCCCCGGCGGAGTGTCGTCGAACGTCAGCATCAACGGCGCGCTGTCGCTCATGCTCGCGCCGCTGAGCCCCTGGCGACGCCAGAACGGCTCGGGATAGACGACGTGAACCTTGTAGGCGTGCGCCATCGACATCCGCTCGCCCATCGTCCGCTGCGCGAGCGGCAGCTGCGGGTCGATCCGGATGGCCGCGCGGTCGGGCGGGCTCATCGCGAGGACCACCCGGCGCGCGCGATGGGTACCGGCGGGCGTGTCGATCTCGACGCGGTCGTCGTACTGCCGGATCGCCAAGGTCGGAGCCCCGAGGACGACCCGGTCGCCGAGGTCCGCGGCCATCCGGTGGCTCAGCTCGGCCGACCCGCCCGTGAACGAACGCTCGTCGCCGCCCGACAACGACGCGAGAAGCGTCTCCACTCCGCCGATCGAGTTCAGATGGCGTACGACGAACAGCAAGGACAAGTCGCCGGGCCGCGATCCCAGGGTCAGCGTCGCGATGATCGCCCAGAACGTCCGCGCCGTCGCCGTCTTGGTGCTGCGGCGCACCCACGACTCGAACGTGAGCGCGTCCAGTTTCTCCGCCTCCGGGGTCGCCAGCGCGTCGTCGCCGGGACCTCGCTTGCACAACCGGCCCAGGCGCAGCAACGACTGCGCGAAATCCGCCGACCCCAGCGGATCCGCGGCCCACGGCATCGAGCCGTCGAATTTCATGACCCGCCCGCGCCGTTCGAACACGGCCTTCCCGTGCTCGTTGTGCGGCCAGGTCGGCACCCCGAGTTCCTCGCCCAGCGCGATGAGCCGCCGGTACTCCGGCCCGACCAGCTGCCCGCCTTCCTCGACCGGCCGTCCGTTCCCGAGCTGGTGCACCTTGGTCCGCCCGCCGACCCGGTCCCGTGCCTCGAGCACTCGCAGGGACGTGACGCCCGCCTGGCTGAGCCGCCGCGCCGCGACAAGCCCGGAGAGACCGGCCCCGACCACGACGACGTCGACCGCAGCGTTCTCGCGTTCCATGAGTTCCTCGCTCTTTCGCCCAGACGTTGTGTCGCCGTTCACTGTCGTGACCGGGGTCACCCCGGCACTACGCCAACACCCACCGGCTGCGGCGCGGCGGCGGTGCACTGTTCACCAGGCGGCGGGGGCTAGCGCCGCTCTTCCTATGGCCAGCTGCCGCAGCAGGACCTGAGCCGCGAAATCTTTCCGGCAACACGGAACGAGACGCGCGCGATGTGTCGTGGGGCAGATATGCCGAGCACTGCCGACACCGCGGACATGAACATGACCGAAACCGAACAAACTGGGTACGACCACGCTGCACTGCTGGACGAGAACGATGAGCAGGCAGGCCCCGAGAACTTCCCTCGCTGCTGGAACATGTCAGCAGGCTCTCTATACGACGCGGTCCTTCGTGCCAGCGAGCCGTTGCCGCCCGAGTATGTGAGCGTTCCACTGCGGGACTCCACGACGAACCCGGAGCTGGCGGTGGCCCTGGCGGAGTGGAACCTGCTGTGGGAGGCGGCCCAGTTCCGCAGGCGGCTCTTCGACGAAGAGGACCTGCCGCCGGCGATCCGAACAGTCGCCGACCGCGGAGATCACAACGTGGTCTTCGTTCCGCGCACCCACTCCCGCTACTACGAGTACCTGCCCCTGCTCCACCTGATCCCGAAGGCGACGCTCAAGCGGTACGGCCTGCCACTGATGCGCCGCGGAACCTGGCCGACCCTCTCGGATTTCTCGCGCGTGGACAGGTTCTTGCCCGAAGACTTCGGATCCCGGCTCGCGCGGGCTTGGGGCGCGACGGTGTGGCGTCGTCTCAACTCCGGTTCGTCGATCAGCTCGTTCGCCAAGCACGAACCCATCCGGCTCCTCGCCCACAATCTCGACTTCTGGATCCCGCCGGTCACCGAGGTAATCCAGGAGATCTTGCGAGACCTCCCCACAGTCGACAACGGCGTCCAGGAGGAAGCACCACGGCTCGTGGACGGCACGGTCTTCGAGGACGCCATCATGGCGAACCCGCGAATGGGGTCCGACCTGTGGCAGGGCGAAGCCGAGGCGGCCGAAACCGTGGACCGGACCGTCGACACGGCCGATGCCGACGGACGGCTCCGCGGCATCATCGAAGCCGTGCGCGCCAACCGCGTCGAGGACGACTTCTCCGAGCGATGGTCGAACGCGCGCATCGACTTCGAGCGTAAACTCCACCACACCCGGGCAAAGGTCAAGATCAGGTTTGTCGAACTGACCGACACCATCCCCGTGCAAGGGCCCGAGGCAGAAGTCATCGGTCACTGCGTGACCGCCGATTTCCTCGCTCTGCTCGACCCGACCAGCCGCCAGATCGTCGTGTTGCTCACCAGCGGGCACACGAACCTCGGAGACGTCGCCGGCATCCTCGGCTACCGGAACCACAGCCCGGTCTCCAAGCGGCTGAAGCGCATTCGCGAGCAGGCGGTCAAGTTCCTTCAGGGGTACGAGTGAGCCCGCGTACCTCGCGCCATCACGGCCACATGACCGCCAGGTCAGCTGAAGGCGACGCCGCGCCAACACCTCCTGCTGCTTCGACAAACGGACTCCAACTGCTGGAAAGGATCGTCACCTCCACACCGAACACAGTCCGGGCAGTCGCAGCGATCGTCGTGGTCATCGCCGTCCTCGGCAGCACGCTCTGGCTGCTCAACGCCGACCTGACCGCCGGCCCGGTAAAAGTCACCGGTCGTGAACACGCCGCCGACACCTCTCGGCGCTGAAGGAACGCCTTCGGCTCTCGTTGACGAGAGCCGAAGGCGTTGGAACCCTCAAAGTCACCGAAGACCGACTCGGACGGGGGCACCTCGCGTTGCGCGCCTCATCGCCGGAAGGGCCCTCGGCGAGCATCGAAGGCCGGTGACCTGAAGACGAACGCGCCGTCACGCCCTGTGGTGTTGAAGAAGCCGGGGTTCCTTGAAAAAGTCGCGTGGGTGCGTCTCAGACTGCACGCAAGGCTTCCCCGGGGTGCAGACAGGTCAACCGGTCACCGTGGCTGGCCCCGCGGCCGCGCCGCAGAGTGTCGGCGGCCTGATCGAGATGTAGCGTCGCCCTGCGCTAGTCCGATATGTGACGATGTGAGCGAAGCGGCAAAGCAACCAGCCCCGTCGAAAGGCAGCCGGACCGCATCCGGTGTGTCTCCCCAAGCAAGCGGCGGGGCCGGGACGATCGACGAGTACCGGCTGGCGACCATCGCGATGGTGGCGCTGCTCCGCGGCGACGCGCTTGCCGGACTGGCGCAGCCCGTGCTCGCGGTCGGGCTGCAACGGAGGGAAGCGGGGAACACTCTCGACGACCTGGTGCTGCAGGCCGCACTCGACCACGATTCCGCGCGGGTCGAGTACCAGGTCAAGCGCACGATGTCGCCGCAGGCGTCGGACAAAGCTTTCGTCGATGCCTTACGGCAATGTCAGGACGCTCTCGAAGCCCGCTCAGAGGAGATCGCCGCCCAGCAACTGCGGCTGGGTCTCGCGACTACCCCTTCCGGGCCTGTCGACCAGTTGCGAAGGCTGACTGAACTGGCGCGGGATCACGCGACTCTCGTCTCCTTCGAGGCGCTTCTGAAGGCGGGCGCCGTCAACAAAGACGTGCGCGACCGCTTCGACAAAGTGGTCGAAGCGGTCGCGGCGGCTCAGCTGAGTCGCGGGAAGTTGCTTACTACGTCCGATTTCCGGCTGCTCACGTTCACCATGCTCAAGGCCATGCATGTCTGGCAGTTCGAGGTCGGCGAAGACGGCCGGGACACGCTCAATGCGCTCAACCGCCTAGCCGACATTCTCCCGGAAGGCCAAACCGCCAAGGCCGCCTTCGACCGGATCGCCGAGTTCGTCGACAGCTGGGGACCGAACGCCGCCCTGATCGACCCAGCCATGCTCCGGGCCGCATTAGCTCGCCACGGTATCGCCCTGACCGTCGAGCCCAAGCAGAGAACTGCCTGGGCCAAGCTGAGCAAAGCGACTGAAGCTGAGCTGGAATCGACGCAATGGGCGATTGGGCAACAGCTGGCGCTGCCGCGTCACGCGGCGTTGCAGCAGGTCAAGGACGCTATTTCCGCCAACCAACTGGTGCTGGTAGCCGGCCCGGCTGGGGTCGGCAAGTCGGTTCTCGCCCGCCGGGCGGTGAAGGACGTCGGAACGGCGGCAACGACCGTAGTCGTCGACTTAGCGGGTCATGGCCGCGAACCGCTGGCCGCTCTCAATGCCGAACTCGGAGTTGATCTGGCCGAGGCCTTGCGTGCGGTCGCGACAACCGCGCCGAGGATCCTGATGATCGACGGTGCCGAACACGCGCTCGTCGATTACGGCCGCTTGCTCAAGGCGGTGCTGCGGGCTGTGCCGCTCGACTCCGAGCGCGCACCCGAGTGGACAGTGGTTCTGACCACGCGGTCCGACGCCGTCGACGCAGTCCGCCAGCACCTCCCCACCGCTCCAGCGGTGATCGAAGTCAAGGATCTCGGAGACCGCGAGGTCGAAGAGATCGTCGAGGCGTTCCCCGAACTGCTCCCGCTCACGCGCAATGCGCGCAGCGAACGTCTTCTCCGCCGGCCCTATCTCGCTGACTTGCTGGTGCGTACGGGAGCAGCCCTCGCCGACCGGCCGCTCGGTGAGGAAGACGTGATGGGCCTCGTCTGGAAGCACGTCGTACGGCAAGAGCGCGAGCGTGGTTCCGACCGCGGTACTCCGCACGCCCGCGCCGACGCCTGCCTTCGACTGGCGGAGGACACGGCACACGCCGCTGCTAGTTCTGGTCTCAGAAACGCAGACGGTACGGCTGTCGACGGACTTCTCACGGATGACGTCCTCGTGCGGCATCGGACGAGATACCGGTTCGCGCACGACATCCTGCTCGACTACACACTGGCCATGTGGCTTCTCGACGGCGACCTGTCGGAGCCGCTGTCGCAAACGGACGGACCGCGTCGCCTGATCCGCAGCGTGCGTCTGGCGCTGCAAACACTCCTGAGCGACGAGCCCGACGCGGTCAGGTGCTGGAACGAGATCGTGGCGTTCGCGGACACGTTCGCCGGCCATGGTGGCGAGCGGTGGAGCGACTTGCCCTACGAAGCAGTACTCGCGATGGGCAATCCGCAGCCGGTCTTGAGCGCACTCGAGCCGGAGTTCCTGACGAACGACGGTGCTCGGCTTTTCCAGTTGCTGAAGGTGGTCTGCCGCTTCGCGACCACGTCCGAACCGGAGCCTGACCAGACCAACCTCCAATTGGACGTGCTGCTGGCGGCCCCGGTGGTCAACCTCCTCGCCGAAATCGGAACCCGCGTCCCTGAGCGAGTCACAACGGTTGCGGCTGAGGTAGTCCGTCGATGGCTGATGGCGACGATACGGACGGGTGCGTCGCTTGAGGACCACGTCGCGAATCCACCGGGCTTGTCACGGGCGGTGGCGGCGTGGTCAGGGTCCGACGTCTACGGTGACCGCCTCGCAGCCGTGCTGCCGAGCCTCGCTCTCCTCGGCCGTCATCACACGCCCGAAGCTCAGGCGGTGTTCGACCGCATCCAGGAGCACAACCGAGAACTGTGGGTCATCGTCGAAGATCCAGAAGTGCCTGCGGCCGCCGCAGCTGCCAACCCCGATCTGCTGCTGCTCCTCGCCGGCCGCTACTACCTCGACCAAAGCCTGACGCTCGACCCCGCCGACACCCCGCCCGCTGCCGTGCGAAAAACCCGACGCAGCAGCGCTGGCTCGCTGAGCAATTTCGCCGCACTCCGCAAAGGCGTTCGCGGCCACGAGCAGGTCTTCCGACGGGCGGACAACGTTGGCCTGGCGGCTCCGCACTACGGTCCGTTCGCCGCTCTCCTCCGCAGCTCATCCAGCCACGGCCGCCGGCTCGTCGGTGCTGTGCTCGACGCGGCTTCCACGGCCCGGACTGCGGTCGAGCGCACATCCGACGAGATTAACCCGACGTTCCGACTGAATCTCTCGCTTTGGCGGGAGGGCGAGCCGATCGCGCATCACGGCACGACCACGACCTGGGCCTGGTTCCGGCGTACGGGGAACGGCGACTATCCGGCGATGTCGGCGGCTATGGCGCTCGCGGAATGGGCAATCGGCGAAACAACGACGCGGGCCGTCGGCTCCGTGGCCCTCCAGGTACTGCGAACGAGCACCTGTCTCGGTGTGGTGCCGATCGCCCTCGCATTGCTCGTTGAGCGACTCGAAGAGACTGCCCACGAACTGGACGCTTTTCTCGAGCAACCACTGGTGTGGGAGATGGAACACGCTCGACATGTCCGCGAGCCGATGGCGTACCCCTTGAAGGGATACGAACGCCTGTCCTGGGAGGCGAGCAAGGCCGCGCTCGCCCTTGTCACTAGGAGCGACGCGGATGATCAGAAACGGCTGCACGCAGTCGGGAACCGAATGGTTGAGAAGACACTGGAAGAACTCGCAGCAGTCCTGGGCGAACAGCCAGCCAAGAACCATCCGACGCTGCTCATCGCGCGGCGTCGTGCGCTGAGCCTTCAAAGGGACGCCCTTGCCGTCTCCCGTTCAGACGGGGGCAAAGGAATCGTCATCGGACTCGACGTACCGGACGATATCGAGGAAGGCCTCCAACCTGAGGGCAACCGTGCGCTGCTCAACCTCACCGTCGCGTCGTTGACCACCCGAGCTGTACAGATCCGAGACGGAAAAAGCGACGAACAACCGGAACCACTGTGGACCGAACTGACCGAGACGCTCGCAGCTCTCGACGCCTGCGACGAAAGCTACACAGCGGTTAATTCTCCGGACGACGCCCGTGCGGCGGTTGCAGCAGCCATCATCACAGCAGGTGGAACCGCCCTGTTGACGACCGCCGTGACAGCGCTCCTCGATGTGATCGAGTCCCCGCAACCAGATCCGGACGCACTCTCGACTGACCGATCAAGCGCGTGGCCGCTCGGCGCCGACCGATCAGCAGCCACGGCACTCACCCACGTCCTTGCCACGGACTCGCTGCGCGCGATCGTCGACCTCCCACGCATCGAGGGCGCGATCCGCCACCTCGCCGCAGTCGACTCGGAAGAAGTCCGGCAACGGCTCGTCCGCGGATTCCAGAAAGCGCTGAACGAACCGTGTGGCGACCATCCTGATGCCCACGACATAGCAATGGAGACACTGACTCAACTGGCCCGGCATTCCGGCATGGGGCCATGGCACAACGACAGGCGAGATCGCGTCGTGTTGGCAGAACCGCTGCGCGACGCGCTCGACGACGATGTGCTCGACCTTGACGAAGCAGCAGATGTCCTGCCCGGCGTTGCCACAGCCTCACGACTTCCCTGCCGACATGGCGACGAAGCCACCGCCCTGATGTCCGTCTTCGTTGACCACGATCTGTCAGTGTGGCCCGACCGCTACGCGCGTAAGCATTACGACGGAATCGAACAATGGCGCGATGGGATCGACCAGTATGTCGCGGAACTTGTCGCGGACGGCGACCACAACCTGCTCAACCGCTACCTCAGCCGCTTCGCACCCGTCGCCGAAGAACTCGCGGGCCTTCTCACCAAATTGGCGGAAATCGCCACCACCGTCGAGCGAGCAGAGGTTGTCTTCAGCACGCACTGGCCGGTTGTCTTCGATCACCTCTTGCCAGCCAACCGAGACCTCCGTGAACAGCCTGACCCGCCCCGCACGCACTACGTCCAAAATCTGGACCGCGCGCTCCTGCCGATTCCGGACGCTGGGCGACCGTGGCCATCCGAATCGCTCTTGGCCATCTTGGACCGCTGGGTGCAGGCCTTCGAGGACCATCCACGCTTGGCAGACCATGTGATCATCGCACTCAGCCGGTACGACAAGCTACGCCAGCCTGTTGGCACCGGCATCGTGTTGCGGGTCCTAGGCGACGACATCGCCCGTATCAGCCGGCAGTCGAAACTGGCATCTACGTGGCTCCACCTCGCTTTGCTAGTGGACAAGGCAGCGAGCGAAGGTCATCAAGAACGATTGCTCAGTCTTCTCGACCGACTGGCTCAGACAGGAGACAGCACCGCCATCGAAGTCCAACGGGAGCTTGAACTCCAATAGCCGCTGGATGCCCGACAAGCCAACTTTCACCCCGGCCGCTCTAGACCTGCGATGGAGACGATGACGGAAACCGACGCGAACAGATCCGAGCTGACGCTCGGAGTCATGCATCACGAACGGGAGGACCGCCTTGCCGAGCGGCCCGTCAGCTTCGACTACGGGTACAACATGTGCTGCCCGGACTGCCCGCAGACCACGCATCTCACCGGCACAGAGTACTTCCGCGAGGACAACGGCGCACATATCGCCTGCACCGCCTGCCACGCGGATATTCACTTCGGTCTTGCTGTACTGGCACTGCGCGACGCCAACGATCCGGTGCTCGCCGACGAACACCTCGTCCGCGTCGCCTGGTACCACACAAGCACCTATACAGGGTGGCCCCAAAGCAGCAGAACGCTGTCGTCCGCGACCGTGGAATCATTGCAACACACACCGTCGGTGAACATCGCGAAGGTGCGTGCCCAGCACGAAGGCCAAGCGCTTCACCTCGGAACGTACGAGGCGGCAATCGAATCGATGCTGCGCCGCATGAACGACCAGAACGACGGCGGGGCAAGCCTCTCCTTGTACCGGGTCGAACTTCGCCGCGACATACTCGTAGAACCGGGATGGCGAGACGAGAACGCAACAGAAGTCGCCCGCATCAGCCAAGCCGACCTAGGCGAAGCCGACGCAATCCGATACCTCAACGTCCATGAATCACCCGGATCCATTTCGCTCGCGATCAAACCCGCAGCCATCTGTCGGGTCCAACGCGTCGATGTACCGACAGGGCCCGCAGACGCCGACTTGATTGCCGCAGTGGCAACAGAAGTCGCAGGAATCCGCGACGAGATGAGATTGCTCGAGGCCAGTCGCCCGACTGAACTCAGCCCCCTCGAACGACTGCGACAAACCGCGGCAGCTCGACAAGGCAGCACATTCGAGGGGGGCCCGACGCCAGAGCAGTCGACACTGGCGGCCAAAATCCGCCAACGACTCGAAGACGTGTTCCTGCCATCTGTCTCCGATCCGGTCAGGCACAAGTTCACGACCGCGCTCGGAGCCTGGCACGCAGCACAGCCGGGGTCAGTGAGCGACACCGACTACATCGCCCGGTTCGCCTCCATGGCAGCGATGCTGACGAAACCCGAGCAAGTCATTGGCGCGCTCAACGACCAACCGCACTGCTGACAGCCGGCACGACATCATGCGCGCCTTCCACCTCACCACCGCCGACCAGCAGCGCTGTTGCTGCGATGGTCGGTCGGATCAACGGCGAGTTCGCCCGCGTCGGCCACCCGGTCGTGCACTATTTGCACCAATCCGTGGATGGCACCGAGCTGGCTGCCTTCTTCTCCGCCTCCGACGTCATGGTGGTGACTCCGCTGCGCGACGGGATGAATCTCGTCTGCAAGGAGCACGTCGCGTGCCGCCCGGATCTCGGCGCGGTCCGCGGGTCGTCCGGCCTCTGGCCCGCACTTGTCCGCATTGGATGCGAAGCTGCGCGCAGCACCGAACGGGAAGCGCACTACGCCCGCTACAAGTCACTCCCACCGCCGAGGTTCCGGAACCGCTGGCCGCGCGGGATGACGAAGACGACTCAGCCGCCATGACGCCGCGCTCACTGCCCACTCCGCCATCAGGACTTCGCCCGTTCGGCGGCAGCACCAACTGATGCCTGTCCGTAGTCTCGTCTCACCTGCAGTGATGGCACCGCTTTGGGGTGAGCGTGGCGCGACGTATCGGCGGTCCGGGAGGTGGCTCAGACCCGGGCCCTGGCAATGGCGCAGGTCGGCTTGTCGCCGCGGGCGCCGTCGCCCTCGCGCTCGCCGCCGGAACCAGCGGAGTACTGGGCGCAGGCGGGACGGCAACGGAGACCGGTGCCACCGCCGACAGCTCACTGAACGCGAAGGACCTCGGCAAACGCACGAACGAAAGCAAAAAATCCGCACGATCCGGCAAAACTGACGAAGCGTTCAACCGCATGGGCCTGCGGGCGCTAAAGAAGACCTTGAAGCGAGACCTGAAGTGCGTCGCAGCATCCACCGACCAGGTACGCGACTTCTTCCTCCGCACCCCATGCAAGTCGCTGGACCGGATACTTCTGGCCGTCGGCGACACTGCGGGGAATTCCGCAGTCATCTCCGTGGCGTGGGCCAGTTTCGCGAACCGTGCTGACGCAGACGCCTTCGAAAGAGTCGAAGCGGTTCAGGGCAGCGGCGACATCACTCCACTCGCCGGCGCGCTGCTAGGCCTCACCGGGATTCATTTCACCGGCCACCACTATCAATCTCACCGCGACGGCACCAAGGTGGTCATCGCTGAAACGGAGACCGTAGGAGGCCATGTCGACGACGGAGTGCTGGACGCCCTTGCCGAGGTCGCAGTGTGGCTGCCCAAACCATAGTCGGCAGATCTCGCCCGGTGCCCCTACCTCGCCGCCCGGTACGGGAACGCAGGGGTCGTCGTGCTCGGCACAAGCACCTGCGAGAAGAACGGCTTCCCCGCCGAGCAGGTTTAGACTTACCACGCCGCCGCACCCGCGGCGACGCCGATCGCGATGTGGAGCGCACACTAGGCCGTCACCCTGACCGCCATGACGGCTAAGAACCCGCGCGACGGCCAGACCGACGTGCCGGGCACGGCGGGCACAAGCGTGCGGGGCATCGAGAGGACGCCTGGCCGCGGCCAAGGCCGCATCGCCGTCCCTGCCAAGATCTGCGAACGTCGCCCGCTGCGGCGCACGCAGAGCTGACTAGCCAGACGACGACGAACCGGTCGAGTGCCGTCGCTGTCGCATCGAGGACGAACAGCCCGACCCGCCCGGCGCGAGGAAGCTGAGCCTGAGCGCGCACTCGCCGAACACCAGAACTCCCGGGCCGCCGGAGCAGGAACCCGAAGCCGCCGGGCCGGGCACAGAAGCCGTCCGACCACCGCTTCCAGTGCGACCTCGGCTCGGAGTGCCTCTGCGTGAAGGAAGGTGCGTGCGAGATCATGAGGCATGGACGTCACAAAGTCTTCGACGACGTCGGGAGACGCGGGCAGGGAGTCAGCGCGGTCCCCGTTGTCGCGATGGACCGTCCCGGTCGTCGCGTTCATCGTGCTCAGCGCAGCGGTGTTAACGCTTGTCGCCCTGTGGCAGTGGATTGACGGCTTGACCCTTGCCAGCGCGGACAAGAAGGCTGCCGCACAGTTGGACGCAGTGAAAGTCGCCGCTTCCATCGCCGTGGGAGGCGGTGGGCTCTTCGCGCTCTACCTTGCCGCTCGACGGCTGCGCATCCAGGAGTTGGAACTGGCCCAGCGAGAACGGGTCCAGGCTCACGTCGAGGCGGAGTCCGAGCATAACCAACGACACGCCGATCGCGTCGCCGCCGATGCCCGCACGGATGCCGCGGCCCGCCTCCTCACAGAGCTCTACGCAAAATCAGTCGAACAGCTCGGCTCAGACAAAGCTCCTGTCCGGCTCGGCGGGCTTTACGCTCTCGAACGCCTTGCTCAGGACAACGAGCACCAACGGCAAACCATAGTCAACGTGTTGTGTGCCTACCTCCGAATGCCCTACCAGATTCCAGACGAAACCTCCGGAAACGACGGAGACCAAAGCACCCGAGAAGCACAACTGCAGGAGCGGGAAGTCCGACTGACCGCACAACAAATTATCTTGAAGCACTTAAGGCGAAACTTGCCGTCGACTTGGAAAGAACTCTCGGTGGACCTTACCGGTGCCACACTTATCGACTTCGCCGTACTGGACAGCGATATCGCGTGGAGTTCTTTCAAGAAGTGCAAATTTTTTGGGTCCACACTATTTATGAATACCAGCTTACCGAGGTACGCGAATTTTGAAGGCGCGCATTTCTTTGGAGGCACCCACTTCGTGAGCGTCACCTTCAAGGGGGACGCGCGTTTCAGAGGCGTCACCTTTTACGAAGCCGCACGCTTCGGGGGACTCATGCAGCAGGAGGAAGTCACATTCTCCGGATCTGCCAAGTTTGAAGGCACCACATTCTGGGGGATCGCGAGCTTCCCCTCTGCAGTATTCATCGGACCGGCCAGCTTCGGTAAATTGAATCAAGATACTGCGGCGATCTTCAACGGTGAGGCGTACTTCGGAGAAACAGCCTTCAGGAGCAGTGCGAATTTCAATGGAGTGCAATTTCTCGGTGAGGCCTATTTCCGGAAATCGTTCTTTTCCGCAAGAGGACCGAGCGGTCCACCGAAATTTGGGGCCGCCACGACAGATTTCCGATCGACCATATTCGCCGAAGGAATCCCCGCTGAAGTGATTGAGTTTACAACCGTACAGCATGACTGAAACCCGTCCAGCCGAAGGTCAAGCACCTTCCCGAATCCGAGTACGAAGGTCAGTCCTACGACGATCACCACCATGACGGCCGCCGCCGCGACGACCGGATCACGCCGAGCGCCCGACCCTGTTACGACGATCCTCTTAACCAGCGGGTTTGGGGTTCGATTCTCTAGTGCCGCACGACAAGAAAGCAAAGCCCATCCATTGCCCGCAAATTTCGGGGTTCACGGTTGGCGGGCCCTGGTCTTGTGTGCAGCCGACGCGCGATCCGGCGAACAGCCACCGACCGACAACACTCGTGCTCGCGGCTATCGGCTGCACTGCTGCGGCGGCACGACATAATGGATCTTGACTCCGCGATGGCAGCCAGTCAGGCGCACCGGTGCCACCGTCGTGAGAGACGGTGACGCCGCCCCGTGCCTCAGATCGTGGAACCAGGTCTGGCGGCAACCCGGTCTCGGCGACCGGCTTCCGGAACGTGCACGACACTCAACTCGGACTCCACGGACGACCGTGGTCACGGGACGAGCCTCCGGAGTGGCTTGTGTGACGCTTCTAAGCCGCACGACCTGCCTGTTCGGCGTGGCGCCAAGGTTGCCTAGAGTCGCAGAATGGGTGAGTCGAAAGATCAGCAGATCCGACACGTCGTCGAAGGTGCCGCGCTAGGTGTGCTGACAGCCGGAATCGAGGCGCTGTCCGCAGTGAAGATGACGCTGGAGTTGAACTTCAAGTGGGTGTGGAGACGCTGGGAACCAGCTTCGGCCTTCCCCGCGTTCGCCCGCGCCACTGACCCGGGAAACCTCTTCTACCTGGGTCTCATCTGTCGGAAGGTCGCCGCTGGGGGCGGGACGCTGGCAGATCGACGGGCCTTGGGCCAGGCCTTATCTCGCGGAGGGCTGGGAGCTGAGCGAGATCGAGGAGTGTCTCGACCAGTTCGCTGACCAACGGGCCTCGGCCAACGACTGGCGTCAGTTCGGCCATCTCTACGCGGGGAAGTTCACGGCGGGCGAGATATTGCGAGGCTAAGCGGCAACGAAAGGCGAGTGCTGTCGCGCCGCTGGTCTGAAAGCGGCCAACGCCGGGGATTCACTGTGTCCTATGGGGCCAAGCGGCAGTTCCCGTGCGGCACGCACGAACTGGCGCGGCAGTGCAGTGCCCGCTGAACGACTCCAGAAGTCTGGGCCGGCCAACACCTGGAGACCGGTTGCGTGGGCGTGGGTTTGTGCACGTGTCGCGACATTGGCGGCGGCGTGAAGCCGGCTCCGGCCGGGATGCAGAGACCGCCACAGCCAGGTTGTGTGCGGGTTGTCGGCGAAGAGCGCGTCTGAGTGGGCGAGCACGTCGCATACAACAATGGGTGCCGAGCGTGAGGAGCGCGTGCTCGTCACTGATGACGCTGGACGCCGCTGTGGCACGGGCGGCACCGGTCGCACCGCGGCGGACCGTGACTGGTTTGGTGATCCAGCCACCTTGTCGTGGTGGCAGGTAGTGGGTGTTGCGGGGCTTCGGCGAGCACGACGTGCGGACTGATTAAACCGCCGTCTTCAAATTCCGTCGGCGACGAAGAGGCTTGCAGGATTACCGATCTTGACATTCGCACCAACGCGAGCTCAGGACCCGAACGTAGGAGCATTCTCCAGAGCCGCAGCAGGGCCTGATCACCCCGACAGCGGCAACTTTCGTGAGTGGCGGATGCGCGCTCCGTCGCCAGCACCGGTCCCACCACCGGCCCATCCCAGCAGTCAACTCTGCCACGCTCGCTTTGTACAACGCCGCGACGGTGGCAGCGTCGCGGTCGAAAAGGGCACGCAGCGCGCCGGTGCGAAGGGTCGGGTGCGGAAGTTACAGGCGAGGCTAGCCACCGACAGCTCTGACCGAGCTAGCGCTCCAGCTCTGGAGCAGCCCCCGCTAACACGACCACACCGCGTCGGCTGCCTACGGGCATCCGACACGGCGGTCATGCAGTCTCTCCGGTCAGCCGTTTGATGGATTCGATCGCAGCGGCCCCTAGCGCTGGATCGTCGACGAACCCGCGAAGCAGTTCGACGGTGTCCTCGTCGCCGACGATTCCTAGCATCTGCATCACGTACCCGGCGAGCCTCTTCTCGCCGCGGAGGTACATGCCGTGGTCACCGAACAACGACGTGAGTTCGTCTCGATGTCGCAGACTCCATTCGAAAAGTTCCCGGAGCGCTTCCGGGAACTTTTCGACTAACTTCATCATGACCGGCGCAGTCTTCGACTGCAACGGCAACCGCCGGATCCGAGAACCAGAACAAGGCGTCCGCGGCTGCCGGTGCCAAGTCGGTCCGCAGCCTCTCCCACATCGGCTCGCACCGGGCGGCGACGTCGACGTCCGCGTGCTCTGCGCGAAACAACCAGAAAGCGATTCCGCCGAGGCATTGCCATGCCTCTTCCTCGCGGTTCCGGCACTCTCGAAGCAGCGGCGGGATCGTCAGGAAACGCGCACAGCCCGCCAATCCCAATACGTAGCACGACGCTACGCCTTGGATGTAGGCAGCCTCGGCGTCCAACTGGGTCGTCCACCTCAGAAACGCAGGCAACGCGCGACGATCGTCCGATTCGCATAGACGTCGCAGAATCCAGTCAGTCCAAAACCCGTCCTCTGCACCCAACGCGGCCATCGTAAAAAGCAGTGTCCGCGACTCCTGGTCGAGTTTTTCAAGGGCGACGAAGTACGCCTCACCGACGAAGTCATCGAACTGCGACGTGACGAGATAGTAGGCGCTTAGGCGGTTTTCCGAGCTCGCTCCGCCGCGCAGCAAAGCCGATATCTCCGCGCTGACGTGATTTGGCTCGACGTCCGATGTGACCATGCCGAACGAGTTCATGGTGTCTACGAGCTGTGTGCTGAGAACGGGATGTATCTCGTCGACCGCGAGTTCGTCGAGGACGCTGACGATCCGGTCGTGCTGCGGGAACCCGTTCGTACAGGCGGCGAACCCTTGAATCATCCGCAAGCCCTCAAGCTGGACGTGGTACGCGCCGCTCTCCCATGCCAGTCGAAACACGTCCGGGGCGAGGTCTGCACCTTCCATGGCTGGCCCCGCGCTGAGAAGGCAGCACAGCAACAGCAAACGGCCGTAGCTTCGGCTGCTCGCATCAGCCGCGACCGCAGCTATTCGTCCGTCCGAAATCTCGCGGATTCCAGCGAGCGACTGAAGCCAGGTGTCGCGGTGAGCATGCTCGCAGCCGTCCAGGATGATCCTCGCTGCGACCGCGACGTTCGCCGGCCCTAGCCCGACCAGCACGGCCGCGACCACGTCCGACGGGCTGGGCTCGCCGACGCCGGGCTGCTCCCCCACTGACCGTCGGCAGGCAGCGTCCGTCGCGTCGAGCAGCGTGACGACCTCGTCGACAAAGTGCCCTTGACGCACCAAGCGGCCCACCGCCGCCAACAGCTTGCCGTCGCGATCGGAGATTTGATGACCGCCGGTCACGGTGAGCCGGTACTCAGGACCGACGGCGAACGTGGCGTCCGCCATCGTTTCGGTGACAGTCCCCAGCATCGACAAGGCCGCCGGTCGCACCACCTGGGCGGCAAGTGCTCCGTGGTCGCCGTGCAATGCATCGGCGAACAGCTCCGCATCGGCCAGTCCGTCAAAGAGGCTGCGCAGCGAGCCCGCATCCGATGCCAATGAGACGGCGACTGGCAGCAGGTCACGGTGGCGCGGTCGCGCCAGCTCACGGACCAGCTCGGCCGGGTCGCGATAGCTGACCAGCAGCTCTTCGGCGACCAGGAACCGGCTGAGGAGTTCATGCGAGAAGGAGAGCCGACCTTCTTGGCTGACGAACAGTGAGCAACCGAGCACATCGTCAACGACACCGCTGGGTGCCTGATTCTCGACAACGGCCTGCTCTGCGAGGCGCCGCACCACGTCGACCGACAGCCAGGCAGAGAGACGCTCGTCCATCGCCAAGGCGACCCGACGCAGCGCAGCGCGGACATCGGCAGGCGACCTCGTCTCCTGGACGCGTTTGCGGATGAACCCGTCGAGCAACGTTGCGCGGGTGGTGGACGCACTCACCTCGCTGGCGCACTCGGAGGCGATCGCGAGCTCGTACGGCGTGGAAAAGGGCTCGCAGAGCTCCAGTATCTCCGGGCCGCCGTAAGACTCCAGGATGGCAGCCTTGTCCGAGGCCGTCATAGGTCCCGCGCGCATAACAGGGCCGGGCAGCGGCACCTCTTCCTGGCTGGTGATCAACGTCGTCCCGGAAGTGCGAAGCCAAAACGCCGCCAGGTCCCCCAGCAATCGCTCCTGGAGCCGGGCGGGACACTCGTTGAAGCCGTCCACCAGCAAGAACACCGGTTGCCCTGTAATCGCTGCCGCACGGAGCAACTCGTCCGCGGATCCGACGACGAACCGGCCGACGCTTCGGTTCAGCAGGGCCGAAAGTCGATCTTCGTACATGCTCGCGTCGACGAGGATCGGCACGAAACCCGCGTCGGCCATCGCAAGGGCGAGGTGCTTGGCCAGATGGCTCTTGCCGGCCCCGGACGGCCCGATGAGCTGGGCATGCTTCACTCCGGAGCGGAGAAGTTCGACCGGGACCACTGCCCCGTCGTCGAGCAGCCACGGGACGCCGACCAGTTCGTGCAGCCGCGTCCTGTAGAACTCCCCGAGATTCCGCGCGTACGTGCGGACAAGCCGCCCGGCAATGTTCGCATCGACCTCGTCCTCTTCGCCGCCCTGGGCCAGCCTGTGCGCTCGGATGAAACCGGCCCAGCGGTCACGGTCCCACGGGAGCCGCCGCCCAGGCGTCCGCAGAAACGTCAGGAAGTCGGCATACCCGAGTGTCCGGACCTTGAAGTCGTCAGGCACCTCCGAGCCCGCGGCGAGCCTCGGGAACACGCATACGACACTGTCAAACTGGGTGTAATACTTCCGAGCGAGCGCGACGCCGGCCCGCGCGGCAAGCGCGTGCATGTCGTCACTCAACGCGAATTTGCCCTCAAGCGCTTGCACATACGGGTTCTGCCGGTCAATCTCCTCGAGCACGCCGTCTGCGCGCCGGGACGACCACAGCCCGTTCGCGTGCCCGACTAACTGCCCAGAGTAGTTCTTGAGCTCTACGTGGCACACGTGCACGTCCGTGATCACGAGGAAGTCGATCTGCCGCGATGCACGCTCGGTGAAGAAGTTGGCGAGGACAATGGCGTGTGTTCCCGAGCTTTCGAGGTCGGCGGTGAGTTGCTCAAGGAACCGAAGCTCGGAACCGACATTCGGCCTATCGCCCCAGAAGACCTCCACTTTCCCTCCCTGCATCCCCCCATGATCCCGAAGAACTCCAGGCAAGCCGAACTGGCGCGCCGAGCGCTCGGCAAGACCAGCGCACATTCGGACAGCCGAACGCAGCAGGCCTGCATGCGTCCACCAAGTACATGATGGGCAACTGGCGGCCTCGATCGACGGACATCCGATGACCGCGCTGGAGCCTGAGCAAGTCGCAGCGGTCGCGGAAGCCTTGCATGACATCACGCCGGAAGCGGCCCGCGCCCGTCGTGCCGGCGGAGCCGGATCATGTCGAGATGAAACTGGGCTCGCTTGCCGGAACGGTTTCCGGCGACCTGGCCGAACAGCACGCCCTCCTGCGCGACTCCTACGCGGAAGCCGCCCAGCGTCGGCTGGCCGTCGTGTTGTGGTGGGATTGACCTGTCAAAGCCCCTTCAGCTCCTGGACCAGCGCCGCCGTCCTACGGGCCCCAGTGCGGTTTGCCGGGCAGGCCGCGGTTCCACAGCAACGATCACCGTGCCGCTGAAGGCTGTTGACCTGTTTCACCACAGTTCCGGTCCCGGAGCGGGCTGTCCGCCAGCGAGCGCCGGGAATCCATGGACGGATTGGCTGGCGACGATGAACACCGCCCGTCCCTTGCTTACCGGGGGCCATCCATCGGCCGCCAGCATCGTCACCGAGGAGTCCGGCGTTCGCCGGTAACCCTCCAGCATCACCAGACGAGTCACCACAGGCTTCCGCTGAAGGCAGACACTGGCAATGCCCTACAACGAATCCTTACCGCACACTCAAGAAACGCCGGTCACGGCTCTCCCCGCTCCATCTTCGACAGCCGACGCCCTCGCTTCCAGGACCGCGTCGAGGCGACCTGCGGCTTTCCACCGACGGAGAACTCGCCGACCATAGTTGTGCGTCCCCGCCACCCGATCCAACTCCGCACCCGACGGCCGGCGACCCACCGCTGCCTCCTGCTCGTAGTGCAGCCACATCCGCTGCTCAGCCGTCAACACACCGGTAACCGAGACTGACTCCACTGATGACTCCACAGCCGTCTCCATTTCAACCGCCGGCTCGCCCGACTCGACGCATGCCAACAGGCTGGCCGTTGCCGGTCGATGCCGCCGCAACGCACGGTTCAGCAACTCCACAGCAAGCAAAAGAGCAAGCGGAGGGCAAGCCGCCACCGTCACCCCGAACACACTCAACGACGGAGCCGCACCGATATTCGCGCACAACGACAAGGAGATACCGAACAAGAACGCCGCCCACGCCAACGAACGTCCACTCCCCCGTTGGCCCCGCCACAACTCGACTGTCGCTAACGTGAGCAGCCCGTCCACGATCAACGGCCAAATCGCCGCCGTCGCCCCATCAGCACCAAACCGCAACGCGAACGTCCGACCGTGCTGATACGACGCATACGCAGCACCGAGCGCCACCAAACCCGTCGCACCGCACTGCACCCACAACGACCATGGGCGGCGCGTCCGAGCCTCTGATTCCTCCGGAGGACGGCCGACGTGCTCCGCCATCGCTGCCGTCATGCCGACTCACCCCTGCGCGACCGGCGGCAGCTCACAATCCCGACCACCGCAGAAACCCGCAGCTCAAAGACCATTTTTTCCGATGTAGATGTCGTCCGAACCGCCCCAGGGGATCGAACTCACACAGCGGATTCAGCCCAGCGCAGCTAATGCCCGGCAGGAGACGGTGCGTGCGCGGTACCGGCGGGCTGCGACGGCGGAAGCTCGACCGTCAGCAATGCGCTCCAGCTCCCGCTGGAGGGCGAGACCGGCGACCTGCTGAAACAGGCTCGTCATCGAACGCGGCGCGCGGGATCCCGTCCGCCACGTGCGATGCCTCGGTTTCAAGCGGCCAGGATGCTCGGCTGCTCCGGTTCGTTCTCCAACTGGGAGAGTCGGCCGGCGGCTTTCCACTCGCGCAGGATGCGTCGTCCGTAGTTGTGGGTGTTGGCGATGCGGTCGAGTTCCGCGCCTGTCGGGGTGCGGCCGCGGGCGTGCTCCTGGACGAAGTGCTGCCACATCCGCTGTTCCGCAGTCGGCCGCGCGGTTCGAGACTCGATGTCCGAATCGTGCCGAGCGGTCTCGGCGGAGGTCTCGGATGTCTCGTCCTGCGGTACGGAGCTGCGTCGCAGGGCCCGGTTGAACAGTTCGACTGCGAGGAGCAGCGCGATAGGCGGGCTTGCCGCGACGATGACGCTGAGGACGGTGAGGCTCTCGGCGGCACCGATGTTGGCGCACAACGAGAGCGAGATCCCGAATGCGAAGGCGGCCCACGCGGTCCGCCGGCCGGTGTCGGCGGTGCGTTTCCAGAGTTCGACCGTCGCGATGACGAGGAGGCCGTCGACGATGAGCGGCCAGATCGCTGCGGTGGTCGGGTCGGCGCCGAAGCGGAGGGCGAAGGTGCGGCCGTGCCGGTAGGAGGCGTAGGCGGCACCGAGTGCGACGAGCGCGGTGCAGGCGCATTGCACCGCCAGCGACGCGGTCCATTGTGGTCTGCGGCTCATTGCGCGGCTCCCGGAAGGTGCTGGCGGGCCAGGGGATGCGGTTCACCGGTCAATGCGGACAAGGCCGTGGCGACGTCGTGGATTCCGGCTTTGATGTAGGTGACGGTGGAGTTGTCCGACGAGTCGAAATGCCCGGCGTAGGCGTGAGCGACGCCGAAACCGAAGCGGCGCTCGACCCAGGTGAGGCTGGTGTGGCGCAGCCAGTGGGTGGAGATGTTCTGGTTGCGCACGAACGGAAGGTGACGGCCGAGGCGCTTCCACAGATGGTCGTAACGACGCTTGGTGACGGGTGTGCCGTTGCGGTAGCGCAGGAGCGCTCCATCGGGATGGGCGGAGCCGCGTTCGTCTGCGTGCTCGAGCAGCAGCCGCATCCGGGTCGGGGACACCGGCTGATAGCGACTGGTGCCCTCTTTCTCTCGCAGGCAGACGAGACACTCCGTGGGGTCGAGGTCTCGAGGGCGGAGCGCGAGCGCTCCGCCGCGGCGGCAGGCGGTCTCCGTGTGCAGCCGCAGCAGAAGACTGTCGAGATCAGGATCGTCACCAGTCTCGACAGTCACGGCGTTGATCTCGGTCAGCTCGTCGGCGGTGAGCGCGCGCCGCGGAGACGGCAGCCGCCGTGGCTTCGTGACCTTGAGCGCCGGATTCTGGAGCTCGGTGAGGAGTCCGTCGTCGACGGCATGCCGGTAGAGGCATCGCATCGCGGCGATGAAGTTCTCCATCGCCGAGCGACCGCCCCGGGAATTGCTCCGCACCAGCGCGTTCGCCCGCGCCTCCTCGGCGAGCTGCTTGATCTCCGAAGGGGTGGGCTCGTCGATCCGCCGGTCGCCCCAGGCCGCTTCGGCCTGCGCCCAGTACGAGGCGTACGAGCGCGCTGTGGCGGGCGAGACGGACCGCGCGACGACCGGGATGTAGGCGGAGACGGTCGGCGTCGCGGCCGCTCGCGCCGGGCTGTCGAGCAGGTCGGCGGGGGTGACGCCCATTTTCGCCAGCAGGAGCCGGGCAGCGTCGAGTTCGGCTTGGCTAGTCGTCATCGCCGTCGCCTTCGATCAGCGAGGCATGCCGGGCAAGGACCAGCTTGTCGAGCACAGCCATCGGATGAACGACGAGGACGTTCTCCCGGACGTCAGCCACGAGCAGCGCTTGGTCACCAGTACGCAGACGGCAGGGTCGGCGCAGCAGGTGCGGGATGACGACCTTGCGTTTGGGGTCAAGCGCGAAGGGTCCATGCCGGTCGGGGCGGAACACGATCGAGGTGCCGACGACGGTGGCGTCGAGCCGGACCGAGGTTCGCCACCGGAGCTGAGCGAGCACCGACGTCGCGGAAAGCCGTCCGGACCCGTCGAGCCGGGACAGCGCATAGGCGAAGTCCGCGTGACGCGACGGAGCCGGGACGGTCGGCAGCGGGAGCCGCTCGACGGGCACAGCCAAGGGCGCGAGGCGGCTACGGGCGTCGGCACCGGGGATGAGCGGCGGGACGACCGACGTCATGCCGACCACCCGCCCAGCGCCGCGAACAGCCTGCTCAACGAGCGAAGCCGACCACCCTTGTGCTGGGTGATCGACTGTTGCAAGACTTGGGGAAATCTCACCTGGTTTGGTGTCCGAGGGGCGAGTTGCTCGTTAACCACAACGCTTGATGTCGGATGACGGATCGCGTACCCGCAGGTCAGAGCTAGTTACGAGGCACCGGGCCACGGTCGTTGAGCAAGTAATCGAGCGACTGCCAGTTCTATTCGGTTTCAGCGCTCGCTGCTCCTGGCTAGTTGGGTAAAGGGCGTCGAGCTCGAAATCAGCCGTCGAACGTCCGGAAAACACTCTCGACGGGACCGCCTGTTACCTGTCTCGGACGGTTGCGGAAAGATGAAGCCCGTGACTGTCCATGCTGCGGAAGAAGCGATCCGGAACGACTGGTCCACTGCCAACGACGTACGCAGCCGACGTCGATATCAACATCTGAAAGATGCGGTGGTCGAGGAACTCGTACGGTGTGGCGTCGACCGATCGGCGATTCACACTGACCAATCGATGAACCTCCCTGGTGCGTATCATCGCGTCAGGAGACCTTGGGACGTCCTCGTGACCGAGGATGAGATGCCCGTTGGCGGGATCGAAATCATCTCGGTGAGTGGCTCGGCCGCCCGCCACAACGTCCGAAACAGGATGGACGACATCGTCGCGCGGGGGGTTGATGTCTCCCGCCCCTACGACCAGCCGTCAGTTCGCGCGCTGAAGCCCGCGCTTGGCTTGGTGTATGTGCTTGAGGACCAGGCGGCCGCGGCGTCGCCCACTCTTCCCGGAGCGAGCACGCCGGGAACCTCGCCAGAACCGCCGAAGCGGCCAGAAGACCTGCTTAGTGATTTCTTCCGGCGCATCGTGCGGGACAGGATGTATGACGCAGCGTGTTTACTGGTGGCGACGCACCAGCCCAACGTGACGATACGCGAACCCGACGCTGAAATGGGATTCACGAACTTCGCGGAAAAGATCTCGGCGCAGGTCAAACAGGTGCGGACAGCCCTGCGGCAGACGAATGTCGGTGCCGCTGAGTTGGGCCGCCGCCTCGCACAACGCGACGACCTTGGAGAGGTCGTCGCGGGATTGAGCTCGACTTCAGTCGGCCAGCTTGCGCTCGACCTTGACGTCATCCATCGCAGGCGTCGAGCGGTCGCAGAACTGCGTGATCTTGTCCTCGACAGGACGGCTAAAGAGGAGACCGTCCAGAGCCTGATCGGTCGAAAATTCTGGATCTTCGGCGGGCAGTACATCGGGATACGCGAACGACGCGACAGCGTCCCGCTTGATCAGCACGACATCCCGCTCATTTGCAGTGACCGCAGCATTCACGTGATCGAACTCAAGCGGCCGGGCCATAGACTTGTCAAGAAGCAACGCAATCACCTAATCGTGTCGACCGACGTCCACGAAGCAATCGGACAGTGCATGAACTACCTCCGCGGGCTAGATGACCTAGGAACCTCGCTGCAGACGTATGAGCACAACGAACTTGGCGCGAACTACGACTACCGTCGGGCCAGGGGCACGGTGGTGATCGGGAATGCCGAACTGGAGGCCACAGACGGGATCACAAGCGAACAGATACACCAAACCATCAGGTCGTACAACGCCCACCTGACCCGAGTCCAGGTGCTCACATACGACGATCTGGTCGACAGCGCCGCACGAGCACTGCAATTCGAAGCCGATGAACGGGTCGGTTCTTGACGACCTGATCCACGATAGGTCTGCTACGGCAAGCCCAGCAAAGCGAGAGGATGGAAGAGCGAACGCTGCTGGACGGTGGGTGCGAACCGCGCGCCATCGGGTTTCATGCTGCGTGAGTGTACTGGTGAGGTTAGTTGGTGCGGGTTTCGTGTGATATGCGCTAGTCGATTTCGAGTGCGGCCGGAGGCGGTTGACAGTTTTAGGGCAAGTGATCGAGGTTTAACGAGTCGCTGCACGGCCGACGTGACTCAATATGAGTTAATAATTCAATGAGATTACATTGTCTAACTAAAGTTCTTCCTACTGCATAATGTCCCTGACGTAGGGGAGTGTCAAGTGCTCGCTAACAGGCTTCCTGGACTTTGCGGCTGACATTGCTCTCGCCAGCAATGATCGGGCCGCCCACTCATTTGGCTCAATGTTACCGAGGCACAACTGAAATAGCGTCGTGGCGTCCGGATCGTTGAAAGCTGCGTCGAGTTTGTCATGGGTAAATGTGGGTGGAACGACATTTGGCCAGAAGCTTCCGTCCGGAAGCGTGAGGAGCGTAAGTTGTTCGCACTCGCTAATTGCCGCCTCAGTCAAGAGTTCGCCAGGTTCATCGCGGAGTTCTGCTAGGGCGCGTCTGAGCAGTCTTCCAACGGTTGTACGGGGCCCTCGAGGCGGCGAATTTGTCCAGAGGCGAGTTGCATTTCTGAGCTCGGCAGGTAGCGGCTGACCTGGAACGATGACTGCCCCCGGAGACGCGAGCGCTAGGAGGCTCGCTGCATTAACGGCAACAGGAGTTCCAGCGAAAGCATTTCGCATTTCGTTTCGAATTAGGGTGCTCAGTGTCTTATGTCTGGTTGCATAAGACAAGCTTTTGGCAACTGTTACGAACTCTTCTGGTATCGGTCCATGTAGAATCCTCAGGGCGATCTCGACGAGGGCGCGCAAGGCGGCTGGCTTCGTTTCTGCGAGACCGTCGTCGATAAGGTGTGCCGCAAGTTCGGGGCCGATCGGATACAGCCAACCGGGCCAGCAGTTGGTGGTCCTGTCGAAAGTCTCCACGATGCTGAGGACTAGATTTCTGCGGTGGTCGCTGTCCGTGAACAGTTTTCCGGCTGCGAACAGCCAGGTATTGCGCCAGTGCGGGCTAGGTGCTGTCGCAATCAAATTCGACCGTATGGTGGCGTCGTCGCCGTCGACTAGTGCGCGTGCAGCCATAAGCTCTTGGAGGCTGCGGACTTCGAAGGAGACGGTGTCACCTTCATCGGCGGTCAGAAGAACGAGCCTGGTGGTCGCAATCTGGACAACTTGCTCAGCTAGAGCATCCGCCTCGGAGTCGTCCTCATGGCCGACTTCAATCATTCTGGCCCTGGCAAGCGCACGAAGCGACAGCAGAGGAAGCCGTGCTCTCGTCTCTCCTGTGCCTTCACACTGTATCTGCAGGATAATCCCGACGCGCTGATGAAGCTCAGTTACATCGTCACGATGAGTGCGCAAAAATGTTCGGTGCGATGTTGGTTTTTCCTGTTCACGACGGTACACGGTCTCATAGTAGTACCAGAATAGTTCATAACGCGTGGCCGGAAGTTCGCCGAGGTTTTCCAGGATGAATGTCAGTATTAAAACCTGGAGCGGAGTCTTTATTAATCGCTCGATTGCGGGCGATGTCGTAGCGCGTTCAAATCGATCGATTACCTGTTCTTGAATAAGTATATCATCAAGCAATCTTTTCTCTGTGATATGCCTCCCGTAGTCAACCGCCTCGTTGACGGTCAAGTAATCGAGGTCGAGTTGCGTGAACTCTGCTGGCATGATGCGCTCGGTATACCCAGTTGGGCGAGTTGTCACGATGACGAACAAGTCGGCATCGATTTGATCTGCGAGTTCCACGAACTCGGATATCTCATCAAGCACTCGTTGCCTTAGCGAAGGGGCCGTAACTTCATCTAGGCCGTCCAGAATTAGCAGGCATGGCCATCCCTTGAGCCACTTTTCTAGGATAGCCGGCTGAAGGTCGAGGGAAGTTCGGGCCGAAATATGGCTACTCAGCCAGCGCAGCATCGTCGGCCCGCCGCTTGGCCCCATATCGTTTGCCATCTCTGGCAAGGAGACATTCAGCGGCCATCGCCGGGACTTGGGTGGCGCAAGTTGTAGGCGCACCTGGGAGCGGAGTGTGCATTCGACAATTTCACGAGTTGTTCCCGTTAATTGTTCGCGGTCAAGAAAATGCGCTCGATAAATTTGGGTAAGGTACTTCGCGAGCGTGCTCTTGCCGTTTCCTGCCGCCCCTGTTATCACTAGATGTCGCGGCTTATTGGTGTTCCACACTGAGCGACGCAGAACTGGGTCGCCCATCTTGATGAATTCTCCAAGAGCTTGCTCTCTGTTATTTTCTGCGTGGCGCACCGGCAGATCTACAACGATCTGATCTACTGACTGGCGTGCCTGGAGCCCCCCGGCCTCCCCGAAGCGAACCCATCGTTCGTGCTTTAACGAACTCTGAGCGTGATTGTGCAGAATGGGGCCAATAACAGATGGGTCTATTGTTACCGGTAGGTTGTTGACTCGGGCAATTATATCGCCGATTGTCAGCAGTGCCGGAAACGCAGCGCGCACCCCTTGATTACTCGAAATTATCGCATTGAGAGTGTCGCGATGCCAGATGCGGATATCTTTCAGTCCGCGCGAACGGGGAGTGTCCGAGCGGTCGAATGGGTGCCCGCGGTCGAGTTCCTCCAGCACGTATTTGGTTATTGTGTCAACGCCGCCGCCGGGTGTGGCCGACAGTCTCACGTTGGTTACAAACAAGAGGTAATCCGGAAAACCGTCGCGCCCTGAGTTGCGCGCCATCCATGAGTTGAGTTCGCTGCGTACTTGGATTTGCAGCCATTTAAGATTGGTTGCCGGGTCTGCCATATGTTCACGCTGCTTGGCCTGAACTACTGTGTACCCTTCCCACGTTGTCATGCCGCCGTCCCACGAGATCCGCCCGTGAAAGGTGGCTTCGCGCCCGCCGTCGCGGCCTGATCCATAAACGTCGAGGCCGGGGCCGAATGCCGCGTGAGCCAAGGTAGCGGCAAGTTGTTCGAAAGCTCGTGGGCCGAGTTCTTCAAGATGATAGTCGTGCGCCACGAGCATCAGCTCCTGTCCCCAGATAACGTGTACCAGGCCGCTGCCGCCCACGACCCCCTCTGCGCGCAACTCTACCTGCTTTTGTATGAGCGCAAAGCGCCTTCTGAGTTATTGCTGAGCCCAGATTGGATCACTCCATGTAAGCAATCGAGAACTCATCGTAACATCAGGGTTTCGAACCCATTCGCTTGCGGGTCGCTTCGAAACCGGTGCGTATGACGAGAGGTGGACGGACGTATGCCAGTACGCCGGTCGTGCATCTCGCCGACAATGCCGGGGCTTGGCGCAAGACACCGCGCGCTACCAAACCCGGCTCTCGCAAGCGAAGTCGAAAAGCGCCCAGCGCGACGCCGAGATGCTAGCCAACATCCTGTGGATCGGCTCCGATGTGCAAGCGAACTGCCAGGCGTGCGCTCGAAACCAGCGTCGAGGGCGCGGTCGACGGCGGCGGCGAGCACTGGTCGTTATGGGCGTTGTATTGAACCTGTCACTAGCGAGCTGTCCGTCCTCGACAACACCGATCACCGGGGCGGAGTGATCACCATGATGATCGTCGTCTCGACGGACCGGTTCGCACAGAAACAACTGGAGTAGCGGCTGCCACGGAAGGTGCGTGCCGCGGGCGGATCAGGCTCGCGAAGATCGACTATGGTGCGGCCAGCGCACGCAAGCGCGGTTTCGTGCGGAGACTCCAGTCCCGCGATGCCCCCCCAGTGTCGACAGCCATCGTAGACGAGGTGCTGCTGTCCCAGGGTGTGTCCACGGACTGGTCGGGCCGCGCCGCGCCGCAATGGGGATTTTTCATCTTGTTGGTGCTGGTTAGGTGGGGTTGACGGGGCTGGTTGTGGTTGTGCTGTAACGGAGTTGCGGGGCGGGCGTGGGCCGGGCGGGAACGCGGCGGAGCCCCCGGATGTTGATCAAGTCGTGACTCGAGAAAAAACGTCCGGGGGCTCCGCTCTCACTGTCTCACAGCAGGTTCTGGCCTCGTATCGCAGCGTGTTGCCGGTGTCGCCGCCCACGATCGCGATGCTGGCCGGGTTGATCGGCCGCCGCCGGGCGATCGGGTCGCGGTGGCGCAAGGCGTCCCCGGCCGAGCAGGCGGTGCTGGTGCTGGCGATGCTGCGCCACGACCAGCGCCTGCTGGACCTGTCCCGCGCCAACGCGGTGTCGGCCGCCACGCTGCGCCGCTGGCTGCTGGAGGCCATCGACCTGCTCGCGGCCCGGGCGCCGCGGCTGGGGCGGGTGCTGCGGCGGCTGGCCGCCCGCGGCGCGGCGGTGGTGCTGGCCGACGGGACCCTGATCCGCACCCGCCGCCGCACCGGCACAGACAATCGCCGCAACTACAGCGGCAAGCACAAACACCACGGCCTCAACGTCCAAGGCCTCACCGACGAACACGGACGGCTGCTGTGGGTCTCGGCCGTGCTGCCGGGCAGGACCGCCGACATCACCGCCGCCCGCCGCCACCGGCTGCGCGACCGCCTCCACGCCCACGGCCTGACCCCCGCCGCGGACAAGGGCTACCAGGGCTGGCACAAAGACGTCCGCGACACCCGCCACTGCCCGGACTGCGGCGGCCCCTGCGCGCAGATCGTGCTCACCCCGTTCAAAGCCGAAACCAACCGGCCGCTCACCGAGCCGCAGAAACAGGCCAACAGCGTGTTCAACGCGATGCGCTGCGCGGTCGAGGGCGGCTTCGCCGCCCTCAAAACCTGGCGCGTCCTCGACAAACTCCGCATCGCACCACGCCACGCCACCACCCTCGTCCGCGCCCTGCTCGTCCTCACCCAGCACGAACAAGCCGTCCGCGACACCGCCCAGCCCACCCCGGCCTGACAACTACCACACCCCGTCAACCCGCCATGAACAGCACAAACCAGGATGAAAAATCCCCAATGGGGGCTGGCCGGCCATAGAGACCTCCTTAGCTGAGAGGTCGGTTCTCCCCTACCGACCAAAGCTTCGCTGGGATCGGTTCCGCCGTCGGTGGGATTCGGCCCGGCCCGGCGTCGTCCGGGAGCCAGCTTTGCTCGGCGACTCCGGCGCGTCGGAGCATATCGTAGAACTCGGCGATGCCTTGGGTGTTGTTCGACGTCGTGGTGAAGATCAGCCGGCGTGCTGCGCGGGACAGCCCCACGAAGAAGGCAGAAGTTGATCCTTCCCGGTCGCGGGAGTGGGACCACCATTGGTTATCGTCGAGTCCGAGGAAGAAAACGGTGTGGTATTCGAGGCCTTTGCTCTTGTGGACGGTCATAAGGGAGACCGCGTCAGCGGCCTCGAACTCATCGAAGGCCGCGCTCCAGTCAGCTGTTTGGGATGAGACCACGGCCAGCCGTGCCCTGAATGAATCAAGGACGACTTCGAGTTCCTCCCCGCGTTGTGCAGACTTGACGTATCCGCGGAGCTCGTCGGGGCCGAGGAACCGGACTACCTCGTTGACGACGGTCGCCGAGTCGACGGACGTGCTAGCGAGCCGGCTTCGGATAGTTCCGGTGAGCTGCGCCAGCTCATCGTGCACGTTCCGGATCGCCATGTCGTCGCCCGCGGTCCCTCGCACTTGCTGCAGCAGCGCGGAGGTCTCGAGCCAGACATCGCTTAGCCCGTCCGGGTGGACGGCAAGCCGGAGCGCGCCCAGGATCAGCCGGGTGACTTCGTTCTTGAGAAGGTCCTGAAGACGCATCTTCCCGCAGAGCGCGTCGTCGTTGCGGAGCCGGATGCCGTGCCGGGCCAGGGCAGTGCGCAAGTGCGGTTCGAGGGTGTCGACCTTCTGCCGGGCGACGAGCGCGAAGTCGGCGGCAGTGCGGTCGAATTGGTCGATGTCATCGGCGATCCAGCTGGCGATGATCGCCGCTTCCTGAACGGCCCCGTTGAAGCGCCACAACCGCACGGGTTCGATGGCTGGTCCGTCGTCGACCCTTGATTCCGCGCGCATGGCCGTAGGATCCAGTTTGGCCGCGATGACGTGCTGGAGCGCTACGAGACTGTCGGTGCAGCGGAAGTTCCACGCCAGCGCGTATTCGCAGGCGGAGAAGGTCCGGATGAACCGGGGAAAGGCGTCCGGGAGCGCGCCAGCGAAGCCCATGATCCGCTGTTTCCGGTCGCCGACCGCAGTGATCACAGCATCCGTGAAGACAGTTTTCAGGAAAGAGAACTGAGCGATGGTGGTGTCCTGGAACTCGTCGACGAAGACGAACGGGTAGGTCGCGCGGAGGGCACGCCGGATCTGCGGCCGTGTGCGGGCTAGGAGCTCCGCCAGACGATTGATCATGACGAAATCCAGCCACGGGCGTTCAGGGCGTTCGAAGCGTTCCTGCCACCATCGCCAGGCGGCGAGCGCCGCGGCGTCGGCTGGATCGCCCGCCGGCGGTTCGGACGGTAGCGACCAGGCTCCGACCACCTCGGCGAGGAAGGTGTTCCTAGGCAGCCGGTACAGGGCGGCACGCTGATCTCCGTTGGCAGTGTCGGCAAGGTAATCGATGAAATCGCGTTGCTCGGTGGTACTGGGGAACGCCAGTTCGTACGAACCGGGCAAGGTCCAGCCGGTTGGTAGGGCGGCTTTGAACCGGTCTAGCAGGCCTTTGGTGAAAGAGTCGAATGTCCGCGAGACGAACCGGTCCGCGTGCTCGGGCACTCGCTCCTGCACGCGGCGACCCAGGTTCGTCGCGGCATCGCGTTTGAACGAGATCGCGAGAATGCGGTGCGGTGGCGCGCACTGGCCAGTCTGCAGCAGGTACGCGGCACGTTGAGCCAGGAACTCGGTCTTGCCGGCGCCGGGGCCGGCGGCGACTGCGGTAGAGCCTGCGTCAGACAGTGCGTCCCATGCGGCTGGTTCGAGGTCGTTGATGCCCACCGGCTGCCAGCCAGTTGCTGCCGAATCGGGGGTCACAGCTCGAGCTCCTTGCGGATGGCTTCGATCAGCGCGGTAAGCACCTCGGGACCGGCGCCCAGCTCCAGATCGCTAAGGCTGGCCAGCACGCGCAGGTGAGAACTAGGCTTGGACCTGCTTAAGAACAGGTAACGGTACCACTGCAAAGCGGTTTCCAGTTTGCTAGCCTCGTCGTCGTCCTCGGGCGTCCAGTATCCGTGGTCTTTGCCGTCGGTTCCCAACACCGCGTCGTGTGCGTCTTTGTTCTGGGGCCCGCGCTCTCCGTCGTCGAGTTTCTTGTAGGCGTCGGGGAAGGCAGTGAGCATGGCATAGTCGAGGTCCAGAGGTTCGCTGAAATAGACACCGTGGCCGCGCAGATGCGCGATCAGCGGGGCGAGCTGGTCCAGAGTGAGGTCGTCGGTGATGTCCTCGACCTGGGAAAAACCAGGAAGACCTGCGAACGGCTTGACGTTGTAGTCGATTAGCCGAGTGAAGGCTTCGCGTATCCGGCCCGCGCCGCCGCCAGCCCGGCCGTAGTCTAAGTCGAGTAGTGTCGTGTGCGGGATTCCGAGGTCGGTCAGCAAACGCCAGAAGTGATTGGTGTGCCTGCCGCCGAGCGGTGCCATCGCCACGAACGACGGATCGAGGGAGACGCCCACAGCCTGCGCGATGCGGGGAATGACCAATTCTTCGGAGTCGCCCTCGCCGAGGACAACGAATTTGGCGAAGTACAGTTCCGGATGAGCGCGAATCGCCTCGCGAACGTACTTGGCTTCTTCGGATTCCTCGGCTGGCAGCAGGATCTTCCGCACCGAGGCCGTACCGTCGCTGTGATCCATGCGGAAGTAGCGCAGCTGTTTCGGATCAATGCGGTGCAGCACACCCGCGGAGTGGCTTGCGAGGACGACCTGTGCCCGGGAACTGATGCATAGTGCCTGCAGTTGCGTGACGATGCGAGACAGAAAGAACGGGGACAGGCTGTTCTCGGGTTCCTCGACCGCGACGAGTGTCAGGCTGGGCAGGTGCGCGGAGCCGAGGTCGAACTCCGCTGTGCGCTTTCCCGCGGCGACGTCGGCTTCGATGTCGAGCGTGGTGCTCAGCAGCGCGAGATGCAGCAGCGACCGCTGGCCATCGCTCAGCTCGCGCGCTGGCTTTGCGCGGCCAGTCGGATCAGGCTCGAAGACAAGCTCGGCGTTGCCCAGCAGCTGTGCGAAGTCGCTCTCCAGCGGGCGGAAACGAGGCTCGGTGTGCGTACCGGCGTCATGCAGCTCGCGCCAACGTCCGGCCAGCACCCGCTCGACCGCCGAGGTCGCCGGTTCTTTCCGGAACTCGACGGCCAGTTCTGCAGCGGTTTCCTCCGCGAGGTCGCGCAGCTCCTCGGACCAGCGAGCGGCTCGCCACAGGCGGCTCCGGAGAAATGCCGCGACCTGTCGAGCGCCGTCCCGGGAAGCAGGGACGTAGATCATCTGGATCCGCGCCCGCTCGGCTGCGGGCAATGGCACGCAGTCTTCCTCCCGGTATGGGGTTTCGAGGGTCTGGACGACCAGCCGGGTCTCTGTCACGGAGCCTTCGAGGGTGCCGTCGGCTTCCCACGTCGCCTCTAGTACGAGGCGGCACTTGAGGACACCATCGGACGAGGCAGCCATCCGGTGAAAGAACTCAGGGACAGCAGCCTTGCTCGCCGGGTCGTCGACCTCGAGTTCAGGGAATCCGAGGAGCGCCTCAATCCGCAGCGCACGGGTCTCCGGCGGAGTCTGTTCCTCCATCGGGATGTGGAAGTCACCCGGCCGGACAGTGCGGTCGTCCGCCGAAATCCCGAACATTCTTGACAACGCGCGACAGGCGGCCGTCTTTCCGGAACCGTTCGCTCCGAGGAACGCGGTCAGCTCCGGGAGCAGTTCGATCTCGACCGGCTCTGGGCCGAAGCACTGGAAGTTCTGAAGGACGAGGCGTTCGAGGTGCATCTGGCTTCCTGACGTTCAATATCGGCGGGCATAGTCTTGCGACGGCACAATAATCTAGACGGCGAAGTGCGACGTGGTGTTACGGCCCGCCAGGGGACGAAACCGGTTGTACAACAGCGGACGGCCTTGATTGCAGTCGGGAGCATCGGTCCCACACGCAGATTCTGCCGGCGGCTTGGCACGTTGTTCGAGATGAGGGAGCCCGATGACCGAAGCGAGCGATCGGCGGGCGGCGGCCGGTCTGGCACAACAGCAACTCAACAGGGAAACGCGACGCGCAGGTGCGGGTTCGACGAAGACCGAGTGATTGCGGTGACTGAGCCTGCAAGGAGTTGGTACGGCACCGCCCTGCACCTCGGGGACACCAGCGTTCAGTGCGGGGAGTTCTCATGAGGCCGGTCTTGCGTGTTAGTACTGCACCAAGCCCTGATGACGGCGGGGAACGCAGGGACGAGGTGAGGAAAGACCGCAGTATTCGCCGGGGCTGGTCGAGGAGATTCGTCGAGGATATTCACGGCAATCGCCGAGGCCGTTGGTCCGGACGGTGACAACGTCTAAGCAGTCGAAGCTAAGGAGGCGGCGACGCTAGAACGCTAACCCTGAACGAGACGTCGAAGGGAAGTTGAGTGTTCTGCCATGGCTGGCCGCGATCTGCCGGACGAGTTCGAGGTCTTTATGAAATGGACTTCCGGTCTCGCGCGGGTCGACCGTGAAGATGCCAAGGCCTCGTTGTCCGCAGTAGACGACTGATTCTCCGCTGTTCATGGTGTACCGATCGAATGCCGTTGTAAGGCCTGCTCGCCAGGCTATGCCAGCAGGAACGACGTGAAGTGCGAATTGTCGTGACTCTGCGGCAGCGCGGATAACGGATCGTACAGTTTGACTTATGTTCCCAACTCGGTAGTGGAGAGCGTGATCGGATACGAACGCCTCCAGCGGGGCAAGCTGCGTGTCCGGATGCGTACGTGCGATCGGCAGTACCTCTGGGATCGCGAATGGATCCCAAGAGACGATTGACTGCGCGGACTCGTTGTGCGCGGCCAGAGCTATGGTCCGAGCCGGAGACCCTGGCGTGCCGCAGACGACCCAGCACTGTTCTGCTGTACCTTCGGCAATGCGGAGAATGTCGCGCCTTGTGTTGCCGACGGCGCCGATTGCGCCCAGGAGGCCGGCGACGTCCGCGAGGCTCGGCGTGCGGCGTGCTTGTTCCCAGCTGGACAGCATCGCGGGCGCAACGCCGATTCTGCGTGCCAGCTCGCGGAGTCCGAAGTTGGCTTCGATGCGCGCGTTTCGGAGACTGGCTCCGAGGATGCGCGTTCGAGGAGTCGGGGGCATCGCAGTTCGGGCCGTTCCGCGGCTACCGTGACAGCGCGGGATGATTCGGCCGGATCGGGATGCGGTTGGCGCGGCGGTACTGGTAGTCGCAGTGGACGCACATGACGAGAACGCAGTTGGGGTCGCGGCTGTCGCGTGATTTGAAACCGGCCGGTGCGGTGAGCCCGCACAGCATGGTCACGTCTTCGCCGGGGTCCGGGACTGAGTCGAGGATGGCGCGGTGCCACGCGCCGTCCACGACTGGGTGGACGTGATCGAGATCGATGAAGATCAGCGCTTGCATGAGGATCCCCGTACCAGTGGTTGGTGCGTCTCGGAGCTGTCACAGAGTGCCGGGCGGCCACGGAGTGGCGTGACGCGAAAAAGGGGCTTTGAGCTGGGCGAATCACGGTTGTTACGGCTGTGACGTGTCCCAGGCCCATGCTCAGTAGAGCGCCTGAGACGCCCAGTTCGGGCCGGCGTCGACTGCCGCGGCTGGTGTCACAGCGTTTCGGCGTCAACTGGCATCTGACCTCTTCTCGACAGACTGAAACCTGTTGAAATCATTCAATGAGTGCGGCTGGTGCGAGACCACGGCGCTCGTGTGGCAAGGCTGTGGCACTTGTGCGGATAACCTGCGTCTGCATTTGCTATCGTCTAACTTGGCTGGCCGGAAGGGGTGAGGTGCAGCGATGTCGGAGCGGCGAGAAGCGCTGATTTTGGCTCGCGAAGACGCTGGTCATACACAGGAGACGCTCGCCGCGGTGCTCGGCGTCGACCGGACGACCGTCGCGCGCTGGGAATCCGGTGGGCATCGTCCGCTGCCGCATCAGTGGCCGGAGCTGGGAAGGGTGCTCGGGCGACCGGTGGCGGACGTGCGGGCATTCTTCGGGCAAGGCTCGTCCGAAGCGGGAGGCCCCGCGCTTACGTCGGCGTTCGAATGGTTGGACAAGTCGGCGGGCTGGGCTGCGGGGACAGCTCGGCGCGCTGTGCGACCGAAGTCGGGCCGTGAGCGTCAGATCGGTCGCCGGGCTGAGGAGGCGGAGGTACTTCGACAGTTCTATGGCACTCCCGAGGGAGAATACTGCTACTTCGGTGCGGAGGTCGGCGGCGAACTGGTCACCACGAGCGTGGTGACCAGACCTGACTGGACAGATCTCCGATGTCCGCTGGACCCCGGGCGGGATGTGCTCGTCCTTGATGCGCGAGTTGCTGCAGAGCAGCGAGCTGGGACAACGGACGCGGCCTTGGCTCGGCTGGCAGATGCAGCGACCGCGGACGTCCGGATTGCCGATCGGCCGTTGTACCGGCTGCTTGACGTTGACGTTTGCGCTGATCATGTCGGCGGCACAGTCGGCACTGCCTCGTTTGTCGAGTACGCGTTGGGTCCGGACCTGCTCGAACGGGAGTTAGCGGCTGGCAAGACCCAGTTGCGGAGCGAGCTGCTGCCGGACCTCGCTGGCGTTCTCGACATGCGCAGTCGTCTTTGCGCTGGTGGAGTCCTAGCCCTTACCGCGATCGCGCGACCAGCGGACCCCTTGCGCGGAGAAGCTGACTATCTCCTGCTCGTGCAGGAACGATCCGGCCATGTGGTCAACGGTTCGGGTCGGGTCGCCGTGATCCCGAAGGGGTTCCACGGTCCGCTGGCGGACCAGCGGGGTGACGCGCGGATCGGCGCAACGCTGCGGCGTGAGCTGGAGGAAGAGTTGTTCGGTCGGCAAGATGTCGACACCACGACTGATGTGCAACGTGCGGCCGACCCGATGCACCCGACGCGGCTGTCCGAACCGATGCGGTGGTTGACAGCGGAGCCGGGTCGGATGCGGATGGAGTGCACCGGGTTCGGGTTCAACCTGGTCAGCGGCAACTACGAGTTCGCGGCGCTTGTCGTGATCGAGGACGAGGAGTTCTGGCCGCAGTTCGGTGGCGTGGTTGAGGCAAACTGGGAGGTCTCTGGCCTGCGGCAGTACTCGTCGCTCGACCGTGAGCTGGTCGGCGAGCTGATCACCGACGAGAAATGGACGAACGAGGGCCTGTTCGCGTTCCTGCTCGGCCTGCGCCGGTTGTCGGAGATCGGTGGTGCGCGGGTGTCGTTGCCGTCGATCGACTTACGCTGCTGACGGCCACCGGACGGTCAGCACGACGGAGTCGGCGAGCGCTTCCCAAGAGTGGTCGATTCCTGGGCCCCACATGACGTAGTCGCCTTGGCTCGCCATGGTTTTCGTACCGCCGGTGACGTCGATGCGGAACTCGCCGGAGATGAGCATGACGAGCGTGGTGCGCTGGTCATCGGCCGTCCACTCGGGACGCTTGTCTCCTGCGGGGTGGTTGGCCCACTTGACTTCCACGTCGTTCGTCGATCGAACTCCGTGGGAGGGGTCGAGGAAGTGGCCGACCAGCCAGCCGCGGTTACCTGCTGCATCCTCGTTGGCGTTGCCGCTGGTCCAGCCCTCGGTCACTCGCTGATCTCCCACTCGATCGTTGGCAGGCGTACCCGGTCTCCGCCGATTTCCGCGAGGCGTCGGAGCCCTTGCGTCATGGCGAACAAACCTTCGTTGCTCCACGCTACATCAGTCAGCAGTTCGGTCAGAAGCTCGATGTCCGTGGTCGAATACTGGCGCAGCGTCGAGGATTCCCAGTTCGCGGCGACGACTCCGCCGTACTGGTTCCAGAACTCTTCGTCCTCGATGACGATGAGGCTGGCGAACTCGAAGTTGCCACTCACCAAGTTCAGCCCGAACCCGGTCGTCTCCATGCGGAGGCGGCCGGGTTTTTGCATGAGCCAGCGCATCGGCTCTGACATGAGCGTCGGGTGCATCGGGTCTGCGGTCAGCGAGTCGGTGACGGTGTTATCGATGTCGGGGCGGCCGAACAGTTCCTCTTCCATCTCGCGCCGGAGCGTCGCGCCGATCTGCGCGTCGCGGCGCACGTCGGTGAGGGGCTGGTGGAAGCCCTTCGGGATGACGGCCAGGCGGCGGGCTGCGTTCAGGACGTTGCCCGAGCGTTCTTGGACTAGCAGGACGTAGTCGGCTTCTCCGCGGAACGGGTCGGCGGGGCGGGCAATGGCGGTGAGGGCGAGTGCGCCGCCGGCACAGAGCCGGGTTCCGACGTCGAGGACGGACTCCAGGTTGGGGAGGTAGCGGTCTCGCAAAGGGAGCTTGAGCGGTTCGCCAGCGATGATGGCGTCGACCAGCTCGCCCTCCAGCAGATCGAGCGTCAGGGCGTAGTGGACGAAGTGCGTGGTGCCGAAGGATCCGGCGAGTTGGTGTTCGGCGATGTCCAGGGCGAGCGCGCGGTACAGAGGGCTGTTCACGAGGCGGGTGTTCATGGCCAGCGACTCGGCGAGCCGGTGAACTGCCGCGGTTGCGGCGCGCTCGTCGAGGGCCAGGTCTGCCTCGGGCTGCGCGGTGGCAACCCTGAATCGGTCTGATGCGGGGCGTAGCTCGCAGTCGAGATCCAGCCAGTTCGCGCAGGTCAGGACGCTGGTGTTCACGAGTTCCGTGCCGACTCGCGCGGTGTACAGGCCGTGGTCCCCGGTTCGGCTGCCGTAATAGGCAGCCAGCGCGTCGGCGGTATCGCGTTGGGTGACCCAGCTGCGGCGGGTGCTGCGGTCGCGCAGGGCTTGGGTGTCCAGTTGCGCGGCTTTGGCGGCGACTGCGCGTCGCGCGGTTCCGGGCGACCAGTGTGCGTGCTGGTCGATCCATTCGAGCGCGGAGGCGATGTTCGGGTCGTCGTGCAGGCGGGGATCCGCGGAGGTCTCGGCCGGTGCGGTGCCGGTCAGCTCGGCGAAGCGGGCGCGTTCGGTGTCACCGACCTGCTCGTAGGCGCGGTCGAGCACCTGTTGCATCTCCGACCGCGGGCGCAGGTCCGGCTTTTGGTGCCAGGACGCGACCGTGCGGACGCCGATGCCGAGGTGTGCGGCGAAACCCTCGTTGCTCATTCGGAGAGCTGCTTGCAGCGCTGATGCGGTGCGGCCCGTCCATTCGTCGGCCGGATTCATCGGCGCGCGCTTTCCGAATTGGAAGCTGCATTAGTCGTGCACTGCTCATGCACTGGCAATGCATGGGAACGGTCGCCGTTTCGGCCTTGAATTCGGGGTATGGAAATCACCTGGTTCATCAGCCCGAAGCGCAAGCCGTCAGCGCTTCTTTTGCACGTGGTCGACGACGGTCGCCAGGCTGGTCTGGACGTCGTCCAGCCGGTCGAAGATCTCGTCGAGGCGCTGTTCCAGCGCGTCGAGACGGGTCGACAGTTCGCCGCCGTCGTCGGCCGGCTCGTCGGGATGCGGGGGCGTGCGGTTCTGCAGCACGGCCTGCAGATGTTGCGGGTGCCAGCCGAGCGTGGTCGACAGCGCTTCGAGTGTGCGCGCGCTCCGTCGGCGCTCGACCGTGTGGTGCTGCAGCTCGCGCACGATCGCCTGCGACACGTGCGACCGCTCCGCCAGCTCGCGCTGCCGCCAGCCGAGTTCGTGCACTCGCATGTCGATCGCCTTCGCGACCGCCGCCCAATCCTCCGACACCTATTCCTCCGCGCTCCGCCTCAGCGCCGAGATTAGCGCGTCATTGCGCTTTTCTCGCGCCGCATAGCGGGTGTGCCGCGGCGCGTCGGGTATCTATGCCCTTTGGGCAGCTGAACTCAACAACATAGTCTTGAAATCATCAGATTGGCCTTTTCTTATGAACTCGAATGTCACTTTTCACACGCCGGATGAAGCGGCTTGGCTGCTCGGTGTCTCGCGGGGCGCGGTCAGTCGGGCCATCCGGAGTCGGAAGCTGCGGGTGGTCCGTCGCCGGGAAGGGCTGCGGATCCCGTCTACCGAGTTGACGCGCGTCCTCGGCCGGGGTGCGGCGTGATGGACGAACTCGCCTTGATCGGGATTGCTTGGAAGCTCGACTCGCTTCGTTGGGTGCCGTCCGACGTGCTCCACGACGTCGTGACCAGGGACGGACTCTGTATGTGGCCACCGGACGGTGACCCGCCACCCGCGTCGTCGGATGCGGAACTCGCTGCCCGGATGTGCGGTGGTTGCCCGGTACGGGACATGTGTCTGGAGCTGGAGTTGCGGGCTGCCGGGGAGGCGACGGTCGGAGTCTGGGGCGGGATGGCCGACGATGACCGGCGGGCGTTGCACCCGCACTGGCTCCGCCGCGGCGAGCGGGCCGGGGGTGCGCGATGAACGGGCTGACCGTGACGCCGACGCAGGTTGTGGCCGGGGTCGGCGTGCTGCTGGTGCTGTTTTGGGTGTGGCGTGCAGGTGCTCGCCGGGCGAAGGCGGCTGCGGAGAAGGCGCGGTCTGGGGCGCGGCTGGTGTCGTTGGCCGGGCGGGTCGTGTTTAACGCGGCGCTGATCGTGGCGGTTCAGTGGGTGGTGATCGCTCACCAGGGCGGGACGTGGGTCTTGCTGGCGGTGCTGGGGTTGCCTGCACTGTTCGCGGCGCACGCGCTGACTCGGGCGCTGACTGTGACGACGGTCGACACCTCGAAGCGGGGTGGTCCGCGATGAGCAGGGCGCAGAAGCTTGCGCGGGATGCGGCTGAGGCTGCGGAGGTTCGGGCGTATCAGACGGATCCGGACGTAGTGGCGCTGCGGATTGAGCGGGTGCGGCGGCAGGTCGACTGGATGGCGTGGTCCGGGATCGTGCTCGGGCTGGGCTTCACGATGACGAACGTGCAGACCTTCGCGTCGGCGGATACGGCGGTGTGGTCGTTGCCGTGGCTGGCGGCGTGGGTGTTGGATCCGACTGTTTCGTTGGTACTGCTGGCGATTCTCCGTGCGGAGCAGGTCACGGCGCGGTACCAGGTGCGGACTGGGCCGTGGGTGCGTCGGGCGAAGTGGTTCACGCTGGCGGCGACGTATGTCATGAACACCTGGACGTCGTTCATGGCCGGTGAGGCTGCGGCGATCGTGTTGCACTCCGTTCCGCCGTTGGTGGTGTTCGTGGCGGTGGAGGCTGTCACTGATCTTCGGGACAAGCTGACCGATGCCGTGCTGGTGGCTGCTGGTGAGCGTCGAGTCGTTCGGCCGGTCGAGGGCGGGCGGCGGAAGCTGTTCGCGGACTACCTCGCCGAGGCGCGGGCGGCTTGGGCTCCGGGCGTGGAGATCACGCCGGCGTGGGTTCGGCAGGAGACCGGGTGTTCGCGCGGGTTGTCGCCGCGGCTGGCTCGGACGTTGCGCGCGGAGGTGGCCAATGGCTGACGACGCGCTGGTCAAGGCTGATCCGATACTCGACGGCGAGCTGGTGGATGACACGTTGCCTCAGCCGCGGCCGCGGAAGCGGTTCGAGTCCTGGTGGCTGCGATCCCGGTGGGTGCCGACCTGGTTGAAGGACCGGAACCAGGCGCGGCAAGCGGCTAAGGACTTCGTTGCGGGCGTGGTGCGTTCGCCGTTCCGTTGTCTGGGCGCGGTGGCGCGTGGGCTGGTTGCGGCTGCGCGGTGGTGGCGGGCCTGGGTGACTGTCCGGGACTTCCGGGAGGCGGCGGAGCAGTCAGAGAAGCTTGCGGACAAGTTCGCCGACATTCGGGCGCTGACGTTGTTTCGGTGGAAGGTCACCGGTGCGGTTGCTGCGGGCGCAGCTGCGGTCACGCTGATGGCTGAACTGGTCTACGGCACCGTTGCTCTTTGGGTTCTCGGTGGAGTCTTGGCGGTTGCGCTGGCCGTGCTCGGACGGCAGCGCGAAGGGAGTCCAGGGCGGAAAGCGGTGCTGGCCGGGCCTCGGACGTTGCGCTGGACGATGGATCCACAGGTGCTGGTCGACGCGTTTCGGGACGCGAAGCTAGTGGGCAAGGACGAGACCCTGAGGCTGGTCGAACGGGCGACGCGGATGGGAGACGGCTGGGCGATCACCGTTGACCTTCCGGCTACGCGGAAGGCCGCGGACGTCATCAAGAACCGCGAGGCGCTGGCATCAGCGCTCGCGGTCGATGAGGTGCAGCTGATCGTTGAGCGGGTGCGCGGTAACGGCGGGCACGCTGGCCGGGTCGCGATGTGGGTTGCCGATGAGGATCCGTACGCATCGGCTCCGCGGAGGACGCCGTTGCTCGACGCGGCGCGATGGGATGCGTGGCGGCCGGTCCCGTTTGGACGGGATGCGCGGGACCGGCGGGTGGATCTTCCGTTGGTGTGGACGTCGTTGCTGGTCGGGGCGATTCCCCGACAGGGCAAGACATTCGCGGCCCGGCTGGCCGCGGCGGGGCTGGTGCTCGACCCGTTCACGCGGCTGTATGTGGCGGATTTCAAGGCCGGGAAGGATTGGGACGCGGCTGGGCGTGTGGCGCATCGGTTCATGTCGGGTGATGAGCCGGAGCATGTGTTGGCACTGGTCGGGTGGCTGGTGGAGCTGGTCAGCGAGGTGCAGGGGCGGTTCCGGCGGATGCGGGAGCTGGACGACGAAACGTGTCCGGAGTCGAAGGTGACGCCGGCGATGTCGCGGGACCGGGCGTTGGATATGCCGATCACGGCGATTTTCGTGGACGAGGTGCAGGTGCCGCTGGAGGACCGGACGCCGGTCAAGGTCGAGGGCAAGACGTTGACGGCGGGTGAGTATGTCGGCGAGTTGTTGACGTGGCTGGCTAAGAAGGGTCCGGCGGCCGGGATTGTGCTGGTGTTGGCGACGCAGCGGCCGGATTCGAAGACAATTCCGTCCGGGTTACGGGCAGTGCTTGGGTCTCGGTTCGCGCTGCGGGTCATGGACTGGCGGGACAGCAACATCGTTCTCGGCGAGCAGATGAACACCCGGGGGTATGACAGCAGTCGGTTGCTCGCATCACATAAGGGAGTTGGGATTCTTCGGCCGGACGGGGATGCACAGGCTGGCGGGGATGTGCTGGCGCTGACTGTGCGGACGTATTACATGCCGAATGAGGATTGGCAGACGATCTGTCGCCGCGGACGTGAGCTGCGTGAGGCGGAAGGCACGCTGACCGGGCACGCAGCCGGTGCGTCGATGCCGGAACTGGCGATGCCAGCCGCACCGCAGATCGTTGCGGCTCCCCGTGATGACGCGGTTCAGGAGCGGTTGCCGGAGCCGCTGCGCGCGGTAGTCGATTACCTCGAGGACGTGGCGGACGATCGCGAGTTCGTCCCGACCTCAGAGCTGACAGCCGCGCTCGGTGTCGAGGCGAAGACGTTCGCGGCGCAGATGAGCGAACTGGGCTGCCGCCCGACGCGGTACCGCCTTACCGGCGACGACGGCCGAACTCGTCAGTTTCGCGGATACCTGATAGCTGAAATCGATCAGGCGCGACGCGAGGCTGCTTCGTTCGGCGTCGAGGGGGCGTCATGACGAGTTCCAGGAGCGACGAGCAGGGCGTTGTGGTCATCTTGCCTGCGGAGATGCCAGTATTGACGCCAGTGGTGGCGCGCGGACTGCTTGCGGTCTTGGTCGAGTTGACCGACGTGCCGTACTGGGACCGTACGGATGGGGTGACCGATGACAGCTGATTTCGATATCGATCCGTGGGCAGTGCTGGACGATGCGCTCGGCGTCGACTCGACCGTCGTTGCTGAGGAACAGATCGGCTCGTTGGCTTTCTACGGGCGGTGCTCGACGGAGGACAACCAGGATCCGGAGACCTCGCTGGGTTGGCAGCTGGGGAACGCCACGAAGTTCGTTGGCCCGCTGGGCGGAGAGGTAGTTGCGCAGTACTTCGACGTCGGCCAGTCGCGTTCGGTGCCGTGGGAGCGGCGGGATGCGGGCGCGCAGTTGTTGGCCGCGCTCAAGGATCCGCGGCGAGAGTGGACGGGCGTTGTGGTCGGGGAAGGGACACGGTGTTGGTTCGGCAACCAGTTCTCGCTGATTGCTCCGCGCTTCGCGGCCTACGGGGTTGACCTGTGGGTTCCCGAACTCGGCGGGAAGTTCGATGCACGCAACCCTTCGCACAAGATGCTGATGAGCGTCCTCGGTGGGATGAGTGAGTCGGAACGTCAGCACGTTCAGGCTCGGGTCCGGTCGGCGATGGACGCACAGGTGATCAACGAAGGACGGCATCAGGGCGGCCGGGCACCGTATGGGTATCGAGTGGTGGACGGCGGTCCGCATCCGAATCCGCGGAAGCCGGCGGAGGGGTTTCGGTTGCGGGTGCTGGAAATCGATGAGCCTGCGGCGGAGGTGGTGCGCCGGATGTTCGCCGAGTACTTGGCTGGCGTGGGCGACCGGGTGATCGCGCGGGGGCTGAACCAGGACGGCATCCCGTGTCCGTCGAAGGTGCGGCCGGAGCAGAACCGGCACCGTCCGGGAGACGGCTGGCAGGGCTCGACTGTCCGGGCGATCCTGGAGAATCCCAGGTACACGGGTTACGCGGTTTTCGGGCGGTGGACGAAGCACGAGCGTCTGCTGAATCCGGACGACGTGAGCGCTGGTTACGTCGTCCGGTTCCGGAAGTCGGATCCGGGCACGGTCGTCCGGTCGCGGCGGCAGTCTCATCCGGAGATCGTGTCGGTCGAGACGTTCGCGCAGGCGCAGTTGCTGCGGCGCTCGCGAGGTGCTGGCGGGATGCGCGGTATAGCGAAGCTGGAGCGAGACCGTCCCGCGGCGAAGAACGTCTACCTGCTGAAGGGGCTGATTCGCTGCGAGATCTGCGGACGGAAGATGCAGGGCGCGCCGATCCGGAAGGCGGTCTACTACCGGTGCATGGCCCGAACGTTGGCACCTGGATCACCTGCGCTGAAGAGCCATCCGAAGACGGTCAATCTGCGGGAGGACGTCGTGATGCCCGCGCTGAACGGCTGGCTGTGTCAGGTGTTCGACCCGGCGAACCGGGATGAGACGGTCGCCGCGCTGGTCGCTTCGCAGGGTGGGACGTACTCGACCGGCAGGGAGTCAGCGGAGAAGCGGTTGGCTGATGCGGAGTCACGCTTGCGCCGACACCAAGCAGCGATCGAGGCGGGAGTGGATCCGGCCGCGGTGGTCGAGGCGATCAACACGGCGCAAGCGGAGCGGGAGGCAGCTCGCGCCGAGTTGCAGCACTTGCCGAAGGCGACGGTCATCGAGGCGGCGGAGGTGTACGCGCGGCTGGATTCGATGGACGACGTGGCCCGGGCGCTGAACTCACGGGCACCGGAGCGGATCACGCAGGTCTACCGAGACCTCGGGGTGAAGCTGAACTACGACAATGAAAAAGAGGCGGTCGTAGTGACCGCCTCTCCCCGTGTGTCTAACGTGTGTGTCCGAGGGGGGACTTGAACCCCCACGTCCGTTAAGGACACTAGCACCTCAAGCTAGCGCGTCTGCCATTCCGCCACTCGGACTTGCTGATGAAGAGAGTATACGACGATCAGACACGTCATTTCAGGGGGGTGCGAAACAGCGCCGAGAGCTCGCATGATAATCTCATATGTTCTCGACATTTAGATACTCATTCGCATATCTGCAGGTCAACCCTACGTCGGTCGCGTTCGAGCAGCCGCCAGCGCACTGCGGCACCTATCCAGCCCCCTGTGTTGGGCCGACGAATCGACTCGAACGTCGGCGACTGAGCCCTAGCCCCTCAGTGCGCTCCCTCACCCTGCCCCTCAGATCAGATGTTCCAAGACCGTCCTTAACGCTCGCGCACCCTCTCGGCGATGGGACAGCATCCCTCGCCGAACGACCACGGCATGCAGCGAAGTCGCGCAACCCCGAACTACAAGGCGGGACAAATCCGGCGAGACGCTGCTTCAGGAACTCAGGTTCCAACCGACGCGAGTGTCGACGTACGGTTACAAACACGATACGCAGCGCAACATATGGGCAATGACGTCTGCACCTCGGCGCTGAGGCGGAGCGCGGAGGAATAGGTGTCGGAGGATTGGGCGGCGGTCGCGAAGGCGATCGACATGCGAGTGCACGAACTCGGCTGGCGGCGCGGTCGCACGTGTCGCAGGCGATCGTGCGCGAGCTGCAGCACCACACGGTCGAGCGCCGACGGAGCGCGCGCACACTCGAAGCGCTGTCGACCACGCTCGGCTGGCACCCGCAACATCTGCAGGCCGTGCTGCAGAACCGCACGCCCCCGCATCCCGACGAGCCGGCCGACGACGGCGGCGAACTGTCGACCCGTCTCGACGCGCTGGAACAGCGCCTCGACGAGATCTTCGACCGGCTGGACGACGTCCAGACCAGCCTGGCGACCGTCGTCGACCACGTGCAAAAGAAGCGGTGACAGCTTGCGCTCCGGGCTGATGAACCAGGTGGTTTCCATATCCCGAATTCAAGGCCGAAACGACTGCCAATCCCATACATCGCCAGTCCCCCACTGATGCGGCTCCGAACTCTAGAACGCGCATCGGTGAACCAGTCGACGGATCGGCTGTCCGCATTGGACCAACGCCGCACGCCGCTTGCTTCGCGCAGCTCGCGTCTGCTGCAGGCGGTACTGGACTGTATACAGCCTTGCCGTTCCGGTTCGGAGTCACCGTGTCACGCGTGATCGTCCGCCTTCGCGCTGGCAGCTACATCGCTCCGGGGAAGATTTCGGATCGCGTGTTCCGGACACCGTCCGGCAAATGGTTGACGCGCGCAGGCGTCATCGACTCCAACCGTTGGCCCTTGTTCTCGCGCCTGGTTCCTCCGCGGACACTTCAGCGTCGTGTGCGATCAGTTCCAGCATGGCGCGGGCGGTCGGTTCGAGACCAGCCTCTTCTGGAACAGCAGAACGTGTATTTGGCAGACGGGCTCGTGCGTCAGCCACGCCCAGCGCGCAGCTTCGGTGCCGCCACGCCGGTGCGGGTGTCCATCGGCTCACTCCCCGGTCGCGGCGTGCTCGATCTCGTCCAGCGTCGACCAGAGGAAACCACCTTTTCCTGCTGCTCGTGGGAAACGCAGTAAAGGACCCAGGAAGATTCTGCAGAGGTCCGGGGCCGGGCACTTGCTGATGATCGTTGCGTCCTTCTGCTCGCGCAGGCATTGACATCCCCAGTAGCGCGATGCGAGGCCGCGCAGCTCGCCGGTGGACTCCGTGTCGGGCTCGTCGGGTGCACAGCGGTCATTGCGTTCTCGCTCAGGGGCACACCGTTCGGGAGACAGGGCCGGTCCCATCCACGCCGCCGCTTCCCCATGCGGGCCGCGGATGCGGTGACATCGACCGGGTCTCGCACTCGACGAAGGCCGGCGCCGGTCGACATCCGGCCGTTTCGTGCACAAAGAAACCCGCTTCCCATGGCGAAGCGGGTGCTCGCTCAGCGGTGCTGACCTCCAAGACGGCCCGGCGGACGCCGGATCACGGCTCCGCCGGGGCCTGGCTCAGGAATCCCGCATAGATGATCTTCATCAGGACCGCGTAAGCGTGCTGCTGGTCCGCGCTGATCTGCTGTTCCTCGGTCAGCCCGCTGTTCAACGCTTCGATCCGGCCGATGATGCGGTCCAGTCTCGCCAGGACATCGATCTGCGCGGGGATGAAGATGCCCCGTTCCACGAAGCGGATCACCGTGGCCACGTACTCCTCGGTGCCTGCCAACTCACCCTTGGTGTCGCCCAGGGGGTGGTTCAGCACGCCGCGAGGGAAAGGAAGCCACCGCCACAGCATGTAAGCATCCTGGAAGCTCAGCATTCCGCTCTTTCTCCGATTCTCCTTGTACTCCCCGGCGTTGAGCTTATCCTTCCCGGAAGGTCTATCCACGACCGTTGACCGGAAAGACGACACGGTCGTCCGGCCCGGCTTTGAAGGACACAGCCGGGCCGGAAGCGACGTCCTGGCAGAAACCCTCTGTGCGGAGCGGACAGCCCCACGGGGGCTACGCTGCCGACCATGACGGCATAACCGCCTCGCGCCGCGGTCCGCGCCGAACTTCGCCCCGAATTCCAGCAGTTCGCCATTGGAACCGGCGACGTGCTCACCGTTGCCCGGCAACTCACCGAACGCACATCCGGTGCCGACGCAGTGACGTCGTCGGATACCTGCATGCTGTTCACGCTCCGGCCGGGAATTGCCGACGTCAGGCTGACTGTCGAAGTCTGGGCTCCGCCACCGTCCCCTCCCCTGGCGCAGGTGCAGCGATTCACTAGCACGCTCCGGACTGAGAGCGAACTTCTCCAGATCGTCTGATGTCCGCGATTACTCCGTCGCCGTATTCCTGACCGAGTTGTCGCGCGAGCACGACGATGTCTTCGACACGGACGTGAGAACGGAAAACTGGCTGGTTCACCTCTGGTGATCTCCGCCAGGGCCCGGCAGAGGCAGGCTTCTGCCGGGCAGACGGCCCGGTCCTCCCGAAACTTTCTCGAGCGAATCCAGCGAGAGTGCTCGTGAAATGCAATTCGGCATAGACCGGTCCGCACTGCAACGGTGGTCGTCTGGATAAGAGAAACTGTAGTAGTCGCCCGAAGCTCTCCGCGGTCATCGGGTGGGAACCTGGCGGATGGAAAGGTTCCGGATTTCCCGGCTGGTCGGTGGCCAAGCGAACTCGGTGCACCGTGCACCGGCCCTCGGGAAATCAGGTGCGTTCTGCAGTGGGGAGCCGCTGTCGCTGGCAGGAACAGTGGAAAGCATCGGCAGCGGAAAGAGCGAGAACCAGGGCGGTCATGACAGCTGAGGCATCCGGACACCGGGCCGCCCAGCTGTGCGCGGGATTTTCGCGGCCGAGGCGATTACCCGATGCATCGCACACCACGCGGACCGCGTGTGTCAAGGAGGGAACTATGTCGAAATCTGTTGAGCGTGAACCGAATACCGTATCGGCGGACGTCGTGATCGTCGGCGCTGGATTCGCGGGGTTGACCGCTGCGGAACGACTCGCGGACCTGGGGGTGTCCGTGCGGGTCGTGGAGGGGCGCGACCGGATCGGTGGCCGGTCGTATTCCGGCGAGGTCGCGGGGGTCAAGGTCGATCTCGGGGCGACGTGGGTTTCGCGGCGGCACACGGAGATCCGGAATCTTGCGAGCCGGCTGGGGTGTACTACCACCCCGCAGTTCGCGAAAGGTCTCAATGTTCTGTGGATGGGCGGGGAGCGCAGCACTTACCAGGGCACCATTCCCGAGATTTCGACTGAGGCCGTGGAGGACATGGGCCGCGTGCAAGGGATTCTGCACGAGCTGCTCTCGACGGTCGACGTCGAAGCGGTTTGGGAGTCTCCGGAAGCCGAGCGGCTCGATGCAATTTCGTTCGGTGAATGGCTCGACCAGAACGACGCGCAGCCTGGCACGCGTGCGCTGATGACCATTCTCAGCAAGGTGCAGTGGGGCTGCAGTCCGGGAGACGTCTCGTTGCTGCACGCGTTGCGCTACATCCGCGCGGCGGGCGGGGTTTCGCACATGCTGGACGTCGAGGACGGTCAGCAAGAGGAGCGCTACGCCGAAACCACGCAGGAGATCGCCACGCGGCTCGCCGAAAAGCTCGGCGACCGGGTGGTGGTGGGCACTCCGGTCCGGCGAATCGCGCAGGACGGCAGTGGCGTCACGGTCAGCACCGACTCGGAGGTGATCAACGCCAGGTACGCCATTGTCACCGCTGCTCCCGCGCACCGGGCCGATATCGAGTTCGAGCCTGCGCTGCCGGAGAAGGGCGAGTGGCTGGCCAAGACCTGGCGGATGGGCGCGTTGAGCAAGGCGTTCGTCGCCTACGAGAAGCCGTTTTGGCGCAGCAGCGGGCTTTCCGGCGAGGCACTGACCGACACCGGCACCGTGTTCATCACGTTCGACGTCTCGCCTGACGACAGCGGACCGGGCATTCTGATGGCCTTCTGCGACCCCCGGGTGTACGACAACTTCAGCCCGGAAGCCCGGCGGGACCGCGTCGTCCGGCAGCTCGTCGATCTGTACGGGCCTCAGGCCGGCGCCCCGATCGACTACGTGGACCACTGCTGGGGCACGGAACCGTTCGCCCCGGGCGGGCCGAACCCCGCGGTTCCGCCTTACGCGTCCGGCAGTTACGGCAGCGCTCTCGCCGAGCCGCACGGGCGCGTCCACTGGGCTGGGGTGGAAACCGCGGGCGAGTGGGCCGGAACGATGAACGGTGCGGTCCTGACTGGTCAGCGGGCTGCTGAGCAGGTCGCTCGGCAACTCGGTGTCTCGCAATAATTCGCGCTGTTTCCTCGGGAGCAGGACGGGTCGGTCCTGCTCCCGAGGACTCCTCGATCAGGTGAGCCGGGGCAGCGACGTCCCGGCGGCGCTCGCGGCCCGGCCCGCTTGGGGTCCGCTCGAAGCCCAGGGGCAGCGGGTGCACCGTTCCGGAAGAGAGCGGAGCCGCGTGCGGAGCCCCTCCCCCGCACGTCCAGCGAGTCCTCGACCGTGAACGGGACGCCGTGAAACGCCGTCGCCCCGGCGAAACCGCTGCGGGACAAGCGCTTGGCGATGCTGGACGCGGCGGTGCAGGATTCCGAACGCGCAACCGGTACGCCGCATGCGCTCAAGTCATCAACTCCGGCGGCGACCTGGGCAGGAATCCCCAAGTCACAGCGAGTATCGGCGCGGATCAGCTCCTTCAGCTCTGCGATCCGGCGGGCTGTCCGGGAAGCGCCGAGGTCATGACGCGGTCAGTCGCACAACGGCGACCTGAATCGAAAGAGCGGCCTCAGTTCGCCCTGCTTACCAGCGTCATGGACCGACGCACTGCCGGTGTGCGCCTAGGATCTGCGGCTGTGGACGTGTCGCGCCGATCCAACGGAGTATCGACGGCGGCCGCGGAGCTGATCGAGCTCGCGGTCGCGCCGTCGTTGATCGTGCGCCACGGACCGGACGGTGCCGAGGTGGTCGCCGCCAGCACGGCGTTCAGCGCGCTGCTCGGCCGTTCTGTTCCGGCGGGCACCTGCTTGAGCGAGCTGTTCCCGGCGCTGCCCGCCGACGCGCTCGCATCCGGCTGCGGACCGCGCGAGGTGAGTCTCGTCGGTGCTGGCGGGGAGACTCCGGTGCTCCTGCGCGTCGACCGGTTGCGGTCCGGCGAGCTCGCCGGGCTGGTGCTCGTGCAGCTCGACGTCACCGCGTCGCGCTCCCGGGCGGATCGCGCGCTCTGGGAGAGCGAGCAGATGATGCAGGCGATCGCGGACGCGGTCGACGCGCTCATCTACCTCAAGGGCGCCGACGGGCGTTACCTGCTGATCAACAGTTCGTTCGAGAAAGCCACCGGGGTCCGCCGGGAGGACGTCGTCGGGATGACCGACGACGACATCTTCGGCGCCCGGCTCGGCCGCACCTATCACGCCAACGACCGGCGCGTTCTCGACGCGGCCCGAAGCATGATGTTCGAGGAGCTGGTCCCGGGAGACACGATCTACCTGTCGACGAAGTTCCCGCTGATCGGCGAGGACGGCAAGCCGTACGCGGTCGGCGGCATCTCGACCGACATCACCGACCGCAGCCACGCCGAACAAGCCGTCCGCCTCGCTCGCGACGAGGCGGAGCGCGCCAACGCGGCGAAGACGGAGTTCCTGTCCCGGATGAGCCACGAGCTGCGCACTCCGCTCAACTCGATCCTGGGCTTCGGCCAGCTCCTGGAGCTCGACCTGCGCGGCGAGCAGGCCGACCGGGCGCACCGGATCGTGCAAGCGGGCCACCACCTGCTGAACCTCATCAACGAGGTCCTCGACATCACCACCACCGAGCACGTCGGCCTGGACGTCGAGGTCGAGCCGGTCGGCGCGGTCGAGGCCTTCCAGGAAGCGCTGGTCCTCGTGCGCCCGCTGGCGGAGGCCCGCGGGATCACCCTCGCCCGGGACTTCCACGGCGGCCTCGACACCGCCGTCGTGGCCAACCGGCGCCGGCTCGCGCAGGTGCTGTTGAACCTGCTCAGCAACGCGGTGAAGTACAACCGCCCGGACGGCATGGTGACCGCGTCCTTCCGCGCCGGCGAAGGGCGGATCCGGTTCCTGGTCACCGACACCGGCCGGGGGCTGACCGCCGAGGAGGCCGAGCGGGTTTTCGCCCCGTTCGAGCGCCTCGACGCCGGCGGGACCGAGGTGGAAGGGACCGGGTTGGGCCTGACCCTTTCCCGCACCCTGGTCGAGGCCATGGGCGGGACGCTGGGGGTCGAACGGTCGAAACCGGGGCGGGGAAGCGTGTTCTTCCTCGAACTGCCGATCGCTCCCGGGGTGCGGCCGCAGCACGAGGCGGCGGAGACCGGGCCCGGCGAGCCGCTCGCCGACCTGTCCTCGGTGCACGTGCTGTACATCGAGGACGCCGACGCGAACGTCGAACTCGTGCGAGGCGTGCTCGAGCGGCAGCGTGTCGCCGAGCTGACCTGCGCGAGGACCGGGGCCGACGGCGTCGCGCTCGCGCGCGTGGCCCGGCCCGACATCATCCTGCTGGACCTGCACCTCCCGGACGCCGACGGGGAGAACGTCCTCGCCCGCCTCCGCGCCCAGCCGGAGACGGCGGCGATCCCGGTGGTCGTCGTGTCCGCGGACGCGCTCGGCCCGCGCATCACCCGGCTCACCGAAGCCGGGGCCGCGGCCTACCTGACCAAGCCCGTCGACCTTCGTGCGCTCGTCCGCACGATCAGCGAACTGACCTCGGAGAGCCGCGGATGAACCTGGTGCGGGTGCTGCTCGCGGACGACCACCCCGTCTATCGCGACGGGCTGGCCGCGCAGCTGGGAAGCCATGCCGAAATCGAGGTCGTCGGAGTGTCCGGGGACGGCGCGCACGCGCTCGAACTGCTTCGCCGGACCGAACCCGACGTCGCGGTGCTCGACCTCATGCTCCCCGGGGCCGACGGAATCGAGATCATCGAGCAGTGCGCGCGCGAGGGCCTCGCGTCGCGATGCGTGATCGTCTCCGCGTACGAGGACAGCGCGACGGTCTACCGCGCTCTGGCTGCCGGTGCCCGCGCCTACCTGATGAAGATCGTCTCCGGGCAGACCGTCGCCGAGACCGTCCTCGCCGTCGCCGGCGGGGCTACCGTGATCCCGCCCGAGTTGCAGACGGGCCTGGCCGAGGAACTCCGGCGACAGGCCCGGCGGCAGGAGCAGCCGCCGCTGACCGAGCGCGAGCGCGATGTGCTGCGGCTCGCCGCCGAGGGAACAGCGATCAAGGACATCGCCGCCGAACTCTTCGTCGGCGTGACGACGGTCAAGACTCATCTTCAGCACGCCTACGAGAAGCTCGGCGTGAACGATCGGGCCTCGGCAGTGGCCGCGGCGATCCGGCGCGGCCTGCTCGACTGATCCCCCCGCCACCGGCCGCGCGGAGGATGCCTTCCTCCTCCGGATGGCCGGAGCGATCTCCTCCCGAAGACCGTCCGCCGGGATGACCCAGGTCACAAGGGCCGCTCGTAGCGTTGTCCGCGGCGATCGACGGCCCGCCCACCCCCAGCGGCCCGGTCGCCGGAACCGCATTCGCCGGTTCGCAGCGTCGCCGCCCAGTCGACAGCGGCCCATCCGGTCGTGTCCGCCGCACCCGCCCGCGGCGGACACGACCATGGCCATCCGAGGACTACCCCATGACTGCCGATTCCTTCCCGGAGACCGAACACCCCGTCAGACCTCCGCTCCGCATCACCCGCACCGACGACCCCGCGGTCGTCAAGCAGGCCGCGACCCAGGACTACGCCACCCACGTCGTGCCGCTGACCGGCCGGGCAGGCCGGACGTCCCTGTCGATGGCGTGGCTCGCGACTTTCAGCGCGATGTTTTGGCTCTACGTAGCGGTTTCCGTGGACCAAGCCGTCGGCCGCACGAACGCCGTCGTCGGCATGGTTCTCGCCTCGGTGGTCTTCGGGCTCGTTCAAGCCGTGCTGGTCCGCTACGCCATCCGTTCCGGGCTCACCGTGGCCCTGCTTTCCCGACGGCTGTTCGGTTATCTCGGTGGCGGCCTCGCTCCGCTCCTGCTCGGTGCCACCGCGATCTACTACGCAGTCTTCGAAGGCTCGGTGATTGCGGTCGCGCTGCAGCGGTGGTTCGCGCCGACGAGCGACATCCGCATCTGGTACGCGATCGTGGTCCTCTACGCCGTGCCGCTCGTGATCGGCGGAGTCCAGCGCTGGCTCGACCGGCTCAACGGCGTGCTGCTTCCGCTCTATCTCGCCGGGCTCGTCGCGCTGGTGCTCGCCGCCGGCATCCAGCACGGATTCGCGTCCGGCCTCGCCGCCACGCCGACGCCGGCCGGGCTCGCGCTTCCCGGCTGGGTCACCGCCTTCATGGTCTACCTGGGCACCTGGGTCCTGATGATGTTCGCCGTCGACTACGCCCGCCTTGGCCGCCCTTCAGACGCGCGGTTCCACTCGCGGGTCACCTTCGGAATTCCTTACTACCTGGCCACATTCGTGCTCAACGGCGTCATCGGCATCTTCGTGACCACCGCCGTCCTGCCGGCGCAGGCGGCCTCGGAGACCGGGGTCATCGACGCGGTGCTCGGCACCCTCGGCGTCGCGGGACTGCTGTTCATCCTGGTCAGCCAAACCAGGATCAACACGGCGAACTACTACGTCGCCTCGACCAACCTGGAGGCGTTCGGCGAACGCGCGCTGCGGCTGCGCTGGCCCCGGATCGTCTGGTCGGTGATCGCCGGCGTCATCGTCTTCGCCTTCATGCTCACCGACGTGCTGTCCTATCTGCTGACCGCACTGGCGTGGCAGGGAGTGTTCGTCGCCGCCTGGGTCGCCATCGCGCTCACCCACATCGGGCTGGTCCGCGGGGACCGCGACGGCATCCCCGAGTTCCGCCGCGGCCGGCTCCGCAACGTGCTGCCCGGCCTCGCGGCCTGGATCCTCGCCTCGCTGACCGGGATCGGGCTGACCGAATCCGGCCGCCCCGGCGCCTGGTACACGACCCTCGCACCGGCGATCACCTGCGTCCTCGCCGCGCTCCTGTACGCCGTCGGGACGCGGGTCGGACGGTCGCCCTTGCTGCCTCGCGGCGACGACCCGCGCGACGAGGTCGACGACGTCTGGGGCGCCCGGATCCGGTGCCACGCCTGCCAACTCTCCTACACCGCCATCGAAATGGACCGCGACCCGTCCGCCGGTCTGGCCGCGATCTGTGCGGGCTGCGCCGCGGAATCCGCCGATTTCGTCCGCGCCGCCCGGCGCGCCGACGCGCGCACTGCCTGACCGGCCGCTCCGAACCCCTGCTGAAAGGACTGGACCAGTGCCCTACAAGATCACCGTCGACACCGGCGGCACCTTCACCGACGTGGTCGTGACCGACGCCGACGGCCGCCTCACGATCGGCAAGGCGCCGACCCGCGAGCGAGCTTTCGACGGCGTGCGCGGAGGAGTCGAGGTCGCCGCTGCCGAACTGGGCATCACCGCCGGGCAACTGCTCGCGGACACGACCACGTTCGTCTACTCCACGACTCGCTCGACCAACGCCATCCTCGAGGGCCGCACCGCCCGCACGGCGCTGCTGGTCACCGAGGGCTTCCCGGACATCCTCGTGCTGCGCGAGGGCGGCAAGCACGACGGATTCGACCTCAGCGTGCGCTATCCCGAGCCCTACGTGCCCCGCGCGCTCACCAGCGAAATCCCGGAACGCATCGACTCCGAGGGCGACGTCGTGCGACGGCTGGACGAGGACGCGGTCCGGGACATCCTCCGCCGGCTGCGCGCGCAGGACGTCGAAGCCGTCGCGGTCTGCCTGCTCTGGGCGATTGTCAACGGCGCGCACGAACGCCGCGTCGGCGAGCTGATTTCCGAGGAGTTGCCCGGGATTCCATACACGCTCTCGCACGAGGTCAACCCGATCGTCCGGGAGTACCGGCGAGCCTCGACGGCCGCGATCGACGCCTCCCTCAAACCGATGATGAGCGCGCACCTGTCCGCCATCGCCGAGGATCTCGCCGCCGCCGGGTTCCGCGGGGAACTCATGGTCGCGACCTCGTTCGGCGGCGTGCTGCACCTGCCCGACGCCGCGGCCCGGCCGGTCGACACGGTCCGCTCCGGACCCTCGATGGCCCCGGTAGCCGGACTGACGTTCGCCCGGGCCGAGAACGACAACCGCGACGTGATCGTCTGCGACACCGGCGGGACGAGCTTCGACGTCTCGCTCGTCCGCGCCGGCGCGGTCACCTTCACCAACGAAACGTGGCTCGGCCCGAAGTATCTCGGGCACCTGACCGGAACAGCCTCGGTGGACATCCGCTCGATCGGGTCCGGCGGCGGCTCGATCGCGTGGGTCGACGACGGCGGGCTCCTGCGCGTCGGCCCGCGCAGCGCCGGTGCCGATCCCGGGCCAGCCTGCTACGGCCGCGGCGGGACCGAGCCGACCGTCAGCGACGCTGCCTGCGTCCTGGGCTACCTCGACCCGGACACGTTCCTCGGCGGCCGCATGCCGCTCGACCGCGACGCCGCCAACACCGCAGTCGACGGGCTCGCCGCGACGCTCGGGCTCAGCCGGGAGAAGACCGCGGAGTCCGTCCTGACCGTCGCGAACGAGCACATGGTCGGTGCGATCCAGGACATCACCATCAACGAGGGCGTCGATCCCGCGCGGGCGCTGGTCGTCGCGGGCGGCGGTGCCGCGGGGCTGGGCATCGCGGCGATCGTGCGCGCGCTCGGCTGTTCCTCGGTGCTGATGCCGCGATCGGCCGGAGCGCTCAGCGCGACCGGCGGCCAGTTCTCCGACATCGTCGCGGAGTTCACCGCCAGCCAGTTCGCCGACACCAGGTCCTGGGACTTCGAAGCGGTGAACAGCGTCCTCAAAGGACTCGACGAGCGCGCGGACGAGTTCGCCGCCGGACTGCGCGAGCGCGGCGTCGACGGCATCACCGTCGACCACCTCGTCGAGGCCCGCTACGCGTACCAGGTGTGGGAGCTGGAGGTGCCGGTCGGCGCGCAGATCGACGACGCCGACGGCCTGGCCGCGCTCCGGCAGGCCTTCGACGAGGCCCACGAGCGCGTCTTCTCGGTGAAGGAACCCGGTGCGCCGTTGGAATGCCTGACGTGGAAGGCGCGGCTGCGCGCCCCGGTCGGAAGCCGCGCGGTCGCCGCGGTCACCGAGCGCCGGGACGGGCTCGAACCGGTCCGCACGGGCGCGGACCGCGTCAAACCGGCTTACTTCGACGGCGCTTGGCACGACACGACTGTCGTGGCCGGCGGGTCGCGACCGCCCGGCACCGTCCTCGCGGGCCCGCTCATCGTCGAGGAACCGACCAGCACCCTCGTCGTGCCGCCGGGCGCCCGCCTGCACGTCACGTCCGCCGGCAACTACCTCGTGGAGGTCTGACATGACATCCGGGACCCTCGACCCCGCCCAGATGGCGGTCATCGCCAACCGGCTCGACACGATCGTCCGTGAGATGACCAGCACGCTGCTGCGCGCCGGTCGCTCCTCGGTCATCGCGGTCGCGCGGGACTTCTCCTGCTCGATCGTGACCGGCGAGGACGAACTGCTCGCCTCCGCCGAAGGCCTCCCGGTGCACATCTTCGGCGCGCATCTGCAGACCGCCGAACTGCGCCGCCGGCATCCCGACCTCCGCGACGGCGACGCCTACCTCGACAACGATCCTTACGTCGGCGGCTCGCACCACGCCGACCACACGATCATGGTGCCGGTGTTCGTCGGCGACACGCACCTCTTCACCGCCGTCGCGAAGTCGCACCAAGCCGACATCGGCAACAGCATGCCCACGACCTATTTCGCGATGGCGAAGGACGTGTACGAGGAGGGCGCGCTCAACTTCCCGTGCGTGCAGGTCCAGCGCGACCGCGAGGACATCTCCGACGTCATCGAGATGTGCCGCAGGCGGATCCGGGTGCCCGACCAGTGGTACGGCGACTACCTCGCGACGCTGGGCGCGGCCCGGACCGGCGAACGCCGGCTCAAGGAACTCGTCGACGTCTACGGCCTCGAACTGATCCGGCAGTTCGTCGCCGAGTGGTTCGACTACTCCGAGCGCCGGATGACCGCGGCGATTTCGGCGCTGCCGTCCGGGCGCTACGTCCGGCACGGGCAGCACGACAGCGTCGGGCCGCTGCCCCCGATCCCGCTCAAGGTGGACCTGACGGTCGACGCCGAGGCGGGCCGGGTCAGCATCGACCTGCGCGACAACCCGGACTGCGTTCCGGCGGGCCTGAACATGACGCGCTCGACGGCGACGAACATGGCGATCGCCGGGCTGTTCAACAACATCGACCCGACCGTGCCGCACAACGCCGGGGCCTTCCGCCGCGTCGAGGTCCTCCTGCGCGAGAACTGCGTCGTCGGGATCCCCCGGCACCCGACGTCCGCCTCGATGGCCACCACGAACGTCGCGGACCGGCTGGTCAACCTCGCCCAGTCGGCCCTCGGCGAAGCGGGCACCGGCCACGGCGTCGCCGAGGGCGGCACCGGCATGGGACCGGGCATGGGCGTCATCTCCGGGACCGACTGGCGGACCGGGATGCCGTTCGTGAACCAGATGTTCGTCGCCAACAACGGCGGACCCGCCTCGCGGGACTGCGACGGATGGCTGACCTGGATCCTGCCGGTCTGCGCCGGCCTGCTGTACCGGGACTCGATCGAGATCAACGAGCAGAAGTACCCGGTCCAGTTCGACTACGTGCGGCTGCTCCCCGACTCCGGCGGGCCCGGCAGGCACCGCGGGGCCAACGCGATGGAACTTGCTTACACCGCACGCGGAAACCCGGTCGACGTCGTGTGGACGCTCGACGCCCACGAGTCGCCGCCGAACGGCATCCACGGCGGCGGTCCCGGCGCCACGGCCGCGGCCGCGCTCCGTCACGCGACCGGCGAGGTCACCGAACTGCCGGGCACCGGTGCGATCGCCCTCGAACCGGGCCAGTACGTGCTCAACACGACCGCTGGCGGCGGTGGATTCGGCGACCCGCGTACCCGCGACGCCGACGCGGTTCTCCACGACGTCGCCGAGGGTTACGTCACCCGGGACGCTGCGGCGGAGGTGTATGGCGTGGTCATCGTCGGGGAAGAGCACTCGCCCCGGGTCGATCAGGACGCGACAGAACGGCGACGAGCCGCGTTGGGAGCAGTGTGAGCGAGGCGCCGTGGCCAACGGCCATGGTGGCCACGGCGCCATCCACTTCACCGCCGACCTCGGCGATTGCTTCGGTCTCTTGAGGAGGGATTTCCTGATGGCACTGGAAAGTTCGCGTCTGGCTTTTGAACGGGCCCGGCGCAGCATCGGCGGCGGGGTGGCGTCGGGGTTGCGCCTCGCGATGCGGCCGCATCCGCTCTATGTCCGCGAAGCACGCGGCGCGCACGTGTGGGACCTCGACGGCGACCGCTACGTCGACTACGTCATGGCGTGGGGACCGATGCTGCTCGGCCACAGCGACCCCCGCATCGTCGAAGCAGCCTGCGCGGCCGCGACCCGGATGCAGGTCGTCGGCACCGGCCACGCCCTGGAATACCTGGCCGCGGAAGCCGTCCTGGACGCGGTCCCGCACGGGCAACGACTGCTCTGGAGCAACACCGGCACCGAAGCCGTCCAGATCGCCCTGCGCCTGGCGAGGGCAGCGACGGGTCGGCGGCGGGTGGTGAAATTCGCCCGCAGCTACCACGGCTGGCACGACAGCGTCTACGCCGGACTCGCCGACACCGACACCGACCGGGCTCCCGCGCTCGCGTCCAAAGGCCAGACGCCCAGCGTCCTCGACGACCTCGTCATCGCCCGGTTCAACGACATCGCCATGGCCGAACGCCTGCTCGCCGAGACCGTGGAGCGGGACATCGCGGCGGTGCTCGTCGACCCGATCATGAGCAACGGCGGCGTCGAAGCCCCGTCGGCGGAGTTCCTGCCCGCGCTGCGCGCCCTGTGCGACCGGCACGGCGTCGTCCTCGTCTTCGACGAAGTGATCGCCGGATTCCGCATCGCCCGCGGCGGCGCCGCCGAGAAATACGGCGTGCGCCCGGACCTGTCCGTGTTCGGCAAAGCCATCGCCGGAGGATTCACCCAGAGCGCGGTCGTCGGCCGCGCTGACCTCATCGACCAGGTGACGTCCGGCGTCGTGCACGCCGGGACGTTCAACGCCAACCCCGTCGCGTTGGCCGCCGTCGAGGCGACCATGCGCGTGCTCGCCGACCCCGAGGTCTACCTCGCGCTGGAACGCGTCTCCGCGGAGTTCGAGAACACCGTCGGCGCCGTGCTCGCCTCCGCACCGGGCCGGGGCAGCCTCAACCGGGTCGGCTCGCTCCTGCAGTACGTCCCCGACGGCGGCGCCACCGGCCTGCACGGAACCGGCGGCCCCTGGAGCCACATCCTCGACGGCATGCTGCACCGCGGCTTCCTCTTCATGCCCTCCGGAAAAGTCTTCCTCTCCACCGCCCACACCCCCGCCGACATCGACGCCACCGCCGACGCACTCGACAAAGTGCTCCGCCAGCTCTAGCCCACCCCGTCTTCAGAAAGGACCGCGGATGCCACCGCCGTTGTCGTTCGAACCCCTGACCCCGACGTCGTTCCTCGATCGTGCGGCCGCGGCGCACGGCGACCGGACGGCGGTGATCGACGGGGACCGGCGCTGGACGTACACCGAATTCCGCGAGCGGTGCACCCGCCTCGCCGGCGCGCTGGCGGGAATGAGCGAGGCCCGGCCCGTCGCGGTGCTGGCGCCCAACACGCATGTGCTGCTGGAAGCGCACTTCGGCGTGGTGTGGGCAGGAGTGCCGCTGGTGGCGGTCAACACCCGGCTCTCCGCGCGGGAAATCGCCTACATCCTCCAGCATTCCGGGGCTTCGGTGCTGATCCACGATCCGACGTTCGACGCCCTCGCCGATGACGCCCTCGCGCGGCTCGACTCCCCTCCCCGACGGATCCGCGCTGGGGAGGATTACGAGGCGCTGCTGGCCGCGGCCGAACCGGTGCGGCATACGCCGTCCGACGAGCTGGCACTGCTGTCGATCAACTACACCTCGGGAACGACCGGCCGGCCCAAAGGCGTGATGTACCACCATCGCGGGGCCTACCTGCAGTCCATGGCGATGGTCGGCCACACCGGATTGACGCCGTCGGCCGTGCACCTGTGGACCTTGCCCATGTTCCACTGCAACGGATGGTGCTTCCCGTGGGCGGTGACCGCGGCCGCCGCGACGCACGTGTGCCTGCCGAAAGTCGACCCCGCGCAGGTGTGGCGGCTGATCCGGGAGGAGGGCGTGACGCACCTCAACGGCGCTCCCACCGTGCTGTCGATGATCGCGTACGCCGAAGAGGCGGCCGCCCTCCCTGCGGGACGAACCGTCCGGATCGCGACCGGCGGCGCGCCTCCGTCACCGGCCATCCTGCGGCGGATGGAGTCCCTGGGCTTCGACCTCACGCACCTGTACGGGCTGACCGAAACCTACGGCCCCGCCATGATCTGCGACCGGCGCCCGGAATGGGACTCCCTCGAGGAGCGGACCCGGGTGCGGTTGATGGCGCGCCAGGGCGTCGGGAACATGATCTCGTGCGTCCCGCGGGTGATCGACGAGGACGGGAACGACGTCCCGGCCGACGGCGAGACCGCGGGGCAGATCGTGTTGCGCGGCAACAACGTCATGCTCGGCTACCTGGACGACGGGGCCGCGACCGCAGCGGCGGCGCCCGACGGCTGGTTCCGGACCGGGGACATCGGCGTGGTGCACCCCGACGGCTACGTGGAACTGCGCGACCGGGCGAAGGACATCATCATCTCCGGCGGGGAGAACATCGCGTCGATCGAGGTGGAACAGGCGATCATGGACCACCCCGCCGTCCGCGAGGCGGCCGTGATCGCGGTACCCGACCCGCGGTGGGGCGAGGTGCCCGCGGCTTATGTCACGCTCCTCGACGGGCTCGCCGCGACCGAGCAGGAGATCATCGACCACGTCCGGCAACGGCTGGCCCGCTTCAAAGCCCCGAAGTCCGTGACGTTCGGGGAGCTGCCCAAGACGTCGACCGGGAAGATCCAGAAGTTCGTGCTGCGCGAACGGCGAGCTGCGAGCCAGGCTGGCTGATGGAGGTCACCGGGGATTCCTTTTTGGACACTCGCGCGGGGTGCGGTCGGCGAGCATGATGGCGGCGTTGGCCAGAAGCACTCCCAAGCTCCGGGCGCCGTGGGCCGGTGCCCGGAGCTTGGGACGCGGTTCAGGCGAACTGGATCCCGCCGTCGATCATCACGGACTGGCCGGTCATGTAGTCCGAATCGGGGGACGCCAGGTACGACACGTAGCTGGCCACGTCCTCCGGGACGGAGACCCGGCCCAGGTGGATGAGGTCGGAGTACTTCGCGATGGCCTGGCCCTTGCGCAGGCCCTCGGATTCGGCCAGTTTCTCGTCGATGAGGTCCCACATCGCGGTGCCGACGATGCCCGGGCAGTAGGCGTTGACGGTGATGCCGTGCTTGGCCCATTCCATCGCCGCGGCCTGGGTCAGCCCTCGGACGGCCCACTTCGACGCGGAATAGTGGCCCAGCAACGCGAACGGCCGGTGCGCGACGATCGAGGCGGCGCCGATGATCTTGCCTCCCCCGCCCTGTTCGATCATCTGTTTCGCGGCGGCCTGGTAGCACAGGAACATGCCGCGGGCGTTGACCGCCATCATCCGGTCCCAGTCCTCCGGCGTCAGTTCCAGCAGCGGCAGGACCTGCGCGATGCCCGCGTTCGCGACCATCACGTCCAGGGAACCCAGCGCCCGCACGGTTTCCCCGACCATCGCGGTCACCGCGGCCGGGTCGGACACGTCCGCGGTGACTGTCGCGGAGCGGCGGCCGGCGGCGCGGATTTCCTTGGCTACCGCTTCCAGTTCGCCCGCGTTGGCCGGGATGTCGTTGACCGCGACGTCGTGCCCGTCCGCCGCGAGGCGCAGTGCGATTCCCCTGCCGATGCCCCGGGCGGCACCGGTGACGAGAATGTTCTTGCTCATGCGACAACTCCTTTGTCTTCGCTGGGATCCGGCAGAAATGTAGGCGGCGTTTCGGGGCCGTTCAACGCGTCGGTTGTCTCACTTTGAGACGCTTTTCCCGAGTGGGAGCGAATCGCGCGCGTGCAGGACATCGCCGATGAAGAAGTCGTACAGCAGCACCCCGACGGCGCCGCCGATCAGCGGTCCGACGATCGGAATCCACAGATAGCCGCCGGGACCGGGCAGTGCGGCGTCGCCCCATCCGGCGAGGAACGCGAAGAGCCGCGGGCCGAGATCGCGGGCCGGGTTGATCGCGTAACCCGCGTTCGCGCCGTAGGAGAGGCCGATCGCGGCGACGGTGAAGCCAATCAGCAAGGGAGCCATTTTCGGCGTCGACGCCGCGATCCGGCCGTCGATGATCGCGAGCACCACCGCGAGGAGCACGGCGGTGCCGACCACTTGGTCCAGCAGCGGTCCGAGCCAATCGGTGAAATAACGCGCGGGCGCGGTCGCGAAAATGGTGAACGTCGTGTTCTTCCCGTCCGCGCCGGCCGCCGCCTCGAACGCGCGGATGGCCGGGTGGTACACCGCGAAAACCAGTGCAGCGCCGGCGAACGCGCCGAAAAGCTGAGCTCCGCAATAACCGGGAACCCGCCGCCACGGAAACCGCCGCCGCAACGCCATCGCGAACGTCACGGCGGGATTGAGATGCGCGCCGCTGACGCCGCCCGCGAGCAAGACAGCGAACGCGACCGCGAACGCCCAGCCCCACACGATCAGCATCCAGTCGGCGGTGCCCTGGAAGATCACCGTGGGGCCGGCGGTACGGCCCGAGCCGGGCAGTCCGGCCACCGCCATGGCGACACAGCCGTCGCCGAGCGCGATGAGCACGAACGTGCCGAAGAATTCGGCGAGCAGGTCGCCGTAACCGCCGCGGAGCCGTGCGAGGGCTCCCTGCCTGCGCAAAGGTGGTATGTCGGTCACTGGTCCTCCTTGACCCGACGTGACATTCGCCCGTCCCGGAACCGTTGCAGGCGAGCAGGGTTGAATACCCGGGCGGCGGCAAGGGGTTTCCGCTCCGCCGCCGCCCGGGCGGTCGTGATTTCGTCAGGCGTACGCGGTGTAAGGCACGGCGAGCGGATCGCCGTAGCCGCCGCGGATCCGCACGAGGGCTCCCCGCCTGCGCAAAGGTGGTGTGTCGGTCACAGACGGCAGGCTTGACTACCCGAGCGGCGGCGAGGATTTCCGCTCCGCCGCCGCCCGGGCGGTCGTGGTTTCGTCAGGCGTGCGCCAGATACGGCACCGGGTCAGGAAGTTTCGCCTCGCGGCGGACCCTGGTCGCGAAGCGTTCGATCGAGGCCAGCGCGCTAGCGACATCGCGGCTGTGCACCTCGAACGGCATAGCGTGGATGGTCTCGCCTTCGGCGGTCGCTGCGTCGGCGACCGCGCGCAGGCTGTCGTGGTCGTCGCTGCGCAGGCCGACTTCGGTCAGTGTCGTCGGCAGTCCGACCCGGGTCGTGAACTCGACGAAGTCGCGGACCTCGCCGGACGGCGCGCCTTCCAGCACGAGTTGCGCGATCGATCCGATGTTGACCTTCTGGCCGTGCGCGAGCCCGTGGGTGGCCGCGACCGCCGTCAGTCCATTATGGACGGCGTGCGCCGCGGCGAGCCCGCCGGATTCGAAGCCGAGGCCGGACAGCAGCGTGTTCGCTTCGATCACTTTCTCCACCGCCGGCGTGACCTGGGAATCGCGCACCGCGTCGACGGCCTGAAGTGCGTTGTCCCACAGCACTTCCCAGCTGAGCTTGGCCAGCGCGGTGCCGGTGACCGTCGGCAGCCCGCCCGCCATCGTCGCCGAGTTCGACTGGGCGGTGGCGCGCGCTTCGAGCCACGTCGCCAGTGCGTCGCCGACCCCGGCGGCGAGCAGTTCGACCGGTGCGTTCGCCACCACCTGCGAGTCGACGAGCACCAAGTCGGGGTTGCGCGGAAAGAACCGGTACTCCTCGAATTCGCCGCTTTCGGTGTAGATCACCGAAAGCGCGCTGCAGGGGGCGTCGGTCGAGGCCACCGTCGGGCAGTTCGCCCAGCGGATCCCGACGAGGTGGCCCGCGGCCTTCACCGTGTCGATCGCGCTCCCGCCGCCTACCGCGACCGCCACATCGGCGTCGGCTTCCCGCAGGACACCAGCGATCCGATCGACCTCCGCCGCGCTCGGGAGGCCGCGGAACGTCTCCCGCCGCACCGGCAAGTCCGCGCTCTTCAACGACGTCTCGACGTCGTGGCCGACCATCCCCCACACCAGATCGTCGGCGACGACCACCGGCCTCGCCCCGATCGGCGCGAGATATTCGCCGAGCCGCCGGATCGCGCCGGCTCCTTGGACGTACCTGCTCGGGCTGATGACGGTGCGCAGCGACATTGCTGATGCTCCTTCGGGATGTGCCGAATCCGTGTCCTTCGACCGGCCGGTGGCCCGATCGTAGGCAGGCGGCAAGCGGAGCGGCGGGACCTGCCGTCTCACTTTGAGACACCCGGCCGGTCCCGCCGAACGTCGCTACGGCGCGGCTGTCGGCGTCACGAGCGAAACTGGCGCTGGTCGATGCCGTACTGGGCCATTTTGCGGTAGAGCGTGGCCCGGGCCATGCCGAGTTCCTCAGCCGCGGCAACCACTGTCGCCCCCTGCTGCGCGAGGCAGCGGACGATCTCGTCGCGTTCGAGTGCCTGCAGGCGGTTGAGCCGGTGCCCGGCGTTCGTGAAGATTTCCGCGGGCAGGTGCCGGCTGTCGATCGTCTCGGAGCGAGCGGCGGCGGCCTGGACCACCCGCCGGAGTTGTTTGACGTTCTCCGGCCAGTCGTAGGCGCACAGTGCGCGCGCCGCCGAGGGCGTGAACGCGACGGCCCGCCCCCGCGACTGGTGGGCGAAGTGGTGCGCCAAGGGCAGCACATCGTCCGGCCGGAAACGCAGCGAGGGCGCCTCGACCACGGTGTCCACCAGCGGCAGGAGCGCCGCCGGGACCTCAGCGGAGGCGGCGGTGAGCACGAACGACGCGGCACTGCCGCGCTCGCGCAGCGCCGCGAACCGGGCAGCCAGTTCGCTCGCCGCCCACGCGGGCAATGCGTCGACGCCGGCCACGATCACGCAGGTGTCGTCCTTGCCCAGCTCGGGCTCCCACACCGTGAGCCACGTCTGCACGCCCTCCGGGGCGGGCGCGCGGGCGTTGAGCAGCCGTTCGCGCGAGTGCAGTTCCCGGCGCGCGAGCGCCGCCAGCGCGGTCTTGCCCGCCCCGGCTCGCCCGTCACGAGGACCGTCCGTCCCCACCGCATGGCAGCCGGGGCTTCGGAGACCGCGTGCTGCCAGGTCGCCGACAACCGCGGCGGATCAAGCCGGTCGGCATACATCCGGTACACCTCGCCGCGCGGCGCCGGACGCGACTGCCGCCCGGACGCGCGCGCCAGCATCAGCGCGCTGGTGTGCCCCGCCGCGGTCTGCGCGAGCGCGAGCAGCAGCTCCGAGGACTGCTCCGACCAGGTCGTGAGGTTCACGCTGCCCGCCAGCGCACCGCTGATCGGCTCCAGCACCGGGACCGCGGCGCACGTGTAGCCGCGCAGGCTGGTGCAGTAGTGCTCCCCCGCGCGCACCAAGGACGGCACGCGGTCGGCGAGCGCTAGCCCCAGTCCGTTCGTGCCGGCATTGCTCTCCGCGAAATAGAACCCAGGCGCCAGGTGGACCCGGTCGAGCGACCGCGTGATCCCCATGTCCCCGCACATCCGGCTGAGGACCAGGCCCTCGGCGTCGGTGAGCATGAGGCTGATCGGCTCGTTCGCGAGCGTCGCGTGCAACCCCTCGAGCACTTCGTTGCCGCAGTCGTACAGCAACGATTCAGTGTCCACCGCACCGCTGAACACCGGGGTGACCTCGTCGCCGGGCACCCCGTAGCGCTCGCTGCGCTGCCACGAGGCGCGCAACCGCGGCGCGGTCGAACCTCGCGGCGCGAGCGGCCCCGATTCGCGCGGGCTGTGCGCCATATCGGCCTCCCGGGAGACGCGCCACTGCGTCGGACGGGATCGAGGCTACCCGCGCGCGGGCGCTCCGCAGTGCGGCCGCTGTCTCAAACTGAGACAGCGCGGCCCTGCCTGACCTGCGCCGGGATCCCTACCGTCCGAGTCCGGACGTGCCGATGAGGTCACGACGGGAGAGGAAACCGATGTACACCAAGGACGGGGAGAGCTACTACATCCTGGACGCGCACGTCGCGCTCTGGGACGCCCGGCCGGGCAACCAGCGCAACATCCACGGCAAGCAGTTCATCGACTGCTTCTACGACTACCACCGCAACCTCAGCCCGGAGTCCGAGGTCTGGCCCTACGAGGACTACCTCTACCAGGGCGGCGACCGGCTGATGAAGGACCTGTTCGCCGACGGCTACGTCGACCACGCGATCTTCCAGCCTGCCCTGCTGCCCGCGTTCTACACGAACGGCTTCGGGCAGACCGAGGAAGCGTTCGCGCTGGCCCAGCGGCATCCGGACAAGCTCACCTACAACCACTGCTGGGACCCCCGGTTCGGCGAGGACGGGCTCAAGCAGCTGCGCGAGGACGCGAAACGGTTCGGGCTCAAGGGCGCCAAGCTCTACACCGCCGAATGGTTCGGCGATTCGCGCGGCTGGAAGCTCGACGACAAGTGGAGCTACCGCTACCTGGAGGCGGCCCAGGAGCTGGGCGTCAAGAACATCCACATCCACAAGGGCCCGACGATCCGGCCGCTGGACCGCGACGCGTTCGACGTCGCCGACGTGGACAAGGTCGCCACCGACTTCACCGAGCTGAACTTCGTCATCGAGCACTGCGGGCTCCCCCGGCTGGAGGACTTCTGCTGGATCGCCACGCAAGAGCCGAACGTGCACGCCGGGCTCGCCGTCGCGATGCCGTTCATCCACACCCGGCCGCGGTATTTCGCGCAGATCATCGGGGAGCTGCTGTACTGGCTGGACGAGAACCGGATCCAGTTCTCCAGCGACTACGCGATCTGGACGCCGAAGTGGCTGGTGGAGAAGTTCGTCGACTTCCAGATCCCGGCGGACATGACCGAGTACCCGCCGCTCACCACCGAGGTCAAGAAGAAGATCCTCGGGCTCAACGCGGCGGCGATGTACGACATCGAGGTCCCGGCCGAACTGCGCGTCGCCGACGATCCGGCCGAGGCGACCCCCGACGCGGTGGCGGTCGGCTGATGCCCGCACTGGAAGAGCGCGCCCGCGACGCGCTGTCCGCCGTCTTCGACCCCGAACTGGACGAACCGATCACCGATCTCGGCTTCGTCCGTTCGCTCGAAGCCCGCGACGGAACGCTGACCGTGCACCTGCGGCTGCCGACTTCGTTCTGTTCGCCCAATTTCGCGTACCTGATGGCATCGGACGCGAAGGACGTGCTGACCGCGCTGCCCGAGGCGGGCCGGGTCGAGGTGCTGCTGGACGACCACCACGATTCGGACCTGATCAACCGCGGCCTCGCCGCCGATGCCGGCTATCGCGGCACGTTCGGCGACGAGGCGGAACAAGACCTCGAGCAGCTGCGGGCGACGTTCCGGCGCAAGGCGCACACTGCGGCCATGGAACGGGCGCTGACCGCGCTGCTGCGCGCGGACCGAGCCCTGAGCGAAGAAGCGCTGCACGACGTGACGCTCGGCGACCTGCCCGACGACCGGGTCACCGCCGCGCTCCTGCGCCGCCGGGAAGCGCTCGGTCTCGCGGTCACGCCGGACCAGCCGGTGCTCGTCGACGACCGCGGCCGGCCGTATCCGAAGGAGGAAGTGCCGCTGCGGCTGCGGTTCGCGCGGTCGGTCCGGATTTCGATCGACGGCAACGCGCACTTCTGCCGCGGCCTGCTCCGCACCCGTTATCCCGAATCCGCGGCCGACCAGGCGCCGCGGCCCGGCTCGCCCGAGGAGGCCCGAGCATCGTGAAAGCAGTCCAGGTCGTCGGTTACGACCAGCAACTTCGGCTCGCCGACGTACCCGTCCCCGAGGTCGCCGGCCCGTACGACGTCGTCGTGCGGATCGGCGGCGCCGGCGTGTGCCGCACCGACATCCACATCCTCGAAGGGCAGTGGGCGGAGAAGTCCGGCGTCGCGCTCCCCTACACGATCGGCCACGAAAACGCGGGCTGGGTGCACGCGGTGGGCAGCGCGGTCACCAACGTCGCCGAGGGCGACAAGGTGATCGTGCACCCGCTGATCACCTGCGGCCTGTGCCGCGCCTGCCGCGCCGGCGACGACGTGCACTGCGCGGCCAGCCAATTCCCCGGCATCGACACCGCGGGCGGTTACGCCGAGTACCTCAAGACCTCCGCGCGCAGTGTGGTGAAGCTCGACGATTCGCTGGAACCGGCCGATGTCGCCGCGCTCGCCGACGCCGGGCTCACCGCGTATCACGCGGCGGCCAAGGCAGCGCGGCGGCTGCGCCCGGGCGACCGGTGCGTGGTGATCGGCGCCGGCGGGCTCGGGCACATCGGCATCCAGGTGCTCAAGGCGCTCACCGCCGCCGAGCTGATCGTGGTCGACCGCAACGAGGACGCGGTGAAGCTGGCCGAATCGATCGGCGCGGACCACGGCGTGGTCGCCGACGGCGGGCACGTCGCCGCGGTGCGGGAGCTGACCGGCGGCGAGGGCGCGGAAACCGTGCTCGACTTCGTCGGAGAGGGCGGCGCGACCCGCGACGGCGTCGCGATGCTGCGCCGCGCGGGCGACTACCACGTGGTGGGCTACGGCGAAAACATCGACGTGCCCACGATCGACATCATCTCCGCCGAGATCAACTTCATCGGCAACCTGGTCGGCTCCTACACCGATCTGTGCGAGCTGATGGTGCTGGCCGCGCAGGACCGCGTGCGCCTGCACACCGCGACCTACCCGCTCGAGTCCTTTCAGGACGCGCTCGACGACCTGGCCGCCGGCCGCGTCCGCGGACGCGCGATCCTGGTTCCCTGAAATGGAAAACCGCCCCGAGGAGACCGATGATCTTCATCACCGCCAAGTTCCGGGTGAAGCCGGAGCACGCGGACGCGTGGCCCGAGATCTCCCGCGCGTTCACCGAAGCGACGCGAGCCGAGCCCGGCTGCCTCTGGTACGAGTGGTCGCGCAGCCTCGCCGACACCAGCGAATACGTGCTGGTGGAAGCATTCCGCGACGACGACGCGGGCGCCGCCCACGTCGGTTCCGACCACTTCAAGACCGCGCAGCGCGAGCTTCCGCCTTATCTGGCCGAAACGCCGCGCATCGTGCACGCCAAGGTGAACCAGGACGGCTGGTCCGAACTCGGCGAACTGGCCGTGCGCGACTGACCGGTACCGGGAACAGTCCGGCCGGGGCTGGTTTGACGCATGGTCAAGCCAGCCCCGGCTACTTCACGCTGCGCTCAGCCGCCGCAACCCCCGCGTACGCACGCAGCAACGCCCGCAGCTTCGCCGCCGCTCGTTCGCCGCGCGACGTGTCCCCGAACGCCGTCAAGTGGAACACCAGACCGTCAAGGGCCAGGAACACCAGTTCGGCCAGGTCGGGGTCGTCGAGGCCGTGTGCGGCGAGTTCGCGGCGCACCGCGTCGCGGTACAGGTCGTTGGCGCGTTCCATGACCGGGCGCAGTTCGGGGCGGCGCCGGGCTTCCATGGTCAGTTCGTATTGGAAGGCCTGTGCCCCCGGATCGGCGGTCACGAGCGAGACCAGACCCGAGGCGAACTCGTCGAAGCCCTCGCCCTGCGACGACAGCTCCGCGCCCTGAACGCTGCGCTCGACGCAGTGTGCGAGCGCCTCTTCCACCAGCGTCCGCCAGTCGCCGAAGTGGTAGCGGACCGAACCGTGGGTGACGCCGGCTTCGGCGGCGACCGAGCGGTAGGTCAGCCCGCGCAGGCCCTGCGCCGCTACGACCCGTACCGCGGCGTCCAGCAGCGCTTGCCGTCCCGTACCGTATGCCAGCCCTGCCATCGCGTCCTTCCCGTCCGGTTGCCTCGGCTCAGCGTAATCCGCGGCGAACCGGACAGGAGGGGCCGGTCACGGCTTCAGCAGCACCGACGTCGACGGGTAGTCGCTCGCGAACCGGCCCGGCAGCGGGGCGACGAACACGTTTTCGGTGCGGGTCCGGGTGATCCGCCAGCCGTCCGGCTCCTTGCGGAAGGCGTTGTTGAGCCGGCTGGAGCGCAGCAACGACTTCCCGTCCGAGAACAGCCACGGCTGCATGTGGATCCACTGCCCGTCGGCGGTGTCGCCGTGCACGTGGATCTGTTCCGAGGTCAGGTAGTGCGCGTTCAGCAGCAGCGCCGGATCCTGTTTCTCGCCCCAGAACCGCTGGAAGTGCTCGCGGATCGCCGCTTTGCCCTCGGCGCGGCCGAACTGGCCGTCGTAGTACTCGCCGACGCCTTCCCACACCGCGTCCTCGGTGTAAAGCTCGAGGATCAGCTCGATCCGCTTCGCGTCGTCGGCCACGCCGTACTCGGGATTCGGCGTGTCGCAGAGGAACATGTAGCGCGCCTGCAGCCGCCGGATGTCCGCCTCGGCTTCGAGCACCTCGACCCTGCGGACCAAAGCCGCCACGGTCTCGTCGGTCATCGATTCCCCTTTCACAATACGATGGTCACGGTCTTCGCCTCGGTGTTGGCGAGGATGCCCTCGTAGCCCAGTTCGCGGCCGACCCCGCTCGCTTTCAGCCCGCCCCACGGCAGCTGAGGGGCCAGCGGCGACCAGCCGTTCACCCCGACCGCGCCCGCTTCGAGCGCGGCCGAAACGGTGTGCGCGCGCCCGACGTCGCGGGTCCACACCGTGGCCGCGAGCCCGTAGTCGCTGTCGTTGGCTATCGCGACCGCCTCGGCCTCGTCGTCGAACGGGATCACCGTGCCGACCGGGCCGAAGATCTCCTCGCGCGCGATCGCCAGATCGTTCGTGCCGGAGAACACCGTGGGCGCGACGAAAAAGCCCGGCCCGTCCGGGGAATCTCCCCCAGCGACGATGGCCGCGCCCTCGTCCCGTCCTTTGTGGACATAGCCGAGCACCCGCTCGCGCTGGACGCCGTTGATCAGCGGGCCCATCGTGGTCGCCGGGTCGAACGGGTCGCCGAGCACCTGCGCCGCCGCGGCGTCGCGCAGTCCGTCCAGCACCGCGTCCAGCACGGGCCGCTGCACGAGGATGCGCGTCCCCGCGGCGCAGACCTGGCCCTGGTTGGTGAAGATCCCCGCCGCGAGACCGGCCACCGCGGCGTTCAGGTCCGCGTCGGCGAACACCAGCTGCGGGGATTTGCCGCCCAGCTCCAAGGTCGTCCGCTTGAACGTGTCCGCGGAATTGCGCAGGATGCGCCGCCCGACGCCGGTGGAACCGGTGAAACTGACCTTGTGCACGCCCGGATGCCGCGCGAGCGCCTCGCCGGTGACCGAGCCCGGACCGGTCAGCACCTGGATCACGCCGGGCGGGAAACCGGCCCGTTCGGACAGCTCAGCGAGCTGCAGGATGGACAGCGACGCGTCCTCCGCCGGCTTCACGATCACCGTGTTGCCCGCGGCCAGCGCGGGAGCCAGCTTCCAGCCGAGGATCATGAGCGGCGAGTTCCACGGCACGATCGCGGCGATCACGCCGACCGGTTCGCGGCGGGTGTAGGAGTGGGTCGGCGCGCCGAAATAGCCGTCGGTGGGAACGAACTCGCCGGTGATCTTGTCCGCCCAGCCCGCGTAGTACCGCAACGACGCCACGAGATTCGGCACGAACATGCCCTGCGCGATCCCGGCCGGCGCGCCCATGTCGAGCGATTCCAGCCGCGCGAGCCCCTCGGCCTCCTGCTCGACCAGGTCCGCCAGCCGGGAAAGCAGCAGGCCTTTCCGGGACGGCGGGGTCGCCGCCCACTCCCCCTTCAACGCCCGGGTCGCGGCCTGCACCGCACGGTCCACGTCGGCCTCGTCGGCGGCGGCGATTTCCGCGAGGGGTTCCTCCGTCGCCGGGTTGAGCGTGGTGAATCCCGGCGCACCGCCCTTCGTCCAGACGCCGTCCAGGAACAGCGCGGTCACGGTGTCAGTCATGCGGTTCTCCTTTGCGAGTGGCGCGCGAGGTACCACGCGCCAGCGGCGATGCCGCCTTCGGTGACGGTGAGGACGGCGAGCGCCGCCGATCCGGAGTGGTGCCCGGTCCCCACCGCGAGATGGATCGCGACCATGGCCGCGGCGTTGCCCGCGACCAGCCGCAGCGCGGACCGGCCGCCGCGCCACAGGTGCGCCGCGCACGGCAGGCACAGCACGGCCATGCCCGCGAAAACCGCTGTCAGCGCGGGCGTGTGCGCGGCGACAGCGACGTGGGCGAGCGCACCGGCCATCGCGAACACGGCGAGCCAGCGGCACAGCGCCAGCTCACGGCCCGGCATGACCGGCAGGGCCGCAGCAGCCGGATTTCCCGCTGAGGTCAGGCACGTCGAGGGTCGGGTTGCGGTCGAAGAAACCGTCCGGCTTGAGCTTGAACCCGGCGTAGTCGACCGGCATGATCGGCCAGTCCTCGGTGCGCACGAAATGCGTCAGGCCGAAGGTGTGCCACAGCACCACGTCCTCCCCGTCGATCGGCCGGTCCCGCGCGGTGTAGGCGGGCAGCCCGTCGTCGCCCGGGTTCTGGTTCACCGTGTAGCCCGAGGGCCACAGCTGGTCCCGGTCGTACCGCGACACCCAGAGATGCTCGCGGGCGAATGCCGCCCGGCGGGCGATCGAAGAGTTTTCGTCGGCCAGCAGCGCCGGCTGGCCTTCCGGGTGCAGCACGTACGAGGTCGGCTTGCCCAGCCGGTTGGTGTGCTCCGCGCTGGAGATCGCCCACACCCGGTTGAGGTGGTTCGCCGCCTTCCGGCGAGCTTCGCGTTCGGTGCGCAGCCGGGTGAGCTTGCGGCCGATCGCGTTGCCCCACGGGTTGTTCTCGCCCATCGCCACCGGTGCGACGTCCAGTTCGTCCACGCAGTTGCGCACCCCGTCGACGGTCAGGTCGAGGCGCACCGAGAACAGGTGCTGGTGCACCGGGGCGCCGAGGCCGGGCGCGAGCTCGCTGAAGTGCGGGTCGGAGCCGTCGTACCCGGACGGGAACGGGATGCCGGTGGCTTTGGCTTCGAACTCGATGGTGCCGTCGAGGTAGAAGTACCAATAGAACCCGTAGTCGTAGTTGCCGACGGTGCCGAAGAACGACACCACGAGCCGGCGCTGCCGCCGCGTCTGCGAGGTGCCGGTGAAGATGTCGTTGTGCTTCCACAGCACGCCGAAGTCCTCTTCGTGGATGCAGATCGCGTTGCGGATGAGCTGCGGGCGCAGGTGGTCGTCGGCCACGACGGCGTCGGCGTAGGTGATTTCGCCGAGACAGTCGCAGCCCAGCTCCAGCGAGTTCGCCAGCCGCCCGAACTGGTACTCGCCGAGGTCGAAGTAGTTCTGCCAGCCGTGCGTGGGCCCGGGATCGCCGTAGTTGACCACCATCTCCGCGACCGAAGCCCGATAGACGACCGGCCGCCGCACGCCGCCGTCGGCATAGGACACCTGGTGCAGGGTCAGCCCCTCGCGGCCGTTGAACCCGAGTCGCAGCTGCCAGTTCTGCCACGACAGAACGCCGTCGTCGTACTGGAACGAGACGCCTTCGGGCTGGGTGATGGAAATCGGCTTGAGATCGGTGCGCTGGGGGCCGCGGACGGCGTCGTGCAGGTAATCGCCGGACTCCTCGGGCACGTGGTCGACGTGCGTCTCCACGACCCGCAGCACCCGCCGGTTGCTCACGTCGACGTGCGCGATCACCCCGCCGACCGGATGCGCCCACGGCGGCTCGCCGGGGTGCGGCTGATGGAAGGAGAGCACGCGGTACACGCGGGCGCCGACCTCGTCGGGATAGCCGAACACCCCGGCCGACAGCGGCACCGTCCGGACCTTGCCGACATCGGCGACGCCGCGCTTGGCGACCGCGGCGAGCCACTGCTCGTCGCTCTTGACGATCTCGTCGACCAGGTCGTAATCCTCGTCCAGGCACGGGCCGAAGCCCACCTCGGCCGGGTCGAGCACCGTCCGCGAGACGACTTCTCCCGCCGTCAGGTCCACCACCACGGTGCTGAGGCCGAGCGGTTCCAGTTCGGTCACCAGCACCGACACCTCGCGCGGCAGCGGGGTCCGCCCGTCCCAGGCGAGGACGTCCTGCTTGTCCGGTTCGCGGAGCAGGACGTAGGAGAACCGGGTCGTCGCGGACACGAGACCGGCTTCCTCGAGAATCCTTCGCGCGGCTTCGAGTTCGGCCGCGGAGAGCACAGCCAGCGGATGCGGGGCGGCGTTCCCGCCGTCGACCGGCGACACGGGCAAAGTTTGGGTGGACATAAGCCTTTCCTTGGTCAGAGGGAAGAAGTCAGACGGGTTCGGTGGCCGGGGCCGGAGCGCCGCGCGGCACTGTCCGGGGCGAGCGCAGGAGCCCGGCGGCGAACACGACGGGCACGATCGCCAGCAGCAGCCACACGGTCGTCGCGCTGCCACCGGTGAGCACTCCGAAGTTGCGCACCACCTGGCTGAGGATTCCGAGCATCAGCACGGCGGAGAGGGCCGGCGCGAGCAGCGTGGTCCAGGGATTGCGTTCGGCGCGGGTGCGCCGGAAGTAGCCGATGACCGCCGCCGAGGTGAGCGTGTACAGCACCACGAGCGTCGCGACGGCCAGCCCGGACAGCCAGCTGAACAGCTGGCCGACCGGGTCCATCCCGGCCGCCGCGAACGGCAGCACCACCACCGCGGCCAGCAGCGACTGCGCCAGCGAGGCCGCGGCCGGCGCCTGGTGCCGGTTGGTGCGCTCCAGGATCGGCGGGAACAGGCTGTGCCCCGCCATGGTGTGGAAATAGCGCGTGATCATGTTGTGGAACGACAGGATCCCGGCGAACAGCGACGTCGAGAGCAGCACGTCGGCCGCGGTCCCCGCCCACTCCCCCAGCACGCTGTTGAGCGGCGTCACCGCGAAGGAAGCGGGGTCGGTCTGCAGTGCCGTCCGCGCCGCCTCCTGCGCCTGCCCCGCGCCGTAGAAGCAGACCAGCGTCCAGGTCAGGAACGCGAGGAACACCGCGATCAGGACGACCGCGATATAGGTCGCGCGAGGCACGGTGCGCCGCGGGTCCTTCGCCTCGCCCGAGTAGATCGCCGTCGATTCGAATCCGAACATCGACGCGATCGCGAACATGATCGCGACTCCGGGCGCGCCCGCCAGCACCGCTTTCGGGCCGAAGCTCGCGGGAACGTCCAACGCGGACCATCCCTTGGTGACGACCACGCCGACGGCGAACCCGGCCAACAGCAGCAATTCGAACGCCACGAGCACGGCGAGCACGCGGGCGCCGAGTTCGATCTTGCGCGAGCCGAGGAACCACACGACGGCGATCGCGCCCGCGACGCAGGCCCACCACGGCACGGAAATGCCCGCGTGCCGGGAAAGCAGCCCGGACAGGGTGGCCCCGAACAGGCCGTACATCGCGATCTGGATCGCGTTGTAGGACAACAGGGCCAGCGCGGATCCGCCGGAGCCCGCGCGACGGCCGAGCCCCGCCTTGATCACGGCGAAAAAGCCGCCGCGGGTGTCCACGTGCCGCGCGATCGTGGTGAACCCGACCGCGAACAGCACGATCACGACGCCGACGACGAGATAGGCGCCGGGTGCGCCCGCCCCGTCCCCGAGCGCCACGGCGAGCGCGGCCGCGCCCACGATGCTCGTCAGCGGCGCTTGCGCCGACAGGACGAAGAACAGGATTCCGGGAACGCCGAAAGCGTTCCGCTTGAGATCGGTCTGGTGCTGGACTTGCGCGTTCGACATTGAGCGCCTCCGCCGGGAACGGCTCGGCGGCGCCTGCGCCGGCGCCGCTGCTGTTGCCGACAACCTTCAGCGCCAGACCCAGAACTTGTCAAGTGGATAGTTTCGCGGATTCATGCACGTTGGCGATGAATCCCGCTGTCTCGCCACGGGTATCGCGAAGACCGGTTTCACCCCCGGCCGCCGGACTGTCCGAAATGGACAGTCGCGTCAGGAATTCGCCAGGGAGAGGTTGAACGAGTACCGCGAAGCCCGGTACACATGCCATCCGTACTCGACGACCCGGCCCGTCTCGTCGTAGGTCGTGCGCTGCATGGTCAGCAACGCGGCCCCCGGCTTCTCGTCGAGCAGTTCGGCGTCCTCGGCGGTCGCGAGGCGGGCGCCGATGTTCTGCTGCGCGGAGTGCAGGCGCAGCCCGGTCCCGCGCAGCAGCTGATACAGGCCCTTCTCCCGCAGGTCCTCGTCCGACGGGTCGATCAGGCCGTCCGGGAGGTAGTTGTTCATCACCGCGAGCGGCTCGCCGCCCGTCGAGCGGATCCGCTTCAACCGGCGCACGCGCGTCAGCCCGGGGACTTCCAGCAGCCCGGCGGCCTCCGCGTCGGCGTCCTCCACGCGGTTGCACAGCACCGTCGTCTCCGGCGTTCCGCCCAGCCCGGCGAGGTCGTCGTACAGGCTGCTCAGCCGCAGCGGACGGGTGACCTTCGTGCGCACCACCTGGGTGCCGACCCCGCGCTTGCGCACCAGCAACCCCTGGTTGACCAGCGACTGGATGGCCTGGCGGACCGTGGGACGGGACAGCCGCAGCCCGGCCGCGAGGTCCAGTTCGTTCGCCAGCCGCGCGCCCGCCGGCAGGCGGCCGTCCTCGATCGCGGCGTGCAGCTGGCGCGCGACCTGGAAGTACAGCGGTTCGGGGCTGGCCGGATCCACCGCGATCTCGCGCGCGGGGTCCCAAGCCGGACTGGCGTTCATCCTCGGGAGCCTACCGACTCAGGTGCCGATGACCTAATGTCCATATGTCTTGACAAAGTCCCTCGGGGTCCTGCACTGTCAGAGGGCGGAGCCACCGCGGCAGGCAGGAGGACGCGACGATGACCACGGGGTTCGACCTCGTCACGATGGGCCGGATCGGGGTGGACGTCTACCCCGAGCAGATCGGCGTCGGGCTGGAAGACGTCACCTCGTTCGGCAAGTATCTCGGCGGCAGCGCGACCAACGTCGCGGTCGCCGCCGCCCGGTACGGCCGGGCCTCGGCGGTGATCACCAAGACCGGCGACGATCCGTTCGGCCGGTTCCTGCACCGCGCGCTCGCCGGATACGGCGTGGACGACCGGTTCGTCGGGACGTCGCCGCAACTGCCGACGCCGGTGACGTTCTGCGAGATCTTCCCGCCGGACGATTTCCCGCTCTACTTCTACCGTTTCCCGAAGGCGCCCGATCTCGACATTTCCGCCGATGAACTCGACTTCGACGCGATCCGCGCGGCGAAGGTGTTCTGGGCGACGGTGACCGGGCTGTCGCAGGAACCGAGCCGTTCGGCGACGCTGGCGGCGCTGGAGGCCCGTGGTCGCAGGGGGATCACGGTGCTGGACCTCGACTACCGGCCGATGTTCTGGGACTCGCGCGAGCAGGCCCGGGAATGGGTCGGCAAGGCGCTCGAACACGCCACGGTCGCGGTCGGCAACCTCGACGAATGCGACACCGCGGTCGCCGTCCGCGAACCTCGGGAGGCGGCGAAAGCGTTGCGGGACAAGGGGATCTCGCTCGCCGTGGTGAAGCAGGGCCCGAAGGGCGTGCTCGCGGTGGACGACACCGGCGAGGTCGAGGTGCCGCCGGTGCCGGTGGAGGTCGTCAACGGTCTCGGCGCGGGCGACGCGTTCGGCGGCGCGCTGGTGCACGGGCTGCTGTCCGGCTGGGACACCGCGCGGGTGATGCGGTTCGCAAACGCGGCCGGCTCGCATGTGGCGGGCCAACTGTCCTGTTCGGACGCCATGCCCACCGAAGACCAGGTACTGCGCAAGCTCGGAGGAAAAGAATGAATACGGTCGAGCGGATCGTCGCCAAACGCGTGCGCGATCCCGAAGCGATCGCCGAGGCCGCTGCCGTGCGCGTGCGGGCCAAGTCGCCGTTCAACGACAAGGGCCGCACGATGATCATCGCCGCGGACCACCCCGCGCGGGGCGCGAACGCGGTCGGCTCCGATCCGCTGGCGATGGCCGATCGCGGCGAACTGCTGGAGCGGCTGTGCCTCGCGCTGGAACGACCGGGCGTCACCGGCGTGCTCGCGACCCCGGACATCGTCGACGACCTCCTCCTGCTCGGCGCGCTGGACGGCAAGACGGTCATCGGGTCGATGAACCGCACCGGGCTGGCCGGGTCGAGCTTCGAGATCGACGACCGGTTCGCCTGCTACGACGCGGAAACCATCGCGCGCATGCGGTTCGACGGCGGCAAGACGCTCACCCGGATCTGCCTCTCCGACCCGGCGACGCCGAGCGTCCTGGAGAACACCGCGAAGGCGATCGACGCGCTCGCCGACCGGAAACTCGTCGCGATGGTCGAACCGTTCCTGTCCGAATGGGTCGACGGCCGGATCAAGAACGACCTCTCCCCCGACGCCGTGATCCGCTCGATCACCATCGCGTCCGGGCTCGGCCGCTCGTCGGCCTACACCTGGCTGAAGCTGCCGGTGGTCGCCGAGATGGAGCGGGTGCTGGCGGCCTCGACGCTGCCCGCGGTGCTGCTCGGCGGCGAGGTCAAGGACCCGGACGCGGCGTTCGCGTCCTGGCAGCAGGCGCTCGCGCTGCCGACGGTGCAGGGGCTGGTGGTCGGGCGGTCGCTGCTCTATCCGCACGACGGCGACGTGGCGAAGGCGGTCGATACGGCGGTGGGGTTGCTGTGAACCGGTTCAGTCTCGAAATCACTCCCGAATCGGCCGGATGGGGCTACTCCGGCCTGCGCGTGCTGGAACTCGACGGTGCCGAGACCGTCTCCACCGGCGACGCGGAAACGCTCGTGCTCCCGCTGTCCGGCAGCTGCTCGGTGTCGGTCGACGGCGAGACGTTCGAGCTGGCCGGGCGCACCGGCGTGTTCGACGCGGTCACCGATTTCGCGTACCTGCCCAGGGATGCCGAGGCGACGATCACCGGCCAAGGCAGGTTAGCGCTGCCCTCGGCGAAGACCTCGAAGCGGCTGCCCGCGCGCTACGGCCCGGCCGACGGCGTGCCGACGGAACTGCGCGGCGCGGGCAACTGCAGCCGCCAGGTCAACAACTACTGCCTGCCGCACACCTTCGACGCCGACCAGCTGCTCGTCTGCGAAGTCCTCACGCCGGGCGGGAACTGGTCGTCCTACCCGCCGCACAAGCACGACGAGGCGCGCGAGGGCGAAAGCGAACTCGAGGAGATCTACTACTTCGAGGTCGCCGGCGGCGGGATGGGCTACCAGCGCGTCTACGGCACTCCCGAGCGCCCGATCGACGTCCTGGAAGAGGTCCGCACCGGCGACGTCGTGCTGATCCCGCACGGCTGGCACGGCCCGTCGATGGCCGCGCCCGGCTACGACCTGTACTACCTCAACGTGATGGCCGGTCCCGGACCCGAACGGGCCTGGCTGATCTGCGACGACCCCGCGCACGCGTGGGTCCGCCAAACCTGGGAATCCCAAGACGTCGACCCGCGGCTGCCGTTCGGAGGCGCACGATGAGGCTCACCACCGCGCAAGCCCTGGTGCGGTTCCTGGCCAACCAGTACTCCGAGCGCGACGGCGTCGAACACCGGCTGATCCCCGGCTGTTTCGGGATCTTCGGGCACGGCAACGTCGCCGGGATCGGCCAAGCGCTGCTGCAGGCGGCTCGCACCGGCTCCGACGACCTGCCGTACTACCTCGCGCGCAACGAACAGGGCCAGGTCCACGCCGCGACCGCGTTCGCGAAAATGCGCAACCGGCTCCAGGCCTTCGCCTGCACCGCGTCCACCGGCCCCGGCTCGACGAACATGATCACCGGAGCCGCCCTCGCCACCACGAACCGGATCCCGGTCCTGCTGCTGCCCAGCGACATGTTCGCCACCCGCGGCCCCGACCCGGTGCTGCAACAGCTGGAGGACACCCGCGGCGGCGACGTCACGGTCAACGACGCGTTCCGCCCGGTGTCGAAGTACTTCGACCGGATCACCCGGCCCGAACAGCTGATCTCCGCCGCCCTCGCCGCCATGCGCGTGCTGACCGACCCGGTCGAGACCGGCGCGGTCACGCTCGCGCTGCCGCAGGACGTCCAAGCCGAAGCCTACGACTGGCCCGAGAAGTTCTTCCGCCGCCGCGTCTGGCACATCGACCGCCCGGTGCCCGAACCGGAAGCACTCGGCCGCGCCGTGGACCTGCTGCGCGCCGCGAAGGCCCCGCTGATCGTCGCAGGCGGCGGCGTCGTGTACTCCGAGGCTTGGGAAGAACTGCGCGCGTTCGCCGCCGCCACGGGGATTCCCGTCGCCGACACGCACGCGGGCAAGGGCGCGGTCCCGTGGGACCATCCGAGCGCGGTCGGCGGCATCGGCTCCACCGGCACGTCCGCCGCCAACGCGCTCGCCGCGGAAGCCGACGTCGTGCTCGGCATCGGCACCCGCTACAGCGACTTCACCACCGCGTCCCACACCGTGTTCGGCAATCCGGGCGTGCAGTTCGTGAACCTCAACGTCGCGCGCCTCGACGCCGCGAAGCATTCCGCGGAAATGGTGCTGGCGGACGCGAAACGCGGCATCACCGCACTGCACGAAGCCCTCGCCGGATGGCAGGTCGACGACGCGTACCGGACCCGGGCGCGGCTGCTGGCCGACGAGTGGAACCGCACCGCGGACGACTGCTTCGCCGTCGGGCACCAGCCGCTGCCCGCGCAGACCGAGATCCTCGGCGCGCTCAACAGCGAACTGGACGACCGCGACGTGGTCATCAACGCCGCCGGATCGATGCCGGGCGACCTGCAGATGCTCTGGCGGGCCCGGGATCCGAAGGCCTACCACGTCGAATACGCCTACTCGTGCATGGGCTACGAGGTCGCGGCGGGCGTCGGCGCGAAAATGGCCGCGCCCGACCGGGAAGTGGTCGTGCTCGTCGGCGACGGCTCGTACCTGATGATGGCGCAGGAAATCGTCACGATGGTCGCCGAAGGGCTCAAGGTGATCATCGTGCTCGTGCAGAACCACGGGTTCGCCTCGATCGGATCGCTGTCGGAATCCCTTGGCTCGCAACGATTCGGCACCTCCTACCGGTACCGTGCCGACAACGGCCTGCTGGAGGGCGGGGTACTGCCCGTCGACCTCGCCGCCAACGCCGCCAGCCTCGGCGCGACCGTGCTCCGCGCGTCCACTGTGGACGAGTTCCGGGCCGCGGTGAAACAGGCCAAGGCGAACTCCACGACCACCGTCGTGCACGTCGAAACCGACCTGCACGGCCCCAACCCGCCCGGATCGGCGTGGTGGGACGTGCCGGTCAGCGAAGTGTCCGACCTGGACTCGACCCGAGCGGCGCGCGAAACCTACGCCGACGTCAAACGCAAACAGCGCCCGTACCTCTGACCGACCTCTCGACGAGGAGCGAAGTGAACACCATCGAACACTGGATCAACGGCGTCTCGACCCCCGCGGGTTCCACCCGCACCGCACCGGTCTACGACCCGGCCACCGGCAAGCAGCAGTCCGCCGTCCTGCTCGCCGAATCGGCCGACGTGGACACCGCCGTCGCCGCCGCCGCGAAGGCCGCCGAGTCCTGGAGCGAATCCTCGCTCACCCAGCGCACCCGGATCCTCTTCGCCTTCCGCGAACTGCTGGTCAAGCACGAGGACGAACTCGCCCGCGTCATCTCCAGCGAACACGGCAAGGTCGTCGACGACGCACGCGGCGAGATCGTGCGCGGCCGCGAGGTCGTCGAATACGCCTGCGGCATCGCCGACGCGCTCAAGGGCAGCTTCTCCGACCAGGTCTCCCGCGGCGTCGACGTGCACGACTTCCGCCAGCCGCTCGGCGTCGTCGCGGGCATCACCCCGTTCAACTTCCCGATCATGGTGCCGCTCTGGATGCACCCCGTCGCCATCGCCGCGGGCAACACCTTCGTGCTCAAGCCCAGCGAACGCGACCCGTCCGCGTCCAACCTGGTCGCGCAGCTCTACGCCGAAGCCGGCCTGCCCGACGGCGTGTTCAACGTCGTGCACGGCGACAAGGTCGCGGTCGACGCTTTGCTGGACCACCCGGACGTGTCCGCGGTGTCGTTCGTCGGCTCCACGCCGATCGCCAAGTACGTGCACGAGCGCGGCACCGCGACCGGCAAACGCGTCCAAGCCCTCGGCGGCGCGAAGAACCACGCTGTGGTCCTGCCCGACGCCGACCTCGAATACGCCGCCAACCACCTCACCGCCGCCGCGTTCGGCTCCGCCGGGCAACGGTGCATGGCGATCTCCGTCGCGGTCGCGGTCGGCGACGCCGGCGACCGGCTGATCGGCGTGCTGGAACGCAAGGCCCGCGAGGTCAAGGTCGGCCCCGGCTCCGACGCCACGAACGACATGGGCCCGGTCGTCACCGCCGCCGCGCGCGACCGCGTGCTCACCGCCGTCGCCCGCGGCGCCGAAGAAGGCGCGACCGTGGTGGTCGACGGACGCGGCCACTCGGTCGACGGGCACGAGGAAGGCTTCTTCGTCGGACCGTCCCTTTTGGACCACGTGACCACCGAAATGCAGGCCTACCGCGAAGAAATCTTCGGCCCTGTGCTCGCGGTCGTCCGAGTGTCCACGGTGGACGAAGCGATCGCGCTCATCAACGCCAACCCGTACGGCAACGGCACCGCGATCTTCACCGGCAGCGGCGAAGCGGCCCGCCGCTTCCAGCGCGGCGTGCATGTCGGCATGATCGGCGTCAACGTGCCCATTCCGGTCCCGATGTCGTACTACTCGTTCGGCGGCTGGAAGGACTCCCTCATCGGCGACAGTCCGATCCACGGTCCGGCCGGGGTGCGGTTCTACACGCGTGCCAAGGTGGTCACCACGCGGTGGCCGGAAACCGAGGCGCACGGGGCGGCGTTCAACTTCCCGACTGCTAACTGATCCACGACGAAGGGGGCGCACCCAGCCGGGCGCGCCCCCTTCACTGAGGTTTTCTCGTCAATGCCAGGGACTTAAGCTGGGCGGCTTCGGCCTGCGGACTGTCCGCACCGGACACCAAACCCGCCGAAATGCCCGACTGATATCCGTCTGACCGTATCCGTGAGTCCGTGAGGGGCCCCTTGAGGGAATCAGATTCCCTCAAGGGGCCCCTCACAGACCGCACACCGCGCTTCCGCCCGACCGGCCCGCCTGCCGACAGCCAGCCCAGCCTTCCCGACCCGGGCAGACGCGCTCCCCACGCACCCGCAGGGCCGCCTTAAGTCCCTGGCACTGGAGGTTTTCGCGTACGTGAGGGGACCCCTCATTGAACTGGGCCCCGGAAGTTGGACTGGTTATGTAGAGGTTAGGCGGCGGGGGTCTGGGCTCGGTATTCGGCCGGGCTCAGGCCTTGGAGCGTGGTGGAGATGCGGGTGGTGTTGTACCAGTCGATGTAGTCGTGCAGTGCCGTGATGAACGTGTCGACGGTGTCGAACTTGGTGTGGTGGAAGAGTTCTTCTTTGAGGTGGCCGAAGAAGTTCTCGGCGACGGCGTTGTCCAGGCAGGTGGCTCGCCGGGACATCGACTGGGTCAGGCCGGCGTCGGCGAGCAGGGTGCGCCAGGAGGCGTGCTGGTATTGGAAGCCTTGGTCGGAGTGCACCAGCGGGCGGGCTCCGGCGGGCAGGGTCGCGATCGCGGCGCGCAGCGAGGAGTTCGTCAGCTCCAGCGTCGGGGACGGCCCGCAGGCGTAGGCGACCACGGACCGGTCGAACAGGTCGATCACGGGCGAGAGGTAGAGCTTGCGGTCGCCGATGCGGAACTCGGTCACGTCGGTGACCCATTTGGTGTCCGGGGCGTCGGCGCCGAACTCGCGGTTGAGCAGGTTCTCGGCGGCCGTGCCGGGCTGCCCGGGCCAGGTCCGGCGCCGGCGCGGCCGCCGGACCTGGCAGACCAGGCCGAGGGCGTTCATCAGCGTGCGCACGGTTTTCTTCGCCACCCGCCAGCCGGCGCGGACCAGGACCGCGTGGACGCGCCGGTGCCCGTAGCGGCCGCGGGCGGCCTCGAACGCCTCGGCGATCGCGGCCTTGAGCCCGGCGTGCGGGTCGGGCCGGTCGGGCCGGGCCTGGTGGTAGAAGAACGTCGACCGGGCCAGGCCCGCGACCGCCAGCAGCACCGGCAGCGGATAGTCGGCCTTGAGGGCGGCGACGGCCTGGGTTTTCACCCTCGCCCCTGCTCCCTCAAGGCCCGCAATTTTTTTAGGTAGGCGTTCTCCGCCGACAGCCGCAGGTTCTCCGCCCGCAACCGCTCCAGCTCGCCGGGACCCGGCGAGTCCGCGACACCGGGCGGACGGCCTTTCGGCTTGGGCCGCAACGCGTCCTCGCCCTCGCGCCGATACGCCCGCGCCCAGTTCTCCACGAGTTTGGGCGAGGACAGCCCGTGCTCGCGCGCCAGCTCGGCCGCGGTCGCCTCGCCGCCGACATACCGGCGCACGACCTCCAGCTTGAACTCGAACGCGAACGACCGCCTGCCTGGCTTGTTCATCAGCGCTCCCGCGCTCCGCAGCCTCCAACGATCACGCAAGCGTCGCACGGCACCCGCCGACACCCCCAACCGGGACGCCACGGCCTTCGCGCCATACCCGTCCTCGAACAACGCAACAGCGGACGCCCGCTGCCACTCAGACAACGAACTGTGTGGATGCAACGAACCACTCCCCGGACAGCTGGAACTGGATTCCCAGTCCAACTTCCGGGGCGCAGTTCAGAGGGAATCTGATTCCCTCAGGGTTCCCCTCACGTACGCCGGCACCAGCCCAACCGCGCCCCTCGGCCAGAAGCAGCTTCACCCCCACCGCACTATTGAGAAAACCGCACTGTAGCCCTAAAGCTTCCCGCCCCCAAAGTGCTTCTCCACCAACCCGGCAGCCTTCTCCCGCTGCCGCACCGAAATCTCCTCCGCCCGTTCCTCCCAGCCGAACACACACGACGACACCACCCCGTCGAACCCGACGTCAGCGAGCGCGGCGAAAACCTCGTCAAAGTCGACCTCGCCCCGCCCGATCTCGGCATGCTGATGGACCCGGACAGTCGAACCCGGAGGATTCACGATGTACCGCAGTCCGTTCGAAGCGGTGTGGTCGAGGGTGTCAGCGAGGTGCACGTACGTGACCTTGTCCCCAGCGTCAGCAATGATCCCCGAAGCATCGTTGCCCTGATGGAACGTGTGCGGCGTGCAGTAGAGGAACGAGATCCACTCCCGATTGAGCCCCCGCACGAGCCGCACAGCGGCATGGCCGTCCTCGATGAAGTCGTCCGGATGCGGTTCCAGCACCAGCTTCACGCCCTCGCGCTCGAACACCGGGATCAGCTCGTCCATCGAGCGCAGGAACTGGCTTTCGGCGAACTCGGCGGCCTCCGGGCGGCCGTTGAACTCCGAGTTCATCGTGTCCACCCCCAGGTCGACCGCGATCTGGATCGCCCGCATCCACGCGCGCACCGCGGCTTGGCGTTCCTCCTCCCCCGGGCCCGACCAGCGCAGCACGGGCAGCACCGACGCGATGCCCACCCCGGCATCGGCGGCGCGCTTGCGCAGTTTCGCCACCGTGGCGTCGTCGGCGCGCGGGTGGCCGAAGAACGGGATGAAGTCGGCTTTCGGGGACAGTTCGAGCCACGAGTAGCCCAGGCGCGCCACCACGTCGGGCAGGTCGAGCACGGAATGGGTGGCGTAGAACATCTGCGGGTCGAGAGCGAGTTTCACGGTTTCCTCCGGAGAACAGGCGGGGCGGCCGGGAAAGTGCCCCGGCCGCCCCGCGCGTGGATCGGCTTCACAAGTCGCGAGCGGCGGCGTGCAGGTTTTTCGCCGCGAGCGCGAGCCCTTCGGTCTGCGAGTAGGCGGCGTCCTCGTGTTCGATGTTCACCGCGATCCCCGGATCGACCTCTTGCAACGCACGCAGGAACCCGGTCCAGTAGCCCGTGTCGTGCCCGAGGCCGACCGCGACGAACTTCCACGCCGGGTCCTGCGGCCAGGCCGAGCACCAGTAGCCGATCCCGGTCGGGACCTTGCCTTCCTGCGCGGCGGGCACTCGGGTGAACGACGTGTCCAGCACGCCGCGGACGTCCGCCCCGGGGCAGAGCGTCACGTCCTTCGCCGCGGCGTGGAACACCAGCGGGCCCAGCCACCGGATGCAGGCGAGCACGTCCATGCCCTGCCACATCAGGTGCGACGGGTCCAGTTCCGCGCCGAGGTTCGTCGCGCCGGTCTCGTCGACCAGCCGCTTCAGCGTCACCGGCGAGAACGCCAGGTTGTGCGGATGCATCTCGATCGCGACCCGGACGCCGTTTTCCCGGGCCAGCGCATCGATCTCGTTCCAGAACTCCGCCGCGACGTCCCACTGGTAGTCCAGCACGTCCAGGTACACGCCGTCCCACGGGTTCACCACCCACGACGGGTATTTCGCGTCCGGGTCGGAGCCGGGAGTGCCGGACATGGTCACGACATTCCGCACGCCGAGCAGCCCGGCCAGCCGGATGCTGCGGCGCAGGTCCTCGGCGTGCTTCGGCCCGACGCCCGGCAGCGGGTTGAGCGGATTCCCGTTGCAGTTCAACGCTGTCAGCTCGATGCCGCGCTCCGCGAACGCCCCCAGGTACTCGCGCCGCGCCGAGGCCGAGGACAGCAGCAGGTCGACCGGGCAGTGCGGGGCCGGGAGAAATCCGCCGCTGTTCACCTCCGCCGAGGTCAATCCGTTGGCCCGCAGCACGTCGAGCGCCTCGGCCAGGGTGTGGTCGTGCAGGCAAGCGGTGTAGGCACCCAGCTTCACCGCGCGTCCCCGGCGTAGAAGGCGGGCCGGTCCTTCATCGTCACCCCGACGACCCGGCCGGTGTGCAGGGCCTCCACCGTCGCGTCGGTGATCACCGTCGCGGCGTAACCGTCCCAAGAGGACGGTCCGGCCGGCTCACGGCCGGCCGCCAGCGTGTCGATCCATTCCTGGAATTCGACGTCGAACGCCGCGGCGAACCGCTGCTTCCAGTCCTGGAGCACCGCCACCCGGCTCGACCCGGCGGTGCGCACGGCGGGACTCGCCGGGTCGGGCAGCCGGACCAGCCCGGCCTCGCCCACCGTCTCGCACTGGATGTCGTAGCCGTACTGGCAGTTCACGAACACCTCGAGGTCGATCCGCACCCCGGCCGCCGTCTCGAACAGCATGATCTGCGGGTCCCGCAGGTGCGGGAACCGGTTCCCCGTCGACCGCGGCGTGAGCACCTGCGCGGACACGATCTCGTCGGACAGCAGCCAGCGCAGCACGTCGATCTCGTGCACGGCGGTGTCCTGCGCGGCCATCTCCGAGTGGTAGCTCTCCGGCACCGTCGCGTTGCGGTGCGCGCAGTGCACCATCAGCGGCGTGCCGATCTCGCCCGCGTCCAGCACGCGTTTCATCTCGCGGTACCCCGCGTCGTAACGGCGCATGAACCCGACCTGCACGAGCCGGCGGCCGAAGGCCTGCTCGGCCTCGACGATCCGCAGACAGTCCTCCGCCGTGGTGGCCAGCGGTTTCTCGCAGAACACCGGCTTCCCCGCGGCGATCGCCGCCAGGACGTGCTCCGCGTGCGTCGGCCCCCACGACGTGACGACCACAGCGTCCACATCGGACTGTCCGATCAGGTCAGCCCCGTCGGCGGCCGCCCGGGCGCCGACCGCCTCGGCGACCCGCGCGGCCCGCTCGGCGTCGAGGTCGGCCACCGCGACCACCTCGGCTCCGGCGACCACCTCGGTCAGCCGCCGGACGTGGTCCTGCCCGATCATCCCGGCCCCGATCACTCCCACGCGTACGGTCACGGCGGGTTCTCCCTTCACCTCTTCAGTATTCGGCTGTCTTCACAGCCAGGACAGGCACCTCCGCGCCGAGCAGCAGCCGCTGCGCGACGCTGCCGAGCACGAGCTTCCCCACCGGCGAACGCCGTTTCATCCCGATCACCAGCAGGTCGACCTCGCCGGCCCGCTCGGCCAGCAGGTCGAGCACGTGCTCGGCGACGTCCACGCCGGGGCGGCGGTCCAGGACCTCCGCCGCGGCCGGCGCGTCCAGCGGGGTCAGCCGCAGGTTCGCCACCAGCAGCTTCGTCCCGCGCAGCTCGGCTTCCTCGATCCCGCGAGCGAGCGCGAGATCCCCTTCCCGCGAGTCAGTGACCGCGGCGAGCACCGCCATCGTTCAGCCCTCCTTCGCGGCCAGCGCGGGCGCGCCGAACCGTTGGTGCAGCTCGGTTTCCAGTGCTTCCAGCGAGCGGCCGCGGGTCTCCGGGACGACCTTCGCCACGAAGGCGATCGCCGCCAGCCCGAGCAGCACGAACAGGAAGAACGTCATGGAGATGTGCAGCGCGTCGACCAGGATCGGGAACGTCAGGCCGATCGCGAAGTTCGTCAGCCACAGCACCAGGCTCGCGATGCCCATGCCGAGCCCGCGCAGCTTCAGCGGGAAGATCTCCGACAGCATCAGCCAGGTGACCGGCGAGATCGCGCCCTGCTGGAACGCCAGGAACGTGATGGTCAGCGCGAGCACCACGAACGCCCGGCCCTGCCCGGCGGGCAGCAGCAGGGAGAACAGCCCGATCAGCAGCAGCGCCGACGTCGTGCCGATCTGCCCGGCGATCAGCATCGGGCGGCGGTTCACCTTGCCCAGCAGGTAGATCCCGGCGAACGTGGCCAGCACCGAGATCACCCCGTTGGCGATGTTCGCGGTCAGCGCGCTGTTCGCGGAGAACCCGGCGTCGGTGAGGATCTGCGTGCCGTAGTACATTATCGAGTTGACCCCGGTCACCTGCTGCACGACCCCGATCCCGATGCCGACGAGCACCAGCCGCCGGATCCACGGAGTGGCGAGGTCGCGCAGCCCGCCGGTCTGGGACTTCTTGTCCTCCAGCGCGAGCCGGCGCACCTCGTCGAGTTCGGCCGTCGCGCGCTGCTCCGAGCGCACCTGCTTCAGCACCGCCAGCGCGTCGGCGAACCGGTCCTTCGACACCAGCCAGCGCGGGCTTTCCGGCATCACCAGCATGCCGAACCACAGCACCACCGCGGGCAGGGTCGCGATCACCAGCATCCAGCGCCACACGCCGTTGCTCTCGCCGAACGCGTTGCCGATGAACGCGTTGAAGGTGAACGCGAGCAGCTGGCCGGACACGATCATCAGCTCGTTCTGGGTGACGAGCCGGCCGCGCCGTTCCGCGGGCGACACTTCGGCCAAGTAGGTCGGCACCGTCACCGAAGCACCGCCGACGGCCAGGCCCAGCACGAACCGGCTGAGCACCATCACGGCGGTGACCGGGGCGAGCGTGCAGCCCAGCGTGCCGATCAGGAAGATCGCGGCCAGCACCAGGATCGTGCGCCGCCGCCCCCGCCGGTCGGCCAGCCGCCCGCCGAGGATCGCGCCGAGCGCGGCTCCCAGCAGCAGCGAACTCGTGACCAGCCCTTCGGTGAACGGGGACAGGCCGAGGTCGGCCTTCATGTACGGCAGCGCGCCGTTGATGACCCCGGTGTCGTAGCCGAACAGCAGGCCGCCGAACGTCGCGATGACGGTGACCAGCCGCAGCCGGCGGGAATGCGGGCCCTTCTCCTCAAGCGGTACGGCCGGTGGCGTCGTTGCCCGGACGTGACTCATGCGGTTGCTCCCGGTTCGGTGCGCCAGACCCCACTGGCGCGTGAGTTTCCCCGTGGTTCCCCGGATCGTGGTCAGCCCAGGCGCGGCCGGGCGGTGCCGGACAGTCCCTGCGCGGCGAGATATTCGCGGGTGCGCACCGCGATCGGCAGCGGGACCTCGGCCGCGCACGGATACAGGTCCTGTTCCACGATCACGAAGAGCTCCGCGTCCAAAGCGGACAGTGCCTCGACGACGGACGCCGGGTCCGGCACGCCCGCGGGCGGCTCGACGCACACGCCTCGTTTGACCGCTTCGCCGAACGACAGCCCTTCGGCGGCCACCTGCGCGAGCACGTCCGCGTCCATCTGCTTGATGTGCACGTAGCCGATGCGTTCGGCGAACCGGCGGATCAGGTCGAGGTTGTCGCCGCCGCCGTAGGCGACGTGCCCGGTGTCCAGGCACAGGTTGGCGTACCGGGAATCGGTCTCGTTCAGGAACCGCTCGATCTCCGGCTGGGTCTGGATGTGGCTGTCCGCGTGCGGATGCAGGACCAGCCGCACGCCGTACTCGTCCAGCAGGATCCGGCCCAGTTCGTTCGCGCGCCCGCCGAGCGAGTTGCACTGCTCCGCGGTGAGCTGCGGTTCTTCGGTGTACGCGCCGGTCTTCTCGTCGCGGTACATCGGCGGGATGAACACGAGATGGTGCGCGCCCGCGGCGGCGGTCAGCTCCGCGACCCGGCGGGCCGTCGCGACCGTCTCGGCCCACTTTTCCGGGCGGTGCAACGCGCCGAACGTGGTGCCGCCGGAGACCTGCAGGCCCCGGGCGGCGGCCTCGTCGGCCAGTTGCCGCGGGTCGGTGGGCAGGTAGCCGTACGGGCCGAGTTCGAACCACCGGTACCCGGCGCTCGCGAGCTCGTCGAGGAAGCGGGTCCAGGGCACCTGCTGCTCGTCTTCGGGGAACCACACGCCCCACGAGTCGGGCGCCGACCCGAGGCACAGGTTCCCGGCGGTGATGCGGGACATCGTCGTCACTTGCGGTCCTCCCGGACGTCGGAGGGAATCTGTCTAGCGCGCTCTACTAGCGCGCTCTAGTGCGAAGAACTATGCTGGCTGTCACACCCGGGTGTCAAGGGCGGGCGGGAAAGCCTGGAAGAATCGCCGGGAACGCCGACGAGAGGAGCGCACGTGCCCGACCGAGTGCCGCCCGGCCCCGCGGACGGCGCGGAACCCGCGGGCAAGCCGCGGCGCCCGACGATGGTCGACGTCGCCGCCAAGGCCGGCGTCTCCCGCGCGCTCGTCTCGCTCGTCTTCCGCGACCAGCCCGGCGCCAGCGAGGCCACCCGGCAGCGGGTGCTGCGCGCCGCCGACGAACTCGGCTACCACCCGGACAACGCGGCGCGGCTGCTCGCCCGGGGCCGCAGCCGCACGCTGGGCGTCGTGCTGACCGTGCACCAGCCGTTCGACGCGGACCTGGTCGAAGGCATCTACCCGGAGGCCGAACGCCTGGGCTACGACGTGCTGCTCTCGGCCAGCGCCCCCGGACGGGACGAAGCCAAGGCGGTGGAAGCCCTGCTGAGCCACCGCTGCGAGGCGGTGATCCTGCTGGGCCCCACGTCCCCGCAGGCCTACCTCGCCGAACTCGGCCGCCGCACGGTCGCGGTGTCAGTCAGCCGGCGCGTGCCCGGCGCGCACCTGGACAGCGTCCACACCGCCGACACGGTCGGGGTCCGCCAAGCCATCGACTACCTGGCCGAACTGGGCCACCGCGAAATCGTCCACGTCGACGGCGGCAAGGGCCCGGGAGCCTCGGACCGCCGCCGCGCCTACCGCGGAGCGATGCGCAAGCACAAACTGCCCGCCCGCGTCCTGCCCGGCGAATACACCGAAGACGCCGGAATGACCGCGGCCCGGCAGCTGCTCGACGAAGACCGCCTGCCCACCGCGATCCTGGCCGGCAACGACCGCTGCGCCGCAGGCCTGCTGCACGCCTTCGCCCGAGCCGGGCTCGACGTGCCCAAAGACCTGTCCGTGGTCGGCTACGACGACAGCCACCTGTCGCACCTTTCGCACTTCGACCTGACCACCGTCCGCCAGGACGCGAACCGGATCGCCGAACAGGCCGTCCGCCAGGCAGTCGCCCGGCTCGAGGACGAAACCGTCGCACCGGCCGAAACAGTGCTCGACCCGAAACTGGTCGTCCGCGGCACCACCGGGCCGCCGCCGCTGACGATGGCTCACTGAGGCCGATCGGACAACTCGCGCGCAGTCTCCGCCGCGGCCTCCGCGAAGTTCTTCGCGGCTTGCGGCGCGTCCGCGGAACAGGCGACCGCGACCGTGCACTCCGGAAGGTCCGAGACCGGCACGAACCGCACTCCCGGACGCGCGTAGAACTGGCTCGCCGAAGCGGGCACGATCGACAAGCCCCGCCCCAACGCGACGGCCTGAAGCTCCGCTTCGAACGTGGCGGCTTCGCAGGCCACCACAGGGGATTCGCCGCGCAGGCCGGTCAGGATCCAGGAATCCCGCCACTGCCCGTCGCCGGGAGCGGCGACGATCGGCTCGCTCAGCAGGCGGGCCACGCCGACCTCCGGCTGTCCGGCGATCGGGTGTCCTTCCGGGACGCACGCGACGCATTTTTCGCGGCGCAGGATTCGCTCGCGCAGGTCGGGCAAATCCAGCGGCGGCCGGACGATCGCGACGTCGGTTTCGCCGGTGTCGAGCCCGCACCGGGGCGCGGAGAAGTCGTACTCCACCAGTTCGACGTCCAGGTCCGGATACCGGCCCGCGAACGCCCGCATGATCGCGGGGACCAGGTCGACGACCGCGCCGATGAGGTACCCGACGCGCAGCGTGCCGACCTCGCCGACCGCCATCCGGCGCGCCAGAACGGCCGCCTGGTCGAATCGGGCCAGCACCGCTCGCGCCTCGGCGAGGAACGTCTCCCCCGCCGAGGTGAGCGCGGTCGCGCGGGTCGTGCGCGCGAACAGGCGGAAGCCCAGCTGCCCTTCGAGCTGGCGGATCGTGTAGCTCAATGACGGCTGGGAGATCAGCAGCGCCTCGGCCGCCCTCGTGAAGTTCGCCGCCTCGGCCACGGCGACGAACGCGCGCAGATGCCGCAACTCCACATTCATAGAGAGCATCTATGAAGTCTACTCAATTCCGTCTTTCCGCCGGACCGCCTCGCGTTCTTACGCTCGGGCGGACATCCACCGCGCTGCCAAGGAGAAACCGTGACGAGCACGCTGACGGACACGCCCGACCTGCACCTCCTCGGGCGGGAGGCCCTCCTGCACGAGCCGGCCGGCGGCGACCCGGAGAAGCTGACCCTGGTCCGCGCCCAGGGCTCGCTGGTGTGGGACGACCGCGGCAACGAGTACCTCGACTGCACCGCGCAGGCCTGGTCGAACAACCTCGGCGCCGGCGACGAGCGCGTCATCGAGGCCGCGATCGCGCAGACTCGCGAGCTCACCCACGCCCGGCCCACTTTCCACACCCCGGCGCTGCTCGAGCTGGCCGCACTGATGGTGTCGATCGCCCCCGGCGACCTCAACCGGGTCGGGTTCACCCTGCACGGGTCGATGGCGGTGGAGATGGCGCTGAAACTCGCCCTGCGCAACCGCCCGGACGCCGAACACGTCGCGGTGCTGCACGACGGCTACCACGGACGGTCGATCGCCACGATGGCCGCCAGCTGGCCGCATCCGGGCAACGCGTTCGCCCGGCTGCAGCCCCGCTTCCTGCGGCTGCCCCGGCCGGACCTCTTCCGCCCCCGGCTCGGCCGGACCGCCGAAGAGGACACCGAACTGACGCTCGCGATCGTCCGCGACATCCTGGAGAAGGGCGCCGAAGGCCCGGTCGCCGCCCTGATCTACGAACCGATCCAGGGCAACGGCGGGCACAACGAGTTCTCCGCGAGCTGGCACCGGGGCATCCGCGAGCTCTGCGACGAATTCGGGATGCTGCTGATCGTCGACGAGGTGCAGACCGGGTTCGGCCGGACCGGGCGGATGTGGGCGAGCGAGCACTACGGCCTCGACCCCGACATCCTCGTGTTCGGCAAGGGCGTCGGCGGCGGCTTCCCGCTCGCCGGGGTCCTCGCCAAGCACGAGCACGCGAAGTTCCTCGCCGGCGACGACCAGCTCACCTTCGGCCAGTTCCCCGTTTCGATCGCCGCCGGGCTCGCGACGGTCAAAGCGATCATCGAGGACGACCTGCCCGCCCGCGCGGCCGAGCACGGTGCCTATGCGACCGAGCGGCTGCGGGAGATGCAGACACGCCACCCGCTGATCGGCGACGTCCGCTCCCCCGGCCTGATGGTGTCGATCGATTTGGTCCGCGACCGGGCGACCAAGGAACCGGCGCCCGCCGAAGCGCACGAGGTTTTCCTTCGGGCGCAACGCAAGGGAGTGATCTTCGGGGAAAGCCGCTACGCGAACCTGGGCAGCCTGATCAAGATCAAGCCGCCGCTCGACATCAGCCGGGAGCAGCTTTCGCACGCTCTCGACGTCCTGGACGACGTGCTCGGCGACGTCGAACGCGACTACGGGACCGGCGTCCGGTGAACGCGCCGGAGCACCCGGGCGCCACCCGGGCCCGCGCCGCACGGGTTTCCGACGACGACGATCTCGCCACGCTCGGCTACCGGCCGCAGCTGCGCCGGACCATGAGCTCGTTCACCGCGTTCGCGCTCGCGTTCTCGATGGTGTCGATCAACACCGGCATCATCACCCTGTTCACCGATCCCTACCAGTACCTCGGCGGTTCGGCGGTCTTCCTGTGGCTGCCGGTGCTGCTGCTGGTCCTCACCCTGGTCGCGGTGTACGCGCACCTGGCCGGGCGGATCCCCATCACCGGCTACGCCTACCAATGGTCGAGCCGGCTGGTCGGCCCGAACTTCGGCTGGTTCACCGGCTGGATCGCGCTGGTCTCGTTCCTCGCCGGCACCGCCGGGACGGCCGCCGCGGTCGGCACGGTGTTCGCGCCGGAGATCTGGACGGACCCGACGCCGCGCCAGGTGCAGGCGCTGTCCATCGGGTGCACCGTCGTGGTCGCCGGGCTGAACATCATCGGGGTCAAGGTCGCGACGCGGATCAACAACATCGGCGCGTCCATCGAACTGATCGGCACCGTCGTGCTCGGCATCGTGCTGGTCGCCGGGCTGCTCGTGTTCTTCGGCCACACCGAAGGCCCCCGGATCCTGACCGACACCCACCCGCTGAGCGGAGGCGCGGCGACCCTCACCGGCATCTCGCTGGCGGCCTTGCTCCCGGTCTACGTGCTCCTCGGCTGGGAAGGAGCCGCCGACCTCGCGGAGGAAACGCTCGACCCGCGCCGCGCCGCCCCGCGCGCGATGTTCCGGGCCGTGCTCGTGTCCGGCGTCATCGGCTTCCTGATCTTCGCGCTGCTGGGCATGGCCCTGCCCGCCGACCCCGCGACTTTCTTCGCCAGCGCGGAAAACCCGGTGCTGCGCTTGCTCGCCGTGCATCTCGGGCCGTTCGCCCGGGCGATGATGATCGTGGTCGCCTTCGCCTCGATCTTCGCCTGCCTGATCGCCAACATGGCGGTCGCGACCCGGATGACCTTCGCGCTGTCCCGCGACAACATGCTGCCCGCGTCCCGGGGCCTGCAGAAGGTCGGCAGCCGCAGCCGCGCCCCGGTCCGGGCGATCGTCTTCGTCGCCGCGGTCGCGATCGGGCTCAACCTGCTCAACGGCGGCATCGTCGGCCAGATCTACGCCATGGTCGGCCTGACCTACTACCTGGTCTACGGCCTGACCCTGACCGCGACCGCCATCGCCGCCCGCCGAGGCCGCATCCCCGCCGCCCGGCCCGGCGTCTTCGACCTCGGCCGCTGGCTGAACCCCGTCGTCGTGCTCGGCCTGCTCTGGTGCGCCGCCGTGGTCGCTGCGCTGACGGTGCCTGCGGAGAACCGGCAGAACGCGGTCACTGCCGCGGTCGTGCTGGGGGTCGGGTTCCTGTGGTGGGTCGTGGTGCTGCGTCGTCGGCTGAACAACGGGACGGCAGGGCCGCCGAATCCAGACCACGCCACGTCGGAATCCCGGTGATCAGCCGAATCGCCCGCCAGACAGCTGGCGGGCGATTCGCGTCAGCAGGCACCACCGGGAGACACCCGTCCGACCCAGCTGTGGTACATCACTGTGGTGGCTGGTCTAGGTGACTTGGAAAGCCGAATCATGGCGGCGCTGTGGGACTCGGATGTCCCCCAGACCGTCCGTGCGGTCCATTCGACGCTGCGGGCCGAGCGCGATCTCGCCTACACCACCGTCATGACCGTGCTCGACAACCTGCACACCAAAGGCTGGGTCGTCCGGGAACGCGACGGGCGCGCGTGGTCCTACCGTCCCACTCGCGCCCGGGAGGAGGCCGGGGCGCAGATGCTCCGCGATCTGCTCGACTCGCTGGGAGATCCGCGCGGGGTGCTGATGAGCTTCGCGCGCGACATGAACACCGAGGAATCGCAGTTCCTGCGCCAAGCCCTCGACGAGCCCCGGAAGCCGGAGCGCTCGTGACGCTCGCCGTCGCCTTCCTGCTCGCCTCGGTCGTCATCGCCGCCGGGGCGCCCCGTTACCTGCGGCCCGGCAGCACGCCGCGGGTCCATCCCGCCCTGTCGCTGTGCGCGTGGCTGGTCGCCGCCCTCTCGATGATCGCGACCGCCCTCTCGGCGGCCGTCATCCTGCTGAGCCCCGACCCGGCCGTCCCCGACGGAGCGCTCGGGCTCGCTACCGTCTGCTGGCGGGCGATCGGCCACTCCGCGTTCCCGTGGCTCCTGCTGACCCGGCTCCTCACCGGGCTCACCGTGCTGCTGCTCCTCCTCCGGCTCGGCAGCGTGCTGACCGCGGATCTGGTCAGCGGCAGCCGGAACCGCCGCGACCGCGCGAGGACCCTGCGCGCGGTGGCGCGGGTGTCCGGCGACGTCTGGTGGGTGCCCAGCGAACAGCCGCTCGCGTTCTCCATCGGCCGGTTCCGCCGCGGGATCGTCGTCGCCTCGACCGCGGTGGACCGCCTCGACGACGAGGTCGCCGAAGCCGTGCTCGCCCATGAACGAGCACATCTGCGCGGACGGCACCATCTCGCGGTCACCCTCGCCCATTCGATGGCCCGAGCACTGCCGTGGGTTCCGTTGTGCCGAGCCGCCCCGGCCGCGATTTCCGTGCTGTGCGAGCTTTCCGCGGATGCCGCGGCCGTCAACGCGTGCGGTCTTCCCGCCGTCACCGGTGCCCTACACTCGATGGCACCGGCCCCTGCCCCACCCGGTGTCGTCGGTTTCGGCGCGCACGTCCAAGCCAGGGTTTCGTGGCTGACCCGGCCCCGCTCGCCGATGCTGCGGCGCTCCGGGGCGATCTCCCGCGGCCTCGCCGGAACCACGGCGCTCTTGCCGCCGCTGGTGTCCGCCGCGATGGCGGTCGCGTCGCTCACGCTGCTCTGCCTGAGCCGCACCAGCTGACTTCCCGGCCCCGGCTGATCTCCGGCCGCCGTCGTCTACTAGGTTCTTAGTAGTCAACTACTATCGACTTAGTAGAGGAGTCGGCGGCATGGCTCGGCGCAACGGCGGAGTGCCCACCCTCGTCCTGGCGGTGGCGCTGGTCGTCGCTGTGGTCGGACTCGTGGTCTTCGCGGTCGTTTCCTCGAAGACAGACACGAACGCCTCGCCTGCCTCCGCTGCCCCGGCAGCCAAACCGTCCCTCGGCCCACTCGGCGAACTCGCGCACCGCAAACCCGGCGATCCGCTCGCGCTCGGCAAGCCGGACGCACCGGTGTCCATGGTGATCTTCTCCGACTACCGATGCCCGTTCTGCGCGAAGTTCAGCAAGGACACCGAACGCACGCTGGCCAAACGGTACGTCGACACCGGCAAGCTGCGGATCGAGTGGCGCGACTTCCCCATCTTCGGCGACCAGTCGATGCAAGCCGCGATCGCGGGCCGCGCCGCGGCACTGCAGGGGAAGTTCTGGGAGTTCAACCACGCCCTCTACGACGCCGCGCCCGAGAAGGGCCACCCCGACCTGCCCCCGGACCGGCTCCTGGAATTCGCCCGCACCGCCGGCGTCCCCGACCTGGCCCGCTTCCAGCAGGACACCGCCTCCCCGCAGCTCGCCCAGGAGGTGCGCACGGACCTCGCCGAGGCGTCCGCGCTCGGGGTGTCCAGCACGCCCGCGTTCTCCGTCAACGGCTACCCGGTCCTCGGCGCCCAGCCGACCGAGCTGTTCGAGCAGCAGATCGACCGCGCCCTGGCCGGCGCGTCGTGACCGGCGTCAGCCTGCTCACCGCGTTCCTCGGCGGTCTCCTTTCTCTGGTCAGCCCGTGTGCCGCGCTGCTGCTGCCGTCGTTTTTCGCTTACGCGTTCGGCACAGTCGGCGCGCTGCTTTCGCGCACCGCCGCCTTCCTCGCGGGCCTCATGGTCGTGCTCGTGCCGCTGGGCGCCGGGGTGGCGGCGATCGGGGAACTGCTCACCCGCTACCGCGGCATCGCCACCACCGTGGGCGGCGCGTTGCTGGTGTTGCTCGGGCTGATGACGATCGCCGGCCTCGGATTCGGCAGCACCGCCGCCGGACGGTTCGCCGGGAAATGGCGAATCTCCAGCCTGGTCTCCGTTTTCGCGCTCGGCACGGTGTACGGCCTCGCCGGATTCTGCTCCGGCCCGCTGCTGGGCGGCATTCTGACCGTCGCCGCGCTCGGCGCGCACCCGGCCTACGGCGCCTTGCTGATGGCCGTCTACGCCGTCGGGATGGCAGCACCGCTGTTCGCGCTGGCCCTGTTGTGGGACCGCCTGCGCCTGTCTTCGCGACGCTGGCTGCGCGGCCGCGAGCTGCGGATCGGCCCGCTGCGCACCCAGTCGACGTCCCTGATCTCCGGCCTGCTGTTCATCGCCATCGGCGTGCTGTTCCTGGCCACCGACGGCACCGCAGCCGTCGGGGCCGCAGTCGGCGTCGACCAGCAATTCGAGGCGCAGCAGACGGTCCAGCGGGTTTTCGGCGCTATACCGGATACCGTGGTGGCGCTGGCCCTGGTCATCATTGTGCTGACGGCGATGCTGGTGCGCCGATCCCTGCGCCAGAAGCGCAACGACCCCGACGGCGCGTGACGGCGAACTGTCAGGAGAAGACCGGCACGACGTCGGAGATGAAGCGGGCGAGGGATTCCTTCTTCTCTTCGTGCGTCATGCTGTTGTCGGTCCAGTAGCTGAACTCGTCGATGCCCAGTGCTTCGTATTCCTTGAGGCGGGCGATGATCTCCTCCGGGGTGCCGATCATCGCGGTGCGGTGCAGGGAGTCGAGCGAGAATTCGGGACGATCGGCGAATGTCGACTCCGGGCTCGGCTCGAGGAAACCGTTCTCCGGCACGGTCTTGTTGCCGAACCAGGCGTCGAAGGTGCGGTAGAACCGGGAAATCGCCGCCGCCGCCGGACGCCAGCCGTCGGGATCGTCGGGCGAGTGCGCGTAGGTGTGGCGCAGCACCATGATCTCCGGCTGCGGGACCTCGGGGTGGTTGCCGACCGCGGTGTCGAACTTCTCCTTGAGCGCGGCCACCTCCTCGTCGCCCTTCATCAATGGCGTCACCATGACGTTGCAGCCCTGTTCGACCGCGAAGTCGTGCGACGCCGGGTCCCGCGCGGCGACCCACATCGGCGGCGTCGGCTGCTGGACCGGCTTGGGGACGCTGGTCGCGGTCGGGAACTGCCAGATCTCGCCGTCGTGCGCGTAGTCGCCCTGCCAGAGCGCGCGGACCGCGGGCACCAGTTCCCGCAGGTGCTTGCCGCCGTCGGTGGCCTTCAGCCCGGGGGCGAGCCGGTCGAATTCGATCTGGTAGGCGCCGCGGGCGACGCCGACTTCCATGCGGCCGTTGCTGATCACGTCCAGCAGCGCGGTTTCGCCCGCGGCGCGGATCGGGTTCCAGAACGGGGCGATGATGGTGCCCGCGCCGAGCCGGATGGTGCTGGTCTTGGCGGCGAGGTAGGCGAGGACGGGCATCGGGCTGGGCGCGATCGTGTACTCCATCGCGTGGTGCTCGCCGACCCACACGGTGCCGAACCCGCCGGCCTCGGCCATGAGCGCCAGTTCGGCCAGGTTCTCGAACTGCTCGCGGTGGGTGGTCTGCTCGTCCCAGCGTTCCATGTGGACGAAGAGGGAGAACCTCATTGAAACTCCTTCGGTCGGCCGTCGTGCATCTCGGCGATGGTCTGGTTCCCGGTGGCCCAATGGGTCCGGGGGATTTCGCGGACGAGGACGCGGATGTGCTCGGGCCGGGCGCCGACGGTGCTCAGCACCGCCTCGTGCACGGCCGAGATCAGGTCGCGGATCTGCTGTTCGCTCCGGCCCTCGGCGAGGCTGATGTCGATGTTCGGCACGGTCAGCCCCGCATCACGAACGGATCGGGCACCGGGCCTTCGTCGGTGTTGATCCAGACGCTCTTGAGGCGGGTGTATTCCTTGATGGTCTCGGTGCCGTGCTCGACGCCGGCGCCGCTGGCCTTGAAGCCCTGCCGGGGCGACATCGGCGACATCGCGCGGTAGGTGTTCACCCACACCGTGCCGGCGTCCAGCCGCGCCGCCATCCGGTGCGCGCGGGCGAGATTCGTCGTCCACACGCCCGCGGCGAGCCCATAGTCGGTGTCGTTCGCCAGCGCCACGACCTCGTCCTCGGTGTCGAACGGCATAATCGCGGCGACCGGGCCGAAGATCTCCTCGCGCACGGCGCGCATTCCATTGTGGACATCCACGAGCACAGTGGGTTCGTAGAAGCAGCCGCCAAGCCCGCCGTCGGTGGCGCGGCCGCCGGTCAGCGCCCGGGCGCCCTCGCTGCGCGCGAGGTCCACATAGGACGCGACCTTGTCGCGCTGGTCCGGGAACGCGAGCGGGCCCAGTTCGGTGTCGTCGGCGAGCGGGTCGCCGATGCGGATGCTGCGGGCTCGTTCGCTGACGCGTTCGAGCAGTTCGTCGTACACGGCGCGATGGGCGAACACCCGGCTGCCCGCGATGCAGGTCTGCCCGGCGGCGGCGAAAATCCCCGCCACCACGCCGGTCGCCGCGTTCGCGACGTCCGCGTCCTCGAAGACGATGTTCGGCGACTTCCCGCCGAGTTCGAGTGTCGAGCCGATGAACCGGCCCGCCGCGGCGGCGGCGATCCGCGACCCGGTCGCGGTGCTGCCGGTGAACGAGATCTTGGCGAGCCCGGGGTGGTCCACCAGCGGCTGTCCCGCCTCGCCGCCGAACCCGGTCACGACGTTGACCGCTCCGGGCGGGAAGCCCGCCTCGACCGCGAGTTCGGCGAGGCGCAGCACCGTCGCAGACGTGTGCTCGGACGGCTTGATCACGACCGTGTTGCCCGCGCACAGGGCCGGCGCGAGTTTGCTGCCGGTCAGGGTGAGCGGAGAGTTCCAGGGCGTGATGGCGCCGACGACGCCCAGCGGCTCGCGGACGGTGTAGTTGAGGACCCGCCGGTCGGACGTCGGAATCACGTCGCCTTGGATCTTGTCGGCGAGCCCGGCGTAGTAGTGGTAGTACTCGGGCAGAGTGGCGAGCTGGCCGCGCATTTCGCGCAGCAGTTTGCCGTTGTCGAGGCTTTCCGAACGGGCGAGTTCTTCGGCGTTCTCCGCGATCAGGTCGCCGAGGCGGCGCAGCAGATGACCGCGCCGGGTCTGGCTCAGCTCCTGCCATTGCGAGTCGTCGAACGCCTTGCGGGCGGCTTCCACCGCGGCGGCGATGTCGCGGTGGTTGCCGCGCGCCGCCTCGTAGAGGACCTCGCCGGTGGCCGGGTTGGCGCTCGGGAAATACTCGCCCGAATCCGGCGGCGTCGGCTTGCCGCCGATGAAGTGGTACAGCCGTCGCGGCTCAGACATGGGAGCACCTTCCGATGAATGCGGTCAAACAGGTGACGAGTTCGCGGGGGTTCTGGACGGGAAGCATGTGCCGGGCGCCCGGGATCACCTCCGCCGTGCAGTCCGGGACGGCCCCGGCGAGCCGGCGGGTCATCTCCGGCGTGGAGCCCGGGTCCAGTTCGCCGGTGACCGCGAGCGCCGGAGCCCGGATCTCCCCGAGCCGCGGCCCGATCTCCGCGTCGGCCGTCGCGAACACCCGGTAGCAGCGGGCGAAACTGGCCGGATCATTGGCTTCCAGCGTGGCTTCGGTGGCGCGGATCCGGTCCGCGGACACGTCGGTCCCGTCGAACCACCGGTGCAACGAGGCGGCCGTGCTCGCTCGCGGGTCGGCCTCCGCCGTGGCCAAGCGCTTCAGCACCGCCGCCCGTTCGGCCTCGGTGCGACGGCAGACCGAACTGACCGAGGTCAGCGTCGCCACGAGCTCCGGGCGGTGCACCGCCAGATGCTGCGCCACGAGCGCGCCGAGCGAGAATCCCACCACGTGCGCGCCGGGCGGGATCTCTCCGGCGACGCCGGCCGCGAGATCGCCCAGCGTCGTGCCCTCGGGTACCGGCGGACGCGAACCGTGGCCGGGCAGATCGGGCGCGACGATCCGGAACCGGCCGCCGAGCAGTGCGGTCACCGGCTCCCACACGGTGCGGTCGAGGCCCACACCGTGCAGGAGAACCAGCGTCTGCGCGGTCATCGGCGGCTACTGCTCGGTGGTGAGCGGAGCGAGCCGCTGCTGGGGACGTCCCTGTGCGGCGGCGGCGAGGGCCACGACGATCTCGCCGGCGTGCGGCGCGTCGGCGATGCGGACCTCGACCGTCTGGTGGTGCGAGCGGATCGTGGCGTCGGTGATGTGCTTGAGCGGGATGTCGAAGACGATCCCCGCCGGCGCGCGCTTCTCGACGGCGGGCAGCAGCGTGGTGGCGTTGGCCGCCTTGCGGAAGTGGTCGCCGAACTTCAAGGTGTGGATGAGCGCCGAGCCGTGCTCGATCTCGCCCTCCAGCCCGACGATGGCGGCCTTGCCGTACGCCTCCGCGGGCCCGCCCAGCGCCTCCATCACCCGGGGGGCGAGCAGGGCGCCGACGTCCGAGGCCGTCGCCTCGATCCCGGGGGCCAGGTCGTCGACGAAACCCTGTCCGTGCCAAGGGTTTTCGATGATCGCGGCGACCACGGCGACCCGCGCGGCCGGCTCCACCGGGCGGCCGCCCTCGGTGAGGGTCTCCTCGACGACGGTGACGATCTTGCGCAGCTTCATGACGGAACGCTCTCCAGTTTCTTCGAGGTGACAGCGGGATCGGTGGTGCGGTCCCCGATGCGGGGATGCGGGCGGGGGCCGGTGGAGGCCGCGGCGACGACGACGATCTCGCCGGGCCCGGGGGCGTCGGAAATCCGCGTGGCGACCGTCTGGTAGTGGCTCCGGGTCGCGGCGTGGGTCTTGTGCCACAACGGAACCACCAGCGTCGTCCCGGCCTCCGCGCGGGTGTCGGCGAAGCAGATGATCGATTCGCCGTCGAGGAACTCGCGCATCAGGTTGCCGAAGTACGGGGTGTGGATCAGCGCGCCGCCGTGCTCGATCTCGCCGGCGTTGCCGACCACCGCGGCCTTCCCGAACGCCTCGACGGCGTCCACCCCGCCCAGCGCGTCCAGCAGCCGCCCGGTCAGCACCCGGGCCAGGACCGGCGCGATCGACACGACCTCCGGGGACAGGTCCCGCGAAGGACACGTGCCCAGCCACGGATTCCGCAGCACCGCGGCGACGCTCGCCTGCACGGCGGGCCGCGCGGGCGGCGCACCGGCCTCGGCGACCACCTCTTCGCGGTAGACCACGACCTTGCGCAGGCCGATCTCGTCAGCGCTCACTTCCTCTTGCATGCCACAGACCGTAAGTCGGGACGGGTCGGACGTCAAGGGATCGGGCGCGGACCGCACCGGCCCCACTCGTCAAAAGCCCCGACTCGACGCAGATCGGAAGCACATAACCGCAGATCAAATGCGCTTTCTCGGCTTGGCCGCGAGCCGGGCCACCGCGTCCTCCCCCGCACTGGCGGCCGCAACCCATTGACATGCAAGCGTGGCCGCGCCTACCTTCTCTTGCATGCCAGGGAAGCGGCCCCCGCCGCAGTACCGGCCGATCCGGACGCCCCGTCGTCCGCCTTGTCTCCCGCGCTTCGATCCCCCTGCGAAAGGTGATCCGATGCCCAGCAACGACGCTGCATCCCCGGTACCGGCCGGGGAAGCACCGGACCTGCACTACCGCGACCGGATCGCGGTGGTCGAACCGTACGGAGTGGACGCGATCCCCGACTCCGAACGGCACGGCAAGCCGGTCTCGCAGTTCTTCATCTGGTTCGCGGCCGGCATGAACTTCCCGATCATGGTGCTCGGGTTCGTCGCGTCCGGCTTCGGGCTGTCGCTCACGTCCGCGGTCACCGCGATCATCGGCGGTTCGCTGCTCGGCGCGGTGCTGATGGGCGTCTTCTCCCGGATGGGCGGACGCCTCGGCGTCGCCCAGCAGATCCAGGCCCGCGGGCCGCTCGGGTTCTTCGGGAACTTCATCCCGGTCGCCTACGTGAACGTCTTCGCCGGCATCGGCTGGGCCGCGGTCACCGTCATCCTCGGCGGGCAGGCGCTCAAGGCGCTCGCCCCGGGCATCCCCTACTGGCTGGGCACGCTCGTGCTGGTCGTGCTGCAGCTCGTCGTGGCCGTGTTCGGCTACAACATGATCCACTACCTCGAGCGGATCCTCGCGGTCGTGCTGTTCTTCGGCTTCGTGATGATCACCGTCGTCTCGGTCAGCCGCGGCTGGACCGGCAGCTTCCAGTCCAACCCGCACGCGTCCGGCTGGATCGGCGGCACCGGCGGCTGGATCACCTTCGCCGGCTACTTCCTGTCTTTCCTGATCGCCTGGTGGCCGTTCGCCTCCGACTACTCCCGCTACCTGCCCGACAGCAACCGCGTCAACCGCGCCACCGGCGTCTGGACCTTCGCCGGCAACTTCCTGTCGCTGTCCTGGCTGGGCATCGCGGGCGCGCTGCTGGGCAACTCGGCCGCGTCCGGCGAAAGCCCCATCGAGGCGCTCGACCGGCTCACCGGCCCGTTCCACATCCCGGCGCTGCTGGTCATCCTGATCTCGTCGTTCTCGCAGAACTTCCTGAACGTCTACGGCGGCGCGATCTCGGTGCAGACGCTGCGGATCCCGATCAGCCGCCGCACCGCGGTCACCGCCATCTGCGCGGTCGCCTACGCGATCAGCCTGTGGGCGGACGAGGGTTTCGAGGCGAAGTTCAAGACGTTCCTGTTCCTCGGCGCGTACCTGATCGCCCCGTTCGGCGCGGTGCTGCTGCTCGACTACGCGCTCGGGCACCGGCGCGACCGGTCGCGCATCGCCGAACTCTACGACTCCCGCCGGATCCTCGAATGGGGCTTCGTCGCCTGGGTGGTCGGCGCGGCGGTCTCCGCGCTGTTCTGGAACCTGTCGTTCTACGTGGGCCCCATGGCGAAAGCGCATCCCGAGTGGGGCGACCTGTCGTACTTCGTCGGCTTCGGCGTCGCGGCGATCGTCTTCGTCCTGACCTACCGGCTGCCGCCGCTGTGGCACCGCGAGAAACCGGTTTTCGACGACCCCGCGGTCAAGGCCGCCGAGGTCAAGAGCACAGCCCGGGCGTCCTGACCGCCCCGCACCAAGAGAAGGGACACATCGTGATGGCCGACAACGACTCCCGGCGCGACCGCATCCGCGCCGCCTGGGAGAGCGCCTGGGACCGCGGCGAGGTCGACGCGCTCGACGACCTGCTCAGCCCCGGCTACCGCCGGATCGAAAGCGGCGGCGCCGAACACGACCGCGACCAGTTCAAAGCCTCCATCACCTCGACCCGCTCCGCGTTCCCGGACCTGACGACCGTCGTGGACGAGATCGTCGTCGAAGGCGACCGCGCGGCCATCCGCTGGCACAGCACCGGTTCGCACACCGAGTCGTTCCTCGGCGTTCCGGCGACCAACCGGCCCGTCGCGGTCAACGGCGCCACCTTCGCGCGGTTCAGCGAGGACCGCATCGTCGAGGAGACGGTCACCTGGGACCCGCGCGCCCTGCTCACCGCACTCGGCATCGTCGCCGTCGGACAGGACCGGTGACCGCCATGACTTCCACGATCCCGCCGAGGAACACCCCGATGACCTTCCCCGACCCGGACCTGATGAAGCAGGTCAACAGCCGGTTCGTCAGCGGCGTCACCGTCGTGGCCGCGCTCGACGGCGACACCCCGCGCGGGCTCGCGGTCAACGCGTTCTCCAGCATCTCGCTCGACCCGCCGACGGTGATGGTCGCCGTCCAGCACACGTCCTCCACGCACGACTGCCTGTACCGGACCGGGCACCTGGCGATCAACATCCTGTCCGCCGGGCAGCTCGACGTCGTCAAGACGTTCGCGACGAAATCCGCCGACAAGTTCGCGGGCCTGGACTGGACGCCGGGCCCGCACGGCAGCCCGCTGCTGGAGGGCAGCGCCGCACGGATGGAGGTCGAGATCCGCGAGCGGCTGCTGGCGAGCACGCACACGGTGTTCATCTGCCGGGTCGTCCACGCGGAGGCCGCCGACATCCCGTCGATGGTGTACAGCGCAGGTAGGTTCTTCGACGGAAGCGCCCTCGACCCGCTGGCCTAGGCCGGCAGCGGAACGCGGGGCAGGCGAAGGGAGACAGGCACCATGGCTGGCGTCAACGGGACGAGCACCGGCTCCATCCAGGGCAGGCTGATCGCCGAGATCCGGCGGCGCATCATCGCCGGCGAGGTCTCGCCCGGGATGAGCCTGTCCGAACTCGCGCTCGCCGAGGAGTTCGGCGTCAGCCGCACCCCGGTCCGGGAAACCTTCAAGCAGCTGCAGACCGAAGGCCTGGTCGAGATCCGCCCGCGCGTCGGCACCTTCGTCACCGCACCGTCCCGCCGGGAAATCACGGAACTGTTCGAGATGAAGGAACTCCTCGAAGGAGCCGCGGCGCGCCTGCTCGCCCAGCGCGGCCAAGTGCCCGAGATCGACCAGCTCAAAGAGAATCTGCGCCAAGCCGACCTGGCCGTCGACGCCGACGACCGGGCGCGCTACGCCCAGCTCGTCGAAGAATTCCACGACCTCATCATCGTCGGCGCGGACAACCGCAAACTCGAAGCGCACTACCGCACCCTGATGAACCAGCTCGCCTACTCGCGCCTGGTCACCACGTCGCTCAAACAACCGGGCCGGCCGCACCAGTCCGACCGCGAACACCACCACGTCCTCGAACTGATCCTGTCCAAAGACGGCGACAGCGCCGAACAGGTCATGCGAGAGCACGTCCGAGCCAGCCGCCGCGCCCTCCTCGCAGGCCTGCGCACCGGCGACGCCGCACCCTGACCACCGCAAGGAAACCCACGATGACCGACCTCTGCACCCTCCCGGCCCCAGCCGACACTGTTTATCTCGCCCTCGCCTCCGGCCGCCCCGCAGTGCTCCCGGACGACGACGGAGCAGTGCTCGTCCTGCCCGCGCAGTCCTCGACGCCCGAACTGCTGCACTTCGCTATCCGGTACTCCAGCGGCCTGCTGCACGCCGCCGCCCCGTCCGCCTGGCTGGACCGCCTACGGATCCCTGACCAGCCCGTACTCGCCTCGGAAGACAGCGGAACGTCCTTCACCGTCGCCGTCGACGCGGTCGACACCGGAACCGGCATCTCGGCCCGCGACCGAGCCCGCACCATGCGAGTCCTCGCCGATCCGGGCACGGTGCCCGCCGATCTGATCCGTCCTGGGCATGTGCTGCCTGTCCGGTGCGCTTCGAGTGGCCGCCCGCGGGTGTGGGAACGAGCGGTCGAACTCGTTTCCGCGGCTGGGCATCATCCGGTTGCGATGGTGTGCCGGTTGGTCGACGATCGGGGCGAGTTGCTGGACGACTTCGCGGCTGCTCAGTTCGCTGCTGAGCATGGGCTTCCGGTGGCGGCCTGGGGACCGGTGCAGCACGCTCTTTGACGCGCGCGATTCTGGCGAGTCGGGTGTTTTTGCACCACGACTCCAGAAATCATTCCTTCAGGAAATGACTCCGGCAGCTGCGGGCACCCCGATTCGCGGACGAGACGCGGCCTGTCCACCCGTTCGTGTCCGTTGCGCCTCCACACCCGGGTTCTTACTATGTGAAGTTGATCAACCACCCGCGGTGTCCACAAAGGAATGAGGCTGGTCGTGCAGGTGCTTCGAAAGGCAGTCCTCGCGGCGTCCGCGACGGTGGCGTTGGCAGCCACGGCATCCGCCGGTCAGCCCGCGTCCGCCGCCCCGGCCAAAACCAGCTGCACGTTCGCGGATCGCTACATCAGCTACCCGAGCACCACCCACGCCACGGCGGTCAAATGGGCCGTGCGGGTCGACTGGTGCTACGACGGCAAGACCGTCAGCAACATCCGCCACTACGACTACCTCAAGGAAGACGGCGGCGGTGTCGCCGACTACCAGGGCCTCATCCAGAACCAGCTCAGCTACCCCGGATCCGCGCACTACGAAGCGACATTGGTGAAACAGGCGAAGATCGCGCTCTGCGTCTTCAAAATCGGCTGCTACCGCACGTATTACCCCCTCGAACGATTCGTGCTCGGCAACAACGGCAGCTACCGGCTCGAACAACGGAAGTAACCGCCGCCGATTCGCAATTGCGGCCTGCAGCGCTTTATCGCCCTTTCACCCACGGAAATACCGTGGGGAGGCTCCAGAGCCTCCCCACGGCACCCGAGGATCAGGACTGGGGCAGCGTCACCCCGTACCGCTTGGCCGACAGCGTCGCCGGGAAGAAGCACGACGTCTGCGTGTCTCCCCCGGAGAGCGTGCCGAGACCCTTGCCCCCGTCGTAGGCCGGGCCGCCGGAGTCGCCGTGGTCGGAGTGGGCGGTCGTGCAGAACTCGTGGTAGACCGTGTAGCCCTCGGCTTCGAAGGTGTAGTCGACCTTGGTGACCTTGCCCGACGTCACGCCGGAGGTGATGCCGGCGCGCTTCATCTCCTCGCCGACCGTCGCGTCGGCGAATTCGGTGATCTTGGTGCCGTCGTTGATCTCGCTCGGTCCTTCGCCCGACGCGTTCTCCACGAGCATGTTGTCTTCGTCGGGGAACACCGCGTCGACGGTCTTGCCGTCGTTCCACGGACCGCCGCCGCCGAGTTTTTCGCAGTGGCCTGCGGAGAGGAGCAGCTTCTTGCCGTCCTTCTCGACGTTGAATCCGTTGGAGCAGGACGCTTGGCCGTTGCTGATCTTGTCGCCGCCCTTGATGAACAACGACATGGCACCCGGATGGTGTTCGACGCGGACCATGTCGCCGTGCTGGCGGGCGGTCTCGAGCAGCGCGTCCTTCTGCGCCTTCGGGGTGGCGTCGTAGACGTCGACGACGACCTGGTTGTGCGCGAGGTCGAGGCCCCAGCCTGCGCTGGGCACGCCGCCGGTGGCGTCCAGTTGCTGTTTCACCGTGCTGAGTTGGCTCAGGCTGTACTTCACCACCTGCGCGTTCAGGCCGGAAGCGCGCACCTTGGCCGCGTCGGCGTTGTTGAGCACAGTGACGACCGAGGCGCCGCTGTCGTCGAGGTAGTGCCCGCCGGTGGCGGAGCCGAGACTGCTCATGACCGCGGCCGGTGTCGCCGCCGCGGACGCGGCGGGCACGGTGGTCATGGCGAGGGCCAGCGTGCCGAACGAGCCGACGGCGAGGACGCTCAGCCTGAAACGTGTCGATCGCATGTGTTTCCTCCTGCGCGGAACGGGAGAGAAAGGACGTGCACCGCAGGGGAAGCCCGCATCCGGGCCTCCGGATTCGGTGCCGGACTCGGCTAGCTGCGGAGGGATCTCCTCCCCCGGGCGTCGGGTGACCGGATCATGAGCCTCCAACCGTCTCGTTGTGGAAACGGAACGTGATCAACCTGAGGTTCGTGATTCTCGAACAGTTCCGGGCAATCGCGACACCGACGAAGGTAGGTTCACGTTTGGCGCAATGCGCGCGCCCGAACGGCGCAGCGGCGGGATGCGTTCGAGCCTGTTGGCGGACGAGTGTCCACTTGAGACGGTTACCGCGTATCGACACGCTTGATCAACCAGGAAATCGCGCTCGCGCGACTGGAGCAAGCAGCCTTACGCCGAACGGACCGAAGTCGCGGCCAGGCTGGGCATCAGCCCGACACCTACGTGAAACGCGGCGTCGGCAACAATCCCGAGCCACCCTCCTCGGCGAACCCGGGGCGGAGACGGTTCAGTCGATGGCGGCGAAGTCCATTTCCTTTGTCCGCACCGTGCCCGCCGAACGACCCGGCGCGCGGTGGTAGGTCCAATAGAGGTTCGTGTGCGCGATGACCTGATCCGGCGGCGGGGCGCCCCATTCGGAATGGTCCTCGGTCGTGTGCGCGTCGGCGACCAGAAGCGCGTCGTACCCTTTCACGATCGCCGTGTGCAGTGTGGCCCGGATGCACTCGTCGGTTTGCGCGCCGGCTACCACGAGCTTGCCGACCGACAGATCCGAGAGCACTTCTTCCAGTGCGGTGCCCTCGAACGAATCCGCGTAGTTCTTCTCCACCCGGCGCTCGCTCTCCGCGGGGGCGAGTTCGGGCACGATCTGCCACTCCTCGCTCCCCGAGGCGAGTTGCTCGTCGGAATGCTGCACCCACACCACCGGCACCGCGTGTTCGCGGGCGTTGGCCACCAGTTCCGCCACGTTCGCGACGACCTCGTCCCGCGCGTGCGCGCCGGAAACGACCGCGTTCTGCACGTCGATCACCAGCAATGCCGTTTTCGGCCGGTTGTCCAGTGTGGTCATTTTCCCCTCCAGGCAAAGTCCCCCACGAGCCAGCAGCACCATAGCGCGCCTTTCGCGGCATTGCTACCGCACGATCCAGCGCGGTTGTTCGATTCGGAATTCTTTGTTGTCGCTGGGAGCGGGACCCAGGTTTCGGCGGAGAGGAATCTGATCTTTTAGCGGTCGAGTCGTTCGGCCATTAGCTCGCCCGCCATGATCGAAGCCAGGTTGGTGTTGGCCCGGGGAACGAAGGGGAAGATCGAGGCGTCGACCACGCGCAGGCCGTCGAAGCCGAGTACCCGGCAGTCGGGATCGACCACGGTGTCGCGGTGTCCGGGGTCGCCCATCCGGCACGTGCTCGTGGCGTGCTGCGAGTCGCCCGCGGTGGCGAGCAGGTGGTCGTCCAGCTCACTGTCGTTGTCCAGCACCGCGAACAGCTCCTCGTTCGCGCTCTCCAACGAACCGCTGAGGATCGGCGCGGTCTCGTCGGCGCGAGCTAGTTCGACCAGCGCTCGAATACCGGCGCGCAGCCGCGGCAGGTCGCGTTCGTCGGAGAGCATTCGCTGGCGCACCAACGGTTGCGCGTCCGGATCAGTGGAGATCAGGCTGACCTCGCCGCGCGAATAGTTCTGGTTGAGCCACACCCCGTACGAACCGGCCCCGGCTCCGGTGTCCGCGAACGCCATGGCGAGCACGCTCTGGTTCATCGAGACGAACATCAGGTCGCCTTCGGGCGCGCCGGGGCCGCTGGTGAAGCGGACGCAGACGTTGGTGTGCCGGTCGTCCGGCGTCTTGATCGCCGCCGCTTCGGTCAGCGGGAGCTGGATCATCGCGATCGGATGGTCCTGCAGGCCGCGGCCGACCGGCAGGTCCGCGCGGACGTCGATGCCGAGCGACCGCAGCTGACCCGCGGGTCCCACGCCGGAGCGCTGGAGGATCGTCGGCGTGTGGATCGCGCCTGCGCTCAGCACGACCGTGTCGGCGAGTTCGGTCGTGGCCGTCCCGCCGATGACCGCCCGGACGCCGATTGCGCGGCTGCCGTCGAAGAGCACCTGGTCCACGAGCGCGTCGCCGCGGATGGTCAGGTTCGGCAGCGCCCGGGCGGGTTCCAGGTAGGCGTCGTTGACCGAAACCCGCCGCCCGGCGCGGGAATTGATCGGATACGGCGAGACGCCGCTGGCTCCCGGAGCGTTCACATCAGGTGCCCAGCCGTATCCCGCGGCGATCGCCGAGCGGTGCAGCGCGGCGTCGACCGCGCCCCAATTCTCTTGCGGCATACGGTAAATCGGAGTCGGACCGCCGCGGCCGTGGTAGGGCTCGTCGCCGAAAGCCTCGTCGTCCTCCAGCTTCGCGAAGTACGGCAGCACGTCGCCCGGTCCCCAGCCCGGCAGCGCCCAATCGGCGAAATCCGCCATCGGCGGGCGGATCGCGATTTGCCCGTTGATCGACGAACTGCCGCCCACGCCCCGGCCGCGCCAGTACAGCGCCGGCGACTGCTTGTCCGTCCGCGTGGAATCCAAGCCCGACCACACCAGCTCTTTGGCCGCGGCCGGGTCCAGCAGGGCGACGATGGGATTGGGCGAGCGCCACGCTTCGGGCATCTCCGCGGACCGGTAGTCCGGACCGGCCTCGAGCAGCAGGACCCGCTTGCCCCGCTCCGCCGAGCGGACCGCCAGCGCCGCTCCCGAGGATCCGGCGCCGACCACGATGAGGTCCCAGCCGCTGTCCGCCATGTGCCTGCCCCTTCGCCGGTCTCCGTGGCGGCTAGAATGATCCCCGGCCGTACGTTCAGTCAAGAGTGAACGTTCAGTTTTTCCTGAGCTACCGTGAGGTGCCGATGACCTTGCCCGACCGGTCCGCCGAGCACGCGCTCGTCGAGGACTTCGGCCTGCGCATCGGCCGGGCGATGGGCTGGCCGCCGATGGCGGGCCGCACCAGCGGCGTGCTGCTGCTCAGCGAAAAACCCCTGACCCTCGGCGAACTCCAGGACGCGCTCGACGCGAGCAAGGGTTCCGTGTCCGAGATGACGCGGCTGCTCATGGTCAACGGCGTCGTCGAGCGGACCAAGAACCCCGGCAGCCGCCAGTTCGTCTACCGCTGGCGCGACGACGCCTGGCTCGGCTGCCTGCAGCACCAGGTGAACGCGACCCGCGAACTGCTCGAGCTGGCCGAGAGCGCACAAGAACACGGCAAACACCTGGCAGCCGAGCAACGCGCCCGGCTGCGGCGAATGCGCGACTACTACGTCTTCATGACCGAACAGCTCGAAGCGCTCCTGGCCGAGTACTCCAGCCGAACCGAGTCCGATGCCTGACCCGGATGACTCAATCCGGACCTGCGCGCACTGACCTGGCCTTAAGGTGAGCCAGGTGGAGCCATTGACCGCGATCGCCACGATCGCCGCGAAGTACGGCGCTTCCCAGCTGATCCGTGCGCTCACCGGGAACGACGAGCTCAGCGGGCTGGCCTCGGAGCTGCTCGGCGAACTCGTGGCCAGCGAAGACCGCCTCAGCGAGCAGATGGCCGGGATCGGCCGTCAACTGGACGAGTTGCTGGATCAGCGGTACACGGTCGCGTTGGGGGCCGGGCAGCGGGCGTTGCGCGACGCGAGCACCGCGCCCGAGCCGCGCTCTCGGGCCGCCGAGCTGGCCCGCGCGCGTGACTTGTTCCGCGAGGCCGCCGCGGCAGCCTCAGCCAAGTCCCCGCTGCAGATCGCGGTGGCCGAGCGGTACGTGGCGCTGTGCTCCCTCTCCGCGGGCCGCCCCGACGCCGTGCCCGCGGCGCTGGACACGTTGAACGAGGCGGCCTTCCGGGCGCTGACCGAGGCGCTTCCGCTCTTCGGGCCCAAGGCCTACGAGAAGGCTCGGGCGCAACTCCCCCGGTCGAGCCGGCTGGGCCTGCGGGGCCGGCGCGAGGAGCGGATCGACGAACTGGGCAGCGACCTCGTCGACGCGGTCGACGACGTCGTGGACCTCGCGCTCAACCTCCTCGCCGAATCCGAGGCCCTCGCGCGCGGGCTCGGCCAGGACCTCGGGCCGGAAACCGACGTCGACCTGCTCCTGCCCGCGGGGTACGAAGACGACGAGCGACTGGCCAGCACCGCACAGGTGGTCGTCCGGCCGATCGAGCCCGGCCCGCTGCGGTTCGGTCCGTTGACGGTCGATTTCGGCGACATCCGCCCGGTTCCAGGCCAGCCGCAACCTCCTAGTGCTGTGTCCGCGGCCGTGGTCGCTGCCAAGCTCGCGCACGACTCGCCGCCGGGGTACGCAGCGACGGCGCGGCCGCCCGGCTTCGAGGTGGAAGTGCTTGTCCGGTCGGACTTTCCCGTGTCGCCGTCCCTGATCGTGTCGTTGCGGCCCGGGCTGGTCCTGGCGGACGAGGTGCTGCTCGAGGTGATGCCCGGCCAGCCCGCGTTCACCGGGGTCGCCAGCGGCATGCTCGCCGCGCGGATGCAGGAGATCCGGCTGCCGTATTTTCACCCGGACAGGTTCGTCAACGAGTGGACGGTGAACATCAACAACGTGTTGATCTTCCAGTCGTCCGATCGCCAACTGCTCGAACTGGAGGGCGGCGCGCGCTTTCTATGAACACGCGCTGTTCCTGACCGCGATGGCGATCAGGCTGCCCTTGGCTACCGCGAACAGCCGATCGGGTGCGGCGCTGCGCAGCACCCAGATCCGCCGGGCCACGCGGGTGCGATTGGCGAGCCGTCCGTCGGAAGTCAGGTGGAACAGCACGCCGGAGGTGCCGGCGATCAGGAAGCCGTCGGCGGTCGGGAACACCTGGCCGACGAGTCGCTCCCCGACATCGACCCGCCACTGCAGGCGTCCTCCGGCGGGGTCCACGACCGTGTAGCCGCGAGGTTCAGGCAACCACAGCAATCCTCCGGCTTGTTCCGGCGCCGCAGCCACAAGGTCAGTCTCAGCCTGGACGAACTCGCGGACAGTGTCGGATGACAGGTCGATCTCAGCCAGGGCACGTCGGCCGCAACGCAGCAGAAAACGGCCGGGCCCGACCTCCGCGATGCTGGATCCGGCGTCGTTGTCCACGAGCGGCTGCGGAAGCCGCCATGCGGCCCGTACCCGGCCGTCGTGCCGATCGATCAAGCGCACCCGGATGTCGCCCGGTACGCCGATCAGGAAGCCGTCACCGGCGGGCACGGGCAGCACGGTGCGGATTCGCTGCTCGGTTTCCCAGCGGAGCCGCCCCGTCGCGAGATCGAACGCGCGGAGCGGCGTGTATCCGCGCCAGCCGCCGACGAGCACGACGTTCGCCGAAACGACCAGATGCCCGGGGGTTGCGGGGACGTCCGCAGACCAGATCTGCCGCCCGGTCGCGAGGTCCAAACAGGACAGCCGGGGGTTGTTCTGCGGGATCACCAGCCACCGATCACCGACGACGGCAACCGCCCGCGGCCACGTGCCGAGCGGAACATCCCACCGCACAGCACCGTCGGCCGGGTCGAGGCTCACCAGCCTGGTGCTGCGCTCGTGGACGATGACGTGACCGCTCGTCACGGCCAGGCCCGAGGCAACGCCGCGCTGGTGCAGCGGATGCTCCCACTCGATGTCGATCACCGCATCAGACCACCACGATCGAGTGACCATCGGCAACCGCATTAGGTGCGCCGCGAAACCAGGTGGCCCGCTTCATTCTTCGCGCGGCAACAATTTCGCTAGGCAACATTCTCAGCCAGATGTCGCGTGCGATGCGGCCGTTTCTGATTTCGCCAAGGCCCGCAACTGACGCATTCGGAGCCGCTGCACCGAATGCGTCAGAAACGGCGCTTGACATCGGTGCAATGCTGAAAGTTCGCAGTCGGAAATCCATCTATCGCCGAGGGGTGCCATGAAAAAGACCGGTTTGCTCCTGACGCTCGCTGCCGTCCTCGTGCTGAATGTGCTCACGTCCGCCGGGACGTCGGCCGCGGTCCCCCGCCGGGGTCCGGATTCGGCCTTCGAGGCCTACGTGACCTTGTTCAACCAGACCAACCGGGTCCTGACCCTCAAGGCGTCCCACCTCGACCACGGGTGCTGGAACACCGAACCGTCCAGCCGGATCCAGCCGCACACGGCGGTCTATTGGCGGTCCGACAGCTGCGGGGCGTTCACCGGCACCGAAGGCTGGGTGAACTACACAATCGAGAGAACGGGGGGTCAAGGCTACGCCTACGCGCACTGGAACCTCCCCTATTCCGGCTCCAATTCCTTCGACGGCACAGCAGGCGGGCTGTTCACGATGACCACGCAGGGAAACAACGAACGCCACGCACAGGTCAACTACATCCTCAAATGTGTCATTCCCAGCTGCGCGGGATGAGTCATCTGGTCCGCCCCAGGGAGCAAGACGACAGCCCGGTGGCGCTCGGTCGCGGCCTCGAAGGAACTCGGCCACAAGGGGAACGCGGGCCAGCCTCAGCGCGGCTACTTGTTCCTCAGCAAGCCGTGGAGCTGACGGCGTTCGCACAAATAGTGCCGCGCCGCCGGAAATCGCGGAAATAAGCGCGCTCGAACGCACACAACCGTCGCCGGATGCGCGTTTTCGCCAACGCGAGATCCCGTAGTGGTCTCGCTGCCGTGGCAACCCTGCCGTGTCGTGGCGATCAGACCCGCCCGTCGCGCCGTCCGGTAATCGATGGGAGGCCTCGTCCGGTTCCGGTAGGTTGTCGGACATCTCGGTGCACCGGGAACGACGACCCGTGGGATTGGGTCCGTACGAGGGGAATCAGATGCACAAGGGTTTTGTCCTGTCCGCAGGCCGTGCGGTCGTGGCGGTCGCCGCTGTCAGCGGGCTGGCGGCGTGTTCGTCGGGGACCGCGGCGGCTCCGTCGGAAACCGCCGCCGCGCACGCCGAGGTCTTCGGCGCGGGCGGTTACCGCGGGATCGCGCCGGGGATGGCCAAGGAGGCGGCGCTCGCCACCGGGAAGCTCGCCAACGCGCCGGTGTCCGCGCTGGACGGCTGCACGGTCCTGAGCTGGCAGGGCGGTCCCGCGCCGGACCAGGCCAGACTCGCGGCCGAGGCCGCGGCGCAGAAGAAGGCCGACGAGCTCTACGCCAAGTCGGACGCGGCGGACCGGGACTCGAAGGAGAACACCGGCCAGTCCGCCGCGGAATTGGCGAAAGCAGCCGCCAAGGACGCGGAAGCGGCCCAGCTGGCGGCCGACTCCGCGATGGCGAGTGCCGAACTGGCGGGCAAGCGGGAAGAGCGCGACAAGGCGTTCGCCGCGGCCGGTGGCGCGTCGTTCGGCAAGAACGGCGTGCACGAGCTGGGCGCGCCGCCCGACGCCAAGACCGCGGACGGCATCGGCATCGGCTCGTCGCTGGCGGACCTGCACAAGGCGTACGACGCACGCGGCCTGAAGCTCGCCGAAGCCGGGCGGTTCGAGATGCCCATCGCGGAGAAGCCGGGCTGGCGGTTCGTGTTCACCCCCGCTGCCAACGGCACGGTCGGCGGAGTGGCGATCTCCGACGGCGTCCTGAAATGCCGGTGACACCGCTGTTGTAAATCCATAGTGGACTGACGAAGGCCTCCTTGCCATTGCGGGCAAGGAGGCCTTCGCTGTTGCTGCGAGAGCTTTCGAGGACACCGGCGGGTTCCCGTCCTCGACGACGGGGAAACGGCCCCCTCTTGACGTGACCGGCCGCACAGTGCTTAAGTTCAGTGCATCCACAAGTGGATACACTTATGAGTCCCAAACGGACCGCAGCACCCCGGGAGCGGCTCGGACGGCGTCGTCCGGGCACGGCGGGCTCGGTCCCCGCCGCATCGATCTCCCGGGAGGGATCATGAAACCGCCGCCGCTGTCGTACCGCTCGCCGCGGACCGTCGACGACGCGCTGGACCTGCTGGCCGAACACGGCGAGGACATGGCGGTCCTGGCCGGCGGGCAGAGTCTCGTCCCGCTGCTCACCATGCGGTTCGCGCGGCCCGCGTTTCTGCTGGACGTCAACGGGGTCGCCGGACTGGACCGGATCTCGATCAGCGACGACGCCGTGACGCTGGGAGCCACCGTCCGGCTCGCGGCAGTCGAGCGCGACGCGCGGCTGGCAGAGGCGCTGCCGGTGCTGGGGACGGCCGCCGGGCATGTCGCGCACCCGCAGATCCGGAATCGCACCACGGTCGGCGGAACGCTCTGCCACGCCGATCCGGCCGCCGAGTTCCCGGCGATCGCGGTGGGGCTCGGCGCGCGGCTGCGTCTGGTCTCCCGCGCCCGCGGCGAGCGCGTCGTGGCGGCCGAGGACTTCTTCGAGTCGGTTTTCATGACCGGCAAAGAGCCAGACGAGCTTCTCGTTTCCGCCGACTTCCCCCGGCTGCCGGGGCACCGGATCGGCTACGCGGAGATCGCGCGGCGGCACGGCGACTTCCCGTTCGCCGGGCTGTTCTTGGCCGTGCGGACGGAAAACGACGTGGTCACGGCGGCGCGAGCGGCGGCGGCGGGCGTGGCCGACCGTCCGGTCCGGCTGCCGGGATGCGAGGCGGCGCTGATCGGGAACCCGTTGGCCGGTCCGGCGATCGAGCAGGCGGCGGAGGCCGCGTCGGCCGAGATCGACCCGCCCTCGGACAACCACGGCTCCGCCGCGTTCCGCCGGGGCTTGATCCGCACCCTTGTCCGGCGCCAGGCCGGGCAACTCCAGGAGGTGGCCGCATGAGCGAGGAAACCCGCACCGTGACCGCGGTGGTCAACGGCGCCGAGACGACCGCGGAAGTGCCGACCCGCACGCTGCTGAGCGACTTCCTGCGGCACGGCCTCGGCCTCACCGGCACGCACGTCGGCTGCGAGCAGGGCGTCTGCGGGGCCTGCACGGTGCTGGTCGACGGCGAGCCGATCCGGTCGTGCCTGATGTTCGCCGTCCAGGCCGAAGGACGGCGGGTCGAGACCGTCGAATCGCTGGCGCGGGACGGGGAGCTGTCGCCGTTCCAGCAGGCGATGAAAGACGAGCACGGCCTGCAATGCGGGTTCTGCACCCCCGGGATCCTGATGAGCGTGACCGCCGCCGAACGGCACGGGAAAACCGCCGGGGAAACCGAAACCGAGGTGCTCGGCGGGCACGTCTGCCGCTGCACCGGATACGTCGGGATCCGCTCGGCGATCCGCCGCTGCTGGAGCGAAGGAGCGACGCGCGCATGACCGGCCACATCGGCGCCCGCATGGCGCGGGTCCAGGACGACCGCCTCCTCGCGGGCGACGGGCACTACGTGGACGACCTCGACGAGACCGGCGTGCTGCACGCCGCGCTCGTCCGCAGTCCGATCGCGATGGGCGAGCTCACCCGCTTCGACGCGACCGAGGCACGCGCCGTAGACGGGGTCGTCCTGGTGCTCGGACCGGACGAGATCGCGCCGCTGGTGGACGAGGTCCCGCTCAGCTGGCTGCTTTACGGGCAGCAGATTCCGGGCTGGCAGGTCGTCGGCACCACCGTCCGGTTCGTCGGCCAGCCGCTCGGCGTCGTGCTCGCGGCCAGCCGGGCCGCGGCCGAGGACGCCGCCGAACTCGTCGAAATGGACTTCGAGGAGAAGCCGGCCGTCGTCGGCATCGCCGGTGCGCGGGCCGCGGACGCGACGCTGCTGTACCCGGAGACCGGCAGCAACCAGATCGGCAGCTTCCACTTCGGCACGGCGGTCGAAGAGCTCGAGGAGGTCTTCGCGAACGCCGCGCACGTGGTCGAACGCGACCTCGTCGTGCCGCGGATCAGCCACAGCCCGATGGAGCCGCGCGGGCTGGTCGCCGAGTACACCAAGGCCACCGGCGAGCTTCTCGTCGTGAGCAGCACCCAGGTGCCGCACCTCGTCCGGCAGGAACTCGCCCAGGCCCTGCGGCTGCGCCAGGACCAGGTGCGCGTCGTCGCGCCGGACGTCGGCGGCTCGTTCGGGCAGAAGGCGTCGCTCGCGCCGGACGAGGCGATGGTGTGCCTCGCGGCGAAACTGCTGGGGCGCAAGGTGAAATGGATCGAAGACCGGACCGAGGCGCTGGTCGCGGCGTACCAGGGGCGCGGCACGTTCTCCCGGTCCCGGCTCGCCCTCGACGCCGACGGCCGGTTCCTCGCGATCCACGCCGACCTCCACGGCGACGCCGGCGCGTTCTGCAGTTCCGGCACCGGCGGCACCGGGCCGTTCCAGGTGGCGGCGTTGATGATCGAAGGCCCGTACCGCTACGACAAGGCCGGCGCGACCGTCACCGGCTGGTACACGAACGCCACGCCCACCGCCGCCTTCCGCGGCTACGGCATGCAGGAAGGCACCTGGATCCGCGAGCGGCTCGTCGACGAGGCCGCGCGGGTGCTCGGCATCGACCCGATCACGTTGCGGCACCGGAACATGCTCCCGTCCGACGCGCTCCCCCATCTGACGCACACCGGGGTTCCGTTCGACAACGGCGACTACCCCGACGTCCTCGCTCGCGCGGCCGCGATCGCCGAGCAGAAGCGGAAACCCTCGACCGACCGGGTCCGCCGCGGCATCGGGCTGGCGTCGATGGTCGAGATCACCGCGTTCGCGCCGAGCGCGCTGCTGGAGATGTTCCACATCCATTGGAGCGGCTACGAAACCTCGACGATCCGGGTCAACGAGGACGGCACCGTCACGGTCTTCTCCGGCGTCACGAACGTCGGCCAGGGCATCGACACCGCGCTGACCCAGGTCGCCGCCGAACGGCTGGGCGTGCCCTGCGACTGGATTCGCGTCCGGCTCGGCGACACGGCGGTCACGCCGTACTCGAACATCGGCTCCCAGGCGAGCCGGGCGCTCGCGCTCGCGGGCGGCGCGCTTTGGAACGCCGCGGACAAACTCGCCCACCGCATGCGCGCGCTCGCCGCCGGGTACCTCGACGCCGCCCCCGAGCAGGTGCGGCTCGACGGCGACACGTTCCGCGCCGAAGGCGGCGCGTCCATGCCGTGGCGCGAGGTCGCCCACCGCGGCTGGCTGGGCTGGGGCCGCGGCGAAGCGACGGCCATCCGGCTCGAAGAGACCGTCGAATTCGACCCGGCGAGCATCACCTTCGGGTACGCGACGCACGGCGCGCAGGTCGCGGTCGACCTCGACACCGGGCAGACCAAGGTCGAGGACTACTGGATCGTCCACGACTCCGGCGTGATCGTGAACCCGGCCGTCGCCGAGGGCCAGATGCTCGGCGGGTTCGCGATGGGACTGGGCAGCGCGCTGCACGAGCAGGTCACCTACGACCCCAACGGCCAGCCGACCGCCACCACCTACCTCGACTACCTGGTCCCGCTGTCCGAGGACGTCCCCGACGTCGTGCTGGAGCACGTCGAAACGCCGAGCGGCCTGATCCCCGGCGGGTTCAAGGGCCTCGGCGAGAGCGGCACGATCCCGCCGCCCGCCGCGATCGGCAACGCGGTCGCCGCCGCCGTGCCGGAGATCGCCGAGCGGATCACCACCACTCCCCTGCACCCGTCGCGCGTCTGGTCCTGGCTGGACGACGCGAAGCTCACCCGCTGACCGAAGGGAACCATGGAACTCCAGCACACTTTCCGCGTGCCCGCCCCGATCGAACAGGCCTGGACCGCGCTGCTCGACGTCGAACAGGTCGCGGGCTGTCTTCCCGGCGCGACGCTGACCTCCCGCGACGGGGACACGTTCGCCGCGACCGTCAAGGTGAAGATCGGCGCGATCCAGCTCGCCTACGCCGGGCAGGGCCGGTTCGCCGAACGGGACCCGGCGACCCACCGGGTCGTCATCGAAGCGGCGGGCAAGGAACGCCGCGGCGGCGGGTCCGCGGCGGCCACCGTTACGTGCACGCTCGAAGCCGACGGCGATTCGACGGTCGCGAAGGTCGGGACCGATCTGACGATCACCGGGAAACCGGCCCAGTTCGGGCGCGGGGCGATCGAGGACATCAGCGGCAAGATCATCGACCAGTTCTCGCGGAATCTCTCCGGACGGATGACCGCACCCGCCCCGGAAAGCCCGGCAGAGCGCACGCCGCCGGCGCCTGCCGGGGAGGACGCGCTCGATCTGCTCGCCCTGACCAGCCCGGCGCTCAAACGCAACGCGACCGTCGCGGGCGTGCTCGTGCTCGCACTGCTGATGATCGCGGTCCTGCGCCGACGCCGGTGAGACAGCACGAGAAGCGGCCCGGCGGACACCCGCCGGGCCGCTTTCTCAGCCATCGCCAACGCCCAGAACGGACGCCAGCGCAGGCACCACTGAGACACAAGCAATGGCCCGGCGGACACCCGCCGGGCCATTGCGCAGTCATGGGGTCAGCGCCCGACCCGCCCTCCCGGACGGGCCAGCCCGCGTATCCCGAGCCCGCTGTCCACCGGCACCATCGTGCCGGTCATCGCGCGCGACTGGTCCGACGCGAGCAGCGTGAAGACCCCGTTGAAGTCGCTCAGCGCGGGCACCTCCTGCGTCGGCAGGGCCGCCGCGGTGCCGTCCAGCACCGAATCCGCCGGCTCCTGGCCCAACGCGCCGACGCCCCGCAGCTTGGTCGGTGCGACGCCCGGCGCGATGCCGTTCACCCGCACGTCCGGCGCGAACTCGTAGGCCAACTGCCGCACCAGGCCCAGCACCGCGTGCTTCGACGCGGTGTACAGCACTCCGCCGCCCGAGGCGTGGTAAGTCGCGAAAGAACCCGTGAGAATCACGCAGCCCCGCGAAGCGATGAGGTGCGGCAAAGCCGCGCGCACGCCGAGCAGCGGAGCCAGGACGTTGACGCCCATCAGCTCCCCGAACGCCGCGGGCAGTGTGTCCAGCTCGATCTGTTCCAGCGGCTTTGCTCCGTCGTACACCCCGGCATTGCCCGCGAACACGTCGAGCTTTCCCCACGCCGAGACGGCAGCGTCCACAGCGGACTGATTGACCGCGGGATCGCTGACGTCGCCGACGATCGGCAGCACCGCGTCACCGAGTTCGTCCGGCAGCCCGGTCACCGCCGGGGACAGGTCGACCGCGACGACCCGGGCGCCTTCGCCGACGAAATGGCGGACCACCTCCCGGCCGATGCCCGCGCCCGCTCCGGTGAAGACGACCGTTTTCCCTTCCAGCAAGCCCATTTCCGTCACGCTCCCGCGAGCAGCAGGCCCGCGTCCGGCACCACCGGTTCGAGGCCGAGGGTCGTCAGCGTCTGCCACACGGTGGCCGTCGACGCGGACAGCACCGGGATGTCGAACCGGTCCTGCACCGGCTGGATCGCGGGCAGCGAAGGCATCTGCACGCACGCGCTGAGCACCAGCGCGTCCACGCCTCGAGTGTCCACTTTGGCCGCCAGGTCCAGCAACTGCGCGGGATCGAGCCTGCCGACCTCGAGGTTGTCCGGCACGCCGAGCGAGATCGAGTCGTGCACGGTGATGTCCTCGGCCTCGATGTAGTCGCAGACCAGCTTGGTCAGCGACTCGACGTACGGCGTGATCACCGAGATCCGGCGCGCGCCGAGGTGCCGCAGCGCGCTGACCAGAGCCCCGGCCGAGGACAGCACCGGGACGTCCGACACCGTCTGCGCCCGCGCGCACCCGGCGAGCCGGGACTCGGACTCGCGGTGGTAGCCGGGGCCTTGCGCCATGATCGCGACCAGGCAGGCGTAGGCCATGACGTCGACGTCCGCGTCGCCGAGTTCGACCGCGCAGCGCAGCGAATCGTCGTCCATCGCCTTCAGCTCGGCCGGCGTCACGTGCTGCATGCGCATCCGGCTGGCGTGGAACGTGAACCGGTCGGGCCGGACCGCTTCGCGGGCGCGCAGCATCGCCGGGATCTCGGTCTCCATGGTCGTGTTGGAACTCGGCACGATCAGGCCGACGCGGCGCGCGGCGGGACCGGACAGGGGGAAGGTCACGGGGCCTCTCTCAAGGTTAGGTCTCCGACCTCGGCTCGTACACGAGGTTCGTGGTGGTGATGGCCGGCATCCGCGCGGCTTCCAGGCGCACCCAGCCGACGCGGGCGGGCCGGGCGACGCGGCCCTTCTCGTCGTGGTCGAGGGTGATGCCCTGGCCGCGCAGCGCGAGCAGGACCGCGTCGAACCGGTGGTCCGGGTCGATGTCGAGGACCAGGCCCAGCGCGGCGTCGAGCAGGTGGAATTCGAGGAGCTGGCGCACCAGGCCGGAATCGCGCGCGGCGATCGCCGCCAGGAACGCCTCGTCGGTGCGCAGGATCTCCTCGGGCGCGCGCGGACGGGAGAAGTACGCCCGCTGGTGCCGGTAGATCATCGTGTGCAGGGACCGGGTCAGCTCGGCGATCGCGGGCGGGTACCGCACGAGGGCCACGTCGTGGAAGTGCCGGTGCGCTTCCTGGAACTCCCGCGTGCGGTCGACGACCGCCGCCATCCGGTCGAGGACCTCGCGCATCGCTTCGAGGTCGGCCTCGGAGAACTCGTCGACGAGCGCGGCGATCACCGGCGGCTCGACCAGCAGCCGCATCGCGTAGTGCTGTTCGGTGTCGGCGTTGGCGATCGGGGCGACCTGCATGCCCCGGTTGGCCTCGGACACGAGCAGCCCGTCGGCCTCCAGCCTGCGCAGCGCCTCGCGCAGCGGGGTCCGGCTGACGTCGAGGTCCTCGGCCAGATCGCGCTGGGACATCCGGGTTTTCGGCCCGTAGGTGCCTTCGATGATGCGTTCGCGCAGCACCTGGTAGATGTCGTCGACGGTCGTGCCCGCCCGCACCTTCGGCTCGGTCATCGCGCGTCCCCCCGGTCGTGCCCCTCGTGCGAACCGAGCCGCCGGGCGATCAGCTCGGTGAACGCCTCCGGCGTGAGCGTGGAGATGATCTCCAGCTGCATGGCGTCGAGCAGGACCCGGTGGCCGTGCTTCGGCGTGGTCACCTCGAGCCGTTCCCCGTTGCGCGTGCGGACCTTCTGGACCCGGACGCCGGTGAACTCGTTGGCGATGCCGATCGGCTCCCCGACCGGCCGCACCGTCTCGTCCTCCGGCGCACGCGCGGCCTGCTCGTCGGTCATGGCTCCCCTCCTTGGTTCGCGGCGATCGTCACCGGCTGCCGCGCGTAGGCCGCGGGACGGACCCCGCGCAGCACCGGGAGCTTCGCTCTCGTCCGGGCCACCGTAGCGAGGTCGAGCCCGATCACCCGGCAGGCCAGCGGTGCGGTCCCCAAATCCGCGAGCACCTCGCCCCACGGCCCGGCCGCGAGCGCGTGCCCGTAGGTCGGGAACGCGTCGTCCGGCGAGCCCGCGACGGTCGCCGACGCGACCACGAAGGCCGCGTTCTCGATCGCCCTGGCCCGCAGCAGCGTCTCCCAGTGCGCCTCGCCGGTGACCGCGGTGAACGCGGCCGGCACGAGCAGCACTTCCGCGCCGGCCGCGGCGAGCGCGCGGAACAGCTCGGGAAACCGGACGTCGTAACAGATCGTGAGGCCGATCGTGACCCCGCCGACCCGCAGCAGGACGGGCTGGTCGCCCGCTCGCTCGACGCCGGACGCCTCGAAGGACTGGCCGCCCACGTTCGCGTCGAAGAGGTGGATCTTGTCGTACCCGCCGGCGACGGTCCCGTCCGGGCCGAACACGACCGCGGTGTTCCGCACGACCCCGTCGGCGCCGAGCAGCTTGACGCCGCCGAGCACCACGGTCGTCGAAGCTGCGGCCGCGGCCGCCCCGAGCCGGGAAAGCTCGGGTCCGTCGAGCCGCATCGCCGCCGCCCGCATCTCGGTGTTGGTGCCCAGCATCAACCCGTTTTCCGGCAGCAGCACCAGATCCGCCCCGTCCGCCGCGCAGTCGGCCACGAGCCGGCACGCGAGGTCGAGATTGCGCTCGACGTCGCGCGTCGCGTGCCACTGCGTGAGGCCGATCCGGAGACTAGTCATGGCCGGGCAGCAGCAGGTTGACGACCGTCCAGCCCCCGCCGGAGGCTTCCATCGGCTCGTAGGCGAACACCTCGCCGCGGATCCCCGGCCCGGTGAGCGCCAGCATGATCAGCCAGTTCAGGAACTCGTACTGGCCGTGGCTGAGCAGCGCGAACGGCTCGAGGTCGGCGAGTTCGAGCCCGCGGCCCTCCTGCAGCGCGCGGAGGATGTGCGTGTCGAACTCGACGTCCACGTGCCCGAAGTGCCCGGGGTCCAGCCAGTGCGAGAGGCCGCCGGTGGCCAGGAACGCGACCCGTTTGCCGCTGTTCGCGACGACGTCGCGCAGGACCCGGCCGAAAGCTCGCGCGCCCCACGGGGAGAACGTCCGCGCCGGTTGCGTGATGATCGGGACGACCGGCAGGTCCGGCCGGGGAAGCACCTGGCGCAGCGGGACGATCAGGCCGTGGTCGAGCTGCACCTCCGGCGCGGCTTCGACCTCCAGCCCCGCCTCGCGCACCGCGGAGACGATCCGCTGCGCGAACTCCGGCTCGCCGGTCAGCGTGATGTCCAGGTCCGGGCGGCCGAAGAACTCCATGGACCCGGTGTGCGCGGCGGCGGTCCCGACGACGAACGCGCCGGTTTCGAAGCTCTGGAAGTGGCAGTCCGCGGTGGTCAGCAGGAGATCCGGTTCGGCCGCCGCGAGCACCTTCCCGAGCCGGGCGTAGCTGTCCGACAGCCGGTCGACGCCGTCGGCCGGGTCGATTTCCGGCCGGGCCAGCAAGTCCGGCACGTGCGAGCAGCCGCCCGCGAACACCAGCCCGGCGGGCACGTCCGGGGCGGGCAGCGGCGCGTCGCTCAGGGTGAAGGCGCCCGAGCTGGCCGAGTCGCCCAGGTCCGCCTTGAACCACCGGCTGACCAGGATCGTGATCCCGTCGTTGACGCCGGCCGAGCGCAGCCGGTCCCGGTCGCCCTCGGCGATGCTGCGCGCCCAGCCCGCTTCGAGCCCGACCGACTCCGCGACGCCTTCCGGATCGGCCTGGAACTCCGCCAGCAGCGTGCGGTCGCGGGCCAGCCGCAGGATCGCCGCCTCCAGGACGGCCCGGTCCGGGGCGCTCACGATTCCGCCAGGACGCCGTCGACGGTCATCGCTTCGCCGTCGATCTCGACCGTGCACCCGCGCATCGGGATGTCCAGGTGCGCCGGGGTTTCCCGGCCGGCGAACCGGTTCGGGCCGGTCGACCACATGAAGTTGCCCGGCGTCGACCGCAGTTCCTGGCCGTAGAGCGAGCGCGGTTCGTAGACCTCGAACGCCGACCAGTTCGCGATCGGGTGCAGGCCCCAGCCCATGTGCGACACCGCGTAGACCTCCGGGTCCTGCCACGCCTCGAAGTAGTCGCGCAGCACCTGGGCGTCCAGACCGCCGTCGATGCCGGTGATGAAGCCGTTCTCGACCCTGAAGGCGACCTCGTCGCGCACGTACCGCTGCCACGGGATCAACGCGTCGCCGGGCTGCAGCACGATGGTGCCCTGGGCGGTGCGGTCGCGCGGGAAGCACGCGACGAAGCCGCTCGGCCAGTGGTCCCACCGGCCGGGTTCGTCCACGTAACCCCACTGGTGCGTCACCGGCAGGTCGTCGCCGCTGATGTCGGCGATGAGGTCCGTGCCCGCCTTGCTGGTCACGCGCAGCTGCGAGCCTGCCTTCAGCTTGCGCCCGCCCGCTTCCACCCGCGCGCGCAGGTCTTCGTCGCCCATCAGCCGTTCCAGCACCGCGGCCGGTTCGGCGACGAACAGCATCCGCTTGCCGTTCCCGGTGATCCGGGTCCGGACGCTGGAATGGATCAGGCCGCCGACGGTCACGTCGACGACGAAGTCCGCCTCCCCCGCCGCCGCCAGCAGGGCCGGGACTTCCCGGCCGTCGCCCTGGTACGGCGGCAAAGTCGGCTCCGACAGGCTCGACGCGGTCAGCACGAGAGCGCCCGCCCCGAGGTCCTGCGCCGCGCCGACCGCGGCGTCGACGTACTCCTGCTTCTTGCCGTGCTCGCTGATCACCGCGACGGTCTCGTCGGCGGTCAGCCGGCACCGCCGGAACTGTTCGACGAACAGCTGGCGAAGGCTCTTCGGCATGTGTTTTCCTTGTCTACTCGTGGTTTCAGAGCGTCGCGCGGACCGCGCCGCCGTCCAGCGAAAACGCGTGTCCCGTGGTGAACGCCGAGCGGGGCGAAGCCAGGAACGCCACGGCGTCGGCGACCTCCTCCGGCTCGGCCCAGCGTCCGATGGGGATGGCGGAGACGACCTCGGCGATCTCGTCCTCGGGCGCCGTGCCGTTGCGGGCGGCTTTCGCGGCGGCGATGTCCCGCATCCGGCCGGTGGCCGTCGCGCCGGGGAGCACCTGGTTGACGCGCACGCCGTCGGCGGCCAGTTCGACCGCGCACTGTTTGCTCAGCGACGAGATCGCCGACCGGAACGCCGCGCTCAGCCCGCCGCCCGCGGCGGGCTGGCGGACCCAGGTCGAGGTCAGGAAGACGATGCTGCCGTCGCCGCGCGCGGCCATGTGCCGCGCGGCGGCGCGGGACAACTGCACGGCCGGGCGGAGCAACGTCCGGTACCCGGTTTCCCAGTCCTCGTCGGACAGTTCGAGCACCGGGCTGATCCGTGGTCCCGGCGTGTTGCTGACGAGAATGTCCAGCGAGCCGAACGTTTCGATCGCTTCCGCGACCAGTGCGGCGCCCGCGCCGTCCTCGGTGAGGTCGGCGGGCAGTTCGCGGACGCGGTCCGGGGCCTGCGCCCGGAGCCGTTCGGCCGCTTCCTTGAGCGCCGGGCCGGGACGCGAGCTGATCGCGACCCGGGCGCCTTCGGCGACGAGCCGCTCGGCGACGGCATAGCCGATGCCTTTGCTCGCGGCGGTGACGAGAGCGGTTTTGCCTGCCAGTCCGAGGTCCATGCTCAGTCCTCGACCCGGATCGCGGCCTCGGGGCATGCCGCCGCGGCCGCACGGGCCTGGTCCTCGTCCCCGGCGGGCACCGTGCCGTCGCCGATCACCGCGCCGAAGCCGAACTCGTCGATCTCGAACACGGACGGGCAGGTTTCGGCGCACGCGCCGTAGCCCGAGCACTTGGTGGAATCGAGGAACGCTTTCATCAGACGGACCTTCCGGAAATAGACGGGGATACCGGGATTTCGAGCAGCGGGAGGCTGGTGCGGGCGAGGGTGGCGGCACCGTCGAGGAACGCGCACGCCCCCTTCCCGCGCAGGCTGGTCCCCCATCGCCGCAGGTTGCCGAGGTCGGCTGCTTCCGGTGCTTCGCTGTCGATCCGCGAGAGCGCCGCGGCGATCGCCTCGGTGCCCTTGCGGCACACGCCGCACTGCTGCGAGGACTCTTGCGCGTACCAACGGGCCAGCCGTGCCGCGACCGCACCGACCCGTTCGCCCGCGCCCAGCACGGTCACTGAGCCGCATCCGACCGCGGTCTTCGCTTCGGCCATCGCGTCGAAACACCACTGCGCGTCGAGCACGTCGTCCGGGCGCGCGATACCGGCGAACCATCCGCCCATCAGCAACCCGGGCGCGTCCGCCGGATCCAGACCGGCGCATTCGCGGAACAGCTCGCGCAGCGTCGGGCCGAACGGAACCTCGTACACCCCGGCGTTTCCGTCCGAGCCGGTCAACGTGATCAGTGCGGTGCCGGGCGACGATTCCGTGCCGTACCGGCGGAACGCGTCGGCGCCGTGGCGGGCGATCCAGGCGGCGTGGACGAGCGTTTCGACGTTGCTGACCAAAGTGGACAGTCCGTCGACGCCCGCTTCGAAGACCCGCGGCGGTTTGGCGGTGGGCAGAGCCGGCCCGCCGTTGATCGCCCGGACGACCGCGCTCTCCTCCCCCGCCACATACCGGTGGTCGACGGTGAAGATCTCCACCCTCCCGGCCAAGCCGGCGGGCAACTCCGCGAGCGCACTGCGGACGGCTTCGACGGTTTCGGGATGCGACAGGTAGATGATCGCCCGGTGCGCGCCGACCGTGTCCGCGGCGACGAGCAAGCCGTCGAGCACCGCGTGCGGCCGGTGCGTGAGCAGCCAGCGATCCTTGAACGACGCCGGTTCGCCTTCTTCTCCGTTGGCCACGACGACACAACGGCCAGCCGACGCCACAGTCCGCCATTTCACCGCCGCCGGGAACCCGGCCCCGCCACGGCCGCGCAGCCCGGAGCGCTCCAGCTCGGCCAGCACCTTCGCGGAGTCGACCGCGGTGTACGCGTCTCGCTCCTCGGCCGCGCTCAGCCGTCGCGTCGCCGAAGCGCCGACGACCAGGCGAGGCTCGAGGCCCGGATAGGTTCCCGCCCGCATCAGGCCGCCTCCAACCGGTCGAAGAGATCCGCGAGCGAGACGACATCGGCGTATTTCGCTTGCAGGTCGAACAGATTCGCTTCGTGCGCACCGGCGTGCCGGTCGCCGACGCACTCGCGAGGAACGACCGTGCGGTAACCGGCCATGCAGGCGTCGACCACCGTCGCCCGGACACAGCCGGACGTCGTCGCGCCGGCGACGATCAGGCTGTCCGCGCCGAGCGACACCAGCAGCGCGGGCAATCCGGTGCCGCCGAACGCCGACGCGGTGCGCTTGACGACCAGCGGTTCGTCCGGCCGCCGCGCGAGCCGTTCGTCGACCGCGACCGCCGGCGAACCTTCGGTCAGGCAGTCGAGCGCGGGCATCTTCCGCCGCCACACCCGTCCTTCCGCGCCGTCCTCCGCGAACGCGATGGTGGTGAAGACGACCGGCAGCCCCGCCGCGCGCGCCCGGTCGAGCAACGAGCGCGTCGCGGCGACAACCTCCGCGAGGTCGGAGCCGGGCGGCCAGGCCGGGTCGGTGAACCCGGCGACGAGGTCGACGACCACGACCGCCGGGCGCGAACCGAGTCCGACCTCTCCGCCGAACAGCGACGCGTCGTAGGCGGACATCGTCATTCGTCCTCGAACTTCAGCGCGGGCCACGAACCCGGCTCGGCGGTCATCATGTCGTGGTAGAAGCGGAACAGGTTGCGCTGCACGCCTTCCTCGTACCGCGTCCAGTACACGGTGCCCGGCCCCGGCCACTCGCTGACCGGATGCGCGATGCCGACTCCGGGCATGCCCATCTGGTAGTTCAGCTTCATGCCGAGCACTTCCGCGGCGGTCGAGCGGCCGGTGCGCGCGACGGTGATCCACGGTTCGGTGTCGTCCATTTCGAACGCGCCGCCCATCGAGAACGTGCCGAGCCCGGCCCGGTAGGACCGGTCCTTCTCCTCGGCGGTCATGTTCTGGTAGCCGAGGAACCAGTTCCAGATCTCGAATTTCGACTCGCTGATCGGCTGCCACGTCCGGACGGTGAGCACCGCGGTCGGCGGGTAGTGCGAGCCGTCCTCGGTCATCGGGAGCGCGAGGATCGAGAAGTTCGGGAACACGTTGCCGACGAACACCCGCGAACGGCGGGCGACGTCGAGCTGGTGGTCGCTGATCCGGTCGCTGGTGAAGGAACGCGCGAGCCGTTCGGGGAAGCCGAAGAACCGCGGGCCGGGCTCGTCCGCGTCGGGAGCCATCGAGAACGACAGCGAATGCCCGGGCGAGGCCTGGATGTGGTAGCCCATCATGTTGGCGGCGAAGGGAACCGGGAACGCCCCGATCTCCCAGACGGACTTGTGCAGGGTGCCCAGGTGGTAGTCGTCGCCGGAGAAGTTGTCCGCGCCGGACTTCCAGTTGGCGTCGATGACGAACCGCTGCGGCGCGCCCAGCACCTCGACGCCGTGCTCGTTGAGGCCGAAGATCAGGTCGAGATACCAGGCCATGCCGCCGAGGTACTCCTTGAGCGGCGGCGCCGAAGCGTCGAGCGTCGCGAAGACGAGACCGTGGTAGCTCTCCACCTTCGCCGCTCCGACGAGGCCGTTCTTGGACTTGTCCATTCCGCCGAAAGCGTTCTTCCACAACGGCGCCCCGACGAGATTGCCTTTGGTGTCGTACGTCCAGCCGTGATACGGGCAGCGGAAGTGCGACGTGTTGCCCGCGTCCGCCCGGCAGATCTGCACGCCGCGGTGCCGGCACGCGTCGAACAGGACGTTGATGCCGCCGTCCTCGTCGCGCACGACGACGAAGTAGTCCTCGCCGATCTTGCGCAGGACGTAGTCCCCCTTGGCGGCGATCTCGGACTCGTGCGCGAGAAACACCCAGCAGCGGGCGAAGATGTTGCGCTTCTCGCGCTCGTAGAGCTCGGTGTTGCCGTACAGCGTCGCCGGGATTTCGCCCGCCGGGAGCCCTTCGGCGAGTTCGGCCAGGATGCGGTCGGCCGCCGTGGAGGGAGGGGTCGTCTGGGTCATCGCGGAATGCCTTCCGTGGGGCCGGGTCAGAAGAAGATGGACAGGTTGTGCGTGCCGATGGCGGTCAGGTCGAGCAGCACCCGCCGCTCGAGCAGGCGCGGGACGCCGTCCTCGCGGCGCAGGGTGTCCCACCGCTCGCCGGACAGCATCTGCGGCACGACCCCGTCCTGCCTGGTGCGGTAGACCAGCAGGTTCGTCCGCGCCCGGACGAGCCCGCCGGCGTCCTCGCGGACCCGGAGGTTGGTGACGAAGTGCCGGATCCGCGAGGGCGGGTCCTCGGCCCAGGCGTACTGCGTCTCGTTGCGCGCGACCCGGGTTTCGAGCGATCCGTAGCGCTCGTCGAGGTGGTAGGTGCCGTCGACCCAGCCCGCCCCGCGAGCGCGTTCGACCGTCTGCCGCAGCGGGACCTGGTACACGATGTCCTTGCTGACCATCGTCTCGAGCCACTTGCGCTCGAAGCCGTCGTCGAGAAGCTCGGCCTCGGCGTGCATCCAGTCGCGGATCTCCGCGTGGAGATCGAGGGTGGGGCCACTCATGCGGATTCCCTTCGCCGGTTGGTGCCCACCATAGTGGATACACTTTTGGATGCCAAGACCTCGGAGCGAGGATTCACAGCCGCCGCGCGACGAAAAACGAGCTGTGCAGGGCGTCGAGGACGCGTCCGGGGCGCTCCGCGGAACCGGTTACGGACACTGCGATTCCCGCGGCGGCCCACGCCTCCGCCAGCCCGGCCTCCCGCCGCTCCCGCCCGAGCGCCAGCACGACGAGGTCTGCCGGGATCTCCGAGCCCCCGGCCAGCACGACGCTCCCCTTCCTGATCTCGGTCGCCTCCGTGTTCAGGAGGACGGACACCCGCTCCTCCTCCAGGCGCGAGGGCAGATGCAGGACGTCGTAGACGACCTCGTCGCCGGCCAGCAGGCGATCTCCGCGTTCGACCACGGTGATGTCGGCGCCCTCGGCTTCGGACAGGCGCAGCGCGGTTTCGACTCCTTGGAAGCCCCCGCCGACGATCACGACCCGGCGGCCCGCCGCGGCCGCGGCCCGCGCGTCCTGCGCCCGCACCGCGTTCGCCCCGGCCGCGATTTCGCCGCCGAACTGCCGATCCTCGGCGCCGACCGCCAGCACCACTCCGTCATATCCTTGCCCCGCAAGGGATTCCGCCGTCGCGGTCTCGCGCACGACTGTGATCCCGCGGCGTTCGACCTCGTGCACCAGGTGCCGCCGGAGCGCGGCGAGGTCCTGTTTCACCTTCGATCCTTCGGCGTGATTGAGCAGGCCGCCGAGCCGCTCGCCCTCGTGAAGCGTGACTTCGTGGCCGCGATCGTGCAGCACCGCCGCCGCCTTCAAGCCGGCCGGACCGCCGCCGACCACAGCGAACCTGCGCCGGGTCGCCGCCGCGACGACCGGATAACGGCCTTCCTCGCCCATGTTCGGGTTCACCGTGCAGCCGGTGCTGCGCCCGGCGTCGAGGCCCCGGTAAAGACAGCCGTCGTTGCACCGGATGCACGGCACGATCTCGAGAACCCGGCCGGTGCGCGCCTTTTCCGGCCACGCCGGGTCGGCGAGCATCGCCCGGCCCAGCGAAACGAAATCCGCGCTGCCGCTGGCGAGGATCTCCTCGGCCGCCTCGGGCGAGACCAGCGAACCCGACGCGATCACCGGAATGCCGACGGCCGCCCGGATCGCCTCCCATCCCCAGCGATGCGGCTGGCGCGGCATGTCCCAGCTGCTGACCTCCCATTCCATCCGGGCGTGGTGCCCGCCCGAAGCGTGGATCACGTCCACGCCGCGTTTCTCCAGCTCCGCGCACAGCGCGACGGTCTCCTCGCCGGTGATGCCGTCCGGTTCGTAGTCGCTCACCGAAACCCGGAAGCTCACCGGGAATTCGCGGGGAACCCGCCGCCGGACTTCTTCGGCGATCTCCAGCACGATCCGCCGCCGGTTCCCCGCGGAGCCGCCGTACTCGTCCTCGCGGTCGTTCGTGTGCGGGGACAGGAAGTTCGTCAGCAGGTACCCGTGTCCGGCATGGACTTCCACGAGATCGAACCGCGCCAGCCAAGCGCGCTCGGCCGCGTCGCCGAACGCCCGCACGACACCGTGGATCTCGTCGGCGGTCATGGGTTGCGGCCGGTTGCCGTACTGCCGCTCGACGTAGTCCCACGACGAGGCCGACGCGGACTTCATCGGGGTGGTGCCGAGGAACTTCTGCCTGCCGCAGTGCACCAGCTGGAGGCCGATCCGCGCACCGGTCGACTTCACCTCGTCGGCGAGCCAGCCCAGCCCGGCGACGTGGTCGCGGCGGCTGATCCCGGTCTGCCCGTGAATGGACTTGCTGGCGTCGTCGTCCACGTAGGTGTACTCGACCATCACCAGCCCGGCGCCGCCCTCGCCCAGCGCCCGGTAGTGGTTCACGGTCCGGCCGGTCACCGTGCCGTCCGGATTCGCCGTCGCGGTGGCCTGCGGCGACTTGACCACCCGGTTGCGCAGCTCGAGCCCGCCGATCCGGGCGGGGGCGAACAGGTGCGGGAACTCCATGGCATCTCCTCGTTCGGACGGGCGGCGCACCGGATCCGGCCAGATGTGGATCCACTTGTGTATACATTGAGGACCACACGAGTGCGATGCGTCAAGGGCGGACCCAAGGCGGGCCGCGCCCGCGAAAGTCCTTGCCCATCAGATTTCCGACCACTGGCGCCGGCGATTCACGCCGTACCGGCGCGATTTCCAGGCAGGCCACGGTTCTGCCGGCATGACAGCCGCGCAGGTGTCTGCTGTCGACGGCGAAACAGCTGTCCACTGTCGACTGAGTGCTGCAGTTGACGCTTTTCGGAGTCGGCTTCACCGCCATCGGCGGGAAATATCCCGCCGTGAAAGATTCGAGGCGTGCCGGGCCGCTCCCCGGCACGCCCTCGGACTCAGGAAGAGACCTCCGACATCCCCGCGCCCTCGATCGCGGAGGCGGCTAGTGCGCGCATGCGGCGCAGCAGGCGGGACGTCACCGGGCGGACCAGCGGGTGGACGCCGCCGTTCGCTTCGGCGGCCTGGTGCCACTTCGCCAGGCGAGCCTGGTGGACGGCGGGGTCGGCCAGTTCGGTGCACTCGAGGGTGTCGGTGTTCAGGTCGACGGTGATCGTGTCGCCGTCTTCGACGAGGGCGATGGGGCCGCCGAGCGCGGCCTCCGGGCCGACGTGCCCGATGACCAGTCCGACCGATCCTCCGGAGAACCGCGCGTCGGTCATCAGCGCGACGGAAATGCCTTTCCTCCGGCACAGCGCGGTGATGCGGGAGGTCGGGTCGAGCATTTCGGGCATGCCCGGAGCGCCCCTCGGGCCTTCGTAGCGGATGACGACCATGTCCCGGTCGGCGAATTCGTCCGGCGTCTCGACGAGCGCCCGCAGCAGGGCCTGCTCGCTGTCGAAAACGCGCGCCCGTCCCTCGAACCGGCCGTCGACGACGCCGGTCTCGACCCCGGCCAGCTTGATCACCGCGCCGCCCTCGGGGGCGAGGTTGCCCGACAGCAGCCGCAGGCCGCCGGTCGGCTTGAACGGCTCAGTGACGGGGAAGATCACCTCGCTGTCCGGGGCGGGCGGGGCGAGCCGTTCGACTTGTTCGCCGAGCGTCTCGCCGGTGCAGGTCAGCGCGGAGCCGTCGAGCAGGTCGTGCCGGAGCAGTTCCGCCACCACCGCCTGCAGGCCGCCGGCGGAGTCGATGTCCACCATGCTGTACTGCCCGAACGGGCGGGCGTCGACGAGCACCGGGACGCTCCGGGAGAGCCGGTTGAACTCCTGCTGCGTCATGACCTCCGACCAGAAGTCGAGGCCGGCCGCGCGGGCGATCTCCGGCGCGTGCAGGACCACGTTCGTCGAGCCGCCCAGCGCGATCGCCACGACCGCGGCGTTGCGGAACGCCGCCGGGGTGGCCAGCTGCCGCGGCGTGATCCCCCGCTGCGTCATGATTTCCAGGCAGTCCACGATCTGTTCGGGGAATTCCCCGGTCCGCCGCGGATCCTCGGACGCCGGCGACACCATGTGCAGCGGCTCCAGCCCCAGCACGGCGATGAACGACTGCATCGTGTTGTAGGTGAAGATCCCGCCGCAGCTGCCGTGCCCGGGACACGCGTTGCGCGCCCACCGCTCGCGTTTGGCCGCGTCCGGGTCCCCGGCGACCTGGAAGCAGCTGACCAGGTCGATCCGCTCCCCGGTTTCGGGGTCCGCGCCCGGCCGGATGGACCCGTCGGAGAGCACTACCGCGGGCACGTCGCGCTCCAGGATCGCCGCCGTCGCCCCGACCGGGGGCTTGTCGCACGCCACCACGGCGACGGTTCCCCGGATCTCGCTGCCCTCGAAATGCAGCGACAGCCCGTCGTTCGTCGTCTCGCGGCCGATCAGCGAGTACCGCATCTGCGGCGTGCCGTTGCGCTGGCCGTCCGAGATCCCGCCCGAGTAGTTCGGGGCCAGCAGCCGGACGGGCAGGTCGCGCTCGCGGATCCGGCGCGCCAGTGCTTCGTGGATCGCCTCGACTTTGTCCGCGACGCCGACGTAGCAGACGCTGTCGCCCAACGTGCCCACGACGCCCCACGCGTCCCCGTGGATCTTGTCCACGTCCTGGCCCAGCGCGCGGGCCGTGGCCACCGCCTGGCAGTCCTGGCCCGGGCGCCACACATCCCGGCGGCTCGACTCGTCCATCAACGCTCCCGTCTTCGACACGATCGTCCCCATCGTCGCAGATCCGGGCGGGTGCGCATCCTGGCTTCGACGGTCAACCGGCGTGCGGGCGGGCCTCGCCGGTGCGGAGGGCGGTGAGTTCGTCCAGGCAGTACTCCGCGCGGCGGGCGGAGCCGTAGCGAGTCAGTTTGCCCCGGCGCGCCCACTGGCGGACAGTCGCCTCAGGAACTCCGGCGGCGAGCGCGGCTTCCTTGGTGGGCACGGTGCGCCGCCGGTTTTGTTCGCGGGTGCGGACGTCGAGCCAGTCCGCCGGGGGCAGGTCGTGCCCGGCTTCGCAGGCGACTGTGGCGGTGGCGGGCCGCAGGTGCACCGGGGCGCGGCAGCCGCCGACCGGGCAGTTCCCGACCGGGACGGCGGGGCGCGGGTCGTCCAGGGCGGCGGTCGCGGAGGAGATGAGGTCGGAGAGCTCGTCGAGGAAGTCCGCGCCGCTGGGGTGCGCGGCCAGCCAGTCCCGGTGCGCGGCGAGGAAACGCACCAGCTCCGGCACGGTCCGCCGCGGCGCCGGGACCTGCCGTTCGGCGGCCACCAGCCCCGCCCAGGAAGCCAGGACGCCGACGATCCGGGACCGGGCGTCGAAGGCGGCCTCCCGGAACGGCAGCCCGGTCCCCCTGCGGGCGGGGTGTTCGCGCACCGCGCCGCCGGTCCGACCGGGTTGCAGCGCGGCCTCGCAGCGGGAGTAGAGGAGGGGAAGCGCGGTCAGCCCTGCGCCGACCGGGTCGGTCCGGCCGGACGGTCCGGCCGGGCGGGTCGGTTCAGCCGGGCGGACCGGCTCCACCGGGCGTGTCGGCTTAACCGGGCGTGTCGGCTTAACCGGGCGTGTCGGCTCAACGGGGCGGGTCGGCTCAACCGGGCGGGCCAGGTCGGGCAAGCGAACCGAACCAGCCGAGCGGAGTCGGTCGTCCGGGCGGCTTCCGGCAACCGGATCAGCCAGACGAGTCCGACCGGCCTCACGGATCCGCTCGCCCGGATCGCCCGCCTCGGCCAGACGACCCGCGTCCGCTGGGCGAGCCCCCTCGCCCAGACCGCCCGTCTCCCCGCGGCAGGTGGCGTCCGCGGGCCGGGACTCGTCGGGCATGGTCAGTTCCGTTCGGGGTCCGGGCTGTCTTCCAGCATCTCCAGGACCGCCGAGGTGATGGTGTAGCCGGTGCCGCCGCCGAGGAGCAGGATGCGGTCGCCTTTGCGGGCCCGGCCGGTGCTGACCAGGTGGTGCAGGCCGGCGAACTGGTCGCCGGTGCCGAGGTGGCCGGTGGTGCGGCCGAATTCCCAGTTGGTGCGCTCCAGCGGGATGCCGAGGAAGCGGTCGGCGATGTCGGCGGCGCGGGCGGCGGTGGTCACCACCGGGACGGCGAACGCCAGATCCGCCGCGGTGATGCCCGCTTCGTCGAGGACGCGGTGCAGGGAGGCGCCGAACAGCGCGGCCATCCGGCCGTAGTGCTCCAGCATCGGCAAGTCCTTGGCGTGGAACTGTTTGCGCATCGCGTCGAAGTCGACCGGCGGCTGCTGTGCGCCGGCGAATCCGCCGCCGCGGGCCTCGCCTTCGAGGGAGTTGTCGGCCATCGTCGAGAGCGACAGGATCCGGGCGAATCCGCCGGAACCGCTCAGCAGCAGCGCGCTCCCGCCGTCGGCGAGCACCGACTGGTCGCCGTACCAGCGGCGGACCCACGGGCTGTCGAAACGGTCGCCGGTGGTGACGAGGACGGCGTCCTCCGGGCCGGTCACGAACCGGCGGCCCAGTTCGAGCGCGCCCATCGCGCCGTTGCATTCCTGGACGACGTCGAACGACGGGACGTCGCGGCCGACCGTGTGCAGGGCGACGTACGGGGCGGCCTGCCAGTAGTGCGCGCCCTGGTAGTCGACGTAGGAGTGGAACACCGCGCGGACCGTGCCGAAGTCGCGGGCGGACGCCATGGCCAGCGCGCCCCGTCCGGCGATCGCGGCCATTTCCGCCGGGTACCGCTCGGTCTCGACGCACGCGGAGCGGACGCCGTCCGTCTGTGCCGACTCGGCGTCGTACCGGTTCGCCGCGATGGCTTCCTCGGCCGTCTCCCGGTCGGGCAGGCAGGCGCCGACGCCCGCGACGTACAGGGGGCACGGATTCACCGGGTCGCTCCTTCCCCGGCGCAGGGCCGGACCCCGCGCCACGATTGGACGAACCGACCGTACGGCGCGGGGATTGGGGCGGCGTTGAGCCGGTGTGGACGCTCCGGCGGCGACGGCTGTGCGCCGGGCGGACCGGCTGGTAGGAGGGAGCACGGGGCCGCGTTCCGGCTCCGTCCGCAGTTCCCACCGCGGTGGGCCATCGGGAGGTTCCGTGTACGAATTGCCGTTTCCGCCGAGCGAGGACCTGTCCCGGCTGGCCCCGCAGTACTACCGCCTGCTCGAGGACGAGCCGCTGACGAAGGTCCGCACGCCCGCCGGGGACGAGGCCTGGCTGGCCTGCGGGTACGACCTCGTGCGGGACCTCGCCTCCAGCCCGGTCCTGCGGCGCGGCCACCGCACGCCGGAATCGGCGGCGCGGATCAACGATTCGGTGGTGCAGGGCGGTCCGACCGAGGAGTTCGACGGCGAACTGGAGCGGCACACCCGGATGCGCAAGCTGCTCACGCCCGCGTTTTCCGCGAAGCGGATGCTGGCGCTTCAGGAAAGCGTCGAGGAACGGGTCGACGCGCTGCTCGACGAACTCCCCGGGCCGCCCGCCGACCTGCACGCCGCGCTGTCCCAGCGGCTGCCCGCGATGGTCATCTGCACGCTGGTCGGGGCGCCGTACGAGGATTACGAGCTGTTCCGGTCCTGGACGTCGCGGCTTTCGGGCACCGGCGACCCGGAGGCGGGCCGCGCGGCACAGATCGAGTTCGGCGTCTACATGGCCGAACTGCTGGAGCGGAAGAAGCGCGAACCGAGCGAGGACGTCTTCTCCGACCTGGCCGCGGCAGGCGGAGTGGAACTGCCGGAGGCGGCCCGGCTCGCGGCCGCGCTGCTGTTCGCCGGGTACGAGACCACGATGAGCCGGATCGACCTCGGCACCGTGCTGTTCATCCGCAACCCCGCGCAGTGGGCGAAGCTGACCGCCGACCCAGGGCTGGTCACCGGTGCGGTGGAAGAAGTCCTGCGGATGGTCGTGACGAACATCCAGGACACCGGAGGCTCGGTCCGATACGCGGCCGAGGACCTGACGGCGGGCGACACGACCATCCCCGCCGGCGACGCGGTGCTGCTCGCCCACCACGCGGCGAACCGGGATCCGCGGGTGTTCGAGCGGCCGGACGAGTTCGACATCACCCGTTCGCCCAATCCGCACCTCGGTTTCGGGCACGGAATGCGCTACTGCGTGGGCAACACGCTCGCCCGGATCGAACTGCGGGCGGTGTTCGGCGCGCTGGCGAAACGGTTCCCCGGACTGCACCTCGCCGCGGACGGGGACGCGCCGCGGCGCCGGGCGGAATCGGTGACCGGCGGGGTGACCGAGCTCGCCGTCAGCTGGTGAACCGGGCCGGTCGGCCCCAGGATTCCACCCTCCTTTGCACCCCCGGGTGGATGCCCGCCCGGGGGTGCGCTGCCTACCGTGGGGCCGACCCCGAGGAACGGATTGCGCGATGTGGAAGACGTTGGACGAAATCTCGAACATCGTGGCCCTCGTGGCCGGCGGCGCCTACATCGTCTGGTCGATCATCCGCCGGCTGCGCGGCACGCCGATGTCCACGAAACGGCTGCTGGTCCTTCCGGTGGTCTGCTTCGCCGTCGGCATCTACATGGCCGCCGGCGACGTCACGAAGGCGACCGCGCTGGACTGGGAGCTGCTGGGCGTCTTCGTGCTCGCGGCGTACGGCGAGGGCCTCGGGCGCGGCGCCACCATCAGGCTCTACGAGCAGGACGGCCTCCCGCACCAGAAGTACAACTGGCTCACCGTGACGATCTGGCTTTCGCTGATCCCGCTGCGCGTCGGCATGGTCCTGCTGGCCCAGCACTGGCACGCGGACATCGCGGGCGGCACCGACATGGTGGGCATCCTGCTCGGCCTGACGTTCCTCGGCGAGGCCTCGGTGGTCCTCCCCCGCGCCCGCCGGATGGGGCTCAACCTGAGCCTGTCGCCGAAGAAGAACGCCAAGAAGGACAAGGCTTCCGACCGGGTCGGGCACGCTGGCTGACTCCGATGACAGTCAGGGTGTCGCGCCCTGGCAAGGAATGTCCGGGACCGCACGGTGCGCCCCAATGAGGTTTTCTCAGTAGCGTCCGTGGTGTTCGTGGTGGGTGAGGACGAGGGCTGCTTGGGTGATGTGGCCGATGCGTTGGGGGCAGAGGGTGATGTGTCGTAGGGCTGCCCAGCGGGTTTTCAACATTGCGGCGGCGCGTTCGCCGAGGCAGCGCAGCCGGGTGTGGAGCAGGTTGAAGGCGTGTTCGTCGGGGGTGAGGGGCGGTCGGCCGGTGGTTTTCTTGGTCGGGGTGAGGATGCCGGTGCCGGCTGCGTGGTAGGCCTTGTCGGCGAGGGTTTTCAGGCCGTGGGCCGCGGCGGCGGTGAGGGCGCCGGTGATGCCGTGGTGCCTGGCCGAGGCGAGGTCGTTGCGGGAGCCGGGCAGGACCGGGGAGACCCAGAGCGGGTAGCCGTCGGCGGTGGCGAGGAATTGGATGTTCCCGCCGAAACAGCGGTGTTTGCCCGAGTACCAGAGGTGGACGGTCGCGCCGCGGTTGCGGCCTTTGGTTTTGACGGTGGTCGCGGCGACCCGGTCGCAGCCGATCAACATGCCGTCGAGGATCACGTGCGTGTCCCCCGCGGCGCGGCGCTGGGCGAGGACGTCGTGCAGGTCGGGGGCCTCGCTGGCGAGGGCGGTGACTGCTTCGTGCAGGTACCGGTAGGCGGTGGCGACGCCGACGCGGTGGTCGGCGGCGAGGCGGTGCACCGGGACGGCGTCGCGGAACCAGCGCAGCGCCAGCACCGCCTGCCCGAACGCGGTCAGCGCCCGCCGGCCGCGGCGGGTGCCGCGGCGGCGGTGTTCGGCGTGCAGGACACGCGCGACGAACAGGGCAAGCTCGCGCGCCACGTCGAGCGTGGCACCATAAGCAATCACGTGGGGCCCCTGGAATCTCTCGGACTTGATCTTCGCAAATCCAGTCCTACCAGCGGCCCCACGCCCCGCCCCTCGGCGACACACCCCCACCCAGCCCTACTGAGAAAACCTCAATGTGGCATTGGGTGCGTCAGATGCACCCAATGCCACATTGGGGTTTTCTCAGCAGATGCGGTAAGCGGCCTCGCTCCCGGTGAACGTACGTGAGGGGAACCCTGACGGAATCTGGGTGGATTCGAGGGGTTGTTGCAACGCGGGTGGTTCAACTGGTTTCGGCGAGGAGTGTAGCGAGGCGTTCGGCTGGGGTGTCCCAGTTGAGTGTTTTGCGGGGTCGGCGGTTGAGTTGTGCGGCGACGGCGGCGAGGTGTTCGGGGGTGTGGACTGAGAGGTCGGTGCTTTTGGGGAAGTACTGGCGCAGCAGGCCGTTGGTGTTTTCGTTGCTGCCGCGTTGCCAGGGGCTGTGGGGGTCGCAGAAGTAGACGGGGATGCCGGTGGCGACGGTGAATTCGTGGTGGCGGCCCATTTCGCTGCCCTGGTCCCAGGTCAGGGATCGTCGCAAGTGCGCGGGCAGGGTCGCGGCGACGGCGGCGAGGGCGTCGCGGACGGCGTCGGCGCCGCGGCCGTCGGGCAGCGCGACGAGCAGGGTGTAGCGGGTGGAGCGGTCGACGAGGGTGGCGATGGCGGAAGCGTTGTCCTTGCCGATGATCAGGTCGCCTTCCCAATGGCCGGGGACGGCGCGGTCGGCGGCTTCGGCGGGCCGGTCGCTGATCATGACCATGGGTTCGGCGAAGCGGGGCCGGCGTTGTTCGCCGCTGGCGCGGGGTTTGCGCATGGTGCGGCCGGTGCGCAGGGCGCGGGCCAGCTCGCGGCGCAGTTCGCCGCGGCCTTGGACGTAGAGGGCCTGGTAGATCGTTTCGTGGGTCACGTGCAGCTCCGGCCGGTCGGGGTGGTCGCGGCGCAGCCGGGCGGCGATCTGCTCCGGGCTGAATTTGTCGGTCAGCATCGCCTGCACCCGGTCCCGCAGTTCGGGGCAGGCCGCGATCTTGCCTGTTTTCGGTCGCGGGCGCCGTGCCCGGGCGAGGTCGTGGGCGGCGTGGGGCCGGTAGTCGCCGCAGGGGCGGGCGTTGCGGGCGATCTCCCGGCTGATCGTGGACGGGCTGCGGCCCAGCTCGGCCGCGATCGCCCGCCGCGAGCGGCCCGCCGCCAGCCCGTCCGCGATCGCGATCCGCTCGCCCGCGCTCAGGAACCGGCCCGAGTCCGGCCCGGGCCGCGCGGCCGGACGCGCGGTCGCGCCCGCCCGGCTCGGCCGCCCGTGCCGCCAATAGTGCCCGGTCCTGCGGTCGACCCCGACCCTGCGGCACGCCTCGACCGTGCCCACGCCCTCCGCCACAAGATCAAAATAGCGGCGGCGTTCCGCCGCCAGCCTCACCCGGCCCCGCGGAGCCCGACCACGCCCGACCACGACCACTGCAACCCCTGCCCAACTCAGGCGTTGCAACCACCACTAGAACCCAAGCAGATTCCCTCAGGGTTCCCCTCACGTACGCATCAGCGGCGTGGCTGCGGTGCCTCAGGCAACGGGGCGGGCGCGGGTCAGCAGTTCGGCTACCCGGTCCGTGCCTACCGCGCCGCGTTTGAGTTCTGTCAGCACTGCGTCGATGTCCGCGGGTTCGACCGTCAGGCCGCGTTCGGCGGCGACGGCTGTCACGGCCGAGCGGCCGGAGTGCTTGCCCAGCACGATCCGGCGCTGCCTGCCCACCAGTTCCGGCGGGTAGGGCTCGTAAGTGCTGGGATCGCGGGAGATTCCGTCCACGTGGAGGCCGCTTTCGTGCACGAACGCGTGCGCGCCGACGACGGGAGCGTACGCGGGCACGCGATCGCCGATGAGCCCGGCGACGTGCCGCGCCAGCGGTTCCAGCAGCGGGAGGTCGAGGCCGGTCGAGTGCCCCATCGCGGCTTCCAGTGCCATGACGACCTGTTCCAGCGGGGCGTTCCCGGCCCGTTCGCCGATGCCCAGCACCGAACACTGCACTCCGGACGCACCGCCGAGCAAACCCGCCAGCGAGTTCGCGGTGGCCAGGCCGAGGTCGTTGTGACAGTGCACGGCCAGCGGCAACGGGCAGCTCTCGCCGACCCGTTCGACCAGCTCCCGCATCGTCCACGGCTGCGCGATCCCGGCGGTGTCCGCGAGGCCTAGCGCATCCGCACCGGCGTCCGCGGCTGCCTCGTACACCGCGGCGAGGACGTCCGGGTCGGTGCGGGTGGCGTCTTCGGCGGCGAATACCGCCTGCCGCCCGGCCGCCTTGACCCGGCGCACCGCACGGTCCACCCGACGTTTCAGCTCGTCCACGTCGATGCGCAGTTTGTGCCGCAAGTGCGATTCGGACGTGCCGATGAAGACCGCGACGCTGTGCGCGCCGGTGTGCAGCGCGGCGTCCACGTCCGCGTCGGCGGGGCGCGCGATCACCTGGATCACGGTGTCCAGCTCGGCGGCCACGATGGCGCGGATCGCGGCACTCTCCTCTTCGGACACCACCGGGAAGCCCGCTTCGATCATCGGGACGCCTAATGCCGCCAGCCGCCGGGCCAGTTCCAGTTTCTGGTCCGGGCGGAACGCCACCCCGGGCATCTGCTCGCCGTCGCGCAGCGTGGTGTCGCTGACGACCACTCGCTCCGGCAGCTGCCCGGTGCGCAGCGGTTCGCGTGGCACGGCGGTGGCTCGGCCGCGCGGTCCGCGGAATTCGTTGAACAGCTGGTTGAGCAGCATCATGTCGCGAGCGGGCGCGTCCATCCGCAACGCGCGGGTCAGGTAGGCGCGGCGGGGATTGCTGGTTCCGTCCAGGAAGATCGCCGCGAAGACCGCGCCGGTGGTGGTGATCGTCAGCCGGGGCAGTTCCGGCTCGGGCTCGTCGGCGGAGAGCCGTCGTACGGCGTTGTCCGCGGTGCACAAGACAATCGCCAAGTCCGGTTCGGACAGTCGCACCTCGATCAGCCGCGCCCAGCCGTTCAGTGCCCGCAATCCGGTCTCGCGGGCGGCCAGACCGGCCAACTGTTGGTCCACGAAGGACAAGACCGCTTCGGCATCCACAGTGGACTTATCATTGCCCAGCTCGTGCCGGGCACGCAGGAGCCGCTGACTCCCCCACGCACAACCCAGCGCGACCGCGGTGATCGGGACACCGACCGCGAGACCGCAGCCCAGCGTCACGAACGCGCCTGCCAGCAGGACCCGTTCGAGCACCAGCACGGTATGCGCCCGATAAGCCCGCAGGCGGGTCACTTCCTGAGTCCACAATGGAGCGAGGGCGGCCACCGCGGCTGCGGTGGACAAGGCGAACACGACGAGTGCGGCGACAGTCGCGGACGAGACCACGAACTGCGCGACCGCGCACAGATAAGCGACCAGGATCGTGCCAGTGGCCACCCGGACGCCGACGGTCAGCCCGCGGCGGACCGGCAGCGTCGCGTAGCCGCCTTCGCGGTCGCCGTCCACGTCGCGCAGGGCACCGACCAGGTTGGATCCCGTGTCGTGCAACCAGAACGCAGCCGCCAGAGGGATGACCGTAGCCGGAGGGAGGTCGGCTACGGTCATCGCCCCGAACAGGCAGGCGAACGCCGAAATGAGGCCGCGCACCGCGCTTCCGGCCAATCCGCGGCCTTTGAAGAAACTGCTGTACGCGATGCCGAGCAGCAAGGCGACCAGGACGAGGCCGATCGTCCGCCAGTTCACCGCGAGCCCGATGATCCCGCCGGCCGCGGTGAGCCCGATCAGCATGCCCAGCGCGGTGCCGGGGCGCATCCGGCCGGACGGGATGGGCCGATGCGGTTTCGCGGTGGCGTCCAGGTTCCGGTCGAAGTAGTCGCCGCCGTACAGCCCGGCCAGCCAGCCGATCGTCGGCACCGCCCAGGCGCACAGCAACCGCAGCGGCGACGCGGCCGGATCAGCCAGTGCGGCACCGGCCAATCCCACGAGGCCGACGTAACAAGCGGTGTACGGCCGCCACGTTTCGACGTGCGCGAAGAGGATCTCTTTCAGCCGCATCGGTTCACAGTCGCCTGTGCGAAGTAGGACAGCGTCTCCTTGCTCGGCGTGCTGGGCAGCACCTCGAGGACTTCGGTTGCGCGCACGGCATATCCGCGGGCGGCGTCGGCAGCCGCGTCGACCCCGCCCGCTTCGCGCACCAGTGCGGAAACCGCGGCCAGGCGCGCGGCAGGGTCGCCGGTGCCGCGCAGCTGGCGGTCGAGTTCCGCGGACACCGCCTCGCCGCCGAGTTCGCGCGCGAGCAGGAACGGCAGGGTCAGCCGCTGGTTGGCGATGTCGCTGGTGACGGCTTTGCCCATGGCGTCGCCGTCGCTCGTGTAGGCGAGCAGGTCGTCGTGGATCTGGAAGGCCGAGCCGAGGAGTTCGCCGTAGCTGGCGAGCGCGGTGCACCATTCCGGCGGTCCGCCGCCGAGGATCGCGCCGCTGGCGCAGGCCGCGCGGAACAACGCCGAGGTCTTCAGCCGGATCATTTCCAAATAGGACGGTACGTCGCAGACGTAGCCCTCGCACAGTTCGGCTTCCATGCTCTGCCCGCGGCACAGGTCGATCCCGGCCGCGGCCACCGCGGTCATCGCGCGCGCGACGCGTTCGTCCGGCACCCCGCGTTCGCCGCATTCGCCGAGCGCGGCGAACAAATAGAAGATCAGCGCGTCCCCGGCCACGATCGCGTCGTCGCGGCCGTAGGCGGCGTGCACCGACGGGCGGCCGCGGCGCATCGCGTCGCCGTCGATGATGTCGTCGTGGATCAGGCTCGCCACGTGACCCGCCTCCGCGCCGGCCGCCGCGGGCACCACCTGTTCGACGTCCGCGCCGACCGCGCCCGCCGATTCGAGCAGCAGCAGCGGCCGGAACAGTTTCCCGCCGGGCACCAACGCGTAGTGGCAGATCCGGGCGAGATGCGCGCCCTCGGCGTCCCAGCTGTTCTCGAGGTGTTTGCCGACCAGCGAAACCAGGTGATCGATGCGGTCGGAACGGTCCAGGATGGCCGTGCCGAAATCCCGTTTCCCGGTGCTGTATGTGCTTTCCATGACCGTCCCATTCCGACGATTTCCCCCGTGCCTGCCGACGGTAGGGAGCCCGCGCGCCCGCGGACAAGGCCTCCGGCCCGTCCTCAATACGGGGTCAACAAGGCTTCAACAGCGCGGCCGGAACGGTGTTGCGGAAACGTTGAGCGGCGCTCTCCGGCGCGTTGTCGCCCGCCCGGAAGGCGCCGTACGTTGCCGGTCGTCTCGAGGAGGACGACGCATGGCTTTGCTGGAGAGAATTCGGGGACCGCGCGATCTCGACGGGCTGTCCGGAACGGAACTCGGCGCGCTCGCCGAAGAAATCCGCGGGTTCCTGGTCTCCGCGGTCGCCCGGACCGGCGGGCACCTCGGGCCCAATCTCGGGGTCGTCGAGCTCACCCTCGCCCTGCACCGGGTTTTCGATTCGCCGTGCGACACGCTGCTGTGGGACGTCGGGCACCAGTGCTACGTGCACAAAATCCTCACCGGCCGCCAGGACGGGTTCGCCGGGCTGCGGGGCGAGGGCGGGCTGTCCGGCTATCCGAGCCGCCGCGAATCCGGCCACGACGTCCTCGAGAATTCCCACGCGTCCGCCGCGCTTTCCTGGGCGGACGGGCTCGCCAGGGCCTACGAGGTGCGGCAAATCCCCGAACGCGCGGTGGTCGCCGTGGTCGGCGACGGCGCGCTGACCGGAGGCATGGCCTGGGAAGCGCTCAACAACATCGCCGGCGCCCAGCGGCCGGTCGTGGTGGTGCTGAACGACAACGGCCGCGCGTACGACCCGACCGTCGGCGGACTCGGCCGTCATCTCGCGGCGCTGCGGCGCGATCCCGGCGACGGCGGCGTTTTCTCCGCCCTGGGCATGGATTATCTCGGCCCGGTGGACGGGCACGACATCGCCGCGCTGGAAACCGCGCTGCGGGACGCCCGCGCCCGGAACCGGCCGGCGGTGGTGCATTGCGTGACCCGCAAGGGCGCCGGGTACGCACCGTCCGAAAAGGACCCGGTCGACCGGCACCACGCGATCGGCCCGTTCGACCCCGGAACCGGGACGGCCCCCGCCGGGCCGCCGTCGTGGACCTCGGTGTTCAGCGACGAAATGATCAAGGTGGGCAACGAACGCGAGGACGTCGTCGCCATCACCGCGGCCATGCGGGGCCCGACCGGGCTCGCTCCCTTCGCCGAGCAGTACCCCGGCCGGTGCTTCGACGTCGGGATCGCGGAGCAGCACGCGGCGGCGGCCGCGGCCGGGCTGGCTTACGGCGGCCTGCATCCCGTAGTGGCGGTGTATGCCACGTTCCTGAACCGCTGTTTCGACCAGGTGCTGATGGACGTCGCCCTGCACGGCGCCGGCGTGACTTTCGTGCTGGACCGCGCGGGGCTGACCGGCGACGACGGGCCGAGCCACAACGGCATGTGGGATCTCTCGCTGCTGCAAGCGGTTCCCGGTCTCCGGGTGGCCGCTCCCCGGGACGCCGCGCAGCTGCGCACCCAACTGCGGGAGGCGATCGAGGTGGCGGACGCGCCGACCGTCGTGCGGTTCCCGAAGGGCGCGGTGGGTCCGGACATCGAGGCGATCGAACGGCACGGGCCGGTCGACGTGCTCAGCCGCGGTGTCCGGGAGGACGTGCTGGTGGTCGGCATCGGCCCGCTCGCCGGGCCCGCGGTGGCGGCCGGGACGCGGCTGGCCGAGATGGGCATCGGCGCGACCGTGGCGGATCCGCGCTGGATCCAGCCGGTGCCCGACGCGCTGGTCGCGCTGGCGCGGGCGCACCGCGCGGTCGTGGTGGCCGCGGACTGCGGACGCGCCGGCGGGCCGGGAACCCTGCTGGCACAAGCGCTTCAGGACGCCGGTTCGGCTGTTCCGGTGACCGGGCTGGGGATTCCCCAGCAGTTCCTCGAACCTGCCAAACGGGCGCGGCTGCTGACCGCGCTGGGACTCACCGCGGATGCCATTGCCGAGGCGTCCCGCCGCACTGTCGAGAAAGGACTGTCCGAGTGACCGTCGCGTTGGGCATGCCGGGTTTGCCTGCTCCTGTTCTCGCCGAGCGTCGCAAGACCCGCCAGCTGATGGTGGGGTCGGTGGGGGTCGGCAGCGACCACCCGATCTCGGTGCAGTCGATGACCACGACGCTGACCTCCGACGTCAACGCCACCCTGCAGCAGATCGCCGAGCTGACCGCGGCGGGCTGCGACATCGTGCGCGTCGCGTGCCCGTCGGCCGACGACGCCGAGGCGCTGCCCGCGATCGCGAAGAAATCGCAGATCCCGGTGATCGCCGACATCCACTTCCAGCCCAAATACGTGTTCGCCGCGATCGAGGCCGGCTGCGCCGCGGTGCGGGTGAACCCGGGCAACATCCGCAAGTTCGACGACCAGGTCAAGGAGATTGCTGCAATCGCGTCCGATCATGGCACGCCGATCCGGATCGGCGTCAACGCCGGCTCGCTGGACAAGCGGCTGCTCGAGAAATACGGCAAGGCCACCCCGGAAGCCCTCGCCGAATCGGCGATGTGGGAAGCCTCGCTGTTCGCCGAGCACGACTTCCACGACATCAAGATCTCGGTCAAGCACAACGACCCCGTCGTGATGGTCCGCGCCTACGAAATCCTCGCCGAACAGTGCGACTACCCGCTGCACCTCGGCGTCACCGAGGCCGGGCCCGCGTTCCAGGGCACCATCAAATCCGCCGTCGCGTTCGGCGCGCTGCTGCGCCAGGGCATCGGCGACACCATCCGGGTCTCCCTCTCCGCCCCGCCGGTCGAAGAGGTCAAGGTCGGCACCCAGATCCTGCAGTCGCTCAACCTGCGGCCCCGCAAACTCGAGATCGTGTCCTGCCCCTCCTGCGGACGCGCCCAGGTCGACGTCTACACCCTCGCCGACCAGGTCACCGCAGGCCTGGAAGGCATGGAAATCCCGCTGCGCGTCGCGGTCATGGGCTGCGTCGTCAACGGCCCCGGCGAAGCCCGCGAAGCCGACCTCGGCGTCGCCTCCGGCAACGGCAAAGGCCAGATCTTCGTCAAAGGCGAAGTCATCAAAACCGTCCCCGAACACGCCATCGTGGAAACCCTCATCGAAGAAGCCATGCGCATCGCCGACACCGTCGACACTCCGGGCACGCCCACCGTGACGGTGGGCTGAGGCGATCAGGTGGGCTGACCGATGGCGAGGATCCGTTGCAGCAGCCGCTGCAGCTCCGGCGCGGGCGCGATGCCCAGTTCCTGGTCGAGCGTGCGGCGCAGCGTGCGGTACACGTTCAGCGCGTCGCTGCGGCGGCCGGAATGCGTCAGCGCCTCCATCAGCCTCGCGTGCGCCCATTCGTTCAGCGGCTGGCTGATGGTCAGCGACCGCAGTTCGCCGATCAGCTGCAGGTACCGGCCGAGCGCCAGGTCGGTCTGGATCCGCAGCGCCTGCGCCGCGGTGCGCTCTTCCTCGAGCCGGGCCTTGAACGGCCGCAGAATCGCCCCGGTCTCCACGTCGGCGAGCACGCGCCCGCGGAATACCTCCAGCGCGCGCCGGAAACTTTCCGAGGCCTTTTCATGTTCGCCGGCCTCGTAATGCGCCCGGCCCGAGTGGTAAAACGCGGAAAACCGGCTGACGTCCAGCTGGTCGCTGCCCAGCGAAAGCTGGTAGCCGGAGGAGACCGTGCGCAAGCCGTGCCCGCCGCCGGGGCCGTCCATGGCTTTCCGGATATGGCAGACATACGTGCGCACGGTCAGCGCGGCCTGGCGCGGCGACTCCTCGCCCCACAGTTCGTCCACGATCTGGTCCGTGCTCACGATCTGGTTGTGGTAGAACAACAACAACGCGAGCAGCTGCCGCACCTTCGGCGCCTTCGGCATGCGTACTTCCGCGTCCCCGCATTCGACCCGCAACGGGCCCAAAAGCTTGAAATCCACGGCTTTCCCCCAGGAATCACCGCGCGAAGAGGCCCGGGCGACCCGCCCTCTCCGCACCAGCCAGTTCGTACCGCTTGTACCGCACCCAGTAACGGCGCTTCGCGGGGTCCGCGCCGCCGGTATCCGGAGTTCCCGGACCGCGTCGCGCGGTATTTCTTTTTCTCCCGCCAGTGCCGCTGGGCGCAGCTTGCCACACCGGGTTCGGCACTGTCCACCGACACCGCGGCCGAACCGGGTAATGCACAACCGCGCGGACTGCACGGCACTTTCCGGAAGTAAGGAAAAACCCAGCAGGCCCCCGCGAAAGTCAGGGTCGGGCAAAATATGGATATCGACATTTAATCTGTATTTACCTTTCGTCCGGCGCCGGTCTCCGCCGCCCCGCCCGCCGAGGGGATTTTTCCCCGCGCCCGTCCGCCGCGGGTCCCGGTTGGGCGGCCGTTGAGCCTCCGTTGACCCAGGGCGTTGCACCCACGGGTGGAACCGGCCAACCCACCCGCGAACCCAACCAGCGGTGGACGACGCCCGCCGGGCCGCGCTCCTACCGTCGGCGGCAGCGGTCGTCGCGGGGTCCCGCGGAAGAGCCACCGGAGCCGGGAGGATTGTCATGTCGGGCGCGCCACTCGCCTTCGTGCACCACGCGAACCAGCTGAACATCACCGACGGCTACGACAACCGGGACGGCATCGGGCGGATCTGCGACGGCTACGCCGAGGTGCTCGACCTGCACCGCCGCTACCGGATCCCGACCGGCCTGCACCTGTCCGGCACGCTGCTCGAAGCCGCGCTCTGGCACCGTCCGGATTTCGTCGGCCTGGTCCGCGACCGGATCGCCGACGGCACCGTCTCGCTGCTCGGCGGCACCTACTCCGAGCCGATCATGCCCGCGTGCTCGGAGTGGTCGAACCGCCGCCAGCTGGCCGCCGCCGCGGACCTGCACCGGCGGCATTTCGGCGTGCCCGGCGGCCAGCCGCCGACCGCGTGGCTGCCGGAGCGGGTGTGGGCGCCGGAGCTGGCCGGGGTGCTCGCCGAGGCGGGCATCCGCCGGGTCCTGGTGGACGACCGGCTGCTCGCGAAGCCGGTCCCCGAGGACGGCTACCCCGCGGACTCCCGCGCGCACGCGGACCTGCACGGACCGTTCCACTGGGACTCCGAGCAGCCTCCGCCGTTCCGGCCCGGGCTCGCCGATCTGCGCCTGCTGCGCCCGCGCGCGGTGACCGGCGACCTGACCGTGCTCCCGATCTGTTCCTACCTGCGGTACCTGTTCCCGCCCCGGACGGACGCGCATTTGACCTTCCTGGAGGCGTTCCTCGCCGACGTCGGGCAGCGCCAGACCGGCGAGGAAATCCTCGTGTACGCCGACGACATGGAGCGCGCGGCAGGCGTCGGCGGCTGGGAACCCGCGCTGGAACGGTACGAGCGGCTGCTGCGGTTCCTGGCCGAATCCGGGGCGGCCGAACCGGTCAGCCTGGATTCGTGGCTGGACGGACGCCCTCAGCCCGCACCCGCCGAGGTGCCGGCGGGGACCTACTACGAACTGGAGGTCGACTGGTCCGCCGGGCCGTCGTACCGCGGCTGGACCGACACCCAGGAATGGTGGTCTTACGGGGAATTGCTGGACTCAGTCGAAGCCGAACTGCGGGAAGCGGGCAGTGCCGTCGAACCGCGGCTGCAGGCGGTCGCCGAGCGGATGCTCCTGCTGGGCCAGCACGAACTGGGCTGGCACGACTGCGCGGAGGACGGCCGGGGCCGGGCGCTGGCCCCGTGGGTGCGCGCCACCGCCTCGCACGCGCGCCTGGCCCGGCCGCTGCTGTCCGCGGCGCGCTGGGCGGCAGGCGGCCGTTACGCGCCGTCCGCCGGTCTGCACGACATCGACCGCGACGGTGACGGCGAGCTCATCCTGGTGAGCGACGACGTGTGGTGCCTGGTTTCCCCACGGGAGGGCGCGCGGGTGACCCTGCTCGCGCACCGCCGCCCGCGCGGTTCCGGCGAGGACGGTCCGGCGCTGATCGTCGGAAATCCGGCCGACCACTGGAATTTCCAGGAGGAACTGCACCGCTACATGGAGGTGCCCGCCGCGCATCCCGGCGCGCTGGCCGACCGCGAGACCGCGCACCGCGCCTGGCTCCCGTGGGTGTCCGCACAGGACGCTTCCGCGGTGGCGGTCGACCTCCGCCCGGTAGACGGCTCCGCCACCGAGGTGCGCCGGTACGCGCTCCGGCACGGCGTCCCGGCCCTGCTGGCCTGCATCCACACCGCGACGCCGGGGCGGCGGATCGAGAATCTGATCGTGCCCGACTACCTGGAAGCCCTGCTCGGCGGCAAGGAAGCGGTCAGCGCGGTCGGCAGGGAACTCTGGCGCGGCTGGAAAAGCGGGGCGAGCCAGTGCTGGCTCGCGTTCGATCCCGGGCAGGCCGAGGTGGTCGCCGACGAGCCGACCGCCGCCGGGCACGGGTTCCCGGCCACCGTCGTCGCCCACGACACGCACGTGGACCTGTTGCTGGGCGCGGGATTCGTGCACGACGCGTTCGCGGTGCGGTGGCTGGCCATGGCGCGCGACGTCCTGCACCCGGCCCCGGCCGGGCAGCCGAGGGCGGCGGCGCTGGCCGCGCCCACCGGCGTGGTGTGATGGCACCACCGTTGCGCAGGCTGGCGCGCTACCTGCGCAGGCATCGCGGCGCCACCGCGCTGGCGGCACTGGCTGCGTTGGCCGCCACCGGATTCGCCGCGGCGCTGCCGCTGGTGCAGCAACGGCTGATCGACCGCACTGTCGTCACGCACACTGACCCGATCGCGCCGTATCTGGTGGTATTGCTGGCTTTCGCATTCGGCCGGTTCGCGGCCACCGCTGTCCGGCAGTACTGGGGCGGCCGGACGGCCCTGGACGTGCAACGCGAATTGCGGGCCGACGTGGTGGCCGCGGTGCATCGGCTCGACGAGAGCCAACGCACCGGGTTCGGTGCCGGACAATTGCTCGGCCGCGCGACCGGTGACGTCTGCTATGCACAGGGTCTGCTCGATCCGCTGCCGGCCGCGGTCGGCAACCTCGCGCTGCTGGCGGCGTCGGCGGCCGCGATGGTGCTGCTTTCCCCGGTGCTGACCGGGCTGGTGCTCGCGGTGTGCCCGCTGCTGGTGCTGGCCGTGCACCTGGCCCGCAGCCGGATCTTCCCGGCGGGACTGGCCGCGCAGCAACGGTCGGCGGAGCTCACCGGCCGGGTGTCCGAGGTGCTGGACGGACTGCACGTGGTGACCGCGTTCGGCCGCCAGGAGCACGAACTGGCCGCCATCGAACGGGACGCCGCCGCGGTGCGCACCGCTCGGATCCGCACCGCTCGGGTCTCCGCCGCGGTCCTGCCGTTGATGAGTGCCGTGCCGCTGGCCGGGCAGGTCGGTGTGCTGGGCATCGGCGGTTGGCTCGCGTTGCGGCACGACATCAGCCTCGGCACCTTCGTCGCCTTCGTGAGCTACTTGGCGCAGTTGGTCGGCCCCGTGCGCGCACTGGCCGGTTTGGTCGGGTACGCACAGGAAGCGCGCGCCGGGCTGGAGCGCTGCTTCGCGCTGATCGACACCCAGCCAGCACTGCAGGACGGCTCGCGCGAGCTGCCTCCAGCCGCGCTCGGAGTCGAATTGCGTGACGTGCATTTCGGCTACCACGACGAGCCGGTGCTCCGCGATGTGTCGCTCACGATCGCACCGGGCGAGTACGTAGCCGTAGCTGGGGCATCGGGTTCCGGGAAGTCCACCTTGCTACGGCTGTTGTGTCGCCGCTACGACGCGACCGCTGGCTGCGTACGCGTCGGCGGTGTGAACGTCCGCGCGCTGAACGGCGAAGCGTTGCATCGCGCGGTTGGTGTGCTCACCGAAGAACCACAGCTAATGCCCGGCTCCTTCCAGGCGAACATCGCATACGGCGCGCCCGACGCCGACCATGCACGAATCGTCGCGGCTGCTCGCGCGGCCGGGGTGCACGACTTCATCATGGCAAGCCCAGACGGCTACCAGACCAGGATCAGCGACGCCGAGTTGTCCGGTGGGCAGAGACAACGCATCGCGCTCGCCCGGGCGTTGCTCCCGGACCCGAAGCTGCTGTTGCTCGACGACCCGACGACCGCAGTGGACGCGGTGACCGAGCGCGCCATCCACCGTCACCTGCGCGGCCTGGCCACCACGCGGGTCGTGGCGACCAGCCGCCCGAATCTCCTCCGTACCGCCGATCGGGTGGTGCTGCTGGAATCCGGCCGCGTGGCGGACGTCGGGACCCACGAGGAACTGCAAGCCCGCTCCCCCGCCTACCGGGCCCTCCTCGGCGACGCGGAGCCCGCGTCACCGCCGCCGAAACCTGCCTTCTCGCCAGTGCTGGCGGCACCCGTCACGGTCCCGCCTCGCCAGCACGGACTGTTTCGCGCGCACCGCAAGGGATTCCTCGCCGGTTTGTCTCTGCTCGCCGCCGGCACGGCCACCGATGTGCTGCTGCCGCTGGCTATGGGCCGCGGCGTTGATTCGGGCGTGAACGCCGGGCAGCTCGGCGTACTGCTGGCATGGGTCGCAGCCGGTGCGGGTTTGGTCGCGCTCAACGCGCTGAGCACCGCGGGCGAAACCGTGGTGACCGGCCGTACCTGCGAGCGGGTGCTGTTCGGCTTGCGCAGGCGCACCGCGCAGCACGCACTGGCGCTCGGCCCCGCGGAACGGGACCGCGGCCGGTTGATCACCCTGCTCACCGCCGACATCGAGGCACTGTCCCATTTCCTGCGCAACGACCTGCCCGGAGCGTTGGTCAGCGCGGTCACCACGATCGGCGCGATCACCGCACTGTCCTTGATGGACGGTGACCTGCTGCTGCTCGCGCTGGCGGGAGTTCCGTTGGTAGTGCTGGCCACGATGTGGTTCCGCCGCCGTTCCACCCCGCTTTACGCCCTCGCACGAGAGAGCCTGGCCGCCTTCACCACCGCGCTCCACGAAACGATCAGCAGGCTCACCGTCGTGCAGCTTCACGGCCGCCGCGCAGACAGCGTCGCCGAACTGGGCGCGCACGACCGCCGGTACCGCGACGCCCGCGTACGCACGCATCTGTGGACCGCGCTGTACTTCCCGTTCGTCGAGCTGGTAGGCACCGTGACCGCCGCAGTAGTGCTTGCGGCCGGAGCAGCGCGCATCGAAGACGGCACGCTCACCGCAGGCGTACTAGTCGCCTTCGTGCTGTACCTCGACTCGCTTTTCGCGCCCGTGCAACAGTTCGCCCAGGCCTACGACGGCTACGCACAGGCCGCTGTCGCCGTACGACGCCTTCGCGCCTTCCTCCGCACCGAACCGGCCGTACCGTCGCCGCGACAACCAATCGCCCCGTCCCAGCCCCGAGGCTCAGTGCGGTTCAACCAGGTACGCATGCGCTACCCCGGTGCACCGCGCGACGCCCTGTCCGACATTTCGCTCGACGTGCCGGCGGGCAGCACGCTGGCCGTGGTCGGAGCCAGCGGCGCGGGCAAGTCCACGCTGCTGAAGCTGCTACTCCGGTTCCACGATCCGTGCCAGGGGCAGGTTCTGGTGGACGGCGTCGACCTCCGCAGCTACGACTTACGCTTGCTACGCAGGCAGATCGGCTTCGTGCCGCAGGAGCCGTACCTGTTCGGGCGCAGCGTGCTCGACAACATCCGTTACGGCTGCCCAGATGCCAGCCCGCGCGACGCCATCGCCGCCGCCCGCGCGGTGGGCGCGCATGAAGTGTTCGAAGCCCTGTCGGACGGCTACGCCACTACGGTCGGCGTCGGCGGCTCCGCGCTGTCGGCAGGCCAACGCCAGCTCGTCTCGCTCGCGAGGGCCCGGCTTCTGGCACCCACGATCCTTGTCCTGGACGAAGCCACTGCGAACCTCGACCCGCGCACCGAGGCACGATGCCAAGCGGCGACTGCCGCCGCGTGCGCCGGACGCACGGTGATACTCGTCGCGCACCGGCTGTCCACCGCCGCACATGCCGACCGCATCGCGGTGCTGGAGGACGGACGGCTCGCCGAACTCGGCACCCATGCCGAGCTTGTGGCGGCACAGGGCCACTACACGAAACTGTGGGGTTCCCTCGAAACCACGGGCTGATTCTCACTCCCCCGTCAACCCGTGCCGGAACGCATACCGCACCGCCTGCGCCCGGTCCCGCACGCCGATCTTCGCGAAGATCCGGTTGATGTGGCTCTTCACCGTCGCCTCCCCGATGAACAGCCGCCCGGCGATCTCGCGATTGGACAGTCCGCCGGCCACCAGCCGCAGCACCTCGACCTCGCGACCGCTCAGCACCCCGTCCGCCGCGGAACGCACCGGAGGCTCGGCAGGCTCGCTCATCCCGGCGAGCAGACGCCGCTGCACCTCGGCGTCCATCACCGACTGGCCGGACGCGGCGGCCGCCAATGCACGGGCGATGTCCGCGCGGCCAGCGTCCTTCGTGAGAAACCCCAAAGCACCCGCCCGCAACGCTTCCCGCACCGAACTGTCGTCGGCATAGGTGGTCAGCACGACGACCTTCACCGCCGGATACTCCGCGCGCAGCCGGGCAGTGGTGCTGACCCCGTCCCGGACCGGCATCCGCAGGTCCATCAGGACCACGTCCGGCGGATCGGCGGCGACCATCTCCAGCACCGCGTCCCCGTTCGCGGCGGCGCCGACCACCGTCGTGCCGGGGAAGGTCTCCAGCAGGGTCACCAGTCCCTCGCGCACCGCCGTCTGGTCGTCGGCGACCAGCACCCGCAACGGCCCGTCCATCAGTCCCCCTCGGTTCCCGTGCGCGGCACCCGCGCCCGCACGGTCCAGCCCGGTCCTTCGGCCGCCGCTTGCAGCGTGCCTTCCAACTGCTCGATCCGTTCCCGCATCCCGATGAGCCCATAGCCGCCGCCAGTCGTGGTGCGTTCGGCCTCGCTCGGAGCGCCGTTCCGCACGACCAGTTCGACCTGCTCCTCGTCCACCGACAGCGAGACGGTCACCGGCGCGCCCGGAGCGTGCCGCCGCACGTTCGTCAGTGCTTCCTGGCCGAGACGCTGCAACGCCAGCGTCACTTCCGGGCGCAGCTCCGACTGTTCGGCCGGCTCCTCGAAAGACACCGGCATGTCGGGATAGTCGGCCTGGTAGTCCTCGACCAGCGCGCTCAGGAATTCCGGCAGCGAGCGTTTGTCCCCGCGCAGCGCGCCGATCGCGCGGCGCGTCTCGGCCAGGCCTTCCCCGGCCAGACCGCGCGCGCGGATCACGCACGCCCGCGCCCGGTCCGCGCCCGGCACCGTCTCCAGGAGCGCGTCCGCGGCCTCCAGCTGCACGATCAACCCGCCCATCGAGTGCGCCAGCACGTCATGGATCTCGCGCGCGATCCGGGCCCGCTCGGCCAGCGCCGCGGAACGGGCCTGTTCCTCCTTCGCGACCTGGGTTTCCACCAGCAGCATCTCGGTCTGCGCGATGTGCAGCAGGCGCTGCCTGCGCACGATCCCGGCCAGATACGAGGCCGCGGCGGCGAGCACCGCGAATCCGCCGGGCAGCAGGTTTTCCCAGAACCGCTCGGCAATCCCGACCGCCGCCATCGCGAAGACGGCGACCACCCCGGCCGGGCCCGGCTCCACCACGCTGGCGGCGGCGAGCACCATCAGGCAGACCAGGATCACGCCGACGTCCGAACCGGAAGTGCCGGGTACGAGCAGCGCGCCGCCGACCACGCCGACCAGCAGCGCGATCAGCCGCAGCAGGCCCTCCCGGTCGCGCAGCAGGCCCCAGCCGAACCAGCCCGCCGCGCCGACGAGCAGGCCGAGCAGGTTGAGCCCGGGCAGGCCGTGCGTGCCGATCCCCGGCGAGGCCACCGCGACGGTGTAGGCCAGCACCACCATCAGGCCCACGCGCACCGCCCAGCGCGCGGCCACGGCGAGCGCTTCGGACCGTCCTTCGCCGGACACCGCGGCCCGTACGGTCCTCCTCGCCTCGTCCATGCCTGGCAGGTTAACCGCAGGCGCGGCCGCGGGTTACGACCGCAACTCGCGCGGTGGGGCGAAACTCAGCTTCTCTTCGGCGGTGCGCACCTCGCGCACGTCGCCGAAACCGTGTCCGGCCAGCAGTTCGAGCACCTGCTCGACCAGATCCTCCGGCACCGAAGCCCCGCTGGTGACCCCGACCGTCGTCACCCCGTCGAGCCACGCGGGGTCGACCGCGGCGGCGTCCTCGACCAGATACGCCGCGGAAGCGCCGCCGTCCAGCGCGACTTCCACGAGCCGCACCGAATTGGACGAGTTGGCGGAACCGACGACAAGCACCAGACCGGACTCGGCGGCCAGTTCCGCGACCGCTTCCTGCCGGTTCTGGGTGGCGTAGCAGATGTCGTCGCTCGGCGGGTCGGACAGCAGCGGGAACCGTTCGCGCAGCCGGCGGACGGTCTGTTCGGTCTCCGCGACCGAAAGGGTGGTTTGGGACAACCAGGTCACTTTGGCCGGATCGCGCACTTCCAAGTCCGCGACCGCGTCCGGGCCGTCCACCACGATGGTGTCCGCCGGCGCCTCGCCGCTGGTGCCTTCGACCTCTTCGTGCCCATGGTGGCCGATCAACAGGATCTGGTCTCCGCGCGCGGCGGCACGCACGGCTTCGCGGTGCACCTTCGTCACCAGCGGGCACGTCGCGTCGATAGTGCGCAACGAGCGTCCCGCAGCGGCTTCGTACACCGCGGGGGCGACGCCGTGCGCCGAGAACACCGTGACCGAGCCAGGCGGCACTTCGCTCACCTCGTCGACGAACACCGCGCCAAGACGCTCGAGACGGCGCACCACGTGCGTGTTATGCACGATCTGCTTGCGCACGTAGACCGGCGCGCCGTGGCGCTGCAGTGCGGCCTCGACAGCGCGTACGGCGCGATCCACCCCGGCGCAGTACCCGCGCGGGCTCGCCAGCAACACCTGTTTCATGGCCGCGACCGTAAGCGGGGAGCGGCGGAGCGCACGAGATTCCTCAACGCGGGTCCAAGGTGGCCTCAACGGCGCCGTCCACGCCCGCTCGACGCGGAGGCAACTCATCGGCCGCGCGGTCCGGCCAGCCGAGTTGCTGCAACCGGTCGAGAACGGAGAATTTCCGATAACCGAGACCGGAGATGTTGTGCATGATCTTGTAGCACAACCGGCGATTCCGGCCGTGGCAGGAAAGAATGTACTTGCTGCGCGCGTACCCGAAATTCCCGACCGCGGTGGTGAACATTTCCGCGAACCGGTGACTGAATTCGGAAATGGTTTTGAGCTCCGGGCGGCGCACCCGGTCGTATTCGGCGAGCGCGGCGTCGACCGCGCCGGATCCGGAGGTGGAGACGTCCCGGAACGCGCCGGCCAGCCGCACCGCGTCCGCGATCGCCGCGTTCATGCCCTGGCCTGCCATCGGGTGGACGGCGTGCGCCGCGTCGCCGATCAGCGGCATCCCGGCGCCGTGGAAGACCGGCGCGACGAACCGCCGCGCGGACAGCACCCGGCAGGTCGGCACCCCGGCGCGCACGGACTCGGCGATCGGCGCCACGCTCGGGCACGCGGCGACCGCCTCGTCCACCCAGCCGGCCAGCCCGGCCTTGCCGATCCGGTTCACCAGCCCGCGCTCGACCTGGAGGTACAGCCGCCCGCCGCCGCCGGGCATCGGGTACATCACGCGCATCCCGTCGCGGGTGATCGTGGTGGTCGCCTGGTGCGCCAGCTCCGGCACGCCGGCCAGGTCGATCGCGACCACCTGGTGGTCGTAGGGCGTGGTGTCCACTTCGATCCCGACCTGGCCGCGCAGCTTGGACGCGTGCCCGTCGGCCGCGACGACCAGGTCCGCGGACACCTCGGCGCGGGCGCCGCGCTCGCGCAGCACGACCCCGGCGACGCGGCCGGATCCGTCCCGCACCGCGCGCTCGACCGAGACCCCGCGGCGGAACTCGACCGTCGCGGGCAGCGCCTGGATCAGGTTGTCCAGGATGCCTTTGTAGGTGTGGGTGAGGCAGTGGTCGTAGGCGCTCGGCAGCCACCGGTAGTCCATCGCGCACAGCTCCGCGCCGTCGTCGCCGGCGCAGACCAGCCGGTCGATCCGGCGCCCGCCCGCGCGGCGCAGGGTTTCCAGCGCGCCGATCGAGTCCAAAGTGGCCAGCGAACCGGGCTGGAGGAGCTCGCCCTTGAACGTTTCCACCGTGTCGGTGAGTTTGTCGACCAGCAGCACCCGGCGTCCTTGCCTGCCGAGAAGAATCGCCGCGGTGAGCCCGCCTGCCCCGGCCCCGCATATGACAATGTCGTAATCGCTCACACCATTTACCGTTCTGCTCCGGAAGACGCGCGAAAATAGCACCGCGAGTGCACAGAAGAATCCCCCGCGAACAGCGTGACACGGCCCCGGGAACCCGTCAACGCGGCCGCCGCGCGGTTGACCGCGCGAACTCGGCCGTGTCACACTGATCGCGCCACGCCTGTGTCCTTTTCCCGGGCGTTCCGGCCGCGATTCCCTTTTCCACGCCAGGTCCGAAAGCGAGCGACCATGAGCCTCGACCCGATCCTCCCGCCCGCGGAGCTGGACCGCGCGCTGGCCCGCACCGCCGACGCGCTGTTCGCCCTCCAGCGCTCCGACGGCAGCTGGGAAGGCAGGCTGTCGGCCAGCCCCGGTTCCACCGCCGACGTGGTGATCGCCATGCACCTGGCGGATCCGGAGGGCTGCCGCGACCTGATCCGCCGGGGCCTGGACTTCCTGCTGGCCAACCAGGGCCCGGACGGCGGCTGGGGCGACGACGTCGACACCGAGCCGACGCTGAACGGCACCGCGCTGTCGGTGGCCGCGCTGGCGCTGGTGATCCCGGACGAGGCCGCCGGGCAGATCCGCCGCGGCTGGGCGCGCGTCGAGGAATTCGGCGGCACCGCGGCGATCCGCGACGTGGAACAGTGCTCGCTCACCGTCCTGGTGCACTTCTACCTGGTGCTGGCCGGGCTGATGAGCGACGAGGGCCTGCTGCGCTGCCCGATCGAACTGGCCCTGCTGCCCGCCCCGTTGCGCCGCAAGCTGACCTTCGCGATGCCCACCGCGCTTTCGTGGGGCCTGATGTGCGCCGAGCTGATGCCCGGCGGCCGGGTCCGCACCGCGCTCAACAAAGCCGCAACGCCGAAGGCCATCGAGTACCTCGAGGGGCTGGTCGGGTTCGAAGGCCCGGAAGGCGGTTTCGTCGAGTCGCCGATGATGTCGGCCAACGTCTGCATCGGGCTCACCATCGCGAAACAGCGCCCGGACATCGTGCGGCACTGCCTCGACTACTTCCGTGCCACCATCAAGCCCGAAGGCGGCTGGGCGGTCACCCGCGACCTCGAGGTGGACGCGACCAACTTCATCACCACCGGTCTCCAGCACGCCGGGCTCGGCGACGACGCGCGGGTGACCAAGGCGGTCGGCTGGATCCGCTCCGCGCAACGGGACGAGGACTTCATCTGGACCGGAGCCCCGCCCGGCGGCTGGGGCTGGGGGCTGCCGTCCGGCTGGCCGAACAGCGGCAACACCGGCGACGCGGTGATCGCGCTGTCCGGCGACGGCGCGGACGTCAGCGACCCGCAGGTGCGGCGCGGCACCGAATGGCTGCTCCGCCAACAGAACTACGACGGTTCGTGGAGCTGCTTCGCGCAGGTCGGCCGGATCGCGAGCATGGACCCGTCGTTCGCCATGGTCGGCAAGGCGCGGTCGCCGAAGGTGCTGTACGGCCCCTGCGCGGTGATGTCCGCCGAAGCGTTCTCCGCGCTGGCGTTGTCCGGACGCTGCCGCCCGGACGACGAACCGTTGAGCAACGCGTACGCGTGGTTCGCGAAGGTGCAGCGCGCGGACGGCGCCATCGAGAACAAGTGGTACGTCGGGCAGGTGTGCGGAACGGGCTCCGTGCTTCGCGCGCTGGGCGACGCCGGTCTGGGTTCGAGCACGGTCGCGCGGCGCTGCGTCTCGTGGTTGCGGCTCAACCAAAACGAAGACGGCGGCTGGGGCGACGCGCTCGGCCGGGGCCACTCCACGGTCGAGGAGACGGCGATGGCCTTGCTGGGCCTGTGCGCGTCCGGCGTGACACCGACCGCGCCGATGGCGGCCCGCGGCGCGCGGTGGCTCGTCGACCATCGCGACGCGGACGGGCTGTGGCAACCCAGTCTGCTCGGCGTGTACTTCCTCGAACTGCTGTACCGGCACGACCACACCGCGAACGGCTATGCCCTGCAAGCACTCGCGCGTTATCGCGAAGCATTGCGCGACGACACCGCGACCGCGCCGGGAACGTTCGACCAGCCGCGTTGGGCGGTGCCGCATGTCGGCCGCTGAGCAGGTGAAGCCGTGGAGCGCGGAGTTCGAGGAGTTGCTCCGCAGCGAGCTGGCCTTGTGCGACGACACGTCTTCGCTGGAACCCGACACTCCGTTACTGCACTACGGTCTCACGTCGCTGAGCACGTTGGCGTTGAGCAGCAAACTGGTTACGCGGTACGGCATCGAGCTGCCCGCCTTCGACGAGCGCGCGTTCCGTACGCCGCGTTCGCTGTGGAAACTCGTCGAAGGCACCACCGGCTCTTTGGCAAGCGGAGACGCGGAACCGGCGGCCTGGCGCGCGCCCACCGAAGGATTGGCCGCGCGGTTCGCCGAGACAGCCGCCCGATTCGCCGACGAGCCGTGCCTGGTCGACAACGCCGGTGCATTGACGTACGCGGAAACCGCGGCCCACGCCGCCGCGCTCGCCGAAACCATCGGCGCGGGCGGCGTGGTCGCCGTGCTCGGAGAACGGGAGATCGCGACGTACTGCGCCTACCTCGGCGTGCTGTACGCGGGCGCCGCGATTGTGCCGCTGTCGATGGACTTTCCGCCGGAGCGCAACGCCGACATCATCCGCCAGGCCGGCGCGCGCTGCGTCGTGCACACCGATCTGCGCGGTGAAGAACCGCTGGAGGCACAGCTGTCCGCCATGGCCGGGATCCCGGTGGTGGACATCCACGACGCGGCACGTCCCGGCCCAGCGGCGCGGGCCGCCGCTCCGGCCTCCGGCGACGGCCCCGCGTACCTGCTGTTCACCTCCGGCTCGACCGGGCGGCCGAAGGGGGTGCGGATCACCCACGGGAACGTGGAGGCGTTCCTGGCCGCCGCGCTGCCGTCGTTCCGGACCGGGCCGGGGGAAGTGTTCTCCCAGTGCCACGGGCTGACGTTCGACTTCTCGGTGTTCGAGATGTGGGGCGCGTGGAGCAGCGGCAGCGCGCTCGCCGCCGTGCCCCGCGTGCACGCGCTCAACCCGGCGGGGACGATCGCCCGGCACAGCGTCACAGTGTGGGCCTGCACGCCGAGCCTGCTCGAAGCGGCCGCCGCCGCGGGCAATCTGGCGCCAGGATCGCTGTCCGGACTGCGACATGTGGTGATCGGCGGCGAACCGCTGCGGCGCGAGACCGTCGCGCTCGCCCGCGCCGCCGCTCCGGAGGCGATCATCGACAACGTGTACGGGCCGACCGAGACGACGGTGTGGGTCAGCACCTACCGGCTGGCTCCCGCCGACCCGATCCCCGGCCACGCGATCCTGCCCATCGGCACCCCGACCGCCGGTGCCGAGCTGAGCCTCGACGCCGACGGGGAACTGCTCGTCGCGGGCCCGCAGGTGTTCGCGGGCTACTCGGATCCGTTGCTGGACCGGGGAAAACTGGTCACCCGCGACGGGCGGCGCTGGTATCGCACCGGCGACCTGGCGGAGTGGCACGACGGGCTGCTGCACCATCGCGGCAGGCTGGACGGGCAGGTCAAGATCCGCGGCCACCGCGTGGAACTCGCCGAGATCGAACACGCGGCGACCCGTCTCCTCGGCGGTGTGCGCACTGCCGCGACTCCCGTGCCCGGGGTCCGCGGCGACACTGTGCTGGCCCTGTTCGTGGAGACCGGCTCGACCGACGAGGCCGCTCTGCGCTTGGAGCTGGGCCGCAGCCTGCCGGGGTACATGGTCCCGGACCGGATCTTCGCGACCGACGAACTTCCGTTGAACCCGCACGGAAAACTCGACCGCGCTCGGCTGGCGGCGCGGGTGGGGTGAGGGCTTCGTTCCTTCGCCGGGGAAGTGAGTCGTCAGCCCGGCCGGGCATTGGCCGACGGTGTTCTCACCACCGTTCGGCGAGTCGCGCGGCAAGCCACCCGGCACCGACGACAAGGACGAGGATCGTCACGCTCAGGATTGCGACCGCGCCCCGGGTCGTCGCGAGCCGGAGCCGCAGAGCGAGAACCAGGCTCAGCACCGCGCAGCCGATCGGCACCGCCCACCACCAGTGCGGCCGCAGGAACAGGCCCAGCACCGCGAGCGCTGCCAAGGCCGCGCTGATCAGCAGAGCGCTGAACCATGCTTGCCGGAGTACCGCGCTCTGCTCGTGCACCGGCCGCTCGTCCGCGGTCCCGCGGCCATTGCTCATCAAGCCAGTCCCATCCGGAGAATCTTCGCTGCGCGGTCCATGGTCGCGGGTCGGCAACTCCTCCCCTACCGTATCGACCGAGTGACCAGCTCATCGAACTCGCGATCCGGCAACGTCCGATTCAGCTCCAGCAACTCCTCGGCATGCAGGCCGACGGCGTAACGGGTCTCGGGCGAATCAACTTCCACCACCTGCCGGATGGCCTGCGCCACGACAGCGGGATCGGCACCCCCAGCGAGCCCCGTTTCGGCCTGACCAGCCATCTTCTCAACCATCGCCCCATAAGGCCCACCGCCGGAGTACTCCCGCAACTGCGCGGCGGTCTGGTCTTCGAACTCGGTCTTGATGATGCCCGGCTGGATGACCACCACGTCGATGCCGAAGGGCCGAACCTCCATGCGCAACGTGTCCGAGTACGCCTCGAGCGCGTGTTTCGACGCGTAGTACCAGGCACCGAACGGCAAGCTGATCACCCCGCCGATCGAGGAGACGTTCACGATGCGGCCCGACCCCTGGGCGCGCATCGCGGGCAGGGCGAGCTGGACCAGCCGAGCCGGGGCGAACACGTTGACCTGGAACTGATCGCGGGCAGCCTCCAACGGAACATCTTCAGCGGCCCCGTGCAGCACCGTCCCGGCGTTGTTGATCAGGACGTCGATCCGTCCCTGTTCGTCCAGGACAGTGCGCACCACGCGAGCGAGGTCGGCCTCGTCGCGAGCGTCCATCGCCAGCGAGTGTCCGCCAGCGTCGCGCAGTTCGTCCATTTTGGACATCCGGCGCGCGGCTCCGTACACGACATGGCCCGCCCGCAGCAGTTCCAGCGCGGTGGCGCGGCCGATTCCCGCAGAGGCACCGGTGATCAAGCAAACTTTCGACACAGGTCAGGCCTCCCACGCGACGGGCAGCTGGTGCACGCCGTAGATGAGCATGTCGCTGCGCATCGCGATGTCCGAAGCAGGCACGGCGAGGCGCAGGGACGGGAACTTGGTCAGCAAAGCGGGCAGGGCGACCCGGAGCTGGACGCGCGCGAGTTGCTGGCCCAGGCATTGGTGGATGCCGTGGCCGAAGGCGACGTGCCCGCTCGCCTTGCGGCGCAGGTCGAGGTTGTCCGGCGCGGGAAAGTGCGCGGGGTCGTGGTTCGCGGCCGGCACCGAGATGGTGACTGACTCGCCCGCGCGCACCTGTTCGCCGGCGAGTTCGACGTCTTCCAGCGCGGTGCGCACGGTGAACGGGATGATGCTCAGGTAGCGCAGCAGTTCTTCGACCGCGTTGTCGGCCAGTTCCGGTTCGGCGCGCAGCAGTGCCAGCTGGTCGGGGTGTTCAAGCAGGGCGAAGACGCCCAGCGCGAGCATGTTCGTGGTGGTGTCCAGTCCCGCGCCCAGCAAGGTGAAGCCGATGTTGACCAGCTCGGTGTCGGTGAGATCGCTGCCGGTCAGGTCGCTGAGCAGGTCATCGGTGGGGGCTTTTCGCTTGGCTGCCACCAATTCGCCGATGACGCCGTGGACCGCCGCGTAGGCCGCGCCGGTTTCTTCCGGGGTGTTGTCCAGCCGGAACAGGGTGAGCGCCTGCTGCTGGAACCGGTCTCGTTCGGCGTAGGGAACCCCGAGCAGTTCGCAGATCGTCTGCGCGGGCAGCGGCTGCGCCAGAGCCGGGACCAGGTCGGCCGGGCTGCCGCGCTCAGCCATGGCGTTCAAGCAGCGGTCCGCGACCGCCTGGATCCGCTCGGACAGCAGGCGCATCCGGCGGACGGTGAACTGGCCTGCCAGCAGGTGCCGGTAGCGCGTGTGCTCGGGCGCGTCCATGCTGCCGAACATTCCCGGCGGCGCGGGCTGATCGCTGGCAGGAGCGCCCGGGATCGGCATATGCCGCAATTCGGCTCGCGCGCTGAACCGGCGGTCGGCCAGCACCTCGCGGGCCAGCGCGTGCCCGGTCACCAGCCATCCGGCGTGGCCGTCCGGGTAGTCCAGCCGGCTGAGCGGACTCTTCTCGCGCAGTTCGGCCAGCCCCCGCGGCGGGTCGAACGGCAGGCCGGCCGGACGCTCGGTCGGCAGTGTGCTGGTCATCGCCAGCTCCCTTCCCGTGAACCTCTTGCGGGAAACAGTAGGACGATGTTTTAGTGAGCGGCAAACGCAGAATCTGCATCTACGCAGGCAGCAGCCCTATTATCGATGCATTGGCCTGAAGGTGAATGCACCGGAAGGGCTCCGGGACGAGCGAGGCGGAGACGATCTGATGCCATCCGGCAGGTTGAGCTACCCGGAACGGCAGCGCGTCGCGGCCGGCTTGGCGGACGGGCTGAGCTACGCCGAGATCGGGCGCAGGCTGGGCAGGCCGAAGTCGACGGTGATCCGCGAGGTCGCCCGCAACGGCGGGGCGCACGGTTACCAGGCCGACCGCGCCGAACATGCCGCCCGGCGCCGGGCGCGACGCCGGGCCCCCGCCGCGCCGCCCGTCCCGCCGCCCCGGGCAGCAGCTGATCCGCGGACCCGCAGCGACTTCGAGACGCGGTTCGCGCAGATGGCCACCCAGACCGGGATGCCGTCGATGATGGCGCGCGTCCTGATCTGCCTTTTCACCGCCGAGTCGGGCAGCCGCACCGCGACCGAGCTCGCCGCCCGATTGCGCGTCAGCCCGGCGTCGGTCTCCAAAGCGGTGGGCTGGCTGGAAGAACGGGGCATGCTGCGGCGCGAGCGGAACGGCCGCCGCGAGCACTACCTGATCGAGGACGACGTGTGGCAGCAAGCCTGGCTGGCCAGCATGGAAGGCATCGCCCAGTGGGCCAGCTTCACCCGCCAAGGCGCCGAACTGTTCGGCGGCGACACCGTGGTCGGCACCCGGCTCCGCACGACCAGCCAGTGGCTCCAGCACATCCGGCAGGACATGATCGAGGCCGCCGAACATTGGCGGCAGGCCGCGCTGTGACGACGGCCGCCCTTGACCTCAAGTTAAGTGGAGATACCAGAGTGGCCGCATGACCGTCTGGATTTGCGGAACGTGCGGGGTCGAACACCCGGACACCGAAATGCCGCCCGCCGGGACCTGCCGGATCTGCGCGGACGAACGACAATACGTCCGCGCGTCCGGGCAGGCGTGGACCACAATGGACGAACTGGCGGCCGTCCCGCACGAACTGGTCCACGAAGAGCCGGAGCCGGGGATCCACCGGCTGCACCGCGAACCGGAGTTCGGCATCGGCCAGTGGACCTACCTGGTCCAGACCGAAGCGGGCAACCTGCTCTGGGACCCGCCCAACGCGCTCGACCGGCCCCTGCTCGACAAAATCGCCGAACTCGGCGGCGCCGCGGCGATCGTGGCGAGCCATCCGCACATGTACGGCTCGCAGGTGAGCCTCAGCCACGCTCTCGGGAACGTCCCGGTGCTGGTGCATTCCGCGGATCGGCAGTGGGTGCAGCGGGAAGACCCGGTGATCCGCGAATGGCATGGCACCGAACGGATCCTGCCCGGCATCACGCTGGTCGAAGCGGGCGGGCATTTCCCGGGCGCCGCCGTCGCGCACATCGCGAACGGCGCACTGCTGGTCGGCGACACCATCGTGCCGGTCGCCGCGCCGGGCTGGGTGACGTTCATGCGCAGCTATCCCAACCAGATCCCGCTTTCCGCCGCGCTTGTCCGACGTCTCGTGGACCGGCTGGAGCCGTACGCGTTCGACCGTCTGTACGCGCTCACCGGGGCCAGCGTGCCGACTGACGCGAAGGCCGCGGTGCGTCGTTCAGCGGAACGCTACATCGGCTGGGTCGACGGCACGAACGACCATCTCGGCTGACTCGCGTTACGACGCCCCTTCTGCCGGTCGCGGAAACTTTTCGGGGCCGGTCCTCGACCGTCCCGAGCGTCAGCCGCCGCTCGCCCGACAAGTTGAGTACATGCACCGCGGCCTCGAGCCCCACCGAATACTGCCCCACCTTCGCCGCGATGCGACGGCGAAAGTCGAAAGTCAGCGCGATACGCCACTGGTTCGCGCCATAAGCCGGAGGCATCCGGCCGCTTCGGTCACGGCCGGACCTGGAGGAGCGGCGACACCAAGAGCCGCGTCTGCAGTTCGATCGTGAAGCGCTGCACGGGATCATCGAGGTCGACCGCGCACAGTTCTTCGATCCGTTGCAGCCGGTACCGAAAGGTGTTGCGGTGTATGCGAAGTGCCGCCGCCGCGCGGGTGGCGTCGCCGCCTGCGTCGAACCAGCAGCGGAGGGTGTTCAGGTATTCGGCACCGCGCGGGGAAGGGTCTCGGCGGAGGACGTCGAGGGAGCCGTCGAGCAGGGCTGGGTGTTCGGCGGCTAGTTCCGCGAGTTCGGAGATCAGGACGTGCGGCAGCAGGTCCGTCAGATGGGCGGTCGCTGGTGCCGTCAGGACCCGCGACGCGTGCCGGAGCGGGCCTAGTTCGGCTCGGATTTCGGACGCGGTGGCGCACGGGCGGCCGAGACACGCCACCAGCGGTGCAACGGTCGACGCGCGCCGACGCAGGTGTTCGATGAAATCGGCGGGTCCTGGGTCAGGCGTCGATGGTAACAGGACGAACAGGAGGGAATCCAGCGTTACCGTGGCCGTGCGAGGGTTCAGCATTCGGGCGCAGCGGGCCAAGGTCCCCTCGCGATCGGGCGCGACCTCGCCCAGGGCGGCGAGACGCCAGCGCTGCGAAGTGCCGAGTCGTTCGGTCAGTGCTTCCAGTGATCCCGAACCGGTGAGGAGTCCGCGCAGGAGCTCCGCGCGGATCGCGTCTTCGTCGTCTCGCCCGGCGGGTTCGTCGATGAACCAGGCAGCGGCGGCCGTCGACACCTCGCGCAACACTCGTGCCACGGACGTCTCCCGGCGCGGCGCGCCGAGGACGTAGCCGCCGATGGTGGTGCCGGAGCGGATCGGGGCGGCCCAGCGCACATCCCCGTCCGGGAGGTCAACGCGGGCGACGCTTCGGACCTGGGCGAGGCGCTTCCGCAACTCCGACGGGACTCGCCGGGCTAGCACCATTTCGCTGGTCAGGGCATCCATTGCTTCGCCGCAACCGAAGGCGAGTACGCGGAAGGACGCGTCGGCGACCACCACGGCACCGTCGAGGGCTAGAGCCGCGCTTTCGGCGAGATCGTAGAGACCGGCGGGGGTCGCTGTCACGCCGCCGAATCGGGCACCGGACAGCAGGGAGTGCACGACTGTGCCGATCTCGGCCCATTCGACCTGTCTGGCAACCACGAGCACTGGCACCGCAGCAGTGGCGAGGTCGAATTCCGGCGGCAGAGCGCCCTCGCGTACGACGAGGGCCGCGGCTCCCGCGCGCCCAGCAGCCGTCAGGGCTTGTGCCAGTTCGTCGGCGGCCGGGTGGGGCTTCGTCAGCAGCACCAGCTGGTGCCGCCCCGGCAGCCGGGCGGGATCCCACGGCGTCGCCCCGGCCAGCGGGCGGTTCAGGCCCGAAGCGGGGGCCGCCACGCTGAACCAGCCGCGTCGCGCGCTGACCAGGAGCGGAAGCCGGATCGTCCCGTCCGGCGGAGGGAGATCGGCGGCGATCGGTTCTCCTGGCCGGGTGTCGACTGCCGTCATCGGGCCGCTCCTTCCGTCCACGCCACGCTGCGTCGGGGGAAGGCTAAACAGCGCCCGGAGCGCCGTCAGTGGGCTCAGCGCACTGCGAAGACCGGTCGGCAGGGCTATCCGCCCAGCCGCCGCAACCGGGGCAGCAGATCCCGCCGGGCGAGGTCGAGGAAGCGGGCTTGGTCGTCGCCGGGCGCGTGCAGGACCAGGTCGGTGAAGCCCGCCTCGACGTACGGGCGGATCCGTTCGACGACCTCGTCGGGATCGGCGGAAACGATCCACCGGGACGCGATCTGGGACATCGGCAGTTCGTCGGCGACGCGCTCCATGGCGACCGGGTCGGAGATGCCGTGCTTCTGTTCGGCGGTCAGGGACAGCGGTGCCCAGAACCGGGTGTTCGCGACGGCGGCCTCGGCGTCGGTGTCGTAGGACAGTTTGATCTCGATCGAGCGCGCGACGTCCGCGGGCTTGCGGCCGGACTGTTCGGCTCCGGCGTCGACAGCGGGCTGGAGCTTCTCCGTGTAGAGCTCCATGCCCTTGCCGCTGGTGCAGATGAAACCGTCCGCTGTCCTACCGGCGTATTTCGCGACCACGGGGCCGCCTGCCGCGACGTAAATCGGCACCGGATGGGCCGGTCGGTCGTAGACGGTCGCGTTCTCGGTTTGGTAGTACTCGCCGTCGAAACTCACCCGTTCCTCCGTCCACAAGCGACGGATGAGGTCGATCGCCTCGCGCAGGCGGGCGAAGCGTTCCTTGAAGCCGGGCCACTCCAGGCGGGCGACCGCGACCTCGTTGAGCGCTTCGCCGGTGCCGAGACCGAGCAGGACGCGTCCGGGATAGAGCGCGCCGAGCGTGCCGAAGGCCTGCGCGACCACGGCCGGGTGGTACCGGAAGGTCGCGGTCAGCACGCTGGTGCCGAGCCGGACCCGTTCGGTCCGCTCCCCTGCCGCGGCGAGCCAGGCCATCGAGAACGGCGCGTGCCCGTGCCGATGCCGCCAGGGCTGGTAGTGATCGCTCACCAGCACTGAGTCGAAGCCCCGCTCTTCGGCGAGGACGGCCAGGTCTACCAGGTGGCGCGGCCCGAACTGCTCGGCGGATGCCTTGTAGCCAATGGTGATTCCCGCGGTGCGTGTGTCCATTCCGGACACTCAACCCGGCTGGCGGCGCGGGGTCATCGTGCACGGCGGACGAACTCCAGCCCGCGGTCTTGTGCTCGACGTCAGCCGGGCTCGTCCCAATCCACCCCCGCCGCCCGTGTCGCCAGATGCACCGCCAACCGGTCGTCCGGATCGCCCAGATCCACCGGCAGCAACTCGGCAATCCGCTCCATCCGCTGCATCACCGTATTCCGATGCACCCCCAGCGCCTCCCCCGCGGCCTTCGCCGAAGACTGGAAATCCAGATAACACCGCAAAGTCCGAACCAACCCACCGGACGGATCCGCCTCCTCCAGCGGGGCGAGCAGGTCGGCCGCCGCGCCGCGCAAAGGAGCGGAGCCGTACCAACCCGCGATCAGCTTTCGGGCGTTGCCCGCGTCGATGTGCTCGACGACCGCCCGGCGGTGTGCGGTGTGGGCGAGCAACGCCGCGCGGCGGGCCTGTTCGGCGGAGCGGCCGATGCCCGCCGCACCGGTGTGGGCACGGCCTACTCCGGCGCACAGCCGCAGGCCGGGATGCTCCGCTTCGACGGCCGCGAGGGTCCTGGCAAGCCGGTCCAGCAACGGGCCGGGATCCTCGGCTTGCGCGTCGGAAGTCAGCCAGAACAGCCATCCTTCGGCGCGTTCGACGAGCCTCGCGGCGACGCCGTGTTCGGCTAGTTGTGCTTCCAGTTCCGTACCCAGCGCGGACATCCGGAGCGCGGACGGGGCGGCCGCCGCCTGCACTTGGACCGCAGTGTGCCGTCCGGCGAGCCGCCAGCCGAGTGCGGTGGCCCGTTCGACTGTGCGGCGTCCCGGTTCGCCGGGCTGTTCGAGGATTTCGCTGAGCAGGAGCGAACGGCGCCGGTGTTCGCGTTCGTCGCGGACCGCCTCTCCGGCGACGTGCACCGCGAACGACAGCGCGGCGATCGCGATCGCGCGCCGGACCGGTTCGAGCAGCACACCGGCCGCGAACCGGGGCCGCCGCACCGCGATCCAGTAGACCGCGGGTCCGGTCGTGACGACCTGGACCGGGTGCAGCATCAGCTCGCCGTCCGCCCCGACGGTCAGGGCGACCGGCCGCGAATCGGCCAGCAAGGCTGGGTCGGCACACCTGCCGAGCAGCGCGTGCACCTCCGGATCACCGGCCACGAAACGGGCCTCCGCGTCAACGAGCGCCACCGGTTCGCCGAGCGTCGCCGAGAGCTGCGAAGTGAGCGCGTTCGCGTCGGCGGGCGGACGCTGGAAGCGGCGGGACGCGTCGCCGAGCACCCGCAAGCCCGCGATCTCCGGGGCGCTGACGTAAGGGTCGAACGCGGTGATCACCCCGGTCGGAGTGCTGTCCTCGACACCGATCAGCGGCAGCGCCAGCCGGTCGGCGAGCCTGCGGGTGGCGAAGGGCACCGGCCGGTGCGGGCGGGCCGCGATGATCCCGGACAGGCCCGCGCTGCCCGCCAGCCGGATCGCGAGGTCCGCCGCGAGATCGTCGAGAACCAGCTGCTCACGGCCGAACACCACGACGCTGCGCGGGGCGAGTTCGGAAATCTCGTGCACCGCGGATCCCGCGACGACCGCCCCGACGGGCCGCTTCAGCCCGGTCTCGCCCGCGAGCACCTCGTAGTGCTCGATCAAGTCGAGGTCCAGCAGCTGGGCGAGGGTGACCGTCATGGCGCCGCCGGCTCCAGGATCGGCCCCACCGCGGTCGCCTGGAGGCGCGCGGCCGGCACCGGAACGTAAGTCATCAGCGCCTCCTTCACCGGGGTTTCCCGCAGGGTGCGGGGATCGGCGCCGGCCCGGACCGCGGCGTCCCGGGCCAGCTGCCGGGCGCAGGCCGCCGAATCTTCCCGTCCGCCGGCGCCCTGCCAGAAGATCCGGTCGACCGAGCCCGCCGCTTCCGCGGTCGCCGCTCCCACAGCGGCTGCGAGATCGCCGTCCGGCGGCCGAATCGCGTCGGGCAGGGGCCGGTCTCCGACAAGCACGACCGGGAGATCGTCGTAGCCGTACCGCGCGCGGGCGACCGCTGCGGCGACGGACATCGAGCGGTCCACCACGGTCAACCGCGGAAGGCGCGAGCCGATCCGGACGCCGCCGAATTCCCGGTGCGCGCCCGATTCGGGCAGCAACCCACCCCGTGTCGTCCCGACCACAGCCTGGTTGCCGGTCGCTTCCACCACCACCGCCGCGGGCACTCCGGCCAGCCGCGCGGCACCGTGCAGCAACGCCGCCTGGGCTGCCCCGAGGCAAGCCGTGGCGTGGCGCTGCGCGGCGAGTTCGGGCAGCACGGTTCCGTCCCCGCGAACCACATACAGCTCCGCATCCGGATTATGCTTCCGAACCGCGGCGCCCAGCTCGTCAATCCGAGCGCGGGCGGACTCGGCCAGAGCGGCGTCGAGCACGGCGGTGTTCTCCCGCTCCAGCAGCCCGATCGCCTCGGTCTCGCTGCCTTTGCGCACCGGGACGTCCGGCCCGAGCACGTCGGCGAGGACGGCCGCGGCCTGCTGTTCGTGGTCGGGATTCTCCAGCCCGTGGACTCCGGCGACCGCGACCGCGCGGACGGTTCCGGCGCACCGGCGGGCGAATTCGGCCACCGCGGCGAGGTCCAGCGGCGCGGACGCTGTGCCGTCGTATTCGTGCCCGCCCCGCACCATCGCGACGGGTCCCGCGAGCGCACTGGACAGCTCGACCGGCCAGCCCACGAGCGGCGGAAGCGCGGTCGCACCGCCGATGCGCAGCACCCCGACCGGAGATCCCGCCTCGGCAGGCACGGGCTCCGGCAGGATCGCCACGACCCGATCGACCGCTTCGGCATCGACCTCCGCGAGCAGCGCGTCGAGCAGTCTCGACGGCGAATCGGTGCCGGGAACTCCCCGGTGGGACGCCACGATTCGGTTCGCCGCGTCCAGTGCCACGGCTCGGGCGGCGACGGCGTCGAGGCCCACTCGCAACCGGCTCATCGGACACCGGCCAAGAGCGGCGAACCGTCGAACCGCACCGGATCGACGGCGTACCCGAACGCGCGCGGCCCGGCCGCCGCGTGTCCATCGGGCGTGTGCCACCGCTCGTCGACCGGGCTGGCGATCACGTGCACTTCCTGCCCGGCGGCGAGGTCGACGGTCTGCGTCAACGCGCCCGTGTCCGCGTCCGCGACGCCGATCAGGTCCGGGACCGTGGCCAGCACGGTGCCTTCCCGGCTGACGATCAGGTTCTCGTTCTGGAAGTCGATCCGCACGAAACCGTCTGGGGTGTCGAGGGAAACCACGCCGCGCGGCCAGCCGTCCGAGGAATGCTGCAGGACCTCCGCGACGGTTCCGGTGCACACCAGGCGTCCGCCGCAGGCACGCAGGTACGGGTCGTGTCCGTCTTCGGCGAGCGCTGCCCCGATCCGGGCGCATTCGCTGATCGACCGGACCGCGCCGAGCCGCGCGCAGTCCCCGGCGGTGACCCGATACGCGCTGATCAACGCCACGAGACCCAGCGGCGGCAGCACGGCCCGCACCAGCTCGCCGAGCACGGCGTCGGTGCCTTGGCTGAACTCGGCGACGATGCCGGAGCCTCCGACGACGGTGATCGGCGAGGCGGAAAATCCGGCCAGCCGCAGCAGCGTCAGGTCGATCGAGGGCAGCGTGCGGCGCATCAGGTCGAGGTCGAGACACGGCAGCCCGAGTTCAGCCGCGACCGCGAGCGGGACGGCCACGTTCACGCTGCCGAGCTGGATCGGCAGGACCGCCGCGCACTCGCGCCCGGCCCGTGCTTCCACCGCCTTCCGGAGGGTCTCCGCTTCGACGATGCTGTGCGCCTTCTCGACGAGCGTGTGCGGGGTTCCGCCGGACACCACGGGGAGGACGAGCGCGTCCGGGTCCAGTTCGCCCGCCGTGACGAGTGGGATCGGTCCGTGCCGCCGGACGGCCGCGAGCAGGAGCTGCTGCGCCAGGTACGGGTCGCCGCCGCCTCCGCTCCCGAAGTGCCCCGCGCCGCGCACCACGTCGTCGATCGCGGACTCGGCGACGTGCTCCATGCGCAAACCTTAACCGGCGTCGTGGCTGCTCAGGCGGTGGCGACACCCCGGAAACCGGCATACAGCCGAGCGAACGCGCGGGCGGCGGCGGTCAGTTCGGCGACCGGCACGTACTCGTCGGCGGTGTGCGCGACCGTCATCGACCCGAGCCCGTACACGACCGTCGGGATGCCGAGCTGGTTGCGCAGGAACCGCGCGTCCGTGCCGAGTTTCAGCCCGCGAACCGGTGCGTCGTCCGCCGCCTCGCGGACCTCGGTCACGAACGGGTGCTGCGGGTCCAGTTCGGAGCCCTCGGCGAAGGCGAGGACGTCCGCGTCGTAGTCGAACCTGCCCGCGGCGTCGATCAGTCCGGTGACGCTGGCCAGCGCCTCGTCCCGGGTCTGGCCGGGCAGCACGCGCCGGTCGATCCGCAGCCGGCATTCGGCGGCCACGATGTTGACGGCGGTGCCGCCCGCGATGGTTCCCGCGTTCGCGGTCGGAGTGCCCAGGAGCGGATGCGCTTTGTCGCCGAAGTCGGCGAGGTGGAGCGCCGAGACGATCCGCGCGGCGTCGGCGACGGCGGAGTGCCCGGCGGCCGGATCGCTGCCGTGCCCGGCCCGCCCGCGCACCACGATCTCCACCATCAGCGAGCCGCGTTCGGCCACCCCGACCCGCAGTTCGCTCGGTTCGGGCACGACGGCCGCGTCGGCGTGCACCAGCCCGGCCGCGACCAGCGCCTCGGTCCCGGCCCGGCCGCCGGTCTCCTCGTCCGCCACGAGATGGAAGACGATGTTCGCGGGCGGCACGATTCCGGCGTCGCGGCAGGCGCGCATCCCTTCGAGCGCCGCGGCGATCCCGCCCTTCATGTCGCAGGCGCCGCGACCGTAGAGCAGGCCGTCCCGGACCAGCCCGCCGAACGGCGGCACCGTCCAGTCCTCTTCGGACACTGGCACGACGTCCACGTGCCCGTTGACCAGCAGCGTCGGCCCGTCGCCGGACCCGATGCGGCCCAGGATCGACGGGCGCCCCGGCTCAGGCTCGAAAACCTCGACCTCGGCACCCAGTTCCGCCAAGACCTCGTATAGCGGCTCGACCACCGGCCGTTCCCCGCCGGGCGGGTTTTGTGTGTCGCACCGGATCAAGTCCGCCGCCAGGTCGGTCACCCGCGCGGCTCGGACAGCAGCGGCGGCGTTCATGAAGACTCCTCAAGGTGTGCAGTCAACGCGGAGAGGGCTTCAGCGTCGAGAAACCCCAGCGGCGCAAGCCCTTTCGCGAATCCCGCCAACGCGGGCCGGAACGCCGCCACCTCCGCGAAGAGGTCGGCGGCCTCCCGATGCCGTCCGGCGCGGGCGAGCAGGACCGCGCGCCAGAAGTCTGCCTCGCGGTTGTCCGGCCCGATCACCTCCGCCGCCGACGCGAGAGCGTTCAGCCGCGCGTCCAACTCGTCCGGCGTGACACCCTCGAACGGCCCGAGCGTCAAGCCGCGCGCGAACATCACCCCGCCGACCGCGCCGAAGGCCCGCGAGCGCGGGAGGAGCCGGGACAGTTCGGCGAGCGGATCCGGATGGTCGTCGACCCGCAGATCGACCACCACCTCGTTCCACGGCGTCGGGCTCCGTCGGCCGGAGACGACCAGCAGTGCCGCCGACTGGGCACCGCGCACGTCTCCCCCGGCACCGTCCGCCGCCTGGAGCCCGGCGAGGATACGGTCGGCAAGGTCGCCGCCCGCGGTCTCGAAGGCGGACAGCGCGGCCTGGCACACGTTCGGGGCAGCCAGCATGTTCCCTTGCACCGTCACCTGATGCCCGCGCGCGGAACCGGCGTGCGGCGCGCACGAGCCGCCGGTGTGCGTGCCCACCGACCCCCGTGCGTCGACGATTCCCAGCTGGCGATAAGCGGAATCCGGGTCCTCGGCCACCAGCAAGTCCACAGTAGACGGTGCGGGTACGCCTGCCCGCAACAACTCCAGGCCGCGAGGTCCGCATTCGACGTTGACGAACGCCTGGGTCGCTACCGCGCCGACGCCCGCCTCGGCCCACGGCAGCAACGTGCCGACGCCGAAGAAATGGGTCTGGGCACCGACCCCGACGCAGCCGGTGACCGGATCGCGCGCGACGATCGAGTACGTCACGGCCTTCCTTCCTCCGCCCGCGCGAGGTGGTTCCGGAGGAGGTCGGCAACCTGGCCGGTTTCCTCGAGCATCGGCAGGTGACCCGTTCCGTCCAGCTCCACCGCGGTACCGCCGGTGGCTTCGGCGAGTTCGCGCGACATCGCGGGCGGGCACGTCGGATCCTCGGTTCCGGCCACCGCCAGCACCGGAATCCCCGAGGTAGCCACCTTTCCCGCCAGGTGCCGGATGTCCGCGCCGAACGCTCCGTAAAGGATCTCCGCGACCACCGTCGTCGGCCGGGTGCCGACCGCTTCCGCCATCACCTCCCGGACCCGCGTCGAATCCCGGTGCTTCCGGCCCACTATCTCCGGCACCTGACCGGCGAAGTACCCGGCGGTCCCGGCAGCCTCAAGTTCGCGCACCATCGCGGCGATCGCCTCGTCCGGAACGCCGGTGCCCAGCGTCGAACCGAACGCGGCGACGCTGCGCACCCGCCGGGGATGCAGCGCGGCCAGCGCGACGCTGATCGTGCCGCCCAGCGACCCGCCGGCCAGATGCGCCTCGTCCAGCCCGAGCGCGTCGAGGACCGCCAGGACGTCCGGCACGTAGCCGTCTTCGACGGTGAACGGGCCGGTCTGCCCGGAATTCCCGTGCCCGCGCAGGTCCGGCGCCACGACCGGCCGGTCGAGCCGGGCGGCGACGTCCTCCCAGACCACTGCCGCGGAGTTGATCGGATGCAGGAGCACGAGCGGGACGCCGGGCCGGTCGTCCGCCGTGCGCAGCACTGACAGCTTTCCGGCCGGTCCCTCGACGCTGACGCGGTCCAAACCCCTGCTCATTCCGTGCCGTGCTTGGGCATCTGCGGGTCCTGGACGCTGACGTGCATGTGCCAGATCCGCCAGTCCGGACCGCCCTTGCCGTCGTCGCGGCGGAAGAACTCGGTGGTGCGGAACGGGGTCGGGACCGCGTCCTGCTGACCGGGCGCCAGCACGTCGGCGGTTCCTTCGGCGGTGAGCAGCGCGACGTCCCCGAAGACCTGGACGTCCGGGCCGACGGTGTCCTTGATCGCGGTGATGCTCAGCCCGATCTTCGCGGCGTTGACCCACAGCCGGTGCTTGTCCAGCACGCCGTGGTAGGTGTGGCCGTTGAGGTTGAACTGGTGGTAGCCGTCGCCCTCGGGGAAGTACTGCAGCATCGCGTCGGCGACGAGGCCGATGTTCGCCTCGTACCAGCCTTGGTGCACTTCGAGGATCCGCTCGAGGTCAGTGCTCATGGTCGTGCCCTTTCAGTGGGTGAATTCGCCGGTCAGTTCTCCGACCGCGGCGAGAGTTTCTTCCGCGCCGCCGGCGACGACGGTCGCGATGGCGACGTTGTCCGCGCCCGCGTCGAGGTATTCCTTGAGGCGGGCGCGCGCGGTGTCCTGCCCGCCCACGACGCCGAAAACGTCGAGCCACTCGTCCGGCATCTCCGCAGCGACCACCTCGGGACCGCCTCGCGAGAGCATGTCCGCGAGCTGCTCGTTGGCGCCGACCGCGCCGAACAGCGGGCCAGGGCCAGTCGCGGCGAGGTAAAAGGCAAGAACCGCTTTGAGCGCTTCCCTTGCGGCGGCTGCCTGCCCCGGATCCCGCGTGACGTTCGCCGCGGCGAGGACGGTGATCGTGATGCGCTCGTCCCGCCCGGCCGCGCGCGCGGCTTCGTCCAGCTTGCGCCGCGCGTTCCGTACGTATTCGACCGGTGCGAGCGCACTGACGAGCAGACCGTCCGCCATCCGCCCGGTCAGCTCGAGCCCCTTGTCCCCGAGCACCCCGGTGAACAGCGGCACCGGCTCGGCGACCGGGTGCGTGATCGCGACCTGGCGGAAGGCGGCGAACCGGCCCTCCTCGTCGATCGTCTCGCCGCGCAACAGCCCTCGGACGGCGGTGAGGGTTTCGCGCAGGGCGCTCATCGGCGACCGCTGGGTCAAGCCCATCTGCGCGGTCCAAGCCGGGACGCCGTGCCCGATCCCGGGCATCAGCCGGCCCGGGTAAGCGCGGGCCAGCGTGCTGATTTCCATGGCCAGCAACGCCGGATGCCGGACGACCGACGACACGACCCCGATGCCGACCGGGACCCGGGACGTCGCTCCGAGCGCGAGCGCGGCGCCCGCGATGCCGCCGAGGAAGAAGTAGTCCTCGGGCAGCCACAATTCCCCGAAACCGGCGGCTTCCGCGGCCGCGGCCTGTGCGCCGATCTGTTCCGGCGGAGTGGTGCTGCCGAGCAGCACTCCCAGCCGGCTGCGGGACGGGTGGGTCATCGGCGGGCTCCTGTCGTGCGGGCTGGTTCACCACGTTGGGCTCGACGTTAGGAACCGCACCAGGTCCGGCGCTTCGGGCACGGCGACGAAACAGGCGGAACACGACAGTGCACGGTGCACGACCGGCGGCCGTTTTGTGCCAAGGTGGAAGCAGAGGGAAGGCGGAGACGATGCGCGAGTGGCGTTGGCTGGCAGCGGCGATGCTGGGACTGTGTCTCGCCGCCTGCACTGGTCCCGCCAGCCAGCCGGAACCCACGGCGACTCCGACCACCTCCGCGCTCAGCGGGAGCTACGACCCGGCACGGTTCGCCTCCATGGTCCGGACCCGCGCTCAAGAGGCGGGGGTGTCCCCTCGGCTGGTCATGGCGATTCTCTTCAACGAGTCGTACAAACCGCACGATCCGGCTCTCGAACGCGCTTGGCAGCGGCTCAAGCCAGGAGCCGCGTTCGGGGTCGCGAACATGCACGAAGCGACCTTCGACGCGACGAAGAAGGGCCGGGCGTTCGCCGGACGTTCATGGGACCAGCTGCCGGACGACCCGGACCTGGCAATCCAGGCCGAGTCCTGGTACCTGCACGACCTGGCCGCGCAACTGCCCGCGCACCGGTCCGGCTCGATCACCTCCGACGAACTGCTCGCGCTCGGCTACAACGCGGGACCGGGCGCGATGAAGAGCTTCGCCCGCGGGACCAAGCCGGGCGCGCAGGCACAGTCCTATTTGGACACTCTGCGCGGGAACTGGGCCAAGGCGGGCAAGGCGCTCGGCGAGCCGTGAACGGGTTCCGGCCCCCGAACGCCGCGATCAAGCCGACCCGACCGGTACCCGGCGCCGATCCTCGCCCGCACTCCGGAGGTGCCGAGCGTCCGGCCGTATCCGTCGACCGCGAACCGGCCAGAGTCCTCTTCGGACACATACGGCTCCCGGCATTTCCGCGCTCACCCGCAGCCGCCCGGGGCCTCGACGCGACAGAAGCCCTCGGGTGCTCCAGCCGAGATGAGCGGCGTGATCCACTCCGTCACCGCGTCGACGACCGCGGCTTCGAGATCGTCGCGCGTCCACCCTCCCGGCCGCGGCGGAACATCGGGCTCCGCGCGCCGCGGCCCAGAACCGCTCGAGCCCGGCGGAAGTTTCGTGCGACGCGGAGCCGAGGATCCCGGTCACCGCGGCCCGGTAGTCACCCGTGTCCACGGGAGCGAGCTTAGAGCGGGCCTCCTCTGCGGACTCCGCACCGCAATAATTCACTCGCACACCGCAATCCCGAACATTGAGGCAGCGCCCGGCCCAGCCCTACGGTTCCTTGCGTGGCTGACATTTCTGCAGGCGAGACCCCCTCCCCCGAACGCTTCGCCATCGACGTCGACAACGCGGACCTCGCCGATCTGCGGACCAGACTGGACCGGGTCCGGCTTCCCGAGCACGAGACCGTGCCGGACGCATCCCAGGGAATCCAGCTGGCGCAACTGTCGACCCTGCTGACCGCGTGGCGCGAGCACGATTGGTCCGTGCTGCAGCAGCGGTGGAACGCCATCCCGCACTACCGGGTCGTCCTGGACGGCTTGGGGATCGCGTTCTGGCACGTCCGTTCCGCCGAGCCGGACGCCCTTCCGCTGGTGCTGACGCACGGCTGGCCCGGTTCGGTTCTCGAGTTCGAGGACGTCATCGGCCCGCTGACCGATCCGGTCGCACACGGCGGTTCCGCGCGCGACGCCTTCCACCTGGTGATCCCGGCGCTGCCGGGGTTCGGGTTCAGCGACCGGCCGCGGGAGCAGGGCTGGAATCCCGGCCGTACCGCGCGGGCGTGGGCGCAGTTGATGACCGTGCTCGGCTATCCGCGGTTCGGCGCGCACGGCGGGGACTGGGGCGCGTTCGTGAGCACCGAACTCGCGCGCCTGGTCCCCGAACGCGTCGCGGGCCTGCACCTGACGATGCCGATCGCCTCGCCCGTGCCCGACGACCTGCTCGCGCCCAGTCCCGCCGGGCAACGCGTCCTGGACCGGCGGAACCGGCATCTCGCCGACGGCTACGGCTTCGGGCTGCAGATGAGCACCCGCCCGCAGACGCTGGGCTATTCGCTGCTCGACTCCCCCGCCGGGCTGGCCGCGTGGCTGGGCGAGAAATTCGCCGCCTACTCCGACACCCGGCCGGAATCCGGCGGCGGCGTAAGCATTTCGCAGCAGATCGACACCATCGCGCTGTACTGGCTGACCGCCACCGGCGCGTCCTCCTCGCGGTGGTACTGGGAGGCGATGCGCTGGGTGGCCCGCAGCGCGGAGGAGGAGAACGCGCAGCCGGTGACCGTGCCGACCGCCTGCTCGATCTTCCCGGCCGACCCCTGGCCCGCCGTCCGCCACTGGGCCGAACGCCGCTACCTCGACCTGCGCTCCTGGCACGAACTCGACCGCGGCGGCCACTTCCCCGGGCTGGAGCAGCCGGAGCTGCTGGTGTCCGAGATCCGGGAAGCGTTCCGGCAGCAGCGCTGATGCCGGGCCCGTCAGGAATCGCGGTACGCCGAGGGACGCGTCCCGGTGTGCCGCAGGAACGCCGTCGACAACGCGGCCGGGTCAGCGAATCCGCAGCGCCCCGCGATCTGGGCGATGGTCAGTTCGGTGCCGCGCAGCAGCCGTTTCGCCTCGTCGATCCGCAACCGGGTCAGGTACCGGTACGGCGTCTCCCCGGTCGCTTCCTTGAAGACCCGGACCAGGTGGTAGACGCTCAGATGAACCTCGCCGGCGAGATCCGCCAAGGTGACCGGCTCGGCGAGCCGCTCGCGCATCGCCGCGACGACCGCCCGGACCCTCGCGTTCTCCCGCGTCGGCGCGGCCCGGGCGGACCGCCGCGTGTGCCGGGTGAGCAGTTGCATCGTCAGGAACGCCGCCGCGGATTCGGCGTACAGATCGTTGGCCGCGCCCGCACTGCCGACAGCTCGGATGATCTCCTCGACCAGCGGATCTCCCGCTGTCAACGACGCAGCCAGCGCGTCGAAGTCCACGGCGGAGCCGCCGAGCTGCGCCGCTGTCGCGTCGACGGTATCCCGCGGAATGTGGACCTGCACGCTGTCCAGCACGCCCGCTGCCCCGTAACGCCGCACCGCGGGCTGATCCGGAAGCATCAGCTCGACGCGCCCCGGCGTCCACGGAGTGCGTCCCCACCGGCCGCCCCGGCGCGTCTCCATCACCGCGCTCCGCCCGACCGGCAACACCAAATGCAGATCCGCCGCGGCGGGCAACGCCATTTCCTCGGCGACGGGGACGTGCTCGAACCGCTGCACGAGCAAGGACTCCCACCCGGCGTCCGCCCAGCTGCAATACGTGCGCCGGACGTAGCGCGCCATGTCGAACCCGGCGTACGGCTGGAGATCCAGCCGCGTGGAGTCGAACACCATGGTTCCCAGGCTAGCGACGATCAACACCAGGAGGCCCGATGACCACCGCCCGCACCGCCAGCCAGGCCCTGCATGCCGCCGTCCGGAGGCGAGACAAGGAGGCCTGGCTGGCGCTGTTCGCCGCGGACGCCCTGGTGGAGGACCCGGTCGGCCCTTCCCAGTTCGACCCGGACGGCAGCGGGCACCGGGGCCGCGACGCCCTTTCCGCGTTCTGGGACCGGGCCATCGCGCCCAACGACTCGATCGAGTTCCTCTTCGACGACTCGTTCGCCTGCGGGAACGAGGTCGCCTACACCGGCCACGTCCGCAGCGAGAACGGCGGACAGGTGCTCGAAGCCGAAGGAGTGTTCGTCTATCGCGTCGACGAGACGGGGAAAATCCTTGCGGTGCGCGCCTTTTGGGAGGTCGAACGCACCATGCGCACGATGCGGCCCGCGTGAGGGCTACGCGCGACGCTCGAAATGGCGGCGAGTCCGCTGGCGCGACAGCCAGTACAACGCGTGCGGGGCCCCGGCGAGGAGACCGCACCCGGCGATGCATACACCGGTCACGAAAATCGGGTAAGAATCCACGCCATCGCTTCCGGCGCGCGCATTCTTGAAGGGGAAGGTTGCCCGGGTCAGCACGAGGTCCCCGATCGCGACCAGGCCGACCGCGGCCGCGGTCAACCGCCGGAGACGCTTCTCCCAGGCCAGCACAGGGACCTCAGCACGCCCCTCGCGCAGCCGGACCCGCAGCGCGGCCACCGCTGTCCCCGCTCCGATCAGCAGACCCGCCCCGGTCGTGCCCAGGCCGAAGAGAAGGGCTCCTCCGGCGCCGATGTTGGCGCCGCTGTGCGGCGGCGCGGTGATGAGCATGACGAATCCCATGCCCAGCAGCACGGCCCCGGCAATGAGGATCCAGCTCGTGATGACCGTCAAGGTCCTGACATTGATTCTCGCGGTACTCATGGTTCCTTCCGACTGAATGACGCCTCCGCCCGGTCGTCCCGGCCGCTGCTGCGCAGCGCCGGTTTCGCCCGGGCATTCCCCCTCCTGATCACCCAGCCGCCCGCGTCGCTCGCCTCGGGCGAAACGCGGGAACAACTGATTTCAGGCAAATCCATCGTATCCGGCCACAACCCGCCGAATGGGGCTCAGCGACGGTGTCGCCAAACGGTTACCAAGACAGGCACTCGAGCCTTTCTCAGCCGACGCGCGGCGCGGGGATCACGACCCCGTCCGCGGGCCGGTTGCCGCGGTAGCGGGCCACGACGACCCGGACCCCGTTGCGGAACGCGTCCGGCATCGCCGCGAGCACGGTGCTGCGCGGCACCGGACGAGGAACGTCCAGCCCGGTCATCGGCCGGGCAAGGCCGATCCCGCGGACGGTCCACCGCAGCCGCCCGTCCTTGTCCTGATCGGTGAATTCCAGCGAAACCGGACGCAGCGCCGCCACGCGCACGAGCCCGCTGTCCGGCCCGGTCGGGATCAGCACGTCGCCCGCGTCGAGAAGAAGGCAGACCCGCAGGGCGGGCGTCAGCCCGTCGATGGCAACGATCCCGCGACGGCCCCGTTCGGGTGACCGGAGCAGCCGGACGCATTCGCGATGCGTCAGCTCCACGTCGTCCATCGCCCGGCTCCTCCCCTGCGCTTCGGTGAGCCCAGGATCCCGATTCCGCCTCGCGGAGCGCAAGGACGCCCACCGCCGGACGGCACTTCCTGCCAGGACTCAAGCTTTCGCGGTCCGGTGCGGCGCATTTCCCGCTGCTGTTGAACTATTCGCCGGAAAACTCGATCACGCCAGCCTTGTTCACCGGGTCGTGGGACAGGCGCGGCGAGCGCTATCCGGGCGGCTGGGGCCACGCCGAGGCCAACGCGGCGGCAATGGTGCGGTATCCGACCCCGTGCTTGCAGTGCGACGCCCGTTCCGGCAGGCCTGCCTTGGCATCGCGGCATACCGGTCGACGCGTGCGGCGGGTGTGCTCGCCATGACGGCCGGACCCGCGACTCAGCGGCAGGTCAGCTCGCCCCCTGCCGGACGTCCGTCCCGTGCTCGGCGAACGCTTTGAAGTCCCGCATGTGCTGCTGCGACTGCTTGCGAAACGAGCCGACCATGAGCAGCGCCACCAGTCGCATCAGGGGCCCGTCGAACCGAAACTCGCTCTCGCTCTCCCACAGCGTCTTGTCCGGACCAGCGTCGACGATCCGATCGCGCTGGGCCTGCCACATCCCTTTGGCGGCGATCTCCCGTTCGTAATGCACGACGACCGACCTGGGCACTGCGCGGACGTCCGCGGGCTCCAGCCGCGTGATGGTCTCGGTGGCCTCCACCTGCTGTTTGCCCCTCTGGAACACCACGCGCGAGGTGGTGCCGACCTGGCCGTGTGCTCCGTTCACCGGTTCGTGCAGAACCAGGCCCCGCAGCCACTTCGCCAGGTGCGCCGGGTCGGAGATCAGCTGGACCACCTTCTCGCGAGGCAGGGCTATCTCGATCGAGTTGGCGTACTTCATCGCTCGCTTCCTTCGGGGGCGTAGAACGCGGTGGTGGCTGCCACCGCAGCCGCCACGCGATCCGGGTCGCCGCCGGCGGCCAGGTGAGCTTCGCCCCATGCCGCCGCGCTGCGCCGAGCGAACTCGCGTCCCCCGGACAAGGTCCGGAACTCGTCGTGATCGAGGGTCTCGCCGTCGGCCAGGAAGCGCGACAAGGAGAGGAGATGCAGATCCCAGCCCACACCGCCGGCACCAGGGCCGTAGGTCGGGAACATGGGCTCCCCGACGGCCGCGGCATGGACCAGCTCGAACTCGGTGCCCCCGGCAGTGCCCGGAGACAGCCTCACCTCGACCTCGCTCGTACCCGGCCACTCATCGGCCCCTGGCTCGAAGAGCCAGGACACCCGCAGTCGCTGCGGCGGGTCGCAGGCGAGGATCTCCCCGTGCTCACCGACGTCCAGCTCGAACGATCCGCCCAGACGCAGGTCACCGGTCACCGGCTTCAGCCAGCGGCCCAACCGCTCGGGGTCGGTGATGGCGTTCCACACCTCGTCGACCGACGCGTCGTAGTCACGCCGCAGCTCGATCGTGTACGCGTCGCCGGCCGGCAGGGTCGCGGTGCCCATCGCCCGGCGCGCAGCGGCCAGTTCGTCCAGTACGTCCTTCACGTCATCGTCCTTTCGCTGGCGGACCGGCCTTGCCGACACCCGAGGTCCGGGATGCTCGCCTGCCGCGGGCCAGCTCAGTGCCCAGGGCATCGAGCCGCTGATTCCAGAACCCGCGAAACCGGTCCAACCACTCGTCGACCTCGCTCAGCGGCGAAGGGTCGACGGCGTAGAACCGGCGGGCTCCCTCGGCCCGGACCGAAGCGAACCCGTTCTCGCGCAGAACGCGCAGATGCTGCGAGACAGCCGGCTGGGACAGTGCGAACTCGGCTCGAATCACGTCGGTGATCGCGCCCGAGGTCTGCTCACCGTCGGCGAGCAGTTCGAGAATGCGGCGGCGCACCGGGTCGCCGAGAATGTCGAACGCGTGCACTACGCGGATCATACCGGCTCTCGCTTATATAAGCCAGCGCCGGTACTTGGTCCATCCACGGTGTCGGCGCCCGATCCGTCTCGCCAATGCCGGTGTCGACCGAGACCTGCCCCCAGGGGCCAGCAAGACCGACGCAGTCACCCAGCCCGCAACGCGCCGGAGCCGTTGGCCGCACAGTGAAACCCGCCCGTCAGGGCAGGTCGGCGGTGAGCAGGCGCAGGCCCTGTTCGAAGAGGTCGGTCAGATCGGTTCCGGTCAGGTGGTCCTGGGCCTCGGCGAGGTTCGGGTAGTCGCCGGCCTGGATTGCTTCGCGCAGGTGGCCGATGTCGGCGGGCAGGTCCGGGCCGGACTGGATTGCTGCTTGTTCTTCGAGGGCGTGGCCGGTTGCGAAGTGCAGTACCAGCAGCGCGGTTTTCATCGCCGACGCGGCATCGAGGCCGGTTTCCCGCAGCGCGCCGTTGAGGGCTTCGGCGAAGCCCAGGGTGTTCGGACCGACGGCGTGCGTGCCCGCGTACACCCGCGCACCGTCGCGATAGGACAGAAGTGCGGTGCGCAGGCTTCTCATCAGGGCCAGCACCCGTTCGCGCGGCTCGGCGATTCCGTCGGCGGCAGCGCGGCAGCCATCCAGCATCGACTCGGCCATGGCGGTCAGCAAGGCCGTTTTGGTCGGGAAGTAGCCGTAAAGCGTCCCCACTTGGACGCCGACCGCGGTGGCCAGTTTCCGCATGGTGAGCGCGTCGAGGCCCTCTTCGTCGAGAAGCCGGAGCGCGGCGGCGGTGACGTGGGCCCGGTCGGCGGCGGGCGGGCGTCCTCGGGTGCGGGGCTGGTGCGCGGTCATGGCATGGCCAGCCTAGCAGCGTGTTTGACAGCTTTGTGCTTCCTCAGGACACTGACGGCAGGTTTAAATGAACGTTGTTCGGAAAATAGTGGAGGCGGTTGTGGACACCGACGTCGTGATCAGCGGGGCGGGCCCGACGGGGCTGCTGCTCGGCGCGGAACTGGCGCTGGCCGGGGTACGGGTCCGGATCCTCGAACGGCAGCAGGCGCGGCACGGCCAGTCCCGCGCGCTCACGCTGCATCCGCGCAGCATCGAGATCCTCGAACTGCGCGGCATCGCCGACCGGTTTCTCGACCAGGGCCGCACCGTCCCGAGCTGGCATTTCGCCGGGCTCTCGCGGAAGCTCGACTTCTCTGCGCTGGACACCCGGCACGGCTACACGCTGTTCCTGGAGCAGGCGCGGACCGAGCAGCTGCTCGAAGAACGCGCACGGGAACTCGGCGTCGAAATCTCCTACGGGCACGAAGTCGTGTCGCTCGCCCAGGACGACGACGGGGTCGACGTCGCGGGCATCGGGCCGGACGGGGACTTCCGGCTTCGCGCCGCGTATCTCGTGGGCTGCGACGGCGGCCGGAGCAAGGTCCGGGAGTCCGCGGGCATCGGATTCCCGGGCTCGGACGGCACGATGAGCTCGATGCTCGGCGACTTCGCGGTCGTCGACCAGGAGGCGATCGCGGCGGCCGGGCGCGTTCCGCTGCTGATCGCCCCGCTTTCCGGAGGGCTGACCCGCATCGTGGTCACCAGTCCGGAGCGCATGCGCGTCTCGGCAACGGAACCCGTGACGTTCGAGGAGTTCCGCGCCACCCTGGTGGAGCTGACGGGCACCTCCTTCGGCATCGCGGAGCCGCGCTGGCTTTCGCGCTTCGGCAACGCCACCCGGCTGGCCGAGCATTACCGGTCCGGCCGGGTATTCCTCGCGGGCGACGCGGCGCACATTCATTTCCCGGCGGCGGGCCAGGGCCTCAACACCGGTCTGCAGGACGCGATGAACCTCGGCTGGAAACTCGCCGCCGACCTCAATGGCTGGGCGCCGCCGGGCCTGCTCGACACCTACCACGCGGAGCGTTTCCCGGTGGGACAACTGGTCGCCGACAACACCCAAGCCCAGACGCTGCTGCTGGAACTCACCCTGGTCCCCGACTACCAACGCCCGGTCGCCGCGCTGCGCGGACTGCTGGATTCGTTGCTCGAAATCCCCGAGGTCAACGCCCGGCTGGCCGGTCTGGTGTCCGCCCTGTCGACGTCCTATCCAGCACCCGACGACGACCCGCTCGTCGGCACCCGCGCGCCCGGCCGGATGTTCGGGTCGAACGACACGAACTTGTTGCACGACGGCACTTTCGGCTACTTCGGAGACGGCGCGGAGCAGGTCGCCGAAGGCTGGAAAGACCGGATCACGGCGACCAGCACCAGACCCGAGAGCCTCAGCGAACTCCTCGTCCGGCCGGACGGCCACATCGCATGGGTCCGCCGCGAAACCGATCCGCCGAACGCCGCGCTCCGGGAAGCCGCGATCACCGCCTGGGCCGGAGCGGCGGCGCGGCGATGACCGAGTACCTGACCCCTCCCGGACTGCACCGCATCCCCGGAGCCTTCACCCCGGTCGTGCGCGTCGCCGACCTCGTTTTCCTTTCCGGGCAAGTTGCCTGGGACGAGCACGGAAACCTCTGCGGCGAGGACCACGCGACCCAGATGCGGCGGATCGCGCACAACCTCGACGTCGCGCTCGCCGCCGCCGGCTGCGGACGCGAGGACATCGTCAAGGAAACCGTTTACGTCGTGGACTATCGCCCCGAGCTGATCTCCGGACTCTTCGCCGCACTGCGCGAAGGAGTGCCCGCGGCTCCGGCGAGCACCCTGGTCGGAGTCGCCGCGCTGTTCGCCCCCGACGTGCTGGTCGAGGTCGACGTCGTCGCGAAGGTGCCCGCGCCATGAGCCACTACGTCCTGGTGCACGGCTCGTGGTGCGGCGGCTGGATATGGGACCGGATCGCGGCGCGGTTGTCCGAGCAAGGGCACACTGTCGCCGCGCCCACGCTCACCGGCCCCGGATTGCAGCAGCACCTCGACGAAGTCGGGCAGGTGCTCGAAGACCAGGTCGTCCTCGTCGGCCACAGTTACGGCGGGATGGTCGTCGCCGGGCTCGCGGACGCGCATCTGGAGCAGGTGCGCGAAGCGATCTATCTCGATGCTTTCCTTCCCTCGCCCGGCGAATCCGCCTTCGACCTCATGCCGGTTCTGCGTCGGCTGTTCGCCGAAGCGGCGCAGTCTCACGACCCGTCGGGCCGGGCCGTGCCGCCGTTCGGGCTCGACGCGCTCGGATTCACCGACCCCGCCGTGGTCTCCCGGCTGCGGCCGATCGACCTCGCCAGCCACGAAGAACCCCTGCCGCCGTCCTCGGCCGCGCGGCCGCCTGGCCGCTACGTTCTTTTCGGCGAGCACTCTCCTTTCTCCGCTATGTCTGCCCGTGCCCGGGAGCAGGGCATGGAATGCCGGACCGTCGCGACCGGCCACTTAGGACTGTGGACGGCGGCCGCCGAGGTGTGCGCGGCCATGACCGGGCCGGAGGGATCTCTTCCCGGACCTCGCTGAGGCAGCGGACAAGATCCGGCACCCGGGGCGTGCCGGGCACACGGCGCGCCTCGCCGCGATCGGCGAGCCCGTCCGGATCAAGCCGGGTGGCGCTCTGGCCTGGCAGCGCACCGCCGTGAGTCCAGCCCCTAACGAGCCCATCCGGATCAAGCCGGGCGAGCCTCTGGCCCGGCAGCGCAGCACCGTAAGTCCAGCACCTAACGAGCCCGTCCGAGCCAGGCCGGGCGGCTCGCTGGTCCGGCAGCGCACCGCCGCGAGTCCAGCCTCTGGTCCGAGGCATGCGAACGCGTCGAGTTCGCCTGGCAGCAATGCTTCGCCGACCCGCGGCAGGCAGCGCCGCACTCGCGCTCGCCGTCCCCGCCGGGGAACGGCCTTCCGCTGGCCCGGCCTTTCCGCCGTCCGGACCCTTCCGACATTCGTACGGCAGCCGGGACATTCCCTACGAAAGTCGCCCAGGGGCCGAAAACGCGAAAAATCCCAGCACCGGCAACGCATATACGAATTGACCGCTGAATCCGGAACATTCCGTTGGTCCGTTTGGAGCATTGACGCTCCCGGGCGCCGATCCTTTACTCGACTGTGCTCGGCCGCATACCCACCGTGAGCAGCCGGGCGCGTTCCCTCTCCCCGCACCCATCGTCCTGCCTTCAGGGAAGGAAGACCTCGATGCCCCATCGCGGACTCACCACGGGCCTGGCGGCCGCCGCCGGTCTCGCCCTGTCCCTCGCGTTGCCGTCGGTCCCGGCGAGCGCGGCCTCCCCAGCCCAGCCCGTTTCCCCGGACGTGGCCGCCGCTCGCGCCGCCGACCAGGCGGTCGCCTCCGGGCTCGGCGGGCTCAGCCGCGGCCCGGCGGAGGCGTTCCGGCGCGTCGGCCAGACCGCGGGCGACGCCGGGCTCTTCTACAGCGCCTACGAGCGCACCTACCAAGGCCTGCGGGTCGTCGGCGGGGACGCGGTCGTCGTCGCGGACGGGGCCGGCAACGTCCGGGACACCAGCGCCGCGGAAAGCGCGCCCATCGCCGTCGGGACGCAAGCCGTTCTCGACGCCGCGAAGGCCGCCTCCACGGCACGCGCCCAACTGCCCACTGTGGACAGTGTGAGCACGCCCGAAAAGGTGGTGCTGGCCGGGGCGAATCCGAAACTGGCGTACGAGGTCGTCGTCACCGGGCGCACGGCCACGGCGCCGAGCAGGCTGCACGTCTTCGTCGACGCCGCCACCGGCGCGGTGCTCGACCAGCGGGACGACATCAAGACCTTCAGCTCCGGGGCGAAGTCCCAGGCGCGGCCGAACGCGGTGAACGCGGCGGGCACCGGCAACAGCTACTACGTCGGCACCGTCTCCATCGACACCACCGGATCCGGCAGCTCGTACTCGATGCGCGACCCGGGCCGCCCGGGCATCAGCTGCGGCCGCGAGGGCGGGTCTGTCTACAGTGGACCGGACAACAGCTGGGGCAACGGCTCCGGCACGAACCTCGAGACCGGCTGCGTCGACACCCTCTTCAGCGTCCAGACCGAATGGAAGATGCTGAAGGACTGGCTGGGCCGCAACGGCATCAACGGCAGCGGGCGCGGCTACCCGGCGTCCGTCGGCCTGAACGACGTCAACGCCTATTGGGACGGCTCTTCGACGCACTTCGGGCACTCGCAGGACAACCGGCGCCAGGCCACGTCGATGGACGTGGTCGGCCACGAGTTCGGGCACGGCATTTTCCAGACCACGCCGGGCGGCGCGGGTTCCGGCAACGAGAACGGCGGCTTGAACGAGTCGACCGGCGACATCTTCGGCGCGATGACCGAAGCGTACGCGAACAACGCGAAGGACCGGCCCGACTACGAGGTCGGCGAGGGCGTCAACCTGGTCGGCCAGGGCCCGATCCGCTACATGTACAACCCGTCGAAGGTCGGCGACCCGAACTGCTACTCGTCGTCGATCCCGAGCACCGAGGTGCACGCCGCGGCCGGTCCGCAGAACCACTGGTTCTACCTGCTCGCCGAGGGCTCGAACCCGGGCGGCGGCAAGCCGGCCAGCCCGACCTGCAACAACAGCAGCGTCACCGGGATCGGCATCCAGAAGGCCGCCAAGATCTTCTACAACGGCCTGCTGAAGAAGACCTCGTCGTGGAACCACAAGGCGGCCCGCAAGGCGACGCTCCAGGCCGCGATCGCGCTCTACCCGGGCAGCTGCACCGAGTTCAACGCCACCAAGGCAGCCTGGAACGCCGTCTCCGTCCCCGCGGTGTCCGGCGAGCCGACCTGCACGACGCGCACCACGCGCTGACCTGATCCGGCCGGGTCCCGCTCGCCGCCGCGCGCCGGGACCCGGCCTGCCCGGCCAATCCCCCGAGAACACCCGCTCTCCCCACCCCAACCGAAGGAACGCACCGTCATGAAGTGGAAGACAAGAATCGGCGCCGGGGTCACCGCCCTAGTGGCGGTACTGGGCGTCGTCAGCGTGCCCGCGGCCACCGCCGCGCCCGCCTCGGCGCTCGCGGCCCCGGACATCTCGCTGGCCAACATCAAGACCCACCTCAACCAGTTCCAGGCCATCGCCCGCAACAACGGCGGCACGCGCTCGCCGCGCGGCGGCGGATACGCGGCGTCGGTGTCCTATGTGGAAAACCTGCTCAAGAACGCGGGCTACACCACGAAACGCCAGACCTGCACGAGCTGCACCGGCCGGTCGCAGAACCTGATCGCCGAATGGCCGCAGGGCGACGCGAACCAGGTCCTGATGCTCGGCGCGCACCTCGACTCGGTGAGCGCAGGCCCCGGCATCAACGACAACGGTTCCGGCAGCGCGTCGATCCTCGAGGTCGCGCTGACCCTGGCCCGCACCAACCCGGCGATGGCCAAGCGCGTCCGGTTCGCGTGGTGGGCCGACGAGGAGTCCGGCATGGTCGGCTCGCGGTACTACGTGAGCACGCTGTCGAGCGCCGAGCGCGCGAAGATCACCACCTACCTCAACTTCGACATGATCGGCTCGAAGAACTGGGGCTACTTCGTCTACGACGACGTCGCTTCGGTCAAGGCCGTGTTCGACGAATACTTCGCTTCCATCAACATCGAGACCGAGGGCGACACCGAAGGCGACGGGCGGTCCGACCACGCGTCGTTCAAGCGCGCGGGCATCCCGGTCGGCGGCCTCGCGACGGGCGCCGGCGACATCAAGAGCTACGAACAGGCCCAGAAGTGGGGCGGCACGCCGGGCGCGGCGTTCGACAACTGCTACCACCGCGCCTGCGACACGACGTCGAACATCCCGGACACGCCGCTGGAGAAGAACTCCGACGCGATCGGCTACGCGGTGTGGAAGCTGGCGGTCGCGGCGGCTCATCGCTGACCCTGACTTCCAGCGCCAGGACCGGGCACCCGCCCCGGGTCGCCGTCGCTAAGACGGCGGCGGCCCGGGGCGTCCGGCTCTCCGGCGAGAATCGGTTCGATCGGGAACGGGCGGTGTCCCGCGAGTTCGGGCAGGTCGAAATGCTCGAACTCGTCGCGCCGCACGTGCCATCGGACGACGCGGCGAGTCAGTCCGCGGTGCGGCTGGGAGAAGACCAGGGTGTCGGGGGTTTCCCAGACCGGCGCGGACGGCACGGCTTCGCCGGACTCGCAGCCGTCGGGAAGCGGGTGTTCGCCGATGGTCCCGGTGGCAAGGTCGAGCAGGTGCGCGACGGGCGGGTCGTACCCGAACGAATACATCCGCGTGCCGCCCGGCACGAACCGCCAGCGGTGGGGTTCCGGGACTTCCCGCCGTTCCCCGGACGCGGTGAATACCGCCAGCCCCCCGGCTTCTTCGCGCAATTGCGCCCCGGACAACGGATCGAGCCGATGCACTGGCGACGCGAGGTCCACCGGTTCCTCACCCGGTGTCCAGCGGGAAGCGACAAGGGCTCCCGAATCGGTCGTGAAGTAGACGGCGCCGTCGTGGATGCCCAGGACGCTCCGGGTCAGCTCAGGCGATGGGGGCAGGCTCCACGCTTCTTCCGTTGTCACGTCGTACAAATGCACCTGGTCCCACGACCGTCGGCCGATGTGGGTCTGCACGCCCGCCAGGTAGCGTCCGTCCGCGCTGCGGACGGGCCGGATGTCCAGGTCCACCGGAAGCTGCCGGGCCGTGCCCGACCAGTCGATCAGCTGTCCCTGCCCGCCGGACGCGGCGACGTAAATCCCGGCCAGGGTCTCGAACGCGCGATACCGATAGTCGCTCTCGACCCGGCCGAGGATCGCCAGTTCTCCCCCGCGCCATACGCCGACCGTGCCGTCGCCGGAAACGAACCCGGCTCGCGGCGGAGGACCGGCCACAGTCGGAGGTTCCTCTTCGCGAACCATTCGGACGAGGGGCACTGGCTCATGCCGCAGTGGTAGGCGGGGAAGCGCCGCGACGGTGTCGTTGTCCCGGCGGATCAGCTTGTCGCTGAGCGAATACTCGAGCAACGGCTCAACGGTTTCCTTCGGGACCGCCAGCAAAGCGGCCAAATCCTTGACGTGCGCCGGATCCGACCACGCCGCGATGCTGACGAGATCCGCCGCGAGCAGGATGTACACGGCGCGGACGGCGGCCGCGTCCAACCGGGCGGCCAGGTCCGCTGGCAGGTCGAGCACCTCCGTGGCGCGCCGCGGCGTTCCCGCCGAGTATCCGCCGGTGCCGTCGTCCACGAGCAGGCCTGCCGCGACCAGCAAGGGAATCGCGTCCCGTCGTGTGCGCGGCGGGTCGACGCCCAACTGGGCGCACACGGTGTCCGAGGGAGGTTCGCCGGGCAATGGTTCGTCGAGCCAGCCGTCCTGGCGCGACATGCCCACGAGCGTGAAGTACCACGAGACTTCGATCAGGTGGTAACCCAATACCTCTTGCCAGCCCGGGTCCTCCGGATGCAACGCGGGACGGGTGCGTTTGAGCCACCGCGGCGGCTCCGGTCCGTCGGGTGACGGCCAGAACTGGATCAGCCAGACGTCGCCCTCTTCCCCGGCCGCCGCCGGTTTCCGGCAGACCCGCGTACGGAAAAGGCCTTTCGCTCCCAGGTTCAGTGCGTCGCCGCCGGCGCCGCCGGTGAGCAATCCCAGGCTCACGGCCCCGGAGCGGCTGTGAAACGGCGACTCCACAACATCTTCCCATGCCTCGAGCCGCAGTTCCGGCGGCCCGTCGTGGGCTTCGCAGCGCACTGCTTGCCAGGGATGGCTTGCCGAGCAGTGCAGCCAGCCGTCGCCCGCTGTCGCGACCGTGCCGGACAACGCGTTCGTCGCGAGTTCGCCGAGCAGTTTGTTGTCCAGCGCGGGCGCGCTGCGGTATACGTCGTCTCGAAGCACAATGGTGCCGTAGTCGGGCAGGTACTCGTCCTCCACGGAGAACCCCAGAAGCGTCATGCCCAGCAAGGTAGCGGCGAGGTCTGACAATTTCGGCGGCCGCGGGATTTCGCCGGTGTCAGTGCTGGATAATCTCGCGCGGCTCGCAACGCTATTCGCGAAAAGGCGGCGGGCGGAGAACGGAATTCGGATGACGCGGCGGGAAGAGAAACAGAAATATCGCGAAGGGCACTCGATCGTGGCACCGATCAAGGACGGTGAGTATGCGCCGGGCTCCTCGCCCGGAAGCCCGCTCGGTCTCTTTCGGATGCTTCTCCGGCCCAGCCCGCGCCTCCGTTCCCTCCATTGTCCGCCGTCGAGCGACTGCGAGCGGGCGACGCGATCTGAGTCAGCCAGTTCCGCGACGGCGGAACCTGGCCCGTACTCGGCCGCCCGGCTCGAGCCGTGCCGACCGGGCGATGCCGATCTTCGCGCGCGAGGGCGCTCTCGTGCCGGACCGCCGGCTACGCCGTGAATACCCCGGCGAAGACCCCCGGCAGCCACCTGGCGACAACGGATCGACGCGGCCGATGCTGCGAGCCAAGGAGGTCGTCGCCGGTGTCCTCATGCGGACCCTCTCTGCCGCTGCCACACCGGCAGAGACTTCCGAGGCGACAAGGGCGCTGCCCAGCTGCGAAAGCTCGGGCCGGCCTCCGGCTGCACCGCTCGTGCCGTCGATCCGCTGCCCGGCTGTTCCTCGACGCTGATCCGCACGTTGGTCATCGCGGTGGATCTCGTCGACGCGGGCTGACCGGGGTTTCAGCCCAGCCGACGGAACAGCGCGCGGGCGTTCCCGGAGTCGATCGCCCGGCTTTGTTCGGCGGTCAACCCGCTTTCGGTGTCCAGGATCTCGGTGAACCGGGTGCTCACTTCCATTGTCGCGTAAGGGAAGTCGCTGCCGTACAGAATCCGCGCGGGATCGGCGAACCGGGCGAGCGCGCCGAGAGCGTATTCGCCCGACGACAGCGCCGTGTCCCAGTAGAAGCTGCGGAACCGGGCCAGCCAGTCGTCGGCGGTGGGTCCGGCGGGCTCCAGCGCGGCTTGGATCTGGCAGAACCGCAACGCCGCGAAGGGGACGAAACCGCCCGCGTGCGAAAGGATGATCCGCACGTTCGGGAAGCGCTCGGTGATGCCGTTGAACACCATGTGCACCGCGTTGCGCGTGGTGTCGAACGGATAGTCCACCATCGGTCCCGGGATGCCGGGCAGCAGCGGCACGAGCGGATGCGCGGGATGGATGAAGACCACCGCGCGGTGGCGGTCGAGCGCTTCCCAGAGCGGCGCATACCGGTCGTCGCCCAGGTAGACGCCGTCGTAGTTGGAGAGCAGGACCACGCCGTCGGCCCGGAGCGCGCCGAACGCGTGGTCGACCTCGGCTACCGCGCCTTCGACGTCGGGCAACGGAACCGTGGCGAACAACCCGAACCGGTCCGGGCGTTCCCGCACCAGCTCGGCGGTGTATTCGTTGACGCGGCGGGCCGTCTCGCGACGCGCCGGGCCGGACCAGCCGGTCACGCTCGGGGCGGTGAGCGACAGTACGCTCGTGGCGATGCCGTTGGCGTCCACGAATTTCAGGTGGTCGTCGGGCGTCCACGGGGGCAGCGTCCAGCCCGACGGGTCGCCGCCGTGCTGTGCGAGGGCCTCGCCCCAGAACGGAGGGACCAGGTGGGTGTGGACGTCGATGCGTTCGCGGTCGATCATGCCTCCACCGTGCGCCCTCGCTGTCCGGCGCGGGAGGGGAAGAATCCGATCCCCCTCCCCCGGAGCCCGCGCTGATGGTGCGCGACCCGCGACTCGTCCAGCTCGGCGCGTTCCTGCACGCCCGCCGCGACGAAGCCCCGCCGCCCGTCTCCGCCGAAACGGGCCGCCGTCAGGTGCCCGGTCTCCGGCGCGGTGAGGTCGCCGCGCTGGCGTTCGTCAGCGACGAGTACTACACGCGGATCGAGCAGGGCCGGGTCATGCCGAGCGCCGACGTGGTCCGCCGCATCGCCGCCGCGCTCGGGCTCGACGACGACCAGACGCAGTACGCGCTGGATCTCGTCACCGTCCCCGACACCCCTCCGCCGAACCCCGAGCCGAGCGATCCGTTGCGCCGCCTTGTCGACCGGATGGGCGAGATTCCCGCGGTGCTCGTCGGACCGGCGACGGCGATCCTGGCCTGGAACGCCGCCGCAGCTCGGCTGATGACCGATTTCGGCGCGGTCCCGCCGGAACGCCGCCGGTACGTGCAGATGCTGTTCACCGATCCGGTGCTCCAGAGCCGGTTCGCGGACCTGGAAGCGATGCGGCGCACGACGATCGGCATCGTGCGCGCGAGCAGCCCGGCGGGCCCGCCGACCGGGGACTGGATCGACGAACTGCTCCGGACCGACGCCGAGTTCGCGGCGCTCTGGGAACGCAACGACGTCGTCCGGCCGCACACCCACCTGCGAGTGCGGCTCCGGCTGCCGGGCGGGGTCGAGGAGACCGTGGACCAGATTGTCTTGCAGGTGGTCGACGATCCGCATCAGCGGCTGATCGCGTTCGTCCCGGCTGGGTAGCCGGCCCGGTTGCTCAGAACAGCGTCGCGGGTTCCACCGGCTCCGGCTCGGGCAGCGCCTCCAGGCCGGGCACCAGCGCGCGCACGTCGTCGTGGAACCGGCGGGCGAGCGCCGGTGCTTCGTCGTTGTCGGGAGTGTGCAGGAAAACCGTCGGCGAGCGGCCTTCCCGCAACCAGCCGGCGACCACCTCGGCCCACGGCTGCCAGCCCGCCACCGTCTCCTCCACCGAGTCCCGGCCCAGATACCGGACGACCGGCCGGTCGGTCAGCGCTCGCGTCCGGCGCGGCAGCCGCGGTTTCTTCGCCCAGGCGTCCTGCTCGGCCTCGCTGGTCGGCGGGCGCTGGAAAAAGACCGTGGTGTCGAACGGCACCCACTCGGCCTCCGCGGTCGCGAGCGTCCCTTCCAGCAGCGACGCCGCGCTGGCGTCGCCGAAGAACTCGGGATGCCGCACCTCCACCGCGCGCCGCAGGCCGGCGGGGAGACGGCGCAGGAAGCGGCCGAGCACGTCGACGTCCGAAGGGCCGAACGAACCGGGCACCTGGGTCCACAGCACGGCCCGCTCGCCGAGGGGTTCGAGCGCGTCCAGGAACGCCCGCATCTCGGTCTCGACCCCGGCGAAGCGCCGCTCGTGCGTCACGGTCTTGGGCACCTTGACCACGAACCGGAAGTCGGGGCCGGTCTGCTGCGCCCACGTTTCGACGGTGCTCCGGGCCGGGGTCGCGTAGAAGGTGGTGTTGCCCTCGACCGCGTTGCACCAGCCCGCGTAGGCCCGCAGGCGTTCCTTCGCGGGCAGCGACTGCGGCAGGAACCGCCCTGGCCACGCCTTGTGCGTCCACATCGCGCAGCCGACATGAAGCCGTGCCACTTCTCGTCCGCTCCCCTCGCTCGCAAGGGAAATTACTACCCGGGCGCGGTCATCCGTGGGTCCGGGGCCGGTAGTCGCCGTACTGGTGGCGGCGTGCGGGTCCCCGGCGGCGGAGCAGGTGCGCGGGCACGTAGTGGCTGACCGGCCGCGACCACTGCTCGTCGCCGGTGACGAGCTGGTAGGTGACCCAGCCGAGCAGCCCGCCGTCCTCGCGGCGCGCCCATTCGAACAGCAGCCCGGGATGCTCGGTCTCGATCCGCAGCCCGGCGCGGTCGCGCGGCGCGAGGATCTCGGTGCCGAGCACGAGCAGCTTCCGCACGCCCACCCACACCGGAATCGGCGGATCCACTTTCCGCACCGTCGACGGCCACTCGCTCACCTCAGGCTCACCTGCTCGCTTCCCCGCTCCCGGACCGCCCGCGGTTCCCGGCGGCCCGCACGGGAGTCGAACATGTGTTCGCATCGGGTGTCAACTGGGACTGGACCGCGGGTGACCGGCGTCTCGGGGCCGCTCCCGGCTTCGGGACAAGGCACAAACGGGCGCGGGGATTTTCGTGTTTTCGCCGATGACGCGCGTCGGGGCCGCTGCTTAGCATCGTCGGGGCAGACGCCCGGGTGCCCGAGCGAGATCGAAGGGGATTTCGTGATGACCAACGCCGCAGAAGTCGTTCGCCTTGATCCGTCAGACCCGGCCTTCGGCGCCGACCGGCACGCCGCCTACCGCCGCCTCCGCGAGGCCGCCCCGGTCGCGCGGACCGTGGTCAACGGGCAGGATTCCTGGCTGCTCACCGGGTACGCCGAGGTCGAGAAGGTCCTCAAGTCCCCGGCGAACGCGGTGCAGCCGCACCCCGGCGAGTTCCCGGCGCACATCGGCTCCGGCCCGGCGGCGGAGTTCTACCGGTTCTCCCTGCCGAACGTGGACGCGCCCGCGCACACCCGGCTGCGCAAGCTCGCGTCGCCCGCGTTCCAGCCGCGGTCGGTCAAGCGGATGCGCGCGTGGGTGGAGGAGATCGTCACCGCGGGGCTGGACGAACTGGCCGGGCGCGACGGCGTGGTCGACTTCGTGCGCGAGTACGCGATGAAGATCCCGGCGCTGATCGCGTGCCGGCTGCTGCACGCGCCGATGGCCGACGCCGCGACGGTCCTGGAGCGCATGCCCGGCCTCAACGCCGTCCTCAGCCAGGGCGACATCACGCCGGAACAGCTCGCGGAAGCCGACGCGACGGCGCAGTTCTATTTCGACTACATCGGCGACATCGTCGACACGCTGCGCGGAAAGCTCGACGAGGACGACCCGGTCGGCGCGCTGCTGCTCGCGGAAGCGGACGGCGAGCGGCTGTCGCGGACGGAGCTGGTGGTGACCCTGGTCGGCTTCTTCGTGGCCAGCTACCACACGACGATGGTCGCGATGACGAACGCGGTTTACGCGCTGACCTCGAACAAAGACGAGTTCCGCGCGCTGGCCGGCGACCCGTCGGCGGCGAGGGCGGCGTGGGAGGAGAACCTGCGGTTCGAGGCCCCGGTGCATTTCGTGTGGCGCTACGCGGGAGCCGGCCTGGAACTGGGCGGAACGCCGATCCCCGAGGGCGACCATCTGCTGCTCGGGCTGGCCGCCGCGAACCGCGACCCGGCCCGGTTCGAACGGCCCGACGCGTTCGACCCGCGCCGCCCCGACAACCGGCATCTCGCGTTCACCGCGGGCGGGCACTTCTGCCTCGGCGCGCCGTTGTCCCGGCTGGAGGGAGAGATCCTGCTGCGCGAACTGCCGCGGCGGCTGCCCGACCTGGAACTGTGCGACGCCGAACCGCCCCGCACGACCGATCTGACTTTCGCCATGATTTCCCGGCTCGACGTCGCGCCCCGGGGTCGGTGATGGGCGGCCGGTGGGGCCCCGGCGGCGCGCAGTGCGCGGTCGCGGTCACGTTCGACCACCTCGGCGAAGCAGCCGAGATCCAGCTCGGTTCGGCCCAGCCGACAGGCGATCACCACAGCGTGACGCGAGAGCTTCCGGCCTTGCTGACGATGCTGGCCGCGCACCAGTGCTCCGCGACGTTCTTCGTGGAGGCGTGGAATTTCCGGCAGTACCCGGACGCGGTGCGCGCGATCGCCGAGGCGGGCCACGAGGTCGGCTGGCACGGCTGGCTGCACGAGCCGTGGCACCGGTCGTCGGCGGAGGAGATCGACGAGTCCCTCCGGCTGAGCCTGGACGCCTTCGCCGAACTAGGCATCCGCCCGCGCGGTGCCCGGCCTCCTGCGGGACTGCTCGGTTCGCACTCGATCGACCTCCTGGCCGAGCACGGCTTCGACTACGTTTCGCTCGCCGGAACGGCCTTCGGGACCGCGGTCGGCGACGCGGCGAGGCTTCCGCTTCTGCCGTATCCCTGGCACGGCGTCGACGGCGCCTACTACATCCCCGGTTTCACCCGGCTCCGCCAGCCGCCCGGCGACGAGCCGGTCGGCCCCGGCGGACTTCTCGACGGCTACGCGGCGATCGTGGACGACACGGCGGCCGCCGGCGGCTGCACCGGGCTGATCTTCCACGTGCCGTGGCAGGACCGCCCCGACCGGGTCGCGGCGATCGGGACACTGGTGGACCGGCTCGCCGCGGACGACCGCGTCTGGCTCGCCCGGGCCGACGAAATCGCGGACTGGGTCCGCAGCCATCCGGCGGACTTCCCCGCCGCCGCCCACGTCGACCGGGCGCCGGCGTGGTGAGCGAGGCGTCCCGGCCGCGGTTGTCGGCGGTCCCCGGACCGGCGGACCGCGACCGGTTCTGGGCGTCGGTCGAGGACACCCTGGACGAACTGGCGCGAGGGCTGGTCGCGCGGATCCGGGCCGAACTGCCGTCGTACGCGCGGCTTCCGGAGGACGAGCACTTCCGGAACGTCCGGGCGCTCTACGGGACGATGACGCGCAGCCTCGCCGCCGGTTCGCCGCCGGATCCCGAAGTGCTGCAATCGATCCGCGCTTCCGCCCGGCGGCGCGCGTACTACGACATGCCGGTGTACGACGTGCTGGCCGCTTTCCATTACGCACACCGGGATTTGTGGGAGGCGCTGCGGCGATCGGAGCTGGCCTCGGAAGCGCTGCTGGTCGAACTGGTCGGTCCGATGGCGCACTGGTCGCAGGCGATGAGCCAGGCGGTCGTGGACGCTTACGTGGCTCAGCAGGGCGGCCGCGAGCAGCACGAACGCGAGACGCGCGCGCGCTTTTTCGACCTCCTGCACGCCGACGGGCCCGGCGAGGGCATCGCCGACGTGATGCGCGAACTCGCCTTCGACTCGGACGGGGAGTTCACCGTCCTCGTCGCGGGAAGCCGCTGGTGGCCGCGCGAATCCGTCGACGCGCTGCAGCGCGCGGGACGGCGGATCACCGGGGTGCTGCACGTCGACGCGCGGGCGGGGCTGATGACGGTCGTGTCCCAGGGCGCGGCGGTCGACGACGTCGTGGCGCTCGCCGCCGAGGTGGGCGGCGAGAACCGGCCGCTCGGCATCGGGCTCGCCCGCACGGGCCCGGCCGGGATCCGGCTCGGCCTCGGCGACGCCGCGCGGGCCCTGCGGCTCGCCGAGGCCGACGGCCGCGCGGCGGTCCGGTTCGAGACCGAATGGTTCCGCGCCACGATCCCCGATCTCGCCCCGCTCATCGGCCCTCTCCTCGAACCGGCGGCTCGGATCGCGCGCGAGCAGCCCGATCTCGCCGACGCCGTCGTCGCCTACGCCGAGTCCGGATTCACCTTGCGCGGCACCGGATCCGCGCTCGCGCTGCACCCGAACTCCGTCTCCTACCGCCTCTCCCGATGGCACCAGCTGACCGGCCTCGACATGCGGTCGTTCACCGATCTGGCGCTGTCGTTCGCGGCCGTCACCGAAGCCAGGAGGAACCCGTGAAGCTCGTCAGTTTCGGACCGCCCGGAGCGGAGGAACCGGGGGTGCTGGTCCGGCCGGACGCGATCCTTCCGTTGCGCGGAGCCGCGTTCGCCGGGGGATGGAGCGCACTGCTGGCGCGCTGGCCGGTCGCCGAACCGCTGGTGCGGGCCGCGGTCGCCGGGCACGCCGGCACCGATCTGGTGCCGCTGGCCGGGACGCGGCTCGGCCCGCCGGTGCCCCGTCCCGGCACAGTCATCGCGATCGGCTTCAACTACCGGGCCCACGGCGGCGAGGTGCTCGGCGCGCGGCCCCCGGGCGAGCCGGTCGTGTTCCTCAAGCCCGCCAGCAGCGTGTGCGGCCCGGCCGACCCCATCGTCTGCCCGCCGGAGACCCGCCAGCTCGACTACGAGGTCGAACTCGCGGTGGTCGTCGGCCTTGGCGGGCAACGGATCCCGCGCGCCGAAGCGCTGAAGCACGTGGCCGGGTACATGGTCGCCAACGACGTCACGGCGCGGGACGTCGCCTTCGGCGCGGGCGCGGACCATCCGCTGCTGTTCCAGATCGCGCGGGCGAAGGGGTCCCCTTCGTTCTGCCCGACCGGGCCGTGGCTGGCGACCCCGGACGAGTTCGACCCCGCCGGGGCCGGGCTGCGGCTGTGGGTCAACGGCGAACTCCGCCAGCACGACTCCACCGCGGGCATGGCGGTCGGGGTCGCCGGGCTGATCGAGTCGGTCAGCAGGTCGATGGCGCTGCGCCCGGGGGACGTCCTGCTGACCGGCACGCCGCCGGGCTGCGGCTTCCAGCTGGACCCGCCCCGTTTCCTCGCCGGCGGAGACGTCGTCGAGGCCGAGATCGACGGGCTCGGCCGCATGCGCTCCCCCGTCGTCGAGCACTCGCTGGAGAGGATCTGAAGTGCCGAAGGTGATCTTCCGGGCGCCGGACGGCGACTGGGCCGTCGACGTGCCGCCGGGCACTCCCCTGATGCAGGCCGCCCTCGACCGGGACGTCGAGGGAATCGTCGGCGAATGCGGCGGCAACGCCATGTGCGCGACCTGTCACGTCTACGTCCCCGAGGACGCCGCGGACGACTTCCCGCCGATGGGCGAGGCGGAGGACGAGATGCTGAACTGCACGGCGTCCGAGCGCCGCCCGTCCAGCCGGCTGAGCTGCCAGCTGCCCGCGCCGGAGCACGACGTGCTCGTCGACCTGCCCGAAGAACAGTGACCGGCGCCGACCCGGTTGTGATCGTGGGCGGCGGGCACGCCGGTTTCCACGTCGCGCTGTTCCTGCGCGAGGAGGGCTCCGACGTCCCGATCGTCCTCGTCGACCGGCTGGACGGCCCGCCGGTGCAGCGGCCGCCGTTGTCGAAGGCGATGCTGCTGAGCGACACCGAACCGCGGCTGGAGTTCCGCAAACCGGAGTTCTACGCGGCGCGGGGCATCACGCTGCTGCGCGACACAGCCGCCCGGATCGACCGGGACCGGCGCGTCGTGCGGCTCGGGTCGGGCGGGTCGCTCGGCTACCGCGAGCTGGTTCTGGCGACCGGCTGCCGGGCGCGCGAGACAACCGTGCCGGGAGCCGGGCTCGCGGGAATCCGCGTGCTGCGCGTCCCGGACGACGCCCGGGCCGTCCGGGACGCGCTGGCCGAGGCGCGCGATGTCGTCGTGGTCGGCGGTGGGTTCATCGGGCTCGAAGCGGCCGCGGCCGCACGCCGCCGGGGCTGCGCGGTCACTGTCGTGGAGAGCCTGCCCCGGGTCATGCAGCGGGTCGTGTCGGCCGGGATTTCCGGCCATTTCCGGGCGCTGCACGAGGCACAGGGCGTGCGCGTCCTGACCGGCACGACGGTCCGGGCGTTCCACGGCGACACCCGGGTTCGGCAGGTGGAACTCGCCGACGGCACGCGGATCCCGGCCGACCTCGTGGTGCTCGGGATCGGCGTGGAGCCCGAAGCCGGGCTCGCGCGCGAGTGCGGACTGGCAGTCGGCGACGGGGTGGAGGTCGACGCCGCGCTGCGCACGTCGGATCCGCTGATCTCCGCGGTCGGCGACTGCGCCTCGTTCCCGGCAGGCGACGGACGCCGCCGACGGCTCGAATCGGTCCAGAACGCCGCCGATCAGGCCCGCGTCCTCGCCGCCCGCCTCGCCGGGCGGACAGTGCCGTTCGACGCGGTGCCGTGGTTCTGGACCGAGCAGTTCTCGGCCAAACTGCAGATCGCCGGACTGCTGCCGGACCGCGAGACCGAGACGGTGCGCCTCGCCGGGGAAGACGCGTTCTCCGTCCTGCATTTCCTCCGCGGGCGGCTCGCCGCGGTCGAGTCGGTGAACCGGCCGGTCGACCACGTCGCCGCGCGCCGCCTCCTCGCCGGCGAAGCGCGCCTCAGCCCGGACGACGCGCGCGACCCGCAGTTCCGCCTCTCCGACGCGGTAGCCGCCCGAACCGGTTGAGACGCTCGGCACCTGGACGTTTCCGCCAGTGCGGAGCGGGTAAACGGCCCGCATGCGGATCGTGATCACAGGCGCCAGCGGGAACGTCGGCACCGCGCTGTTGCGTGCCCTCGGACCCGGCCACGACGTCGCCGGTGTCGCCCGCCGGGTGCCGGATCGCGCCGCTGAGCCGTACTCGCGCGCGGAATGGCATTCGGTGGACATCGGCGCGCCGGATGCCGACGAGCTGCTGACCGGAATCTTCACCGGTGCGGACGCAGTCGTGCACCTGGCCTGGGCCATCTCCCCCGCCTGGAGCGACCCGCCGATGGCGCGCACCAACGAAGGCGGCACCGCGAACGTCCTGAAGGCGGTCAGCAAGGCACGCGTCGGACAGGTGGTGTGCGCGTCGTCAGCAGCCGCCTACGCGCCGGAGCCGAACGACGAGAAAGTCACCGAGGACTGGCCCTGTCGCGGGATCGCGGCCAGCGCGTACAGCCGGGGCAAAGCGGATCTGGAAGACGCACTAGACCTGTTCACGTCCGCGCACCCGGACGTCGCCGTCGCGTGGATGCGCCCGTGCGCGATCCTGCAACGGCGAGCGGCAGGGGAATTCACCCGGTGGCTGCTCCCGCCCGCGCTGCCGCCTCGCCTGATCGGCGGCCGGTTCTCGCCGGTGCCGCTGTGGCAGGGTCTGCGGCTCCAGGCCGTGCATACCGACGACGTCGCCGAAGCGTTCCGGCTGGCTCTCGAACAGCGCGCGGTCGGTCCGTTCAACCTCGCCGCCGAGGACGTGCTCGACGCTTCCGCGTTCGCGCACGCCGTCGGTGGTACCCGGATCGCGGTACCGAAGCCGGTCGCGCGGACGGTCGCTCGCGCGGCCTGGCTGGCCGGGCTCCAGCCGCTGCACCCCGGCTGGCTTGAGCTCGCTGATCAGGCCGCGCTGGTCGACGCCTCGCGGGCGCGGCTCGTGCTCGGCTGGACGCCGCGGTACAGCTCGGCCGAAACCGTCCAGGACCTGGTCGCCGGGATGCGCCGGAAGGACGGCGCGCCGTCGGCCCCGCTCTCCTCTTCGCGCCCCGGCCTGCTCGACCGCGCAAGGGCGCTGGGCAGGGGCCGTCCGACCCGCCAGTCGCAGGCCTGAACCCGTGCACACCGCCGACGCGATCGTCATCGGAGCCGGGCACAACGGGCTCGTCGCGGCGAACCTGCTCGCCGACGAGGGCTGGGATGTCGTGGTCCTGGAAGAACAACCCGTTCCGGGCGGGGCCTTGCGCACCGAGGAGATCACCGCCCCAGGCTTCCGCTCGGACCTGTGCGCCGCGTTCTTCCCGCTCGGCGCGGTGTCCCCGGTGCTCCGCGGCCTCGACCTGACAGAGCACGGCCTGCGCTGGCTCCACGCGCCGGACGCGCTCGCGCACGTTTTCCCGGACGACCGCTGCGCCGTCCTCTCCCGAGACCTCGACCGCACCGCGGAATCGATCGCGCAGTTCGCTCCCGGAGACGCCCGATCGTGGCGGGAGCTTTTCTCGCAATGGCAAGGATTCCGCGACGAATTCCTGGACGCGCTGTTCACTCCGTTCCCGCCGGTGCGGGCCGGTGCCCGGTTCCTGCGCCGCACCGGAACCGCCGAGGTGCTGCGGCTCGCGCGGATGCTCACGCTGCCCGCCCGCCGATTCGCCCGCGAACGGTTCGAGGGCGAGGGCGCCCGGCTTCTGCTGTCCGGAACCGCCGCGCACAGCGACATTTCCGTCGACAACGCCGGGAGCGCGGTTTTCGGCTGGTTGCTGGGGATGCTGGCCCAGGACGTCGGATTCCCAGTCCCGGAGGGCGGGGCGAGCGAACTGGTGGCCGCATTAGTGCGCAGGCTCCGCTCCAAGGGCGGGTCTGTCCATTGTGGAAAACCGGTGACCGAGGTGCTGGTGGCGCGCGGCAAGGCGGTCGGGGTGCGCTGCGCGGACGGCGAGCCGATCCGGGCTCGCAAGGCGGTGCTGGCGGACGTCACCGCGGAGACGTTGTACGGCAAGCTCGTCGCACCGCAATGGCTGCCTTCGCGGTTGCTGGCGGATCTCCGGGTGTTCGAATGGGACAGTGCGACGGTGAAGCTCGATTGGGCGTTGTCCGAGCCGATCCCGTGGACCGCGAAGGACGCCCGCAGCGCCGGAACCGTCCATTTAGGATGCGATGAGGACGGGTTGTCCGCTTTCGGCGCGGAATTGGCCCGGGACCGGGTGCCGGAGCAGCCGTTCCTGTTGCTGGGTCAGATGACGACAGCGGATTCGACGCGGTCTCCTGCCGGTACAGAATCCGTATGGGCGTACACGCACGTCCCGCGCGGCAGCGACCGCGACACGGTGCGGCGACAGGCCGAACGCATCGAGGCGACGGTGGAGCGCAACGCTCCGGGGTTCCGGGATTTGATCCTCGCGCGCCGGGTGCAGGGCCCGGCGGACTTGGCCGACCACGACGCGAACCTCGTCGGCGGCGCGATCAACGGCGGCACGACGGCGATCCACCAGCAGCTGTTCTTCCGTCCGGTGCCGGGACTCGGCCGGGCCGACACGCCGGTCGACCGACTGTACCTCGCCGGCGCCGCGGCGCACCCCGGCGGCGCGGTCCACGGCGGGCCGGGCGCGAACGCCGCCCGCGCCGCGCTGGCCCGCGAGCACCTGCTCGGCCCGGGGTACGCCGCGGTGATCCGCGCGGCGAACCGGGCCGTCTACGGCTGACTCTCTCCGGTCCCCCGCCACCGCCCGAGCGCCAACGCCGCCAACCGTGCCAGCGACTCGCGGTTCCGCGGCCCCAGCACCAGTGCCAGCACGCTTTCCGGCACCAAACCGCCCGCCCCGCTCGTCACCCGCTCGGCCATCCGCACGATCGTCTGGCCCTCGCCGTCCGGAGCCAGCGACAGCTCGATCCGCGCCGTGCCGAGCGCGCCGCCCCGGGCTTCCAGCTCCAGCGAAACGCCGGGTTCGACCGCCAGCACCACCGTGGTGTCCTCCAGTTGCACCGGCCATCCGCCGACGCTGTGGTGGATCCGCGCGCCCGGCTGGGGCCAGCTCGCGTCGACGTCGCGGATGTGGCAGCTGCCCACCACCCAGCCGGAATAGGACCAGCCGTCCGCCAGCACCTCGAACACCGCTTCCGGCGGCGCGGGCACCGTCCGGCTCACTTCGACCATGCGTCTCCTCCTCGTTTCCCGCCGGATTCCCCCGGAGGAGACGGGCAAACTCCGGGCCGGGCCGCCGCCCGGACGCGAGGACCGCGAGCTTCGCGGACGCAGGTCGCTCCGAATTGATGAACCCCGGCCCCTATCGCGGGCCGCCGAGGGAGCGCACCATGGAGCCTGGCACCGACCGGACGCACTCCCCCCAACCCGAGCGGGAAGCAACAATGCCGAATCCACGGCCGAATTCACTGGCGAGTTCGCGGGTTCCCGGACCCGCGGCCGTCGAGGCGGCGGTGGCCGCCGCTCTCCTCGCGCCGGGCGCCTCCGACGCCCCGTTCTGGCACTGGCGCACCGGGTACCGCACCCTCCACCTGTACGCGGACCCGGCCAACTGGCGAGCCGCCAACGACTCCGCCGGGCGATGGCAGACGCTCGCCAGCGGCGCGGCCCTGCACCACCTCCGGGTCGCCTTCGCCGGTCTCGGCTGGGCCTGCACGGTGGACCGGCTGCCGTGCCCACTGGAACCGGGCCACCTGGCCGTAGTGACGCCGCATCCCGGCGAACCGGCTCCCGGAGAGACTGCTCTGGCGACGTCGATCGCCCGCCGCCGGGAGGATTTGCGGCCGTGCGGCGGACGGCCCGTGCCGTCGGACTGCCTTGACCGGCTTTCGCAAGCCGCCGCCCGCGAAGGCGCGGTCTTGCACCCAGTGGAAGACCGCGCGGTCCGCAGGTACCTCATGACCGCGCTCGGCGAGAGCGCACGGGTTCCTGCTCAGCTGCCTCGGGAAGAGGCGTATGCGCGAAGCGCATCCCTGGCGGCTCCGCAAGGCGTCCTCGTCCGCGCAGGCGCGGGATACCGAATCCCCCGAAGCGAAGCCGAACCGCGAAGCGACGGCGCGACGCTGGTCGTCCTCAGCACGCCCGGTGACGATCACCTCGCCTGGCTGCGCGCGGGAGAGGCGCTGAGTTCGGTGCTGCTGACCGCCACCGTCCACGGACTCTCGTCCGGCCGGTTGAGCCGGGCCAGCCGCCGGATGCGCGAGACGCTCGCGGAACGCGTCACGCTCGGGCACGCGCCCCAGGCGGTGCTGTGGGTGGGACGGCCGCCGGTCGGCGTGAAACGGCTCCAGCGGACGCGGTCGCACGCCAGCGTCGACGACGTCCTCGAACCGCTCCAGGCGCCGGCGCGGTACGGCGGCTGACCTGCTTCGCCTGCGGTCGGCGGAAAGTTCGGTCACCGCCGCGCCGTCCACTTCCCACTGTGCCGGATGGACGCGGCTCTCGCGCCGGTGCTTTAGAGTGGCACCGTGGCAGCGGAAACCGGCGAATTCCCCCGCGCCGAGCGTCCCGGGCGCCGGCCGGTTCTCTCCGATGTCGCGCGGCTGGCCGGGACCTCGACGGCAGTGGTCAGCTACGTCCTCAACGACGGACCCCGTCCGGTGGCGGAAAAGACGCGGCGCAAGGTCGAGGACGCCATCCGGATGCTCGGCTACCGGCGCAACCCGCTCGCCGGCGCGTTGAGCGGCGGACGGTCCAATCTGGTCGGTTTGCTGGTGCCGGACACCGCGAACGCTTTCTTCGGCGAGATGTCGCGCTGCCTCGAGGCCGAGGGCCGGCGCCGGGGTTTGCTCACCCTGCTCGGCAACACCGATTACCGACCGGGCCTCGCCGACGAGTACGGCGAAGCGTTCTCCGAACTGCGTCCGCGCGGGATTTTCGTGACCACCGGCGAAAAGCCGCGGCTGTCGACCGAAACGCCGTGCGTGTACCTGCAATGGGCAGCACCGGACGACTCGCCCAGCGTGGCGTTCAACGACTTCGACGGCGCGCGGCTCGTCACCGAACACCTGCTCGGGCATGGATACGAAGACATTCTGTGCGTGGCAGGCGAATTCGCGGTAGGACCGGCGAAAGGCCGCGAAGGCGGCTGGCGGCGCGCGATGGCGGATGCCGGGCTGCCCACCGAAGGCAGGCTGGTCCGGACGTCGTTCGACAAGGTCGAAGCGGGCCGCGCGGTACGCGAGGTGCTGACGAGCGGCCGCCGGATCCGCGCGGTCTACGCGACCACCGACGAGCAGGCGCTGGTGACCATCCGCATCGCGCACAGCCTGGGTTTGCGCGTGCCGGAAGACCTCGCGGTCGTGGGCTTCGACGGAACCCGCGAGGCCCGCCTCGGCGACGTTCCGCTCACGACGGTCCGCGTCCCGCTGGAGGAATTCGCGGTCCGGGCTTTCGACGCGCTCGACGGGCGCGGTGTTTCGTCCGTGCTGGACGGAACGCTCAGCATCGGCGTGACCTGCGGCTGCGAACCCGGTGCCGCCGAGGAAACCGCGCACGGCAAAGCCACCGCAACCGGATAACCGCCCCGCCGCGGCCATCACGGCGGGGCGATCCGTTAAACCGCGAGGGTGTTGTGCTCGTCCGACGCGTACTCCGCGTTCAGCGACAGCGCGCTGAACCGGAACGGGCGATCCACCCGGGTGAAGCCGAGCGGGCAATGCCGCGTGCCCGCGGGCAGGTAGACCGAACCGCTGGTCGTGATCACGTGGCGGACGCCCTCGATGTCGAGGTAGATCTCCGCGCCGAGGTCGTCCGGGTCCGCCGGGTTGTTCCCGTGCCAGATCAGGACCTCGTCGTAGTCGTGCTGGTGCTCCTTGACCCACTGCACGGGGGTGTCGCATTCGCTGATCCACGTGTAGGTGAGGTGGATCTTGCTCTCCGGGACCTCCTTCGCGCGCATGAGGGCGAGCGATTCGCCGACGTTGGGCGGTTCGACGACGCCCGCCGCGGCTCCCTCGTTGACGAGATCGTCGAGACAGTTGGGCATTTTCCTCACGAACAGACGCTCGTACGGGCTGGTCATGGGGCTGCTTCCTCCTCTGCTCCGCCGGACGTCGCGGTCCGGCAGGAGCTCACTCTAAACGATTAGCTTCTCCACTTGTAGACTCTTCCCTCGTGCCGGAACTGGCCGTACCCTGTGGCGACGCTCGGCAGATCTAAACGATTAGATTTCTGGCTTCCCTGGAGGTCCCCAGTGTCGCGCAGACCCCGATGCCTGCCAACCCTCCTGCTCGCCGCCGCGCTGCTCGCCGGCTGCAGCCCGCCGTACGACGCGGCGGCGGGCGGGCCGAACACGCTCCGCGTCGCCGTTTCCGCCGATGCGGGCGAGAGCCTCAATCCCTACGTCGGCACCCAGAGCCCGATCCAGGAGCTGCGCAGCTCCCTGCTCTTCGAGGGGCTCACCGCCTTGGACCCCGAGGGCAAAGCCGAATGGCGGCTCGCCACCGGAATGACCTCGAACGCCGACCGGACACAGTGGACGATCACGCTGCGCCCCGGCGTGAAGTTCACCGACGGCACCGAATTCACCTCCGCCGACGTCGTGTCGAGCATCAAGTACCTGCGCGATCCCGCGCATGCCGCCCAAGGTCTGGCGCTGATCCAGATGATCGATCCCGGTTCGGTCCGGGCGGTGGACAAGCTCACTGTCCGGGTCGGACTGACCGAGCCGTTCAGTCCGTTCAAGGAGATCTGGGCGAGCGTCCTGCTGCCGATGACCAAAACCGGTTCGGCGCCGGCGAAGCCGATCGGCACCGGGCCGTTCGCGGTCAAGTCGTTCGTGCCCGGTCGCGAGTCCACAGTGGAGCGCTTCGACGGTTACTGGGGCGAGAAACCGAAGCTCAGCGCGGTCCAGCTGATCGAGTACCAAAGCCAGCAGGCTCAGGCGAACGCGTTGCTGTCCGGGCGGGTCGACATCGCCTCGAACACGAGTCCGACGATCGCGAAGTCCCTCGTCGGCCGGGACGGCATCCAGTTGCTGGACAGCAAAGGGAACTTCAGCCTGCGGATCGGGCTCAACACGGCCGTCCCGCCGTTCAGCGACGTCCGGGTGCGGCAGGCTTTGCGGCTGCTGGTCGACCGGCAGCAGATCGTGTCCAACGTCTTCAGCGGCTACGCCCGGATCGCGAACGATTACGAGACCACCGCGCCCCCGTGCGCCGCGCCGGACATCACGCAGCGCGCCCCGGACGTCGCGGCCGCGAAACGGCTGCTGGCCGAGGCCGGGCAGACTGATCTGGCCTTTGCGATCACCACTGACGGCCTGCTGCCGGGCATGTCGGAACTGGCGCAGGTCTTCGCGCAGAACGCCGCGCAGGCCGGGGTGAAGGTGAGCGTCAACGTGGTCCCCACGCCGGAACTGCTGGCGAAATGGGGCAAGTGGCCGGCTTACGTCGACTACAACCCGGTCCCCTACCTGCCGTCCGTGCTCGGCTCGCTGCTGCCCGACCGGATCGGCAACGGCGCGAACTGGAACGACCCCGCGTTCGTGAAGCTCGCCGGGAAGCTGTTCTCCTCGCCCGAAAAAGACCAGTGCCCGCTCATGAACCGGATGCACGAGATCGAGTACACGAGCGGCCCGAACATCACGCCCGCGTTCTCCGACGTGCTGATGCCGCACCGGCCGGCCGTGCGCGGGCTGGTGCCGGACGTGAACGGCCGCCCGCTGTCGTTCCTGACCGGGGTGACCGTCGGATGACCGCGCGCTGGCTCGTGCGCCGGCTCGTGCTCGGCGTGCTCGTGCTGCTGCTGGTCTCGATCCTGATTTTCCTGGTGACGCAAGCGTTGCCGGGCGACGTCGCCCGGATCGTGCTCGGCAAGGACGCCACCGGCGAGCAAGTCGCGGCGTTGCGGCATCAGCTCGGGCTCGACCAGCCGCTCGTGACGCAGTACGGCCGCTGGCTCGGCGGGCTGCTCACCGGCGACCCGGGAGTGTCGCTGCAGAACCGGGAACCGGTCTCGGAAATCCTCGGACCGCGGATCCTGAACTCGTTCACCCTCGGCTTCATTTCGATGCTGCTGATCCTCCCGCTCTCGGTGGTCGCCGGAGTGCTGAGCGCCGCGCGCCGCGACAGTTTCGCGGACAAGGCGTTCGTCGCGGTCACGTCGCTGAGCATGGCGCTGCCGCCGTTCGTCGTGGGCATGCTCCTGATCGCGCTGTTCGCCACCTCGATGCTCGGGGTGCTGCCGGGGGTTTCGGACATCCCGCCCGGCGATCTGCCGTGGTGGCACCCGGCGGAACTCGTGCTGCCGGTCGCCACGCTCGCGTTCATGGGGGTGATGTACTTGGGCCGCCTCGTCCGCGCTTCGGTCATCGACGCGCTGGACAGCGAGTACGTGCAGATGGCCGTCCTCAAAGGACTGAGCCGCCGCCGCATCCTGTTCCGGCACGCGCTGCCCAACGCGATCGCGGCGAGCCTGCCCGCCGCCGGTCTGGTCGCCGCGGTCACGATCACCGGCGTCGTGGTGGTCGAATACGTCTACTCCTACCCCGGGCTCGGCACGGCGCTGGTCAGCGCGGTGAACTCGCACGATCTGCCGGTCCTGCAGCCGTGCGTGCTCATCCTCGCGGCCACGTACTACCTGTGCAATCTGCTCGCGGACATCCTCGCCGCGGTAGGGCGGAGCCGATGAGCGTCTCGGTGGTGCGCCGCGCGGTCCGGACCGGACGCGCCCGGCTGGGGCTCGGTTTGCTTGCTGCTACGGCATTTATCGTCATCTTCGGCCCATTGCTCGCGCCGTGGCCGCCGACCGCCATCGTCGCTCCGCCGCTGGAGGGACCGAGCGCGGAATTCCCGCTGGGCACGGATCTTCTCGGCCGGGACGTGCTCAGCCGCCTGCTCTCCGGAGGCGGCACCCTCACCTGGATGACGCTGCTGGCCACCGCCATCGGCGTAGTCCTCGGCGCACTCATCGGCCTGACCGCCGCCTACCGCGACGGGGTCGCCGATACCGTCCTCATGCGTGCGATGGACGTCGTGCTGAGTTTCCCGGAGACCATCTTCGTGCTGGTTTTCGTGGCTGCGTTCGGCCGGCACCCGCTGCTCACCGCGTCGCTCGTCGGGGTGGCGTTCGCGCCCGGCGTCTCGCGCGTGCTGCGTGGTGCCGCACTGCCGGTGCTCGACAGCGAATATGTGTTGTGGGCCAAGGCGAACGGACTGCCCGGGCGGCAGATCGTCCTCAGCGAGGTACTACCCGGGGTGACGTCGCCGCTGATGGTGGAGACCGGAATGCGGCTGGTGTGGGCGGTCACCGCGATCGCCTCGCTGAACTACCTCGGCTTCGGCATCGCGCCGCCCGCTCCGGACTGGGGGCTCATGGTCAGCGAGAACCAGGACGGTCTGGCGGCCGCGCCGCTGCCCGTGCTGGCGCCGATCGCGCTGATCCTGATGATGGCGCTCGGCGGCAACCTCGTCGCCGAGTCCGTCGCCCGGACGGTCAGCCGCACGGAAGGAAAGAGCTGACGTGAGCAAGGAAGTCGTGGTGTCGGGGGTGACCGTCGAGGCCGCCGGGAATCCCATCGTCCGGGAGATCGGCTTCGAACTCGGCCGGGGCGAGGTCCTCGGCGTGGTCGGCGAGTCAGGGTCCGGAAAAAGCACGCTCGCGCTCGCGTTGCTGGGCTTCGCCAGGTCCGGCGCGAAGATCACGGGCGGACAGGTCGTGGTCGACGGGGTGAATCTGCTTTCCTTGCCCGCCGCGGAATTGCGTCGTGCGCGAGGCCGGAGAGTCGCGTACGTGCCCCAGGATCCGGCTACCGCGCTGAACCCGGCCCTGCGTGTCTCGACCCAGCTGACCGAGGGATCGGGCCAGCTGCTGCCCCAGGTACGACAGCTGCTGGACACCGTCGGACTGCCCGGCGACGACGCGTTCCTGCGCCGCCGCCCGCGTCAACTGTCCGGCGGCCAGCAGCAACGGGTCGCCATCGCGATGGCCGTCGCCGCCGGGCCGCGGCTGATCGTGCTCGACGAACCGACGACCGGACTCGACGTCGCCACCCAATCCCGCGTGCTCGGCCTGGTCCGGGACCTGTGCCGGACCCGCGACCTGGCGGCGATCTACGTGTCGCACGATCTCGCGGTGGTCTCCGACGTCGCCGACCAGGTGATGGTGATGTACGGCGGCGAGGTCGTCGAACACGGCCCCGCCCGCGAGGTCCTGACCCGCGCCGCGCACCCCTACACGCGGGCTCTGCTGGCGGCCGTCCCCTCCGCAACCCACCGGCAGCGGCTGGTCCCCATCCGCGGCCGAGCGCCCGGTATCGACGATCCTCGTGCCGGGTGCGTCTTCGCACCACGCTGCGATCACGCCACGACCGCTTGCGGCACAACACATCCGGCGCTGACTCGCTCGGCTTCGGGCACTCTCGCACGGTGCATCCGCGCGGACGAAGTAGCTCAGACTGCGCGAAGCGTGCCGCGCGCACCCGAGCCGGACCCACCTGCCGCGGACCAAGCGGCGCTGTTATCGGTCTCCGGCCTGAACGCCAGCTACCGCGGACGACAGGTCGTCTTCGACGTCTCCTTCGACCTGCGGCCCGGCCAATGCCTCGCGGTCGTCGGCGAATCCGGCAGCGGCAAGACCACCATGTCGCGGTGCCTGGCCGGACTGCACACCGAGCAGCAAGGTTCGGTGATCTTCGAAGGCAAGCCAGTCCCGCCCGCCGCCGCCCGGCGAGATTCCCGTACCCGGCGCGAACTGCAGTACGTTTTCCAGAACCCCTATGGCTCGTTGAGTCCACATCGGACGGTCGAGGACGGTCTGCTGGTCCCCCTGCGGCACTATTTCGGCGTAACCGCCCGCGAAGGCCGCCGCCGGGCCCGCGCCGCACTCGACCGCGTCGAGATCCCCGCCCGGCTGGGCGGCCGCTACCCGGCGGAACTGTCCGGCGGACAACGCCAGCGAGTCGCGATCGCCCGGGCGCTGGTATGCGAGCCGAAACTGATCATCTGCGACGAGGTGACGTCCGCTTTGGACGTTTCCGTGCAAGCGTCCGTGGTGGAATTGCTGCGCTCATTGATGAACGACGGACCCTCGATGATCTTCGTGACGCATAATCTCGCGGTCGTGCGCAGCATTTCGGACGAGGTCGTCGTGCTCAGCGAAGGCCGGGCCGTCGAGTCAGGACGGACTGACCAGGTACTCGCCGCGCCGTCGCATCCGTACACGCGGAGCCTGCTCGCCGCAACACTGGAGGTCCCTACGAGCTGGCGCGGCGATAGCGGATGTGGGTGGTGAGCGGCGAATGCAGCACCTCGACGGGCTCGAAACCGAAGGATTCCACCCCGTCGAACATGCTCTCGCCCGACCCGAGCAGCACGGGCGCGATGTCGAGCGTGAACTCGTCGATCACCCCGGCGATCAGCGCCTGCCGAACCGTCGACGCCCCGCCGGCGATGTCGACGCCCCTGTCCCCAGCGGCTTCACACGCCGCTGCGTAGGCGGCGTCGAACCCGTCGGTGACGAAGTAGAACGTCGTCCCGCCCTCCATCTCGATCGGCTCGTGGTGATGATGAGTCAACACGAACACCGGCGCGTGATACGGCGGTTCGGCGCCCCACCAGCCGGACCAGTCCTCGTCCCAGTCGCCGCGGACGGGACCGAACATGTTCCGCCCCATCACATACGCACCCCTGGGCCGCATCAGCCACTCGCTGACGGTCTTGTCGGCGTCGGTGGCGCGGGGGTCGCCGATGTGCCAGCCGTGCAACTCCACCCCCCGCTTGCCGAGCGGGTCCTCCCGGCTCTGCGCCGGCCCGGCGACGAACCCGTCCAGCGACATCGACATGTGACAGGTGGTGTCCGGCATGGCGGACCTCCCGAGTGATTGCGGTTTGCAAGCGGTTGGGAGGAAGATAGCACCGAGGAGGCGGGAACGCCATGCGTTGAGCGGGATCCGGTGCCGAGTCGGCTCAGTCAGCCAGCTTGCCCAGGAATGTGGTGGTGCGGTGCCAGGCGAAGTACGGCTCGGAAGCTTCCCGGTGCGCCCCGCAGCGACGACCGGCCAGGTGCTGCATGCGCAGTTTCAGGCTCCCGGCGGGAAGTTTGCCGAGTTCGACGGTCCGGATGCAGCCGGTTCCGTCGACCGTCACCCAACCCGCCTCGTAGAGGATGTCGCAGCCGAAGCTGCAGGCGAGCATGGCGATGTCGCGGAGATTCCGCCGTTCATCGTCGGTGCAGGCTGCGCGCTTCTTCACGTGCGCGGCAACCAGGAAGTCCACCGGGAACTCATCGCCGCACAACGCACACAGCGCAGAGGTGCGCTCGTTAGCGAGCAACCGGCGGAGCTTGCGCTGCTCGGTCCGGACTTTGACCTGCGCCCGCACGTCCAGCTCGCCGTAATGGACGTCCGTCGCGTCGGGTTCGGCGGCAGAGCTGTGCAACGTCACCGTTGCCGGGGAGGTGGTGGTCGTGACGTGCGGCAGCGTGGCAAGGACTGCCCCGACGAAAGCACTCCGGTGACCGAGTTCCTCCACGGAAACCTGGATCTTGCCGCGCGCGGTGAGCACGTCCAGCCCGTACTGGATGTCGACGAGGGGGACGGCCTGCCCGCCCGGGGACCGGTCGGTGCCCACCAGCACCGACCCGTCCTCGACATCGATGATCCGGTTCTCCTTGCCGGTGACCGTCCGGATCGTCTCGCCCTTGAGGCTGCGGAGCAGGTCGCCCACCAGGGCCTCGCTCGCCGAGGGTGCGGCGAGATCCGCCTCGAGCTGCGCCGCGTCGCCCGGCCCGCAACCCCGAACCTCCAGCCGCAGTTCGATCCGCTTCTGGTTGTTGCCCTCTTTCGCTGCGCCGTCTTTCAGGCCGACCCTCCCGGACGCCCGGGTGATCTGCCGCCGCAGCTGCCCGATGTCGCGCTCTTCGGCCAAATGGATCGGAACCGGGACGATGCTGCGCTCTTCCTCCGGCAGGCGGGTGGCCTGCGACGACGCCACCACGCCGGAGACCACGACCGCTTGCCGGTCCCGAAGGCGGCGGAGCAACAACGTCAAGGCCTCGTTGTACTGATTGTTGCGCGGCTGCGGCCCGGCGCTCCGGCCGCCTGCGCTCTCCATGACCAGGCTCAACCGCTCGCCGTCGGAAACCACGGAGAACTCCGCGTTCAGCTCAATGCCGTCGTCTTTGCGCGCAAACACGGGATCAGCTTTCCAGACCTGGCCTGCCGCCGTCGACGATCAGAACAGCGAGCCCGCCCCGATCGCCGCGCATACCGACAGGAACAACCCGCCCACCGCGAAGCCCAGGGGTTTCTGCCGCCATGCCGTGTGCCGGTCCAGGGCGTACCACCCCGGGCCGGTCAGCAGCAATGCCAGCGCCATCGCCGCGAGCGTCAGTTCCAGTTCGAATCCCGGGCCGCTGGTGCCGAACAGGCCGCCTGACCACTTCACCCGGACCGCGCTGATCGCGACGCCCAGCAGGCCTGCCGCGGCGAGCGGGGTCAGCAGGCCCAGCGCCAGCAGGACCGCGCCGGCGACTTCGGTGATGCCGGTCAGCCAGGTCAGGAATTCGATGTTGTGGCTGAACCCGTAGCCGCGCAACACGTTCTCGAAATGTGCCATGCCCGCACCGCCGAACAGGCCGAAGACCTGCGTGAGCCCGTGCGCCCCCATCGCGACCGACAGCATCAGCCGCAGCACCAGCAGACCGAAGTCCAAGCCGCCATTCTCATCCGACCAACGGGACATGTTCGCCACGCCGGACACCCTAGCCATCCCGCGGGCCGGTCCCGGCGACCCACCGGACGTGTCGCGGAAACCGTCACGGCGCGGAGGCGGCGCCTTCGGGCAGATAGCTGTCCCGGAAACCGAACGCGCTCGGCGAGGGTCCCTTCTCCCGCAGCAGTTCCAGCCGCTCGACGGCCTCCTCGACCGTCGGGACCTGCCCGGCGGGCACCCACCACAACACCTGGAACGGCGCCTTCGGCAGTTCGAACCACTCCGACCGGCGGCGCAGCATGTCCAGATGGCCGCTGCGGTAGACGTAGTCCCACAGCGCGTCGCGGCTCTCCCAGACCGACATGTTCACCAGGACGTCGTCGCCGAGCGAGGTCCGCAGCGAGGTCGCGTCGTTGCCGCCGTCCTCGACCAGGCGCCACACGAAGCCGGGCGCGTTGTCGGCGACCTCGTTCAGCGTGTCGAGCATCGACGTGAAGCCGTGCATCCGAGGGTCTTCGAGGGGATGTCTGAGGATGCCCACGTTGAGCTGGGCGAGGTGATGTTCCGTCACTCGTTCACCTCACCATCGCCGGACGTTCTATGTCAACTCTCATTATTTTTAGAAGGCTCGACAACGACGCAGCACAGCCCGGGGCGCGGATCCATCCGGGCGCGCAGGCCTTCGGCGTCGTCGAGCAGTCCTTCCAGCAGCGCCAGGTTCATGCCGCACACCAGCCCCGGATGCCGTTGCGAGAGGACGTGGAACGGGCAGTTGACGAGGCGCAGGACGTCGCCGTCCTCACGCGGTTCGTACCCGCGGGCGGCCAGCAGTTCCTTCGCGGCGGCGAGGTCTTCGACCGGACAAGCGGCGGCGCGGCCCTCGCGGCGGGCGGCGGCTTGAAGTTCGGTGTCGAGACGGGCGACTTCGGCGACCTCGGCCAGCAGGTCGGCGGCGGTGCGGTAGTCGCGCGCCGGGACGGAGAACTGGCGTTCGGCTCCGGACCGGCGGTAGAGCTTCGCCGGGCGACCGGCGCCCGGGCCCGAACGTCCGCTCAGCCGCTTGCTTTCCGTCTCCAGCAGCCCGGCGTCCACGAGTTTGTCGAGGTGGAAAGCGGCGAGCGTGCGCTGGATCCCGGCCCCCTCGGCCGCCTCGTTCCGGCTCACGTCGTGGTCCTGGGAGACCACGTAGTCGTACAGCCGCCGCCGGACCGGGTCCTGCAGGACGGCGATCGCCTCGATGTCTTCCACGCCGCCAGTCTAAGAACAACGACAATGCGCGTTAGAGGACGCCGCTCCCCTTCGAGCTCCTCCGCGTCGAGACCGACCGGGGCGGCTCGGCGCGCATGTGGTCGCGGACGCGGGTCATGATGCCGCCCAGCGCGTCCAGGTCCGAAGTGGACAGTGGAGCGAACAGCAACCGGCGGACGGCGTCGATGTGCCCGGGAAGCACCTTCGCGACCAGCTCCCGCCCGGCGTCGGTGATGCCGACGACGGTGGCCCGCTGGTCGTCCGCACTGGGGCCGCGGGTGACCAGGCCCGCCTTTTCGAGCAGGCCCGCCTGGTGAGTCAGGCCGCTGCGGCTGTACACGACGCCGTCGGCCAGTTCCGTCATCGTGAGCGGTCCGGCGGAGTCGGCGAGCCGGGCGAGGAGTTCGAACTGCACGTAGCTGAGGTCGCCCTCGGCCCGCAGTTGCTGGCTGACGGCGTGCTGCAGCAGGTTCACCGCCTCCATGAGCGCGAAGTAGGTGTTGAGCTGCTTGGGCTCCAGCGCGTCCGCCATGCCGCCAGTCTAGATGCTTCGAAGTCGAATCATTGTGGCCGTCCTCACGTCTCCGCGACTTTGCTTCGATATCGAAGCATACTCGGAGGTGCTTCGACTTCGAAACACATTACGGAGGATGTCATGAAGGCAGTGCGCTACCACCGCTACGGCGGAAGCGAAGTCCTGGCGCTCGAAGAGGCCGAGCGGCCGGCTCCTGGCGACGGGCAGGTGCTCGTCCAGGTCGCCGCCACCTCGTTCAACCCCGTCGACCTCGGGATCCGGGCGGGCGGCCTGCAGGAGGTGTTTCCCTTGACCTTCCCGCACGTGCCGGGCATCGAGGTCGCCGGGACGATCGCCGAGCTCGGTCCCCGGGTCGACGGACGCCAGGTCGGCGACGCGGTCGTGGCCTTCCTGCCGATGAACGCCGACGGCGCGGCCGCCGAGTACGCCGTCGTTCCCGCCGACGCGCTGGCGGCCGCCCCGAAGACGGTCGAGCTGCCCGACGCCGCCGCGCTGCCGGTCGGCGGATTGACTGCCTGGCAGGCGCTTTTCGACGACGCTCGCCTGCAGGCGGGCCAGACGATCCTGATCAACGGCGCAGGCGGGGCGGTCGGCGGCTTCGCCGTTCAACTCGCCCATCAGGCAGGCGCGACGGTGACCGCGACCTCGAGCCCGCGCACCGCGGAACGCCTCCGCGACTACGGAGCCGATCGGATCATCGGGCACCTCGACTTCGCTTCCGACGCCGTCGACGGAGCGCCGTTCGACGTCGTGCTCAACCTCGTGCCCACCACTCCGGAGGAGACCGCGGCGCTCGCCGGCCTGGTCGCCGACGGCGGAGCGCTGGTCAGCACCACCACTCCCCCGCCGGAAAATCCCGGACGCGGCATCCGGACGGCGCGGGTGTTCGTCGTCAGCAACGCCGAGCAACTGGCCGAACTCGTCGAGCGCGTCGACGCGGGGACGTTGCGGATCACCGTCGCCGACCGGCGGCCGCTCGCCGATCTCCCGGCTGTGCACGAAGAAGCAGCCTCGGGACAGCTTGTCGGCAAGACCGTCCTCACTCCATGAAAGCCCCGGTTCGAGCGCTGGCTTCAGCGCTCGAACCGCTTAGCTCCGGGCCTTCGCCAAACCGGCCGGAGTCGCCCCGAGCCACCAACGCGGGTCCGCCGTCCCCTCGGTCGTGCGGCCGTCGCGGTGGACGAAGAACCGCTCGTCCCGCCCGAGCGTGTCGAACTCCCCGTCGAGACCGCGCGTCAGCCACTCCGCGCCGAAGGCGAAGACCTCCGCTGCCGTGCCGCCCAGCGGGTGGAATTCGTCCTCGTAAACCCGCATTTCCTTGGGCGCACGGATCTTTTCGTAGGTCTCGAGCGCGCTTTCCACCGGCGTCAGCTCGTCGAATTCGCCGATGCCGAGCAGCACCGGGCAACGAATACTGGTCACGAGGTCGCCGAGCGGCATCTTCTCCTTCAGGTCGCGGTCGAACGCCGCTTCGTCGGTGTAGCCCGCCATGTACAGGTAGTTGTTCTTGAAACTCGGCTGCGCCCGCTCGAAAATCGTCTCGAAATCGCCGGACACCGCCTCGAACGCGGCGACCGCGCGCAGGCGGGTGCCGGGCGTCGCCGCGGCGCGCAGGGCCCAGTACCCGCTCATGCTGATGCCGAACATGCCGATCCGGTTTTCGTCCACTTCGGACAGACCGGCGAGGTACGCGGCATAGGTTTCGAGGGCGCGCTCGTAGTTGTCCAGGGTCACGGTCAGCCCGCGCGCCCGCGTCTCCCCCTGTCCCGGTCCTTCGATGGACAGCGCCACGACTCCGCGCGAGGTGTAGTAGCGCTCGGCCGCGAAGATGTAGTCCTCCTTGATCATGTCCATGCCGGGGCCGAGAATCACCGCCGGGGCACCGGAAACCGGCTGTGCCGGCAGGTGCAGGAGAGCGAAGATCTTGCCGCCCTCGAAGTCCAGCTCGACCCGGCGGACCGTGTGGCCCCGAAGCTCTCCCAGCCGCGCCACGCACGAATCGCAGCGTTCGCGGAATTTCGCCTTGCGTCCGTCGGCGGAGTCGAAGATCGAGTACTGCGCGCGGCCGTACATCACCGCGGCCCGCAGGTACAGGTCCGACGCCGTCCGGCGGTAGCCCAGCCGCTCGTGGTGCGCGGCCCGCTCCTCCGCCTGTCCCGCGACGACGGCCCACGCCTTCGGCAGCATCGCTCCGGCGCGGACCATCGCGAACACCTTGTCGAAGTCGGCGTGATCGTGCCCGAGCTGTTCGAGCGTGCCCTTGCCTTCCGGGTGCAGCGCGTCGAAGCCGCCCTGCGCCAGCGCGATGTCCAGGGCCCAGCTCTGCCCGGCCGAACGTGTCGCCATGCCCGCCTCCTCAAATAACTAAGTACTTAGCTAATGTGCCACGGCTAGACTCCGCGCGGCAAGGAATGCGGCGGGCACCACAGGAGAGAAGACCCGATGGGCGACGAGGCGATCACCCGGCTGGCACGAGCCGCTTACCGGCTCAGCGCGGCCGATTCCCGGCTGCGCGGCCGCGCGACCCGCAGCGCCGAAGCCCTTTCGCTCGCGCACGCCCGCGCGCTCAAGAGCCTGGCCGAACACGGGCAGATGACGGTCAACCAGCTCGCCGGGCACGTCGAAACGACCGGGGCGGCGGTCACCCAGCTGGTCAACGGCCTGGCCAACGCCGGTTACGTCACGCGCGAACGGGCCGCCTCCGGGGACCGGCGCACGTCGATCGTCGCGTTGACCGACGCGGGCCGCCGCCGGCACGAGGAGCGCGAGCAGGTCCTCGCCGCCGGATTGCGCGAGCTGACCGAAGACCTCGACGAGCAGGCGATCGACGCCGCGGGCACGGTGCTCACCCGGCTGGCCGACCTGTACGACCGGCTCTGACCCTCGCGGCAGCCTCTATCACGTGATTGAAACGGCTGATAGAGTCCGGCGGCATGGGCACCGAAGCCGCGCGGATCCCCGCTCGCGGGGAGGCGACCGAGCAGCGCCTGATCGCCGCCGCGGAACGGCTTTTCGCCGAGCACGGCGTCGGCGCGGTGTCGCTGCGGACCGTGATGTAGGAGGCGCGGACGAACGTCGCGGCGATCCACTACCACTTCGGTTCCCAGGAAGGCCTGCTCGACGCGGCCCTGCGCAGCCGGCTCGACCAGGTGACCGGCGAGCGGAACGCGGTGCTGCGGGAATCCCCCGGAAAAGACGCCACCGCACGGGAATTGGCCCGCGCGTTCGTGCAGCCGGTGGTCGCGGTGCTCGAATCGGGCGGCGAATGCTGGATCCGGCTGGTCGGCCGGCTGCTGGCGACCGGCGGCGACGGGCTGGACGCGGTCGCCGAGTCGTTCTTCGAGCGCAACGCCGCGTTCGTCGCACAGCTGGACCGGCTGTGCCCCGGAATCCCCCGCCGCACGCTCGATTTCCGGCTGTCCCAGGCGATGACCGTGACGCTGAACGTCCTCGGCGACGTCGGCCGCACCCGCCGCCTGCACGGGCCGGACGCGGCGGACTGGACCACCGGCCAGATCGTCGGCGACCTCGTCGACGTCGTCACCTCGATACTCGCCGGCCCGCCCGGGGCCCGCCGGAGGAAGTGAGGAACCGATGGGAGCCAACCAGCGAGCGCAGATCGAGATGCCCCCCGAGGAGGTGTCGGCCTACCTCGCCTCGCAGCGCACCGCGACGCTGGTGTCGCTCGGCCCCGACGGGCATCCGCACGCGGTCGCGATGTGGTACGCGGTCATCGACGGCGTGCTGTGGTTCGAGACGAAAGCCAAGGCGCAGAAGGCAGTCAACCTCCGCCGCGACCCGCGCGTCACCGTGCTGATCGAGGACGGCCTGACCTACGACGTCCTGCGCGGCGTCTCGCTCGAAGGGCGCGCCGAGGTCGTCGACGATCCGGACGCGCTCTGGGCGGTCGGGGTCAACGTGTGGGAGCGATACCACGGCGAGTACACCGACGAGGTGAAGCCGATGGTGGAATTCATGCTCCGCAAACGGGTCGCGATCCGCGTCGACGTGGAGCGGGTCCGGTCCTGGGACCACCGCAAGCTCGGGCTCGACCCGATGCCGCTCGCCGGATCGACCGCCCGCTGACGCGTTCGCCCGCCAGGAGGTCACGATGGGCCGCTTTTCCCTTCCCGCACAGGCACCGAAAGGCCTGGACTCGCCGGTGACTGCGGCGCTCATGAAATACATGTCCCGAATACAGGTCAAAGTCTTCACCCTGACCAACGGCCGGGTCGGCCACAACTGGCGCGTCGGCGCGGGTTTCCGCAAGCCCGTGCCGACGCTGCTGCTGGACCACCGAGGCCGCAAGTCCGGGCGGCTGTTCACCACGCCGCTGCTGTACCTGCGTTCCGGCGACGACCTGGTCATCGTCGCCTCCCAGGGCGGGCTGCCGAAACATCCGCAGTGGTATTTCAATCTGCGCGCGGAACCGGAAACCCGCGTGCATCTCAAGGCCCGCCGCGACGTCCCGGTCACGGCGAGAGTCGCGTCGCCGGACGAACGACGCGAGCTCTGGCCGCGGCTGGTCGACCTGTACGCGGATTTCGCGAAGTACCAGGATTGGACGGAACGCGAGATTCCGGTCGTGGTGCTTGCCCCGCGTCAGGCCTGATATTCGCGGAGGAGGCCGCGGCTGATGATGGTTTTCTGGATTTCGCTGGTGCCCTCGCCGATCAGCAGGAACGGGGCCTCGCGCATCAGGCGCTCGATCTCGTATTCCTTCGAGTAGCCGTACCCGCCGTGGATCCGGAACGCCTCCTGGGTCACCTCGGCGCAGTACTCGCTGGCGATCAGCTTCGCCATCCCCGCCTCGACGTCGTTGCGGGCGCCGGAATCCTTCAACCGGGCCGCGTTCACCATCATCAGGTGCGCGGCCTCGACCTTCGTCGCCATCTCGGCGAGCTTGAACGCGATCGCCTGGTGCTGCGCGATCGGCTTGCCGAACGTCGACCGCTGCTGCGCGTAGGCGATCGCCAGCTCGAACGACCGGATCGCGATCCCGCACGCCCGCGCCGCCACGTTCACCCGGCCGACCTCGACCCCGTCCATCATGTACGAGAAGCCCTTGCCCGGCGCCTCTCCCAGCACCTTGTCCGCGCCGATCGTGAAGCCGTCGAACACCGCTTCGGTGGTGTCGACGCCCTTGTAGCCCATTTTGTCGATCTTGCCCGGGATCGTCAGCCCCGGAAGCACCTCGCCGAACCCCGACGGCTTCTCGACCAGGAACGTCGTCAGGTTCTGATGCGCCTTCTCCGCGCCCTCGTCGGTCTTCACCAGCAGCGCGATCAGGTTGGAGGAGCCGCCGTTGGTCAGCCACATCTTCGCGCCGTCGATCACATAGTCGTCGCCGTCGCGCCGCGCCCGGGTCTTGATCGCCGCCACATCCGACCCGAGGTCCGGCTCGGACATCGAGAACGAACCCCGGACCTCACCGGTCGCCATCCGGGGCAGGAAATGCTGCTTCTGCTCCGGCGTCCCGTGACGGGTGATCATGTGCGCCACGATGAAGTGCGTGTTGATCACGCCGGACACGCTCATCCAGCCCCGCGCGATCTCCTCGACCACCAAGGCGTAGGTGAGCAGCGACTCGCCCAGGCCGCCGTACTCCTCCGGGATGGTGAGCCCGAACAGGCCCATCTCCATCATCCCCTCGACGATCTCCGCCGGATACTCGTCCGCGTGCTCCAGCGCCTGCGCGTGCGGGATGATCTCCTTGTCCGCGAACGACCGCACCGTGGACAGAATCTCCTGCTGCACATCCGACAAACCCGCAGTCCGGGCCAAACGAGCCATCAGGGGTCAGCTCCTCATCGCGGCGATGACGCGAGCGAAATCGCGCATCGCCGGTTCGGGCACCGTGACGTAGCTGAAGCCGAACGTCTTCCGGTGCTGGTGAAGGGTTTCCGCGATCTCCGCCGGAGGTCCGGAAAGGACAGTGGGCACCTGCGCCAAATCGATCGGTTGCGCCTCGAACCGGGGCAGCCGGTCGACTGCGGACTGGCGGTCGCCATCGAGGGTGACGGCGTGGATGAGCAGGTTGAGTTCGAGGTCGTCGAAGCGGTGCGGGGCCGTTTGCCGCACGTGGTCCACGCGAGCGGCGAGCGCGTCCGCGCCGAGGAACCGGAGCATGCCGGGGCGTTGCCCGGGTGCGGCCCCGCTGAACGCGACGATGTCGGCGTGTTCAGCGGCGATCCGCAGGACCCGGTCGCCGTTGCCCGCTACGCACAACGGCGGCCGCCGGACCGGGCTCGGGCGGTGGTCCGGGTCGGCGAGAAGCCGCCCCACCTCCAGCACGGTGCGCTCGAGGTGGTCGACCCGTTCGGACGCGCTGCGCCAGGGAATCCCGGCGCGGTCGAACTCGGCTTTGACGTAGCCGGTTCCGAGCGCGACCTCGAGGCGTCCGTCGAGCAGTGCGTCCGTTCCGGCGAGATCACGGGCCAGCAGCACCGCGTTGTAGAACCCGGCGTTGAGCACGAATACCGCGAGCTGCGGCCGGGTGGTGGCTTCGGCCGCCGAAACAAGCGCGGGCAACGGCGCTGGCATGCCCAGGTGGTCGGCGACCGCGATGACGTCGTAGCCGAGGTCTTCGGCTTCGCGGCACCGCGCCTGCCATTCCGCGCGCGAGGACGGCGTGAGCAGGTTGACGCCGAATCGGAACTCCCGTGCAGTCATCCGCGGGTCTTCCGGATCGCGTCGACGGCGTTGTGCCGGTCCGCGGCGACGTAGACAGTCCCGTCGGAGCCGAGCGCGAGACCGCCGGAGCGGGCGTACGGGACGTCCAGGTAGCCGACGTCGAGTCCGGTCGCCAGCACCTCGGTTTTTCCTTGCCGGTTCACCGAAAGCACGCGATGACCGGTGGCGTCGAGGACGACGGCCGTTCCGTCCGGCCGGACCGCGACGGCCCGCAGTCCGCCGAGTCCGGCAGCTCGTTCGAGAACCTTTCCGGAGGCGGGTTCGACCTCGAGGAGACGGCCGCGAGCATCGGCGACCAGAACTGTCCCGCGCTTCGTGACGGCAAGACCCGTTGGTGCGCCGAGGTTTTCGACCAGCGGACGGACGTCCTCGCCGACGACGCGCAGCAGCCTTCCCTTCGCGGGTTCGGAAACCACCAGGCTGCCATCGGACAGTTCGACGGCATCCGCGGGATTGTCGAGGCCGTGCACCTCTCGGACAACCTTCCCAGTGCGGCGGTCCACCACCTGGACGGACCCGATCAGTTCCGAGGCGAGCACGAAATGCCCTGCGGTGACGCTGATCCCGGACGGAAACTCCAGCGAGGACGACAGCCGACGCTGGATTTCGCCGACCGCACCGGTGCGCGGGTCCACGGTGCGCAGCGCGGTCGCGTCCGCGACGTAGAGCGTGCGCCCGTCGGAAGCGAGATCCGCGGGGAAAGCCAGTCGACTGGACGTAATGACCGTGACGGCGCCGGTGTTCAGGTCCACTCGGGAGACGGAACTGTCGGCCATGTTGCTGACATAAGCTTGCCCACGGGGGTCGATGATCATGTTGTCGTCCGCGGCGGGCAGCATCGCCACGGTGTGCTTGGCGCCGTCCGGGTCGATCCGGGCCAGCTGACCGGTCGCGCCGTCGAGCGCGTAGAGGCGGTTCCGTGGATCGAAGCGGACGGACACCGGCTGCCGGAATCCTTGGGTCAGCACCGAAATCGCTCCGGTTCGCGGATCGACCCGGGCCACTTCCCCGTATTTCGATCGCGGCGCGTAGATCATGCCGTCCGGGCCGAAGGCGAACGCGTTGAGCCCGCCCGGATCGCGCACGACGAGGCGGGGCGCGGCCTGGCCGGCCAGGTCGATCTCCCAGAGCGCGTCGGCGAAGGTCAGCTGCCCGACGTACAGGTGCTTGCCGGACCGGTCGAACGCGATGGAGTTGACGCCGGGCAGGTCGCGGGCGACGGTGCGGATCCGGCCGTCCGGCGCGCGGCCTTTCACCACGCCGCCGACCGGGTCGGTCCACAGGATTTCGCCGGAGGGGGCCACCGCGAGGTCGTCGGAACGGCCGTCGCGCGGGCCGACGAGGGTGTGGTTCCGTCCGGTGCGCGGGTCCACCGCGGAAATGGTTTCGCTGGCGAGGCTGGCGGTGAGCAGGTCGCCGTTCGGGGCGAGGGCGATGCCGTTCGGCGAGTGCAGCGTGGTGCCGCTGACCAGCCGCTGGACCCGGTAGCGGGTGGCGGCGGCAGCGTCCGGGACAGCAGTCAGGGGCAGGACGAGCGCGAGGGCGAGCGCGACAGAGCGCAGGCGTCGAGCAGGGGGCACGGGTCTTCTCCTCCGCGGTCGGTCCCCGGGGCCGCACGGCGCAGCCCCGGGGCGGCGCTGGGTCAGAGCTGGGCGGCGCTGGCGTAGACGGACTGGAATTCCAGGTAGCTGTCGAGCGCCTCGGGCCCGAGTTCGCGGCCGACGCCGCTGCCCTTCATCCCGCCGAACGGCGCGCCGAGGTCCTGGAGGTAGTAGTTGAGGCCGATGGTCCCGGTCCGCACACGGCGGGCGAGGGCGAGGCCGCGGTCCTCGTCGGCGGTCCAGACCGAGCCGCCGAGCCCGTATTCGCTGTCGTTGGCGAGGCGGACCGCGTCGTCCTCGCCCTCGTAGGGGGTGATGGTGACGACCGGGCCGAAGATCTCCTCCTGCGCGATCCGTTCGCGGTTGTCCACGTCGGCGAACACCGTCGGCTCCACGAACCAGCCGCGGGACAGCGCGGCGGGACGGCCGCCGCCCGCCACCAGCCGGGCGTCGGAGGCGCGGCCCAGTTCGAGGTAGCCGAGGACCCTTTCGAGCTGCGCCTTGCTGGCCATCGGACCGCACGTGACGGCCGGGTCGAGCGGATCGCCCAGCACCATTTCGCGCGCGTACTGCGCGACCGCGTCGACCACCTCGGCGTAGCGCGAGCGCGGGGCAAGAATCCGGGACTGGACGGTGCAGGTCTGGCCGTTGTTCTGGAAGCAGGCGTTGTCGAGACCGGCGACGAAGGTGTCGAGGTCCGCGTCGTCCAGCACGATGGCCGCCGACTTCCCGCCCAGTTCCAGCGTGCACCGGCGGATCAGCCGCCCGCATTCCGCGCCGATGGTCCGTCCCGCGGCGGTGGATCCGGTGAACGCGACCTTGTCCACCAGCGGGTGGGACACCAGCGACGCGCCGGCTTCGCGACCGGCGACCACGATGTTGAGCACGCCCGGCGGCAGCCCGGCTTCCGCGGCGGCGTCGGCGAAAACGTACCCGTCGAGCTCGGTTTCCGGCGACGGCTTGAGCACCACGGTGCAGCCCGCGGCCAGTGCCGGGGCGATCTTCATCATCGCGAGCACCTGCGGGTAGTTCCACGGCGTGATCGCTGCGACCACGCCCACCGGAGCGCGGCGCACGACCGTCGACCCGGACGCGCTCGGCCGGATTTCCTCCAGCTGCGTCGCCTCGATCTGGTCGGCGTACATGTTCAGCAGCCCGGCCGGCGCGTCGCCGTTGAAGGCGTTCGACAGCCCGATCGGCATGCCGTTCTCCCGGCTGACGAGCGTGGCGGTGTCGGCGGAGCGGGCCGCCAAAGCCGCGGCGAACCGGCGCATCGTCGCCGCGCGTTCCGCAGCGGTGGTCCGGCCCCACGGACCCTCGTCCAGCGCGCGGCGGGCGGCCCGGACGGCGGCGTCGATGTCAGCGGCGGAACCCAGTGCGGCGCGGCCGAGCGGTTTCTCGGTGGCGGCTTCCAGCGCGAGGTGGGTTTCGGTGCTCTTCGGCTCGGTCCAGGCGCCGTCGATGAAGAACCGGGTGCGGTCGAGGGCGATGCTCGAATCGATGGTCAACGTACCTCCTTGTACGGGTTTTCCGGCGCGGCGATGACCCGCCGGTCGTGCAGGCCGCCGAGTTCGGCGGCGGTGAGGCCGAGTACCTCGGCCAGGACGGAATCGGTGTCCGCGCCGAGCGCCGGGCACGCTCCGGCGGGACCGCGTTCGCCGGAGAAGCGCAGCGGCGACCGCGCCGTGACGGCCGGGCTGCCGCTGGGCAGCCGCAGATCGGCGAGCACGTCGTGGGCTTGCTCGCGGTGTTCGGCCACGAGGTCGGCCATCCCGCGGTAGCGGCCCCACAGGACCCGGGCGGCGTCGAGTTCCTTGCCGACCTCGCCGAGGTCGCGCGCGGCGAACCACGGCCGCAGGACCGCCGCGATGGTCTCACGCAGGCGGTACCGTTCGGCTTCGTCGCGCAGGTCCGCGTTCAGTGCCTTTTCCAGTGCGGTGAACACTTCCGCGGTCCCGGTCGCCGACTGCAACGCGCGCCACTGGCCGTCGGTGAGCGCCACGACCATCACGCGGGCGTCGTCGCGGCTGGCGAAGTCGACGCCGAAACTGCCGTAGACGTGGTTGCCGTGCCGGGGCCGTTCCCCTTGCCGGTCAGCGGCTTCCGACAGCCAGCCCAGGTTCGCGACGCCGGCGAGAGCCACGTCGGACAGCGCCAGCTCCACATAGGACCCTTCGCCGGCGCGGTCGCGACGGTGCAGCGCGGCGAGCACGCCGGTCGCGACGCTCAGCCCGGTGACGAGATCCCACGCGGGCAGCACGTGGTTCACCGGGGCGGCCCAGTCGCCGCTGCCGGTGATCCCCGGGACCCCGACCTCGGCGTTGACCGTGTAGTCGACCGCGGGCCGTCCGTCCGGATATCCCTGGACGCGCACGTGAATCATGTCGGGACGGCGGTCGGCCAGCCGCTCGTGGGCCAGCCATGGACGGCCGACCGCGTTGTCGATGAGGATTCCGCGGTCGCGGCCGGGAGCGGTGGCCAGGGCGAGGACCAGTTCGCGGCCTTCCGGATTCCGCAGGTCGATCGCGACTGAACGCTTGCCCTTGTTCAGCGACGCCCAGTAGTAGCTCTCCCCCGTCGGCGCGACCGGCCAGCGGAGGTAATCGCTGCCACCGCCGATCGGGTCGACGCGGACGACGTCGGCGCCCAGTTGCGCGAGAGTCAGGCCACCGGTCGGCCCGGCGACGAAACTCGCGCACTCCACGACATGGGTACCGGCCAGCGGTCTAGTCACGACTCTCCTCCAGAAGGAACCAGCACAGCCCGCCCGGTCACCCGGTCAGCGAAAGCGCGCGCCGCGGCTTCGAGCGGGTAAGGAGTCACCACCGGTCGCACCCGGCCCTCCGCGACCAAGGCCATCGCGTCGGCGAAGGTGCGCATCAGCGTGGACCCCGAGCCGGTGATGACGGCTTCCTTCTCGAACACGAAAGCCGGGTGGACCCGGATCGGCTCCCCGCTGACCTGCCCGGTCAGCACGTACCGGCCCGCATGGGCGAGGGCGCGGAAAGCTTGGCGGAACACGGATTGGTGCCCCGTGTTGTCGAGCACGACGTCGACACCCCGGCCGTCAGTCGCGTCGAGGATGTCCTGCCCGGCGGTATCTCCGGCGAGCACCACCTGAGCGGCATTCCCCAGTTGCGCGGCCTTGTCCGGACTCCCGGTGAGCGCGAGCACTCGCGCCCCGAGCGCGGCGGCGACCTGAACGGCGTGCAACCCCAATCCCCCACCGGCTCCGGTGACGAGGACCGTCTCGCCGGGCTCGACTCGCGCCACCCGGCGGAGAGCTTGCAGTCCGGTGCCGACTGCGCAGGCGACCACCGCGGCCTCGGTCAGCGGCATTCCCGGCGGCACCGGAAGCAGGGCGGATTCCGGCAGGACGGCGTATTCGGCGAACCCGCCGTAGAGGAACGCACGCTGCGGACAGCGCAGTTCATCGCCGCTCGCGCACGGTTCGCAGCGGCCGCAGGTGCCGAACTGCTTCGCCGCGACCCGATCCCCGGCCGCGAACCGGGTTCCGCCAGCGACGACGGTTCCGGCGATCTCGTGGCCGAGCACCGCGGGCAGCGGAAGGGTCAGCAAACCGGCCCGGTCGGCCTGGTCATGCCCGCACACCCCGCAGGCCGCGACCTTCACCAGGACCTCGCCGCTGCCGGGTTCCGGACACTCCACCTCGGCGACCGCCAGCTCTCCCGGAGCGCTCAGGACGACGGCGCGCACGACGCGATCACCTTGCCCGGGTTGAGGATTCCGTGCGGATCGAGCGCGTTCTTGACCGCCGCGTGCATCGCCAGTACCGCCGGGCTGAGTTCCCGGGCGAGCCCGCCGCGTTTGAGCAGGCCGACGCCGTGTTCCCCGGTGACCGTGCCGCCCAGCGCGATCGCCTCGTCGAGGATCTCCTCGAACGCGGCCTCCGCCCGTGCCCTTTCCTCGGCCGGGACGACGAGCACCGGGTGCAGATTGCCGTCCCCGGCGTGGGCGACATTCGCGATCCGCACGGCATGCCGGGTGCCGATGGCGTCGATCCGCCGGAGCATTTCCGGCACCGCACCGCGGGGTACGCAGACGTCCTCGGTGAGCACCGGACCCAGCCGTTCGAGCGCCGGATACGCCAGCCGCCGCGCGGCGAACAGTGCCTCGGCTTCGTCCACATCGGACGATGCGGCCGCCCAGGTGGCTCCGGCTGCGGTGAAGCAGTCGGTCAGCACCTTCGCCTCGTCCTCGCCGGGCGCGTCGGTGCGGCCGAGGAGCACCGCTTCGGCTTCGGCGGACAGACCCATGTTCTTCCAGGCGTCCACCGCGGCGAGGGTGTGCCGGTCGATCAGCTCCAGCGCCGACGGCACCACACCCGACTCGCTGACGGCCGCGACCGCGTCTCCCGCCGCCGACAGACTGGGGAAATAACCGGCGACCGTGCGCTCGGCGGCCCGTGCGCCGCGCAGCCGCACGGTGACCTCCGTGACGATGCCGAGCGTGCCTTCCGAGCCGACCATCAACCCGGTGAGGTCGTATCCGGCCACGCCTTTCGCCGTCCGGCGGCCGAGCCGGACCAGGTCCCCGGTCCCGGTGACGACCTCCATCCCGAGCACGTAATCGCGGGTGACGCCGTATTTGACGCAGCACAGCCCGCCGGCGTTGGTCGCGACGTTGCCGCCGATGGTCGACCACGGCGCACTCGCCGGGTCCGGCGGATACCAGAGGCCGTGTTCCGCGCACGCCGACCGCAGGGTTTCGTTCACGACGCCGGGTTCGACCACCGCGAGCCGCTCGGCGGCGTTGATCTCGCGGATGGCGGTCATCCGCTCGGTGGACAACACGATCCCGCCGGCGACCGCGTTCGCGCCGCCGGACAGACCCGTGCCAGCCCCGCGCGGTACGATCGGGACGCGGTGGCGCAGGCACACCTGCACGGTCTGCTGAATTTCCTCGGCGGTGTGCGCCCGCACGACAGCCAACGGCAGCTCGTGCGGAGCCCAGACCGCCTCGTCGTGGGCGTAGGCGGCGAGGACGTCCGGATCAGTGAGGACCCGGCCAGCAGGCAAGGCCCGGCGGAGTTCGTTCAGCACGGCGCACCAGCTTTCGCCGCGCGGAACTCGTCCATCCGCTGCGCGAGCGTGCTCCGGTATGTCGCGACCGTGCCGAGCTTGACGTCCTCGTACCCGCGCACCAGATCGGGCAAGAGAGCCGTTTCCACTGCCAGGGCATGGTTTTCCGGGTCCACCCGCTCGGCCAGCTCGCCGACCACCCGTTCGTATTCGGCGATCAAATCCCGTTCCAGCCGCCGGACCGCAGCGCGGCCGAACGGGTCCAGCGGGGTGCCCCTTAACCGCCGTCCCGCCACCAGCACCCGGAAAACCGGCTTGAACCACGGTCCCAGTTCGATCTTGCGGCGCATGCCGAGCGCCTTCAGCACCGGCGGATGCAACCGGTACGCGATGCGCGCGTCGGCACCGAACCGCGCGCGGACCTGGCGTTCCTGCGCCGGATCCAGCGAAAGGCGCGCGACCTCGTACTCGTCCTTGTACGCCATGAGCTTGTACAGATTCCGCGCTACCGCCTCGGTCAGCGCCGTCGCGCCTGGGACTGCGCTGGACTCGGCACGGCGCACCCGTTCGACCTGCTCCACGTAGCGGCGCGCGTAGGCGACGTTTTGGTACGCGATCAGATCCGGCACCCGGACCCGCAGCAACCGCGCCAGTTCGGCGCTCTCGCCGACAGTGGACATGAGTTCGCGGGCTTCCGGGGTCAGCGCGGGCTCCGGTTCGGGTTCTCCGCGCAAGCTCGCGAGCACAGCCGCCAGCGCTCCCTGGTCCGCGACCCATTGCCGGCCGCGGCGGAATGCCTGCACGTTGGTCTCGACCCGAACCCCGTTGCGGGAGATGGCTTCTTCGATCGCCTCGGCCGGGATCGGCAGCGCGCCGCGCTGGTAGGCCACCCCGGTCAGCAGGAGGTTGGCGTATTGGTCCTGGCCGAACAACACCTCGGCCATTTCCCGGGCGTCCAGCGCCGTCACGGTTCCGGTCGCTTCGCGGAGCCGGTCGAGCAACGCCGTTTCCTCCGGGAACGTGACGCTGGTGTCGGCGACCATCGCCCCGGTCGGGACCTTCGACGTCGAGACCACCGCGGTGGTCCGGCCCGAATCGGCGACGGCGAGGTAGCGCGGGTCCGCGGCGACGAGCACGTCGGCACCGAGGTAGAGGTCGCACTCGCCGTCGCTGGCTTTGTTCGCGTGCGCCGCGCCGATCTTGACGTCGGAGACGACCGCGCCGCCCTTCTGCGCGAGCCCGGTCTGGTCCAGCGACCGCACCGGCAGCCCGGCGATGCTCGCCGCGGTCGCGAGGATCTGCGACAGCGTGACCACGCCTGAGCCGCCGACCCCGGTCACCCGCACCGTGAAGCGCTCAGCCGAGACCGTCCGCGTCGGCTCCGGAAGCGATGCCGCCAACGGTTCGGCAAGTGGCCGTTTCCCCGCGCTCTTGCCGGGAAGCACAGTGAGGAACGACGGGCAATCCCCGTCCAGGCACGAGAAATCCTTGTTGCAGGACGACTGGTCGATCCGGGTCTTGCGGCCGAACTCGGTGTCGACCGGCTGCACCGAAAGGCAGTTCGACTTCTCCCCGCAGTCGCCGCAGCCCTCGCAGACGCGTTCGTTGATCACCGCGTGCTGCGGCGGTTCGGGGGCGAGCCCGCGCTTGCGTTTGCGGCGCAGTTCGGTCGCGCATTCCTGGTCGTGGATCAGCATCGTCACGCCCGGGACGCGGGCGAGCGTCTCCTGCGCTTCGGCCAGCCGGTCCCGGTGCCAGACCCGCACGCCGCGGCCCAGCCGCACCCGCCGGTACCGCGCCGGTTCCTCGGTCGTGACGATGATCCGGCGCACGCCCTCGGCCCGCATCGCCGCGATCACCTGGGGAACGGTCATGACCCCGGTCGGCTGCTGCCCGCCGGTCATCGCGACGGCCGAGTTGTACAGCAGTTTGTAGGTGATGTTGACCCCGGACGCGACGGCCGCGCGCACCGCCAGGCTGCCGGAGTGGTGGAAGGTGCCGTCGCCGAGGTTCTGCACCAGGTGGTCGTCGCGCACGAACGGCGACATGCCGACCCATTGCGTGCCCTCGCCGCCCATCTGGGTCAGTCCGGTGATGTCGCCGTAGTCCTCGCGCCCGGTCATCAGGACCAGGCTGTGACACCCGATCCCGGCGCCGACCAGCGAACCCTCCGGCGTCTTCGTGGACGAGTTGTGCGGGCAGCCCGAGCAGAAGTACGGGGTGCGCGCGGCGAGCGGAAGGGCGATCGTGCGTCGCGGGGCCCGCCAGGATTCCACCGACGGGAAGCCGCCGTGCGCACGCAATCGGACCGCGAGCGCCGCGGCGATACGGTCCGGATCCAGTTCCCCGTCGGCCGGGACCAGCGCCGTGCCGTCGGGTCCGCGTTTGCCGGTGACCACCGGTGCGTCGGCGCGGCCGTAGAGCAGGTCTTTGACCGCGGTCTCGATGAAGGCGCGTTTCTCTTCCACGACCACGATTTCGCGCAGCCCCGCAGCGAACCGAGTGACGATTTCGGAGTCGAGCGGGTGCACCATCGCGAGCCGCAGCAGCCGGACTCCGCGCCGCTCCAATTCGGACTCGTCCAGGCCCAGAATCTCCAGCGCCTGGCGGAGATCGTGATAGGTCTTGCCCGCGGCGACGATCCCGACCCGGGCATCGCGACCGCCGACGATCGTGTTCAGCCCGTTGACCGCGGCGTAACGACGGGCGAGTTCAAGCCGTGCGCCGTCCCGGCTGCGCTCCAGCCTGCCGAGGTCCGGCTGCAGCATGCGGGCGGTCATCTCGTGGACGAACGGCCGCCCGTCGACCACCGGATCCGGTGCCACGGAACGGAACCGGCCGGGATCGACGCGTACGGCTCCGGTTCCGTCTGCGACGTTCGTGGCGATCTTGAACCCGACCCAGAGCCCGCAGGCCCGCGACAGCGCGACCGCGTGCTGCCCGAGGTCGAGCACCTCTTGCGGATCCGCCGGGTACAGCGTCGGCAGGCCCAGGTCGGCCAGCAGCAGTTCGGAGCTGCCGGGCACCGTCGAGGACTTCGCGCCCGGGTCGTCGCCGACCAGCGCCAGCGCGCCGCCGAGGCGATGAGTGCCCATGAGGTTGTTGTGCCGCAAGGCATCCGAGGCGCGGTCCAGGCCAGGCGACTTGCCGTACCAGTAACCGGTGACGCCGTCGACCCGCCGGTTCTCCGACTGGGCCGCCAGCTGCGCGCCCTGCACCGCGGTGGCCGCCAGTTCCTCGTTGACGCCCGGTTTGAACACGACGTCGTGCTCGGCGAGCAGTTCGGCCTGTTTGCCGAGTTCGAGGTCGTATCCGCCGAGCGGCGAGCCCTCGTAGCCGGACACGAACGCCGCCGTGCGCAGCCCCGCCCGCTGGTCGGCGCGGCGGACATCGAAGGGCAGCCGGGCCAGCGCCTGGACGCCGGTCAGCTGGAACTGCCCTTCGACCGCGCGATAACGATCAGTCACGACGGTATTCCTCCCTCGGAAACCAGCGCCCGAAGCTGGTCCAGCACCGGCTCGACACCCGGCGTACCGGTCAACGGATGGATCGCCACGTGGTCGGCCCCCGCGGCGAGATGCTCGCGAACCCGCGCCGCCACCAGTCGCGGATCACCGCAGACGACCAACTCGTCCACCAGCCGGTCGCTCCCGCCGTCAGCGAAGTCGGCATCGCCGAAACCCAAGGCACGCAGGTGATTTACGTAATTCCGCAGCGCCAGCCGGGTCGCGATGTGCTTCCGCGCCACCTCGCGCGCCCACACAGCGTCTGGGTCGACAACCACCGCCTGTTCCGGAACCAGCAACGGTTCCGGGCCGAGCCGTTCCCGGGCGGCGGCGGTATGGGCGGGCGACACGAAGAACGAGTGCATCCCGGCGGCCCGATCGCGGGCCAGTTCCTGCATCCGGGGCCGCAACGCCGCCAGCACCCGTGGCACCGCGCGTTCCGGGCGCGGCCCCTGGTAACGGTCGCTGTCCAGCACATCGAGGTACTCGCGCAACGCCGTCAGCGGCCGGTCATGGCCGCTCCCGCGTCCGGCCTCCGCGTGGCTGGCGCCGAGGCCGAGCACGAACCGTCCGGGGAACGCCTCGCCGAGAGTCTGGGCCGCACCTTCAGCGGCGACCGCGTCCCGGGCCCAGATGGTGGCGACCCCGGTGGCCACGGTCAGCCGTGTGGTCGCCGACAGCAGCAACGCGGCGTTGGTGAAGATTTCCTTGTGCGCCGGGGATTCCCCGATCCACAGCGCACCGTACCCGAGGTCCTCGACCACCCGCGCCGCCTTCGCGGCCTCGGCGGCGGGGACCTCCGCCAGGACGGACAGCCACACGCCGGCCGGGCCGATCCGGGCCGCCAGTTCACGAGACAGGTTCACGCCCGCTCCCCCGGCCCGAATTCCGGCAGCCACACCCCGTCGCCGACCTCGCGGAACGACACGACGACCGGTTCGCCGAGCACCGGATCGCCGGAGCCGGTCCACGTCGTCGTCAGGTTCGGGCCGCTGTCGAGCCGGACCTGCACCACGACGTACGGCACGTCGTCGCCCTCGAAGTACCGCTTGTGGAACCGGACCCAGCTGTGCACCCGGCCGGTCCCCGCGTCGGTCGTCCACTCGACGGCACGGCGGAAATCGCGCGGGCACACCGGCGACGGCGGCCAGAACGCCTCGCCGCACGAGCCGCACACCGGCACGCGCAGTTCGCCGCGAGCCGCGCCGTCGAGGTGTTCGACGTCCTCGGGGTAGCGAAGCGGAAGAGGTCGCGCAGTGGTCATCGTGCTCACCGGTCCTTCGTGAAGACAGTCGAATCGCCGAACGGCGTCGCCCACTGGACGACCTCGCATCCGGTCACCTGGCGGTCGCCGGCCTGGCCGCGGATCTGGCGGACCGCCTCGGCCATGTGCCCCCAGCCGCAGAGATGCGCCTCGGACAGCAGCCCGCCCGCGGTGTTGACCGGCAGTTCGCCGCCAAGCTCGATCCGGCCGTCCTGCAGCCATTCGAGAGCTTGGCCTTCGCCGGTGAAGCCGAACCGCTCCAGCACGAACACCACGTTGGGCGAGAAAGCGTCGTAGAGCTGCAGCGAATCCACGTCACCCGGCCCGGACAGCCCCGCCATCGCGTAGACCGGATGGTCCTCGGCCCGGCGCTCGTCGCCTTGGGTGAACACGCCCAGCCCGGGCGGCGCGAAGATGAACTCGTCCCGGCCGGCGCGCAGGCCCTGCATGCCGGAGACGATCACGGCGGGCTGCCGCAGATCGCGCGCTCGCTCCACCGTGGTCACCAGCAGGCAGGCGCCGCCGTCGCTGAGCAGCGCGAAGTCCGGACGGCGCAACGGTTCCACGATGTACGGCTGCGCGTCGTAATCCGCTTGCTCCAGCGGTTTGGTCATCTGCGCGTTCGGGTTGAGCCGGGCGTGGCGGCGCATCGCCATCGGCACCGCGGAGATCAGCGCCGGGTCGACGCCGTACCGCTCGCAGTACCGGCGGAACGCCATCGCCGCGCCCGCGCCCGGAGCTGTCATGCCGTAATGCGGCAGTTCCCCGTGCGAGCCGCCGCCTTGCCGCAGCCCTTCCGCGTCGCCCGCGCCGCCGACCATGCCCAGTCCGGAGAAAGACACCCCGGCCAGGCAGGCGGCGACCTCGGTGGTGCCGAGCGCCACGGCCTGGGCGGCCGCTTGCAGCGCGGGACCGACGAAGCGGCCGTGGCTCCAGGTCTGCACGGCGGCGCGGATCCGCAGTCCGAACGCCTCTGCCATCCGGTCGTAGTCGATAGACAGCGGATAGCCGACGTTCGTGAACAGCCCGTCCACGTCCCCGGCGCTCAGCCCGGCGTCGTCCAGCCCGGACTGGAGCGCCTCGGCGGCCAGGTCGAGACCGCTGCGCGCGGATTTCCGGGACAGCTCGGTGATGCCGATCCCGACTATCGCCACCTGGCGTACCGGTCCTAGCGGCATGTTCGTTCCTTTCTCGAAGCGTCAGAGAATCGCGTGCGCGTTCGCGGGGCTGCCGACCCCGCGCGGCAGCGGCAGCACCCCGGAGACGAGGAGGAACTCGTAGCTCCCCCGCTCCGCGCACGCCCGCGCGAGCCGGTCCAGCAGCCACAGCTCGCCCAGCGGCATGCCCTGCAACGCGATCAGCCGGCGGTGCAGGAAGCCCTTGGCGCGGTTCACCGGGAAGACCTCGACGCCGACGTTGTCCATCGCGACCGCGGCGAACTCCCGGTCCCAGAGGTACCCGGCCATGTCCTTCGCCGACTCCAGCCCGGGGCAGGCGAAACCGGTGCCGATCGTCCCGCGCAGCGCAGCCCGCTCCCGCTCCGGCAACTGCCGGTACCACTCCGTCCATCCAGTGCGGACCACGAGGATGTCGCCGGGTTCGAAGACAGTTCCCTGTGCGGCTGCGACCTCGTCGAGCAGCGCGGCGGTGATCTCCACCGGCTCGTCCGGGGCGAGCGGAGTGCCTTGCGCCGCCAGGTGTCCGGCGACGTCGACCAGCACTCCCCGACCGCCGAAGCCGTGCTCGGCCCACCGGTCGACGCCCAGCACCTCGCTGCTCGCCAGGTCGGCTTCGCTGCGGCCGCCCCAGTACCCGTGCCGCCCGGCGTTGATGTGTCGCAGCCCGTCCCACTGCGAGGAACCCTGCAGGTAGAACCCGTCCAGCCGGTCGTCGTGCCCGGCCGCGGTGTCCTCCACGACGTGCCGGAACAGCTCGCGTTCCTCGAACAGCCCGGGAGCGGGTTCGTCCAGCGGCAGGGTCAGCGAGATCATCTGCCCGCTGCGCACCGTCTTCGCCGCGGCGAGCCGCTGCTGCGGGCCGATCAGATTGAGCGTGCCGATTTCGTCCGCGCGCCCCCACACGTCCCACGCGTGGTGCTCGTCCCGGTCCGGCAGCGTCGGCAGGTCCGCGAACGCCGGGGTGCGCCGCCCGGTCATCCCGCCGCCTCCAGCATCTCGCGCAGCTTGAGCTTGCTGACCTTTCCGGTGTGCGTCTGCGGCACCGCGGCCGAATCCAGCACCACGACCCGGGCGGGCACCTTGTAGCTCGCCGCCCGGGACCGGACGTACTCCCGCAGCCGGTCCGCCAACTCGGTCCCGTCGGCGCCGCTGAGCTCGTCCGCCACGACGACGCAGGCCATCTCCTGGTCGCCGTCCGGAGTGGACAGTCCGAAGACGTACGCCTGGTCGACCTCGGCGTGCTCGCCGAGGATGCCCTCGATCTCCACCGGCGCGACGTTGATGCCCTTGATCTTGAGCATTTCCTTCCACCGGCCGCCGAACGACAGCCGCCCGTCCGCGTCGACCGACCCGAGGTCGCCGGTGCGGAACCAGCCGTCCGGGGAATGCGTGCCGCCGCTGACGTCGGACCCGCTGAGGTAGCCGTCGATCACGCAGCCCCGGATCTCGATCTCGCCGGTGGCGCCGGGCGGGCACACCGCCCCGGACTTGTCCACGATGCGGATCTCCTGGGTCGGCAGCCGCCTGCCCTGGGTGTGCAGCTTGACTTCCGGCAGGTCGCTCGCGTCGGTCATGGTCACGAAGCCGTACGACTCGGTCAGCCCGTAGGCGCTGCATGCCTCGGTGATGCCGAGCCCTTCGATGGCCAGCCGCTTGTCCTCGGCGTTGAACCCGACCGGGCCGGTCCGCAGCGAGGAAATGTCCCGGCTGCCGAAACTCGGCGCGGCCAGCAGCGCCCGGACCGCCGTCGCGAGTCCATAGGAGACAGTGCACCGTTCGCGCTCGATGAAGGCCAGCGACGCGTCGCCGTCGACCTTCTCCTCGACGCACAAGGTGAGGCCGTGGCTCAGCGCGACCGGCAGCGCGTTGCAGGCCCCGTAGCCGAAGAACAACGGCATCGCGAACCACAGCCGGTCGCCCGGACCGACGTGCATCCGCTCGCCCATCTCGTACCCGTTGCGCAGCAGCTTGCCGTGTTCCAGCGGCACCGCCTTCGGCAACGCCGTGCTGCCGCTGGTGTAGAGGATCATCGCGAGGTCGTCGGGTCCCGCGCTGCGTTCCGGAGCCGGGGCGGGCTCGAGCCCCGACGGGAACGGCTCGGCGGACGGCCAGAACAGCGCGCCCAGATACCCGCCGACGCGGGCTCCGGGCTCGAAGACCTCGCTGTGCCCGGCCGCGGTGAGCTCGGCGAGCATGTCCTTGCCGAACACCCGCTGTTCGGTGACCACCAGCCGCAGGTCAGCGGTGCCGACCAGGTGCGCCAGCTCCGCCGACCGGTACCAGGTGTTGACCGGCACCGCGACCAGCCCGGCCCGCTGCGCGCCGAGCATCGTGACCAGCCAGCGCAGCCCGTTCGGCAGCAGGATCCCCACTCGCTCGCCCGGCCGCAGCCCCGCCGCGCGGAACGCGCCGGCCAGCTCGTCGCACCGCCGCGCGAACTCGGCGAAGGTCAGCCGCCCCTCGGGCGCGACGACCGCCTCCTCGCCGGGAAACAGCTTCGCCAGCGCCGCCAGCGCGTCCGGGAAAGTATCCGGGGCAACCACGTCGTTCCGCCTTTCGTTGTGGCCCGTCATCGGGCGTCCGGGTGCACGACCACGTCCGCGCGCAGCAGGGTTCCGGTGTCCGGGTCGGCGTACTCCGCGAGTTCGACCCCCGGCCTCGGCTGGCACCACTGGCCGCGTTCGGCCAGCCGTTCGTGCGCCGGGCTCCGGCGCACCGCCAAGCAGTCTTCCCGGGGCCATTCCCGCCTGCTGGCACGGATTCGGTCCCGCTCCCGACTGGTCTCGGCGAGGTCCGGGCCGCCCGCCGCGTCAAGCACGACGCCGTACGAAACCCGCGCCGCGTCCGCCGTCACCACGCCCGCGCGCACATCCGCCGCGACCAGGTCCGGATCGCGTTCCAGCGGATCGCCGTAGCCGCCACCGCCGCCGACCCGCAGCACCACCACGTCGCCGGCACCGACCGAAAGCCCGAACTGCTTTCCTTGCAACGGTTTCGGCGCGGCAGCGAGATCCTCGACGGCGCGCGGGACCTCGCCCCGGGCGAACGCCTCGTCTGCCTGGGCACCGGTGACTAGCGCCGAACCGCTCGTGGATCCGGGATAGCCGCCGAAGACCCCGCACGGCGGAACCTGCCAGCAGGCCGCCATCACGTGCTCCTGGCCGCCCGGCGTGTACCACGGCGTGAACGCGAGGTCGATGCCCGCGCCGCCCCGGGTCCGGCCCGGTCCGCCGGAGTTCGGGTTCAGCTTGCGCCACAGGTACAGCACCGGATAGGCGAGTTCGTTGATCTCGATGTCCGGAATGCTGTTCTGCGGCTGGGCGAGCACGCCGCTGACGTCCATTCCGTCCGCGATCGCCTGCGCGCCCGCTCCGCTGCCGCCGCCGTTCATGTCCGGGAACGGCACGAGCCGGCCGGATTCGTCGGGAGCGTAGAAGAAACTGGCGCTCCACGAGTCCTGCCACGGCGCCGTCACGTGCTCGCGGACGAAGGCGTTCTCGCTGCCTGCCTGGAGATCGGCGAGCAGCCTCGTGACCACCTTCCCGATCCGGAACCCGGTCTCGATGTGCCCGGCCCCCATCGGCGCGGGCTGGCGCGCGTCGCAGATCGTGCCCGGCCGGGTCACCACCTCGATCGGGCGCAGCGTGCCCTGGTTGATCGGCAGGTCCGGCAGCAGGGTGATCAGCAGCGGGGACACGACCGCGCCCAGCGTGGTCGCCGCGCTGACGTTGATGAACCCGTCGGTCTGCGGCGCGGACTCGGTCAGGTCGAACCGCAGCGCGTCCTCGCTGACGGTGAGCGTGCAGCGGATCGGGTACAGCTCGTCGGCGTGCCCGTTGTGCTCGGCGAATTCCTCGCCGGTGAACGTGCCCTTCGGCAGATCCGCGATCCTGCGCCGGACGGCCTGCTCGGCCAGGTCCTTGGCGGCCTCGACATACCGGCGGAAAGTGTCCGCCCCGTACTGCTCGACGAGCGCCTGCAGCCGTTCGTCGCAGCGGTGACAGGCGGCGATGAAGCACCGGATGTCGTTGAGCACCAGCTCCGGCACCCGGATGTTCGTCTCGATGATCCGCCACACGTCCTCGACCGGACGCCCCTGGTCGACGATCTTGACCCCGGGCAGCCGCAGCGCTTCGCCGTAGACCTCGGTGGCCGTCGGGTCCATCCCGCCGGGCGCGGCGCCGCCGAAGTCGTTGACGTGCGCCTCGGCCCAGCACCACGCCACCAGCTGCTCGCCGAAGAAGATCGGCCGCACCACGCCGACGTCGACGGCGTGCGCGTTGCCGGTGGTGAACGGGTCGTTGCAGAGGAACATGTCCCCCGGCCGGATCTGCTCGCGGGGATACGTCGCGAGGAGGTGCCGGACCGCCTGGCGGGCCGCGCCCAGGTACATCGTGATGTAGCCGGCGTAGCTGATGATGTCGCCCTCGGCGTCGGCGATGAAGGTGGAGAAGTCCACCGCCTCCGCGATCGCGGGGCTGCCGGAGGCGCGCATCATCACCACGCCCATTTCCGCGGCGACGTTGTCCAGTGCCTTGGCGAGAATTTCGACGTCCACCGGGTCGAGCCCGGTCGCGGCGGCGGTCATGCGGTTTCCTCCCCGGTGCACCCGGTCGTCCGGGCGGTGTCGGTCAGCAGGTAGTTGCCCCAGCCGTCCACGTTCAGTTCCCAGCCCTCGGGCAGCGAGACGGTGGTCAGCGAGTGTTCGATCAGCGCCGGACCGGAGATCCTGGCCCCGGCGGCGATCCGCCGCGCGTCGTAAACGTCCACTTCGGACTCTCCGGCCCGCCGGATCCGCCTGCGCCCGATCGGTTCGGCCGCGTCGCCGGTCGGCTCCTGCTTGGCCGGTTCGAAGAAGTCGACCCGGCCGGTAGCGGTGACCCGCACCGACATCAGCACCACCGGACTGCCCACCCAAGCCGTGCCCTCGCCGTACTCCTGCTCGTAGCGCGCGGCGAACCCGTCCTGGATCGCGACCAGATCCGCTTCGCCGAACTTGTCCCGGCGCGGAATCGGCACCCGCAGTTCCCATTGCTGGCCAAGAAACTTGAAGTCGCCTTCCCAGCGGACGTCGATCCGGTCGTCCGAGTAGCCCGCGGTGTGCAACGCCTCGACGAGTTCCGCGTCGAGTTCCTTCAGCGCGGCGTGCACCGCCTCGGCCCCGCCGCCTTGCCACATCACCGAGCGCGCGCGGGTGCGCACGTCGTCGCTGGAAAGCAGCCCGCGCGCGGAGAACACCGCGGCTTCGGCCGGGATCACGATCTGCCGGATGCCGACCGAACGGGCGATGTCCGCGGCGAACAGGCCGAGCGCTCCGCCGAAAGCCACCATCGCGAACCGGCGCGGATCGTGTCCGCGCTCCACCGTCACGGCGCGGACCGCGTTGCCCATGTCCGCGACCACCATCCGGTGCACCGCCGCCGCGGCCTGAACCGCGTCCACGCCCAGCGGTTTCCCGATCTCGCGGGCGAGGGCTTCGCTGGCACTGCCGGTGTCGAGCGCCCGGCGACCGTCCAGAAAGGACCCGGAATCCAGCAGCCCGAGCACCGCCGACGCGTCGGTCACCGTCGGACGGGCGCCGCCCTTGCCGTAGCAGATCGGCCCCGGCTCGGCTCCCGCGCTGTGCGGCCCGACCTGCGGAACTCCGCGCGAATCCAGCCACGCGATGCTGCCGCCGCCGGTGCCGATGGGCAGCACGTCGATCTTGGACAGCGCGGTCAGGAACCGCTCCCCCAGCATCACCCGCCGGGTGACGTTCGGAGTCGCGTCGCGCAGCACCGAGACGTCGAACGACGTGCCGCCCATGTCCGCGGTGACGATGTCCTTGAGACCGAGCCGGTCAGCCAGCGCCCGCGCCCCGATCACGCCGCCGGCCGGTCCGGAGTCGATGAGCGTGATCGGCCGCTGCCGGGCTTCCGCCGCGCTCGACGTGCCGCCGAAGCCCTGCATGAACGCGACCGGTTCGCGCAGCCCGCGCGCCGCCAGCTCGCGCTCGATCCGCTCGGTGTACTCGGCGACCCGGATCCCGGTGAACGCGTTGAGCACCGTGGTCATCGTCCGCTCGTACTCCCGGATGACCGGGTGCAGCCGCGACGCGACGCTCAAGAACAGCTCCGGATGCTCGGCCTCGACGATCGAGGCGAGCAGTTCCTCGTGCTCCGGGTTCGCGAAGCCCCACAACAGGGACACGGCGATCGATTCGACGCCCTTGGCCGCCAGCGCTTCCACCGCCTCGCGCGCCCGCCGCTCGGTGAGCGGAACGACGACCCGGCCCTTGCGGTCGATCCGCTCGGGCACCTCGAGCACGTTCTCGCGGGCGACGATCTGCGGAAGGCTGAGCTGCTTGTGGTGGTCGCGGTGCGCGTTGCGGGCCGACCGCGCGATCAGCAGGTTGTCGCCGAAGCCCTGCGTGGTGATCAGCCCGACCTTCGCGCCGCGCAGTTCGGCGACGGCGTTCGTCACCACGGTCGTGCCGTTGACGAACCGCGTCGTCGCGGCGAGCAGCTCGGCCAGCGGCAACCCGACGCGAGCGGCGAGATTTTCCAGCGCGGCAAGCAGTCCCGCGGCGAGATCGTCCGGAACGGTGTCGGACTTGTCCGCATAGGACTGTCCGTCCGAGGCGAGCGCGACGACGTCGGTGAACGTACCGCCGATGTCGCACCCGATCTGAAACGTGACTTCGGAACGCAACGTCATTGTCCTTCCGTGGAACGGCTCCCGGCCTGCGAGCCAGATTAGACACGACATAGTGTCGAGTCAAGCGACAACTTGTCGATTCAGTGCAGATGCGCGGCGAACTCCGCGGAATCGGTGCCGGAGAGGGGTTTCCGGACGGCCCGCAGGATCGTGTCGATCCCCGCGCCCAGCACCGGCTCCGCATAGGAACGGAACTTCTCGGGCACGGATACCGGTGCCTGCTCCCGGCTTTCCGCGGACACGACGCGTCCGTCGGCGAGCCGGACTGCCACTCGCGCGTCCCGGCGCGCCGGAAAAGCCGCGTCCGCAACGGGATCCACTGCTATTGAGATCCGCGCCGCCAGCTTCGCCAACCCCGGATCGAGCGCTCCGGCATAGCGGTCCGGACGGATCGCGCCGTCGGTCAACGCGGCCGCCACCGCGAACTGCAGGCTCATCTGCCGGGAAATCGGTGCCGCCAAGGAAGTCGCGTTGTCACAGCCCGGATAGCGCGCCGCCACGCTGGACGTGTGCACTGCGGCTTCGACGACCTGCTCGGGGTGGATTCCTTGTCCGGCAAGGACGATGGCCGCGTCGATCGGTTCCTGAGTCAGCGCACACGACGGGTACGCCTTGAAAAACGTCTGCGAGATCGCCATCCGGTCCAGCCGGACGTCCGGCGGCCGGGCTTCGTCCCGTGCGCCGCCGAATGCCTGGCGCAGGCCGAAAATCCCGTCCACCGCCGACGCCGCGCCAGTCGCGCCCTCCTGGGCAAGCAGCGCCGCGATGACGCCTGCCCGTGACGCTCCGGCGTTTTGGAAGAACACCTCGGTGGTCCCGTCGTGCGCCCACTGGCACAGGCCCGCGGCGGAACTGGCAGCAATCCCGAACGCGTGCGCGGTGGCCACTGGACTGAGCCCCAGCAAATGCGCTGCCGCAGCCGCCGCGCCAAAGGGACCGAAGACACTGCTGGCCCGCCATCCGCGAACGCCGAACTCCTCGGTCAGCACCGCGGCCGAAACCTGCGCGATGGCCTCGTAGCCGAGGACGATCGCCCGCAGCAGCGCGGGCAACGGCGAGCGCAGGCGTTCCCCGATCGCCAGCGCCGCCGGAATCACCACCGTCCCGGGATGCACCCGGCTTTCGGCATGCGTGTCCTCGTGCAGCAACGCATGACAGGCAACGGAATTCGCGAACACCGCGTCCGCGAGCCCTGCCCTTCTGCCGCCGGTCGCCCAGATCGTGGCGTCGTCACCGCTGCCCGCGATCGCCCTGGCCTGCCTGGCCCACGGCAGGTCGCGTCCGCCGTAGGCGCAGGCCAGTGCGTCGAGAAGACAAGTACCGGCTTGGTCGATCAGCTCGCCGGTAATCCTCGGGGCCGCGGTGTCGAGTTGCTCAGCGAGATCGGTGAGCAACACGGGTCACACCCCTTCGGGAGACCGCTCGCTGACCGCCGGAACCGGCTCCGCATCCTCCACCCGCTTGGTCGCGCGCCGCACGAACAACGCCGCGATCAAGCTCAGCAGCGCACCGAACATCAGGAACAGCGCGGGCGCACGGTTGTCCCCGGTGGCTTGCACGAGCGTCTGGCTGACGTACAGCGCCGGACCGCCCAGCAACGTCGCCGCCAACGCGAACCCGACCGCGAACACGGTGGCGCGCACCCGGGCGGGAAGAACCTCCACATAGGACGCCGGAGCCACCGCCGTGTACAGCGCGGGCAGGACTCCGAGCAGGACCGTCATCCCGATGGCCGCGCCCAGGCTTTTCGCCGAGGAGAGCCCGATGAACAGCGGGTAGGCCAGCACGAAGGTGCCCGCGGACAGCCCGAGCAGCATCGGCCACCGACCCCAGCGATCCGACAGCGGTCCGCCCAGCGCGACCAGCACGACCGCCACCGCGATGCTGATCACCGTCGCCAAAGTGGCTTGCGACTGCGAGAACCCGAGCCGGATCAGGTAGGTCTGTGCGTAGGTGAAGGCGACGTAGTAGCCGACCTGCTGGAACGCGGCGATGCCGAAGATCAGCACGATCAGCCGCCAGTGCGCGGTGAACGACTCCTTGACCGGCGAGGCGGGCACCTGCGTGCGGTGCTCCAGCGCCCGGAACTCGGGGGATTCGTCGAGCTGGGAGCGGATGTAGAGCCCGACCAGGCCGAGCGGGAGGGCCAGCAGGAACGGGATCCGCCAGCCCCAGCTCGCCATCGCGGCGGGCGTCAGCAGGGTGCTCAGCAACAGCACCGCGCCCGCGGCCAGCAGCAGGCTCGCCACGCTCCCGATCTGCACGCGGCTGGTCATCGCGCCGCGCTTGCCGCGCGGGGTGAACTCGGCCGCGTAAGTCATCGCCGTGCCGTACTCGCCGCCCGCCGCGAGGCCCTGCAGCAACCGGAACAGCACCAGGAGAATCGGCGCCCAGACGCCGATCGACGCCACCGGCGGCAGCACGCCGATCGCCGCCGTGCTGCCCGCCATCAGCGCGACCGTGGCGACCAGCGCGGGTTTGCGCCCGATCCGGTCCGCGATCGAGCCGAACAGCAGCGACCCCAGCGGCCGCACCACGAAGGCGACGCCGAACACCGCGAAGGCGGACAGCAACGCGACCCCCGGCTGTTGCGCGGGGAAGAACAGTTTCGAAAGCACGACCGTCAGAAAGCCGTAGACCGCGTAATCGTAGGTCTCGACGGTGTTGCCGATGGCGGACGCGAAAACCACGCGCCGCATCAGCGCCGGAGACGGAGCGGCGACGCCAGGACTGGAGGACATAGGGGACGCTCCCGAGTCGTCGTTGACAGGTGGGCGAAGACCGGCGTCTTCCCTGTCGACGCCTCGACACCAGGCGGGCAGGCCGCACAGGGTTGCGGCCGTCCTCGCCTGACCTGCGCGTTCACTGGCGGCGCAGGTGTCCCCGGAAGAATAAGGACGACACTGTGTCGAGTCAAGCGTCAAGCTGTTGATCTAGTCCTGCTCCAGCCCCAGCGCGTCGACCCACAGCCCGGTCACCACGTCGAGCAGCTGTGCCCGCTCGATGACGAACACCTTCTGCACGATCGCGCGGAAACACACCTGGTCGAGCTGCACCATCAGCAGCTCGACCCGCAGCCGCCGCTCCTCGCGCCGCGCCTGCGGGAACTGGACGAGGTACTCCTCGAGCCCGCCGGCCAGCTGGTCGATCTGGTCCTTCCACCGGGCCGCGACCTCGAGATCGCTGGCCATCGCCTCGTGGATCGCGGGCAGCAGCGCCGCCTGGCTCTCCCACCAGGACAGCGCCCCGTCGAGCCAGGCGCGCACGCTCGCCGCCCTGCCCTCGGCGAGCGCCCGCCCGAGCAGCGACCAGTACTGCGCGCTCTGGTCCTCGCGGACCGCGCGGTAGACCTCGGTGAACACCTCAGCCTTGTTGGTGAAGTGCAGGTAGAACGTCGCCCGGTTGACCTTCGCCGCCTTCGCGATGTCGCCGATCGAGGCCTGTCCGTAGCCCCGTTCCTCGAACACCTGCCGCGCCGCGGTGATGATCCGCTGCCGCGTCATCCTCCGCTGCTCCTCGCGCACCGGAAGCAGCTCCGTCGATTCATTCGACACGTTGTCGCCCACGCGCAGATGGTAACGCCGGGGTCTCCCCTAGCCCTCACCCGACACGGGACGCCGCCTTGCCGGTGAACCGGAACTCGATCGCGACCGGAATGTCCTTCAGCTCCAACGCTTCCTCGAGCCGCGGCAGGCTTTCTCCGGTGATGCGGCCGCGGATCTCGCCCAGATCCGCGTCGCGCTCGCACGTGAGGATCAGCGCCAGCGACGGCGTCTCCCGGGTTCCGGCGAGCGACGCGCTCGCCTTGTGCACTCCGGGATGCCCGCGCAGTTCCTCGACGAACGGGGCCACCGCGGCGTCCGCGCGCAGTTCGGTGCGTCCGTAGGCGGGATCGGTTTCGAACCGCCACACTCCCGTGCGCGGCCGGTGCGCGAGCTGGGCCAGCAGCCAGCGCAGCGCGAGCAGCCCCGCCACGACGGCCGCCGCGGCGATCGCGTAGAACACCCAGGCGGGCGGCTCCGCGGTGCCCGGCACGAGCGGCGCCTCGGGATCGATGAGCCTGAGCACGCGGAAGTGCGTAGCCAGACCGAATCCGCCCGCGGCGAGCAGCACCAGGCCGATCACCGCGAGCAGGAAGCGATTGAGCGTGGCCGGACGGTTCATGAGGCCTCCCTCGTCGCACGGACTCGCACCGACACGGCGGGCCGCCGGGCCGGCGAGATGTGGTCGAGCCGGGATTCGACGGCCGCGCGGACCGCGTCGGACAGGCCGTCCGGCCGGGTGCGGGCGGTCTTCACCCGCACCTTGACCTTGCGCGAACCGGTCGAGAGCCGGGCTTGCTCGACTCCGTCCACGTCCGCGGCTGCTGCGCGCAACGCGGACCGGTAGCCCGTGGTGTCGGCCCCGGAATCCGGGTCTCCCGTCAGCGGGAGGATCCGGCGTTTGCCCGGCAGGAGCGCCGCCCACAGCAGCACCAGCCCGGCCAGGGCCACTGCGGCTGAGATCAGCGCCGGGACGAGGTCGGTCCAGTGCGCGTTGTGGACCGCGGTCGCGACCGAGCGATAGTCCAGCCACGGCTGATTCCCGGTCAGCCGCTGGATCGCCGCGACAGCGACCAGGACGCACACCGCCAGCAGCACCGCGGCGGTCAGGCTCGCCGGAAGAGACCGGCGGGTTCGGCGTTTCACTCCACCCTCCTCTGTCCGGCGGCCTCGGTGTGCAAGGCCGTCACCGTGATGCCGACGCGGCGGACCGGCATCCCGGTCAGTTCCTCGACCCGCCCGCGCAGATGGCCGCGCACCCGCTCGGTGGTCGCCCCGACCGGAGCCGGGTATTCCAGCGAGATCCGCACGTCCAGCTCCACCTCGCCGCCCGCGATCCGCGCGGACGTCTTCGCCGACCGGTCCAGCGCCTCACCGCCGAGGCTGATGCCGAGCGTCCGCCCGGCGGCCCCGCCCACCCGGTCGATCTCGCCCGCCGCGTGGGCGGCCAGCCGCTCGACGGTGTGCTCGCTGATCGTGAGGGTCCCCCGCTCCTCCGCTGCGACAGCCACGGCTCACCCCCGGTCGCGGCCGGTGAGCTGCGAGAGGTCGAGCTTGCCGTCGAGCAGGCGGCCGACGAGCAGTCCCGCCGCGCCCAGCACGAGGACCAGCAGGAACGCCCCGAACCCGCCGATCGCGGCGGCGAGGCCCAGCGCGAGGCCGGTGACCAGCCCCAATCCCGTTGCGTTCACGACACCGTCTCCTTCCGGTTTTCCGGCCCGGGTTCCCCCGCGGCCGGCACTTCGACGTCGGCGATCAGCACGTGCACCGGACGGCCGGGGGACGCGGCGGCCGCGCGCACCGCGGCCGCCACGTCGCCCGCCGAGAACGGGGCCCGGACCGTCACGCCGACGGTGACGTCCTCGTCGGTCACCCGGACTCCGCCCACCCGGCCGCCCGCCCCGAGCGTCGCGACCCGGCCGAACTCGCCGCCGTGCACGTCCGCCACCTCGGGCAGTTCGCGCACCGAGGCGGCGATCCGGCGGGCCTCCTCAAGCGGGTTCATCGGTCCGTCCGCTCACTGCACCCGGCCGCTGTCGCCGGACGCGTCCTCCTCGTCGTCCGACGGCAGGTGCAGGTCGCCGACGTTGATGTTGACCTCGACCACCTCCAGCCCGGTCATCCCCTCCACCGCGCTGATCACGTTCCGCCGGATCGAGCGCGCGACCTCCGCGATCGAGACGCCGTACTCGACCACGATCTGCAGGTCCACCGCGGCCTGCTTCTCCCCCACCTCGACCGAAACGCCCTGTCCGGCCGACGCCGTCGCGCCCGGGATCCGCTCGCGCAGCGCCGAAAACGCCCGCGCCGCGCCGCCGCCGAGGTCGTACACGCCGGGGATCTCCCGCGTCGCGAGCCCGGCGATCTTCTGCACCACCACGTCCGCGACGGTGGTCGTCCCCTGCGAACTGGTCAGCGGACCGGCGTTGACCTTCTCCACGTCCTGGGTCTTGGCCGCCGTGTCAGTCGTCGAAGCCATCGATTCTCCTCCAGTCGGTTCCCGTTGTTCAGTTCATCGGATCGACCCGGCCGCCACGCAAAACTCACTCCCCGAACGAGTGGCGACGATCACATCATCGGGTGAGTGACGATTCGGGATCCGCGCTGTCGTTCACTCTGACGCATTCCCGCGTTCGTTGTTCGGCAATGAAGGAGGGCACTCATGTCGATGGGCGACAAGATCGGCGCCAAGGCAGACGACTTCGGCGGCAAGGCCAAGGAGGCCGCCGGTTCGCTGACCGGCGACGAGAAGCTGGAGAACGAAGGCAAAGCCGACCAGGCGAAGGCCGGGATCAAGGAAGCCGCCGAAAACGTGAAGGACGCTCTCGGCGACGCGGCGGGCAAAGTCAAGAACGCGCTGAAGAAAGACTGACTTTCTCCTCGAGAACGCGGGATTCCGGCACGGAGCCGGGGTCCCGCGTTCGCTTTCCGGGGATCAGTGAGATTTTCTCGGCAGCTGCGGCGGGCGGCCCCGTTGCGGCGAGGCACTGCCGCCGGGCTGCGTGGCGGACCTCAACGCTGCAGCAGATTCGCCACCGCCGCGACGACCACGTCCGGTCGATCGAGCGGGACGTCGTGAGAACTGTGCTCAGCGGTGACCAGCGTCCGGTTCGGCGCGGCGTGCGCGAAGTCCTGCTGCGCCTGCCGCCACAACTGCGCGTCCTCGGGAGTCGGAAACGGCGTCTCGGCGGACACGATCACGGCCGCCGGAATGCCGGACGGCCAGGTCAGCTTGTGATACGCCGCGTGCACCGGCCCGTAGCCGTCGGCTTGGGCGAGCAACTGGCGCGTCTGCCGGGTGGACGGCGCCTTCTTGAGCTCTTCCACTTGTCTCTCGTTCAACGCCACTAATTTGGCGGTCTCAGCCGGGGTGAAGAACTGTGGCAGATTAGCGTCCACGAACACCGCGCCCGCAACCCAGCGCGGATGGCTCCGGGCGAAGGAAAAGGCGACTTCGCCCGCCAGCGAATGCGACACGAGAACGACGTTTCCCGTTACTCCCAGCTGCGTCAGCCCAGCCGCGAGATCGGCGGCGGCATTGTCCGCTCGCCACGGGCCGGGCGCCTCGTCGCTTTTGCCTTCCCCAGCCCGATCGTAGGCGATCACCTCGGACCCGGTCTTCGCCGCGAGTTCCGGGACGACCTTGCGCCATTCCGAGGAATCCATCCCACCGCCCGCGTCGAGCACAATCGCGGGCAACCGGCCCGGAGTCACGGAAAACGCCATCGTGCGGCCATTCACCGGCACCAAGTGCGGTCCGGCGGCCGGAGGATCAGCCGCATCAGCGCACGCAGCCGCTCCGCCGATCGCGACAACCGCCGCCACCAGGGCAGCTAGCCGCGCTTTTCCCTGCCGTACACCAGAATTCGTCACTGGATCCCCCTCCACTCGCCAAGAAGCAACCCCAGCGTCGCGAAGAATCCAGTCGAACGCGATACCGCTGGCTGCCCGAGCGCAGTAGGGGCAACCCCACCTCAGTCGCCGAGCGGAAGCGAGCGTTCTCCAGCCGCCGCGCGCCGTTCGGCCAGGTCTTTCTCCACTGTCGGGTAGATCCGCTCCAGCCGGTAAGCCCAGAACAGAATGATCAACAGCACGAACAACGCCATCGGCACATAAACGAACAACGCGTTGATCGCGGACAGCGCCGAATCCGGCTGCGTGCGGTTCAAACCGTTGTAGCCCGCCGCGCCCATGACCCAGCCGAGCACCGCCGCGCCCAGCCCGTAGCCGAGCTTCTGGCCCATGCTGCCCGCGCTGTAGAGCACGCCCTCCAGCCGGCGGCCGTTCTTCCACTCGCCGTACTCGATGGTGTCGGGCAGCATGCCCCAGATCGCGCCGAAGATCGGGATCCGCCCGATGCCGCGGAGAACCGAACCGGCGACCGCCAGGGTCATGTCCGTCGGGTCGATCGCGATGACCAGGGAACCCGCCACGAAGATCGCCGCGCCGACGATCATCGGCGCGACCTTGCCGAACCGCTGGTAGACCGGCTGCATGAACAGCATCCCGAGCAGCGCCGGGATGTAGAGCAGGAACGACATCAGCGCGGCGAACCCGGCGTTGCCCAGGAAGTACTGGGCGAAGTAGGCCGTCGCCCCGGTGTAAAGCGATTCCGCGACGCTGAACACGATGAAGATCGCGAACAGCAGCAGCCAGTAACGGTTCCGGCCCGCGAGCTTCAGCGATTCGGCGATCCCCGGCTGGTCCTTCGGCGGCGCGGTGTCGACGAGACGTTCCCGCGTGTTGCGGAAGGTGATGAAGAACAGCACCGCCGCGACCGCGCCGAACAGGCAGAACGTGATGATCCACGCCCGCTGGTCGTCGCCGAGCGCGCTCACCAGCGGCAGGGTGAGGACGGTGACGACCAGCGAGCCGAGGGTGGCGCCGAACATCCGGGTGACGTTGAGCCGGGACCGTTCGGTGAAGTCTCGCGTCATCCGGGTGTTCAGCGTTCCGTACGGGATCACCGCCGCGCTGAGGGCGATGTTCATCAGCGCGTAGGTGATCGCGATGTACACCAGCGTCGGCGCCGGGTCCATGCCCGGCACGGTGAACACCAGGATCAGCGCGACGGCGAACGGCCCGGCGGCCCACAGCACCCACGGACGCGCCTTGCCCCAGCGGGTCGAGGTCCGGTCGACGATCGCGCCCATCCCGACGTCGACCACGCCGTCGAACAGCCGCGCGACGAGCACGATCGTGCCGACCGCCGACGCCGCGGCCCCGATCACGTTGGTGTAGAAGAAAACCACGTAGGTGGCCAGCGCGCCCCAGGCGATGTTCGTGGCCAGGTCACCGCCTCCGAAGGAGAGGCGTTCCTTCCGGCTCACCGTGGCGAATTCTTCGCTTCGTGCGCTCATCGTCGAGCGTCCCTTCGGATCGGGGTGGGGAGATCAGTGCTGGGTCGCGGCCAGCAGTTCGTCGGCGAGCGCGGCCAGGTCGAGGTCGTTCGCGCGCTCCACCTCGGCGACGGCGGCCGGGTCGATCGCCTCGATGCCCCGGTACGCGCCGGCGATCGCGGCCGCCATGCAGCCGATGGTGTCGCTGTCCCCGCCCGCGTTGGCCGCGAGCCGCGCGACGCGCACCGGATCCCCGCCGGCGGCAACGAAGAACCCGAGCGCCGCCGGCACCGCTTCCGCGGCGGGCAGGCCGACGCCGATTTCTCCGGCGATCAGGTCGATAGCGTGCTCGTCGTCGCGTGCCGTGATGGCCAGCGCGACCGCGCGTTCGATCCGCCGCTCGACCGACGCGCCCGGCACGTCCCGGCCCTCGGTCCGGCCGAGTTCGGCGCCCGCTCGCGCGCCGTCGACGGCCGCGCGGACGATGTCGACGATCTCCGCGCCGGGAGTGCACGCCCGCGCGACGGCGGCGGCGATGGCCGCGGCGCCCGCGACGCCGGGCGGCGTGTTGTGGCTGGGCACGCAAGTGGTGAACGCGGTGCGGACGGCCGCCTCCGGGTCGCCGTGGTGGAACAGCCCGACCGGCCCGACCCGCATCGCGGCCCCGTTGCTGGCGCCCTGGGTCATGATCGTCCCGGTCCGGCCGACCTCGCGCGGGTCCTCGCCGCGTTCCAGCCGGGCGATCGCCTCGCGGGTGGTCGGGCCGGCGAAGTGCGGGAAGTAGTTCTCGTTCTTCGACCACTCGATCAGCAACCGCGCCATGTCGTCGGGACTCAGCGCGGCTCCGGTGCGGGCGAGCAGCCGGGTCAGCAGGATCATCTGGCTGGAGTCGTCGGTGATCTGCGCGGCGGCGCGTCCCTTGGCGTAGGGCGCACCCGGGAGCGGGGCGTGGAACTCGGTGACGTAACCGCCGAACGCGGCGCGGATCTGGTCCCGGCTCAGTTCCTCGGTCGGCGCGCCGAGCGCGTCGGCCAGGCAGGCCGCGGCGAGACTGCCGTGGATCTGGGAACGCAGCACAGAATTCAACTCGGTTACCTCTCAGTCGTGATCGTGATCAAGTCGTCTGGCCACCCGCCGCGCTGCGAGCCGGACAGATAGGTGCGGCCGCCGACAGCGGTCACGCACCGGGTCGCCTGGGCCACCGCCCGGCGAAGGCTTTCGGACACTCCGGCCCCGGCCAGCAACGCGCCCAGGAACGCCCCGGCCAGCGCGTCACCGGCCCCGGTCGTGTCGACGGCAGTCACCTCGCCGGTCAACCGCGCGCGATGCACGACCCCGTCGCGGTCCACAGTGGACGCTCCGTGCGCGCCTTCGCTGAGGACAACGAGTTCCGCGCCGAGCCGGATCACCCGCTGGGCCGCTTCCCGCGGGGTGGCAGCGAGTTTGGCCGCCGCAGCGGCGTTGAGGAAGACGATGTCGCTGAGCCCGAGCAGTCGCGCGAACTCCGGCTGGCCGGGTTCGAACGCGTCCGGTTCGAGATCGACGGCGACCCGCGCCCCGCGCTCCCGGCCGAGTTCGGCGACGGCGGCCGCCCACTCAAGATCGTCGGCCAGCGGGGCCACGATGTCCGCCCCCGCCAGGACCGACGCGTCGATCTCCTCGATCGCCGGAATCTTGATCCCGGTGTCCGCGCCGGTCAGCGCCTTCTCGCCGCTCGCGTCGAGCTGGACGAAACACATCCAGGTCGGATGCTCGAGGTCGCGCAGCGAATGCTCGAGCGACACCCCGAGCCTGCTGAGTTCGGCCAGCGCAGCGTCAGTGTCCGGTCCCGCTCCGGTCTTCGTGATCAGGTCGACCGCGATGCCGTGCTGCGCGGCCGCGGCGGCGAGGTTGGCGCTCATCCCGCCGCCGTAGACGCCGGACAGGGAGCCGATGGCCTTGTTGTCGTTGCCCGCGATGTGCGGGACCTGGACGAAGTAGTCGATGCTCGCGTCCCCCACGACGACGAGCCGCGGCCCGGCGCTCATCGCTCGCTTCTGAGGTCGATGTCGAGGTGGTAGCGATCGCCGCGCAGGATGTAGCGGGTGAACTCCACCGGCCGCTGATCAGCGCCGAACGACGTGCGCTCGCGCAGCATCGCCGCGACCCCGGGCTCGACCTGGAGCCGTTCGGCCTCCGCCGCGGAGAGATTGACGGCGCTGACCCGCTCCCGCGCATGCGTGGGCTGCGCGTCGCGGCCGGAGAGGAACGCGTACAGCGAATCCCCGGTGAACTCGGCGAAGTCGATCCCGGGCTGGGGCGCAAGATAATGGTCGAGGAAGACGAACGGATCGTCGCCGATCCAGTACCGCCGCTCGATGTGGCTCACCGTGTCACCGGGTTCGAGGTCGAGCGCCTTGGCAACCGCTTCGGCGGCGGGTTCTTCGGCGTTATTGAGCAACTCGGGCCGGATCGCGAAACCGCGCTGCCGCAGCTCGCGCCCCAGACCGAGCATCGGACTCATCGCCCGAATCTCGTTCGACGCGACGATGCTGCCGCGACCATGGAAGCGCTCGACGAGCCCGAGCCGCTGCAACTCCTGGAAAGCACGCCGGACGGACGTCTGGGACACCCCGTACTGCGCCCGCAACTGACTCTCCGACGGCAGCCAGTCCCCCGGCTTCAGCCTGCCGCTGAGGATGTCGCGCTGGATCTCGCTCTGAATCGTGCGATAAAGCGGCGCACGGCTGGGTCGACCGGTCATACAACTTAGTGTACTAAGTGTGTCAACTGGCTCGCCGAGGCTTCCGGGAGCACTTTTCGACGACGAGCCGAACCGGTCGCGTAACAGGCTTCCGGCTCCCGCCGACTCGATGGGCACCAGTCGGATCGGTCGGGCACCCAGCGAACGACCAGTCCGCGCTGGGACGGCCGTGGAGGTTGAACCGCGATGACGCAGCGAAAACGACCTGGCAAGCGCGTGCTCCTCGCCGCACTCTGCGCATTCGCCGGTGCCGCGTGCGCAGGCCCCCAATCAGCGAGTCCGCCCGGCACGCCGTCCTCATCGGCCGCGGCTTCCAGTACTCCCTCGCCCGCCAGCCCGTCGCCGTCGACCCCGACCGCTGCCCCCAGCGCCGCGGAAGCACCGGCGACAACCACGCCGTACGCATCGCTTCCGGCTGGCTATCCCAAAGTCGTGCAGGTCTCGTCATTGCCCAGCCAGGTGCGCAATTGGTTCCAAATGCAGGGCACCACCCGAGCCGTCCAGCTCGCCCCGGGAGTGTGGACCGCGCTCCAGGACGGCGCGACCGTCGAAGATGCCGTAAACACAGACGTACTCGACGGCTTCTGCAGCTCGATCAAGGCTTTCGAACGCGTCTACCGAAGCGGCCGCATCCATTCCGGCGCCTGCTGGTGAGCCCGCGGTCCCCCGCACAGGACGCCCCATCAGGATCCGGGCGAGAATTTCCCTTGCACATCGCCCCGTCCCCCCTCCAACGTCCACTTCGGAACACCCCCGCTCCGGTATAGTCGGGCCAATGCGAACCCCTCCCTCCCCCGATTCCGGCGCTGCGCCCGATCCCGCGCAGCTGCTCGGGGCAAGGGTGCGCGAGCTGCGGCGCGGCCGAGGGCTCACCCTGAAGCAGGTCGGCGAGGTTTCCCGTCTCTCGCACGCTTTTCTCAGCCAGTTCGAGCGCGGGCTGGCCGCCGCGAGCGTCAGCACGTTGCAGCGGATCGCGGTCGCGCTGGACACCACGGTGTCGGCACTCCTCGCGGGTCCCGCCGAGCAGGGCGTGGGATTGCTGCGCGCCGACGAGGGAATGGTGATGCCGGGGGCCGAAATCCCGACCGGGTCCACGGCGCGGGCGTTGTCCAGGGCGGGGTTTCCGGTGCAGCCCATCGAATACACCGGCGGGCCGGCGGAGTTCGGCGAGTATTTCGAGCACGTCGGGCAGGAGATGCTCTACGTCGTCACCGGGCGGATCGAGCTGGATTTCGCCGACGGGCGCCGCGAGCAGCTGGGCGAGGCCGACGTGGCCACCTATCCCGGGTCGCGGCCGCATCGCTGGCGCAGGCTGGGCGACGAACCGGTCCGGGTCCTGCTGATCAACGCCGGGGAATGACCGCGCGGCCGGGAGAAGCCGCGCGGTCCGGAAAAACCAGGCTCAGCGCAGCAGCGGCACGACCTGCTCGCTGAAGCGCCGCATCTGCTCGGCGGCCATGTCGTAGGTGTGCCCGGGGAAATGCGGGAACACCACGAGCTGTTCGAGGCCGAGCGTGTCCTTGTGGTGCTGCACGATTTCCGCGACCTCTTCCGGCGTGCCGACCGCCCAGCACTTCTGCCGCGTGGACTGCTCCAGCGTCGGCACCAGCCCGGCCGGGGCCCGGTTGCCGTCGTCGCCGCGGTAGCCGCTGCTCCAGCCGAACGGGGCAAGCAGGTTCCAGAACTCGTCGTGCCCGATCCGCCCGGTGCGCCAAGCCTCCTCGTGGGTGTCGGCGATGTGCACCGGCAGCACCAGAATGCGGTTCTGCCCCGGGGCCAGCCGGGTGCCGTGGCGCTGTTCGTACAGTTCCGCGTAACGCTCCCACTGCTCGCGGATGTATCCGTGGTACTGGTTCCACCACACACATCCATGGCCGACCTCGGCCGCATAGTCCAAAGTGGGCGGACTGGTGACCGCCTGCCAGATCTCGACGGGATGCAGCGGACCCGGCACCAGCGTCAGCGTGTCCGCCTCGTGGTCCGGGTCGCGGTTGTCCGGCGGCGGCAGTTCGAAGAACTTCCCGTTGTACGAGAAGGTTTCCTGGCTCAACGCCGTGCGCACGATGTCCATGTACTCCGCGAACACCTCGCGGTTGTGCGCGTCGATGACCTTGCGTTCCTCGCTGGACGTCATCACGCCGATGTCCGCCTGATGCGCGGTGAGGCTGCGCAATTCGCGCGACACCGTGCCCCGGCCGACGCCTAGCACCGCCCGCCCGCCGGAGAGGTTGAGCAGGCTGCTGAAATCCTCGGCCAGCCGCAGCGGATTCCACTGCGGGACGATGCTGAACATCGACCCCAGCCGGATCCGCGACGTCCGCGCGGCCAGATGCGCTTCGAGCAGCATCGCGTTGGGCACGACCTCGTAGCCCTCGTGCTGGAAATGGTGCTCGGCCAGCCAATAGCTGTCGTATCCCAGCTCCTCGGCCAGCTCGCCCATCCCGACCAGCCGCTCGTGCGCGTGCCACACCTGCTCGCGGGTGGCGCGGCGGCGCGCGGCGGGCACCGGGTTCCCGGCCAGCACGTCCGGCATCTCGACCGAGCCGAAGAAAAACACTCCGTGCCGCACAGCGCCTCCATCCCGCCCGGGCTCGGCCGGGTCGTCCGCAACAATGTAAGTAATATCAACACTGTGCGGCGCGACCTGCGGAGTGTCAAGCCCCAAGCAGCCTCTTGACATCTCGGGAAGCCGCAGCGCAGGCTGTGGCATCCGTGTTACCTATATCAACACTTCCGCCGCAGGGGGCTCTTCCGCTGGAGGACAGATGGTCAAAGACGCCCAGGCAGTCCGCCCACCCGCCGTGTCCGTCGAGCACCACGGCATCGAAAGGATTCCCGACGACCAGCGCCACGGTTCGCCGCGCTCCGCCTTTTCCCTGTGGTTCGCGGGAAATCTGCAGTACTCGGCGCTCGCGGTCGGCGCCATTCCCACCGCGTTCCTCGGCCTCGGGTTCGGCGAAGCCGTCCTCTCGCTGGCCATCGGCATCCTGATCGGCAGCGTGCTGCTGGGCTTCGCCGCCTCGATGGGGCCGCGCGCCGGCGTGCCGCAGATGATCCAGTCGCGGATTCCGTTCGGCTACTACGGCAATTTCCTGCCGGTGCTGCTCCTGTGCCTGACCGGTCTCGGCTACTTCGCGGTCAACACCGTGCTCGGCGCCTACATCGTCCGCGAACTGTTCGGGCTGCCGTTCCTGGTTTCGCTCGTCGCGGTGGCGGCGGTGCAGATCGTCATCGCGATCGTCGGGCACGATCTGGTGCACCAGGCCGAACGCTTCCTCGCGATCGTCGCGTCCGTGCTCTTCGTGATCCTCACCTGGTACGGCCTGGCGAAAGGCGATCTCGCCGCGTCCGGCGACGTCCTGCACCGCGGCGCGGGCGGGGTCGCCGGAGGCATGCTGACCACCGTCGCGCTCGCTTCGACCCGGACGTTCGGCTGGTCGATCGGCGGCTCGGACTACACGCGTTACCTGCCGCGCGACACGTCCCGGCGGCGCGTGCTGCTCGCGGCGTTCTCCGGCGCGTCGCTGGCCGGGCTGTGGATGGCGGTCGTCGGAGCGGCAATCGGCACCGTGATCACTGTGGACAGTCCGACCGACCTGGTGGCGAAGCTGATCCCGGCCGGCCTCGCCGCCGTGATCCTGGTGGCGCTGCTCGCGGCTTCGATCTCCGGCAGCGTCCTGGACATCTACACCGCTTCGCTCGGCCTGCTGATGGTCGGCGCGAAGGTGCGCCGCTGGGTCTCCGCGATCATCATCGGCGTGCTGGGCACCGCGGTCGGTTTCATCGCCGGGCACAACGCCGGATCCGTCTTCGGCACCTTCCAGAATTTCCTGTTCCTGATGGGTTACTGGATCGGCCCCTGGCTCGGGATCGTCGTCGTGGACGCAGCGGTCTTCGGCCGCCAGGAGATCGATCCGCAACGGTATTTCGACCGCACCCGGCGGTTCCGCCCCGGCCTGGCGGCGTTCGTGATCGCCATCGCGGTCTCCGTGCCGTTCATGGACCAAAGCCTTTACACCGGCGTTTTCGCGGCCCGCTTCCCGCAGTTCGGCGACCTCACCCCGTGGGTCGCGGGCGCGGTCGCCGCCGTGGCCTACTACCTCATCCGACGCTACCGGAAGGCCGACGAGTGACGAAACAAGCGCTTGGCCCCCTGAAATACGGCACCACGGTCATGCCCTGGGGCAGAGGAGCCGCGGCGGGCGGCTTCGTCTTCCTCAGCGGAATCGACGGCGTCACCGACGAGCACGGCCGGCCCGCCCACGGCGTCGCCGCGCAGGCTCTGGTCACGCTCAACCGGGTGCACCGGCTGCTCGCCGACGCGGGCGCGGAGTTCGAGGACATCGTGCAGTTCGACCAGTTCCTCGCCGATCCCGCCGACCGCGCGGAGTACATGCGGGTGCGCGACGAATGGCTGGCCGAGCACGCGCCGAAGCTGCTGTCCGAGCGTTCGTACGCGTCGCTGCTGATCTATCCCCCGCTGACCACCCCCGAGATGCGGGTGGAAATCCGGGTCGTCGCCTATCTGGGTGCTTGAAGGAGATTCCCTATGGCTTCACGGTTTTTCGCCGAACTTCGGGCGTCGCAGGTCGAGTCCGCCTGCGGCCCGTCCTCGGTCGCGGTGCTGCCCGTCGGCGCCATCGAACAGCACGGCCCGCACCTCCCGCTGGCCACCGACGCGCTCGTCGCCGAAGCGGTGTCGAAGGAAGTCGTTGCCACGCACGACGAAGACCTCTGGCTGCTGCCGACGCTCAGCTACGGCCGCTCCGTCGAACACACCTGGGCGGCGGGCACCCTGTCCCTGTCCACCGCGACCTTCGCCGCGGTGCTCGACGACATCGGACGTTCAGTCGCCGCCGCGGGCATCCGCCGGATCGTCCTCGTGAACGGCCACGGCGGGAACGTGTCCGAAATCCAAACCGCGCTGCGCGATCTGCGTTTGGCCTACGGCCTGCTGACTTTCAGTGTCAACGTCTTCCTCCCCGAGGAGCACGACCCGGCTTGGGCCGCGAGCGAAACCGGTCTCGGAATCCACGGCGGGGCCGCGGAAACGTCCCTGATGCTGCATCTGCGCCCCGACCTGGTCGACCTGTCCGCGGCGGAACGGCGGATCCCCGCGCAGATGGCCGACAACGTCCACGCCCGCTTCGGCGGCAGCGTCGCTTTCGGCTGGCTGGCCAACGATTTCGGTCCCGAGGGCTACCTCGGCGACCCGACCCTGGCCAGCGCCGAAGCGGGCGCGAGCGGGTTCAAGTCGATGGTCGCCACCTTGGGCGACCAGCTCGCGGAAGTCGCCCGCTTCGATTTCCCCGACTCTGCCCGATGACTCAGCCCCTCTCGCCGCAGGAAGCCGGTTCGCCATGCATACACCCCTGATCGTCGGCATCGGCGGCACTGTCCGCCCCGACTCCTCCTCCGAACGAGCCCTCCGCACAGTGCTCGACAACGTGCGGGCACACGGGGCCCGCACCGAACTGTTCACCGCGCGCGAGCTCGATTTCGCCATGTACGAACCGGATCTCGCACACCGCTCCCCGTCCGCGACCGCGTTCCTCGACGCCGTCCGCCGCGCCGACGGCGTGCTGATCTCGACGCCCGGATACCACGGCGGATTGTCCGGCCTGCTCAAGAACGCGCTGGACTACCTCCAGGACCTCGCTGACGACGACCGCCCCTACCTGCACGGACGCGCCGTCGGCTGCATCGTCAGCGCGTACGGGCCGCAAGCCGGGGTCACGACGTTGACGTCGCTGCGCTCGACCGTGCACGCCCTGCGCGGCTGGCCGACCCCGCTCGGCGTCGTGGTCGACTCGACGACCCAGCCGTTCGCCGCCGACGGCCGCGTCACCGACCGGAAACTCGCCGCCCAGCTCGCGACCGTCGCCGAGCAGGTGGCCCGGTTCGCGACCGCAGAGATCCGGACGGTCGCATGACGCTCTCGCTCGACGCACGCCCCCTCGACGCCGCCCTCGACGCGCTCTCGGCCGGACAGCCGATCGTGCTCACCACCCCCGGCGACGCGGCCCTCGTCCTGCCCGCGGCGGAGGCCTCCACGGCGGCGCTGGCGTTCGCCATCCGGCACTCGTCCGGACTGGTCGGCGTCGCACTGCCCGGCGACCGGTGCGACGCACTCGAACTGCCGCCGATGCGACCGACCTTCCACCACGACGGCGGCCCTGGCTGGTGCGTCGCGGTCGACGCCGCGACGGGCGTCACCACCGGGATTTCCGCCGCGGACCGGGCCGAGACGATCCGCCGCCTCGCCGACCGCACCACCCGGCCGGACGACCTCAACCGACCCGGGCACGTGCTGCCGTGCGCCATCCGCTCGCACGGAGTTTTCGGGATCCCCGAGGCGGGGGTGGAACTGTGCCAGCGGGCCGGACTGCCCGCTGCAGCCGCTTTTGCCGCGCTGGTCAGTCCGGAAGATCCGACGCGGATGGCTGGGGCGGATGAGGCAGTTGTCTTCGCCGCCACGCACGGGTTGGCGGTGCTCGATTCGGCCGATGTTCTCGGGAATGGCTCGGGCGATCTCCGATACGGATGAAGGCCCTCTCCGGACGGGGGTATCGCGACGGGCTGCACGGTTGAGCGAGTTCGGCACCGCGCTGCTAGGGCCGCTGTGCAGTCCGTCCGGGGCCTGGCCGCGCTCCCGTCGGTATTGCCGACGCCACGAATCCCGGCCCGGGCCGCCGTGCGTCCTTTGTGGACCGAATCCGAACCGGATTCGCCTTGACAGAAGCGTTCTCGCCAGCATTCCGCGGCGATCGTCGCGGAGGTCCGGTGAGCGACACCCGACCTGATGACCGGGGTCGCCTGTCCGGCTGGCGGGGTCCCCCGGGTCCGGTCGCCGTGGGTCATCGGCGGCGGACACGACCGGGTCGATCTTGCTCCGGACCCTGGTCGCGCGAGCGGGCACTACCTTAAATTCAAGCGAGCCAGAGTCTTCGAAACGCACTCGCGGAGGTAGAGGATGCCTGCTCCGAACGACGAGAAACCCGACCGGCAAGGTTCCGGCAAGGACCGGCGGGACTTCCTGAAGGGGGCCGCCGCGGCCGCGCTGGGGGTGGGCGGGGTCGCGGCCGGCGGCTTGCTGGGCGGGCAGCAGGCCCAGGCCTCCCCGCAGCAGACCGGCCTGCCGCCGATCGGGGCGGAGATCCCGTGCAGCTGCCTGGCGATCAACACGCCGCTGCAGATCCGGACAGCCCTGGTCAGCGTCGATTTCCGCGGCGGGATCAAGGTGCGGGTCGACGTGAACCCGGACGACCCGGTCAACTCGGTGCGACTGCGGGTCGTCGGCCACCGCGTGACGGCCGAACTCCCCGGCGGCGACAGCGCGGAGCAGGGCGGCGGCACGATCACGATCGAGCAGAACGACGTCGACGTGGACGCCAAGAGCCTGCTCAAGCTCACGCAGAAGTTCCCGCCGCGCTACGAGCAGGTCATGGTGCTGAGCTTCACCATGACGATCGACCAGCCAGACGACCTCCTGCGCCGGGCGGGCATCCGGTCCCGGAAGGCGTACGAGCCGCTGGTACTGACCACGAAGGAACCGGGGATGCTCGTCGGCCAGCTGACCCAGTTCCCGCCGCGCGGAGACCTGTACCAGCTGCAGAACCCGATCGACCTGGTGCTCCCGGACGACCCGGACACGACGATCGCGTCGATCCAGAAATTCCCGGTGAAGGTGGGCGGCCTCTGAGGCCCCTCGGGATATCCGGCTCGCGGCCCGGTTCGCCCTTGCGAGGGCGGGCCGGGCCGCTTCGCGAGTTCTGGGACGGCGGGGCGGCGGCAGCGCGCTGGCCCTGCAAGGCAGGCCGGGCCGCCTCACAAGTTCCGGGGCGACGGCAGCACCGTTGCCCTGCAAAGCGGGCCGGGCAGCCTCGCAGGGACAGCGGCAACCGCGGCGCGCATGCCTACAGAACGCGCCAGGCCACCCAGCAAGTACTGGAGCGGCGCGCTAGCCCTGCACGGCAGGCCGGGCCACCTCGCGAACTCTGCAGCGACCGGGCGACGACAGCGCCCTTGCCCCGCACAGCGGGCCGGGCCGCCAGTCCTGGGACAGCGGGCAACGGTGGCGCGCTTTCCCTGCAGCGGCCGGGCCGCTTCGCGAGTTCGGGGCGGCGGCACGCTTGCCGTGCGGGCCGTTCTCATGGGCGGCGATTCCGGTGAGAACCGACATTGCCGCTCACCAGCCACCTGCTCGCCGGTCATCCCGTCGGCGAGTTCGCCGCCCAGATCACCCGTCCGCGCGCGCAGCGGGTCGCGCCATCAGCCCCAGCACCGTCGAGCAGCGGACTACCGCGTCTGGGTCGCCGGAGAACGTCAGTTTTCCCGTCGCCAGCGCCTCGAACGGGCCGAGTGCTCCGGCGCCGATGCGGACGAATGTTGTCGCGTCGGTGCGGATGCTCAGTACCGGGGTTTCGGCGGGTCCGCGTGCCGTGGTGAGTGCGCCGTGGTCGACGGTCAGGTGGAAGGTTTCGTCGTCCACCTGGAATTCGTACGTTTCCGAGACCTCCGGAAGCCGGCTCGCGTCCGCCATCGACTGGACGGCCAGCAGTGCCCAATGTGGGCGGGTGACCATGTCCGCGCTCGGTTCGCCCAGCAGGCCGATGCCCCATTTCGACAGCGCCAGCACCGGTTCCCGCAGTCGTTCGCCCAGCGGGCCGAGCCGGTAGGCGTGTCCGGCGCCGGTTTCGGAGCGTTCGACGATTCCGGCGCCGCTCAGCTTCTTCAGCCGGTCCGCCAGGAGGTTGGTGCCGATGCCGGGCAGGTCCGCAAGCAGTTCGGTGTAGCGGCGCGGGCCGAGCAGCAGTTCGCGCACGATGAGCAGCGTCCAGCGTTCGCCGACGGTGTCGAGGGCGGCGGCGAGCCCGCAGTACTGACGGTACTGGCGTTCCCCTCGGGCGGTGGTCGTCACCAACCCAGCTTACTACGCGATTTTCAAGTACGGCGTCAGGGCGGTCCGAAGCTGCTCGGGAACCGGGACCGGTTCGAGTCCGGCGGGGCCGCGGGTCATGCAGGCGACGGACTGATGCCCGCGCGCCACCAGCTGCGGCACCGCGACCTCGGTCCGGTAGTAGTCGAACGCCATCGCCACCCGGTGGCCCTCGAGTTCGGTCAGGGTCATGCGCAGTTCGACGACGTCCCCGGCGGTCAGTTCGCCGAAGTACTCGCAGCCGCAGCCGGTGGTGACCACGGCGAAGCCGTCGGTGAGCGAGGCGAGGACGTCCGGCGCGTGCTCGGCGAGGAACCGTTCCCGGCAATGTCCTTGCCAGCGAACGTAATGCGCGAAGTAGACGTTGCCGACGAGGTTGGTCTCCTCCAGGGTGACGGGATGGCGGTATCGGTAGGCCGGGGTCATGCGACGCCGACCGTGAGCAGAGCGATCGCGACTGGCAGCGGGTAACCGTCCACAGTGAACACCGCGGAGGCGATCCGCGCGCGGCCGGCGGCGAGGACGAGCCAGCCTCCGTCGTACGCTCCGGAAAACCTTGCCTCCGAAGGACTCGCGCTCACCTGGGTCAGGCACCGCGTCACTGTCGAGACCCGCGCGGCCAGGCGTTCGGGCCGTTCGTCGCACGGGCCTGAGAGCACGCGGAGCAGCCTGGGGTCTGGTGGTTCGTGTGGCTCCACGAATTCCCAGGCACAAGCGGCCGGGCAGGAGCTGTCGGCAGCCACGCTGAACGGTTCGCCGATCGACACTCGCAGCGACGGATCGAGTCCGAGGGCCACCGCTGTCCGCGTGATCGCCACGGACAACAAGGACGCGGGCCACGGCCGGTCGTCGGGCAGTGAGCCGGTGTCGGCCAGGCGTAAGCCGGTCCAGCGGACGGCGGTGCGGCCGTCCGCGTCAGTCGCCGCGACGTCCCAGGTGTAGCGGCCGTCCGCGGCGTCTTGTTCGGTGCCGCGGAGTTGCCACGGGCCTGCCGCGCACGGGTCGAAGTCGACGCGGTCGCAGGCGACGGGCAACAGCCGACGCGTCGGGACGCAGGCTTGGAGGACGTGCACGGTGGCGTCGTGGGCGGCCGGGTCGCCGAGTACCGAGGTGAACCAGGGCTCGTCGTTCGGGGTGATCGTGGCCCGGCAGGACCACGGGTCCGGGACGGCTGCCGCGGTGACCCGGCGGAACTGTCCTTTGTGGAACAGAAGCCGGTCGTACAGTTCGGTCGGCTCGATGCGGCCGTGGTCCGGGACGACCGGTGGCGGCGCGGTGTTTTCGCTGGCAGACAAGGGGAAAGTGGCGGTGAAGTGGTCTGTCTGGAAAGCGGATTCGGCACAACGCAGCATGGTGGTGATCACGTCGCCGTCTCGCAGCGCGCAGACGCGGACAACGTGCTCGCCGGTGTCGGGAATGATGACCGGCCGGTCGAACTTGACGTCGCACGCGGTCGTCACGGCCCAGCCAGCGACCACGGAAGCGGCCTGTGCCATGGCTTCCAGCCCGACGACGGCGGGCAGCAGGATTGCTCCGTCGACCCGATGACCGTCCAGCCACGGGTCGGTGCGGAGGGAAAGGGTAGCGTCGGCGACGAGTTCGACGCCGGGGTGGCCTGCTCGGATCCGCTCCAGGAAGCGGCCGGTTCCGGCCGGGAATTCCGCGCCGAGCCGTCCGTGCACGGACACGTCGGCGGGGGTCGACGGCGTGCGCAGCAGCCGCAGGAACAGCTCGGTTCCTTCCTCGACCGGGATCGGCGTGGCACCGGAGCGGGCGAGGGTCTGCGCCGCGCCCATGCGTTCGGCCATGCCAGCGCCGGACCACGCGGACCAGGCGATGTCGAGCACTCGGCAGGACGGCAACTCCCGGGCGAGCTGCCGAGCCTCGGCGCGCAGGAGGCCGTTGGCCAGCGCGTAGTGGCACTCCCCCGCCATCCCGGCCGACCCGATCACTGAGCCGAACGTGACCAGCAGTCGCAGCGAGTCCGGCAGGACGGCGGCGAGCAACGCGCGAAGACCAGCGACTTTCGGACGCAGGTGAGCGCGGATCCGGTCGGGCGTCAGGTCGGCGAATCGGGCGGGTTCGTTGATGCCGCTCGCGTGCAGCAGGGCGGTCACCGGGCCGGTTTCGGCGGTGAGTTTTTCCACGGCGAGCGCGACGGCATCCGGGTCGCCGACGTCGGCGGCCTCGTAGGCGACGCGGATCCCGTCCGCCCTCAGCCGGTCCAAGTTGGACTGGAGGAGTTCGTCGGTCTCCGGATGAGAGCGGCCGAGAAGGGCGAGCGCGAGCCCCGTCTTTCGGGCCAGGGCGTGCGCACACTCGTAGCCGATGCCTTTGCCGCCACCGCTGACCAGGAGCACGTCTTGCTCGTCGAGGAGGGTTTCGTCCGGCTCCGCGCCGACAAGTTGCTCGTGCGGTTCGTACCAGGAACCGTCCTCGTCGAGGACTAGTTCGCGGAATCGGCCGGGCTCGGCGTGGAGTGCTGAGAAATCCGCGGTGCCGACCGGGACCTGAGCGAGGGTGATGCCGATCCCGGGGTGTTCCTGGTGCAGCGAACGGAAGAAGCCGCTGAGCGCGCAGTCGTGCGTCACGACCACGAGCGTCTGGTGGCGCAGGGCTTTCCGCCCAGCGTCGAGCAGCGTCTCGACGTCTTCCGGGTCGGCGAGGCACACGGTTTCCGTGGGACGCCACGGTTCCGGTCGGGCTGGGGCCAGGACCTCGGTAAAGCAGCCGGTCCAGGGCCGCACGCCCGGGGTCTCCACGTCGGGTTCCGCGGTCTCCGGGAGCCGTTCGATCTCCGCGATCACCTCGCCGACCGAGCTGTCGGCGAACGCCATCGACACCGACGGGAGCGTCCGGCCGAGCGCCGATGCCGCCTCCACGACGAGCTGGGTTGCCCGCAGCGAACTCAGGTTGAGGTCGGCGAGGAGGCGCGCGTCGGAGCCGATGAGCGCTGCGTCGAGTTCGGTGGCCTCGGCGAGCAAGCGGGTGACGGTCGCCGTGGCATCGCGAGCCGGAGCAGCGTCGAGCGCTTCCCGCGGTTCAGGGATCGCCGTGGGTGCTGCCGAACACGGGTTCGTCAGGAACTCCGGTTCGTGGTCGAGGTCGAGGGGACGCGCGGCGCGTCCGGCGAACCAGCGGGCGAGGTTCGCGACGGCTCCGGCGGCGAACAGCGCGGCAACGGAATCGGCGGCTGCCCGGTCGCCGGATGAGCCGATGTCCAGGCTGACCGCATCCCGACCAGCCAAGGCGCTCAGGGCACGGCCGGGACCCGCCTCGACAAACAAGTCCGCGTCGACGGCCTGTACGGCGGTCCGGAACTGCACCGGCGCGCACAACTGCCGGACGAGCAGTTCGCCGAGATCGTCCTCGTCGGTGAGCGGTCGGCCGTACACAGTGGACACCACCGTGCGCCGCACCGGAGCGAGCACGATGCCCTTGAGGAAAGCACGCCACGGCTTGGTGCAGGGAGCCATGGCGGGGCTGTGGAAGCCGTGCGACACCGGAAGCCAGGCGAAGCGGAAACCGCGCCGCTCGGCCGTGTCCGCCACCGTCCGGAGTTCGGCCACCGAGCCGGAAAGCACCTGCGACAGAGCGGAGTTGTCGGCGGCCAGCACGACCTCCGTGCCGGTACAGAGCGCCTGCGCCTCATCTGCACTCGCCGCGACAGCGAGCATTCCGGTGCCGGGGGTGCCGTATTTGCCCATGATCCGGCCGCGTTCGATGGCCAGCCGTTCACCGTCCTCGGCAGACAGACAGCCCGCCCACGTGAGCGCGGCCAGTTCGCCGAGACTGTGTCCAATCGCCGCGCTCGCGCTGACGCCAAGCTCGTCGAGCCGCGCGAGCGCCGTTCGGCAGGCGCGGTAGATCGCGGGCTGGGCGAGCGTGGTGTCGGCTGGTTCCGCGCCGCTCGCGCCTTGCCCGGGGAACAGCAGCGCGACCCGGCCTGGTACGGCGTTGCCCAGCCAGCAGCCTGGGGATGCCGCGAGCTGACCGTGGGGCAGCGACGGCACCTCGGCTGCTGCGCGGGCGGCGAGAGAACCCAGCTCGGCCGGGGTGTGGGCGACCAGCGCGGCGCGGGCGGGCCCTGCGGTGCCCCGGCGTCCGTACTGGCAGGCGAGGTCGTGCAGTTCGGCTCGTGACAACCGCGGTGCTGCCTCAGCGATCCGGGTCAGTGCGGCGGCGACGAGAGCGGGGTCCGGTCCGCTGACCGCGATGACGTCGAATTCCGGAGTCGGCCGATCCGCCACCGACGACCGCACCGGCCGGGTCCGCGCCGGAGAGCCCAGCACGACGTGGGTGTTGATGCCGCCGAACCCCATCGCGCTCACCCCGGCGAGCCGACGGCCGTCCGGCCAGGGCTCCGCCGCCGGCAGCACCCGCAGGGTCTCCCCCAGCGCCGGATGCGGCGTCGCGCAGCCGGTGGTCGGCGGCAGCAGCCCGGAGGACACACTGAGCGCGGCTTTGACCACCCCAGCGGCCCCGGCAGCTGCTTTGGTGTGCCCGATGTTCGCCTTGACCGAGCCGAGCGCGGCGGCCGCCCTGGCCCCCGACCGGGCCCGGTTCAACGCTGTCAGCTCGACCAGATCGCCGACGGCCGTTCCGGTGCCGTGTCCCTCGTACAGCCCGATCTCGGCGTGGTCGATCCCGGCCATCTCGCCCGCGCGGCGCAGCGCGAGCAGTTGCCCGTCCGGCTCGGGCCGGGTGATGCCGCCGCGGCCGTCCGAGGAAACGCCCCAGCCGAGGATTTCCGCGTACACCGGCAGTCCCGCCGCGCGGGCGTGCTCGGCGCGGGCGAGCGCGAGCATTCCGCAGCCCTCGCCGGGCCAGAAGCCCGCCGAACGCTCGTCGTAGATCCGCATCTCCTCGGCGGCCAGCGCGCCGGTCTTGGCGAAGCCGACCAGCTCGAACGGGTCGAGCGACAGGTCCACTCCCCCGGCCAGCGCGAAATCGGCACCACCGTCTCGCAGCGCGCGGCAGGCGGTGATCACGGCGAGCATCGACGAGGCGCACGCACCGTCCACTGTGTACCCGCCGCCGTGGAAGCCGAAGTGGTTGCAGATGCGGCCCGCGATGGTGTTGGCGAGACTTCCGGCCAGCGTCTCGTCCCCGACCTCGGGAAACGCTGCCAGGTACCGCTTTTCCACTTCGGCGAGGTCGACCTCGGACAGCGTGGCGCGCAGGACGTCGCGGACGTACGGCCAGCGCAGCCGCAGGGTCCGGGCGCGGGTCACTTCGCCGGTCAGGCTGTTGCCAACCACGACGACCACCCGGTCCGCGTCCAGGCCGGCGCCTGCCGGATGACCCGCGTCGGCCAGCGCCCGGTCCGCGGTTTCCAAGGCGAGCCAGTGCGCGGGATCGGCGGCGCGGAACGTCGAGCCGGGAATCCGGAACGCCTCCCGATCGAACCCCCAATCCGCCAGCACCGCGGCCTGGGTGCTGTAGGTCCGGTCGGGGACGCTGGCGTCGGCGCTCCAGTAGTCGGCGAGGTCGAGGCGCCCCGGCGGCAACTGCCGGAACGCACGGCGCTGGTGGAGCACGGTTTCCCACAGCTGCGCCGGGTCGGCCGCGTCCGGGTAGCGGCAGGCCATCCCGACGATCGCGATCGGCTCGCCGGGTTCGCGGCGGGTCATGCGGGCTCCCGGGCCGGGACGGGCTCGGCGGCGGTGCGCTGCGCCGGGACCAGGACCGTCCATTGCGGACTCTTCCGGGCGGCGATCGCGAGCACCGCCGCCCGCAGCGCGCAGGTGATCGTCAGCGCGAAGAACAGGCCGAACACGACGTGGAACTGCACGAGCACGCCGTACACCGCGGCGGTGGCGAGCCCGAAGTACACCTGGTTCCGTCGCGAGGACGGCGTGGTGCCCGGATCGGTGATCATGTAGTTGGTGAACAGGACGAACGCCGTCCCAGTGATCGGCAGCACCGCGCTGACCAGCGAAATATCGGTGAACAGCGCGCGCAGCAACGCTTGGCCGAGGAAGCCGCCGACCCAGCCGAGGATCAGCGGGACCTTGCCGGTGAGCTTGGCGTTCAGCATGGTCCCGGCGATCAGCAGCAGGGCGGGCACGAGCGCGCCCCACCAGCCGGTGATCCATTCGGTGAACTCGTACGGCGGCGCGATGCCGACCCAGCCGAACAACAGCAGGACCACCACGATCCCGACGTTGCTCGGGTTCAGCACGTGCCTGCTCTTGCCGCCGATCCGCACCCGCACGACGTACTTGGAGGCGACACCGACCACCGCGGCGAGCACTGTCGGCATGAACCGGTCGTTGGCGTACAGGAGCATCGCGCACGCCATGCCGGTGATGTAGGCGGGGAGCAGGAAATCGACCACCGCACCGGGTTTGCCGAGGCAGCGCGGGCGACGTTCGGCGGCCGCGGCCTCCACGGACTCCAGCACGATCTCCGCAGCCAGCGCGGCGAACACGGCGACCACCGGGGTGAGATACGCCTGTTCGAAGCCGAGCACGGTGTGCCCGAGCACGGTCAGCACGGTGATCGACGCGCCGAACCGGCGCAGGGCAGCGGAACGGCGTTCGCTCGGCGACTTGGTCACCGGTCCTCCTCGATGGTGCCGTCGGGGTTGAGCCGCAACTGGTGCCAGCCGGGCGGAAGCGTCACCGAACCCTCGTGGCGGTGTCCGCAGCCGTCTCGCCACGCCAGGCGGACCGGCACCGTGGACGGCGGCTCGCTGCCCAGGCCGAAGTGCAGGTCAGGGGCGTTGACGCCGTTGTGCCCGTTGGCCGGGTACACCTGTTCCAGCCGCTTCCCGCCACCGGGTGCGGCGACCTCGGCCTCGGCTCCGATGGCAGGCGAAACCGGCCCGCCTGTCCTGCACGCGGTGCCGCCGACGGGTTTTCGCAAGCGCAGTCCGAGGAAGGCACCGGCCGGCGAGGTGTTGCGGTACAAAGTGGACGGTGCCCACTGGTTGGCGACGACGAAGTCGAGCCGCCCGTCGCCGTCCACGTCGCCGACCGCGAACGCGCGGCTCACCGCGTTGGTCCCGACTCCGACCCGGTCCGCGACGTTCACGTAGCGGCCGTCCGCGCCGCGGGCGAAGAACGAGTTGTGATCATGCCCCGACAGATCGGTTCCCTCGGTGAATCGCGGCCACAACGCGGGGTGGCTCAGCACGAGGTCGTTCGACATCGCGGTCTCCTGCAGTTGCGCCCACCGGTTCACCTCGCCCGCGACGAACCCGGTCGCGTGCATGACCTCGTCGGAACCGGCGTTGGCGAAGTCGGCCGCTTTGACGTCCCACGACCATCCGGTGCGGGACAGGCCGAGGTCCTCGCTGTGATCGTCGTAGGGTGCCACTCCCTCGCGCAATCGGGCGGCTGTCCGCGCGCGGTCCATAGTGGACTGATAGGCGAAGTTGCTTTCCTGCAACGCGTACGGCTCGGTGATGTTGCTGACCAGGATGTCCGGGACGCCCTTCGCGTCGAGGTCGGCGAAGGCCACGCCCATGCCCTTGAACGAATCGTTGCCCAGCACTTTCGATTTCGGTGTCGTCGCGTGCCTGGTCCCAGTCGCCGTGCGGAACGCGACGCGGCCCGGAGCGGACTCGTTGACCAGCAGGTGATCAGGACCGAAGTCGTTCGCCACATAGAGATCCGGCAGTCCTCGGCCGCCGATGTCCTGGGCGCCGAGCGCGAGCGCCCACCCGGTTCGCGTCTCTGGCGGGAAAGCGTCGGGCACCTCGGCGAACCGCCCGGCTCCGCTGGAGCGGAACAACCGGAGCGTGCCCCCGTTCGCGGCGTGCGACAGCGAATCGTTCATCGTCAGTTCCGGCTGGTGCGCGGTCGGATCGAGCACGCGTGCGCCGTCCGGGAAATAGTTGCCGAAGGCGAGATCGGTGTGCCCGTCGCCGTCGAAATCTCCGATGGTGGCGGCGTTGGTGTTCCAGACCTGCCACGGGCTGACCAGTTCGCGCGCGCGGAACGCGGCCGCGGACGGCGCGGCCCCGGGCAGGCGCTCGAAGACGACCGGGGAACGGCCCCAGTAGTAGACGACGACGTCCTGGCGGCCGTTCTCGTCGACGTCCGCGGGCAGGCAGCCCATCGGAGCCGCGAAGGACGGCATCTCCAGCCCTGACGGCGTCAGCGCGAACGGCTGGTATCGCGCGCCGGTGCCAGGGGCGGGCTCGACGGTGACCGTGTCCGTGCGCGGGTCTACCAGGCAGATGTCGTGCGCGACCGGGCCGCCGTCCGCGGCGAACAGGGCGGTCGCCGCGCCCACGGAAGAGATCCACGACCGGATTTGTTCGTAGGCCGGGGCGACGGTCCGCACGTGCCGTCCGCCGGGCGCGTTGTCCGGGCTGACCGGCGCGGCGGCGAACGAAAACTGGTGCGCCAGCTCGGTTTCCTCGGCTGAGGACGACTGCGGAACGACCGTGAACGCGAACACCGCCGCGCAGCCGAACAACGCGACCACGCGGGCGAGGTGCCGGCGCAGAAAAGGCCTCATCGGCTCTTCCTCTCCCAGAGATACCGGATTTCCGCGCGCCAGCGCTGGTAGTGCGCGAGCGTCGACGGAGCGGGCAGGCGGCCGAGCGCCTGGTCGGTCCAGTCCGCGGCGGCGCCGGTGCTGGTCCCGGCCAGCACCTCGGCCGCTTTGTCGGTGTGCGCGGGCACGATTCCGCTGACCCGCCGCGCGGCGCAGGCGAACGCGCACCCCTGTGCCAGATGCGCGCGCAGCGGCCCGGACAGGTCGGCGAGCCGGGCGAGCTCCCCGGCATCGGCACCGCCCGCGTACGTCGCGGCGAGGCCGACTCCGCTCCACAGGTCCGCCTGCCGTTCGACGGGGAATTCCGCGATCCGCAGCGCGACGCCGTCGGGGTCGGCGCATTCGCAGAACCACAGCGCCCTGCCGAGCCCCTGGTCGCGGATATGCCGTGGTCCCGGCCCGATCCCGGGTTCGACGCGATGGCGGCCGACTGTCCGGTCGGTGTGGAAAAAGCCTTGGTGGAAGCCGAATCCGTCCCAGGCCAGCCATCGCAGCAACGGATCCGTTCCCGCGCTCCGCGACGGGCGCAGCCGCAGCCGCGCATAGGCCCAGCCGATGCCGACGTGCACGAGGTGCGGATAGTCCGCGGCCGGTCCGTTCAGCAGGGCCGCGACCCGCCCGCGCCGGGCCGGGAGGAGCAGGTCCAGCAAGGCGCAGCCCATTCCCGCGCCCTCGAACGCGAACCCGCGCAACTCCGGTTCGAGCGCGGACACCCGCTGCCCAAGCGCGTCCCGGCCCGGCTCGACCGAGGCGTTCAGTCCGGTCAGGAACGCTCGCCCGGACGCCTCCAGGACACCGCGGGCGGGGCCGGGACGAAGCCGGAACCGGCGCAGCCCGAAGTCGACCTGCCGCCTGTCCTGGCGCAGCGCCCGGGCCACGACGCCGGGCATCACCGCGTTTCCTGGGGCACGGCGACGACGCGTTCCATCAGGGCGGTGACCAGCATGGGCCGGGCCTCGCGCTGGAAATCGACGTCGGGATGGAATTCGCGCACTGTGCCCTCCAGGACCAGCAGGGACAGAATCGGGAACACGAACTGCGGATCGGCGTGGAGGCCGTGGCGGCGCTGGAGGTCGAACAGCTTGGCGGCGAACGAAACCAGGTCGAAGTCGGCGGCGCTGCGACCGGTGTGCTCCTCCACCAGTGCGGACAGTTCGGCGCGGAATCCCGCGGGGTCGGACCCGGGCGGTGCCGTCGCGGTCGACAGCACGATGTCGGCGCAGGCTTCGCCGTCGCCCTGGCTCATGCAATAGAAGAACGCCGCGAACTTCTCCCGCGCGGACTCGGACAGCTGGACGGTGAAACCCGCGTCCAGCACGACGATCGAGCCGTCTTCCCGGAAGTAGAGGTTGCCGGGGTGCAGATCACAGTGGACCACACCGTCCAGGAACAGCATCCGGTACACCGCGCGCAACGCCGTGACCACCGCGTTCCGGCGCTCCTCCTCGCCGAGGTCTTCCGGACGGCGACGCGCCAGGCCGTCCAGGAAGTCCATCACCAGAATGTCCTCAGTGGACAGTCCGCGATGAACTCCGGGCACCGTCACTCCGTCGGCGGCGCTGAGCGCTTCGCGGAAGCCTTCCAGCCGCTCCGCTTCCCGCGCGAAATCCAGTTGCGCACGAATGCTTTCGGCGAGCTGCGCGACCACCGCGTTGACCGGCACCCCGCGCAGCATCGGCAGCCGGGCCGCCAAGCATGCACCTCGTTCCAGCATCGCGAGATCAGCCGAGAGGGACCGGACGATCCCCGGCCTCCGCACTTTCGCCGCGACCGTCCGGCCGTCCGGGAGGCCCACCCGGTACACACAGGCGATACTGCCCGCACCGACCAGCCGCGGTTCGGCCGCGCCGAACCTCAGCGCGGGCGGCATCGTGCGCAGCGGCGCTGGGCGAACCTGGTCGTGCAACCGGGAAAGCGCGCGGCATACGCGAGGCGGCAGGAGGTCCGCCCGGGTGCTCAACAGCTGGGCCGCCTTCACGAACGCCGGTCCCAGCGCCACCACGGTGCCCGCCAGCCAGACGTCCCGGTCGAACCGTTCGCCGCGCAGCCATGCCGCTGCCGTCGCCGGTCCCAGCAGCAGCGTTCGTCCGGCGAGGACCGCCAAGGCCCGCGCCGTCCGCAGCGCCACCGCGCCGCCGCTGATTCTCGAAAACGTCATCTCTCCCCTTCGCCGTCCGGCCGCACTGCCGACGACCGACGTTACAACCAGTAGCGCGGCAAATGCACCCTGTTACTACAGGACCATCCGTTCCAGCGAAACCGGGCCAGAAGCACCCGGCCGGGCAAGCCGTTTCCCTTTCGTGGCCGGGAATCCGGCCCGGTTTCCTCCGCATGGTCGGCCGCGGGTCACCGCCGCCGCCTCGTCCGCACTCTCGCCTGCCCCGATCCAGGCACCGAAAAACACGGTGCGTAGCGACCGCGGGGCGATTTGCCTTACCGTGCGCGATAATCAGTCGACAGCGGCGGCCTGGTGCGCATCCTGGCCGGTGCGGGCAGCGGGAAAACCGACGCCGAGCTGTTCCGCCGCGAGCGCGGTGCCTTCCAGCCGCGCGCGGATCTTGGCGAACGCGGTCTGCCGCGAGGTCGACTGGTCGTCCGCGAACGGGGAAAAGCCGCAGTCGTCACAGGTTCCGAGCTGCTCCGCCGGGATATAGCGGGCAGCGCGCAGAACCCGGTCGCACACCTCTTCGGCCGTCTCCACGCGCGGGTCGATCGGGTCGATCACCCCGACGAACACGCGAACTCCCGGCCTGAGCTGATCCGCGATGACGCGCAGGACCCGCTCCGGGTCGGGCTCGCTGGCCAGCTGGACGTAGAAATTGCCGACGGTGTGCCGGAACAGCGTCGGGAGCAGGTCGGCGTAGTCGACGTCGAGGCTGTGCGTCGAGTCCAGGTCGCCGCCGGGGCAGGTGTGGACGCCGATGCGCGCCCGCTCGGATTCGCTGAACCTCGCCAGGACCCGGTTGTTCAGCTCGACGAAATCGCGCAGCACCTGGCCGCTGGGATCGAGTTTGAGCGACAGGCGTCCCTCGGTGAAATCCAGCTGGACGACGTGCGCGCCCGCGTCGAGGCACCCGCGGATATCGGCCTCGGCCCCGTCGACCAGGTCCTCGAGGAATTTCTCGCGCGAATAGCCGTCGATGCCCGAGGCCGGGTAAAGCAGGGACAGCGCGGAAGGCGCGATTACCGCTTGTTTCACTGGAATATTCGTGCACTGCCGCGCGGCCCGCACATACTGCTCGGCGTGCTCCTGGTAACGGAACGGCCCGGAGGTCAAACAGGGCAGCTGCCGCTGGTGGCCGTCGGCGAACGGGATGACGACGCCGTCCGCGGAAAGGTTGCCCGAGCCCGCGATCGGGTAGGTGACGAAGCTGGGTTTGCGCTGCTCGCCGTCGGTGACCACGGTCGCGCCCAGCTCCGCTTGCGTTTCGATGGTCTCGCGGACGGCCCGGTCGAGAACGGAGGCGAAGGCCGCGTCGCCGAGCTGCCCGCTTTGGCGCGCGGCGAGAGCGCCGAGCAATTCGGGCGAACGCGGGACGCTGCCGATGGGTTCGGAAGGAATGGTCATGCGGCGAGCCTAGAAGCGGCGGCACGGAGCGGAACAGGAAAGAACCACCGGAGAACGCCGTTCTCCTTCTTTCGAGCCATTACCCGTTCGAAAGTGTTGACACGGCACTTCGGCAAGAAAAGCACTTTATTGGCACAGCGCAAAAAGCATTTTCACCAGCAACACAAAACCGAGGGGGCCGCGGCCCGTTCCAGCCGCCGCCCCCTCGATCAGCGTGCGTTTAACGCCAGCCCAGTTCCGGAGCGACGTGCGTCAGAATGCTCTCCAGCACATGGGCGTTGTAGTCGACACCCAGCTGGTTCGGCACGGTCAGCAGCAAGGTGTCCGCAGCCTGCACGGCCTCGTCCTCCTTCAGTTCCCGCACCAGTTCGTCCGGTTCGGCGGCGTACGAGCGGCCGAAGATCGCCCGGGTGTTCTCGTCGATCATGCCGATCTGGTCGCGCGAGTTGCGGTCGCTGCCGAAGTACGCGCGGTCCAGGTCGTTGGTCAGCGCGAAGATGCTGCGGCTGACCGAAACGCGCGGCTCGCGTTCGTGGCCCGCCTCCTTCCACGCCTCGCGGTAGGCCTCGATCTGCTTGCGCTGCTGGACGTGCAGCGGTTCGCCCGTCTCGTCGTCCTTGAGCGTGGAACTCTGCAGGTTCATGCCGAGTTTCGCCGCCCAGACGGCCGTCGCGTTCGAGCCCGAACCCCACCAGATGCGGTCGCGCAGCCCCTCGGAGTGCGGTTCGAGCCGGAGCAGGCCCGGCGGGTTGGCGAACATCGGCCGCGGGTTGGGCTTCGCGAAGCCCTCCCCTTCGAGGAGCTTCAGGAAGACCTCGACGCGGTCGCGGGCCATGTCCGCGTCGGTCTCGCCCTCCGCGGGGGCGTAGCCGAAGTACCGCCAGCCGTCGATCACCTGCTCGGGGGATCCCCGGCTCACGCCGAGCTGGAGCCTGCCCCGCGAGATCAGGTCGGCGGCACCGGCGTCCTCGACCATGTACAGCGGGTTCTCGTACCGCATGTCGATGACGCCGGTGCCGATCTCGATCTTCGACGTCCGCGCGCCGATGGCCGCGAGCAGCGGGAACGGGCTGCCCGCCTGCCGCGCGAAGTGGTGCACGCGGAAGTACGCGCCGTCGACGCCCAGCTCCTCGGCCGCGACCGCGAGGTCGATCGACTGGTGCAGGAAGTCGGCGGCCGACCGGGTCTCGGAGTGCGGGCTCGGCGACCAGTGGCCGAACGACAGGAAGCCAATGTTCTTCACGCATCGTCAAACGTTCAACTACCCCGTCTCATTCCCCGGCGGCCGCCGCGGCGCCGAGATGTGCCGGTGCGGGACGGCTGAGTGCCCGGTCGACCACGTTCCGCAACACCTGCGCCACCACCGGGTCCACCCGGACGGCGCCGTTGAACGTCAGCGACGACGCGCTGAACACGAAACCGCCGCCGGGCAGCTCCTTGCACGCCATCGCGGCGCCCGCGCGGTCGGTCGGGTTCGTGCCCTGCGCGATGACCCCGCTCGGCGGCACCTCGCCGTCGAGGCCTTGGAGGGTGTCGAACTCCCAGGCGCTCGCCGCGCCGTTGCGGCCGTGCGCACCGAACTCGCTGCCGGCCGTCAGGCCGGTCCCGGCCAGGAACGGGTGGTCGCGCAGCACGCGGTACGGCGCGAAGGTCATCCAGCCGTCGTATTCGAAATTCACCCCTAGCAGCTGCGACTCCGGCAGGTCGTAGTGGTCGAGGAACAGGTCGCGGCTGCCGTCGGCGGCACGGAACGTCAGCGTGGTGCCCGCGGCGTCGAACTCCGCGCGTTCGTAGAGCTGGTTGCCGCCGGTGGCGATCACGCTGCCGCCGGCCGCGAGGTAGCCGGCCAGGTTGGTGCGCATGGCCATCGAGAAGTACTCCGGGTGCGAGCCGAGCACGACGGCGCTGTAGTCCTCGAGCCAGCCGCCGGTGTGCAGGTCGTGGTCGGTGTAGCAGTCGAACCCGACCTGCTCGGCGCTCAGCCAGCGCAGCAGTTCCAGATCGCTGTAGAGCTCCAGGTCGTACTGGCCTTTCGGCGCGATCAGCCAGGTGTAGCTGGGCCGCAGGAAAGAGATCACCCGCCGGACGCCGTCCTGGCCATCGGAGTACTGGTCGTGCCCGCTCCAGCCGTTGTACGCGTGGTAGGTGTTGGTCGGCAGGACCACGGCGATCTTCTGCGCGGGCGCCGCGGGCCGCACCACGAACGGGATGTGCTGCACCCGGCCGAACCGGCCGGTCAGCCGCGCCGCATACACCCCGGACGGCCAGGTCGCGGGGATGTCGGCGGCGTAGCGCTCGGCCCAGCCGCATCCGGCGGACCGGTAGTTCGCGCCCACCATCTGCAGACCGCCGGTGACGGTGGTCGTGCCGGTGACCGCCTCCGGGGTGTCCCCGCCGGGCGCGACGCGCACGAGCTGCGCGGTCACCGTGCTGAACGCCGTCGACAGCGCGATGGACACCCGCCCGCCGGCGGGCACGCTCTGCTGCTGCGGATACCCCTGCAACCCGGCGCTGCGTTCGACGGTGAACCCGTGCCCGACGACGATCCCGGTGCCGTTGTTGATCCAGCGCGGCCCGCCGTCGGTGTCGACCGTCTCGTGGTTGGTGAGGCGCAGTTCGACGAGATCGCCGTCGTCGCCCGGCACCGTCGAGTGGTCGATCCGGATGAGGTAGACCGCGCCGTTGCCGCCGCCGGCGAACAGGTCCCGGCGGAACAGCTCGAACCAGTCGTTGTCGCCGATCGCGATGGGCTGCCCGTTGTTCGCCCATCCGCTGCCGTCTCGGTAGCGGAACCAGGTGAGCGCGCCGGTGCCGCTGACCGCGTAGATGACGTTCGCGGTGTCGGAGAACAGATAGCGCGCGACGTTGAACCCGTCGCCGAGCGCCTGCGGAGTTTCGAAGGTGCCGTTGATCCGCCGCGACCGGTACAGGATCCCGTTGGCGTCCACGCACCAGATGACGCCGCCCGGTCCGCCGAAAATGCGCGGGAAGGCGTTGAATCCGGTGCCGACGACGACCCCAGTGCCGTTGTTGGCCCAGCTCCCCGCACCGGTGTCCAGGTTGGTGACGAGCCGCTGGTAGTACAGCACCGTCCCGTCCGCGCGCACGCCGTAAAGGACGCCGTTCAGATCGCCGAGCACCGTGACGAAGTCCTGCCAGCCGGACCCGATCAGCAGCCCGCTGCCCTGGTTGGCCCAGTCGAACGCGCCGGTGGCCCAGCCCCGGTGCCGGTACCAGTAAAGGGCGCCGTCCGCCTGCACGGCGTAGACGATCCCGTCGCCTCCGCCGACGAGCCTGCTCCAGCGCTGGTGCGGATCGAACGCTCCGGTTTCCAGCGCTGCTTCCGGACGTGCTTCCGCTGCTTCGGCGATCGGCAATGCCGGACGGCCGCTGAGAATCCCCATGTCTCCCCCAGGAGTTCGGTGTGCGTCCCCTCGCACACGTCTGATGGGGTAAACGCTCGTCCGCCCGCCGGGCGTTTACCCGGCGGCCGGACTACCACCCGATCAGCCCAACGGCTCAGCGGGCGAGGCGTTCGAGCAGGACGACGGTCACCGTGTCCCCGGCCTCCTTGCCGATCGCTTTCCGCAGCGAGGCGTTGACCGGGAGTTTGTGGGTGCCGTCGCCGAGCGCCATGAAGGAACTGCGGAACGGTTCGCCGTCGACGGTGCCGCGGACCTTCACCAGGCCGCGGGTGCCGAAGAACTCCGCGGACCCGGGCCAGATCAGGTACGTGTGGCCGCCTTTGGCCGGGCTCTTGCGCAGGGTCGCGGTGAATTTCTCGTCGAGTTCGCCGGTCTTCATCGGGTTCTCCTTCGGATCGGGCGGGACGTTCACCTCGAGGTACGAACCTGGCCGCGGGATTTCGACACGGTACCGGCGGATCCGCGGAAATACCCGGGAGCGCGCACGCCCGGCGCCGGAACGGTCACCCGTCCCGGCGCCGGACCGCTCCCCCTTTACCGCGTCCCGCGCCGGCCCCGCGCCGCCGCCGCCGGGACTGGGCCTCCGGTGATCGTGAACTGCGAGCCCGGTTCGCGGACCACGTCGCCGGTCGACGAGTTCGTGATCGTCACGTTCGACAGCGCCGCGCTGCCCCGGGCGCCGCTCATCGCGAGGATGCCCGCGCCGTTGTTGGACTTGTCGATCTTGACGTTGCTGATCGTCACGTCCGGCATCGAGCCGCCGCCGGTTTTGAATTGGATTCCGTCGTAGGTCGAATCGTGGATTTCCGTGTCCCGCAGCACGATGCCGGGGATGTCCTTGCCCTGGGCGAAGAACGTGATCGCGCCGAATTTCTGCTGTTCGCCCCAGAACACTCCGCCGCAGCGGTACAGGGCGTTGTTCGCGATCAAGGTCTGCCCGGAGAACGGCAGCGGATCGTGGTCGGTCGCCAGCATGATGCCCGGGTAGTTCATCGTGTCGGAGACCAGGTTGTTCTCGATCTTGTTCCCGTACCCGCCGTAGACCGCGATTCCGTTGGCCCGCCACGGAAGCTGGACGGTGTTGTTGCGGAACACGTTGTCGTGCGCGATGTCGACGGCCGGGTCCTTCACGTACTGGTTCGCCCAGACCGCGAGCGAATCGTCGCCGGTGGTGCGGAACGACGAGTTCACCACCCGCGAGTTCCGCGTGCCGTTGGTGAAGTTGATGCCGTCGGCGTAGGTGTCGCGGATCCGCATGCCGCTGAACTCCAGTCCGTCGGCCGGGCCCCACAGCGCCGGGATGTTGCTGTAGTCCCGGCCGACCCACACGCCCACGTTCGCGTGCTCGATCCACACGTTCGAGATCTTCGTGCCGGTGCCGAACCGGCCGTTCAGCCCGACGCCGCCTTCCGCCCCGCCGTCGCCGCCGCGGATCCGGCCGGAGCCGAAGATCGCCAGGTCGGAGATCTGGACGTTCTTGTCGATGTCGAACCCGAAGTTGCCCTCGTGCGGATGGTTGATGCCGCCCGCGTCCTGCGGCTGGATCAGCGAGTACAGCTGCGAGTACCACATCCCGGCGCCGCGGATCGTGGCGTTCGAGATGCCGATCTGGTTGTACTGCCCGCCGCCGTTGGGCACGTTCGGGTCGTCGGTCAGGATCTTGCGTTCCTGCCGCCACTGGCCCGGCGGGATCCAGACGCAGCTGATCACGCCGTTCTGGTCGTCGGTGACCGCGCGCTGGATCGCCGCCGAGTCGTCGATCCCGTCGCCGGGCACGGCGCCGTAGTCGGTGATCGACGTGCACCCGGCCGGTTTCGGCAGGGCAGGTGCGACCTGTTCGAGGTCGATCAGGTCGATGACGTAGTACGCGGCGGTGTCGCCGTTGTCGCGTTGCAACTTGAACTTCGTGCCCGGCGGGTACGACTGCGTCAGCAACGCGTGCGATTCGTCGAACAGCCGTCGCGCGTCGCCGCCGGGAGTGTTCGTCAGGCCTTCGGGATCGTCGGTGGTGCCGTAGAGCCAGCTGTGCGTGGACGACAGGTTCAGCTTCTGCGCGAAGGCGCCGTTGACGTACAGGCTGATCGTCGCGTCCTGTCCCCCGCCGCCGGGCGCGTCCGGGATCGAGTTGCGGACCACGATCGAGTTCGCCTGGTTCGTCGAGGTGAATTCCACGTACTGGCCCTGGTTCGCCAGGCGCACGGACTTCCGGCCGGACGATTCGGTGGCGAAGTTCGTGTGCCCGAACGTCCGCAGCGGATCGGTCTCCAGCAGTTGGCCTTGGTACTGCGCGGCTTCCGCTTCGTACTCCACGTACGGCAGCGCCGCGCCTCGGCCGACCACCATCGCCTGCGAAAGCGTGTTGTTGGCTTCGTTGGTTTCCTCGACCGTGTCGGTCGCGTCGGCCGTCGCGGTGAGGGTCGCGTTCGCGGCGGTCCACGTGCCGGCCAGTGCGACGTTCGCCGTGGCCCCGGCTGCGATCGCGGGGGTGTCGCCGTTCAGAGTGGTTTCACCGGCGGTCAGCCGGCTCACCGAGGCTCCCGCGCCGCTCGTGCCGCGGTTGTGCACGGCGACGGTGAACGACACCGGCGCGCCGACGGCCGGGTTCGGCGGGTTCGACGTGATGCCGGTGACCTCGAGATCCGGTCCCGGGGCCTGCGCGATCACCAGCTGCGTCGGCGCGGTGAACGTGTTGTTGGTTTCGTCCTGCTCGATCACTGAGTTGGCCGGGTCGACGGTGGCGGCCACCCGGTAGGTGCCCTGCGGTCGCTTGCCCGCCTGCACGGTCACCGTGGTGGACGCTCCGGCGGCGAGTGCACCGACCGGCGCGGACCCGAGGACGGTGCCGCCCAGGCTGACGTTGACCGTCGTCGCGGCGGCAGCGGCCGAACCCGCGTTTCGCACGGTCGCCGACACGGCGAGGTCGCTGCTTTCCGTCGGGTTCGACGGGGTCCAGGTCGTGTCGGTGACGACCAGGTCCGGGTTGGGCGCGGGCGTGCCGAGTACCTGGAATTCGGCGGCCTGCCCGCCGGGTGCGCCGGAATTGGCGAAGAACCGCAGCTGCACGTCCGAGGCGCGGCCGGTGACCGGGATCGTCACGATGTTCTGGTTGGCGGCCGGGTCGAAGCGGTAGTCGGCTCGTGCGGACAGCGTGGTGAACTCCCCTGCGCCCTGGGCGCGGCCGAGGATCTCGAAGTTCTGCGTCCGCGCGCCCCAGATCGGCTCCGGATTGAGCTTCACGACGACGGAAGACAGGTCGGCGTCGGCGCCGAGCTTTACTGTCAGGGTGTTCGGGTAGCCTGCGGAAGACTCCCAGTAAGTACCCGTGTTGTTGTCATTCGCGTTGGCGGCCGCGAACGCGCCGACCGTCGAGGACGCTTCGATCGGCTTGCCCGCGGCGAGGTTCTGGCCGGTCTGCGTCCCGGCCCGGACGACGTGGTTGCTGTCCGCGGACTCGTTCCCGGCCGCGTCCTTGGCGCGGACGAAGTACTCGATCCGCGTGCCCGCGGGCCGGTTCTCGGTGAACGCGGTGCCGGTGACCGTGGTGACGGGCGTGCCGTCGCGGTAGACGGTGTACCCGGTCACGCCGACGTCATCGGTCGACGCCGACCAGGTCAGCTTGACCTGCCCGGAGGCGGGTTCGGTCAGCGTCACGTTCACGGGGGCAGTCGGTGCCTGCGTGTCGCCGGTGTCCGGGCCGTACAGCTCGAACTCCGAGAGCTGCGCGGCGGGCCACTGCGTGTTCGCGGTGACGTCCAGCCGTACGTAACGCGCGGACGCGGTCACCGGAATGGTCACCGTGCCGGAGGCGAATGTGTAGCCGGTCGAGCGGATCAGGTCGGTGAACGACGTGCCGTCGGCGCTGCCGCGCACGGTGAGCGTCTGGGTGCGGGATTCCCAGGTGGAAGGCAGTTTCAGCACGATCCGCGAGAGCGGCTTGACGGAGCCGAGGTCGGCTTGGATCCATTGCGGGAAGGCGTTGTTGGCCGATTCCCAGTAGGTGGCTTGGTTGCCGTCGAAGGCGTTGGCGACCGGATAGCCGGGCTGCACGCTGCTCGCCGAGACCGTGCGCGTCAACGGCACGTCGGCGGCGTTCGGAGCCGGACCTGGTGAGGGGCCGCCGGCCGCGGCGGCTGGGGTGAGGCCTGCCGCGAGCAGCCCTGCGGCGAGGAATCCGGTGACGAGCCGGGACAAACGCATGCGTGTCATGGCATCTCTTCTTTCGCGGGGACGGGGAGAAGGGACGGGTGCCCGCCGGGACGACCCGGCGGGCACCCGCGCGCTCAGCTGCGGTTGATCGTGAACGTGGTCGTCGTGTTCCGGATGTCCTGGTCGTTGTCGCTCAACGCGAGCCCGGTGAACGTCGCCGACCCGACCGCCGGGCCCTGGCCGGGTTCGGGCAGTTCGTTGGCCCAGATCCCGATGCCGGACTTGGCGTCGAACTCGTCGCCGCTGCGGTGCGCCCCGCTGATCGACACGTTCGTCAGCACCGTGTCCTGGACCGGGTTCTCCGGCTGGCTGCCGTCGTATTTGGTCTGGAACATGATGCCGCTGTAGGTCGGGCTCTGGATGTCCACATCGGACACCCGGATGCCGCGGAACTCCTTGGACGCGGAGAACATCCAGATCGCCGGGAACGTCTGCTTGCCCCAGAAATGGCCGCCGGTGCGGACGAGCGAGGCGTTCTGGACAGTTGTCGGCTGCGGGCCGAACCCGAGGAACGGGTAGCCGAAGTCGAGCGAGCTGAGCGTGATCCCGGAGTACGTCAGCGTGTCCGCGATGTAGAGGTTCCGGAAGGTGTTGTTGTACCCGCCGTACACCGCGATGCCCGCCGCGCGCCACGGAAGCAGCGCGGTCAGGTTCTCGAACACGTTGTCGTACTGGTTGCCCTGGTTGAGGTCCGTGGCGGCGAACAACGCGAAGCTGTCGTCGCCGGTGGACCGGGCCTCGTTGTTGGTGACGTGGTTTCCGGTGCTGCCGTTGGTGAAGTTGACGCCGTCGGCGAACGTGTCGCGGATGCGGGAGTTCTTCACCGTGGAGTTGTCCACATTGGTCGCCCAGAGCAGGCACATCTGGTGCTCCACCCAGATGTTGTCGATGGTCATGTTGGTGACGCCGGTGAAGTTGAAGACCTTGCCCGGGCCGTCGATGCGGGACGTGTAGTTCCCGAACACGGAGAACCCGCTGAAGGTCGACCCGCTCGCGCTGGCCTGCGCGTCGAATCCGATGTCGGTGTTCTCCTGCCCGGCCGGCGCGGTGAACCTGGTGAACCACGGCCCGGCGCCGAGCACCGTGACCGGCTTGCCGTACACGGTGACCTTGCTCGTCATCGGGTACTGCCCGGCCGGAAGGTAGACGCCGGTGAGGTTCGGGTCCTGGCGGACCTTGTCCAGCGCGGCCTGCACGTCCTGCTGGCTGAACGCGGCCGGGACCGCGTAGTGCGCCGGATCCGGGTTCGCGGTCGCGGTGGCGAGCTCGAAGTTCACGAAGTCGATCGCGTAGTTCGAGCTGTTCGCGGCGTCCTTCTGCAGTTTGATCTTGTGCCCGGCGGGGACCGTCGTGCCGAGCAGCATGCTGGCCTCGTCGTAGATGTGGCGGGCCGGTCCGGCGCCCGGCGAGTTGCCCGGCGAGGCTTCGGCGCCGTAGAGCCACGCGTAATGCGAGGTCAGGTCGATGGCCTTGAGGAACGTGCCGTCGACGTAGACGTTCAGCGTCGAGTTCTGCCCGCCGCCGCCCGCGGCGTCCGGCATCGAGAACCGGGTGACGAGCGTGTTGGTCGCCGCGCGCGTGGTGAACTCGACCGAGGAGCCGGTCGCGTTCAGCGTCACGGCTTTGCGGCCCGACGCCTCGCCCGCGAGATCGCCGATCGTCCGATTCGGACCGATCACCGCCGCACCGCCCGCGACGACGCCGTCCTCGGCTTCGTACATGTCGTACGGCATGTTGGCGCCGCGGCCGACGAACAGCGATTGGGTGCTGGTGTTGTTGCCCTGCTTAGCCGGCAGCTCATTGGCATCGTTCGCGACGACGGTTTTCACCGTGTACCGGCCGTTCGCGGCGGTCCAGTTCCCGAGGTTGACCGACGCGGTGTCGCCGGGCGCGAGAACACCGGCGGAGGTACCGCTCAACGTCTTGACGACCGTGCCGTTCTGGTCGGCGACCGTGACCGTGACGCCGTGGGCGCCGTCCGCCGAGGCGACTGTGCCTTGGTTGCGCAGGGTCGCGGTGAAGGTCACCGTGTTGCCCGCCGCCGGATTGTTCGGCGACCACGCGGTGGCCGCGACGAGGTCGGAACTCTGCACCGGGCTGACGACCAGCGGCGCCGAACTGGTGTAGGAGTTGTTGTCCTCGTTCTGCTCGACGACGGTGTTGGCCTCGTCGACCTTCGCGGTCACGTCGTAACTGCCCGCGTCCCGGGCGCCGATGTCCGCCGACACCGTCGCGGACGCTCCGGCCGCGAGCGCGCCGACCGCCGCCGTGCCGACCTTCGTCTTGCCCAGGTACAGGTTGACGTCGGTCGCGCCCGAGGCGGCCGTCCCGGCGTTGCGGACGGTCGCCGACGCGGTGATCGCGTCGGTCTCCACCGGTTTCTGCGGCGTCCAGGACACGGCCGAGACCGTCAGGTCCGGGTTCGGCGCGGGCACGCCGAAGACCTGGAATTCCGCCGCCTGGCCGCCGCCCGCGCCGGAGTTGGCGGTGAAGCGCAAGCGGACGTCGCTGGCCCGGCCGTTGACCGGGATGGTCACGAGGTTGCCGCTCGCCGGGTCGAAGGTGTACGGCTGCGCGGGCGCCAGCGTGGTGAAGTCCGTCGCGCCCTGGTCGCGGCCCTCGACGGCGATTGTCTGCGTCCGTGTGCTCCACGCCGGGTCCGGGTTGAGCTTCACGACGACCCGGTCGAGGTCGGCGTGCGCGCCGAGCGCGACGGTCAGCAGGTTCGGGTACGCCCCGCTGCCCTCCCAGTACGTGGTCGCCGAGTCGTCGTTCGCGTTGGCCGCGACGTAGGTCTGCTGGGTCGACGAGGCCGTGATCGGCTTGTGCAGCGCGAGATTCGTGCCGCTCTGGGTGCCGTTGCGGGTCACCGTGGCGCTGTTCGCCGACTGGTTGCCCGCCGCGTCGCGAGCGCGCACGTAATACGCGACGCTCGCGCTGGCGGGCTGATTGTCGGTGTACGTCAGCACATCCCCCGCGACGCTGCCGCGGAGCTGGCCGTTGGCGTACACGTCATAACCGGTGACGCCGGTGTTGTCCGTGGACGCCGACCAGGTCAGCCGGATCTGGCCGCTCGCCGGTTCGGTGTAGGCGAGGTTGCCGGGCGCGGACGGCGGCTGTGTGTCGCCGCCCGCCGGGCCGTGCACCTCGAATTCCGACAATTGCGCGGCGGGCCAGCCGGTGTTGGCGGTGATGTTCAGCCGGACGTAGCGCGTGTTGCCGGTGACGTTCACCGTGACCGTGTTGCCGGTCGCCGGGTCGAACCGGTAACCGGCCGACGGCACGAGGTCGCTGAAGCTCGCTCCGTTCGCGCTGCCCTGCACCGCGAAGGTTTCGGTGCGGGCTTCCCAGTTCGCGGGGAGTTTGAGCACGAGCTGGGCGACGTTCGTCGCGGCGCCGAGATCGGCCTGAATCCATTGGGGGAACTGATTGTTCGCGCTTTCCCAGTAGGTGGCCTGGTTGCCGTCGCCCACGTTGGCGACGGGATAGCCGGGGAGCTGGCTGCTCGCGGTGTACGTCGCGGTGGCGGCTTGGGCGGCGGGCTGGACAGCTGGCTTGGCGGCGAGGGTCGGCGCGGCGCTCGCCGGCCAGGCGGGCGCGGTCAGGAGCAGGGACAGGGCGGCGATCGCGGCGCGCGCGAGCAGTCGCTTCGTTCTCATGGGGTTCCTCTGATCCAAGGAGGAGGGAGACGACTCGGGCAGAAGCGCCCCGCGTGGCGCGGGACGGCGGGGACCAGGGAGCGGACCGGCGGGGCGCCGGGTCCGGGGGCGCACGAGAACAGCGCGGAGCAGTCGGCATGGCACCTCTTCGTTGAGGCTGGGCAGGACGCTGGCGCGATTGCCCGGGATCTCGTCAGGTATTTTCACTGATTCGTTCAAGAATTACAGCCGACCGCCGCCGGTAAGTCAACGCCGTTCGTCGATCCGCGGCGTGCGCGACCAGCGGTTTCACCGGGAGAGCAAGCAAACCGCCCGCCTCGTCGGAAACTTGCGCTGGTTTGCGGTAACTTTCACTCATGACACGTCGTCTTGCCGAAGTCGCCCGCCAGGTCGGGGTCAGCGAAGCCACGGTCAGCCGGGTGCTCAACGGCAAGGCCGGGGTGTCCGCGAGCACCCGGGCCGCCGTGCTCACCGCGCTGGACGTGCTGGGCTACGAGCGGCCGACGCAGCTGCGCGGCGAGCGGGCCCGGCTCGTCGGGCTGGTGCTGCCCGAGCTGCAGAACCCGATTTTCCCGGCATTGGCCGAGGTCATGGGCAACGCGCTGGCGCAGCAGGGCTTCACGCCGGTGCTGTGCACGCGGACCGCGGGCGGGGTGTCGGAGGCGGAGTACGTCGAGATGCTGCTGCAGCAGCAGGTGTCCGGCGTGGTGTTCGCCGGCGGGATGTACGCGCAGGCCGACGCCGCGCACACGCACTACCACCACCTCGTGGAACGCCGGCTGCCGACAGTGCTGATCAACGCGGCGGTCGACCACCTCGGGCTGCCGCAGGTGTCGTGCGACGACGCGGTGGCCGTCGAGCAGGCGGTCGGGCACTTGAGCTCGCTCGGCCACGAAAAGATCGGCCTGGTGCTGGGGCCGAGCGACCACGTGCCGTCGCGGCGCAAGCTCGAGGCGTTCCGGGTGCACGCCGCGAAACTCGGGCTCCCGGTGCTCGACGAACTGGTGGAGCACGGGATGTTCTCCATCGAAGGCGGGCACGCGGCCGCGGCGCGGCTGTACCCGCGCGGCGCCACGGCGGTGCTGTGCGCGAGCGATCCGCTGGCGCTGGGCGCGATCCGCGCGGCCCGGCGGCAGGGGCTGTCCGTGCCGGGCGACATTTCGGTGGTCGGCTACGACGACTCGGCGCTCATGAACTGCACCGACCCGCCGCTGACCACGACCCGCCAGCCGATCGAGGCGATGGGCCGGGCGGTGGTCGAACTGCTGGTGAAACGCATCAACGGCGGCGAGGTCGCGGTGGAGGAGCTGCTGTTCGCGCCGGAACTGGTGGTGCGCGGGTCCACCGCCCGCCGGACAGCGTGAGCGACTGTCCATAAATTGCAGATTCTCATCTGATTCTTGCGGAGACGTCGTCTGCGGCTCTAGGGTGACCGCCATCACCTGCTGTGCTCCCCCGCGAGATGAGGCTTGAGATGAGCAGACCCTGGTCCCCCGCCGTTCCCCGCCGGACGTTCGCCCTGCTCGCCGCGGCGGGCCTGCTCCTGGGCGCCAGCGCGTGCGGGGGCGGCGGCGATCCGGGGAGCTCCGCCGGGGGCAAGGTCACCATCACCGTCACCGGCCAGCCGCCGACAAGCCAGCCGTTCGAACGCGGCGTGTTCGACGCCGACGTCAAGGAATTCGAGGCGACGCACCCGAATATCCGCATCGAACCGCACGAAGGGTTCATGGACCCGAAGACGTTCGGCGCGAAGCTGGCGGGCGGGCAGCTCGAAGACGTCTACTACGTCTACTTCACCGATCCCGCGCAGATCATCGCGCGGCACCAGGCCGCCGACATCACCGAAGCGGTCAAGAAAGTCCCGCACATCAACGACCTCAAACCCGAACTGCTCGACAATTTCCGCGGCCCGAATGGCAAGCTCTACGGCCTGCCGACGATGAATTACACGATGGGCCTGCTCTACAGCCGCCCGTTGTTCCAGAAGGCCGGGCTCGACCCGGACAAGCCGCCGCGGACCTGGGACGAGGTGCGCGCGGCGGCCAAGAAGATTTCCGCGCTGGGCAACGGAATCGTCGGATACGCCGACTACAGCAAGAACAACCAGGGCGGCTGGCACCTCACCGGCTGGCTCGCGTCGATGGGCGGCTCCGTCGCGCGCAAGGACGGCAGCAAATGGGTCGCCGATTTCGACAACGAAAAAGGCAAAGCCGCGCTCGCCATGCTCCACGACCTGCGCTGGACCGACGATTCCATGGGCAGCAAGCAATTACTGGAAGCCCAGGACGTGCAGCGGATGATGGGCGCGGGCCAGCTCGGCATGTACATGGCCGCCCCGGACAACGTCCCCGTGCTCGTCAAGCAGTTCAACGGCAAGTACGAGGACTACGGCATCGCCGGGATGCCGGACGGCAAGGGCACGCTGCTCGGCGGCGAGGGCTACATGATCAACCCGAAGGCGTCGCCGGAGAAGATCAAGGCCGGTCTCGAGTGGATCCAGTGGAAGTACCTCAACCCGGACCGGTTCGAGAAGCACATCAAGCAGTACGTCGACGGCAAGCAGCCGGTCGGGCTCCCGGCCGAGCCGACTCCCGACGTCTGGCAGGGCGCGGTGCGCGACCAGCAGCTGGCACTGAAGGCCAAGTACGCCAACGTCCCCGCGCGGAACTACCAGTCCTATGTGGACTCCACAGGCACGATCAAGGGCAGCGTCGAACCGCCGAACGCACAGCAGGTCTACGCGATCCTGGACAGCGTGATGCAGGCGGTGCTCACCGATCGGAACGCGAATATCGACCAGCAGCTCTCGTCCGCCGCGGCGAAGGTCACCAGTGTCCTCGCCCAGGTCAAGTAGCCTCCTCGCCTGGCCCGCGACGTCCTCGTCGCCGGCCAGGCGACCGGCCGCCTCCCCCGCCGCGCGGCGCCGGGCCCGGCTGCGCCGCAAGCTCAAGGAGAACCTCAGCGCCTACGGCCTGCTCTGCGCCGCGCTGGTCGTGTTCGCGATGTTCTCCTGGTACCCGATCGTGCGCGGGGTGCTGCTGAGCTTCCAGCAGGTCGACTTCGTGAACCCGCCCACCTGGGTCGGGCTCGACAACTTCGCCCGGCTGTTCGCGGACCCGCTGTTCGGCGTCGCCTGGCGGAACACGCTGCTGTTCACCGGTCTCGCGCTGGTTTTCGGGTTCGCGGTCCCGTTCCTGACCGCGGTGCTGCTCAACGAGATGCGGCACGCCCGCGCGTTCTTCCGGCTCGCGGTGTACCTGCCGGTGATGCTGCCGCCGGTGGTGACCGCGCTGATGTGGAAGTGGTTCTACGACCCGGGTTCCGGCCTGTTCAACTCCGCGCTCGGCGCGCTCGGCCTGTCCGGGCCGCAGTGGCTCGATTCGAGCGGCACCGCGATGCTGTCGCTGGTGTTCGTCTCGACCTGGGCGAACATGGGCAGCACCACGCTGATCTACCTGGCCGCGCTCGGCACGATCCCCGGCGAACTGTACGAGGCCGCGGAACTCGACGGGGCCGGGATGTGGAAACGGCTGCGGCACGTGACGTTCCCGCAGACCCGGTTCGTCCTGCTGATGCTCCTGCTGCTGCAGATCGTCGCGACCATGCAGGTGTTCACCGAACCGTACGTGATGACCGGCGGCGGCCCGGACGATTCGACGGTGACCGTGCTCCTGCTGCTCTACCGCTATGCCTTCGTCTACAACGACTTCGGCTCGGCGAGCGCGATGAGCCTGCTGCTGTTCCTGGCGCTCGGCGTGTTCTCGGCGCTGTACGTCCGGCTGACCAGGAAGGCGGACCAGGCATGAGGACGCTCGTCTCGCCCGGCGCGCTGCGCAGCCGCCGCGGCAAGGTGGTCTACGGCGTCGTTTTCGCCTGCACGCTCCTGGTGTTCGTGCTCGCCTTCCTGTTCCCGCTGTACTGGGCGGTGACCGGGGCGATGAAGACGCCGCAGGAACTGGCGCAGACCCCGGCGACGCTCGTCCCGCACGAGTGGCATCCGGAGACCTTCGGCGAGGCCTGGGACCAGCTGAACCTCGGCAAGTACTTCCTCAACACCCTGGTCGTCGCGGGCGGCGCGTGGCTGGCGCAGATGGCCATCGACGTGCCCGCCGCCTTCGCGCTGTCGAAGCTGCGGCCGAAGTTCGGCAACGCCGTCCTCGGGATCATGCTCGCCACCCTGATGCTGCCCGCGGCCGCGTTGCTGGTGCCGACCTACGTCACCATCACCGATCTGCCGCTGCTGCACCTGAACCTGATCGACTCGCCCGCCGCGGTCTGGCTGCCCGCCGCCGCGAACGCGTTCAACGTCTACGTGCTGAAACGGTTCTTCGACCGGATCCCGGACGAGCTGATCGAGGCCGCGCGGCTCGACGGCGCCGGACCGGTGCGCACGCTGTGGCGGATCGTGCTGCCGATCTCGCGGCCGATCCTGGCCGTGGTGTCGATCCTCGCGGTGGTCACCGCGTGGAAGGACTTCATCTGGCCGCTGCTGGTGTTCCCGGACAGCGGCAAGCAGACGCTTTCGGTGATGCTGCAACGGGTCGCCATCGACATGCCGCTCAACGTGCTGACCGCCGGGATGGTGCTCGCCAGCCTGCCGATGGTGGCGCTGTTCCTGGTGTTCCAGCGGCAGATCCTGTCCGGGCTCACCGCGGGCGGGCTCAAGGGCTGAGCCCGTCCCGCACCTCTCGCTTTCCCCCACCACGAGGAGGGTTTTTCCGTGACCGCATCGCGAAGACAAGACAGCTGGTGGCGCACCGCGGCGATCTACCAGATCTACGTCCGCAGTTTCGCCGACGGCAACGGCGACGGCATCGGCGATCTCGCCGGCGTCCGCGCCCGGCTCGACCACCTGGCCGCGCTCGGCGTCGACACGCTCTGGTTCACCCCGTGGTACCCGTCGCCGATGGACGACGGCGGCTACGACGTCGCCGATTTCCGCGACATCGACCCGCTTTTCGGCTCGCTCGCCGAGGCCGAGGCATTGATCGCCGAGGCGCACGGACGCGGCCTGCGGGTGATCATCGACATCGTGCCGAACCATTGTTCCGACGAGCACCGCTGGTTCCGCGAGGCACTCGCCGCCGGGCCGGGTTCGCTTGAGCGGCAACGGTTCTGGTTCCGTCCGGGCCGCGGCCCGGACGGCGCCGAGCCGCCGAACAACTGGAAGTCGCGCTTCGGCGGATCCGCCTGGACGCGGGTGCCGGACGGCGAGTGGTACCTGCACCTCTACAGCTCGCGGCAGCCGGATTTCAACTGGGACAACCAGGACGTGCGCGCGGAATTCGAGGACGTCCTGCGGTTCTGGTTCGACCGCGGCGCGGACGGCTTCCGCATCGACGTCGCCGACGGGCTGGTGAAGGACGCGCGGCTGCCGGACGTCGAGGCGGGCGACGAGACGCCGTTCTCCGATCAGGAGGGGCTGCACGAGATCTACCGGTCGTGGCGCAAGATCGCCGACAGCTACCCGGGCGAGCGCGTGCTGGTCGGCGAGATGTGGCTGCCGGACATGTCCCGCACCGCGCGGTACCTGCGCCGCGACGAGCTGCATTCGGCGTTCAACTTCGATTTCCTGGTCTGCCCGTGGGACTCCGCGCGCTTCCGGGAGGTCATCGAGCGGACGCTGGAAGCGCACGACGCCGTCGGCGCGCCGCCCGCCTGGGTGCTGTCGAACCACGACGTCACCCGGCACGTCACGCGGTACGGGCGCGCGGGCGACACCGGGTTTTCGTTCGCGGACCGGCTGCACGGCAGTTCGGTGGACCTGGTGCTGGGCACCCGGCGCGCCCGCGCGGCGGCGTTGCTGACCATGGCGCTGCCCGGCGGGATGTACGTCTACCAGGGCGAAGAGCTGGGGCTGTGGGAGGTCGAGGACATTCCCGCCGAACTGCGGCAGGACCCGGTGTGGACGCGCACGAACGGCGCCGACCCCGGCCGGGACGGCTGCCGGGTGCCGCTGCCGTGGTCCGGCGACGCGCCGCCGTTCAGCTTCGGCCCCGGCGGCGCGTGGCTGCCGCAACCCGCGGAATGGCAGGCGTACACAGCGGAAGCGCAAGCGGGCGACCCGGCGTCGATGCTCAGCCTGTACCGCGCCGGACTGCGGCTGCGCGCGAATCTCAGCGGAGAGCTCGAGTGGCTTTCGCTCGGTGACGGCGTGCTGGCTTTCCGCCGGGGACCGGGATTCACGTTCGTCCTCAACTTCTCCGGCGCCCCGGTCCCGCTGCCGCCGCACGCGGAAATCCTGCTGGCCAGCGACCCGGTGACCGCCGAACTGCCGACGGACACGGCGGTCTGGCTGCGCTCCTGACCCTCGCTCGCGAAAAGCCGATCACCGCTGCGGTGGTCGGCTTTTCGCGGTGCTCCGCTGAGCGGGATCTCCTTGACAGCACCCCAGTGCGCGCCGACGATGATTCATCAGATGTATCGGCCACTCGCTTGCCCTGATTCCCCGGATGATCGAGAAATTCCGCGCTAGGCATCGGACCACTGGACTTCACTGTGGAGGTTCCATGACGACCTATCCTCGTCGGCACGCACTCGGCATGGCACTCGGCGGCGCGGTGCTGCTCGGACTGCCGAGCACCGCGGCAGCGGCGGGCGGGCCGGCGCAGCCGGTGGTGACGGACGGGGCGGGCGCGCCGGTCGTGCCGCCGCCCCCGCCGGTGCCGGTCCCGCTCGACACGTGGTTCGACAACGACGGCATCGACTCCGCGAGCGCGCACGACGGGAACTTCGACGGCTCCGGCTACACCTTCCCGGCGGAGCAGATCCCGGCGGGCAGCACGGTCACCGCGGGCGGCGTGCCGTATCTGCTCGGCTCGGCGGCGGCCGGGGCGAAGAACAACGTCATCGCGCTCGGCCAGCGCATCGACCTGCCGAAAGGCCGGTATTACGGCGCCGCGTTCCTCGTCGCGTGCAGTTACGGCAGCACCGGAGGCGACGCGACCGTCCACTACGCCGACGGCAGCACCAGCACCGCCACCCTGTCCGGCTCCGACTGGTGGGGCTCCGGCGGCGCCGTCGTCTCGGCCTTCCGCTACGGCCCGGGCGGCGTCACCGACCAGAACCCGGTGTCGATCAGCACCGCGCAGGTGTGGATCGACCCGGCGCGCGAGGCGGTCGCGCTGACTCTGCCCAAGACCGCCGCACCGGCGGTGAACGTGGCGAGCCTGCACGTGTTCGCCTTGACGCTGCAGCCGATCGCGCAAGGCCGTTCGGCGACGGTCCTCGACGCCCGGGCGACCGCGAACCTGCTGCAGGACGGCGGTCCGCAGGCGGTCGAGGCGACGATCGTCAACACCGGCACCGTCTGGCTCGAAACACGCGACCGGATCACCGTCACGCTCGACGTCCCGGGCGGCCGGGTGCGCACGCCCGCGCCGATCCCCCGCCTCGCGCCCGGCGAACAGACCACGGTGCGGCTCGGCCTCACCGCCGACCGCGGCCTGCCCGCGGGGACTCCGGCGACCGGCCGGATCCGGGTGCTCGCCGACCGGTCGACGATCGCCACCCGGACCCTGCCGGTGCCGCTCGGCATCCCGGATTTCCGGCCGACCGACGCGTCGCTGTCCGCGCACCGCGCGCCGTATTGGTTCTGCGACGCCAAATTCGGCATCTTCATCCACTGGGGCGTGTACTCGGTGCCCGCGTGGGCTCCGGTCGGGCAGCAGTACGCCGAGTGGTACTGGAACAACCAGCAAGATCCCCACGGAGCGACCTACGCCTATCACGCGAAGACGTACGGCGAATCCTTCGTCTACGACGATTTCATCCCGAAGTTCACCGCCGCCCGGTTCGATCCGCGTTCGTGGGTGCATCTGATCGAAGACGCGGGCGCGCAGTACTACGTGCTCACGTCCAAGCATCACGACGGTTTTGCCTTGTGGGACACCAAAGTCAGCGGCCGCAACGCCAAGAAGCTAGGCCCGCGCCGCGACCTCGTCGCCGACCTGTTCGCCGCCTCGCGCAAGTACACGCCGGGCCTGCGCAACGGCCTGTATTTCTCGCTGCCGGAATGGTTCAACCCGGACAACCCGTGGATGGGCCACGCGCCGCGCAATCCGTACACCGGCGCGCCGCTGCCCTACACCGGGTACACCGCCGGACGCGATTTCGTGAAGGACCTCCAGGCGCCGCAGGTGCTGGAGCTGATCTCCGGCTTCGACCCGGATGTCCTGTGGTTCGACATCGGCGGCGTGAACGACAGCCGCGAAGTGCTCACCGAATACTTCAACCGGGCCAAGAACCGGCGTCGCCCCAAGGACGTCACGTACAACGACCGCGGCGGCATCCCGGACCACGACTTCACCACGCCGGAGTACACGACGTACCCGAACACCGCCGTCGCCAACTGGGAGTCGAGCCGGGGTCTGGACCCGTTCTCCTACGGCTACAACCGCGCGACGCCGGACGACAAGTACATGACCACCGACGACGTGGTGCACACGCTGGTCGATGTGGTGTCGAAGAACGGCAACTTCCTGCTGGACATCGGCCCCGATTACGACGGCACCATCCCGGCGGTGATGCAGCAGCGGATGCGCGAGACCGGAGCCTGGCTGCGCACCAACGGGGAAGCGATCTACGGCACCACGTACTGGTCACGCATGGCGCAACTCGCCGACCTGCGGTTCACCGTGCGGCCCGGTTCGGCGTTCTATGTCATGTCGCTCGTCGCGCCCGGCTCGCAGCTCGTGGTCGACGCCCCGGTCCCGATCCGCCGCGGCGACCGCGTGAGCATGCTCGGCTACGGCGGTCCGCTGCACTGGAGTCAGAGCGACGGCCGGCTGGTCATCGACGTTCCGGCGGCGGCGCGTGCGGCGGGGAAGCACGCGTGGGTGTTCAAAGTGGACTGGCGCTGAAACTGACCGGGGCGGTCCGCGACGGGCCGCCCCGGCAACCGCTCTCCCGGTCTTGCGCGCGGGCCGCCACGTCGGCGTCCGAGCAGAATCCGCGGCCGCTGCGCTTCAGACACAGCAGCCCCAGCAACCGGCCGCTCGCGTCCACCACCGCCAGCCTGCGCCGCGACATCCCCAGCCACGTCGCGTACAGGTCGGCTTCCGGAGCCACGACCCGGCCGGTCAACTGGCCCGCCCGGTACGCCGGAAGCGCGTCCGGCTGCCCGTCCAGATCCGGCCGTTCCACGACGCTCAGCAGCGTTCCCCCGGAAACGACCAGCGCGGCGTGCACGTGATCGTCCGCGAAGAGCGCGCGCACCTCGTCGACCGTCGCCGACACGTCGAGCACCTTCGGCGCCCGGAGCATCGCCTCGCCGACGGTCGACGCGCCGCGGAAATCCGGTTCCGTCACTGCGGGTTGTTCCACTCCGCGTCAGCCTGGTCCTCCGCCTTCGTGCGTTCGCGCGCCAGTTCCAGCGCCCGCCGCGCGGTGGCCTCGTCCGGGTACGGGCCGAGCCGGTCGACGCCGCGCGCTTGGCGGCCGCGCTCGACCTCGTTCGTGCGGGTGTTGTAGTACCACTCTTCAGACATCGTCAGCTCCCAAGAGAATCGATCGAGCGCACCGAATCGACCCGCAGCGCCTGCATCGCCGTGACCAGCTCGGCCAGGTCCCGCGGATCGGTCAGCGTCCGGTCGGTCAGTTCCCGGATCCGGCGCAACCGGTACCGGACGGTATTGGCGTGGCAGTGCAGCACCTGCCCGGCGCGTTCGGAGGAGCCGCCGTGCGCGAAGTACGCGTCCAGCGTCTCCAGCAGCACGTCGCGTTCCTCGGCGGGAAGTTCCAGCACCGCCCCGAAGACCTGCTCCCCCAGCCGGCGGCCCTCGTCCGGGTCGTAGGCGACGAACGCGGCCAGCGGGCTCGGGTCGAACGCGCGGACCTCGCCCCGTTCGGGCGGGATGCCGGACAGCGCCGTGCGCGCCAGGTGGACCGCGCGCGGGGTTTCGGTCAGCGAGCGGAACAGCGGGCTGACACCGGTGCGGGCCAGCGCCAGCTCCCGAAGCAGGCCGAGCATCGTGTCGTACTGCTCCTCGCGCAGCGAAACCACGCCGGCCTGCAGCGTCGGCGACAGATGCCACGCCGACACGATGCCGAGCTGGCCGAGCCGCCGCTCGACGCCGACCAGGCTTTCTTCGGCCAGCCCGCGCGTCTCGGCGGCGACCACGGTCAGCTTGCCGTCCAGCGACAGGCCGAGCAGCCGTCCCGCCTCCCACGGCCCGGAATCGGAGCCGCGCGCGCCGGTCAGCAGCGCCTCGGCCAGCGCGGACCGCCGCCGCTGCTGCGCGACCAGCAGTTCCGCGCTCGCCGCCCGGTACGCCTCGGTGACGCGGACCGCGTGCTCGTCGGTGACCTGCCACAACAGGCTCGCGACGTCGATCAGCACGTCGGTGCTCCCGGTTTCGCGGGCGCGGCCCACGAGCAGGTCCCACAGCATCGCGCAGGCGATCCGGTACACCTGCAGCACCTCGGGCAGCGGCGCGCCCTGGTGCGCCCGGCGGCGGCCGGTCTCCTTCGGCGCGCGCTGGTCCGGGGCCTCGCCGCCGCTGAGCGCGTCGACCATGAACCGGAGGTTCACCGCGATCGAGCGGTGCAGGTCGGCGCGCGGGACGATGTTCTCGTCCCGGTACATCCCGATCCGCTCGCAGCTCGCCGCGCAGACGTCGTCGATCAGCCGGGGCAGCCGTTCGTCGGCCCAGGCGACGAGCTCGGTCAGGGCGGCGGTCCGCACAGCGTTTTCCTCCCGGTCGGCCACGTCCGGGATCGTACCCGCGTCCCGGAGCGGCCGCCCACGCGGATTTCCCTCCCGGGGAAACGTTCTCCGTTTTCCCGCGCATTTTGTGGACCGGCACAGAAATGTTTGTCGCGCTCCACAATAAGCCTGTTCGCATTCCCCGCCCGGATGCCCGGAGCGGGCCGTCGTGCTTGAATCGACAGGGAAGCACAGACGCGGTCGAGAGGGTTACGGTGGACGAGCAGCGCGAGGGTCAGCCGGAGTTCAAGCCATACCACCACCCGGCCGCGGGCTGGGGCGCGGCGAAAAGCGTGACGCAGTTCCTCGTCCGGGAACGGGAACTCGTCGCCGGACCGCGCGCGATCGTGAAGATGAACCACGAGAACGGCGGCTTCGACTGCCCGGGCTGCGCGTGGCCGGACGACACCAAGGGCCTGCATCTCGACATTTGCGAAAACGGGATCAAGCACGTCACCTGGGAGATGACGCGGAAACGCGTCGGCGCGGAATTCTTCGCCGCGCACACCGTGTCCGAACTGGACGGCTGGAGCGACACCGCGCTCGAGGCGCAGGGCAGGCTCACCGAACCGCTGCGCTACGACGAGAATACCGACCGGTACGTGCCGATCTCGTGGGCCAAGGCGTTCGAGCTGGTCGGCGCGACGCTGCGCGGCCTCGACTCCCCTGACCAGGCCGCGTTCTACACCTCCGGACGGCTCGGCAACGAGGCGACTTTCCTGTACCAGCTGTGGGCGCGGGAGTTCGGCACGAACAACCTGCCGGACTGCTCGAACATGTGCCACGAGGCGAGCGGCCGCGCGCTGCAGGCCGCCCTCGGCACCGGCAAGGGCACCGCGGACATCCACGACTGGGAAGCCGCCGACGCGCTGTTCATCATGGGCGTGAACGCGGCGTCGAACGCGCCCCGGATGCTCACCGCGCTCGCCGAAGCGCACCGGCGCGGCGCGCAGATCGTGCACGTCAACCCGCTGGTCGAGGCCGGGGCCACGCGCACGATCATCCCGCACGACTTCGTCCGGATGGCGACCTTCCAGGCGACCCCGACGTCCACGCTCAACCTCCAGCCGCGCATCGGCGGCGACCTGGCGTTCATCCGCGGCATGGCGAAAGCCCTGCTGGAGATGGCGGAAACCGATCCCGGGGCGATCGACTCGGAGTTCCTGGAGACCTACACCAGCGGCGTCGAGAAGTACCGGGTCGTCTGCGAAACCACGTCCTGGGCCGAACTGGAGCGGCAGTCCGGGCTGGCCGAGTCCGAAATCCGCGCGGCGGCGAAGATCTACCGCGACGCCGGCCGGTCGGTCATCAGCTGGTGCCTCGGCGTGACCCAGCACGAACACGGGGTGGACACCGTCCGCGAGATCGTGAATCTGTTGCTGCTGCGCGGAAACATCGGCCGCCCCGGGACCGGTCCGTCGCCGGTGCGCGGGCACAGCAACGTGCAGGGCAACCGCACCTGCGGCATCGACCACCGCCCGGCGCCGGAGTTCCTCGACAAGCTCGCCGAGGTCTGCGGCATCGACCCGCCGCGCCACCACGGGCTCGACACGGTCGGCACGATCGAAGCGATGCACCGCGGCGACGTGCGCGTATTCGTCGGCATGGGCGGCAACTTCGCCCTCGCCGCGCCCGACACGCCCTACACCGCGGCCGGGCTGCGCAAGTGCGAACTGACCGTGCAGGTCAGCACCAAACTCAACCGCAGCCACCTCGAACACGGCAAGCAGGCGCTGATCCTGCCCTGCCTCGGCCGGACCGAAAAGGACTTCCAGACGGCCGGGCTGCAGTCGACTTCCGTCGAGGACGCGATGAGCATGGTCCACCTGTCCACCGGCATGAAGAAGCCCGCCTCGCCGCACCTGCTGTCCGAACCCGCGATCATCGCCGGGATGGCGAGCGCGACGCTGCCGGAAAGCCCGACGCCGTGGGATGATTACGTCGGCGACTACGACCGGATCCGCGACACGATGGCGCGGGTGCTGGACGGTTTCGAGGACTTCAACACGCGGGTCCGGCAGCCTCTGGGCTTCCGCATCCACCAGGCCGCGCGCGAACGGGTCTTCCACACGCCGTCCGAACGGGCCGAGTTCTCCACCGCGGAGTTGCCGGACGTGGTCCCCGCCGCCGGGACGCTGGCGCTGGGCACGATGCGCTCGCACGACCAGTGGAACACGACGATTTATTCGGACGACGACCGGTACCGGGGCATCAAGAACCTCCGCACGCTGGTGTTTTTGAACGCCGAGGACATGCGGGACCGGGGGTTGAGCGAGTTCGACGAGGTGGACATCACGGCCACGGCGAAGGACGGGACGACACGTTCGGTGCAGCGCTATCGGGCGATCCCGTACGACATCCCGCGCGGGTGTGCGGCGGGGTATATGCCGGAGATGAACGTGTTGTGCGCCATTGGTGATTACAGCACGCAGAGCGATCAGCCGCTGATGAAGCATCTCAAGGTTACGGTCGAACGCTCCGCCTGAGCGCCGCGGTCCGGCACGGGGCGCGGACCAGCACCGCCGCCCCGATGCCCGCCGCCACGCCTACCAGGGTGTCCGCCACCCGCGCCGTCAGCAGCGTCGCGGGGGCGGCGGGGGCGGCCAGTTCCGTCATCACCAGGATCAGCGGCGTGAAGAACCCCAGCGCGATCCCGTAATGCCGGGACATGAACAGCTCCGTCGGGAACAGCAGCACGACCACCGCCAACGCCAGCGGCGCGGCCGCGAATCCCGGCAAGAGCAGCAAGGCCGTGACGACCAGTCCGGCGAGCGTCCCGACAACCCGGTGCGCGCTGCGGTCCAGCACGCTGCGCAGGCCGGGATGCAACCGGCTGCGCGGATCCGCCGCTGCCAGCGGGACCGCCGCCGAGGCCATCGCCCAGTTCGCGTGATCCACGCCGAGCAGCAGACCGACCGCGCCCGCGGCGGCGATCGCCAGCGCGTACCGGGCGGCGTGCACGACCGCACAGGCGGCACCGCATTCCGGGGCGCACGTGGGCGTCCCCGGCGTGGGCGGGCGTTCCGGACCGGTCAGTCCAATGAGGACACAACCAGCGATTGTGCCCGCACACAAGGCGATTCCGACCCACGGTTCGACCCGCCCGGCGGGCACCAACGCGATCGCACCGAGCGCGAAGATGCCGAAGAACGGTCCGCGCGGGCTCAAGTCCAGGCGATTCGTCACCAGTGCGCAGCCGAACGAGAACGTGGCCTCGGTGACGACCAGCAGCCAAGGCGGCGCGTGACAGGCGGACAGCAGCACACCCAGTGAGACGCCGCTCAGGAGCACCGCACCCGCCTGGAGCTGGTGCCGGAAGCGGAGTGCGCGCGATTCGGCGCGGCCGTACATCCCGGCGAACGAACCGAACGCGGCGAAAATGATCAAGTCCGGACGGCCCGCCGCGAGCAGCGCCAGCCCAGGAATCAGCAGCCCGGCCGCGACCCGGCCGGCATGCCACCATTCGCCGCCGTCGAACGAGCGCGCGGCTGCGGCCGCGGTCGCCACCGGCACCTGTCCTCCGCTTGATCGTCTGACGGGAAGTCACCGGGATCGGCCGGTTGTCTTACGATACCTGCGCGAAGGGCGGGAGAAGGCCAGATTGTGGGGCGCCACAACAATGTCTGCGCCGTCAGCCAAGCTGGCCGAGAGTGCGGACGACGTTCTGGTCCACGATGTCCAGCATCGCTTCCCGGTGCGGGAAGTCGCCGTCGAGCAACCGCAATGGGCCCGCGACGAGGGACAAATACATCGCGAGGCGATAGAACCGCATTCGGCGGTCATCCAGGCTCGCAGCATGGAAATAGCGATAGTTTTCACCGAAGCGCAATTCCAGGAAAACGTGTTCCCATTCGACGTCGAAGAACATCGCGCCCTCGATGTCGATGAGCACCGGCTGGTCGTGCTCGTCGACGAGGACATGGTCAGGGCCCAGTTCGCCGTGGATCAACCCGTACTCGGTGCGTGGCTCCACTGCTGCGTGCCGTTCCCCGAGCAGCGAGGCGAGGAGGTGTTCGACGGCCGCGATCTCCGGCACCCGGGCGGCGGCCTGGGCGAGGTGATCCAATGCGCGGCGCAGCACAACGTCTTGCACCGGCAAGCCCGGCTTATCGGCACCCGGACGGCCGTAGTGAGCACGCCGGGTGCGGTGCAGGGACCGGACCGCGTCGCCGAGGCGGGCCAGCACGCGCGGCCGGTCCCCGAGGGTTTCCAGCGTGCCGCCGCGCACGTCCTCGACCACCGCGACGTCACCGGCGAGGAGGGTTTTGCTGCGGTCGAGCAGGACGACCCGCGGCACCCGGACGCCAGCCCCGGACAGCGCGGCGTGCGCGGCCTCGAACAACCCGATGCCGGTGCTGTGCCCGAAGGGATCGCTGTGGTCGGGCGATGCCGCGTCCGGCCAGTAGTCCTCGTCGGCGCTCCAGACGTAGGCGACGCTGGTCGTGCGGTCGTCGAGCGTCAGCCGGTAGACGCCCTTCTTCGAACCGCCGCGCAATCGTTCCGCCGACACCAATTCGCGGGCGCCGAACGCCGCGCGCGCCACCTCGGCCAGGTCGTGACGGCCGAGCCTCCCCCGGGGTTCGCTCACTTTCGCACCCTACCCCCGCGCCGCATGTCACTCTTGGCGGGAAACGTGGTACTCCCTGCCGCTGGCGTGCCGGTCCTCGCCGATTGCGGCGCACACTCTTCCCACGAAAGGACAAGAGACCACCAGCCGCCTCGGGAGCTTCCAGTGAGACGCACCAGAATCGTTCTCTTCGCCCTGCTCGTCCTCTGCGCCGCGAGCCCCGCCGCCGCGTCGGCGAGTCCGGGGCGCGCCGCTTTCGCGCTCTCCAGCACCGCCTTCGCCGACGGCGGGATGATTCCCAAGGTCCACGACTGCGCCAGCAGCGGCGACGGCGACCCCGAGAAGAAGGACGAGTCGCCGCCGCTGGCCTGGTCCGGGGCGCCGGAGCAGGCGAAGAGCTACGCGATCGTCATGCACGACCTCGACAACGGCATCATCCACTGGGTCATCTACGACATCCCGGCGACCGTCGCCGAGCTGCCGCAGAACGTCGACCACGCGTACCAGCCCTCGGTTCCTGCCGGGTCACGGCAGGCCTACTACCGCGGCAGCGCGAACTTCTTCGGATACCAGGGGCCGTGCACGACGAACCACACCTACGAGTGGGCCGTGCACGCGCTGAACAAGGAATCGCTCACCGAGCTCGACGCCAACTCGTCCACCCAGGCCGCCGAGACCGCCATCGACGCGGCGACCATCGCGACCGCTTCGCTGCGCGGCAACTCGTAGCGGAGCAGGGGGCGCGGTTCAGAAAGTGATCACCTGACGGACCGCGCCCCCGTCCCGCAGCCGGGCGAACCCGGCGTTGATCTCGTCCAGCGCGATCGAATGCGTCAGCAACGCCTCCACCGGCAGCAATCCCGCCTGGTACAGCGCGATGAACCGGGGCACATCCCGCCGCGGCACGCACGAACCCAGGTAGCTCCCCCGCAGGGTTTTCTCCTCGGCTACCAGGCTTTGCGCGGGCAAGGTCAGTCCGGCGGACGGGTCCGGCAGGCCCACGGTGACGGTCGTCCCGCCGGGCCGGGTCGCGTCGTAAGCTTGGCTCAGCGCGGCGACCACGCCGGTGGTGTCGACGGCGTGATCCACCCCGCCACCGGTCCGCTCGCGGATCTCCGCGACGTCACTCAGCACCGTGGCGCCCAGCGAACGCGCCAGTTCCCGCTTGCTCGCGACCGGATCGATCGCGAGCAGCGTGCTGGCACCCGCGGCCTTCGCGGCGAGCAGCGCGGAGAGGCCGACCCCGCCGAGACCGAACACGGCCACGCTGTCGCCGGGACGCACGTCCGCCGCGTTGAACACCGCTCCGGCGCCGGTCAGCACCGCGCAGCCGAACAATGCCGCGATGTCGAAGGGCAGCGCCTGGTCGATCCGCACCGCCGACCGGTCGGACACGACCACGTGCGAGGCGAACGCCGAAACCCCGAGGTGGTGCAACGGGTTCCCGGCCGGCGACGACCATCGGACGTCCCCGCCGAGCAGCGTGCCCTCGCGGTTGGCCGCCGCGGCCGGACCGCACAGCGCGGGGCGGCCGGCCGTGCACGGGGCGCAGTCGCCGCAGGAGGGCACGAAGGTCAGGACTACGTGTTCGCCGGGCCGGAAGTCGCTGCCCGGCCCCGCTTCGACGACCTCGCCGGCGGCCTCGTGGCCGAGCACCATCGGCACCGGACGCGGCCTCGACCCGTCGATGACCGACAGGTCCGAATGGCACAGCCCGGCCGCGCGCACCCGCACCAGCAGTTCGCCGGGACCGGGCGGGGCCAGCGTCAGCGTCTCGATCTCCAGCGGTTTCCCGACCTCGCGCAGGACCGCGCCGCGGACCTCCATCACGCGCCGACCGGGACGCAGCGGGTGACTTGCCGGTCGGACAGCAGCGGCACGACCTCGCCGAGCACGATCCGGGTGAAGTGCTCCGACGCGCAGTGCGCGGTGAAGTCAGCCTCGCTGTCGTACTCCTCGACGATCACCACGACGCCGTCCTCGATTCCCGTGTGGACGGTGTACCGCAGGCACCCGGGCTCGCGCCGCGACGCCTCCGCCATCGGGCCGAGCAGGTCGACGACCCGGTCCCGTTCCGCGGTCGTATACCGGGCCACCACTACGAAACTCATTCTTCTCCTGTACGCAGCCGGGACCGGGTCAGCGACCACAGCCCCGGATCGGAGGACGCGGCAGCCGCCGCGCCCATCGCCAACGAATGCGCCACCCCGTCGCGGTCGGTGACGAAACCGGCCGCGACGAACGGCGACATGACCTCCCTCGCGGACTCGGACATCCACGGGATGATCGGGGCGGGCATCAGCTCCACCAGGTCGGGCCCGCTGCGCTTGACCGCCTCCAGGCTCCGGTTCAGGTTCGAGCGGTCGGTGACGAACACCTTGTGCATGGTCAGCATCGACAGCGCCCGCGCCCGTTCGATCGGCGCGACCCGGGTGCTGACCACCCCGGCCGCCCCGATCTCCTGGAGGAAGTCCACGCCCGCGCGGTCGGTGGCGAGCCCGGGGCACGAATCGATGTTGACGAACACGAGCTTGTCCCGCCCGGCGAGCGCCGCCACGATCTTCGGCAGCTGCCCGACCGGAACCGACGCCAGGATCCCGACCCGGGACGCCGCGGCCACGAAATCCGGCACCTTCGCGACGCCGACGACCGACGCGCACACCGGGACGTCCTCGAACGCCGCCGTGATCTTCTCGTTCATGGCCTCCACCGTTTCATGCCCGCTGCCGCTCCCCCGTCCCCGCCGCCTCGAAGGTCCGTGAGGGGAACCCTGAAGGAATCTGGTTCCGTGAGGGTGGCCCTCACGGACCGGCGCAGCCCCGCCAGCCGCGGCCGGTCAGCTCGCGGGACCCGCTGGACTCCCGCCGCTGTCCGTGAAGGACTCCTTGAGGGAGTTCCCGCAAGGAGTCCTTCACGGACCTCAAGCCCGGGTCAGCCGGCCGAGTCCAGCGGGTTCGGGCCCAGGTCGGAGGGAAGCCCGAGCTTCCCCGGGTTCAGCAGCCCGGCCGGGTCCAGCGCCCGCTTCACCTCGACGAACGTCCCGAACCCGCTGCCGAGCGCATCCTCCAGATACGGCCCGCGCAGCAGCCCCGACCCGTGGTGGTGGCTCAGCGCCGCCCCGTGCCGTACCAGCACCGCGTTCGCGGCATCCCACGCCGACCGGTACCAGTGCCGCCGCTTCTCCGGCTCCACGTCGCCGCGCAGCGAGAAGTACAGGCAGGCCCCGTCGGTGTAAGCGTGCGACTGGTGCGCCGACGCCGCCAAAGTCCCCGGCACGGCCTGGATCGCGGCTACCACCTCGTCGTAGATCGCCGGGAGCGCGGACCACGCACCGGCCATCTCGAGGGTGTCGGCGACGAAGCCCGGACCCGGGGTGAACCCGTCGGCGGACTTGCCGACCAGCATCCGCTCGTCCAGCCAGCGGTCGAACACCGGCTGACCGTCCAATTCGGACCCCGTCGCGGCGCATTCCTCGGCGCTGACCTGGATCATCGCGTCGACCAGCACCGGGTCGCCCTCGTCGGCGATGAGCAGCAGGTTGGTGTCCGGCTGCCCGAAGTGCGTGCCGCTCTCGTGCTTGTCGTACAGCCGCATCGCGGCCGGGGTCGCGCCGCGCTGCATGATCCGGCGGCAGGCGTCGAGCCCGGCGGCGAAGGTCTCGAAGCCGTACGCGATGGCCTTCGAGTACGTCGGCAGCGGGTGCGTGCGCAGCCGCACCGCGGTGATCACGCCGAGGGTGCCTTCCGAGCCGACGAACAGCTGGCGCAGGTCGGGGCCGGTGGCGGCGCGCGGGTAGTCGCCGAAGCGGGCCAGGGTGCCGTCGGCGAGGACGACGTCGAGGCCGACGACCATGTCCTCGATTTTCCCGTACCGGGTGGACAGCTGGCCCGCGCCGCGGCAGGCCACCCAGCCGCCGACGGTGGAGATCGCGAACGCGGACGGCCAGTGCCCGGTGGTCGCGCCGTGCGTTTCCTGCAGTTCCTTCTCGAACAGGTCGCCGAACATGCCCGCCTGCACTTCGACGATCTGCGATTCGGCGTCGAACGACACGATCTTGTTGAGCCCGCACACATCCAGCACGACCCCGCCGTACACCGGCAGCGCGGCCCCGGTGACGTTGCTGCGGCCCGCCGACACGGTCAGCGGCACCCGGTGCTCGGCGCACAGCCGCACCGCGGCCTGGATCTGCTCGACGGTGCTCACCTCGGCGATCACCGCGTCCGGGGTCGCCGGGGCGCCCGCGGTCTCGCCGATCATCGAGCCCGCCCACCAGTCGCGGGTGCGCAGCACGACCTCGTCGCGTTCGGTGTGCACCGCGTCCGCCAGCTCGCGCAGCGCCTCGGTCAGCGCGGCGGGCACGGCCACCGCGGCGGTCTGCAGCGACGCGTCGCCCTTGCCCGGCTCGGTGCGTCCGCCCCAGCGCGGCGGCGTCGGCGCGCCGACCACGTAGTTGCCCCGGTTGAACGGGTGCGTGACGGTCTGACGGCTGATCATGCGTTGGCTCCCAACAGGTTGTCTCCGAACAGGATCGACTTCTCCCGGGCGACGTCCGCCCGGTACTGCTCCACTTGCGCCGCAACGGTTTCCGGGCTCAGGCCGAGTTCCGCACCGAGCAGTTCGCCGACAAGCGGAGCGGCCTCGACCGACGCGTCCCGCGCGAACAGCCGCAGCCGGGTCCGCCGCGACAGCACGTCGTCCACGGAGCGCGCCATCTCCGAGCGCGCCGCGAACACGACCTCCGCCTTGAGGAACGGCTGCCCCTCGATGAGCGGCTCCCCCAGCGCCGGGTTCTCGTCGACCAGCGCGCTCACGAACCGCGCCTCGGTGCCGTACCGGCCGCCGAGGTGCGCGGCGACGCCACCGGTCGCGGCCGTCGCCTCCGCGTCGTATCCGGCGCCGCCGATCAGCGGCAGGTTCTTGGTGCGGCACTTGGCTTTCCGGCCCAGCAGCCCGAGCGCCTTGTCCACGACCAGCTCGCCCATGTGCCTGCTCGTGGTGAGCTTGCCGCCGGTCACCGTGACCATGCCCGCGGACACGGTGATGTGGTGGTCGCGGCGCATGTCCAGCGTCGCGCCCTCCTTGCCGCCGACAAGCGGACGCAGGCCCGCGTAGCTGCCCAGCACGTCGCTGGCGTCGAGCTTGGTGTCGAAGGCGATCTGGGCGCCTTCGAGGAGGAAGTCCATTTCCTCGCGGGTGCAGTGCACGTCGTCGGTCGAGCCGGTGTAGTCGGTGTCGGTGGTGCCGACCACGACGACGTCGCCCCAGCGCGTGCAGGTGGCCCGCCGCGCGCGGCCCGGGATCGGCACGGTGACGGTGCAGTCGTTGCGGATCTTCGACCACGGCAGCACGATGTGCACGCCCTTGGCCGGACGGACCTGCGGCTGGTGCCCGCTGTCGGCCATGCCCTCGACCCGGTCCGCCCACACGCCGGTCGCGTTGACCACGACACGCGCCCGGATGTCGATCTGCTCGCCGTCGGCCTGCACGGTCGCGCCGGTGACCCGCCCGCCCGCGGTGCGCAATCCGGTCACCTCGGCGCCGTTCACCACCACCGCGCCGAGCCGGGCGGCGCTGCGGACGATCGCCAGCGTCAGCCGTGCGTCGTCAGCGCGGCTGTCGTAATACATCAGGCCGCCCTTGAGGTTCTCCGCGCGCAACGTCGGCGCGTGCGCGAGCACCTCGTCCACGGTCAACCGCTGGTGCAGCTTGCCGATCCGCCAGCCGCCCGCGAGGTCGTAGGTCCACAAGAGACTCTCGAACGCCTTGGCGATGCGGGCGTCGAACACGCCGTCCTTGGCCAGGATCGGGAACAGGAAAGGCAGCCGCTGCACCAGATGCGGGGCGTTGCGGCGGAACCGCTGCCGTTCGAGCAGCGAATGCCGGACCAGGTCGAGGTTGCCCTGCTCGATGTAGCGCAGCCCGCCGTGCACCATTTTGGACGACTTCGACGAGGTGCCGGACGCGAAGTCGTCGCGCTCCACCAGCGCCACTTTGAGACCGCGGGAGGCGGCGTCGAGCGCGGTGTAGGCGCCGGTGACGCCGCCGCCGATCACCAGCACGTCGAACGTGCCGGTTTCGAGGTCGGTCAGCGCGGTGCGGCGGTCCAGCCGCAACGGCGCGGACAGGGTCGCCCTCGCGGCGACGGCGTTCGGCCGTCGGGACGGCAGTGTGAACATGAGCTTGTCTCTCCACTCAACAGTTGAAAGCGTCCACAGAGGACGGTCAGGACAGCGAAGCCGCGAGCACGCTCTGCCAGCGGGCACGCAGTTCGCGCCGTTCGTCCTCGGGCAGCCGAGGCTCGAAGACCTCGCCGTTCCCCAGGTTCGCAACGGCTTCGGCCAACGACGGCCACACGCCGAGCCGGACGCCCGCGAGATACGCGGCGCCCCGCAGGCTGGCGGTCGCCGAATCGGCCACTCGCTCGATCTCGACTCCGGCGAAATCGGCTTGGCTTTGCAGCAGAACGTCGCTGGCGGCCAATCCGCCGCCGGCACGCAGGCGGGTCACCGGCCGGTTCATCGTCGTCCGCAGCGCGTCGACGGTGTCGCTCACCGCGTGCGCGATGCCGTCAAGTACCGCCCTGGCCACCACGTCGCGGGTGGTGGCCAGGCTCAGCCCGGTCAGCAATCCGCGCGCACCGGGTCGCTGCACCGGAGTGCGCAGCCCGGCCAGCGTCGGCACGAACCAGGTCGACGTGCTTCCCGGCTGGGCCGCCGCCAGTTCGCTGATCTCGGCGGCGGACCGGAACAGCCCGAGATCTTCGGTGAGCCACCGCAAGGCGGAACCGGTGGTGGAGGTGTAGGCCTCCAGGCTGAACCGGCTGTGTCCCGCGCTGCGCCAGCCGACGAGGCACAGCACGCCGTCGACCTCGCCGAGCCCGTCCGGCGGTTCGTCCCCGGCCAGCGCGCCGACGAACGTGCCGGTGCCGTGCACGCAGGTGCCCTGGCCCGGGGTCAGCGCGCCGAGCGCGATCAGCGAGGCGTGCTGGTCGCCCATCACCGCGGCGATCGGCACCTCGATGCCGAGCAGACCCGGGTCGGTGCGCCCGAAATCGCCGTCGTCGTCGACCGGCGGCGGAGCCAGCTCGGCCGGGAAACCCAGCGCGGCCAGCCATTCCCGGTCCCACGCGTGTTCGCGCAGCCGGTACCCGCCGAACGCGACGGCGTTGGTTGCCGACATGACATACCTGGTGCGTCCGCTGAGATGCCACACGAGCCAGGTGTCGACCGAACCGAACAGCACGCGGTCGGCGGGCACGTCGAGCTGGTCGAGCTGCCGCGCCGCCCAGAGGAACGGCGCGCGGGTGCCGACCGGGCGGCCGGTCCGCTCCCACAGCACCGGATCCCACTCCGGAGCGAGCTTCGCCAGCTCGTCCGCGTACCGGGTGTCCTGCCACACCACCGCCGGAGCCAGCGGCCGCCCGGTCTCGCGGTCCCACAGGATCGCGGTCGCCCGCTGCGTGCACACCGACATCCCGACGATCTCGACGCCGTTCTCCCCCGCCCACGCGATTGCCTGACGGGCGACGTCGAGGGTGCGCTCCAGCAGTTGCGCCGCGTCCTGCTCCACCCGCGACGGTTCCGGATGGACGACGTCGACGGCGGTGTAGAACGACGGGCCGGACATCCCGTCCTCGCCGACCACCGCTGCCCGCGTGCCGGTCGAACCCTCGTCGACCGCCAGGATTCCGCGCCGCGTCACGCCGTCCTCCCCGGCAGCGAGATCTCCTCGTCGTCCGGGTCGACGCCGCTGCGGGTCGGGTCCCAGCGCACGACCAGGCAGGACACCAGGCCGAGCGCGGGCACCGCGGCGAGCAGCGCGATCGTCGGGCCGAGGCCGATCGCCTCCTTGATCTGCGGGAACACGTACAGCCCGATGACGCTGCCGAAGCTGCCGAGCATGCCGGTCACGCCGGTGCCGAGGGTGCGCACGTCGCTGCGGTAGGACAGCGCCGCGATCGACTTGCCGTTCGCGCCGGGACCGGCGGAATGGAAGAAGATGAACAGGAACGGCAGCAGGAACCCGATCGCGATCGGCAGCTTCCCGAAGCCCAGCCCCATCACCAGCAGGATGGCGAACGCGAAGGCGTAGCCGGCCGCCGAGCTGACCCGCAGCCCGATCTTCCGGCCGAACCACGCCGACAGCGCGCCGCCGACGATCCCGGCGACGTTGAAGACCATCGACCCGAGCGTGGCCGTCTCGAATTCGTTGCCGAAGATCGCGAGGCTGATCACCGGCAGGTACCAGCCGATCGCGAAGTACTGCATCGCCTGGGTCAGCGAAATCGCCGTGGACAGGAAGGTGCGCTGCAGGTACGGCTTCCGGAACAGCACGCCCGCGTGCCGGAACCCGATCTTGCGCTCCTCGGCCGCGGCGTCGGCGCCGCTGTCCGTTCCCGGCTCCACGTCGAAACCGTAGATCCGCCGGAGGCTGCGCGCCGCTTCAGCCAAGCGGCCCTTGGACGCGAGCCAGGACGGGCTTTCGGCGAGGAACGCGATCTGCAGCACCAGCAGCGCGAGCGCGAAGACCCCGGCCGAGCCCACCGACCAGCGCCAGATCTCCACCGAGACGCCGGCTTGGTAGAAAAGCAGCGTCAGCGCGAGGTTCACCGTGGTGGCGACGTACCAGACGGACTGCCACAGGTTCAGCCGTCCGCGCAGCTTCGCCGGGGTGTACTCGGCGAGCAGCGCCATCGCGACCGCGAAGTCGATGCCGTAGGCGACGCCGACCAGCGCGCGACCGGCCCAGACCGCCTCGAAACTGCCGCCGGTCGCGGTGAGCACCGCGCCGAGCCCGGCGATCGCTTTCGCCGCGATCAGCGGTTTGACCCGGCCGATCCGGGCGGCCAGCCAGCCGCCCGCCGGGTTGAACAGGATGGCGACCGCGGGTGCGGTCGCGGTGAGCAGGCCGACCTGGCCCGCGCTGAGCCCCAGTTCCTTGGTCATCGGAGCGAGGCCGGCACCGAGCGCGGCGTTCGAGTAGGCGTCGAGGAACAGCCCGCCCAGGACCAGGTACCACAGCAGGTTCGCCTTGCGCGGCAACTTCGACAACGTGTTGATCAGCGCGGTGACCTGCGAAACATTCGCGATCGATCGCGGCGTTGCGACCGTAGGTGAACTCATGGACCGCCAACTTTCTGCGCTGGCTGTCAGCGATCCCGGCATACAAAAAACAGACACGACGAAGACCGCTGACAGTGGCTCTTCGTCTGTGCCTGTCTGAGAACGCAAGATTAAGCGGCGTGCTCGCGGGCGTCAAGCAGCCCGCGAGCACGCGTCGGTCAGAGCACCTTTTCCAGGAAGGCCTGGGCGCGCGGATTCGCGTTGCCGGCGGAGAAGAACTCGGCAGGCGGCAGGTCGGCGGCGATCTTCCCGCCGTCGACGAAGACCACGCGGTCGGCGACCTTGCGGGCGAACCCCATCTCGTGGGTGACCACGAGCATCGTCATGCCGTCCTTCGCGAGCTCGGACATGATGTCGAGAACGTCCTGCACCACCTCGGGATCCAGCGCCGAGGTCGGTTCGTCGAACAGCATCAGCTTCGGGTCCATCGCGGCCGCGCGCACGATCGCGACGCGCTGTTTCTGCCCGCCGGACAACCGGTTCGGATAAGCGCCGGCACGTTCGAGCATGCCGACGCGTTCCAGCAGAGCGCGCGCCTTCGCCTCGGCCTCCTCTTTGGACCGTTTGAGCACGTTCATCTGCGGCAGCACGACATTGCGCAGCACCGTCATGTTCGGGAACAGGTTGAAGTGCTGGAACACCATGCCCATCCGCGACCGCAGCCGGTCGAGATCGACGCCGCGCCCGGTCAGTTCCTCGCCGTCGAACGAGACGCGGCCCGACGTCGGGGTCTCCAGGAGGTTGAGGCAGCGCAGGAAGGTGGACTTCCCGCCGCCGCTGGGCCCGATCACCGCGACGACCTGGCCGGGTTCGATCGCGAAGTCGATCCCGTCGAGCACCTGGACGTCCCCGTAGGACTTGGCGAGGCCGTGAACTTCCAACAGTGCCATCAGATGTACACCGCCATCTTCTTCTCGAGGGTGCGCGTGGTGCCGCTGATCAGGTTGGTGAGCAGGTAATACAGCAGGCCGATGAACAGGTACACGGTCAGCGCGTCGAAGGTGCGGGAGATGATGGTCTGCCCGACCAGGAACAGCTCGTGGATGGTCACGAAGGACACCAGCGCGGAGTTCTTCGTCAGCGACACGAATTCGTTGCCCAGCGGCGGAAGCATCCGCAGGAACGCCTGCGGGATGATCACGTGCCGCATCGCCGAGACCTGCGACATGCCGCACGACCGCGCCGCTTCCAGCTGTCCGCGGTCGATCGACTGCACGGCCCCGCGGAAGATCTCGGTCACGTACGAGCCGCTGTAGAGCCCGAGCGAGATGATGCCCGCGGTCATCGGCGGGAGCTGCAGGCCGAGCTGCGGCAGTCCGAAGTAGATGAAGAACAGCTGCACCACGAACGGCGTCCCGCGGATCACCGACACGTAGACGTTGCCGATCCACCGGACCGGCGCGATCTTGCTGAGCTTGGCGAATCCGCCGAGCGTGCCGAGCAGCAGGCTCAATGCCAGTGCGAGCAGGATGACCTGGAGGCTGACCAGCAGGCCCTGCCAGAGCTGTCCCGAGGAGTCGACGATGGTGGAGATGTTGAACAGCGAGTGCCCGCCCGACTTCGCAGCGGTGCTTTCCGCGCCGAACCACTTTTCGGTGGACTGCTTGTACGTGCCGTCGTCGCGCATCTGCTTGAGCGCGGTGTTGAACGCGGTCCGCAGTTCGGTGTCGGCCTTCTGGAAGGCGTACCCGTAGTTCTCCTCGGTCAGCCGGTCGCCGACCTGCTTGAGGCCGCCCTGCTGCGCGATGAAGTACTTCCCGGCTGGAGCCCCGGTGACGACCGCGTCCGCCTGGCCCAGCTTCACCGACGAGAACATCTGCTCATTGGTCTGCGCCGTGATCAGCTGCGCGGCGGGCTGGTGCTGGGTGAGCCAGTCGACCGACTTCGTGCCCACCTGGACCGCGACCCGCTTGCCGGCGAGATCCTTGAGCGAGGTGACGGAGTTGTCCTTGTCGGACACGAAAACCGCGAGGCCGCCCGGATAGTAGATGTCCGAGAAGTCGACGGCCTTCTCCCGCGCGGGGCTGATGTAGATCGCCGACGCGCCGACGTCGATCTGGTTCGCCTGCAGCGCCGGGACGATGTTCCCGAACGGCATCTGGACGAAGTCGACCTTCTTGATGCCCGCGCGCTGCGCGAGCGCCCGGACCAGGTCGATGTCGAAACCGAGCTGGCCGCCCTTGGCGTCGGTGAACTCGAACGGCGGGAACGTGGCGTCGGTGCCGACCCGGAGCGCGGTCTGCCCGGACCGCAGCGCGGCGAGCTTCCCGCCCTGCGGCTCGGCCGCGCTCGCCGCGCTCACGGGCAGGAACGCGAGCAGGCAGGCCAGCAGCACGGCGCCGAGCCGCGGCCAGATTCGCTGAGGGGGCATGGTCACTGTCCTTCCGGGACCGGACGGCTCGTCACGAGCGTGTGCGCGAGACGGGCCGCGATCCGGGCTGTGCGGTGGTCGACGTCGTAGACGGGGTTCAGTTCGGTGAGGTCGGCGAGGGCGAGCTTCGGGTCGCTCGCGACCAGCCGGCACACCTCGAGGACGACCGCGGCGGGTACGCCGAGGGTCGCGGGAGCGCTGACGCCCGGCGCCTGCGCGGCGGGGAGCACGTCGAGGTCGATCGACAGGTACAGCGCGTCGACGTCCGCGACGAAGGCCCGGACGAAGTCGAGAACTCTTTCCAGATGACGTTCCTGGCAGTCGACGTCCAGGAGGTGGCGGACGTTCAGCCCGGCGGCCGTCTCGAACAACGCGGCGGTGTTGCCGGGTTCGCTGATTCCGACCACGGCGTAGGCGAATTCCGCGCCGCGTTCGGCTTCCGCGGCGGCGATCTGCCGGAACGGGGTGCCCGAGGACGCCCGGTCGGCCGTCCGCAGGTCGAAATGCGCGTCGAGGTTGAGGATGCCGAGGCGGCGGCCGTCCAGCCGGCCGCTGCGGGCGAGGCCGAGGTAGGAGCCGTACGCCGTCTCGTGGCCGCCGCCGAGCACCAGCGGGAAGTTTCCGTCGCTGAGCTGCTTCGCGACCAGCTCGCCGAGGTTTCCCTGCCCCGCCTCCAGCTCGTCGCCTTCGACGACGACGTCCCCCGCGTCGCCGAGCACGAACTCCGGCCGGATCGCGAACGACGCCAGCGCCTGCCGGATCGCTTCCGGTCCGCCTCGTGCTCCCGGCCGTCCGCCGTTGCGCCGGACCCCGGCGTCGCTGGCGAACCCGATCAGCGAAACCCCGGGGCCGCTGGAGAATTCGTTGACGGCGTGGTGCCAGCGGCGGTGTTCCGGACCGCTGCCGTCCTCGCGTCCGGTCCACTTCCTGGTGCTCACACGTGCTCCTGCAATCGGCTGATGTCCTGCGCGGCGGCGTGGGTGAGCGTCACGAGGGAATCGCGGCGCGGACGCACGCGGAAATCCGGGGCCATCGTGCTCACCGCGCCGACGAGCTTGCGGTGCCGGTCCAGCACCGGCACGCTCACGCCCCACACCCCCGGGTCGACCTGGCCGACGCTCTCCGCGAAGCCCTGGTCCCGGACCCGGCGCAGCTCCGTTTCGAGCTTCGCGACCTGCTCCCCGCTCAGCCCGTGCGCCTTCGCCGAATTCGCGACCCGGTCCTCCGGCAGGTGCGCCAGCAACGCCTGCGCGCTCGCCCCGAAGACGAGCGGCTTGCTCAGCCCCGGCGAGAAACTGCACCGGATGACGCGGGTCCCCTCGGCCGCTTCGACGCAGAGCACGTCGTTGTCGCGCGCGATGAGGAACGCGGCGAGCTCGTCGGTGTCCGCGGCGAGCTGCCGGAGCCGCCGCTTGACGCCGCCCTGGCCGAGCGCCTCGCGGCGGTAGTTCTCGGCCATCTGGACGGTGAGCGAGCCCGCGCAGTACCGGCCGCGGGTGCGCGACTGGTGCACGAGGCCCGTCTCGACGAACGTCGTCAGGTAGCGGTACACGGCACTGGACGGGATCCCGGTGCCGACGGAGATCTCCTCCGCCGTGGCGCTCTCCCGCTCGGCGAACACCGCCAGGATCCGCGCCGCCCTGGTCCCGGCTCTCCGGTTGGCATCCGCGCTTGTCATGGCGGGCACGCTACGTCGCGGACGGGCGGGTTCCTAGCCGCTTTTCCCAGTTAATGGGAAGTTTATTCCCGGTGATTGGCTGTGTGCGGAGCGTCCGGAGCCCGCGGCTGCTCAGGGGGAGTGTTCTCCGCTGGGCGGGCACGTCGGATCCCGATAGCCCGGGCCGGTGATCCTGCTGCGGAGATCCGTGTTGTCGCTGACTTTCCGGGCCTCGGGGAACTGGGCGCGGAGCTGCTCGGCGATGCCTTCGGTGTCGGTCTGGTCCTTCGGCACCACGGTCACCGAAGCGGGCAGGACGTCGGCTGACGTCAGCTCGAGCAGCTCCGGCTCGTTCGCGAACATCTTCCGGAACCTCACGTAGCTGTGACGACCAGCACGACCGCTGCGGTCGCCAGCCGGTATCGGCGATCCGTGCGCGGTGCGGCGGAGTCCTGGTCGCTCATCGTGTTTCCTTGTTCTGGACCAGCCGTGGTCGTCGAAGAAATTGACAGTGCTCGGGTAAGCCGCACAGGCAGTGCACCGTTGCCGCCTGAAAGAACTCCCCGTCTCGTGCCCCGTGGTAGATGTTTCCGGAAACTCCCGCGACACGGACGAATGCCATCCGGAATACTCCCCTGGTGTTCCTGACAGTCACCACCACCCACCAGCCCGCGTCCGACCTGGGGTACCTGCTGCACAAGCACCCAGGCCGGGTGCAGTCGTTCGAGCTTTCCGCCGGGCAAGCGCACGTCTTCTACCCCGAGACGTCCGACGAGCGGTGCACCGCCGCGCTCATGCTCGAGGTCGACCCCGTGGCGCTGGTGCGCGGCAAGACCGGTGCCGGCGACGGGTTCACGCTCGGCCAGTACGTCAACGACCGTCCCTACGCGGCGTCGAGCCTGCTTTCCGTGGCGCTCAAGGAAGTTTTCCGCACCGCGCTCGCCGGGCGGTGCAAGTCGCATCCGGAGCTGGCGGCCGCTGCGATTCCGCTCGACATCCGGGTGCCCGCCTGTCCGGGCGGCGCCGACCTGGTGCGCCGGATGTTCGAACCGCTCGGCTGGACGGTCGAGGCCACCGTGCTTCCGCTGGATCCGCAGTTCCCGCAGTGGGGCGATGCACGCTATGTCGGCCTGCGGCTCACCGGCGAGTTCCGGCTGTCCGACGCGCTCAACCACGTCTACGTGCTGCTCCCGGTCCTCGACAACGCGAAGCATTACTGGGTCAGCGAAGAGGAGATCGACAAGCTGCTGCGCGCCGGCGGCGACTGGCTCGCCGGGCATCCAGAGAAGGAGCTGATCACCCGCCGCTACCTCGCGCATCGCCGGGCATTGACGACCGCTGCGTTGACGCGACTGGCCGAAGTGGACGATTCCGAGCCCGAGGAAATCGACAACGCGCTCGCTGCGCCCGCGGTCCTCGAAGCGCCGGACCGTCCGGTGCCGTTGGCCGAGCAGCGGCGCGGCACGATCATGGCCGTCCTCCGGTCTCTGCAAGCGCGTTCGGTCGGCGACTTCGGCTGCGGCGAGGGCGCGCTGGTGCGCGACCTGCTGGCCGAGAAGTCGGTGGAGCGGATAGTGGCCACGGACGTCTCGGCTCGCGCGCTGCAGGTCGCGGCGCGGAAGCTGCGGCTGGAGCGCAGGTCCGAAATGGAGCGTTCGAGGCTGGAAATGCTGCAGTCCTCGCTCACCTACCGCGACGACCGGCTCGCCGGGCTCGACGCGGCGGTGCTGATGGAGGTCGTCGAGCACGTCGACCCGCCGCGGCTCGAAGCGCTGGAGCGCACGGTGTTCGAGTTCGCCGCGCCGCGAGCGGTCATCGTGACCACGCCCAACCGCGAGTACAACGTGCGTTTCGAGTCGCTGCCCGCGGGCAAGCTGCGTCACCGCGACCACCGTTTCGAGTGGACGCGCGCCGAGTTCCGCGCGTGGGCGGAGCGGGTCGCGAGCAGTCACGGCTACGGCGTGCGGATGCTGCCGGTCGGTTCCGACGACCCCGAGGTCGGTCCGGCGACGCAGCTGGCCCTGTTCACGAAAGGAGACGCGGCATGAGCACCCTTGAGATCCCCGATCTGTGCCTCGTCGTGCTCGTCGGCGCGAGCGGGTCCGGCAAATCGACGTTCGGCCGCACGCATTTCAAGCCGACCGAGGTGATTTCGTCGGACTTCTGCCGCGGGCTGGTGTCCGACGACGAGAACGACCAGTCGGCGACCAACGACGCCTTCGACGTCCTGCACTACATCGTCGGCAAGCGGCTCGCCGCCGGACGGCTGACCGTGATCGACGCCACCAACGTGCAGCCCGAGTCGCGCAAATCGCTGGTCGCGCTGGCGAAGGAGCACGACGTGCTGCCGGTGGCGATCGTCTTGGACCCGCCGGAATCGCTGTGCGTCGCGCGCAACGCCGAGCGCCCGGACCGGACCTTCGGTGCGCACGTGGTCCGGCGGCAGCGAGATCAGCTGCGCCGCGGGTTGCGAAGCCTGCAAAAGGAAGGCTTCCGGACAGTCCACGTCTTGCGCACGCCGGAGGAGACCGCCGAGGCGACGATCACGCGCGTCCCGCTGTACAACGACTTGCGGCACGAGACCGGGCCGTTCGACATCGTCGGCGACATCCACGGTTGCCGCGTAGAGCTTGAAGCGCTGCTCGGCGAACTCGGCTACGCCATCGAGCGCGACGACGAGGGCCGCGCGATCGGGGCGCGGCATCCGGAGCGAAGGGCGGTGTTCGTCGGCGATCTCGTCGACCGCGGCCCGGACACGCCGGGCGTGCTGCGGCTCGTCATGGGCATGGTCCGCGCCGGAAATGCCTTCTGTGTCACCGGAAACCACGAGCACAAGCTGCTGCGTGCGCTGCGCGGCCGGAACGTGCAGGTCACGCACGGGCTCGCGGAGTCGCTGGAACAGCTCGCGGCGGAGACGGCCGAATTCCGGGCCGAAGCACAGGAATTCATGGACGGCCTGATCAGCCACTACGTCCTGGACGACGGCAAGCTGGTCGTCGCGCACGCGGGGATCACCGAACGCTTCCAGGGCCGCGCGTCCGGGCGGGTGCGGAGCTTCTGCATGTACGGGCAGAGCACCGGCGAGACCGACGAATTCGGCCTGCCCGTGCGCTATCCGTGGGCGAACGAGTACCGCGGCCGCGCGATGGTCGTCTACGGCCACACCCCGGTGCCCTCCGCGGAATGGGTGAACAACACCCTGTGCCTGGACACCGGTTGCGTGTTCGGCGGGACGCTCACTGCTTTGCGGTATCCGGAAAAGGAGATCGTCTCCGTCCCGGCGGCCGAGGTTTATTACGAGCCCGCCAAGCCGTTCCCCGCCAACCCGGCCGCCGCGGAGCCGGTCGCACGGCGCGACCCGGGCGTTCTCGACGTCACCGACGTCCTGGGCCGCCGCGTGATCGAGACTGCCTACCAGAAGCGGATCGGCGTCCGCGAGGAGAACGCCGCGGCGGCTTTGGAGGTGATGTCGCGGTTCGCGATCGACCCGCGCTGGCTGGTCTACCTGCCGCCGACCATGTCGCCGGTCGCCACCGCGACGGCCGACGGGCTGCTGGAACACCCTTCGCAGGCGTTCGACTATTTCCGCGCGGAAGGCGTGGATTCCGTGGTGTGCGAGGAAAAGCACATGGGTTCGCGCGCCGTCGCCCTCGTGTGCCGCTCGCTCGACGCGGCCCGCGCCCGCTTCGGCGCACCCGGCGACGCCCTCGGCGCGGTGTGGACGCGGACCGGACGGCATTTCTTCCCCGAAACGCTGACGGCCGAAGCGGTCGACCGCATCCGCGCGGCCGCGGAGAAGGCCGGTCTGTTCGACGAACTCGGCTCGGACTGGCTGCTGCTCGACGGCGAACTGCTGCCGTGGAGCGTGAAGGCCGAGCAGTTGCTGCGCGACCAGTACGCTGCGGTCGGCGCTGCTGCCCGCTCGGCGCTCCCGGCTGCCGTGAGCGCGCTGGCCGCCGCTGACGCGTCCGGCCTCGACGTGTCCGCTTTGCTGGAGCGCACGCGTTCCCGCGCCACCAACGCGGACGCGTTCGCCGAGTCGTACCGACGGTATTGCTGGCCGACCGACGGCCTCGACGGCGTGCGTTTCGCGCCGTTCCAGGTGCTGGCGTCGGCGGGCCAGGCCCACCACAAGCGGCCGCACGATTGGCACCTCGCCCTGGCGGACCGGCTCGTCGAAAGCAGCGACGGTTTCCTGGCCCCGACGGGACGTTTGCCGGTCAACACCACCGACCCCGCCTCAGTCGCGGCGGCCGTCGACTGGTGGACCGAACTCACCGCGAACGGCGGCGAGGGCATGGTGGTCAAACCGGCCGCCAACCTGGTCCGCGGCTCGCGCGGCCTGGTGCAGCCGGGGCTGAAGGTACGCGGACGGGAGTATCTGCGGATCATCTACGGCCCCGACTACACCGAAGAACGGCACCTGACCCGGCTGCGGCAACGAGGCCTCGGCCACAAGCGATCGCTGGCGTTGCGGGAGTACGGACTCGGCCTCGAAGCCTTGGACCGCCTCGCCCGCGACGAGCCGATGTGGCGCGTGCACGAGTGCGTTTTCGCCGTGCTGGCCTTGGAATCGGAGCCGGTCGACCCTCGCTTGTAGACAGTGCGGCACAGAGAGACCGGTGCGTTCCCGCGGTGTTCCGCGGAAACGCACCGGTCTCTCCGCACTCGAGCTCAAGCCGTATACGGCGACCGCTGCTCCAACGACGGGCTCACATCCGGATGCCGGCCCTCCTGACCCGGCACCGGCGTCACCGTCGGAGCCTGCAGGTCCGTCTCCGACCGGCGCGCCCGCCGCTCGTCCCGATGCGCGATCGCGTCCGCCACGTCCTGCTCCCCGCGAATCCGCGCCAGCGCACCCAGCGTCGCCGCGTGCGCCAACGCCAGGATCAGCAACAGCACGCCCACCCGGCCGACCACGCCCGGCAAGTCGCTGCCGCCGAGGTCGACGAGCGACACCAGGGCCAGGACGCCCAGGGTCACGAGGTGGAACAACACGGTCACCAGCCGCGTCATCGACGCACCGGCTCCGGGGTCCCCGTAGGCGTTCGCGAGGTAACGGCGGCCGCTGCGGTAGATGATCTGGCCGTCCACCAGGACCAGCGCGATCCCGATCGCGAGGAACGAGAGGTATGCGTTGGTGCTCATGCCGGGTACTCCTTTCCCTGCGTGCTCCGATCCCCCGGTTACCCGCCGTGCCGCGCCGGAAACGGGCCGTTCGGGTGCCGCCGGACGGGGATGATTGGCGGCGCGCGGGGCGGGGTAACCCGAAACGCATGGTTCAGCGCGACACGGACGGAACGGGCGTGCTGACCGCGGCTTCTCCCGTGGTCGAGCTGCGTCTGCCGGCACACGGGGAACTGCTCTTCCTGGCCCGGCTGGTGGCCGAGGACGTCGCCGCCTCGGCGGAGTTCACCGTCGACGAGGTGGCCGATCTCCGGCTGGCCGTGGACGAGGCGGTCGCGGCGCAGGCGCGCCGGGCGGACGACGGCGCGGTCCTCGAATGCGCGTTCCGCTGCGCCGGCCGGATGACAGTCACCGTCGCCACCACGTCGTCGTGGGCGTTCCCGCCCGGACCGGACGAGGTCGGCTGGCACATCCTGCGCGCGCTGACCGACGCGCTCGACGCCTGGACCGAACCCGCGCCCGGCACGGACGGCTGGCGGCTGTGCGTCGAGTTCGCCAAGGAACCGTTCCCTGACCAGCGCTGAGTTTTGCTTCCGCCCGAACGGGAAACCGGCCCGCATGCGCCGAGTGGACGAGCTCCTCGCCGAACACGGCACGACGTTCGCCGAGGAAGCCGGGATCAAGCTGGCCGACAAACCGCAGCCGCTGTACCGGTTGCTGGTCCTCGCCACCCTGCTGTCGACGCGGATCAGCGCCGGCATCGCGGTCGCCGCCGCACGCGAACTCTCGCGTTCGGGCTGGCGCTCCCCGGCCGCGATGCGCGATTCCACGTGGCAGCAACGCGTTGACGCGCTCGGCCGCGCCCACTACGTCCGGTATGACGAAAGCACTTCGCACCACCTCGGCGAAGGCGCCGAGTTCATCCGCGACCAGTATCGCGACGACCTGCGCCGCATGGCCGACGCCGCCGACGGCGACCCGCGACGGCTGGAAAAGCTCATCGCCGAGTTCCCCCGGATCGGCCCGACCGGCGCGCAGATCTTCTGCCGCGAGGCACAGGCGGTGTGGCCGTGGCTGCGCCCGTACTTCGACCGAAAAGCCTTGGCCGGCGCGAAGAAAGCCGGTCTGCCCACCGATCCGAAACGTCTCGCGAAACTGGTGCCTGGCGAAGATTCGGCCCGGCTGGCGGCAGCGCTGGTGCGGCGGAGCTTGCAGCGCTAGCCCGGGTGTTCCTCGACGCCCTCCCGGACAATCGCGACCGGGCACGGTGCGTGATAGGCCATCGCGTGGCTCACCGAACCGAGGAACGCGCCCCGCAACGCACCGCGACCGTGCCCGCCGACCACCAGCAGCGTCGCCGATTCCGCGTGGTCCAGCAGCACCTCGGCCACGCTGCCGAGCGCGACCTCCCGCCGCACCACGACGTCCGGATGCCGCTCGCCGAGACCGGTGAGCGATTCCGCGAGCAGCCGTTCGCCCTCGTCCTCCGGGGTCTGCTGCCCCTCGCCGCCGGAGCGGGCCGGGCCGAACACGTCCTCCGGCGGTTCCGACCACACGTGCACCGCGTGCAAGGCGCAACCGTGCCGGTCGGCGAAGTCGTACGCGTACCGCACCGCCGCGACGCTCGCCGGCGATCCGTCCACGCCGACGACCACGCGCCCGGTCTTCTTCCCCGACGGACGGACCACGACGACCGGACGCGCGCTCGTGTGCACCACCTGCGAGGCGGTCGACCCGAGCAGCAGCCGCGGCAGCCCGCCGCGCCCAGACGCGCCGACCACGATCAGCTCCGCCTGCCGTCCGATGTCCGCCAGTTCCCAGCTCGCCCGCCCGAACCGCACCCGGGTGCGGTTCGGCAGCCCCGGCCGTTTCCGGCCGATCTCGGCGGCGACCTCGGCCAGCTCCTTCTCCGCGTAGTCCACCACGGACTGATCGGCCACGATCTCGCCCGCGACCGGCGTGATCACGCCGGGCACGAAGTCCACGTTCGGCATCGGCAGCGTCATCGTCCGGACGAGCACGAGACAGGTCCCGAGCGCCTCCGCCTCGGCGGCCGCCCAGTCGACGGCCAGGCGGGCGCCGTCGGATCCGTCGTCCCCGACCACGACTCCCGGTTCGGCCCGGTCCGCTTCGTCCATCACCGGCCTCCGTTCCCGTGCGGCGCTTTCCCGGGAGGTACCCGGTCGCCTCGCCCGGCAATCGGGCCCCGCCCCCGAGCTGGCTACCCCGTCACCGCGGCTTCGGCGGGACGGGCGGCTCCGGCGGCGGCAACGGCCCCGGCCCGGGACGCGGCGGCGGGGCGGGCTCCGGCGGGAACGGCGGCACCGGCTCCGGCGGCGACGGGACGGGCTCCGGTCCGGGCGGCACGGGGTGCACCATGACGGGCTCCTTCCTCAGTCGAATCCTCCGTCCCCGGCTACCCGGCGGAGCGGCTCCGGACACCTCGTATTCGGCGGTCGGTCATGCTGCCCGAGTGGGGAAACCGAGTCCGTGCTCCGCATGCTGCGTCTGCTGCTGAGGAAGCGAAACCCGTATCGGACGCCCCCGACCGCGACGAGAGCCGGAAGCCCGCGCCCGGAGCTCAGCAAGCAGAAAGCCGTGCCCGACTCGCGATCACCCGAGCCCACGTCCCCGGCCGTTCCCCACGCAGAGAGCCGGAAGCCAGCCGCTGCTCAACCGGCAAAACCCATCCCCGCCACGCGATCGCCCGGCCAGTGCCCTCGACACCCCGCCCGCGACGCCCCGGCCGTCACACCGGGTCGGGCTCCCCCATCTCCGCGACCGGCCCGTCCAGTTCCTCGTGCCGGGCGGCGAGCGTGCCCGCCAGGTGGACCAGCTTCACGTTCAGCTGCTGCGAGGTCCGGCGCAGCAGGTCGAACGCCTGCTGCGCGTCGAGCCCCCGGCGGGCCATGATGATGCCTTTCGCCTGGCCGATGACGTCGCGGCTGTCCAGCGCGCGCCGCAACTGGGCCTGGTTCAGCTCGTTGCGGGTCACCGCGTCCGTTTCGGCCACCGCGAGGGTCGCGTGGCTGGCCAGGAGCAGCACGACGTCGCGGTCCGCATCGGTGAGGCCGCCGGGAATGCGCGAGTAGAGGTTGAGCGCACCGGAGAACCGCGACACGGCGTCGTCGACCAGTGCGGTGGCCAGCACCGCGCGCCAGCCCAGCTCGGCTGCCGCCGGGGACCACCGCGGCCACTGCGCGTCCCGGCGCAGGTCAGCGGCTTCCAGGAACTCGGGGCGGTCCGGCACCGCCGCGTCGTGGCACGGGCCTTCCTCGAGCTTGTACTGCAGCAGGTCCAGGTCGGCGGCCGCCGGATCCGTGGAGGCCGCGGTGTGGAAGTTGCCGTCCGGCGCGCGCAGCGTGATCGACACCAGATCGGCGGCGGACACCAGCGAAGCCGTCGCGTCCACGATCAGCTGCAGGACATCGCCGACGCTCCGCGCCGCCAGAAGCATCTCCGTGAGAGTCCGGAACCGCTCGCCGGACGGCCGCAGCGATTTGTCGTCGTACGCCAGCGCCTCGGACGCCGAATCGGAGAACAGGACGCCCTCCTCCTCGAGCACCTGGCGGGCCACCCCGCCCTCCTGGCAGGCGAAGACCGCTTCGCTCGGCTGGGCGGTCTCGCGCAGCGCTGCGAGGTCTTCGCGGGAGAACGAGGTCAGCTCGCTCAGCTCGAAAACCACCGTCCGCGGCTCCGCGGCCAGCGCCTTGCCCACCTCTCCGCGCAACCCCGTGGGGTCGCCGCTCAGCCGCACCACGGCCGAGCAATCGACCGTTCCGCCCTCCACGGTTACCTCCCTTCGGCCCGGACGTTCTCCAGCGCTTGCCACGGTACTCGGATCTCGGGCGCGCGGCAGGGTCCTCGCTCGGCTCCGCCCAGCTCACGGGCACAGTTCGAGCCCGGCCCGCTGAGCGGGCCGGGCCGGGCGAACAGGGTTAACGGACGTCAGCCGCCAGCGTGCTCGGGGCAGCGCTCGGCGCGAGGGCGTCGGAGAGGCGTTCGACCACCCGCAGCTCCCGGTCGAGCCCGAGAACGCGCAGCGGCCGCAGGACGGCGTGCTGTGCGGCGACCACGACGAACGCGACGCCCGCCAGGGACGCCTCCCGCGCGGCTTCGACCAGTACTTCCAGGCCGCTGACCGAACAGAACGTGAGGCCGGAGACGTCGACGACCACCTTCGGCGGGCCCAGCGCGGTCTCCTCGGCCAGCACGTCGCGGAGCCGGTCGGTGGAGCGCCGGTCCAGTTCGTCGGACACCGCGACGACGGTTTCGCCGGCGGTGGCGGTGATCGCGATTCTCGCCGGTGCGCCCGGCAGGCAAGCAAACGTTTCGTGCATCGAGCCCTCCTCGCGGATGCGAGACCGGGCCGAATCAGTGCGGCCCGGCCCCGGGCCCGGATCAAGCGGGCCGCTTGGGGTAAGGCGACGGCACGTGGGCTGAACCGCTCCTGAGACGACGGTACCGCAGCGCAGTGCCCGCGACCAGCCCGAATCCGGCCCCGCCGACGGCATTGTGGACTGTCCGGACCTCGCTCTCACCCGCGGAACCGTTCCGCACCTGGCGGTTCCAATCGTCCACAATGGACACGAGCATCGCCAGGTTTCGCCCGGACCGGCCCGGGTATCCGAACAGCATGGCGACTACCCACGCGACCGCGAGCCCGGACTTGTCCGAACTGCCCCCGGCCGACATCCGCCCGCAGCGGGCGTCGGCCCGCGACACCGGACGCATCCTCGCGCGGGTGGTCGCCCCCACCGTCGGCATCGGACTGATCAAACGCCGCCCCCGCGGGATGGCCGCGGCGCAGAAACTGCACGTCGACCGCTCGGGCATCCGCCTGCTGCACGACCTGCGCGCCCGCTACGGGCCCGGTCCGCTCGACCTGCCGGTCCCGGGCCGCTCGTTCCGCCTGGTGCTCGAGGCGAACCACGTCGGCTCGCTGCTGGCGGGCACGCCGAGCCCGTTCAGCCCGGACACCACTGAAAAAGACGCGGCCCTGCGCCATTTCCAGCCGCACGGCGTCCTGATCTCCGGCGGCGCCAACCGCGCGCGGCGGCGGAAGCTCAACGAAACCGTCCTCGAACCAGGCCGGGCCGCACACGAACTCGCGGGCACCTGGGCAGACACCATCCGCACCGAGGCGCACGAAATGCTTTCCGGCTTCCCCGACCTCGACGCGACCCAGTTCACCGAGCACTTCTGGACGATCATCCGCAAGATCGTGCTCGGCGGCGACACCACGGCCGACCGGCGCGTCACCGATCTGCTGGACCAGCTGCGGCTCAACGCCAACTGGGCGTTCGCGCACCCGCGCCGCGAGGACCAGCGCCGCCAGTTCCAGTCTTTGCTCGACCGTCAGCTCGGCCTGGACCGCCCGGGCAGCCTCGGCGCGGCGATGGCGAACCAGCCGGCCGCTGCGGAGGACGATCCGACCGGGCAGGTGCCGCACTGGCTGTTCGCCTTCGACGCCGCCGCGATCGCCACCCTGCGCGCACTTGCCTTGCTCGCAACGCATCCGGACGAGCTCGCCGAGGCCCGCCGGGAAGTCGCCGAAGCGGATCTCTCGAAGCCGCAACAGCTTCCGTACTTGCGCGCTTGTGTCCTGGAGTCCATCCGGCTCTGGCCGACGACACCCGCCCTGCTGCGCGAAAGCACCGAGGACACCGCGTGGGGCCCCGAGGGAACGTCGTTCCTGATCTACACGCCGTTCTTCCATCGCGACCCGGAAACGTTGCCGTACGCGGATTCCTTCGTCCCGGACATCTGGCTGGACGGCCGCGCCGAAGCCAATCCCGCGCTCGTGCCGTTCAGCGCCGGACCTGGCGTGTGCCCGGGCCGCGACGTCGTGCTCTTCACCGCCTCAACGCTGCTCGCCGCGCTGGTGCAGCAAGCGGGTTTCGCGCCGCGAGGCACCGCCGCCGACCTCCAGCCGGGACGGCTCCCCGCGACGCTCAACCACTTCGGCATCCGGTTCGCGCTGTCCTGAGCCTGCAGGTCCGTGAAGGACTCCTTGAGGGAATCTGATTCCCTCAAGGAGCCCTTCACGGACCGCTGCTGAGTTCGCCTTACTTCAGCCGTTCCAGCAGCGCGTCGCAGAACGCGGGCAGGTCGTCCGGATTCCGCGACGTGATCACGCCGTCGTCCGTCACCACTTCGCGGTCAACCCACTCCGCACCGGCGTTGCGCAGGTCCGTCTGCAGCGACGGCCACGAGGTCACCGTCCGGCCGCGCGCCAATCCGGACTCGGCGAGCAGCCAAGGACCGTGGCACACGGCCGCGACCGGCTTGCCCGCGGCGGCCGTTTCCCGGACCAGCGCGACCATCGGCTCGCTGGTGCGGATCTTGTCCGGCGAGTACCCGCCGGGCACCACGACCGCGTCGAAGTCCGCCGCGGCCACGTCGTCCACGGCCTGGTCGGTCGTGATTTCGGTGCCGTGCAACGCGGTCAGCTTCTTGCCCTTCGCCAGGCCGACCACCACCGGCTCGTGCCCGGCGGAGCGCAACCGCTCGCACGGCACCCGGAATTCGTCGTCCTCGGTCATTTCGTCCACGAGCACTGCCACGCGGGCCATGCTGTTCTCCTTTCGCTACGGATCTTGTGCGGGGTTCGCTACCCCGCGGTCAGCTCGGACGTTCCACGTCGCCGCGCCACGCACCCGTTTCGCGTCCGCGCTGTTCGATGAACTGCTTGAACCGCAGCATGTCGCCCTTCACGCGCCGGTCGAGGATGCCGAGCTTGTCGGCGGCGTTCTCGGCGAGGCCCTCGGGGTCGAGCTCCATCTGCGCGGTGACGCGCGTCTTGGTGTCCCCCAGCCGGTGGAAGGTGATCACCCCGGCGTGGTCCGGCCCGGAGTCCGAGCGCCACGCGACCCGCTCGTCCGGGTGCTGCTCGGTGATCGTCGCGTCGAACTCCCTGCCGACGCCGCCGAACCGGGTCACCCAGTGCGTGTGCGTGGCGTCGAGCTGGCGGATCTCCTCCACGCCCTCCATGAACTCGGGGAACGATTCGAACTGCGTCCACTGGTTGTACGCGGTCGGCACCGGGACGTCCACGTCCACGATTTCGGTGATCGTGCTGCTCATGCGCTCCTCCTCGCCATCGGGTACCGGACCCGGGTGCCCGGGACGCGGCGGGGCGAAACCGGCGCGATTGCGCGGCCGCGCTCCGGGTACCCGTCGAGCGAAAGGAGGCCGCCCATGCGAGTCGTGATCGTCGGCGGCGGGTTCGCCGGGTACCACGCGGCGCACAAACTGCTGCGCAGCCTCGGGGACCGCGCCGAGATCGTCGTGCTGAACCCCACCGACTATTTCCTGTACCTGCCGTTGCTGCCGGAGGTGGCCAGCGGGATCGTCGACCCCCGGCACGTCGCGGTGTCCATTCCGGACACTCTGCGCGGCGTGCGGCTGGCGCTGGGCACCGCCGGATCGGTCGACCTCGACGCCCGCACCGTGACCTACACCGACCCCGAGGACCGCGAGCGGAAGCTGGACTACGACCGGCTGATCCTCGCCGCGGGCAGCGTCAACAAGCTGCTGCCGATCCCCGGCGTCGCCGAGTGCGCGCACGGATTCCGCGGCCTGCCCGAAGCGCTGTACCTGCGCGACCACGTGACCCGGCAGATCGAACTGGCCGCCGCGACCGACGACCAGGCCGAGCGCGACGCGCGGTGCACGTTCGTCGTCGTCGGCGCGGGGTACACCGGCACGGAGGTCGCCGCGCAGGGCCCGGAGTTCACCGCTGCCCTCGCGCGCCGCCACCCCGAACTCGAGGGGCAGCAGATTCGCTGGCTGCTGCTGGACATCGCCGAACGCGTGCTGCCCGAACTGGACCCCCGGCTCGGCGCCACCGCCGACCGGGTGCTGCGCGAGCGCGGCGTCGAGGTCCGGATGAAGACCTCGGTCGACCAGGCGGACGTCGAAGGCGTCACGCTGACCACCGGCGACGCCGTCCCGACGCACACGCTCGTGTGGTGCGTGGGCGTCCGCCCCGATCCGCTGGTCTCCGACCTCGGCCTGGAAACCGTGAAGGGCCGGCTGGTCGTCACGCCGGAGCTGAACGTGCCGGGCCGCGACGACGTGTTCGCCTGCGGCGACGCGGCGGCGGTGCCGGACCTGACCCGTCCCGGCGAAACCACGCCGATGACCGCGCAACACGCGCAGCGGCAAGGAAAACTGGCCGGGAACAACGTCGCCGCGTCGCTCGGCGTCGGCCGCGCGCGCAAGTACCGGCACCACGACCTCGGCTTCGCGGTCGACCTCGGGTCCGGCCAGGGCGCGGCCAACCCGCTGCACATCCCGCTGGCGGGCCTTCCCGCCCGGCTGGTGACCCGCGGCTACCACCTGCTGTCGCTGCCGGGAAACCGCCTGCGCACCGCGACCGACTGGGCGCTGGAGAAGGCGGGCCGGCGACAGACTGTCCAGCTGGGACTCGTCCGTTCCGGCGCGGTCCCGCTGGACACCGCCTCGCCCGAGCTGCCGCGGACCCGGTGAGGCTGTCCCGAAAATTGGGAGGAAGAATCCGAAATGGACACACACGAACTGCGCGCGCTGCTGACCGACGGACCGTTCGTCTCGGTGCACTTCGACGAATCGCACGACACCGAGGACGCGGCGAAGCAATTGCGGTTGCGGCTCAAGGAGATCGAGGCCGCGCTCGAGGACCAGGGCGCCGACCGGCCGAGCGTCGATGCCGTCCTGCGCGCCGTTGAAGAAAGCTCGCCGCCGGTCGGCCGGGCCGGGCGCACCCTCGTCGCCGCGCACGGCAACGTCCTGCTCGACCGGCGGCTCGCGGCTCCGCCGCCGACGCAGGTGGCGCGTTTCTCCGCGCTGCCGTACTTCCTGCCGACCGTGAGCCATCTGGAAGAAGCGCCCGCGCATCTGGTGGTGCTCGTCGACCGGACCGGCGCGGACATCGAGGTGCACCGGCCGGACGGCAGTGTCGAAACCGAGACCGTGCACGGGCAGGAGCACCCGGTGCACAAGGTTCGCGGCGGCGGTCCGGCGCACCGCGACATCCAGTCGCATGCGGAGCAGACCGCGCACAACAACCTTTCGGAGGTCGCCGATCACCTCGCGAAGACCGCCGAACGCGTGCGGCCGCGAGCGATCGTGCTGGCCGGCGAGGTCCAAGCCCGCACCGAACTGCACGAGCGCCTACCCGAACCGGCCCGTTCGCTCGCCGCGGAGGTCGACGCGGGCAGCCGAGCCTCCGGCGCCGGACGGGCCGAACTGGACCGGGCCGTGCACGAAGTGCTTACCGGGCAACGGTTGCGCGAGCTGGACGATCTTGCCGAACGCTTCCGTGCCGACGCCGCTCGCGAATCGGCCTTGGCGGTCACCGGATTGTCCGCCGTCACCGCGGCGTTGGCAGAGGCGAATGTCGAGACGCTGCTGGTCGGCGACTCCGGCGAGGCCAGTGTGTACACCGGTTCGGAACCGACGCAGGTCGGCGTCGCCCAATCCCGGTTGGACGCACTCGGGGTGGCCGACCCAGCCCGTCGACGCGCGGACGAAGCGCTGCCGTACGCAGCGGTGGCAGTCGGCGCGGACGTCGTGGTGATCGACGAACGGCTCGACCTGGCGGACGGATTCGGGGCGCTGCTGCGCCACCCGTGACACACAGCTGGGCCCGGGCGCCTCGACACCCGGGCCCAGCTTCCTCGATCCGCTACCGCAACGCAGGCAACAACTCCCGCTCCGCGAACTTCACGAACTCCGGCTGATACTCCGGCCCACCGATCTGCACCAACGCCAGATCCGTAAACCCGGCCTGCGCGAACTGCTTCGCCGCGTCCACAATGGGCCCGGCATCCGGGCCGCACGGAATCCCCGCCGCCACGTCGTCCTCGCGCACGTACTGGGTCGCCGCGTCGAAGGCCTGCGTTCCCGGCAGTTCCGCGTTCACCGGCCAGCCCGAGCCGAACCACCGGAACTGCTCGTGCGCCCGCCGGATCGCCGCCCCGCGGTCCGGGTCCCAGGAGACCGGCAGCTGCCCGATCTTGCGCGTCGGCGGTCCGAGCCGCTCGTGGTCCCATTCCGTGCACAGCTCGGGTTTCGGCTCGACCGCGACCATCGCGTCGGCCACCGGTGCGAACCGCTTCACCGACTTCGGGCCGGATACCGCGATCGCGATCGGCACCCGGGTCGGCGACAGGTCCCACAGCTTCGCCCCGTCGGCCCGGTAGTGCTTTCCGGTGTAGGTGAACGTGCCGCCGTCGAACAGGCCGCCGATGATCTGGACGGCCTCGGCGAGCCGGTCGTGCCGGACCGACACCGACGGCCAGCCCATGCCGACGACGTGCTCGTTCAGGTTCTCCCCCGAGCCGAGCCCGAGGGTGAACCGGCCGTCGGACAGCAACTGCACCGTCGCGGCCTTCTGCGCGACCACCACCGGGTGGTACCGCATCGTCGGGCAGGTCACGAGCGTCATGAGTTCGAGCTGTTCGGTCGCCTGGGCCACCGCGCCGAGCACGCTCCACGCGTACGGTGCGTGCCCCTGTTCGGCCAGCCACGGCGAATAGTGGTCGCTGCAGGCCGCGAAGTCGAATCCGGCCTGCTCAGCGGCGGTCGCGCAGCCGACCAGCTCGCGCGGCCCGGTCTGTTCGGTCATCAAGGTGTAGCCGATGCGCATGTTCTCCCCCGTTCGACGGGCTTTCTGCTCGCGGCGCCAGCGCTTGCGGCTGCCCCGGAACCTCTCCGCCGCCCGGTTACCCGGTGCGGGGCGAGTTCACCCGTGCTGTCTGTCCGAAGGAGACTTCCCAGGTCAGGACCCGGCCGACGCCGCGTCGACGGTCGGGTACAGCGGCAGGGTCTGCTCCAGCCCGGTGAGCTGGATGGGCCGCATCGTCGCCCGGCCGGACGCGACGATCCGCAGGCTGGCTCCGGACGCCGGGCGCTGGGCGATGGTCACCAGCGCGGTCAGCCCGGCGGAGGCCAGGAATTCCACCGCGGCGAGGTTCAGCACCAGCACCGGCGGGGCCCCGGCGAGCGCCTCGTCGACCGCGGCGGTCAGCAGCGGCGCGGTGACCATGTCGACCTCGCCGTACACCGCCAGCACCGCGACCGGGGGCCGGTCCGCTCGCTCGACGCGGAAGTCGCGCGCCGGGTCGGCACTGGGGTCGGTCGGCTCGTCCATCGTCACGGTCCCGTCCTCGGTCGTTCCTGCCGGGCAGGCGGCCCGGCCACCACCCCATGATGCCCGTCCGGGCCCCCCGACGCAGGCGAGCGGGGAATCAGCCGCTTCGTCCGGTTTCCCGGCGGCCCCGGCGCCGGCGCGCTCCCTTACGCCATTTGCCTGAATTCCTGCCGTCGAACCGATCAACGCGGTGACAAATTCACGGTGCGTGTCCGGGAATGCCCGCGGACCGCATTCTCCGCCGAAGTCATGTTTCACTCGAGCGAGTGAGGGTATCCGGGAGTGAGCACGCCACATTCCCCACCGAGAGAAGAAAGACGAGGTTCTCCCCGTGATTGTTCTCGGCGTCATTCTGCTCGTGATCGGGTTCATCACCTCGATCCAGATTTTGTGGAGCATCGGGATCGCCCTCGTAGTGATCGGCGCGATCCTGGCGGTGCTCGGCGGGACCGGACGCCGTATCGGCGGCCGCGCGCATTGGTACTGACCTCACGGAAAAGGAAATGCACGCCAAGGCTCCCAGAGCCTTGGCGTGCTCTTCGTTCAGGCGAGCGCCGCCAGTTCCCGGGCGGCCCGCACTGTCGTCCACTCCCGTTCCCGGGCAAGCGCCAGTACTGAATTCGTCGTGTCGCCGATAGCGTCGATCTTCGCGTTCACCGCCGCCTCGTCCATTCCGAGTTCTTCGCGGCCGACGGCGTGAATGATCCCGCCCGCACTCGCGACGACATCCGGAATCCACGTGACTCCCCGGTCGCGCAACACCGTCGCGACCTCCTCGGCGGCGATCTGGTTGTTCGCCGGTCCCACGATCAGCGACGCACCGCACGCGGCCGCCGACTCGACCGTCAGCAAGCCGCCCGTCGCCGCAGGCACGAGCACGTCCAACTGCTCCCGCACCAGGTCAGCCGTGGTCCAAGCGGCACCGAGCCGTTCCGCGACCGGCCGCAGCCCCTCGTCGACGTCGGTGACCACCACCTTCGCGCCGCGCTCGATCAGCGCTTCGCAGATCAACCGCCCGACGCTGCCGAATCCGAGCACGCCGATCCGCAACCCGTCGACTGAGCCCGGCGCGACCCCGGCTTCAAGCGCCGCCAAGACTCCCCTCGCCGTCGCCGCGCTCGACGTCCCGCTGCCGCCCTGGCTCTCCGGACGGCAGAACGCCCAGCCGTGCGCGAGCCGGTGGATCTCCGCCATGTCCTCGGACGTCGACCCGATGTCCGGCCCGGTGCGGTACCGCCCGCCCAGCGCGGCGATCGCCTCGGCGATGTCGGCGATCAGGTCCGGCCGCCGCGCCGGGTCGATCCCTTCCGCGGGCAGCGCCGCCACGGTTTTGCCACCCCCGTAGGGAAGACCGGCCAGTGCGCACTTCGTGGTCATCGCCGCCGAAAGCCGCAGCGCGTCGTCCGCCCCGTCCCGCCACGACGGGTACGCCTTGATCCGGCACCCGCCGATCGCCGGACCGCGCGCCGTCGAATGGATCGCGACGGCGATCGCGACCCCCGACCTAGACCCGCGGACGACCTGCAGTGCTTCCCCGGCGAAACTCTCTGTTCGGTTCACGGACGCAACACTGCCCCTTCCGCCGCCTGGTCGGAGCAACGACGGTGATATGTTCGGCAAATGAGCGAATCTCCGAACCTCGATCGGATCGACAGCCTCATCGTCCGCGAACTCCAGCAGGACGCCCGGATCCCGATGCGCGACCTGGCCGAGCGCGTCGGCGTCGCGGCGTCGACCTGTTCCGACCGGATCGGCAGGCTGCAGGCGCGCCAGGTGCTGACCGGATTCCACGCCGAGGTCGACCTGCCCGCGCTGGGCCGGTCGGTGCAGGCCATGGTGTTCGCCCAGATCCGCCCGCTCAGCCAGCCGATCATCGACCGCTTCCGTCGCGACGCGCTCGCCATGCCCGAGGTGATGGCCGTCTTCGTGCTCGCCGGCGGCGACGATTTCCTGCTGCACGTCGCGGTCCCGGACGTCTCCCGGCTGCACACGTTCCTCGTCGAGGATCTCAGCAGCCGCAAGGAGGTCGTGCAGTTCCGCAGTTCGATCGTGTTCGACCACAGCCGGAAGCGGGCGATCGAGAACCTCGCCGGGGAGCAGTGACCCCTCGGCCATCGGCCGGGACGGCTCGCCCTCAGCCCAGGTCGGCCTCCGGACGGATCTCGATCGCCGTCCCCGCATGATGCATTTCCAGCACCACCAGTTCGTTCTTCCCCTTCCGCCACAACGACTTCGGCGCGTACAGCGTCTTCTGCGGCCCGATCTTCCAGTACCGGCCGAGGTTGAACCCGTTCAGCCACACCACGCCCTTCTCCCAGCCGGGGAGGGCGACGAACCCGTCCGCGGGCTCGGCGACCGCGACGGTCGCGCGGTGGAAGGCCGGGCCGGCGCCCGGCGGAGCGGACGAGAACCGCAGCCGGGACAGGTCGTCCAGGGGCAGCGGACGGATCTCCCAGCCGAACAGCTTCTGCTGGGTGTTCATCGCGACCCAGCCGTCGATGCCCTTCCGATCGGCCAGGTACGGGCCGTAGTTCACCCGGCCCATCGGGTCGACCAGGATGTCCAGGCGGGTCCGCGGTTTCTCCAGCTTCAGGTCCAGCGTCCCGTCCGGATGGTTGCGGTCCAGGATCCCCAGCTGCACCCCGTCGGCGAACACCAGTGCCCGGTCCGCCAGGCCGTGGATGCTCAGCGGGCCGGAATGCGGGCCTTGCACAGTCGTGCGGTAGTGGATCAGGCCGGTCGACTGTCCCAGTCGTTCCATGGAGACCGGCTGGGCCGAGCGGACCACTGTGGACAGTGCGGGCAGCGAGTCCAGAAGGGACACTGAGCCGGACGGAGTGACCGACTGCGCGGGCAGGCGCGGCGAGCGAGCGGGCGGCGGGACGACTGGTTGCTTGGTGTACTTGGTGATCACCGACTGTAACGCGGTGAACTTCGCGCCGACGTCGCCTGCCTCGCCGACCGGGGAATCGTAGTCGTAGCTGGTCACGGTGGGCTGATATTGCAGCCCGGAGGTGTTGGCGCCAGCAGTGAAGCCGTAGTTGGTGCCGCCGCAGGCCATGTACAGGTTCACTGAAGCACCCGTCGCGAGCAGCTGATCGATGTGGGCGGCGGTTTGCTGCGCATCGGTGGTGTGGTGCGACTCGCCCCAGTGATCGAACCAGCCGTCCCAGTACTCGGCCATCATGACCGGCGCTCCGGGGCGGAAGGCTTTCAACGCGGCGATGCTCGGCGCCGGGTCGCCGTCGCCGGTGCCGACCTCCAACGTTCCCGGCAGCTCGCCGAAGCGCATGAAGAATTCGGAAGCACCGTCGGCGACGAACAGGAGACTCGTCATTCCGCGTGCGCGCAGGCTGTCCCGCAGGTGTGCGAGATAGCTCGTGTCGTTGCCGTAGCTGCCGTATTCGTTTTCGATCTGCACGGCCACGACCGGGCCGCCGTGTTGCGCTTCCAGCGGGGCCAGCTGCGGGATCAGCTGGTCGTACCACGCGTCGACTGCCTTGAGGTAAGCCGGATCGGCGCAGCGCAGCTCCATGTCGCGGTCGGCGAGCAGCCAGGCGGGCAGGCCGCCGAATTCCCATTCCGCGCAGATGTACGGGCTCGGGCGGACGATGACCTGGAATCCGAGGTCGCCGGCCAGCCGGATGAATCCCGCGAGATCGCGGTCGCCTCGGAAATTCGCTCGGCCCGGCGCCGGCTGATGGAAATTCCACGCCACATAGGTTTCGACGGTGTTGAGGCCCAGCGCTTTGAGCCGCGACAGCCGGTCGTGCCACTGGTCCGGGCGCAGCCGGAAGTAATGGATCGCGCCGGAAACGATCTGGAACGGCTTGCCGTCCAGCAAGAACCGGTCGCCGGACACGCTCAGCCCGCGCCGGCCGGCCGCACCTGCCGGTCCAGCGAACACGGTGCTCGCGGCGACCGCGGCCGCGCCGCCGAGGAAGCTCCTCCTGCTCACGTCCATCCCTCCCCCGCTCATCCGGCCGTCACCGCGCGGACCTGGACGAGGAACGCGTCGAGCACGCCGTCGCCGACGAGTGCCTGCCGCACGCCCCACCGGTTGCTGTTGCCGGTCTTCACCGCTTCCGCCCGTTTGACCAGCGCGTCCGCGGCCGCGGTCAGACGCTGGGCCATGGCGTCGTCACCGCGGGTCGCTGCGGCGAGGGCGTCCAGCCGGGTCACCATGGCGTCGCCCCAGAGCGCGGTCGCGTCCAGCCACGGGCCTGCCTCGCTGACGAACGCGCTCTGCACCTGCCCGCCCCGGATCACGGCGGGAGCGTTGCGGATCTGTTCGGCGTACGAGCGCAGTTTGCCCAGCGCACGGTGGTCGCCGGCATTCCAGTGCTGCCAGAACTCGGCGACCCGGGCCGCGAGAACCGGCGCTTGGGGCTGCCACGGCGTCGGCCCGAAGACGGGTGCCAGGTGTTCGAGGTCCGCGAATACCTTCAGCGCCGCGGTCGCGCGTTGGTCGCCACCTGCGAGCCGGGCCAGCGCCTGCGGCCACGAGCGCTCCGGCGAGTAGCCCGCGTCGTTCCAGGAGAAGTCGGCGACCCCGAACTCGGCGACCTCGCTGGCCGCCTCCTGGTTCATCGGATTCGAGACGATCCCGTTGAGATATTTCGACAGCCCCGCTTCGCGATGCGCGTACGGCGCGAGCAGCAACCGTCCGGCAGACTGCTCGTAATCGTTGACCGGGTAGTTGTCCCAGAGGAACACTTTTCGCCCGTACACAGTGGACACCTGCTGCGCTTCGTCGTTCGTCACGCTCGGCGGCACCACTGCGGTGCCGGTCCACTGCACGACTACGGACGGGTCGAGGTTCTCCCGCAGTTGCGTCTTGTACGGCGAGTCCTTGAGGTCGCTGTACTCCGTCGGCACAGTCTGCAAAGGACGGACGCCGTCGTGCGTCTTCACGAAGTTCTTGGTGATCTCGTTGAGCAACGAAACCTGCGCCTTGCCCGCGGCGGCCTGACCGGGCGCGCCGAACGCCGCCTGGTCGCCAGCGCAATTCCACTTGGTGTACGAGATGTCGTCGAACGGCAAGGAGAACGAGCGCACGCCGAGGTCGTACACCGCTTGGAATTTCGCCTTCACCGCGACGACGTCCTGCGGCGACGAGAAGCAGATCGAGACCCCGGGCGACAACGCGTAGGTGAAGTCGACGTGGTTCGCGTTCGCTGTGCGGACAAGCTGGCCGAGCGCGGCCAACTCCTGCTGCGGATACGGATCCCGCCACTGTGCCCGCAGATACGCGTCGTCCTTCGCGCCGTAGATGTAAGTGTTCGCCTTGGTTTCGCCGAGGAACTTGATCTGCCGCACCCGGTCGTCGTTCGTCCACGGTGGACCGTAGAAGCCTTCGATCGACCCGCGCAGCGCCATGTTCGGCCAGTCTCGTACTGCGACACCGCTCAATGCCCAGCTGTGTCCACTTCGGACGAACAGCTGCCGCAACGTCTGCACGCCGTAGTATTGCCCGGCACCATCCCTGCCCTTGATCGTCACGCCGTCGCGGCGCACAGCAAGCGAGTAGCCCTCCGCCTGCGTTGGCGCGTCTCCGCTATTGCTGAGCCGGATGACGAACCCGCGCTGCGATCCCGTGCTGACCTTCTTGACTCCGTGCTGTTTCAACAGGTCGAGCAACAGATCTTTGGCCGGACCGTCAGTCGTGCTGTCGGTGACCAGTCCCACCGAGGACGGCAGCGACACGTCGCCAGCCTCGCGGTCGATCTGTTGCGGCGTCGGGGAAACCACCGGTACCGGCCCCGGCCTGGCCGAGGCAGGTTGGACGATGGTCAGGGCACTCGTCGCGACAGCAGCGGCGAGCCAAACTCTGCGGCGTAGAGTCATGACTTCCTCTCAGGCGGCGGGGACAGTGCGGTACAACGCGAAGGTAGCCAGGTAAGGCGTCGCCCGCGACTGCGTGACGACCACGCGCAGGTGGCGGGCGGTGACCGGCGACGGGAGGGTGACGAGACGGTTGGCGCCGATCGTGGTGACAGTCGCGATCGTGCGCCAGGAACCGTCCACTTCGGCCTGTACGGTCGCGCCTTCGACGTGCTGACCGCGGGTGATGTCCTCCCCCAGCCGGATCTGGTCGAAGGTGGCCGCCTTCGGCAACACCACGTCCATCGTCCCGGCGAGCGCACCGCGCGGCGGCGACCACGACGTGGTCAGCGAGGAATCCGTGACCGCGTCCAGCCCTCGCGCGCCGGCGGCGAGGTTCACGGCTTGCGTCCTGGCGATGGCCTGCCCGAAGGACGCCAACGCGGCGGCATCGGCCGGAGCGACGCGACCGTCCGGGCCAGGCGGAACGTTCAGCAGCAGCGAGGCATTGCGTCCCACCGAGGCGCGGTAAAGATCGACGAGTTGCGCGGGTGTTTTCGGCTGTTCGTCCGGGTGGTAGAACCAACCCGGCCGGATTGATACGTCAGCTTCGGCCGGTGCCCATTCCAGGTACCGCACGGACGGGTCGGCGAGCACCTGCCGCGACCCGAGATCGGCGCCCTCCGCGCCGCCGACGAACAACTCCTCGTTGTGCGCGGTGTTCGGATCGCCCGTGGTCGGCAGCGCGCTCCACTCGGTCTCCCGAGCTTGGCCCCGCTCGTTGCCGACCCAGCGCACGCCCGCCGGTCCGGCGAACGTGACGGTGTCCGGCGACAGCGCGTGAATCATCCGGAACCAGGTCGTGAAGTCGTAGGTTTCGCTGATTCCGTTGCCGCGCCAGGGATTCGCCCCGTCCAGCCACAGCTCGTCAATGGGCCCGTACTGGGTGAACAGTTCGTAGATCTGGTTCAGGTAGTAGGCGTTGTAATCGTCCTCGGTCACGGTGAACTTCGGCAGTTTCCCGGCGGCGAGGGCCGCGGCGCGGTCGTCGTTCGGGACCAGCGACGGAATGGTGCGCACCTTCGCCGCGCTGCCCGTGCCGTACCGCCCCTGACCAGCAGGCGTGTTCGCGCGGTCGTCGTAAGTCGCCTGCTCCTCGATGCTCAACGGCTGCCCCGCGGCGACCTTCGCCTCGACCCGTTTCACCTGGTCCGCGAAGAACTGCTTGGGCAACTCGGCGCCGTCCGCCGGCGACAGGTACACGCCGACCTTCAGCCCGGCTTTCCGCGCGGAATCGACGTAATCGCGCAGGATGTCGCCCCGCGGATTGGCGCACCCGGCGGCGCGGACCTGCCAGTACGCGGACGGATCCTGCGCCCGCCCGTTCTGCGCCGCCGCACGGGCCTTCGTCACCGCGTCGTCGGCACATCCAGGCGTGACCCACCACGGACTCGCGACGACGGAGTGATTCGTGTAGCGCGTCGGATAGAGGACGAACCCGTCGTGGTGCTTCGCGGTCAGCATCACCTGCGTCACGCCGGCCGCCTTCATCGACCGCATCCACTGGTCGGTGTCGACCGCGGCGGGCGCGAACGTCGACTCCTTTTCCGCGCCGGATCCCCATTCCCGGTCGGTGAAGGTGTTCATGCCGAAGTGCGTGAACGCGGTGACCGGCCGCTGCTGCCAGGCAATCTGCCCGGAGCGCGGCACGGTCGCGGCGGCCTTGGCGAGGATCCGGTCCATGCCGTCGCACGACTGCACTGCCTGAATCGCGGCCGGCCGGATCGGTCCATGGCAGGCGGCGGTTTCCGCGGCGGCGGGAACGGCGGTCCCTCCAGCCGCCAATACCGCGGCAAGCGCCAGGCTCGCGGGAATCGACACGGCGGTCCTCCTGTCGGATCCGTGACCGAACGGTGACGGCGGGGAGCGTAAGTCGGGTATCCATCGGATGTCTAGACCTAATCGGCGGAGGCGGTCCCGCTTTCACCCAGCCGCCGAGGCTTGGATCAGCGCTGTTCCAAGCCTTCTGCTCGCGGCTTCGCGGAGGAGCTGGCAGAGGCCCAGTGATCTGATGGATCGCCGTGTAGTACCACGGTTGCGTATGGCAGCCACTCCGATTCCGGAAGCTTTGGCCAGCGCCGTCCGGCGCTGGCGGGACCAGGGCGAGCCGGTTCAGCCCCCGATCCGCTGGTCCCGCGATGCCTGGCGCAGGTGTTTCCCGGAACGCGACCAGTTCCTCGACGCCCTGCCCGACCGCATCGACCGAGCCGAAGCGACCAGCCACGCGACGGCCGCGACGACTCCGGAAGGCGCCGAACGCGCGTTCCTGGCCGCGATGATCTGGGGCTACGGACGAGTCGGCTACGGGCCTGGCGCACCTCCCGCGTCCTGACCGAAAACCCGGGAGCCGCCGATCGGCTTGCCGAGGTGGCCATTGTCGCCCGGGAGCACGGCGGACTGGCGGCGTTCCGCGATCTGGCGGGCAAACCGATGCGCTACCTAGGCGTGGCCTTCGGCACCAAATACCTGCGGTTTGTCACGGCCGCGCAGTCCGCGGACAGCGCGCCGATCCTGGACGCCGTCGTACGCCGCTGGTTCGCGACGCACACCGGCCAGCGCTTGATGATCGACGAGTGGCGGCCTGATGTCTACGAGAGGTACATCGGGTTGCTGAAGTCCTGGTCGGTGCGACTCGACCTGGCCGTGGACACCGTGGAGGAGCTGATCTTCCGATCCGCGGTGAGCCGGGAAGGCTCCGGACAGTGGAGCGAGCCGTGGGCGGATCCAGGCGAGCCGACGCGGGAAGCGCAGGCCGCCCTGCTCGAACTGGAGCGGCTCTTCGACACTGCCGACTCCCGAGCGGCACGGGAGGCCCGGCCGCATCTGGACGAGCTGGGACGGATTATCGAGCAGGGCTGGGCACCACGCTCAGCCCCGCCGGACAGCCTCGGCTGAGTCGGCGAGCACGAAACGCCAATGGCGGGCCCGCTCGACGATGTCGTCGGTGAGCTGCTGGTGGAACCGGCTCAGCGCGTGCAGGCGCGCACCGGCCGGAGTTGACCGGCCGAGGCGGGCGGATCCGCGGCGCGCGGCGTCGGCCAGCCGGTGATTCCGTTGCGCGCTGGCAAGGAACGCCTGGAACCACGCGTCCGGGCCGACCTCGTACCGTTCCGCTCGGTTTTTCGCGTTCCGCTCGCGCCGGAGCAAGCCCTCGGTTTCGAGATACCGCACCGATTTCGAGATCGATGCCGGGCTCACCCTCAGGTGCCGAACCAGCTCCGCCGCGCTCATTCCGGAGGCGTCGGCGGCGAGCAAGGCCGCGAGGACTCGCCCGGCCATGCGGGGAAGTCCGGTGCCGATCAGGGCGACCGCGAGGTGCTGCTCGACGGTGCGGGCGGTTTCCGCAGGAGGAATCGCAGCAGGTTTCCGGTGGTGCGCTCGCCGTTTCGCGGCTTGGTGGGCGGCGTCCGGCGCGTATCCGGCGCGGCCGCCGTTGCGGGCGACCTCGCGGCTCACCGTGGAGGTGGGCCGGGCCAGCCGGCGCGCGATCTCGGCATAGCCGCGTCCGTCAGCAAGGCCGTCGGCGATGACCCGCCGGTCGCGGCGAGTGAGTCGGGACCCAGGCATCTCAGACCTCCTCGTTGCAATAACTCTATTCCCGATGCACCGAAGCGCTGATTCTGACCTGCACAAAACCATTAACGCGGCGAAGCGGGGCGTTTCGCCGGAGCCGAAGACTGCCGATAGGTTCTGCCCGGAGATCCCTGCGCAGGAAGGAAAACACCCCGATGCCCACGACCTCCGAACCGGCGATCCGGGTGCGAGGATTGGAAAAATCCTACAAAACGCTGCACGTGCTGCGCGGCGTCGAATTCGACGTGGCGCGGGGCAGCGTCTTCGCCCTGCTCGGCTCGAACGGGGCGGGCAAGACGACGGTCGTGCGGATCCTCGCCACGCTGCTCAATGCCGACGCGGGCACCGCAGTCGTCAACGGCTTCGACGTCGCCGGGCGGCCGGCGGACGTACGGGAATCGCTCAGTCTCGCCGGACAGTTCGCGGCCGTGGACGAAATGCTCACCGGCCGGGAGAATCTCGCGCTCGTCGCCCGGTTGCGCCACCTAGAGAAGCCGGGCCGGATTGCGGACGACCTGCTCGCCCGTTTCTCCTTGCGGGACGCTGCCGCGCGGAGAGCGTCCGCGTATTCGGGAGGCATGCGCCGCCGGCTCGACCTCGCGATGAGCCTCATCGGGAACCCGCCGGTCGTCTTCCTCGACGAGCCGACCACCGGCCTCGATCCGCAGGCGCGCGCCGAGGTCTGGCAGGCCGTCAAGGAACTCGCCGGGCACGGCACGACCGTGCTGCTCACGACCCAGTACCTGGACGAGGCCGAACAGCTCGCCGACCGGATCGCGATCCTGCATCAGGGGCGCATCCTCGTGAGCGGCGGCCTCGCCGAACTCAAGCGCCTGCTCCCGCCCGCCGAAATCGAATACGTCGAGAAACAGCCGACGCTCGAGGACGTCTTCTTCGCACTCGTCAAGGACCGCCGATGAAAAACCGCTTCTTCGGCGACACCACTGTCCTGTTGGGACGTTCTCTGCGGCGCATCGCCCGCAGCCCGGACACTGTCGTCACCACCGCCGTCCTGCCGATCGCGTTCCTGCTTTTGTTCGTCTACGTCTTCGGCGGCGCGATCCAGCACGGATCCGGCAGCTACGTGACCTACCTGCTGCCCGGCATCCTGCTCATCACGATCGCCTCCGGCGTCTCCTACACCGCGTTCCGACTGTTCCAGGACCTGCAGAGCGGCATTTTCGAGCGGTTCCGGTCCATGCCGATCGCCCGGCCCGCTGTTCTGTGGAGCCACGTGCTGACGTCGCTGGTCGCCAACCTGGTATCGGTCGCGGCAGTCATCGGCGCCGCCCTGCTCATGGGATTCCGTTCGACAGCGGGACTGCCCGCCTGGCTCGCGGTCGCCGGCCTCCTGCTCCTGTTCACCCTGGCGCTGACCTGGCTCGCCGTCATCGCCGGTCTGGCCGCCCGATCGGGCGACGGCGCGACCGCGTTCTCCTACCCGCTCATTTTCCTGCCCTTCGTCAGCTCGGCCTTCGTGCCGACCAGCACCATGCCCGGACCGGTCCGCGCCTTCGCCGAACACCAGCCCACGACGTCCATCGTCAACGCCATCCGAAGCCTGCTGACCCAGCGACCGGTCGGTGCCGACATCTGGACTGCCCTCGCCTGGTGCATCGGAGTCCTCGTTCTCGCCTACGGCTCAGCCATGCTGATCTACCACCGTAGGCAACGCGGTTAGCTGTTCACGGAAGTGCTCAGGCTTTCCCGCCACGAACGGCGAGCTCGACGGCCTCTCCAGGCCCGAAAGTCGGAGCTGGATGCCTTGCGGCCGCCCGTATCCGAAGCTAGCGGAACGGTGCGGCACAGGGGAACCACGCCCGAACCTGCCGACGGCGACCGCGTGTTCTGCCGTTCGGAGGTATCGCGACCGGAAGCCCCGCTGGATACTGCGATACGGGGAGTCGCTAGTCAGCGACCAGGAGTGATACCTCATGAACAGGAATTGTCTCCGCACGGTTCTCGCGATCGCAGTCGTCGCCCTCGGCGCCGGTCCGCCGGCGTCGGCATCGGCGACCGCAGGCCATGCCCGGCAGCAGCTCGCCGCGGGCGATTGGCCGACCTATCACCACGACAACGCCCGCACCGGCGAAGCCGCGGATCTCGCTCCGCTGGGCACTCTCGGCACCGCCTGGCAGGCCACTTTGGACGGTGCGGTGTACGGACAGCCGCTGGTGGTCGGCGGCCAGATCCTTGCTGCCACGGAGAATGACACCGTTTACGCGCTCGACCCGGCCACCGGCGCGGTCCGCTGGTCGGCGCACATCGGCGAACCGGCGAGAAGAGCCGAGCTGCCGTGCGGGAACATCGACCCGCTCGGCATCACCGGCACCATGGCCTACGACCAGGCCACGTCCCGGGTTTTCGCGCTGGCCGAGCTCACCGGCGGGCAGCACGTACTGGTCGGCGTGAACGTCACCACCGGCGCGGTGGAGGTGCGCACCGAGCTGGAACCGCCCAAGGGCGACCGGCTGGCGCACCAGCAGCGAGCGGCGCTGACCGTGCTCGGCGACCGCGTGTACGTGGCGTACGGCGGGCTGGCCGGGGACTGCGCGAACTACATCGGTTCCGTGGTGTCGGCGACCACCAACGGGGCTGACCCGATCAGTTACAGCGTGCCGACCACCAGGGAAGCCGGGATCTGGGCACCAGGCGGCGGCGTGGTCGACGGCCAACGGCTGCTCTACGCGGTCGGCAACGGCGAATCCACCACGGGCTACGACGACAGCGATTCCGTGCTGGCCTTGTCGCCCACGCTGCAGCGGGTGGACCTGTTCGCCCCGGACACCTGGGCCGACGACAACGCACAAGACCTCGATCTCGGGTCGTCCAGCCCGACCCTGCTCGGCGATCACGTCATCGCGGTCGGCAAACGCGGCACCGGATATGTGCTGCACCACGACAATCTCGGCGGAATCGGCGGGCAGCAGGCCAAGGCGGAGATCTGCCGGTCCTTCGGCGGCAGCTCGACCAAGGACGACACCGCGTACCTGCCGTGCAACGACGGCCCGCGCGCGGTCCGCATCGCAGCGGACGGCACCCCCACCGTGGCGTGGCACGCCGACGGGACCGCGAACGGCTCGCCGACCGTAGGCGGCGGCGCGGTATGGGTGACGGACTGGAACGACGGTGTGCTGTACGCGCTGTCACCGGCTGACGGAACCGTACTGGCTCAGCTGGATGTCGGCGCTCTTCCGCACTTCGCCTCTCCCACTTTGTCCGGCGACCACGCCTACGTGGGCACGATGACCGGCGTGGTGGCGGTGTCCGGCGCCTGACTGAACCGCGCCGGACGAGCTCGCCCCGATCTCCGGACTGCCGCTTCCGGGGATCGGGGCTGGTTCCGCGAGCGTCAGCCGTTCAGGAAGCGCTCCAACTGCCCCGCGACGAACTGCGGATTCTCTTCGACCAGCCAATGCCCGGCATGCGGCACGTCCGCCGCCTGGACGATGTCAGTCAGCCGCGGAGCCACCGTGGCCCGGATCGCGTCGAGCTGGCCCTGAGCCGTCAGCAGCAACGTCGGCACCTTCACCGGCGCTGCCGCCACGGTGTCGCGGACATCCTTGTCCAGCGCCCGATAAAGCTCAAACCCGCCGGACAAAACCGTGGGACGACTGTAGGTCCGGGCATACTCGTTGACCTCCGCCTCACTGAACGGCGACCGCTCCGAATTCCCGCCGAAAGCCGTCCCGCCAAAGGAAACCTGCGGATAGAACAGCGCGAGGTATTCCCGCACATCGCCGCCGACCACCGCTTCGGGAACGCGACGTTGGGAGTGGAAAGCGATGTGCCAGCTCAACGTCCGGTATACGGTGGCATTGATCGCGGGCCCGGGAAGCGGCAAATCGAAATAGCCGAGACGCGCGGTGTCGCCGGGGAATTGGCTCGCGTACTGGAATGCCACCGCGGCACCGAAATCATGTCCGACGACGGCGGCGTTCCGGATCTTGAGCCGCGAAGCCACCAGGGTGTGCACGTAACGCGCCAGTGTGGCTTTGTCGTATCCGCTCGGCGAACCGGTGCTGTCGCCCAAACCGGGAAGGTCGATCGCGTAGACGGTGTGGTGTTTCGCGAGCTCCGGCATCACCGGCCACCAGCCGTACCAGGTTTGCGGCCACCCGTGAATCAGGACGACCGGGCTGCCGCTGCCGCCAGTGACGTAGTGCATGCGGACACCGTCGACGTCGGCGAATTCGTGCCGGAAGGTGCTTTGGAACGCGGGATCGTTCTGGGTGGCGGCGGCGTAAGGCTCGGCAGGCGGCGCGGAACAGGCCACGCTGCCGACCGTGAGCAGAAGGGACAGCGCCAGCGCCGCGACGGAGCGGGGCACCAGCCGGGATGCGGTGATCATGCGGTCAGTTTCGCCAGCCCGGACCGGCAATGGCACGGAAACTTGCCGTTCCGGCAAGGGGTTGCGTCCGGTGCCCGTTCGATCAATTCCGTTGAGCCGAACAGGCAAGAACTGCTTCGCCACGCCCAGACGAGGGTAGCGATGGTGAAGAGGCGGTCGGCGCGACCGCCGGAACGGGAGGGATTCGCCCATGCGGAAATTCGCGGTCACAGCTGCCGTTTGCCTCGCTACGACCGGCGCTGCGCTGGTGCTGAGCGGCACCGCGTTCGCCAGCCATCTCGAGTACAAAGGACCTTACGAAACCCCGGACGACTGTGTCCGCGCACTGCGCACCCTGCCGCCGGACCCCACGGTCGACGGTGCCGTGTGCATTCCCATGAACGGCAAGCATTATGTCGAAATCTCGCATCCGAACTGAGGGGCCGCCGCGCCGATGCCGCGCATCGCCACAGCAACGCCGCACCCGCGCTACTGAGAAAACCCCCATCACCTCCGGAGGGTTTTCCTTTGCCTGTCAGCCGCGCTCGCGCCCCAGCCCGCGCAAATGCCGTCCGCTCTCCATGTGCTCCATCAGCAACGCTTCCACGGCATCCACATCCCGTCGCGCGATCGCCTCGTACAGCTCCCGGTGCTCCCCCGCCACCCGCTCCAGATCCTCGTGCTGGCCGAGCAGCCACCGCATGCGGCTGCGCAGCGTCAGTTCCAGCTCGTTGAGCAGCTCGTTCCCCGCCATCGCCGTCACGGCCTCGTGGAAATCCGCCGCCGCGCGGTGAGCGGTTACCGCGTCACCGGCAGCGGCGGCGGCCGTTTCCTCGTCCAACGCAGCCCGCAGCTGGTCCAGCCCGGCGCGGGAATGGCGGGTCGCCGCGAGCTTGAACGTCAGGACTTCCAGCGCCGCGCGCACTTCCTGCAGGTCGGCGATGTCGCTCGCGGTGAACTCGCGCACCACCGCCCACGTCCGGGGGCGCGGCGTGACCAGGCCTTCGGCGACCAGCGCTTTCAGTGCGTCCCGCACCGGGACCCGGCTCACTCCGAGATCCGCGGCGAGGTCCCGTTCGACGAGCTTGCTGCCCGGTGTGCGCACCCCGTCCAGGATCTCGTCCCGGAGCTGCCGGACGACCCGTTCGGTCTCGGATTCGCCGCCCTGTTCCGCTGCCATCCGGCCATTCTCGCACCACCGCCCGGACCGTCCACTGTGGCCGATGTCAGCGCGGGTTCGTCTTCCGCCACGCCGCGTAATCCGCCACCGCCGCCCGCACGTCGAACTCCGGCGCGAAGCCCGTTTCCTCCTTGAGCCGCGAAATATCCAGATACGGTCCGGTCGCCCCGCCAGGCTGCAGCTGATCCGGCACACCCGGCGCGATCTGCGCGAGCGCCTCGGCGAACTCCCGGTTCGTGACCGGCTGCCCGCTCGACACGTTGTACGTGTCGTGCTTCAACGACGGTGCCGTGGTCAGCAACGCGATCGCGCGGCCGGCGTCCGGTGCGTAACAGCAGTCGAACCCCTCGTCCGCGACGAGCGGAGGCGGCGGGTCACCGCGCAGCCCGGCGTTGAGGTAGGACGGGATCGGGAAGAACGGCGATTCCGGGTCGACCAGCGGACCCCACACCGTCCCGATCCGCAGCACTACCGGTTCGACACCGCTCCCCCGCAGGCTGTGCGTCGTCAGCGGTTCGACGGCTTTCTTGAACGCCACGATCAGATGCGGCAGATCCGCGGTCGGCAGCGGCAGCTCCTCGTGCCAGCTCGGCTCGTCGCGGCCGACGTACACGCCGAGGCTGCTCGCGACCGCGAACCGCCGCACCCGCCACGTCCGGGCCGCGTCGAGGGCGTTGGCCAGGCCGGTCAGGTCCGTCCGGAAGAACGCGACCGGGTCGTCGCCGGGAATGCTGCCCGCCAGGTGGACGATCGCGGTGATGTCGTACCGGTCGCCGAGCGCGAGGAACGCGTCCCGGTCGGTGACGTCGAGCGTTTCCACGGCGACCCGGCCCGCCAGGAACGAGGGGACGTCCGTCCGCCGGTGCCCGGTGACCAGGACGTCCTGCCCCAGATCCGCCAACGCCCGGGCCGTGTGCGCGCCGATCATGCCGAGGCCGCCGGTCACGAGGATCATCGCCGCACCCCGCATCGGGTGGTCGAAAACTTTGTCATGCGGCGACGCTACGACCCGGCCCGCGGCTGGTTCTTGAACAAATCGCGCATCAGAAGTGCGTGCCGCCGTCGATGCGGACCTCGGTGCCGGTGACGAACGCGGCGTCCTCGCTGGCGAGCATCGCGACGACCGACGCGACCGTCTCCGGACCGGCGAAGCCCTGGCCCAGCGCGGGAAGCAGCTTGCCGAGCAGGGTGAAGTCGGCGTCCTCGGGGAAGCCAGGGCCGACGCTCTGCCTGCTCTTGCCGCTGCCGTCGGTCATGCCCGAGGAGATCGAACCGGGCTGCACGGCGGTGAACCGGATGCCGTCCTTCGCGTACTCGGACGCCAGCGCGTGCGTCATCGACTGGATGCCGCCCTTGCTCGCCGCGTACGCCGCCATGTACGGGTGCGCGAACATCGCCGACGTCGAGCTGAAGTTCACCACCGCCGGGCCGCTGCCCTCGCGCAGCGCCGGGATCGACTCGCGGATCACCAGGAACGTGCCGACCAGGTTGACGCGCAGCACCTGCTCGAACGCCTCGAGCGGCATCTCGTGGGTGTGCGCCGACCGCAGGATGCCCGCGGCGTTGACGAGCGCGTCCAGCCCGCCGAGCTGCTCGACCGCCTCCGCGACCCCAGCCTTCACTGATGCTTCATCGGCGACATTCACGACCACGGTGCTCAGCCGGTCCGCCGCGTCGCCCGCCTTCTCCACGGTGTCCGCCAGACCCGCTTCGCTCACGTCCGCGGCTACGACGCGCCCGCCCTCGGCCAGCATCCGCAGCACCGTCGCCTGCCCGATGCCCGAGCCCGCTCCGGTGACCAGCACCCGGCGTCCTTCGTAACGGTTCATGATCCGCTCCTTTCGTCTTCCGCCACCTTACGCCTACCTGGCACACTGTGCCACCTTGACGAGATCTGCATGCTTGACAGTGATCGGGTAGCGTGGTCGCGGTGAGCGGAAAGACCCCGACCCTGACCGAACGGCGCAAAGCGGCGACGCAACTCGACATCGCCCGCGCCGCCGCACGCCTGTTCACCGAGCATGGCGCACAGGGAACGACCGCGGAAGCGATCGCCGCCGCGGCGGGCGTCGCGCCGCGCACCTTCTACCGCTACTTCCGCACGAAAGAGGACGCGGTCGCCCCGCTGCTGGTCGTGGGCGCCGATTCGTGGCGGGACCACCTCGCGTCGACGCCCGAAGGAACGCCCCTGCTGAAGGCGGTCGAGGACGCGATCCACAAGACGATCTCCGCCGCGGACGCGACCCAGGAATTCAGCTGGACGCGCGGCTTGCTGCGCGCCGCCAGCGGGGACGACTCGGCGCTGGCAGCCGTGTGGCACCGGGTGAACGGCGAGTCCGAGACCCGACTGCGACCGGTGCTGGCGCGGCTGGCTCCGGAGACGGACGAGGTGAGGGTGCATTTGGTCGCGGCTGCGGCGACGGATGCGATTCGGATCTCGCTGGAGCTGTGGGCTGGGACCGAGGAGAAGGCGGCACCGGTGGAGTTGGCGGTGCGGTGTTTCCGCGGGTTGTCGAGCGGGCTCGACGTCTCGCGAGACCACTGACCTTTCCGCGCCGAGGACAGTTGCCTATGCGTCTGATCGGCGCGCCCCGCGATCGGACACCCTCCGCCTGCCGCCACCGCTCGCCCGGACGGCCCCCGTCGTCGACTGGCCAGGGATGTTGCGCGGCAACGGATCCTCGGTCACCCGATACCAGGCCCTGAGGTTCGCCGGTTCGGTCCATCCCCGCACCGCCTCGGCGACCTGCCGATGGACAAAGCTCGCGTGGCTGCACGTCTCATGCCAGGAACTCCGGCGCTGCTCCGCGGTGAGCGGCCGCCGGAACAACTCGTCCCGCAGCGCCAGCTGACGGTCGAGGTCGTGCCGGACCGCCGAAGACCGGTCGAGACCGACGGGGGTCCGGTCCTCGCAGACCGGGCACGGGCAAGTCCACAGCTGCTCGATCTCCGGAGTCCGGCCGAATACCTTCGCGCAGGTCTCGATCCGGTGGTAGCTGAGCAAGCGAGGCACGAACACCGAAGGCCCGCCCGGGCGGCCGCCGGAGGCCGGATACAGGTGCCGCAACGAGCTTCTCGTGCCCACCGCCGCCGCGTGCGCACCGTGACAGAGAAGGCCTGCGGCCGAAATGTCGCAGCGCAACACCAGCACCGGAACCGCGCAGTCGGCCAGGAAACGCAGAAACGCGCGCAGCAGCTTCTGAACCCCGAACGGATCAGTCCGGTGCTCGAGAACGATCGCGACCGGCACCCCGTGCCGATTGACCTCCCTCGCCAGCGCAGCGGCGATCGGTTCGTTGTCGAACCACCAAGGAGCGAGAGGCAGCGTCGCAACGGCCGCGGGCTTCCTCGCGGCGGCCAGCAGGATGCCGCGCAAACCCGTCCAGTCGCGCGCCGCGAGATAGCCGGAATCCGTCAGCGGCAGCAACCCGAGTTCCCGCTGCTTCCGGCACCACGCCGGACGCGTGCCGGCTCCGGCGAGTACCCGCCGCTTCCCTGCGTAACGCTCGGCGTCGCACAGGAGCGGCCCGTCGAACCCCTTCTCGCGCAGGCCCTTGACGGCATCCGGTGCCGACCTCCCGGTCAGGACGAGCCCGGTGTCGTGCGCCGCGCAGACGCCGAACAGTTCCTCGGACTGCCCGGGCCGGCACTGGATCAGGAGCCGCCCGGAAAGCCCTGCCAGTGCCGCATCCATCCGTCCACGGTGACGCAGGCCAGCCCGTGCGGTCACTCACCGTCGCCTAGGTGCCGACGTCAACCACCCCGGAGGCGGATCGCCGCCCTCACCCAGCGCAGACCAGTGCGGCCCTGTGAGTGACCCGCCTCGGGCACTGCTCAGCGGAACTCGTGCACGACCTCGATCTCCCCGACCAAGTGCGCATTGAACTCGTCCAGTTCCTCAGCAGGAACCCACAACTCCAGGATCGTCTCGCCGCCGGCCTGCCGCACCGGATAGCGGTCGAGGAACGCTGTTTCCACCCGGAACCGGGTCACGTAACCGGTGCCGTCGAACCGGACGTTCCAGTCCCGGGCGATCTTCACCGCGTAGTCCTCGTTCAGCACCGGGTAGAAGATCGGCTGGTCCGGCAGCCGCGGCGGCCACGCGCGCCAGCCGGACCGGCGCACCAGCTCCAGTTCGGCCGGGCCGGTCGGGCGCCACAGCTCCGTCGTCGGCTTGTCCATCTCGTCCCCCTTCTCGAGGGCACAAGCTAGCTGCCGAAAGGACCCGCCAGCGACCGGTTTTACCCCGGCTCGGCACCCACGATCCGGTCTACCAAAGCGCAGCCCAGCGGCCCAGCGTCCAAATCGGACAAATCGCGGCACCCGGCCGGACACCCGGGTCGCGAGCCCGCATCGTTCCCGGCCGCGCCCTTGACAACCCGCCACCGGCCGCGCTTATGGTATACCAAACAACGAAGGGTGTGCGCGATGAAGCGTTCCGCAGTGGTGGCCGCGGTGGCCTTCACCCCTTACGTGGCGATGATCGCCGGCCTGCCCTGGTTCAGCGGCGACGGCCGGATCTGGTTCCTGCCCGAGATCGGGTTCTGGATCCTCCTCTGGGTGGCCCTCACGCCCGTGTTCCTCGGCGTCGCCGACCGCATCCGGCGCCCCGGCGCCGCCGAAACCGAGCAGGAGCAGCGATGAACGCGGGCGCAGTCGTCGCGCTGGCCGTGGTGGCGCTGGCGGTGGTCATCGGCCTCGCCGCGCGCGGCCGGAAGCAGATGAACCTCGAACAGTGGACGGTCGCCGGCCGGTCCTACGGGACGCTGCTGTTCTGGGTCCTCGCCGCGGGCGAGACCTACTCGACCTTCACCTACCTCGGCGCCTCCGGATTCGCCTACGCCAACGGCGGCGCGGCGTTCTACATCGCCGGCTACGGCACGTGCGCGTTCGTCCTGTCCTACTTCTTCCTCCCTCCATTGTGGAGGTACGCGAAGAAGCACAACCTCGTCACTCAAGCGGATTTCTTCACCCACCGCTTCCGCAGCCCGTGGTTCGGCGCGCTGACCGCGATCGTCGGCGTGGCGTTCATGATCCCCTACATCGAGGCGCAGCTGCTCGGCCTCGGCCAGATCGTCGAGACGACGACCGGCATCAACCGGGTCACCAGCATGGTGCTCGCGGTCGTGCTGATCGCGGTGTTCGTCTACGCGTCGGGCATGAAAGCCGCCGCGTGGGTGTCGGTGCTCAAGGACATCCTGCTGATCGGCACCGTGCTGGTCGTCGGCATCGCGATCCCGGTGCACTACTTCGGCGGGTTCGGGCATCTCGTCGACACCGTCCAGGCCCAGCACCCCGGCTTCCTCGGCGTCCCGGCGCCGGGCAGCCCGCTCGGCGTGCCGTGGATGATGTCGACCCTGCTCGTCACGAGCGCGGCGTTCTTCATGTTCCCGCACGCACTCGCCGCGATGTACACCGCGAAGTCCGAGCAGACGATCCGGCGCAACGCGATTTACCTTCCGCTGTACCAGATCCTGATCGCGCTGACGCTGTTCGTCGGCTTCGCCGCGGTGCTCGTCGTGCCCGGGCTGAAGGGCAGCGGCACCAACGGCGCGCTGCTTTCGCTGACGTTGAAGACCATGCCGTCGTGGGTGGTCGGTCTCGTCGGCGGGGCAGGCGCGCTGGCCGCGATCGTGCCGATCAGCCTGCTGCTCCTGCAATCCGCCACGCTGCTGGCCCGCAACGTCTACCAGGGCGTCCTGCGGCCGAAGACCAGCGAACTCGGCGTGTTCCGGCTGTCGCGCGCCCTGGTCGTCGTGGTGACCGCGGTGGCGCTGGTGTTCGCGATCTTCCAGCCCGCACTGCTGGTGAACCTGCTGCTCACCGGACAGAACGGCGTCTCCCAGTTCTTCCCGGCGATCGTGCTGGGGCTCGTGTGGCGGCGGCTGACCAAGGCGGGCGCGGCGACCGGGCTCGTGGTCGGCGTGGCGATCGTCGCGTGGACGGTCCTGGCTTCGAAGAACACGTTGTGGGGCCTCAATCCCGGGCTTCTGGCGATCGCCGTCAACGTCGTGCTCACCGTCGGCGTCAGCCTCGCCACCTCCGAGCGGCGCGAGCCGACCGTCCGGGCCGAGGCCGTGGAGGGAGTCGCGTGAACCTGTTGCTGCGCAACGTCCGGCCCGGCGGCGGCGATCCGACGGACGTGCTGGTGCGCGACGGCCGGATCGCCGGGTTCGGGCCCACCGAAGCGGACGTTCCCGTCGAGGACGGCGGCGGCGCGCTGCTGCTGCCCGGCCTCGTCGACGCGCACTGCCACCTCGACAAAACCTTGTGGGGACTCCCCTGGGTGCCGAACACCTCGGGTTCGGTGCTCGCCGACCGGATCTCGAACGAACAGCGCCGCCGCAAGGAATTCGGGCTCCCCTCGCCCGAACCCGCGGCCGCGCTGCTCGACACGATGATCGCGAACGGCACCTCCTTCGTCCGCGCGCACACCGATGTCGACCCCGAACTGGGGCTGTCCGGCATCGAGGCGGTGCGGGAGGCGGCGGCGCGGCATCGCGGCCGGGTCACCGTCGAGCAGGTCGCCTTCCCCCAGGGCGGCCTGCTCACCCGGCCCGGCACGCTGGAACTGCTGGAGCGGGCCGTGGCGTCCGGCGTGGAGAACGTCGGCGGCATCGACCCGGCGGGCTACGACCGCGATCCGCGCGGGCACCTCGACGCGATCTTCGACATCGCCGCCCGGCACGGCTGCGGCGTCGATCTGCACCTGCACGACGAAGGTCCGCTCGGGGCCTGGGAAATCGAGCTCGTCATCGAGCGGACGAAGGCGCTCGGGCTTGCCGGGAAGGTCGCGATCGGCCACGCGTTCGGCATCTGCGGCATCCCGGACGCGCAGCAGGACCGGCTGCTCGAAGGCCTCGCGGAGTAGCAGATCACGCTGACCACCGCGGCGGTGTACGACCGGCCGGTGCCGCCGCTGGCCAAGATGCGAGCCGCGGGCGCGAACGCCGCGTGCGGCAACGACGGCATCCGCGACCTGTGGGGACCCTACGGCGACGGGGACATGCTGACGCGCACCATGCACCTGGCGTACCGCAGCTCGTTCCGGACCGACCCGGAGATCGAACTCGCACTGCACGCGGCGACGTACGGCGGCGCGAAAGCGTTGCGGCTCAAGGACTACGGCCTGCGGATCGGCGACCGCGCCGATTTCTTCCTCGTAGCCGCGGAGTATCCGGCCGAAGCCGTCGTGTCGCATCCTCCGCGGCAGCTCGTGGTGAAGGGCGGGGCTGTCGTCTCGCGGCGATAGCCCCGCCGCGCCGCTACTGCTGGAACGCCGGGAAGGTCGGAGGGAACAACTCCCCCGCCTCCCGGCGTTCGACGTCCCGCTCCGGATACGCGGCGCGCATCTTCTCGAACAGCGCCTGCGCGCGGCGGCGGAGGTCCGGTTCGTCGATGCCGGGAAGGTGCCCGTCCACCAGCACCGGCTGGCCCGCGACGACGGAATGCGTTGCCTGCCGGGCGGTTCCGGAGAGCAAGAACGTCCGGATCGGATCGTCCTGCACACCGTCGCGCAGGTCGCCGACGTGGAACGCGACGAGGTCCGCCTGCGCGCCCGGGGCCAGCTTGCCGAGGTCGTCGCGACGGAGTGCACGGGCACCGCCGAGCGTCGCCGCTTCGACGTACCACTCCGCCGGGGCCGCGTCGGCGCGGTCGCCCATCACCTTCGCCAGATGCACGCCGACATCCATGCCGCGGATCAAGTCCGGCGGGAAGGAATCCGTTCCCAGGCACAGGTTCAGGCCCGCTTCGCGGTAGTCGCGGAACGAACGCAGGGCGTGGCCGTAGCGGAAGGACGTGAGCGGGCAGTGGATCACCGACGCGCCCGCCGCGGCCAGAGTCGCGACGTCGCCTCGGTCTTCGCCGTGGACTGCGGGATGGCGGTCGAGGACCTGGGCGTGCGGGATCAGCAACCGGTCGCCGAGCAGGCCGGTGCGTTTCAGCATTTCCAGCGGTGTCACGCCGTAACGGTCGAGGATGAGTTCGCGCTCGAGCACGCCTTGCAGGCAGTGCAGCCGTACCAGGACGTCGCGCTCGCGCGATGCGACGGCGGTGGCGCGTATGAGGTCTTCGGTGAGCGTCTCGATGCGGCACGGCAGCAGGACGCCGTTGACGAGTGGGTCGTCGAGTTCCTTTGCGTGGTCGAGGAACCGCAGTGCGTCGGCTAGCCCCTCCGCGCCGCGGGGCTCGTCAAAGGCGACCGTGCGGGTACCGTCCACAGTGGCCACGTTGACGCCGGATCGGTAAGCCGGGCCCAGATATCCGCGCAGCCCGAGGTTCCGCGAGAAGTCCGCCATCGCGACGAGTTCCTCGTACGGCTCGGCCCACGACGAATGGACTTCCGACGCGATCGGCATGAACGTCGTGATTCCGTGCAGCGCCAGCTGAACGAGCGCGTACTCGCGAATGGTCTGCCGTTCTTCCGGGGTGAAGACGTCGCGGCGACGGTGCGCGAAGTAGTCCTCGGACCACTGCAGTCCGGCCGCACGGTCTGCCGTGGCCCAGGAATCGAGGACGAGATGGTCCACGTCGGTCAGCGCGTCGAGGTCGATCAAGCCCGGCAGGACGAGCGATTCGCCGAGGTCGACGTCCAGATCGGCCGTTCCGGCATACCGCGGGCCGACGTAGGCGACGACGTCGTCCTCCCAGACGACCTCGCCGTTTTCCAGCAGGGCGTGCCGCCCGTTCTGATGGGCCAGCACATGGCGGGCACGCCAGCGAGTGCGCATCGGGTTCCTTCCGCTCGGGACATTTAGGTATACCAAACGGCGGAATCTGGGGACCAGACCTTGCCGGGGACGGGTTTTTCCGGGAACCTGGGAGGAGGTTCGCCGATACTGTCGGTGACGGCGGCGGGAGGGGATCGGATGGAGCCGGGTTTCGCGTCGGAGTCCGAGCGCGTCACGGAACGGCTGCGCAACGAGATCCTCGACGGCACCCGGGCTCCCGGCAGCAAGCTGGTCGAACGGGATCTGGCCGCGGAGATGGGCGTGAGCCGGGTGCCGGTGCGGGACGCGTTGCGCGCGCTGGGAAACGAGGGACTGGTGACGCCGCGGCCGCGGTCGTGGTCGGTGGTGCGGGAGTTCACCGCGTCGGACGTCGCGGACCTCAACGAGGTGCGCACGGCGTTCGAGGGCCTCACTTTCCGGCTCGCCGCGCAGCGCCGCACCCGCGAGGGCCTGGCGCGGCTGCGGGAGGTGCTGGACACGGAACTGCGCGCCGCCCGCGTCGGCGACGCGGTGTCCGCGCGCCGGGCAGCCGCGGATTTCCACGAGGTCGTCACGTCGCTGTCGGCGAACGAACTGCTCGGCGAACTGGAGCGGACGCTGCGCAGCCGGATGCGATGGCTGCTCGGCCAGCACGACGACCTGGAAGCCATGGCGGCGGAACACGAACTCCTGTACGAGGCGATCGTCGACCGGGACGTCGAACGGGTGGAACGGCTGGTGCTGGCCCATCTCGCGACCGGGGCCAGCGAGGCGGTGCGGCGACATCCTGCGGAGGCGGGCTGACCTTGGTTCTGTTGTGGCCGCGAGATTCCGGCCGCGGCAATGTTCGCTGCGCTGGACTGACGCCGTCGGCCGTCGCGAGGTCCTGGCAATGCCGAGATCGCCGCGTCGGGCTGCGCCTTCGACCTTCGTGAGACCCCAACTCTGGCAACGCTGAGCTCGCCGCGGCACTGGCTTCTCAACTTTCGGATCACCTGGCACAGCCCCTCTTCGCGAGACCCCGCCCATGCTGATAGAGCCGCACGCGACTCCGGCCCGACGCCCCCTCAGCCCCGCGCACTCTCCGCGAGGCTGAGGCACGCCCCTCGTCAGAGGTCGACGACCGCCAGACCGTCCGCCACCACGACGCCGTCGTGCAGCACCGTCCGGTCCTTGCCGCGGTCCATCACCGCACTGGTCGGCGTCTCGCCGTCCACCAGCACCAGATCCGCGCGGTCGCCGACCGCCACACCGGGCCGGTCGGCGATCCCCGCCAGCCGGGGCACGTCGTGGCTCATGATCGACGCGCCGCCCATCGTCGCGACCGCCAGCGCCATCTCGATCAGCTCGTCGCGCCGGAACCCGTGCGTGAAGGCCAGCTGCCACGTGCGGTCGAGGAGATCGCAGTTGCCGTACGGGCTCCAGTAGTCCCGCTGCCCGTCCTCCCCCAGCCCGACGCGCACGCCCGCGGTCGTCAGGTCCGCCAGCGACAACTGCCGGTCGACGGACGGCGCGACGGTCGCCATCGCGATGTCCAGCTCCGCGAACGTGTCGATCAGCCGGCGGCTCATCGCTTCCGAAACCGAGCCCAGCTCGTACGCGTGCGACATGGTGACCTTGCCGCGCATGTCCAGCGCGCGGACGCGTTCGATCACCAGGTCCGTCGAAAAGACCCCGAGATGCCCCGGCTCGTGCAGATGGATGTCCACCTCGACGCCGTACTTCTCGGCCAGCCCGAACACGACGTCCAAGTGCCCCTTGGGATCCTTGTCGAGCGAACACGGATCGATCCCGCCGACCACCGACGCACCCGAACGCAGCGCGGCCTCCAGCACGTCGACGGTTCCGGGCTCGCGCAGGATCCCTGCCTGCGGAAACGCCATCACCTGAACGTCCGCGTGCGCGGCGAAGCGCTCCTTGGCGGCGAGCACCGCGTCGAGCTTCTCGAGCTGGCAGTCGACGTCGACCTGCGCGTAAGTGCGCACGCGAGTGGTCCCGTTCGCGATCATCCGCTCCAACGTGCCCGCGACGCGTTCCGGCAGCGGCACCTCGGCGTTCCGCCAGTTCTCGCGGTCGTTCAGCATCATCGCCCAGACGCCCGGCGCCCCCGTGTGCGGCCGGAACGGCAGCCCGATGCGCGTCGAGTCGAGGTGCACGTGGACGTCGCTGAAGGACGGGAACAACAGCCGCCCGCGCCCCTCGACCACGTCGACCACCTCGCCGCCAAACCCCGCCGGGTCATGCGGACGAACCGCGACGATCCGGCCGCCGGCCACCTCGACGTCGCTGCGCTGACCGCCCCAGGGACGGACGTCACGGATCAACACGGAGAGCACCTTTCTCGACGGGACGCTTTGGTATACCAAGAGTACCCGGTCCCGTCGAGCCGTCCGCACCTGTTCGACGAAGAGATGCCGCTGCGGGTCTTCAGCCAGCCAGCAAACGCAGGAGCCGAGCAGTCTCCGAAGCCACCGCGCTCCTCCCCAGCCGAACGTACTTTCGGGGATCCACCGCCTCCGGCTGTTCCTCCAGGAACTGCCGGACCGACCGCGTGAACAGACCATTCAGGTGCGTTGAGATATTAACCTTCGCCATCCCGCTCCCCACGGCCCCGCGCAGTTCCTCGTCCGACAGGCCTGACGAGCCGTGCAATACCAGCGGGACCGGTACCGCATCTCGCAATCGGGCGACCAGTGCGCGGTCTACCTGGGCCGTTCGTTCCACCATCGCGTGGGACGTTCCGACGGCCACCGCGAGTGCGTCCACGCCGGTTGCGGTCACGAAGTCCGTCGCTTCGGCTGGGTCGGTGCGGGCGCCGGGCGCGTGTACCCCGTCCTTGCCGCCGACCTCCCCCAGTTCAGCTTCCACCGCCACGCCCGCGTCGTGACAGCGCGAGGCGATTTCCCGGGTCGTGCGCAGGTTTTCCTCGTATGGCAGATGCGACCCGTCGTACATCACGCTGTCCACGCCCAGTGCGATGCCCTCGCGGATCAGCTCCGGGTCTTCGATGTGGTCCAGATGCACCAGCACGTCGACCGACGCGCGGCGGGCGATTTCCCGGGACGCCACGGTGATCGGGGCCAGTCCGCCGTGGTAGCGGACGCAGTTTTCGCTGATCTGCAGCACCACCGGCAATCCGGCCTGTTCCGCGCCTTCGGCGATGGCCTCGGCGTGTTCCAGCAGGATCACGTTGAACGCGCCCACGGCGGAACCGCGCTCGCGGGCGGCGGTCAGCAGCGTCGGCAGGTCGGGGCGGGTGATCATGCGGGGGCTCCGTTCAGGAATCGGCGGTACGCGGCGAGATCGACTTCTCCGGCAACCGGGCGGAGGACGGCCGCGGCACCCAGGGCGGCGGCGTTGTGCAGGGCTTCGATCAGGGGGCGGCCGGCGGCGAGGGCGACGGCCAGCCCGGCCGTCGCGGCGTCCCCGGCGCCGGTGGGGTTGCCCTGCACATCAGGGATGGCGGGGACGGCGAAGACGCCACCGGAGGTGTAGGCGGCGATGCCGTCAGCCCCGCGCGAGACGACGACCAGTTGTGCGCCCAGCCGGAGCAGGGCCGCGGCACCGGCAGCCTCGTCGGCGGCAGAGGTCGCGGCGAGGAGTTCGGCCTGGTTCGGCTTCACTACCGCACCTGCTCGGGCGGCGGCCAGCAGCGCCGGGCCGGAGGCGTCGACCAGCGTCCGCACCCCAGCTTCCCGGGCGATGCGGACCCAGTCGGCGACCAGGTCCGGCGAGGCGCCCCGGGGCAGGGATCCGGAGACAACCAGCAGGTCGGCCGCAGACAGGCAGTTCAACAGGTGCGAGCCGAAAGCTCTCCATTCCTCTTCGGACACTTCCGGGCCAGGTTCCGTGTAGACCGTCGGATGGCCGTCCCCGGTTACCGTCACGGTGGTCCGGGTTTCGCCGGAGATCGGGACGGCCTCGAACGGCACATCCAGCGCTCCCCCGAGCCACCGGCCCGCGTCGCCGCCCAGCGGGAGAAGCGTCCGGACCGGGACGTCCACCGCGGCGAGCACCCGGGCCACGTTCACGCCCTTGCCGCCCGGCCGTCGCTGCACCTCCAGCACCCGGTTCGTCTCGCCGGGCGTGTGAGTGCCGACCCGGTAGGTGACGTCGATGGCCGGGTTCGGCGTCAGCGTGACGATCATCAGACGAGGATCACCGAGCGCGTCAGCGAGCGCGGACGGTCGGGATCCAGGCCGCGCCGGGCCGCCAGTGCGACGGCGAAGCGTTGCGCCACCACGAGTGCGGCGAGCGGGTCCAGGTCGTGGTGGACGAAACGCGCGCCGGTGCGGGCGACGTCGTCCGCGAGTCCGGCCGGGGCCTCGCCCAGCGACCACACGAGACGGCCCGGCTGAGCGATCGCGATCGGGCCGTGGCGGTAGTCCATGGCGGGGTACGACTCGGCCCAGAACTGTGCGGCTTCGCGGGTTTTCAGTGCAGCTTCGCAAGCCAAGCCCACCGCCGGGCCACGGCCGATGAAGGTGACCTGTTCGGCGTCGAGGAGGTCGTCGATCGGTTCGGTCAGCGCGTCCGCACAGGACGTGGCGAGCTGGTCGATGTCGTCGCCCAGACCGGCGCGCAACAGGGCGAGCGTGGTGGTGGCGAAGCGGGTCTGCACCACGGATTGTTCGTCGGCGAAGGAGAGTTCGACGACCTCGTCCGCGACCGCCGCAGCGGGGCTGTCACCGACCGCGGTGATCAGCACGGTGCGTTGCGCGGGCATCGCGGTGAGCAGGTCGATGATCTCGGTCGTGGTGCCGGAACGGGAAATCGCCACGACGCGGTCGTACTCGCGCGAGGCCGGGTATTCGGAGCCGGCGAAGGCGTCGGTGACCCCGTGACCGCGTTGTTCGCGGGCGACGGCGTAGCTCATCGCGATGAACCAGCTGGTGCCGCAGCCGACGACGGCCACTCGTTCGCCCGGCTGAGGCAGCGCGGCGGACGGGGCCAGCGCGGCCGCCGCGCGCCACATTTCGGGCTGGGAAGCCAGTTCGGCGGCCACGAAGGAGCCGGGAGCATCCGGAAGGGAGGACACGGGATGGAGGCCTTTCGATCCAGGGCGGGAGACGTGACCGACTCCGGCACTCTGCTTGAGTGTTTTTGCTTGCTACTTGCGTTATAGCGCAGATTCAATCACAAAGTCGAGTCAGCGCGGGCTCTAGGATGAGCACCGGACCGCCTCCGACCAGGAACGAGAGACCCGGCATGACGCCCCGGCAACACGCGAACGTCCTGCTCGAATGAGCGGGCTACCGGGGCAGCGGCGCGATCGCGGAGATCGGCGACGCGCTCGCGACCGCGCGGCGGGATCCCTCGATCCTCGCCGACCAGCGGCTGATCGCCCACCCGCGCCGCACGGCACCGCCGGGGACGAACTGCCGCTGCAATACAAGACCACCGCCCACGCCGTGGAGGACGCCGGGGACGAGCTGCCGCCGCAGCACAAAGCTGCCGCCCGCGCCGCAGACCTGCCGCCGCAGCACAAGACTGCCGCCCGCGCCGCAGACCTGCCGCCGCAGCACAAGACTGCCGTCCATGCCGCAGACCTGCCGCGACCAGGCGAAACGGCGGAGCCCAACGGGGTCGCCCTCGCGCTGGACAAGAGCGTGCAGGTCCGGCAAGCCCAGTCCGACCGCCCTCGCCAACGCCTGCGAGCCGTCGGTCCATGCGCAGGTCAAGATCGTCGCGACCTGCGAACTGGCCGACTCGGCATCCGCGGGTGGCACCGCACCACCGTCCACAAGGGAGAGCCCGCCGACCTCGCCGCGACCTCCCCGGAGCGGTCATCGCCCCATGAGCAGACTCGCACCATTGCGCATTTATGATTGTTTTGCCATCATGCAGATCAATATCACGCAGAGGTGAGGTGGCGCGGTGGTGAACCCCGGGATGCTGCGGGTCGGTGTGGTCGGTGTCGGCCTGCGGGCCGGGATCGCCCGGCACGTGGCGGAATCCGGCGTCGCGGCGGAACTGGTCGCCGCATCGGATCCCGACGAGCGCGGCCAGGCGCGAGCGCATGAAATGTTCGGCGGCATCGAGATCGTGCCGGGACACCGGGAACTCGCGAACCTGGTCGACGCCGCGATCGTGACCTCGCCGGACTGGACGCACGCCGAGATCGCCGTCGACCTGCTCCGCGCCGGAGTCGCGGTGTACCTCGAAAAGCCGCTGGCCACAACGCTTCCCGACGCGGACGCGGTCCTCGCCGCCGCACAGGAAACCGGCACTCCGCTCTACATTGGACACAACTTCCGGCACTCCGCCGTCGTCCGCACGCTCCGCGACGTCGTGACGCGCGGCGAGATCGGCGAAGTGAAAGCCGTCTGGTGCCGTCATTTCGTTGGCAACGGCGGCGATTACTACTTCAAGGACTGGCACGCCGACCGCAGTCGCGTGAATTCCTTGCTGCTGCAGAAAGCCAGCCACGACCTCGACGTCATCCACTACCTCGCCGGAGGCTTCACCCGCCGCGTCACCGCGATGGGCGACCTGACCGTCTACGGTGGCATCACCGACCGGAGCGGCCAGGGTGACCGCCTCGCCGACGACTGGTTTTCCTTCGACAACTGGCCTCCCGCCGCACAGACCGGCCTCAACCCGGTCGTCGACGTCGAAGACCTCTCGATGGTCCACATGCGACTCGACAACGGCGTCCTCGCCAGCTACGAACAATGCCATTTCACCCCCGACTACTGGCGCAACTACACGGTGATCGGCACCGAAGGCCGCGCGGAGAACTTCGGCGACACCGGCGGCGGCGTGGTGAAGGTGTGGAACCGCCGCCGCGGATGGGCGCTGGACGGAGACCGCGAGTACCCGATCGACGGTGTCGCATCAGGACACCAGGACGCGGATCTCCTTGCCATGACCGAATTCCTGCGTTACGTGGTGCACGGCGACCCGCCGGAACTGTCCCCGATCGCCGCTCGCGAAGCCGTGGCGGCGGGCGCGCTCGCCACGCAGTCCCTGCGTTCCGGCTCCGGGCCGGTCGACGTCCCTCCCCTGCCCGAAAAACTGGCCGCCTATTTCTCCCCGCCGGAAGGAAATCGCAGATGACCCCGCCGCTAGCGCAAGGGAAGGAAAACACTCCCATGCGCGTGCGAACCCTGACCCGGCGCGGTTTTCTCCGCGGCGCGGCGGCGATGGCCCTGGTGCCCGCCGCCGCGGCGTGCGCCGAGGCCCCCGCCGCCACGTCCGGACCGGTCACCGTCGAAATGTGGCACGGCCAGAGCGACACCGGTCTCAAAGTCCTCAAGCAGCTCGTCGCCGCGTTCCAGCGCGAGCACCCCGGCATCCGGATCGACCTGGGCGGCGGCGTGCTGGCCGACGCCATGCTGCAGAAGGTGACCGCGGCGCTCGCGTCCGGTTCCTACCCGGACATCGCGTACATCTTCGGCTCCGACCTCGCCAGCATCGCCCGCAGCCCGCGCGTGGCCGACATGGGCGACGTCGTCAACGACGGCACCCAGTTCTGGAAACCCGCGCTCGAAGCGGTCACCGTGAACGAGCGCGTCCGCGCCGTGCCCGCGATGCTCGACTCGCTGGCCGTCGCCTGCAACAAGAAACTGTTCCAGCAGCACGGCGTCCCGCTGCCGGACGAATCCTGGCGCTGGCCGGATTTCGTGGCCACCGCGAAGAAACTGACCAACCGCGACCAGGGACAGTTCGGCACGGCCTGGCCAGGCGCGGGCGACGAGGACACGGTCTGGCGGCTGTGGCCGATGATCTGGGACCTCGGCGGCACCATTGTCGGCCAGGACGGCCGTAGCATCGGCTTCGCCGACAGCGGCGTGCGAGCGCTCGAAGTGATCCGGAACCTGGCTGTCGACCGCAGTGTCTACATCGACCCGAAACCCGGCTCCGAGCAGATGTACCAGGCCTTCGCCTCGGGCCGGATCGCGATGGTGCCGACTGGCCCGTGGCAGCTGCCCGACATCGCCGACGCCGGAATCGACTACCAGATCGTCCCGCTGCCGACGTTCACCGGAAAGCCGATCACCATCTCCGGCCCCGACACCTGGACGGTCTTCGACAACGGCGACCGGCGGCTCACCGCGGCCAAGACGTTCCTGCGGTGGCTGACCGCGCCCAAGCAGGACGTCGTCTGGGACGTCGGCGCCGGCAGCCTCCCGCTGAGCGCCGGATCGCAGCGGCTTCCGGAGTGGCAGCAGAAAACCCAGGACACCGCAGGGCTTTCCGTGTTCGTCAAGTCGCTCGACAACTCGCACGTCCGCGCGAACCACCCCGCCTACCCGCAGGTTTCCCAGGCCGTCGCCGCGGCGATCGTCTCGGTGCTGCTCGGGCGCGCGACCCCCGCCGACGCCATGCGCGACTGCGCTTCCGCGGCCAACGCCGCCCTCATCATCCCCCGATAGGACCCCGCCCATGTCCGTACATCCCGGCCCGATCACAGTCGCTCCGGCCGCCAAGACCCGCCGCCGCCGCGAAACCGCCGCCGCCTGGGCGTATCTGAGCCCGTCGGTCGTCGTCATCATCGGCCTCGGCCTGGTGCCCGTGGTGTGGTCGCTGATCCTGTCGTTCCAGGCCGACGACCTCGTCACCCCGTCCCGCTTCGTCGGCGTCGACAACTACGCGGCGCTCGCGCAGGACCCGCACTTCGGCCAAGCGGTCGGCAACACGCTGCTGTACACGGCGTTATACGTTCCGCTGAGCATCGTGCTCGGCCTCGCGCTGGCGCTCGCGCTGAACCGGCGGGTGCGCTTCATCGGCGCGTACCGGACGTTGATGTTCGTTCCGTTCGTGCTGTCGGCCACCGCGCAGGGCGTACTGTTCTCGTTCATCCTCGACCCGGAGTTCGGCGTCGCCAACTCGCTGCTGCACCGGATCGGCCTGAGCCCGCAAGGGTTTCTCACCGACCCGTCGCAGGCGTTGCTGGTCCTCGTGGCCATCACGCTGTGGAGCGGCACCGGGTTCTGCATGGTGGTCTTCCTGGCCGCGCTCCAGGACGTGCCGCCGTCGCTGATCGAAGCCGCGCGGCTGGACGGCGCCGGTCCGTTCCGGATCCTCCGGCACGTCACCCTGCCCGCCGTGCTGCCGGTGACCACGTTCCTGACGCTGTGGCAGCTGATCCAATCGCTCCAGGTGTTCGACCTGACGTACGTCACCACCAAGGGCGGACCGCTCGGCTCGACCACGGTGATCGTCTACTTCATCTGGCAGCAGGCCTTCCAGAACTTCACCGCCGGATACGGCGCCGCCGCGGCCTACGTGCTCGCCGTCGTGCTGCTGGCGCTCGGGCTGGGCGTCCGGTTGCTGCGCCGCGACAAGGAGATCCGATGACCACGCGCGCCCACGTTGCCCCGGTTTCCGCATCTCAACTGCCCGGCGTGATCCGCCAGCCGAGGCGCTGGCGGCTGCCATTCAGCCCGTGGCATCTGCTGCTGGCGCCTCTGGCGCTGGTGTTCGCCGCCCCGCTGGTGTGGCTGCTGCTCAGCTCGGTGATGAGCAACGCGGAGATCAACCGGTTCCCGCCGTCGCTGTGGCCGTCCGGGATCGACTTCTCCGGCTACCGCTACGTGCTGGAGAACGCGCTGTTCCTGCGCTGGTTCACCAACTCGCTCATCGTGTCGGTGGTGACCGTGGCGGCCAACCTCGTTTTCGGCTCGCTCGGCGGCTACGCGTTCGCCCGCATGCGGTTCCGCGGTTCGAAGGTGATGCTCGGGCTGATGATGGCGACCATGGCGGTGCCGTTCCAGCTGACCATGATCCCGACGTTCCTGGTGATGAAGAAGCTCGGCCTCATCGACTCGCTCGGCGCGCTGATCGTCCCGTCGCTGGTCACGCCGTTCGCGGTGTTCCTGCTGCGGCAGTTCTTCCTGTCGCTGCCCCGCGAACTGGAGGAGGCGGCCTGGATCGACGGCTGCTCGCGGCTGCGGGTGCTGATCCGGATCGTGCTCCCGCTGTCCCGGCCCGCGCTGAGCACCGTCGCCGTGCTGACCTTCCTCAGCACCTGGAACGACCTGACCTGGCCGTTGATCGCGATCAACCACGACACCCAGTACACGCTGCAGCTCGGCCTGACCACCTTCCAGGGACAGCACCACACCAACTGGGCGGCGGTGATGGCCGGGAACGTCATCACCGTGCTGCCGGTGCTGCTGGCCTTCCTCGGCGCGCAGAAAACCTTCATCCAGTCCATCACCTCCAGCGGCCTCAAAGGCTGAACCGCACTCCTCCAGAGGAACCACGCATGCCGCACCGCTTCGACCTGCTCGTGCTCGGCGACGTCAACCCCGACGTCGTCCTCGGGCCGCTGACCGGGGACCTCGACTTCCGGCAACGGGAGAACCTCGTCGGCCACGGCTCGCTCACGCTCGGCGGGTCCGCCGCGATCACCGCCGCCGGGGCCGCCCGGCTGGGGCTCGACGTCGCCTTCGCCGGGCGGGTCGGCGACGACGCCGCCGGTCGCTTCGTCCGGGACATCCTCGACGAACGCGGCGTCGACACCCAGGCCCTCACCGTGGATCCGTCGTTGCCGACCCCGCTCACCGCGATCCTGACCCGCGACGACAGCCGGGCGATCATCACCAGCTCCGGAGTGCTGGACGCGGTGTCGGCGGCGGACGTCCCGGCTGAGCTGCTCGCGAACGCGCGGCACGTCCACGCCTCGTCCTACTTCCTGATGCCCAAGCTGGCCGCCGGGCTGCCGGAGCTGTTCCGCACCGCGCGGGCGCACGGCGCGACCACGTCGCTGGACACCAACGACGACCCGGCGCGGCAGTGGGATCCCAGCGGCATCGCGCTGGTACTTCAGGAGACCGACTTTCTCCTGCCCAACGCCGCCGAAGCACTCGAGCTGTCCGGACAATCCAGCCTGCTCGACGCCGTGGCGCACCTCGCCGCACAAGGGCCGACGGTCGTCGTCAAGAACGGCGCTGACGGCGCGATCGCCCGCCACCGCGGCGAAACCGTCACGGTTCCCGCGTCCCCGATCACCCCGCTCGACACCGTCGGAGCGGGAGACAGCTTCAACGCCGCGTTCCTCGCCGCGATGCTGCGCGGGCTGCCGCTGTCCGACGCGCTGCGCGCCGGGGTCGAAGGCGGCGGCCGTTCGACGCTCGCGCGCGGCGGGATCGACGGCCAACCGACTTGGAACGAGCTCCACCTCACTGAAACGGAAAGTGCATGACCACCAAGATCACGTTCATCGGCGCCGGCAGCGTCGTGTTCACCCAGGGCCTGCTCGCGGACCTGTTCGCCTATCCCGAACTGGCCGAGGTGCACGTCGCGCTGCACGACATCGACCCGGAACGCCTGCGCGTCGCGCACGCGGCGGCCGGTCGCATCGCCGAAACCCGCGGCGCCAAGCCCCTCCTCACCGCGCACCTCGACCGTCGCGAAGCCCTGGAAGGCGCGGACTTCGTCGTCAACATGGTCCAAATCGGAATGGGCGAAGCCACCCGCGTCGACTTCGACATTCCGGCGCGGTTCGGCGTGAAGCAGACCATCGGCGACACGCTTGGCGTCGGCGGGATCTTCCGGGCTCTGCGCACTTTCCCGTTCCTGCGCGAACTCGGCGAGGACATCGCGCAGGTGTGCCCGCGGGCGTGGCTGCTGAACTACACGAACCCGATGGCGATGAACGTGCAGTACCTCTCCGAAACGCTCGGCCCGGACCGCGTGGTCGGCCTGTGCCATTCGGTGTACTGGACCGTGCACGACCTGGCCAAGCTGCTGGAGGTGCCGCTGTCCGAGGTCACCTACCACGCCGCGGGCATCAACCACCAGGCCTGGATCCTGCGTCTGGAGCATCAGGGCAACGATCTGTACCCGCGGCTCGCCGAACTCGCCGAAGACCCGCAGCTGCGGCGGCGCGTGCGGTTCGACATGTTCCGGCGGCTCGGCTACTACCCCACCGAAACCAGCGAGCACTCGTCCGAATACGTGCCCTGGTATCTGGGCCACGCCAGCGAAATCGAACGGCTGCGGCTGCCGATCGGCGCGTATCTGGACGTCGTGGCGGAGAACGAAGCCGAATACGAACACACTCGTCAAGCCATCGAACGCGACGAACCGCTCACCGTCGAGGGCACCAACGAATACGCGCCGCAAATCATCCACAGTGTCGTCACCGGGACGCCGCGGACCGTTTACGGCAATGTGCTCAACCGCGGGCTGATCCCGAATCTCCCCGCGACCGGAGCCGTCGAAGTGCCGTGTCTCGCCGACGCGACCGGCATCCGCCCCACCCGCGTCGACGCGCTTCCGCCGCAGCTGGCGGCGCTCAACCGCACCTACCTGAGCACGACCGAACTCGTGGTGCGCGCCGCGGTCGAGGACGATCCCCGGCACATCCGCCACGCCGCGATGGCCGATCCCGCGACGGCGGCCGCGCTTCCGGTCGAGCGGATCTGGGAACTGTGCGACGAAATGGTGCGCGCGCACGGCGACGCGCTCCAGCCCGGATTGCGGAAAACCCTGGGCAGCTAACGAGTCTTGACGGCGCGGCGCGGTGATCCGCTAAACTTCTGGTGCCTGCCGGACGGGCAGGCACCAGAAGTACGCCCAGCCGGTAATGCGGAATGCCCCGCGAGCCCGGACCCAGTCGCCAGGATGTCTTCGAACCCTCCGAGGCGGGGCCGTACTCACCATCGCTGGAGTCACCAGATGCATTCGCTTCCTGGTCGGATTTCTCGGGGAACCGCGGCGGCCGCGCTGCTCGTCGGCAGTTCGGCGTGCGCGCTCGGGGCGGCCGGCCCGGCGGAGAGCGCACCGCTCCCCGCGCCGCACAGCGTCACGCTGCCCGCCCCGCATGCCGGGTTCGACTATCAGATCGGCGGTCCGTACACCCCGCCGTCGGGCGTCCAGGCGGTCAGCCGCGACCACAGCGCCCCGGCCGCCGCCGGGGTGTACAACATCTGCTACGTCAACGCTTTCCAGGCCCAGCCCGGCGCCGAGGGCGAATGGGGCGACCTGGTCCTGCGCGACGGCAACGGCGACGTCGTCATGGATCCCGACTGGAACGAGGCGCTGCTCGACCTGCGCACCGCGGACAAGCGGAGCCGGATCGCGGACAAGGTCGGCGGGTGGATCGACGAGTGCGCCGGCAAGGGCTACCAGGCGATCGAGCCGGACAACTACGACAGCTTCACCCGGTCCCAAGGCCTGCTCAGCGCGCGGAACGCGCAGGACCTCGTCAAGCTGCTTTCCTCGCGCGCGCACGGGAAAGGCCTGGCGATCGCCCAGAAGAACACCTCGGAACTGTCCTCGTCGCGGACGGACAACGGGCTGGACTTCGCCGTCGCCGAGGAATGCGGCGAGCAGGACAATTGCGCGGAATACACCCAGTATTTCGGCGACCACGTGATCGTCATCGAATACACCTCGGACGGTTTGCACAACGCGTGCGCCAAGTGGGGCAGCAGCCTGAGCGTCGTCCGGCGCGACCGGGACGTCACGCCGAAGGGCGAATCCGGCTACGTCCGCGAAACCTGCTGAGACTTCCGTCATCCTGCCAGCGCCGCCGCGCGGATGCTGGCAGGGTGGCGGAATGGCCGACGAGTACCCGTTCGACAACGCGAGCGCCCCGGCGAGCGACCGGATGTCCGCACTGGAAGCCAGCTACGACCGGACAACGTTCGAGCACCTGGGGAAACTCGGCGTCGGCCCGGGATGGTCTTGCTGGGAAATCGGCGCGGGCGGCGGGTCGGTCGCCCGGTGGCTGGCCGGGCAGGTCGGTCCGGACGGGCACGTGCTGGCCACCGACCTCGACACCCGGCTGCTCGCCGACCTTCCCGCGAACGCTTCGGCGGTGCGCCACGACGTCCGCGCGGAGCCGGTCCCGGACCGGAAATTCGACCTGATCCACGCCCGCCTGGTGCTGATCCACTTCCCGGAGCGGGACGAGCTAGTCGCGAAACTCGCCGCCGCCCTCGCGCCCGGCGGTTGGCTGGTCCTCGAAGAAATCGAACCGCGCGGGCAAACCGTGCTCGCGACGCCTGATGAGACCAGTGCGACGGTTTTCCGTGCCGTACAAGGCCGGATCCTGGACCTGCTCGAACGAGCGGGCAGCGACGTCGAATGGGCCGGACGGCTGCCGGAGGTGCTCGCCGGGGCCGGGTTGCGCGAGGTCGGCAGCGCACGGGTCACGACCCGGTGGCCGGGCGGCGGGCCGGAAATCCGGTTGCTGGCGGCGAATTCGGTGGAACTGGCCGAAAAGCTGGCCGCGGACGGCGTGCCTCCGGAGGACATCGAGCAGTTCCGCCGGGTGCTCGCCGATCCGCGGTTCACCGTGTCGTCCTATCCCCTCGTGTCGGGGTGGGGACGCCGTTAACGACGGCGGGAGATCGCCACGCCGGCCAGGCAGAGCACGCCGCCGACGAGTCCGTACGCGGTCGGGGTTTCGGCGAGCAGCAGCCAGGACAGCAGCACGGCCACCGCGGGCACGGCGTAGGTCACCATCGTCAGCCGACCCGCGTCCGTGCGACGCAGCGCGTATGCCCACGCGGTGAAGCCGACCGCGGTCGGGAACACTCCCAAGTAGACGCTGCCGAGCACCGCGTCGGCCTGTGCCACCTGCAGTTCGCTGACCAACTGCGGTGCCCACGGCAGGAGAACCACGGTGCCGACGACGCAGCCGAGCCAGATCGCGGTCAGCCCGTCGACGTGGCGCAACGTGATCTTCTGGACCATGACTCCGGCGGCGTAGAGCACGGCGGCCAGCAAGCACAGCAGCACGCCGGCCCAGTCGTTGCTTCCGGTGGCTCCGGTCGCGATCAGCGCGGCCCCGCCCAGCGCGACGAGCGAGCCGATGACGAGCGAGCGCGAGAAGCCTTCGCCGAGGAACTTCCCCGCCGCGACGGCGACCATCAGCGGTGCCAGGTTCACCAGTAGCGCCGCGGTCCCGGCGTCGACGTGCCGCTCCCCCGCGTTGAGGACGACGGTGTACGCGACCAGCCACAGCACGGCGTAGGCCGCGACCAGCAGGAACGCCTTGCGCGACAGCCGGACGCGAACCGCGCCCTTGGCCACGGCGAACACGGTCAGGGTGACGGCTGCGACGGCGAGCCGCAGCAACGCCAGCGGCGCCGGGGACAGCGCGTGCCCAACGCTGCGGATAGCGACGAACGACGAAGCCCACAGCACGACGGCGAGCCCGGCGGCGGCCGCGATCTTGCCGAGGTCGGTCTTGCCGGCGGGCGGGACGGTTTCCACGAGATCGGTCACCTGGCCATCGTCGCCTCGGTCAGCTGTACAGCACAAGCGATGAGTTCTGTACCTCCGTTAAGGAGTGCTGTACATTCGCCGCATGCTGGACATTCCCCGGCTCCGCGTGCTGCGCGCAGTCGTCGCGTCAGGGTCGATCCGCGCGAGCGCCGCCGCGCTCGGCTACACGCCGTCCGCGGTGAGCCAGCAAATCACCACGCTGCAACGGGAGACCGGGCTGCAGCTGTTCGAACGATCCGGCCGCGGCATCGAGCCCACCGAGGCCGGGCGCACCCTCGCCGCCGAGGCCGAGACGCTGTTCGAGGCGTTCAGCCGGGTCGAGCAGGTGGTGAGCGAACTGCGCGCCGGACGCGTCGGCCGCCTCTCGATCGGCTACTTCGGCTCGGCAGGCTCGACCTGGCTGGCCCCGACCGTCGCCGCGCTGCGCACCGAATTCCCCGGCCTGCGGCTGGACCTGATGCTGACCGAGTTCACCCCGGGCGACCCGGACATCGACATCTTCGTGGAGGAAACCGGGGCCGAGCATCCCGGGTCGGTCGTCGTGCACCGGCTGGCCGAGGACCCGTACCTGGCGGTCGTCCGCCGGGACGACCCGCTCGCCGGGCTGCCGGAGGTGCCGCTGGCCGCTCTCGCCGAACGGCATTGGGTCGACAACGACCTGCGCGAAGGCCCGTGCCGGCAGGTGCTGCTCAACGCCTGCACGCAAGCCGGGTTCTCGCCGAGTTTCGTCGTCGAGACGCACGACTACCGCACCGCGATGTCTTTCGTGGCAACGGGAATCGGGCTGACGGTGGTGCCGGAACTCGGCATCGGCGAGCTGCCGGACGGGCTCACCACCGTGGCGCTGGCTTCTCCCGTGCCGGTGCGGCATCTCAGCCTGGCGGTGAAGAAGCCGATCGCGGAGCACCCGGCTGCGCGGCGAGCGGTGGAGTTGCTGGAAAGCCTGGTGTGTTCGGGCAAGGCGCTGGCCGGGTAGGGAGCTTGAGCGAGGCGCGGCCGGGAAAGCCGTGAGGGTTCCCCTCACGCACGGCCGACCCGCGAGCCGGGATCGCCGACGTTTCGCCCGCGGAGCCAGGAACGCGGGCCGGAAACGCCGTGAAGGACTCCTTGGGGGAATCTGATTCCCTCAAGGAGTCCTTCACGGCACGGCGGACGGGGCGAGAATCGCGCGGATCCCCCTTCTCTGGTAACGAATGCGGCACATTCCCGACGCGAATGCGCCGCCACCACCCCGAATGGCCCAATCCGCACCGGGTTCGCGCCGGACGACGGGCGGAAGCCGGGTCACCGGAACGGGTTGATGACCTTCCGCCAATTTCTCCCGCTCTTTCCGCGCCGACCTGGGCGAGTCGCCGGGAAACGTCTTCGTTACACCCCGATCGGGTAGGGATGACTCACGCGCAGTCCCGGTTTTCACAGCCCGAACCCGTGTCCGTCACCCTGACGAGGAGCCTCGAACCCCCGGGTTGGCGGATTGGCCGGGGCACCCCCCTCGTGCGGGAATGGTGTCACCGTCCGACATCGAAGTCGCCCGGTTTTCCTCAGGAAAAGGGAAGGGCTCGTTTTCATGGACGTCCGGTACGAGGCTTTCTGCTTCGCCGATCCGCTGTTCTTCGACGAACCGCGGGAATCCCCGGGCGCGGCAGGCGACCTGGCCGCGGGACTGCCGCTGCCGGGGCCCGGGTGGACGGACGAGACGCACGGGATCTGGCGGTCGCTGCGGCCGGCCGGTCGGAAACTTCCCGCCCAGGGCTGGAAAATCCACGTCTCCGCCGGTCTGGACAACGCGGCCGGCGTACTGTCCCGGGTGCACCGGTACTGTGTGGAGCATCAGGTCGCGTACAAGCATCTGCGCTCCCGGGCGACCCTGCTCAGCCGCAATTCGAAATACGCGCCCCGCGAAGGAAGCGGCAAGCTGATCACGATTTACCCGCACTCCGAAGACGCGCTCGCGACGATACTGTCCGACCTTTCCGCCGAGCTGGAAGGCGAGCACGGTGCGTATATTCTGAGCGATCTGCGCTACCGCGAAGGTCCGCTTTACGTCCGATACGGCGGATTCGCCGAACAGTGGACCGAACACGCCGGAACGAGGGTGCTGGCAATCCGCCGTCCGGACGGCACGCTCGTGCCCGACCGGCGGGAACCATCCTTTTCCGTGCCGGAATGGGCACCGATTCCGTCCTGTTTGTCCGACAGCCTGGCCGCGCGCAAGAGCGGAGCCGAATTCCCGTACCGGGTGACCGGTTCCCTGCACTTTTCCAACGGCGGCGGCGTTTATCTGGCCGAACGAGGGGCCGACCGGAAGACCGTCGTGCTGAAGGAGGCCCGGCCGCACGCCGGGCTGGACCGCGACGGCGCCGACGCGGTCGCCCGGCTGAACCACGAGCGCGAGGTGCTCGAACGGCTGGCGGACGTCCCGGGCGTCCCGCGCGTGTACGAGCAGTTCACCGTGTGGGAGCACCATTACCTGGCGATGGAGCACCTGCCCGGCAGCACGCTGAGCAGCTGGCTCGCCCGGCATTACCCGCTCACCAGCGGCACCCGGGCCGAAGACGGTCTCGAGTCCTTCCGCGATCGCGCGCTGGCGGTGCTCGCCCAGGTCGAACGGATCGTCGCGGACATCCACCGGCACGGGATCGTGTTCGGCGACCTGCACGGCAAGAACATCCTGGTGGACGAGCAGGACCGGGTGTCGCTGATCGACTTCGAACTGGCCGTCGACGCCGATTCCGGCGACCGTCCGGGACTGGGCGCGCCCGGCTTCCGCGCCCCCGCCGACCGGCACGGTTTCGAGATCGACGAGCACGCACTGGCCGCGCTGCGGCTGTGGCTCTTCCTTCCGCTGGTGATGCTGCTGGAACTCGCGCCGGGCAAACTGCGCGGCCTCGCCGACTTCGCCCAGCAGCGGTTCGACCTGCCCGACGGATACGCCGACCGCGTGGTCTCCGTGCTCGCCCCGCGCACCGACCGGCCCGCGACCCACACCGCGCTGGACGAGCCGCGGCCGGACTGGGCGCTGGTCCGCAAGCAGATCGCGGAAGCCATCCTCGCGAGTGCCACGCCAGAGCGGACCGACCGGCTGTTCCCCGGCGACATCGAGCAGTTCCGCGCCGGCGGCGCGGGGTTCGGCGTTGGCGCCGCGGGCGTGCTGCACTCGCTGCACGTCGCCGGAGCAGGCCGTTTTCCGGAGTACGAACAGTGGCTGCTGGCGGCCGCCCGGCGGCAACCGCCTTCGCGGCCCGGATTCTTCGACGGCAGCCACGGCATCGCGTACGTCCTCGAGGAATTCGGCTACGCGGCAGAAGCCGACAAGCTGCTCGCCGCGTCGCAGTCGCTGGTCAGCCAGACCACCGACCACGGCCTGGAAAGCGGGCTCGCCGGGATCGGCCTCACCCGCCTGCACTTCGCGACGACCCGCGGCGACAACGAATTCGGCCGCCAGGCGCTGGACATCGCCCTCAAGCTCGCGACCGCGTTCGAGACCGCAGACCCGCCCGGCCGCTTCGCCAGGGCCGGACTGCTCAGCGGCTGGTCCGGGCCCGCACTGCTGTTCCTGCGCCTGTACGAGCACACGGGCGAACCGTCGTGGCTCACGCTCGCCGACCGCGTGCTGGCCCGCGACCTGGAGGAATGCACTGCCGCGTCCGACGGATCGCTGCAGGTCCGCGACGGCACCCTGCGCCTGCTCCCCTACGCCGCGATCGGCAGCGCCGGAATCCTGCTGGTCGCCGAACAGGTCGCCCGGAGCCTGCCGGACTCGGCCGCCGCCCAGAGCCTGCCCGGGCTGCGGGCCGCGTGCCGCGGGGAGTTCGTGATCCACCCGGGCCTGCTCTACGGCCGGTGCGGGCTCGCCGCCGCGCTGTCCTTCGCCGACGAGCCGGACCGCGAAGCCATCGACCTGCACCTGGCGCGGCTGTCGTGGCACGGCGTGCCGTACCACGGCGGGCTGGCCTTCCCCGGCAACCAGCTGCTTCGCCTGTCGACCGACGTCAGCACCGGCAGCGCGGGGGTCCTCCGCACGCTCGCCGCACTACTGGACGGCGCGGAACTGCTGCCCTTCCTGGGCTCCGCACCGTCCCCGCACACCTCCGGCCGATGAGCGCCGGCGGACCCCGAGAGAAGGGAACACCCATGGAACACGTCCTGGAGCTGCAGGCGTTGGAGGCCCCCGAAGCCCTCGAAGGCCAGGGACTGGACCACCACGGCCACAGCCACTACAGCGCATGGTGCGGCGAGAGCACGCTCAGCCTGCTTCTCTGCTACTGACCGCGCGGGCAGGGCGGGAACGGCGCAGGACAAGTGCGCCGTTCCCGCCCCGTTCATTCTGCACTGACTGCCTCGCGGCGGTCGCGGCGAGGCAGCTGTCGGGGATCGACGGGCGCGGCGAGGCAGCCTCCGGGAACCGACGAGGTAGCTGCCGGGATCGGCGAGCGCGGCGGGGTAGCTGCCGGGGGTCGACGGGCGCGGCGAGGCTTCCGGCGCGTTCGGTTGTCGTCCAGCCCTCGACTTCCGCCGACGCCACGCTCGCTGTCGGCACCGACGCCGCCCGCCGATCTCAACTCGCCGACCACCACGCGAAGGGAGCGACATGGCCGGAGCCGCCGATCGCCTCCTGACCTCGGTCGCCCGCCTGGACCGTCCCCGGCTCGCCGCGCTGATCGTCGCGTCGCTGATCTCCGCCGGCGCCGGACTGCTGCTGCCCGGCGCCCTCGCCGCCGCCACCGACGCGGTGCTCGGCGGCCGAAGCAGCACTGGCGCGGTGGTGTGGCTGCTCGCCGTAGGCGCGGCGGAGATCGCCGCGGACGCCGTCATCGTGGTCCTTCCCGCCCGCCTGACCAGCAACGCGAGCGCCTGGCTGCGCCGCCGGGTAACCGACCGCGTGCTCGCCTTAGGCACCGGCTCACCGTTCGCCCCGGGCGACGCGGTCAGCCGGGTGAGCGGCGATTGCGCCTCCGCCGGAGGCATCGCCGCGGTCGTGGTGCAACTGGCCGCGACCGGGCTCATGTCCTCCGGCGCGATAGTCCTGCTCGCGCTCTTGGACTGGCGGCTCGCCCTGGTCTTCCTCGGCAGTCTCCCCTTCGCCTTGCTGCTGGCGCGATCGCACCTGCGCGGAACGGCGAAGGATGTGCTTGCCTACCAACGGGTTTCCGGCGAACTGTCCGCCCGGCTGCTCGACGCCGTCGCCGGCCTGCGGACGATCGCCGCGTCCGGCACCGCCGACGCCGAAGCCGCCCGGGTGCTGCGTCCCCTGCCGCGGCTGAACCTCGCCGGCCAGGGCATGTGGCGCACCCAAGCGCGGATGGTGTGGCGAGCCGGTCTCCTGCTCCCCACGGTGGAAATCGTCACCCTCGCCGCCGCCGGTTTCGGTGTCCTGGACGGACGCCTGAGCGCCGGAGACGTCCTCGCCGCCCTGGGCTACGTCGCGCTCGGCCTGGGCCTGGTCACGCAGATCCCGTTGCTCACCACCCTTTCCCGGATCCGCTCGGCCGCGCTCCGGATCACCGAAGTCCTCGACACCGAGCCCCCTGCTCGCGGCACTCTCGGACTGCTGCCCGGAAACGGCACCCTGGAACTCCGCAGCGCCACCGTGCACGGCGCACTAGCCGACGTCGACCTCACCATCCCTGGTGGTTGTTTCGCCGCGATAGTAGGAAGTTCCGGCTCGGGAAAGTCCACTGTGGTCTCCCTGCTGGCCGGTCTTCGCCGCCCCGACGCCGGACAGGTGCTGCTAGACGACCGCGACCTCGCCGTACTGCGTCCAGAGGAGCTTCGAGCCGTCGTCGGGTACGCCGCTGCCGAACCCGCGCTGCTCGGCGCCACTGTCGCCGATGCTGTCGCTTATGGCTCGTGGGCGAGCGTCCCGGCAGTCGATGCGGCTTGCCGGACTGCCCGCATTCACGACATCCTCGTGCGCTTGCCGCGCGGTTACGACACTCCGCTAGCCGAAACTCCACTGTCCGGCGGGGAAAGCGCCCGAGTGGGCCTCGCGCGGGCGCTCGCGCGGAACCCGCGGGTGCTCCTGCTCGACGACGCCACCGCCAGCCTGGACACGATCACCGAACGCGCCGTGACGGCGGAGTTGGGCCGCCGGACGCGGGTAGTCGTGACACACCGGGCCGCGATGGCCGCACGGGCAGATGTGGTGATATGGCTGGCGGCAGGGCAAGTCCGGGCGGTTGGGCCGCATGCGAGGTTGTGGCAGATGCCGGGGTACCGCGCAGTGTTCACGGAGGAGACGTGAGCGGGGTGCGGTGGCAGAAGGCCCGCAGCGCGACCGCGAACGGCGGGCCGCTGCGCGCCGCTCCCCCAGGACGATCCGTGCCCGCAACGCTGACCGCGTCCACGCTGCTGCGTGGCACTTCAGGAGCGAGCCCCGCGCAGCCAAGCCATGTACGCAACCACATCGCGCCGCCGCAGCACACACCCAAAACGAACCCCGCGCGACGGCGCTCCGACCTCGCCGCGCAACCCACTCACGCACGCCACCGCACCACGTCGGCGCTGCCGCACCACACCCCACAACCAACCCCCACGCGACCACGCACCGACCTCACCGCGCAACCCACTCACGCACGCAACCGCACCACGCCGCTGCACCGCACTCCAGAAACGAACCCCGCGCCACGGCGCACCGGCCTCACCGCCCAACCAACCCACGCACGCGACCACACCACGCCCACGCTGCCGCACCACACCCCACAACCAACCCCCGCGCGACCACGCACCGACCTCACCGCGCAACCCACCCGCGCACGCCACCCCACCACGCCCACCCCGCCGCACCACACCCCACAACCAACCCCCGCGCGACCACGCACCAACCCCACCACGCAACCAACCCACGCACGCCACCGCACCGCCCGCACGGAGCGGCCATGAGTGTCGGCCGCCTCTACTGGAACGCCCTCGCCGGGCAGTGGCGCGGCGGGCTGGTTCTCCTGGCCTGCTCTGTCCTCGAAGGACTGCCCGCGTTCTTCTCCGGGCGGCTCGTCGAACTGGCCGTCAACAGCGGGTTCGCGGCTGGCAAACCCGGGGTCGGCCTCGGGTGGCTCGGCGTGTTCGGGCTGGCCGCGCTCGGGGGCGCGTTCGGGTCGCGGCTGGTGTGGCGGCAGCTGGGCAAGGTCGTCGAGCCGTTGCGGGACGCGCTGGTGACCGCCGTCGTGCGTGGGGTGCTGCACGATCCCGCGCCGCCGCGGAGTGGGCCGGACGCGCGCGGCGTCGCGCGGATCACCCAGCATGTCGAGGTCGTGCGCGACGCTACCGGCGGGCTTCTCGTCCAGGCCCGCGGCATGCTCGTCACCACGGCGGCGGCGGTGGCCGGGCTGGTGACCGTCGCGGGGTCGCTGGCGTTGCCGGTCGTGGTCCCGGTGGTGCTCGCGCTGGCCGGATTCGCCGCGCTGCTGCCCTCGCTCGCCCGACGGCAACGCGCGCTCACCTTGGCGGACGAAGGCACGGCCGCCGCCACGGGCTCGATCTTCGCCGGGATGCGCGACGTCGTAGCCTGCGGAGCCGAACCGGTCGCCGCGCTGACGGCCGATGACGCGGTGGACCGGCAAGCCGCGGCTGCGGTGCGGGTCGCTAGGTCGGCGGCGCTGCGGTCGGTGATCGTGGCGCTCGGCGGGTTCGTCCCGCTGGTGCTCGCGCTCGCCCTCGCACCGGCGATGGTCGCCCGCGGCGAGCTGACCGCGGGGGCCGCGCTGGGGGCGCTCGTCTACCTCGCCACGACCTTGCAACCCGCGCTGCGCGGACTCGCCGCCACCGCGTCCACGGTCGTCCTCCGGTTGCTCGTCGCACTGCGCCGGCTCGCCGAAACCACCGCCCCGCCCGAAAGCCGCCCGGCGACCGAAAGCCCCGCCGGACTCGGGCTCGCCGTGCGCGACCTGACGTTCCGCTGGGGCGCGGCGCCGGAACCGGTCGTCCGCGGCTTGAACCTCGACCTGCGCCCCGGCGAACACCTGGCGGTCGTCGGCCCGAGCGGCATCGGGAAATCGACCCTCGCCGCGCTGCTCACCGGACTGCTGACCCCACAGCACGGCGAAGTCCGGCTGGGCGGCGTGCGCGCCAGCGAACTGGCCGACCGCCCTCGGCATCTCGTGCTGGTCCCGCAGCAGGCCTACCTTTTCGCCGGAACCCTGCGCGAAAACCTGTCCCTGTTCCACCCCGAAGCCTCCGACCGCCGCCTGATCGCAGCCGCGGAAGCCGTCGGCGCCGCCCCGCTGCTGGCCCGCCTCGGCGGCCTGGACGCCGAACTCAGCCCCGGCGCGGAAGGCATTTCCGCCGGGGAGGCCCAACTCCTCGGACTGGCGAGGGCCTATGCCTCGCCCGCCGGAGTCGTCGTGCTGGACGAGGCAACGTCCACTTTGGACCCGGCAGCGGAGGTCCACGCGGAACGCGCCTTCGCCGCCCGGGGAGGCACCCTGATCGTGATCGCGCACCGGCTGTCGTCGGCAGTCCGGGCGCACCGAGTGCTGCTGATGGACGGACAGGAAACGGTGCTGGGCCAGCACGACGAGCTGCTGGCCGCATCGCCGCGGTATGCCGAGATGATGCGGGCTTGGCTGCCGGAGCGATCGCGCCTTGAAGCCAGCTGACCGTCAGGGCCGCGTCGTGCGCAGCCGCCGCCGGACGGGAACGGCTGGAGCAGATTCCCCGGCGATCGGAGCACTCCCGTCACGTCGCCTGCCTGCCCGGATCCGCGCTGATCTGCCGTCCGCCCGGATCCGGGGCAGCCTTCCGGCGGTGCGGCTCAGACCTTGCGCGGCACCGAGGCGATGAGGATCCTGCTGGTGCCGTGGCCGAGGTAGATGTCCACCTTGCTGAACCCGCCGGACGGCCCGGGTTCGGTCCAGCCGAACTTCCGGTAGTCGTTCAGCGCGGACCGCGTCTGGACGTCCAGCAGCGTGCCCGCCTGACGGAACTCGAAGGTCACCGTGGTGCTCGCGGACCCGGCGTCGTCGCGGACGTAGCCGCTGACGCCGACTGACCGGTTGTACCAGGTCAGCGTTCCCCCAGCGGCCCCGCCGCTGATGTGGTCGCCGAAGTCGGACGTCGGGTAGTCGGCCGCGCTCGCGGCTCCCGCTCCCCCGAGCACGGCGACCGCGGACACGGCGAGGCTGACGGCGATGCGTTTCATGTTGTTCCCCCAGAGATGGTCGATGCTGGGCGGAATCGTACTGGGCCGCGGCCTGCGAGGCGGGATTATGCGTGAATTCGCGGGCCTTGCCGGAAAGGCGTCGCGGGCCGCTCGTTGACAACCGGAGACAGTCTCCATATCTTGGCAAAGTGGAGATTGTCTCCAGTTTCAGGGTTCCCGTGAGGTGCGGCTGTGAAGATCTTGATGTTCGGACGCGGCGTGATCGCGACGATGTACGGCTGGGCCTTGGAACAGGCGGGGCACGACGTCGAGTTCTATGTCCGTCCGGGTCGCGCGGCGGAGTACGGGGAGTCGGTCAGCTTCGATGTTCGGGACTTGCGGGCGCGGAGGCGGCGGGGTGTCCGGACTTGGCCGGTGCGGTATCGCGAGGAGTTGGAGCCGGGCCATGAGTTCGATCTGATTGTGGTGAGCGTCCAGCACTATCGGCTCGCGGAGGCGGCGGCCTTTCTGACGCCGCGGGTCGGGAAGGCGACGGTGCTGGTTTTCGGGAACGTCTGGTCCGAGCCGCTGGCCGCGATCGGCGATCTTCCGATCGAGCAGGTCGTGTGGGGGTTTCCGCAGGGCGGCGGCGGTTTCGGCGAGGACGGGGTGCTGCGCGGGATGCTGTTGCCGCTCGCCGTGTTCGGGACCCTCGGCGAGCCTCCAACCGAACGCGAGCGGGTGGTGCGGGAGGTGTTTCGCGACGCTGGGTTCCGGATCCGCGAGCGACCTGACTTTCGCGGCTGGCTCTGGGTGCACTTCGTCTCGGACGCGGGTCTGCACTCGCAGGGCGTGCGGGTCGGCTCGTTGAGTTCGCTGGCTGGGTCCCGGGGCGATCTGCGCGAGGCGTTGCTGGCCGGGCGCGAGCTTGTGCCGCTTCTCGAAGCCCGCGGCATCGACGTGCGGCGGCATCGGGGCGCGCTGCTGCTGTTCCGGGCGCCGACCTGGCTGACGGTCCCCGTGCTTGGGTGGATGCTGGCCCACTTTCCCCCGGCGCGGCTGAACTTCGAGGCGCACTCTGATCCCGACGCCCGCGAGCCGCGCGAGATCTGCCGCGACGTCCTGGCCGAGGCCCGGCGGCTGGGGGTGACGGTGCCGCGTCTGGAGGCGGCGGAACCTTACTTCGGTCTGGAAAGGACAGAGTGAGCCCCCGGCTTTCTCGAAGTGTTGCCAGAAACGGTTTCGGCGGGATCGGGTTCCGGACGCCAGTGGGTGCCTCGGCCGATCGCCTCGCCGGGTGTCGACGGTTCGCGCGGACCCGGGGTCCGTTGCCTCGGAGCCCCACCATTCGCGCGAGCCTCTCGCCGCAATCACACCGCACGCTCGCGCTGACCCGGTTGTTGCCGGGCCGCGCGGCGAGCGCACTGCCGAATGCGCACGACGCCTGGCGTTCGGCCGCCGAAACCGCGGGTCGGCCGCCCATTCCGGCTGCCCGAGCGCCTCGCGCAGCCGGACGAACAGCGCGTCGTCGGCACGGCTGACGGTCAACAAGCCATCCGAGGCCGCGAACCCGCGGCACGAAAGCTCCCGGCGAACGCGTTGCCAGGCACAGGATTCTCGACCATTCCGGACGCCCAAGCACCTCGCACAGCCGCACGAACAACGCATCGTCGGCACAGCTAACGATCAACGAGCCATCCGAGGCCGCGAACCCGCGGCACGAAAGGTCCCGACGAACGCATTGCCACGCAAAGGATTCTCGACCATTCCGGCGCGCGCGAGCCGTCGCCACGATCCGGCGACCTCTCCCCGCCGGTTTCCCAGGCGGCGGTCGTCCGTCCGGGGAAACAGCGGGCTCAGACCACTCCGGCCGCGATCAGCTGTTCCCAGATCACCCCCTGGTCCACGACCTCGACGCCCAGTTTTTCGGCCTTAGTGAGCTTGCTCGCGCCGACGTCGGCACCGGTGATCAGCAGGTCGGTGCTCGCCGACACCGACGACGCGGTGGTCGCGCCTGCCGTCTCGCACAGGCGCTGGAACGTGGGGCGGGGCACTTTCTCCCCGGATCGCGGGTCGCTGATCGCGCCGGTGACCACCACGGTCTTGCCTTCCAGCGGCGCGCCTGCGACGACGGCGGGCGGGAGGTCTTCTTCCAGGACGTCCAGGGACACTCCGCGTTCTCGCAGACGCTCCAGCTCGGGGCGCAGCCGGGTGAGGTGTTCCACCAGGGAGGCGGCGACCTTCGGTCCGATGTCCTCTACCTCCACGAGACCGTCGACGCCCGCCTCGAGCACCGCTTCCAGGGAGGCGAATCCGGCGCGGCACAGCCGGGCGGCGGTGCCTTCCGACGCCATCGGGATCGCGAGCCCGATCAGCGCCCGGCGCAGCCCGACCCGGCGGCTGGCGTCGATCGACTCGATCATCCGCGTCGCCGAGACCTCGCCGATGCGGTCGAATTCCAGCAGGCGTTCCTTGGTGAGCCGGTAGAAGTCCGACGGGTGTTCCAGGATCCCGGCCTCGGCCAGCCGTTCGATCCACACGCCGCCGATCGCGTCGATGTCGGCGGCCGCGCGGGACGCCCAGTGGATCAGCCGCCGCACGGTCTGCGCGGGGCAGGAAACGTTGGTGCAGAACAGTTCCCGGCTGTTGCCCTGTTCGGTGAGCGGCTGTTCGCACGACGGGCACGTCGACGGGGGCACGATCTCCCGCTCGGCTCCGGTGCGTTTCGACTCGTCGAGCACGCCGGCGACGAACGGGATGACGTCGCCCGCCCGGCGCACCAGCACGGTGTCGCCGATCTTGATGCCGCGGGCGCGGATGACCTCCTGGTTGGCCAGCGTCGCGCGGGTGACCGTGGTCCCGCCCACGAAGACCGGTTCCAGCCACGCGACCGGGGCGATCTTGCCGGTTTTGCCGACGTCCCAGACCACATCGGACAGTACGGTGGTCTTCTCCTCGGCGGCGAACTTGTACGCCAGCGCCCCGCGCGGCGAGCTCGACCGGGTGCCCGCGGCGGCGTACGCGGCCCGGTCGGCGAGCCGCAGGACGGCGCCGTCGATGTCGTAGTCCAGGTCGTTGCGCTGCTGCTCGATCGTGGTGATCACGGCCTGTGCGGAGGCCGCGTCGGCGCAGCGGCGCATGTCCGCCGCGGTGAACCCGAGCGCCAGCAGGCCGCTGCCCAGGTCGGTTTCCGAGCTGCCGGGTTCGGTGTCCAGGTCGAAGGCGAAGAAGCGCAGCCGGCGCTCGGCGACCGCGGCCGGGTCCTTCGCGCGCAGCGTGCCCGCCGCGGCGTTGCGCGGGTTGATCAGCGGTTTGTCCGGGTGCGCGGTGTTGTAGGCGGCGAACGTCGAGCGCAGCATCACCGCCTCGCCGCGCACCTCGACCCGGCCCGGGGCGCTGACCTGGTGCGGAACGCCGTCGGTCAGCGCGCGCACCAGCATGGTGACGTCGTCGCCGGTGGTCCCGTCGCCGCGGGTGACCGCTCGGGCCAGCCGGCCGTCCTCGTACACCAGGGCCAGCGACAGGCCGTCCAGCTTGGGCATCACGACCACCGGCTGGCCGGGGAACCGGTCGAAGAACGCCTCGACCTGCTCCGGCTTCGTCGCCTTCTCCAGCGACAGCATCGGCCGCGAATGCCGGATCGGCGCGTGCAGCACCGCGGGCCCGCCCACCTGGTCCAGCGGATTCGGGTCCGGGGCCAGCTCGGGGCTCGCCTCGATCAACCCGCGCAGCTCGTCCTCGATCGCGTCGTACTCCGCGTCCGCCACCACCGGCGAACCCCGGTAGTACGCGTCGCGCAGCACTACGACCTGATCGGCCAGCTCCTGAATACGTTCCCGAACGTCCACGAACCGGAACGCTACCCGGCCCCACCGACAAAACCGGACAGCGACGCAACCCGAGCAACCACGGCACGAATCTCCGGCGGCCGGACGAAGACCGGAACTCCTTGTGCGGCAAGGGTCTGATGCCGTGGCAAGCGCTCCCCCGGTCGCCTCGGCTGACGCCGCCCGCGAAGACAAGACTGTTCTTTCCCCCGGTCGCCGCGCACCCTCGATGCCATCGATCACCCGACAGCGGGGAGTTCTGGGGTGCCGGAGGAAAACCGTGTCGAGCGGGAGCTTGTCCTCGAACAGGAGTACGTGACCAGCCTTTACGGCAGGCTCGACGCGTTGCGCGAGGAGGCGGCGAGGGGGCTCGACAGCGCGGATCCGGAGGCCGCGGCGCGCTGGCGGGCGGAGTCGGCTCGGCTGGCGGCGGTCGAGGACGGGCTTTGCTTCGGGCGGCTGGAGACGGACGACGGAATCCGCAGGTACATCGGCCGCTTGGGGCTGTTCGAGGACGGGGCGGACGAGCCGTCGCTGCTCGACTGGCGGGCTCCGGCGGCGCAGCCGTTCTACACCGCGACCATGGCGGAGGCGCACGGGGTCCGGAGGCGGCGGCGGATCACGACCCGGGGACGGGTGGTCACCGCGCTGGACGACGAGTTGCTCGATCGCGGCGCGGCGGACACCGGGGGCCTTGTCGGGGAGGCGGCGTTGATGGCGGCGCTCACAGCGGACCGAACCGGGCGGATGGGCGACATCGTCACGACGTTGCAGGCCGAGCAGGACCGGATCGTCCGTGACGGGTATGCGGGCGTGCTCGTGGTGCAGGGCGGGCCGGGGACCGGGAAGACCGCGGTGGCGCTGCATCGGCTGGCCTACCTGATGTACACGCGGCCGCAGTTGCGTACCCGCGGGGTGCTGGTGATCGGGCCCAGCGACGTCTTTCTCGACTACATCGGGCAGGTGCTGCCCGGGTTGGGCGAGCAGGCGGTGGTGACGGCGACGATTGCCGGGCTGCGGCCGGACGTCGAGGTCAGCCGGGTGGATCCGGTCGGGGTCGCGGAGGGCAAGGGGCGAGCGGAGGCGGCGGGACGGATCGCGACGGCAGTCTGGAAACGGGTGGGGGCAGTCCGGAATCAGGACAGCGAAGGCGTCGAGGTGATGTTCGAGCAGCAGGTCGTGCGGTTGGAGCCAGCCGAGTGGCGGGGTGCGCTCGAGTTCGCCCTCGGCAAGGGATTGCCATATCAGCAGGCCAGGCTGGTGTTTCAGCAGTGGATGACGGAGCTTCTCGCGCAGCGGTTGGCCGATCAGCTGGAGAACGTCGTCTTCACCGAGAGCGGCGAGGCCATCGACGGCGGCAGTGCGGACGGGCGGCTCAGCCCGGCGGATCTGCGGGCGTTGGCGGCGGCGGGAGTGGTGCTCGGACCGGAGCAGGACGAGGGGCCCCGGCGGTTGCTGGACGACGCTGACGTCGCTGACCTGCGTAAAGCGCTGCTGGCCGACGTCGCGGTGTCCAGGGCGTTGGACGAGCTGTGGCCACCGCTGACTGCCGAGGAAGTGGTGGGTGAAGTGTTCGGCGGCGAAGGGTGGAGTGCGGCGGACATTCCCTTGCTGGACGAGGCGGCCGCGGTGCTCGGCGAGCCCGTCCCAGCGTTCGGGCATGTGGTGGTCGACGAGGCGCAGGAGTTGTCCGCGATGGCGTGGCGGATGGTGATGCGGCGCTGCCCCGGCAAGTCGATGACGGTGGTCGGAGACCTTGCCCAGACGGGCGATCCGGCGGGAGCGGAGTCGTGGGAGCAGGTGCTGCGACCGCACGTGGCGGACCGGTGGCGGGTGGCGGAGTTGAGTGTCAACTACCGGACGCCGACGGAGATCATGGCGGCCGCGAACGAGTTGCTGGCCGCGGGACAGCCGAGGCCCCGGTCAGTGCGGGCAGCGGGGGAATCGCCGTGGCGGGTACGGAGCGCGCTTGCCGACTTGGCGCAGGTTGTCGGCGGGATTGCCGAGGAGCATCGTGGCGGGCAGTTCGCGGTGATCGCTCCGCCGGGGCGGCTGGCGTCGTTGCGCGAAAGCGGCACGACGACGGTGCTGACGCCCGCAGAGGCGAAGGGGCTGGAGTTCGATTCGGTGCTGATCGTCGATCCGGCCCGGATCCTCGAAGCTCCGCGCGGGCGCAACGACCTCTACGTCGCGATGACCCGCGCGACCCGGCGGCTGGGCATCGTCCATCTTGGACCGGTGCCGGACGAACTGGCCCGGCTCGAGGAGCGATGAACGGTCAAGATTCGAGTTCCTGCAGGGCACGGAGCACGCTTGCCGACTTGGCGCGGGTCGTCGGCGGGATTGCCGACGAGCACCGTGGCGGGCAGTTCGCGGTCATCGCTCCGCCGGGGCGGCTGGCCTCGTGGCGGGAAAGCGGCACGACGACCGTGCTGACGCCCGCGGAAGCGAAGGGGCTGGAGTTCGATTCAGTGCTGATCGTCGATCCGGCCCCAATCCTCGAAGCTCCGCGCGGGCGCAACGACCTCTACGTCGCGATGACCCGCGCAACCCGCCGGCTGGGGATCGTCCATCTTGGACCAGCGCCAGACAAGCTGACCCGGCTCGAAGAACGATGAACGGTCAGGATTCGAGTTCCTGCAGCGCGCGGGCCAGTCGTTTGATCATGGACCGTCCCGCGTCGACCTGGAGCCGGGCGAATTCGTAGCCGAGGACGCCTTCGCCCGCGACGCCGATCTGGCCCCGGAGCGCTTGTGCCACGCCGGAGTTCAGTTCGGGTTCCGAGACCCAGGCGAGCTGGTCGAGCGTCCACGACCGCAGCGGCTTTCCCGGGGCGGCCCGGACGATGCCGCCGACGGTGAACAGCGCGACGCGGTGCGAGGTGAGCGAGAAGACGAACCGGCCCGGGGTCGAGATCGGCACTTGAGGGGCTTCGGTCTGCCCGCGACGCGCGGCGAGCGCCATCCCGGCCGCGCCGGCGAGGCCCGCGATGCCCGCCGCGCCGGCGACCATCGTCTTGCGCACGCCGCCGGTGCGGAACGCGACCAGCGCGTCCAGCACGCGCTCCCCCGGCGCGAGTTCTCCGGCGAGCCGGCTCTCGACCTTTTCCCGCAGCGTCACGATCCGCAGCCTTTCCCGATCAGCCAACCACGGTCCTCGACCGGGCAGTTCCCGGAGGCTATGCGTGCCGGAAGCCAGCGGGTGACGGGATTTTCTCCGACAGACCCCGGAAGAAACTCAGCTCTGCCGTGCGGCCTGGGCGCGTTCGCGGGCTTCGAGGATTTCGGGAACGTGGCTTTCGGCCCATTCGCGGACCGCGCGCAGCGGCACCAGCAGGGACTGGCCGAGGTCGGTGAGCCCGTACTCCACGCGCGGCGGCTGCTCCGCGTACTCGACGCGGAAGAGCAGGCCGTCCTCCTCCATCGCGCGCAGCGTTTCGGTCAGCACCTTCGGGGTGACGCCCTGGATCCGGTCGACCAGCGCGGTGAAGCGCATCGGCCCGTGCTCCAGCGCGTTGACCACGAAGACCGTCCACCGCGCCCCGATCCGGTGCAGCACCACCCGGGACGGGCAGCGGGCGGACATGACGTTGTAGCGCACGGCGATTCCTCCGGTTCCGGTTACGTTGAAGTACCTGGTTACTTTTCCATAGCCTACTTCGGCCACGGCGAACCGACGGAACGGAGAAGGGCCATGAACAACCGGCTGGCCGGACAGACAGTGCTGGTGCTGGGCGGACGGCACCTGGGCACGGCGATCGCCGACGCCGCGAGCGCCGAGGGTGCGAAGGTGCACGTCGCGTCCCATCGGCCCGGCGGACTGCACATCGACCTGCGCGACGAGGCGACCATCGCGGCCGCGGCGGACGAACTCGGGCCGGTCGATCATGTCGTCAACACCGCGGCGGCGCCCCACGCGGTGCCGGTCCGCGAACTCGATCGGGACAAGACCGTCGACGCCTTCGCGGCCAAGGTCATCGGCCCGTTGCTGCTCGCGAAACACTTCACGATCCGACGGTCGCTGCTGCTGTTCTCCGGGCAGGTCGGCTGGCGTCCGGCACGCGGAAGCGTCGTGACCGGCGTGACCAACGGGGCGGCCGCCTTCGCCGCGCGACACCTTGCTGCCGAACTCGCGCCGGTCCGGGTCAACGCGTTGTCGCCGGGGATCATCGACTCCGGCGTCTGGGACAGCAAACCGGATGTCCTCGCCAATGCCGCGAAGCGAACCCTCGTCGGCCGCACCGGCACCGTCGCCGACGTGACCGACACGGTGCTGTGGATGCTGCAGGCGGAATTCCTCACCGGCGAAACCATCCACCTCGAAGGCGGACGGCCCTGAAACCGGTGCCGGCAGGAGGAAACCCTGCCGGCACCGGCGTCTCACCGATGCTGCGCGAACGGAGCCAACGGGTTCCACAGGCCGTCGCACCGGTGCTGGCGCGGGATCTCAGTGGTGAGCTGGCTGTCCCCCGCCGCGTTGAGGGACATGACGACCGGGTTGCGTTCGGTGAAGGGGTCCCACTGCGGAGTGCCGTCCACGGTGGGGTTCCCGGTGCGCGCGAAGCCGGTCCACTGCGCCACCAGCTGGTCGGAGAGCACCTTTTGGTTGGGGTTGAGCTGAACTCCCGGCGGCGGCGTCAGCAGCATCCCCTCGGAGACGTGGTACGCGCCGTTCGGTTTGGTGGGATCGAGGAAGAACGCGGGCGGCACGTCGGTGTCGTCCATTTCGTAGGCATACACCGGAATATGCCGGGACAGCCGCTCGTCGTTCAGCAGCGCGGGGCAGACCGAATTAGAGTCGGCCACGATGGTCCGGAAGGCGAGGAACGGCGCGGGATTGGGGAATCGCTTCAGCGGATAGCTTTCGCTGACCTCCTTCGCGTGCTCGCCGTACTGCTGCGCCACCATTTTCCGGTAGTCCTCCGGAGTGGAGGCGGACGGCAACTGAACCTCGTCGCGGGCCACGCCGTGCATCAGCGCGACCTTGTTGACCCGTCCCTTGGCGAACGCCTCGCCCGGCGACATCGGCAGCGTGGTCCCGTTCACGATCGGCGCGACCGTGCCGCTGTCCGGTTTCATCCCGTTGCCCGCCTGTTTCAGCAGGGTCGCCACGGGCACCTTGCGCAAGCATTCCCCGGCATTCGACTCGCACCCCAGCGCTTTGGCGAACCGCGCACCTGCCTGCTGGGCCTCCTCCTCGTCGGGAAGATCGGCCTTGCAGTCCTGCGCCTGCCATTGGATGTCCGTGCCCAGCAACGAGTTGTACTCGCCGTTCTGCGCGATGCCGCGCTGGAACAATCCCGCCGCGGTGGGCGAAACGGTGTGGTCGCAGACGCTCGAACCGCCCGCGGACGCCCCGTAGATCGTGACGTTGTGCGGGTCTCCGCCGAACTTCACGATGTTGCGCTGCACCCAGCGCAGCGCCGCCTGCTGGTCCTGCAGCCCGTAATCGCCCGCGTGCTCGCCGTACGCCGCGTGCGCGAGGAACCCGAAAATCCCGAGCCGGTAGTTGACCTCGACGCTGATCACGCGGCCCTCGGTCACGAGCCGGCTCGCGTCCTGCGCCTGCAGGATCAGAAATCCGCCGCCGTGGAATTGCACCATGACCGGGAGCTTCTCGTGCCCGGGGTTGGCGGGCACGCGGACGTTCAGGTTCAGGCAGTCCTCGGTCTCCGATCCGGGGCCGAGCCCGGCAAGCTGCGGGCACGCGTTGCCGGGCGCGGTCGCGGGGAACGGCTCGGTCCATTTCGCCGGACGCTGCGGCGGCGCCCAGCGCAGATCGCCGACCGGCGGTGCGCCGAACCGGATCCCTTCCCACGACCGGACGTCCGGGCCGGCGATCCCGCACACCGGACCGTCGTCGGTGGTCACCGTCGTGTCCGGCGAGCACGCCGGCGGGGGTGCCGCCGCGGCCCGCTCGCCGGCCATCGACGCCGAACCGGCCAGCGACGCCGCCGCCAGCGCGACGGCCGTCAGCGCGACGCCTGCCTTCCCGTCAAGTCTCATCCGTCCTCCTTCGCTCCCGCCTCGCCAGGAGAGCCGGACGGACAGGCGCGGGACACGACGAGCGGCATCCACGCACCGACCAGGCGGCCTGCCGGCATGGGCTCGACATCACCGGCGGCTTTTTCCCGGCCGCCGCCACGAGAACGGCACGGACCGCTCGTTCCCGCCTGACTCCAGTCTGGGCGCGGCGGGAAACGGCACAACCTCCGTTCGGTCGCGCCGGAACTGTCAAATTCCCGGGCAGAATGGTCTTTGTCAGGGATCGGATTCGCTCCGCCGGACCGGCCGCGACGGGTTGGTCGGCGAATGCGGTTCATTCTTCGGCGCAGTGGAACGGAATCCGCGGGAAACGCGGACGGAACACCGCCTTCTCCGGCGAGCGGCGGGGTCAGCAGGATTGCCCGCCTGGCAAGCACGGCAGCGGGCGCCGCGTCGAACAGCCTGGCTGGCGAACTCTGGCAGCAATCGGCAGGATCGACGCGCGAGGAATCGGGAACGAGCGCGGTCATCCCGGCCGCGGCGGGTGACGCTCAGCTCGCGTCGCCGAGCACCCGCTCCGGCCGCAGTTCGCCGCGCACGACCGCCCCGGCCGACGCGCTGAGCCGTTCGTTGCGCGCACGGCTGTAAGCGCGCAGCCGGTCGAACGCCGCGTCCATTTCCAGCCCGCCGGCATGCGCCAGCACGCCCTTCGCCTGTTCGATGACGACCCGGCTGTTGAGCGCGTGCTGCAACTGCTCGGCGAGCAGTTCCCCGCGCCGGATCGCGCGTTCCTGCAGAATCCCGATGGTCGCGACGTCCGCCAGCGCGCGGGCCACGTTCAGCGCGGGCCCGCTCACCGGGTCCGGGCCCTGTCCGAACAGATTCAGCGTGCCGATCACCTGCTTGCGCAATCGCAACGGAAGCGCTTGTACGGACCGGAATCCCGCCGTCGTCGCCTGCTCCGCGAAGCGCGGCCATTTCGCGTCCTCCGCGGCGATGTCCTCGACGCGCACCGGTTCGCCGCTGCGGTAGGCGTCCAGGCACGGCCCCGGTTCGGTCCGCAGCAGCTCGCGGATCGAGGCACTCTCGTCCGGCACGATCGTCTCCAGTCCGCCGCGCTGATCGGCGAGCAGCAGCCCGGCGGCCGAGGCTCCGAGCAGCGTGACGCTGTAGTTCGCGAGCCGGTGCAGCATGTCCGCCGTGTCATAGTCGTCGGCCAGTGTGTCGGCCATGTCCACGAACGCGCGCAGCAACTCGTGGTCGCCGGAGGACGCGGCCGTGTCGGTCATGTTTTCTCCTTTCTGGGCCGCAGCGGAAACGCGAGTATGCCAACGGCACTGCGCCTTTTCGGACGGCTTCGCCACCCTACTCCCGGCTCGGCCCGCCGTCGCAGCGGCCTCAACCAGTTTCCCCGCCGCACCAAGCGTAGTCCACAATGGACAATCGGGAAATCGGTCCTGCACTGGCAGTTCGTAGGTCCACAGTGGACTATCGAACGTCCAGGGCGCCGGATTTCTCACCAACCTGCAGAGTCGCGCGTCGGACGACCAGGTCAGCGCAGCGGAGCTGACCAGTCCAGCCGCACCCCGCCGCCCGCGCTCGTTCCGAGCGTGAACTCACCGCCCGCCGACTCCGCGCGTTCCCGCAGATTCCCCAGCCCGCTCGGCGAAACCCCCTCCGGCAGCCCGGTTCCGTCGTCGGTCACCGAAATGCGCACCATTTCGTCCCGTACCGCGACGGAAACCGACAGCGCCGAAGCCCCCGCGTGCCGGACCGCGTTGCTGACCGCCTCTCGCACCACCGCTTCCACGTGCTCGGCAAGCTGGGCGGGCACCGCGTCGAGCGGGCCCGCCATACTGACCGCCGGGTGCAGCGGCGCGTCGTCGGTCAGTTCCGCGATCGCGTCGTGCAACCGGTTCCGCAGCCGCGTCTCCCCTGCCGCGCCGCCGTGCAGGTCGAAAATCGCCGTCCGGATCTCGCGCACGATCTCGTGCATCTGGTCGATGCTCTCCTGCAACCGCCGCTGCAGCTCCGGCGCTTTCGTCCGCCGTTGCGTGCTCTGCATCGCCAGCCCCACCGCGAACAGCCGCTGGATCACATGGTCGTGCAGATCCCGGGCGATCCGGTCCCGATCCGACAGCACGTCGCGCTCCCGCGCCGCCCGCTGCTGCGCCGCCAGTTGCAACGCCAGCGCGGCCTGGTCCGCGAACGACGCGAGCACCGGCAGCTGCGCCGTCTCGAACAGCGCCGAACCCGGCTCCCGCAACGCGATCAACACCCCCGACGTGTGGTCGCCCGCCCGCAACGGCACCACCAGCGCGGGACCGCGGCCGCGGTCGGGCAGCAGCGCCAGCTCCGCCATCCGGCGCGGAGTACGGTCCCGGAACACCGCCCCCGGCACCGTCCCCTCGACCGACATCCGCAATCCCATGAGATCGGTGGCGTCACCGCCCGCGCACACGGTCACGGTCAGTTCCGCGGGATCGGTGTCCCGCTCCTCGTCGACATCGAGCCGGCCCGTGCCCGGCAACGCGAGCATCGTGACGTCCGAACCGGTCAGCTCCAGCGCACGGCCCGCGATCAGCTCCAGCGCGTCCACCGGATCCGTCCCGCCCAGCAGTTCCGTGGTCACCTCGCTGGTCGCGCCGAGCCACCGCTGCCGCAACCGCGTCTGCTCGTACAGGTGCGCGTTCTCGATCGCGATCCCCGCCGCCGCGGCCAGCGCCTGCACGATCACCTCGTCGTCGTCGGTGAACTCCGCCCCGTCTTTCTTCTCGGTGAGATAGAGATTCCCGAAGACTTCCTCGCGGACCCGCACCGGAACCCCGAGGAACGAGTGCATCGGCGGATGATTCGCCGGGAACCCCACCGACGCCGGATGCGCCGAAATCTCCGTCAGCCGCAACGGCTTCGCATCGTCGATCACCAACCCCAGCAGACCGTGCCCCTCCGGAAGATGCCCGATCCGCTCCCGCGTCTCCGCGTCGATGCCCAGGTACACGAACTCGGCCAGCGCGCCGTCGTCGCCCAGCACGCCCAGCGCGCCGTAACGAGCCTCGCCGAGCTCCACCGCGGCCTGCACGATCCGACGCAGCGTCGCGTCCAGCTCCAGTCCCGACGCAACCGCCAGCACCGCCTCGAGCAAGCCGTCCATTTTGTCCCGGGTGCCGATCAACAGCTCGATCCGCTCCTGCAGATCGCGCAACGTCTCCCGCAGCCGCAGCTGCGACAGGGTTCCCGACAGCTTCCGGGGCGTTTCCGGCATCAGACCTGCTTTCGGCGCTCGGCGTCCTCAGACAGATGACTTTCGCCCCTGTGCGCCCCCGTCCGGCGGACGCATGCTGAAGCGACTACGCACGACACAGTGTCCCGCGTTTCGCGGTCCCGGGGAGAAGGATGACCCTTCAGGTGGCGCCGTCCGGCCTGCTCAGCGCCGAACAGGTGGCGTCGGTGCTGCTCAGCGCCACCCTCGCGCCGTCGACGCACAACACCCAGCCCTGGCTGTTCAGCGTCCGCCCGACCGGCATCGAGGTGCACGCCGACCCCGACCGCGCCCTGCCCGTCGCCGACCCGGACCGGCGCGAGCTGCTGCTCTCCTGCGGAGCCGCGCTGTTCAACCTGCGCGCCGCGATCCACGCGACCGGAGTCCAGCCCGCCACCAGCTACTTCCCCCGGCGCGGCAATCCCGACCTGCTCGCCCTCGTGCGCCCGAGGGCCGTCGCCGCGACCGACCGGAAGCTCGATTCCCTGGCCGAAGCCATCCCGCTCCGGCACACGAACCGCACGCCGTTCACCGCCAAAACCGTTCCGGCCGGAGCGCTGGGCGTCCTGCGGCACGCGGCCGAGGTCGAGCACGCCTGGCTGCCTCGGCTCGACGAGGACCAGCTCGCCGGGCTCAAGGAGCTGATCCGCGAAAGCCACCGGCTCCAGACCGAGGATCCGGCGTTCCGGTCCGAATGGCAGCGCTGGACCGGACGCGGGCGCGACCGGCGCGACGGCGTGCCGTTCGCCGCCGGAGGGGCCGTCACCGCGGACGACACCTGGGTCCTGCGCGATTACGGCGGCGGTTCGCGCGCACCGGGCGCCGCGCCGCTGGTCGTCGTGGTCGGGACGTTCGCCGACCTGGCGATCGACCGGCTCCGCGCCGGGCAAGCCATGCAACGCGTCCTGCTCACCGCCACCGCGCTCGGGATCGACGCCTCGTTCATCTCCCAGCCGGTCGAAGTGCCCGCGATCCGCGCCCGCCTCCGCGACCTGCTCGGCGGCGGGCTCTGGCCGCAGATCGTGCTCCGCCTCGGTTACGGCGCACCCGTCCCGCGAACCCCGCGCCGGGCGCTGGAAGACGTCCTCGTCACTCCCTCCCGGCTCAACGTCTAACCACCCGGCCGATACGGGCGGCCCCGCAACTCCGTCGCCAGCACCGCCGCCTGCGTGCGCCGCTCCATCCCGAGCTTCGTCAGCAAACGCGACACGTAGTTCTTCACCGTTTTCTCCGCCAGGAACATCCGTTCGGAGATCTGCCGGTTCGTCAGCCCCTCCCCGATGAGCGCGAGCAGTGTGCGTTCCTGTTCGGACAGTCGCGACAGCGGCCCCCGCTGTTTTTCCGCGCTGTCGCGCAGTTTCGCCATCAGCGCGGCCGCCGCGTGCGCGTCCAGCAGCGACTTGCCCGCTCCGACGTCCCGGACCGCCGAGATCAGGTCGAGGCCCTTGATGTCCTTGATGACGTACCCGGCGGCGCCGGCCAGCACGGCGTCGAGCATCGCCTGCTCGTCGGTGTAGGACGTGAGCATCAGGCATTTGAGGTCCGGCGAGGTCGACCGCAGCTCGCGGGCCAGTTCGATGCCGTTGCCGTCGGGCAGCCGCACGTCGAGCACCGCGACGTCCGGCCGCAGCGCCGGGATCCGGGCCAGCGCCTGCGCGACGTCGCCCGCCTGGCCGACCACGGCGATCCCGGGGTCCTCCTCCAGCAGGTCGGCGACCCCGCGCCGGACCACCTCGTGATCGTCCACCAGGAAAACCCGCAGCATCGGTCCTTCTCCCACATCGGGTCCGTTCGTGCGTCGAGAGTACGGCGCGCCGGCGCGCTCCGGCGGTACCGAAAGTCCTCAATCACCGGCAGGCGACCGCGTTTTCACCGGCACGGACCAGCTCAGCCGCGAACCGCCCGCCACGGTCAGCGTCCCGCCGCGGCGGCTCGCCCGCTCCGCCAGCGCGGCCAGGCCGGGTGCGGCGGACACCGCGACGTCGCCCGCGCCCTCGTACCGGACGGTCACCGTCGTCTGCGCCGGTTCCGCCTGGATCTCGACCTCCACCGCTTCGGCCGAGGTGTGCTGGGCGATCAGCCGCAGCGCGTCGGACAGCAGCGGCACCACGACGTCCGCGTGCACCGCGTCGAGCTTCCCGGTCAGCTGCGTGGACACCGCCAGCCCCCATTCCTCGCGGGCCCGCGCCAGCACCCGCAGCACCTGGTCGCGGACCGGTTCCGGAGCGGGCGGCAGGACGTCGTCGAGGCGGAACACGGTCTGCTGCACGTGGTTGATCACGTCGTCCAGGTCGGCGATCGTCTCGCGCAGCCGGGTCGCGACCACCGCCGATTTGGCGAGCCCGGCCGTGGTCTGCAGCGACAGCGCGGTGGCGTAGAGCCGGTTGAGGATCTCGCTGTGCAGCCGCGCGGCGATCCGGTCGCGTTCGTCGTGCAGCGCGGCGTCCTCGCGTTCGGCCCGCGCCCGCGCCAGTTCGAGCGCCACCGCCGCCTGGTCGGCGAACCAGGCCGCGATCTCCAGGTCGTCGGAGGTGAACGCCGGGCGGCCGGCCAGCCGGGAGACGGTCAGCACCCCGGCCACCGTCCCGTTCCCGGCGAGCGGCACCAGCATCACCGAATCGAGATTCAAGCTCAGCACGGACGGCGCCGAGAGCTGGGGCAGTTCGTCCGGCCACGACGCGATCCTCGGCTCGCCGCGGGCGAACACCGTGCCGGCCACAGTGGACTCGGTGAGCAGTTCCCGTCCGGCCAGTTGCTCCGCACCCGCCCCGACCGCGCGTTCGACGAAGAGGTAGCCCTCCCGTTCCGCCGGGCGGGTCACCGAAACCAGGTCCGCGGACGCGAGCGCCCGTGCGTAGTCGACGACGCGGCCCAGCGGATCGCCGAGATCCGCCGACAGCAACTCCCTGGTCACGGCGGCGGACGCGCGCAGCCATTCCTGCTGGTTGCGCGCGGTCTCGTACAGCCGCGCGTTCTCGATCGCACTGCCCGCCGCCGCGGCGAGCGCGAGCGCCAGCTGCTCGTCCTCCTCGGTGAACCGGCCCTGTTCGGAGTCGGCGAGGTAGAGGTCGCCGAAAACCTCGCCGCGCACCCGGACCGGGACGCCGAGGAAGCTCGTCATCGGCGGATGCCCCTCGGGGAACCCGGTCGACCGGGGATCGTCCTGCAACCGGTCCAGCCGCACCGGGCGCGGGTCCTCGACCACCACGCCGAGCAGGCCCTTGCCCTCGGGCAGCCGGCCGATCCGCGCGACCGACTCGGGATCCATCCCGGTGTGCACGAACTCGGTCAGCCGCCCGTCCGGCCCGATCACGCCCAGCGCCGCGTACCGCGCCCCGACCAGCTCGCACGCGGACTCCACGAGGCGGCGCAGCAGCGCGGGCAGCGCGAGGCTGCCGGTGATGGACTGGGTCGCGCGCAGCAGCCCCCGCAGCCTGCCCTGCGTGCTGATGACCTCCTGGGCGCGTTCCACCAGCTCGCCGAGAAGCTGGTCCAGCTCCATCCTCGGCTGATCGGGGAACGTCAGCCGCTCGTGTTCGGGTGTGTCCCGCTGGTTCACCGCGGCTCCTGCCCGTCCGGCCCCCGCGTCCCGTCCGCGGCGCCACTGGGAATTCAGTCTCGCGGCTCGTGCGACGGGCCGTCAAGCACGCGAAAAGGGTGCCGCCGCGATTTTCGGCGTTGCCCGGGAAAACGGGCGTTCCGGACGGTCTCGCTGCGAGGGAATCGCAACGGAAAAGCGATACTCGCAGGCTTGGTCCGCTTGCCGCCTTCCCTTGGCTGCTCGGCGGAATCGGGTGCCGCGCCGCTAGGCCGAGCGGCGCGGGCGGGCTGGCGCGAAGATCAGCGGAATGGTTCTTCCGGCGGAATTCCTGATCATCGGGCGCGGGATTTCCGGGTGCTCCGGACGGGTGTTTCCCGGTTTGTTGTCCTTTCGCCAGATATTCGCGGGAACGGTCAGCGCCGTACGTCGGGCACGAGGAGTGGTGGATCAGTGCCTGGCTGGTCGACCCGAGCAGCATCCCGGCGAACCCGCCCCGGCCACGCAGCGGCGCCCGCTCCGACTCGTCGAGCAGCAGCTGCCGCGGCCGGTCGCGGACCAGCTTCCGGCTGTGCTTCTCCTGCCAGCCGTCGAGCAGCCGCTTCCCGATCGGCTGGCGGCGGGCTCCCCATTCCGGCACCGGACGTGGGGTGCGCTCGATCGCGCCGCAAACGACGTCGGCCCCGACAAGCACCGCGCTGTCAGGCTTGGTCCGCTGTCCGAAATCGACAGCGGTCGGGCCGGGGTACAACCGTCCACAGAGGACTCGTCAGCGGGCGACCGCGACCGGGCAGGCGGCGTGGGCGAGCAGCCAGTACCCCGTCGAACCGAGCAGACCGCCCGCCAGTGGGCCGCTCGCTCGGGCTCCGGCGACGATCAGCTGTGCCCCGGCGGAAATCCCGGGCAGCGCCCGCGCCGCTGAGCGCACCCGGACGACATGCATGCGGACCGGCACGACTGGGTGTTTGCGGGACCACGCGGCCACCTGTTCCCGCAGCCCGCCTTTCCGGCCGTCGTGCCACGCGTGGACCGCTTCGATTCCGGTGCCGCGCGAAACCGCGGCGTCGAAGGCGAAAGCGAGTGCGCGCTCACCGCCGTCGGAGTCGTCGAGGCCGACCACCACCGGTCCGTCCGCCGCCGCGCTGCCCCGGATGACCACCACCGGACAGCGCGCGGACGCGGCCGCCCGCAGGGCCACCGACCCGATCGCTCCTCCGCGCGCCCCGCCGAGCCCGTGGGCGCCCAGCGCGAGCAGTCCGGCTTCGTCGGACAGCGCGGCCAGCAATTCGGCCGCCGTCCCCAGCCGGACGCACATACGCACCGGAACCGCGGGCGCGGCCTGGCGGGCAGTCTCCGCCGCCTGCCGCAACAGGCGGCGCGCGGGTTCCATCAGCAGTTCGGCGTCGCCGGGCGGTTTGCCGTGCGGCAGCAGGTCCGGGTCGTCGCACAGTTCGGCGTGGAACACCACTAGCCCGGTGCCGCGCCGCCCGGCCTCGACCGCCGCCCAGCGGACCGCCGCGAGCGCCGCCGTCGAGCCGTCGGCGCCGACGACCACCGGTCGCCTCACCGTCGTGGCTCCCGGTTCTCCTTCTCCCGTGTTCGCGGGCAGATCGCGGCACCGTGCTTGCCGCGTCCGGTGGGCGACCGGCGGGCAGCCCCTGGCAACGGGGCCCTCCGCTCCTCCATCACATGCCTCCTCCGTCCGGTTCCTCGCCGCCGACGCTAGGCCGCCGCGCCCCGGCGCCACTGCGGGCGGACGTCCGCGACGCAGGAGACTTTGGTCCCGGCGCGAAAGGCGCTGCGGCCCTCCGCGCGGGTTCGGCACGCTGGCCGCGACTGCGCCGATCAGGCGACCTCGCAGCGAAAGTGCCTGCCTCGAAAGGGAACGCTCCGCGCGAGACCTGATCAGCAAAGGCCGGAGCGGAAGTGCGCACGGCACAGCGGGATTGCCGGACTGTTCCGCCTTCTCCGCAGCAGGCAAGGCAGAGCGGCACCGGAGCGAAATTGCGCCGTTCCCCGGGAAACGTTCCGCCTTCCGGACGCCTCCGACAGCCGGGCTATTCCACCGGACGGCCGGATTTCGCGCTCCGCCAATCAGCCGCCACCGTTTCGCGGAGGATGCGCTGCGCGGTCATCCGGGTCGCCTGCAGCGACGAATGCGCTTCCCGCGAATTGAACACCCGGCGCGGCGCCGCCACGCTCAGCGCGGCGACCGCCGTCCCGGTCACGTTGAACACCGGTACCGCCGCCGCGAGCAGCGCGCCGGGGACGCGCGGGTTGAACGACACCTCGCGCTGCCGGATCTCGCGCAGTTCCGCGCTCAGCCACGCCGGGAGACCGCCGCCGTTCTCGTCCTCGCCGCGGTAGCCGGCGAAGACCGCGAACCGCGCCGCGAGACCCGGGTCGAACGCCATCAGCACGCGTCCCGCCGCGCTTCCGGCGAGCTGCGAATCGTTTTCGATGCGCTCGGCCAGCGAGCAATAGCCGCTGCTGTAGATCAAATGCACGAAATCGACGACATTTCCGCTGGCCACGCCGAGCCCGACCAGGTAGCCGGTGCGCCAGTGGATGTCGATCAGGGACGGGAGAATGCCTCGGCGCAGCCGTTGCAGTTCCTGTGTCGAACCGGGTCTGGCGAGGCGGCACACGGCTTCCCCGTGCCGGTAATGGTATCCCGCCCGCACGACCATTCCATATCCCTGCATCTCGGCGAGAAGCCGGTGCACCGTGCTTTTCGGCAGCCGTGTCGACCGCGAAATCTCGCTCAGCGTTTCGATCCCTCCCGAATCCCGGATCGCGCCCAGGATCGAAAGCGCCCGGGGAATCGGCCTGCGCGGCACCACGCTCGTGCAAGCCCACCGCCCGTTGTCGTCGCTCATAGTCACGACCGAAACCTCCACCGAATCCGCGAAAATCCCTCTCGTGCCCGCGCGGAGCTTCCTTCCCGCGCGCGCCGGGCGAGGCCGCGCGACCGCCGCCCCGCGCGGTCCTCGCGCCTCCGCCGTTCCCGGGCGGCGCCGCGCCTCGCCGCCGCCCGATTCGTTCGCCACCCACGTCTTTCCCGAGACAGTCCTGCTCTCGCGCCTTCATGCTTGCCCAGTGCCGCGTCCGGCACAACCGGACGCACCCGTTCACTGAAAGAGATCGCCCCAGTGGCGCAGCGCGCTGGCCCGCCCGCCTCGTCGTGCGACAGGTCCGTCCCCGGAACCGGTCGCGACCGGTCACGCTGCGTCGCCGTCCCGGGTTTCCGCGCCGTCGTGGTCGCACGCCGTGACAATTGCTTCCCACCGCTTTTCGTCCGTCGGAGAACCAGGGCGAAAGATCGCGCGGAAATCCCGGCGAACAATCGGCCAGGGCCGAGAATATTCCCGGCAGTCCCGCGTTTCCGCCGGAGCGCGTCGGCGGACTCCGGGCAGCGCCGCCGTCGCCCGCGACCCGGGAGCCCCCGCGGTCGGCGGGCGGCGCCAGTTCCGGAGCGGCGATCGACCGGACCGGCCACGACGGCGAGGGTGGCGCCGTCCGTGCCGGCCGCGGGAGAACCGGCCGATCCCGTTTCCGGCGACCGCCGCTCCTCCGCCGGACGACAATACCAGCACTCAGTAGCCAGTGAGCGACTGAACGTGGACGCAGAGCAATGTTCCAGACCACGGAACAGGGTCTTGACGCACCATCGGGTTTCCGTTCCGGACCGGGAAGTGCGTTCCCCTCACGCAGCCGTCGCCCGAGCGGTCAGTCGCGCGCACACCCGCAGGATCGTCCGCCGGTCAACAACATGCCACGGCCGCCCCGCAGCAAGCCGCCGAAGCTCAGCGTCCGGTTCAAAAGCCAGCGCCTTGCCCACGCACGAAAAGACCTCCGCGTCCGAGGCCGAATTCCCGATCGCCAGGGAGTTCTCCGCGTCAAATCCGGTCGCGTCGGCGAGACAGCGCACGAAGGTGAGTTTGCCGCCAGGCGCACCGGGAGCGGACAGCAAGCGTCCGGTGAACCGGCCGTCAGCTACCTCCACGACGGCACCATGTCCGCCGGACAGGCCCAGGTCGAACGCCGCCTCCTGGACCGGGAAATCGTGGTTGCCCGACAACAAATGGATCCGGTAGCCGCTCGCCCGCAGCAGCGAAAGCAGTTCCGGGACAAAGGAAAACAGCATTCCCCGGCGCGCCCGCCAGGTTTTCTCCGCCGCGAACCGGGCCTGTGCGACCGACGCGCCTTTCATCGCGAGCGCGTACAGCCGGTAGATCTCGTCCAGGAGCCCCGGCGGCGCTTTCTCCGCGGCCGCGTACTGCGCGATGGCTTCCAGGCAGGACAAGCCCGCTTGCCGGTCGCAGGCGCCGTCGTCGAGGAGGACCCGGAGGTAATGCCGCGAAGTGTGCCCGGGCAGCAGGGTCCCGTCCAAGTCCAGAATGGCGTATTTCGCCGCGGGGTTCCTGCCGCACCGATTCTTCGCAGCCACGAAAACAGCCCTTCCGTGCGCGTTCACCGATTGTCCGGGCTGACGGTACAACGGCGCGCGTCCGGGCAGCGCAGCTTGTTCCACGGCCCGGGACACCCCGGCCCGCGACGAGCGTCAGCTGATCAATCGGCGGGCGATCCCGGCGCGGGTGGTGAGGTCGAGTTTGTTCAGCACCCGCGCCACATGCGCGTCCACCGTCCGCGGGCTCAAGAACAACTCGGCCGCGATTTCCTTCGTCGTCAACCCGCGCACCACCATTTCCGCCACTTGCCGTTCCCGCCGCGAAAGCGCCCGCCCGCCCGGCGGCGACTCCAGTTTTCGCCGTCCGGCCAATCGTCGCTGCACCTTCGTCGTCTCGCGCAGCAACGCGCTCGCCCCCGCGCTCTGGAACACTTCCCGCGCCTCGCCGATCCGCTGGGTCGCGGCGTCGAAGTTTCCCTGTCTCCCCAGCACTTCCGCGACCAACAGCACCGCCCGACCGCGATGCAGCACCATCGCCGCCCGGCCGAACGCGACGGCCGCTGCGGAAGCATCCGTCAACGCGGCAGCGAGGTCGTTCTCGGCCGCTGCCACCGTCGCGCGCGCCAGCAACGCGAGGCCGAGGTCGCTCTTCAATCCAGTGGCCGCGGCCCGTTCCATTGCCTCAGCCGCTCGTCGGCGCGCCTCCGCAACCGCTCCTTCGGAAAGGGCGACCCGGCAGTCCTGCGCCAATCTGGCTACCAGCAACGGATTCGCTGTCCGCTCTGCCGGCTGCTCGACCGCTCCGGGGAACATGCCGAGTTCGAGACCCGCCTCAGCGAGGATGTGCTCCACCGTCCGCCGCCACCACGCGACCGTCGGCCGCGGCATTTTCTCCACCGTGCGCCATTGTTGCTCGGCCGCCGACCGGTCTCCGGTCGCGAGCAGCACTCGCAACTGGATCGCGGCGGCTATCGGCACGACGTCGTCATGGCCGAATCGGGTCGCCGCGGTTTCCGCTTCGGCAGCGGCTTCCGCCGCCTCGGCGAGCCGCCCCAGTTTCCACAGCACGTAACCGCGCACCGAGTACAGGAACGGCAGGCCCTGCCTCAGCCCAGGCGTGCTGAGCTGCAGCGCCCGGTCCAGCAGGGCGAGCGCGCGCCGGTCGTCGTCGAGGAAGCACGAGGCCCAGCACAGCGCGGGCACGGTGTAGAGGACCGAACGCAATTCGCTGTCGTCGAGCAGGTCGAACCCGTCGGCGGCGGTCTGCTGGGCGTGCCTGGCCTCGGCGGTCCGCCCGGCGCAGGCCAGCCCGATGGCAGCGAGCGCCGCGATCGCGGCCTGCACCGCGGGCCCGGCGCTCGGGTCCGCCGCGGTCCGGCGGAGCCGCTGCTGCGCGCCGACAGCGTCGCCGTCCAGCAATTCCAGGTGTGCCAGTTCAAGGTGGGCCCGCGCGTCAGCCTGGCCCGACGCGGCGATCGCGGCCTCGGCGATCGAGCGCGCGCGGCGAGTGCGGCCGAGGGCGTGCTCGCACCGAGAAAGCAGCGCCAGCACCGGGGCCGACTCCGGCAACGCCACCAGCAACGCACGGGCCGCGGCCGGTTGCCCGGACGCCAACAGCGCTTCGGCCCGCAGGACGGACAGGCGGCAGTGCTCGTGCCCGCCGCGCATCCGTTCCGGCAGGTTCGCCACCGCCGCGCCGAGCCAGCGGGCGCACGCCGCCGGAGCGGTGCCGAGCACCTCCTCCCCCGCCGACGCCAGTTCGCCGACTGCCACCAGATCGTGGCGGTACAAGGACTTCTCGAGGTGATACGCGCGCAAGGTGAGCGGCGCGTCAAGTTCGCGCAGGTAGGCCGCCGCCCGGTGGTGCGCGCCCGCCGCCCAGCCGCGTCCGGCGAGCCGCGCGGCGGCGGCGCGGACCAACGGGTGCCGGAACCGCAGCCCCGCGGCCCCGCCCGTCAGCACGCCCCGACACAGCAGCCGTTCGATCGCGTAGCCGACCTCAGCCCGGGGCAGCACAGTCATCGCCTGGACCAGATCCGCGTCGAGGATCGCGCCGCCGCACGCCGCGGCTTGGACGACCAGCCGCTCAGCCTCCGGCAGCGCCGACACCTCGGCGAACAGCACCCGTTCCGCCGGCAGCATCGGCCGGTCTTCGGCGGCCGGGCTGTCGTCGTGGCCCGGCCACTCGTGCGGCGGCAAATCGGCCAGCAGCAACAGGTACAGCGGGATGCGCTCGGCCGCGGCGGCGATCCGCGCCCGTTCGACGTCGTCGTGCCCCGGCAAGAGGCGGGCGACCTCGGCGTCGGTGAACGCGGGCAGCGTCACGTACCGGGCCGGGACGCGCTCGGAATGCAGCAACCGGGTCAGCGCGGGCTGCCGCTGCCCGTCGCGGACCGACAGCACGAGCCGCTGGTCGTTCCCCGGTCTTGCGACCAGCGACATCAACAGCCGCAGCGAAGCTTCGTCGGCCCATTGCGCGTCGTCCACCACCACCAGCGATTCCGGGCCGAGCGCGTGCGCCAGGCGGCGGGAGAACTCCGGCGCGCCCCCGGGCACCGCGCACACCGGATCCGGCGCCCGCTGTGCGACTTCGGCCAGCAGCCGGGTTTTCCCGATCCCCGGCCGTCCTTCCACCACGGTCACCGCGGCCGCGCGGTCCAGGCACGCGGCCAGTTCCGCCGCCCGGCCGACAAACTCCTTCTCGACCATGCTTCTCCCCCTTCGCCCGACCAGCGAATTGCGGTAATTCTACGGATGCTGGCACCCGATATCTTGCGGTTTATTTGAGCCCGGGACAAACCCCGGTAAATCTGCCGGGCAAGCGGGAACAGGTTAGTGCCCGCACCCCGGCCCGGGCTATCGGCCAACAGGGAGAACCTCGGCCGCGCGCCCGGCCGGCGACGAATCTCGCAGGAGGATCGGTGAGCAGCAGCGGACCTGGGCGTTTACCGCGACCGGGACGAAGGCCGGGCGGTCGATCGGACCGCCCCGGCGAAACGTTACCGAAATGGTCCGAACACTTTCCGCAGCCGACCGGACACGCGTTGCCCGCGATTACTCCGGAGTTCTTCCGGATCACCACTGGTGAGCACTCCCGGGGAAGTGCGGGCAATGCTGCTCCGATCGGCCGAATTGCGCGTCCGGTCGCGAATAACCGCTCAACGGAAAAGCGCTCCGAACGGCGACGGCACAATTGCCCTCACGCGGATCGGCGGCGGCCGGAATGAACGCCAAACGGGTTCTGGTGGCCGGGGCCGGGCTGGCCGGTTCGCTCGCCGCGATCCACTTCGCGCAGCTCGGGCACCAGGTGGAGATCCACGAGCGCAGGCCGGATCCGCGCGCGGCGGGCGCGGGCGCGGGCCGGTCGATCAACCTCGGCCTTTCCCAGCGCGGAATCCGGGCGCTGGACCAGGTCGGGCTGCTCGGCCCGGTGCTGGCCGCGGCCGCCCCGATGCGCGGGCGGGTGATCCACCAGCGCGACGGCGAGCTGGATTTCCAGCCTTACGGCAGCCACGAGGACCAGATCCTGCGCTCGGTGCTGCGCGACGACCTCAACCGGATCCTGCTCGCGAAAGCCTTGGAGTACCCGAACGTCCGCGCGCGCTTCGGAGTCACCCTCACCGATCTCGACCGCGGATCGGCGACCGCGGAACCCGTCTGCACTTTCGCCGGCGACAGTGGTCCATACCACGCCTCCGCGGACCTCGTCGTCGGCGCGGACGGCGCGTTCTCCGCCGTGCGCACCCGGCTGCTGCGCGGCCTGCCCGCCGACTTCCGGCAGCGCGTCCTGCCCTGGGGCTACAAGGAGTTCGCGATCGCCGCGGGCCCATCCGGCGCGATGCGCAGCAGTCCGGACGCGCTGCACGTCTGGCCGGGCGACGACGGGCTGATCGTCGCCCACCCCAATGTCAACGGTTCACTCACCGCGACCGTGTTCCTCCCGCTGTCCGGCGAGCAGAGCTTCGCCACGCTCACCACCGAGAAATCGGTGCGGGCGCTGTTCGACACCCGCTTCCCCGACGTGCGACGGCTGGTGCCCGACATCGTCGAGCAGTTCCTCTCGCATCCGACCGGACATCTGGTGACCGTCCGGAGTTCGCCGTGGCAGCACGAGGGCCGCGTGGTGCTGATCGGCGACGCCGCCCACGCCGTGTACCCCTTCTACGGCCAGGGCATGAACTCGGCGCTGGAGGACTGCGCGGTGCTGCGCGAATGCCTCGCCGACAACGACTGGGCCGAAGCCCTCCGCACCTTCGAACGGCGCCGCAAACCGCACACCGACGTCCTCGCGGACCTTTCCGAGGAGAACTTCGACGAGCTGCGCTCCCGGGTGGCCTCGCCGCTGTTCCTGGCCCGCAAGAAGGCGGATCTGGTGCTCAGCCGCGTCTTCCCGAAGCGCTGGATGCCGCTCTACACCATGGTTTCGCACACCACGATCCCGTACGCCGACGCCTTGCGCCGTGCCCGGCGCCAGCACGCCGCGCTGGCCTGGGGCACCGGTGCCGCGGCGCTCGCCCTCGCCTTGACCGGCGGCGCCCTCGCCCGCGGACGGGGCGCCGGACCGCACTCGCCTGGAGACCGAAGCTGATGCTCATCCATCCGACCGATCCCGGCCGCGTCCTGGTGGAGCGGCACGACCTCGACCCGCTCGCGCTGCCCGAACGCCTGCTGCGGTACGAGATCCACCTGCGGGCGATCTTCGACTGGGGCCGCGGCTACCTGTCCGGCCCGCATCCCGACCTCGGCCGCGCCGGCAACGTCTGCCCGTTCGCGCAGCCGTCGCTCGAGCGCGGCCGGTTCTACCTCGCCGTTGAACCGGGCATCCCGGCGGCGGGCCCGCGGCTCACCGAAACCCTGCACCGCTACCGGGACTGGTTCCTCGAACTCGCGCCGCGCGGGCATCCGAGCGCGCAGCTGACCACGATCCTGCTGCTGTTCCCGGACGCCCCGCCGGACGACCGTTCCGGCGTGGTCGACACCGTGCAGCACGCGCTGAAGTCGGAGTACGTCGCCGAGGGCCTGATGATCGGCGAGTTCCACAACGGCCCGCCGGACAAGGGCGGGCTGTGGAATCCCGCGTTCCGCCCGCTGCGCAGCCCGGTGCCGATGCTGGTGGTGCGGCACATGGTGCCGACCGACTACCCGTTCCTGCGCGCCGATCCGGACCAGGCGCGCGCGTACCTGCGGCTGTTCGGCGACCAGGTGCCGGTCCAACTGCGCGAACTGGTGGAGCACGACCGGTTGTCCCGAGAGCTGGACGAAACCGAGGCCGACCAGGCCGGAATCGGGGCGCCGTGAACGTCTTCCCGTGCTCGCCCGGCCAGGAACGGCTGTGGTTCCTCGACCGGCTCGACCCCGGCTCGCCGGTCTACCACGTGCCCACGGTGCTGCGGCTTTCCGGACCGCTCGACGTCGAGGCCCTGCGCCGCGCTTTCGCCGCGATCGCGGAGCGGCACGCCGCGCTGCGGACGGTTTTCCGGGAGAACGACGGCGTTCCGGAGCAGGTCGTCACCGAGAACGGCTTCTCGTTCGAGGTCCGCGCGGTCAGCGAAGACTCGGTCGAACCGGAGGCCTCGGCGGAGATCCGCACCCCGTTCGACCTGACCGCCGGGCCGCTCGCCCGGGTCCTGCTCCTGCGCCAGGCCGAGGACCAGCACGTTCTGGTCGTCACCCTGCACCACGCGATCGCCGACGGCTGGTCGGTCTCCCTGCTGCTCGACGAGCTGGCAGAGAGCTACCGCGCCGAGCTGACCGGTGCCGAGCCGAACCTGCCGCCGCTGCCAATGCAGTACGTGGATTTCGTGCGATGGCAACGAGAACACCTCGACGGCCCGGAAGGCGCCGAGCTGCTGCAGGAGTGGGCGGACCGGCTGCGCGGCGCGCCGGAGCTGATCACCCTGCCGACCGACCGTCCCCGGCCCGCCACCGCGACCTACGCGGGCGGCATCCACGAGTTCCAGTTCCCGCCCGCGCTCACCGATGCCGTCCGCACGCTCGCGGATACCGCTGGCGCAACCGTTTTCATGACCGTGCTGGCCGCTTACCACGCGCTTCTCGCCCGGTACAGCGGCCAGGACGACGTCGTGGTCGGCACTGTCGTCGGGCAACGCTCGCAGGTCGACACCGAGCGCCTGATCGGCTTCTTCGTCAACACCGTCCCGGTCCGGATCTCGACCGCCGACGACCCGACTTTCGCCGAGCTGCTCCTCGACGTTTGCGACACGTTGGTCGACGCGCTCGGCGGCGCCGAAATCCCGTTCGAGCGCGTGGTCGAGGCCGTCCGTCCGGAACGCAGCCTCGGGCATTCGCCGATCTACCAGGTCGGCTTCAACGGGCACGGCGACGGCGCGTTGCCGCAACTGGCCGGGCTGACCGTCACCGACTTCGCCGGTCCGCACACCGGCACCGCGAAGCTCGACCTGATGCTCGGCGTCCGCGACGAAGGCAACTGCCTGCACGGATACCTCGAATACCGCACCGATCTGTTCGACAAAACCACCATCGCCCGCTTCGCCGAGCACCTGTGCACGTTCCTCACCTCCGTCACCGCCGACCCCGCGCAGCAGATCGGCGCGGTCTCCCTGCTGGACAACGCACAACGCCGCGCGGCCCTCGACAGCGGCATCACGCGTCCGCTGCCCGCAGCGACCGCGCTGGACCTGATCGCGCCGCACGTCCGGGACCGCGGTTCAGCGGTGGCGATCGCCGGTTCGCTGACCTACCGCGAACTGGACGTCCGGGCGAACCGGCTCGCGCACGCCCTGCGCCGCCGCGGGGTCGGCCCGGACGTCCCGGTGGGGCTCTGCGTCCGCCGCTCCGCCGAGATGGTGGTCGCGCTGCTGGCGGTCTGGAAGGCCGGCGGCGCGTACGTCCCGCTCGATCCGGAATGGCCGCTGGAACGACACGCTTACGTCGTCGAGGAGGCCGGCGTCCGGATCGCCGTCGTCGACCGCGAAAACGCCGGACGGCTGCCCCGCTTCGAGACCGTGTTGGACGTCGACCTGGACTACGCCGAACCGGACACCGCGCCGGACGTGGCGCACGACCCGGCCGACCTGGCGTACATCATCTACACCTCCGGCTCGACCGGACGCCCCAAGGGCGTCGCCGTGCCGCACCGCGGCGTGGTCAACCTGCTCACCGGCTTCGCCGACCGGCTCGGCGTGACCGAGGACGACGTCTGGGCGTCGGTCACCACGCTGGCGTTCGACATGTCGGTGCGCGAACTGCTGATCCCGCTGATCCGCGGCGGCACGGTCGCGGTGGTCAGCACCGAAGACTCCGCCGAACCGGTCGCGCTGGCGCGGCGGCTGGCGGACTGCGGCGCGACGATCCTCCAGGCCACGCCGACGCGCTGGCGGATGCTGCTCGCGTCCGGCGGCGTGCCCGCGAACGTGCGCGAACGGCTGTGCGGCGGGGAGGCGCTCGACCGGGAACTCGTCGACGCGCTGTCCGACGGCCGGGTCTGGAACCTGTACGGCCCCACGGAAGTCACGATGATCGTCGCGGCGGGCACGGTGACCAGCGCCAGCCCGGTCGTGCCGTTGGGCCCGCCGCTGCCGAACACCCGGCTGCACGTGCTGGACGGCGGGCTGAACCCGGTCCCGCCCGGCGTCGCGGGCGAGATTTTCGTCGGCGGCGCGGGGATCGGCCGCGGTTACCGCAGCCGTCCCGGCCTGACCGCGGAACGATTCGTCCCGGACCCGTTCGCCGCCGACGGAAGCCGCCTCTACGCCACCGGCGACCTCGCGCGGCGGCGCGCCGACGGAACGCTGGAGTTCCTCGGCCGCACCGACCACCAGGTGAAAATCCGCGGCCTGCGCATCGAACTCGGCGAGATCGAAGCCCGGCTGCGGGCCGATCCGCAGGTCTCCGACGCCGTCGTGCTGGTTCGCCCGGCAGGCCCGGACGACGTGCGGCTGGTCGCCTACGTCGTGTCCGAGGACGCCGAATGGGCACCGCTGCGCGAACGGCTCTCCGGGCAGCTGCCCGCGTACCTGGTGCCGCAGACCGCCGTGTTCCTCCCCGCGCTGCCGCTGACCAAGAACGGCAAAACCGACCGCACCGCGCTGCCGGAACCGGTCTGGGAGTCCCGCGAAACGGACCGGGTCGCGCCGCGCGACGCCGTCGAACGCGAACTGGCCAGGCTGTGGCGGGAGGTGCTCGCCGTCGAGGACCTTGGCGTGCACGACGATTTCTTCCACCTCGGCGGCCATTCGCTGCTCGCCGCTCGGCTGCTGGCGAAGGTGCGCGAGCACTTCCAGTCCAGCGTCGGCCTGCGGACGCTGTTCGCCGCTCGCACGATCGCCGCCTTCGCCGCGGCGCTGCGGGCCGCCGAGTCCGGACCCGGGGTCACCGACGAGATCGCACTCCTGCGGGAACGGATCGCCGCACTGCCCGACGACGAGGTTCTCGCCCTCCTCCACGCCGATTCCCCTCCAGGAGCGCATCGATGACGCACGACGAGCGAGAGCGGCTGTTCCGGCTGCTGGCCGCGCGCGACGGCCTCGGCACCGCGACCGGCTCGATCCCCCGCCGGACCGGCGACGCCCCGGTTCCGCTGCTGCCCGCGCAACGGCAGCTGTGGTTCCTGGACCGGCTCGGCGCGAGCGACGGCGTGTACACGATCTCCCAGTCCTGGCGGCTCACCGGCGTGCTCGACGTCGAGGCGCTGCGCCGGGCGCTGGCCGCGGTCGTCGACCGGCACGAGACGCTGCGAGCCGGGTTCGCCGAAGCCGACGGCGAGCCGGTGCAGATCCCGGCACTGCCCGGAACCGCGCCGGAACTGTCCTATGTGGACCTCCGCGGTGCGCCGGACGACGCGGATCAGGTGCTCGCCGCCGAACGAGCCCGGCCGTTCGACCTGACCAGCCCACCGCTGGTGCGCGGCCTGCTGGTCGCCCTCGCCGACGACGTGCACCTGTTCGTGCTGACGCTGCACCACATCGTCGCGGACGCCGCGTCCGTCGGGATCCTGCTGCGCGAACTGTCCGCGCTCTATCCGGCGAACGCTCCGGCCCTGCCCACGCCGCCCGTGCGGTACGGCGACTACGCGGCCTGGCAGGCGACCAAACCGCTGGACGCGGGCGAGCAGTACTGGCGCGAACAACTCCACGACGCCCCGGCGCTGCTGGAACTGCCGACCGACCGTCCGCGTCCACCCGCCGAATCCTTCCGCGGCAACGGTCATTCCTTCCGCCTGTCCACCGACCTCACGGCCTTCTGCCACCGGCACGGCGTCACCGTCAACACCGTGCTGCTGACCGCGTACGTGCTGCTGCTCGCCCGGCACGCCGGTCAGGACGACGTGGTGGTCGGCATGCCGATGCGCGACGAGACGGTGCCGGGGATCGAACAGTGCGTCGGGATGTTCGCCAACACCGTCGCCGTCCGGACCCGGCTGACCGGCGATCCGACCGTCGCCGGGGTGCTCGCGCAGGTGCAGGACGCCTGCGTCGGCGCGCTGGAGCACCAGAGCTATCCGTGGGAACGGGTGGCGCAGGACCTGCGGCCGGCCCGCGATCTCAGCCACAACCCGGTGTTCCAGGTGATGTTCGTGCTCAACTCGGCCGGGGCCGGGCTCGAACTGCCCGGCATCCGCGCGGACTGGCTCGACCTCCCGGTGACCACCGCGCGCTTCGACCTGACCCTCGCGCTGGCGACCACACCCGACGGCATCGAAGGACGACTCGATTACGCGACCGACCTGTTCGACGCCGCCACCGTCGCCCGGTTCGCCGACCAGTACGAACACCTGCTGCGGGCCATGCTCGCCGCCCCGGACGCGCCAGTGTCCACAGTGGACGCCCTGCCCGCCGCGGACCGGATCCGGCTGCGCAACGGCGGTCATCCGGCCCCGCCGGTGGTCTCCGACGGAACCCTGGTCACCACGCGCATCACCCGGCAAGCCGCGCTCACCCCGGACGCCATCGCGGTCGAGGACGACGAGTGCCTCACCTATGCCGAACTGGTCTCCCGCGCCCGCCGCATCGCCGCGGCCTTGCACGCTTCCGGCGTCCGGCGCGGCGACGTCGTCGCGCTCGCCCTGTCCACGGGCGCGATCACCGGCCTGCTCGGCGTCCTCCTGGCCTGTGCCGCGTACCTGCCGCTCGACCCCGGACATCCGCCCGCACGGCTGGCCGAACTCCTGGCCGACGCCGCTCCGGCCGCCCTGCTCACCGACCACGACTTCGCGTTCGACGGCCCGGTGCTGCACCCCGACCGGCTGCCCGAAGGTGCCGCGCCGGAGCTCTCGCTGGGACCGGACGACCTCGCCTACGTCATCTACACCTCCGGCTCGACCGGAGCCGCGAAACCGGTCGCGGTATGCCATGGCGCACTCGCCGAACTGGCCGAATCCTTCCGGAAGCTGCACGGATTCGGCCCCGGCGAACGGGTGCTGATGATCCCGCCGCTGACCTTCGACGCCGCCGCGGGCGACATCTTCCCCGCGCTGGTCTCCGGCGCGGCAGTCCTGCCCTGGCGCGACCCGGCGTCGCTCACCGGCCCCGGCCTCGTCCGGCTCTGCCGCGACCGCGGGATCACCATGGTCGACACCGCGTCCGCGCTGTGGCAGAAGTGGGTGGCCGAGCTGGCCGCGGAAGACACCCCGTTCGACTGTCCACTGCGGACGATAATGGTCGGCGGGGAAGCCGTCCCGACCACTGTGGTGCAGACGTGGGCAGCGCTCACCGATGGCCGCGTCGAACTGCACAATCACTACGGCCCCACCGAAGCAACCGTTTGCGCGACCAGCTACCTCACCTTCGACGCCGGCGAACTCGACGGCCGGGTGCAGCTGCCGATCGGCGATCCGCTCCCCCACGTCCGCGCCTACGTCGTCGACGACCGGCTGCGTCCGGTGCTGCCCGGTGTCCCCGGCGAACTCTGCGTAGGCGGCGACGCTCCCGCCCGCGGCTACCGAGACCGACCCGGCGCGACCGCGGAGAAGTTCGTCCCGGACCCGTTCTCGCCGGTGCCCGGCGCACGCATGTACCGCACCGGCGACCTCGCGCGTCTCGACGGCGAAGGACGGCTGGAATTCCTCGGGCGCGTGGACCGGCAGCTGAAAGTCCGCGGCCACCGCATCGAACCGGCCGAGGTCGAAGCGGCCTGCCGACGCCACCCCGGCGTCACGGACGTCCTGGTCACCGCCCGCGCGAACCGGCTGGTCGCCTACCTCGTCGGAGACGTCGATCCGCTGGCCGTCCGCTCCACGCTCCGCGCGGCGCTGCCCGGCTACCTGGTCCCGGACGCCTTCGCGGTGCTTCCGGCGTTGCCGCTCAACGCGCACGGCAAGGTCGACCACCGCGCACTGCCCGAACCGACCGACGCCACGACGTCCGCGTTCACTGAACCCGAAGGCGAACTGGAGCAACGGCTCGCCGCGATCTGGGCCGCGGTGCTGGATGTCGAGCGCATCGGCCGCGACGACGACTTCTTCCTGCGCGGCGGGCATTCCCTGCTGGCCGGGACGCTGATGGCGAAGGTCCGCGCGGAACTGGACGTCGAGGTCCCGGTGCGGACCCTCTTCGAAGCCAGCACCCTCGCCGCCTTCGCCGACGCCGTCCGCGCCCCCGGCTACCGCGAGGACGACCGCCTCGCCGAGGTGCTCGCGGACGCCGTGCTGCCCGCCGACATCGACGCGCGCCGCAGTCCCGCGCAGGCCGAGGCCGCGATCCAGCGCGCGATGGCCCCGCGGATCGCCCTGCTGACCGGAGCGTCCGGATTCCTGGGCCCGCACCTGCTCGCGGATCTGCTGCGGCACAGCGACGTCGTGGTGCGCTGCCTGGTCCGGGCCGCCGACGCCGCCGAAGGCGCTGCCCGGATCGAGCAGGTCCTGCGGGACCACCTGCTGTGGGACGAGCGTTTCCGCCCCCGGATCATAGCTGTCCCCGGCGACCTCGGTTCCCCGCAGCTGGGTTTGTCCTCAGCGGAGCTGAATGCGGTCGCCGCGGACCTCGACGTCATCTTCCACTGCGGCGGCGAAGCGAACTTCCTGCGCCCGTATGCGCAATTGCGGCCCGGCAACGTCCTCGGCACCATCGAATTGCTGCGGCTCGCTTGCCGCAGCGGCACCCCCGTGCATCTGGTGTCGTCGCTGGGCGTCTACCCGCTGGACCGCGACGCGGTGATCACCGAAGACATCCCGCCTGACGACCCCGCCGGGCTGGACCGCGGTTACGAACAAAGCAAATGGGCCGCCGACCGGCTGGCCCGGGCCGCACGCGAACGCGGTCTGCCGGTGAGCGTCCACCGTCCGGCGCGGGTGACCGGGCACAGCCGGACCGGCATCGGCCCGCTCGGCGACCGGTTCGCGAACCTGCTGCGCTGCCTGGTGCTGCTCGGCTCCGCGCCGGCGGAGGACTTCGACATCGAGGAGGACATGGCGCCGGTCGACCACGTCGCCGCCGCCATCGGCCATCTTTCGCGGCGGCGCACCGGATATGGCTGCGATTTCCACTTCCACAACCAGCGCACGATGCGGTTCGGCGAGGTCGTCGCGGGATTGCGCGAATTCGGCTACCCGATCGAGGCGATCCCGTTCGAGGACTGGCACACCGCGCTGGCGTCGGCCGCCGCGGAGACGGCGGACCCGGCGCTGAGCGCGATCACGGCGATGATCGAACGGACGTCGCCGCCCCGGCGGACGGTCTTCGACTGCTCGCACACCGAGGTCGTGGTCGCGGCGGGCGGGCTGGTGTGCCCGGCCGCGGATCGCGTTCTGCTGCAACGGTATCTGGCGCATTACGTCCGGATCGGGCACCTTCCCGCCACCCGAAAGGAGCACCGTTGACCACGATGGGAACGCGGGGATTCGTCCTCCTCTGGTCGGCCCAGCTGGTCTCGATCGTCGGCTCCGCGCTGACCGGGTTCGTGCTCGGCGTCTGGACCTACGAACGGTCCGGTTCGGCCACGCAGTTCGCGCTGATCATGCTGTCCGGTGCGATCCCGGCGCTGCTGATCGCGCCGTTCGCGGGCGCGCTGGCCGACCGGTGGCACCGCCGCCGGATCCTCGTCGCCGCGGACTGCGTCGCGCTCGTTTCGGTCGGCGCGCTGGCGTTGTTGATCGACGCGGGCCAGCTGCAGACCTGGCACGTGTACGTCGTGACCGCGCTGACCGCGATGTGCGGAACGCTGCAGCAGGTCACCTTCAGCGCGATGATCCCGCTGCTGGTGCCGAAACAGCACCTCAGCCGCGCGAACGGGCTGTCCCAGGTGGTGTTCAGCGCGCAGATCGCCGCGCCGGTCGTCGCCGGGACGCTGCTGGCGCTCACCGGCCTGCGCGGGGTGGTGCTGATCGACCTCGTGACGTTCGCCGCGTCGCTGCTGGTCGTCGCATTGGTCCCGTTGCCCGGGGCCGCCGTGCGCACCGCCGCCCCCGAGCCGGGCGGACCGTCGATCTGGCGGCAGGTCCCGGCGGGCTGGGAGGAACTGCGCCGCCGCCCCGGGCTGACCGGCCTGCTCGGCGTGCTGGCCGGGTTCTACTTCTGCTTCGGCATCGCCGGGACGCTCGTGCGGCCGCTGGTGCTGTCCTTCGCCAGCCCCGCCGGACTCGGCTTCCAGGTGTTCGCGGGCGGCTGCGGGCTGTTCGCCGGAAGCCTGGTGATGGGCGTCTGGGGCGGCCCGAAGAAGCGGATGCGCGGGATCGCCGCGTTCATGGCGTTCGGCGGGATCGCGCTGGCCGTCCACGCGCTGGCGCCGTCGCTGGCGCTGGTGATCGCGATCGGGCCGTTCTTCCTGTTCACCCTGCCGGTGATCACCGGCACCGCGCAGACCGTGCTGCAGAGCAAGGTCGCCCCGGCGAACCTCGGCAAGGTCATGGCGACCTCGCGGGCGGTGTCGCAGGCGGCGAGCCCGGTCGCATACCTCGTCGCCGGCCCGCTCGCCGACGACGTGTTCGAACCGCTCATGCGCCCCGACGGAGCACTGGCGAGCTCGGTCGGCCACCTGATCGGCACCGGCCCCGGCCGCGGGATGGCGCTGATGTTCCTGCTCGCCGGGCTGCTGCTGGTCGTACTGGGCTGCCTGGCCGCACGCCCCTCGCTGCGGCGGGTCGAGGACCTGCCGGATCTGCTGGAAGAACCCGTCGCGGTGGCGGCGAGCCGAGAGGAAAGCGGAAAATGACCACCCTCGAACGAACCGTCCCGGTGCGCGTGCTCGCCGCCGACCCGTTCCTGCGCGCCGGCTTGGAAAGCGCACTCTACGGCCGCGGCGAATTCACCGACACCGACGGCGGGGTCGCGGTACTGGCAGTCGACGAGGTCGACGACGCGGCCGTCGAGGCGATCCGGACGGCCAAGGAACGCAACGCGACCGTCCTGGTGGTGACCGGCAAAGTCGACGCTCCCCGTGCGGCGCGCGCGATCGAGGCGGGCGCTTGCGGGGTCCTGCGGCGGGAGCAGGCTTGCGAACAAACGCTGGTCTCCGCGGTACGCGCGGCGGCGACCGGCCACGGGACGATGCCGCCGGATTTGCTGAGCGACCTGTTCGACGCCCGGCAGGCGGCTCCTGCCGCGCCGACTTTGGACGCGCGGGAACGAGATGTCCTGCGGATGGTGGCGGATGGGCATGAGACTGCCGAGATCGCTTCCGCGCTGGCCTATTCGGCACGCACGGTGACGACGATCGTGCACGACATCACCCACCGGCTGCGGCTGCGAAACCGGGCGCATGCGGTGGCGTTCGCGTTGCGGGAGGGGCTGATTTAGGGGTTGTGCTGGGGCGGCGGCGGTGCTTGGTGGTGGTTGCCTGCCTGTTTTTCCGCTGCCCGCTGCCTGCTGCTCGCTCTCGGCGGCTCGGCGGCTCAGCGGCTCAGCGGCTCAGCGGCTCAGCGGCTCAGCGGCTCAGCGGCTCAGCGGCTCAGCGGCTCAGCGGCTCAGCGGCTCAGCGGCTCAGCGGCTCAGCGGCTCAGCGGCTCAGCGGCTCAGCGGCTCAGCGGCTCAGCGGCTCGGACGAGCCAATCCCCTCGTCCCCTGCCAAGCAACCCCGCCCCATTCGCGCCGCGTCGAGTCGTCCCAGCGCGGTCCTAAATCAGCCCGTTCCGCACCGCGTAAGCCGCCGCGTGGGCGCGGTTTCGTACTCCCAGCCGGGCCATCAGGTCGTACAGCGCGTTCTTCACCGTGTGTTCCGACCAGCCGAGTTCGGCCGCGATCTCGCTGTTGCTGTACCCCTCGGCGACGAGCCGCAGCACCCGCAGCTCGCGTTCGCCGAGCTGCGGCCGGTACGCCGCCTCGCCGTCCACCCGTCCAGTGTAGGAGATCCGCTCATCCCGGCAGCTCCGAACCGCGCGTGCCCGGGGCTGTCGCGACCGTGTGCACGACCTGGACGAACCGGTCGGCCATCGTCTTCGCCGCGGCTTCGGTGAACAGGGCCCGGTCGTAATGCAGCGTCCCGGCCAAGCCGTCGGGATGCTCGCGGACCGTCACCAGCACGTCGAACGGATTCCCGCCCTGCCCGGCCCGCCACGGCTCGGCGCGGATGCCGTCGAGCCGGAGCCGGTCCGCGAGCGAGCCGAGCGACTGGAACGCCACCTGCGCCACCGGATTCCGGCTCAGGTCGCGCGGCGGCCGCAGCGCTGCCACGACCTGGTCGAACGGCACGTCCTGATGCCGGAACCCGCCGACCACCGCCTCCCGCACCGCGGCCAGCACCTCCGAATACGCCGGATCGCCGGGAACCCGTACCCGCAAGGCAAGCGTGTTCACGAACAGCCCGATCAAATCTTCCGCCTCGACCGACGGCCGGTTGCCCGCGAAGGTGCCGACGACGAGGTCATCCCGCCCTGTCGCCCGACGCAAGTCGAGGACGAACGCGGCGAGCAACGCCATAAACCCCGTCGCGCCCGCCTCCGTGGCCACGGCTTCGAGCGCGCTGATGACGTGCTGTGGCACGGAAAACTCGACGGTGCCTTCCAGCTGCGCTTGACGAGCCGGTCGCGGGAGACTGTCCGGAAGTTCGATCGCCGGCGGCGCACCGGCCAACGCCGACTTCCAGTATTCGAGACCCGCCTGGTCCGGCGCGGCATGAACCGGGGCCAGCTCCGGCAGCGCGGACGCCCGCCCTGCGTAGCATTCGGCGAGGTCGCGCCAGAAGATCTCCATCGAAGTGTCGTCGGCGATGATGTGGTGGATCACCGCGAGCAGCGTGAACCGCCCCGGCTCGCCGCGGATCACCGTGCACCGCAGCAACGGCCCGCGCGCCAGGTCGAACGGCTGGCGAAGCTCCGCGTCGACGATCTCCTCCGCCGACCCGTCCACCACCGTCAACGGAATCTCGCCCTCAGCGGACACCACCAGCTCCGGTTCGCCGCGACGGCTCCGGAACGTCGTCCGCAAGGTCTCGTGCCGCTGGACCACTTCCGCCAACACGCGCCGCAATGCCTCGACGTCCAGCTCTCCAGTGCACCGGTAAGCCTCGTACATAATGTACTGCGCGGACGGCCCGGACAGTTGATCGAAAAACCACATCCGTTGCTGCGCCGCCGAAATCTCGCACGGTCCACTGTGGCCTTCCACAATGGACGGTGCCGACGCGACCAATCCGGCCAGCTCCGCGACCGTCGGCGCAGTGAACAGATCCGCGACAGACAACCGCCGCCCCGTGCTGCGCGAGACCCGCGCACAGATCCGGGTAGCAGCCAGCGAACGACCGCCAAGCTCGAGAAACGGATCATGGACGCCGACCGGGCTTACCCCGAGCACGTCCGCCCAAATCTCGGCAATCGTCGCCTCCGTCTCATTCCGGGACTCGACATAGTCGACCGCCAACACCGGACGGGTGCCGTCCGGCGCAGGGAGCGCGTTGCGATCGATCTTGCCGCTCGGCGTGAGCGGCAGCGCGGCCAGCGACATCCACACCGCCGGAAGCATCGACTCCGGCAGAGTACGAGCCAGATGCGCCCGCAACTCAGACGTCGACGGCGCAGCTCCAGCACGGTAAACGCAGTAAGCGACAAGCCGATCCTCGTGCACCGCAGCCACTGCAGCGGCAATCATCGGATGCGCATGCAGCGCGGCCTCGACCTCGCCGAGTTCGATCCGGTTGCCGTGGATCTTGACCTGATGGTCGAACCGGCCCAGATACTCGAACGCCCCGTCCACCCGCCGCCGCGCGCGGTCACCGGTGCGGTACAGCCGCTCCCCCGGGGTCTCCGCGAACGGATTGGGCACGAACTTCTCCGCCGTCAACGCCGGACGGTTCAGGTAGCCGCGCGCCAGTTGCACGCCCGCGATGGTCAGCTCGCCGTCGAGCAGGTGGACGCGAGTGTTCGCGATCGGGTGACCAATCGTGACCGTCTCCCCCGGCAAGCACCGCGTCGCCGTCACGTCCACTGACGCCTCCGTCGGCCCGTAGAGATTATGCAGCTCAGCGCCGATCAACCGGTGGAACCGCTCCGCCAGCTCGTCCGGGAGCGCCTCGCCGCTGCACAACACCCGCCGCACCGGCAGCCTCGGCACCGACCCGGCCAGGAACGCGCGCAGCATCGACGGCACGAAGTGCGCCGTGGTGATCCGTTCCGCGACGAGAACATCCGCCAGGTATTCGGGATCGCGGTGACCGCCCGGCCGGGCCATCACAAGCGTCGCGCCGACGGACAACGTCCAGAAGAACTCCCACACCGACACGTCGAAACCGAACGGAGTCTTCTGCAGCACCCGGTCTTGGGGTGTCAGGCCGTATTCGTCCTGCATCCACCGCAGTCGGTTCACAATCCCGCGATGCTCGATCACCACGCCCTTGGGCTTGCCGGTCGACCCCGAGGTGTAGATGACGTACGCCGCGTTCTCTGGCCGGACCGCGACCTCCACCGGTTCCCGAGACTCGCCGAGCCCGGTGAGATCACCCGGCTCGACGACGATCTCGGCGCCCGAATCCTCGACCATGAACCGCAGCCGGTCCTCGGGGTAGTCCGGGTCCAGGGGCAGATAGGCTGCTCCTGCCTTGAGAATGCCGATTAGCGCGACCACCATCTCGATGCCGCGCTCCAGCCGAACCCCGACCACCGACTCCGGCCCTACGCCACTCGCCCGCAGCCAGTGGGCCGCCTGGTTCGACAGCTCGTCCAGCTCCACATAGGACACTTCGCGACTGTCGGCGACCACTGCGACCCCACCGGCGGCGACGCCCTCGGCCACCATGTCCAGCAATGTCTCGCTCATACGTCCTCACTCACCGCCGCGCGCGGACGAATCGTCACCCGAGCAGCCGGTTGCTGAGCGAAGCGCCGACAACCAGCCATCCACCAGAGCCCGCTCATACGTCCTCATTCACCACCGCACGCGGCCGAATCGTCGCGCGAACAGCCGGTTGCTGAGCGAGCCGTGGATAACCGGCCACCGCAGCGGCGAGGGATTCGATAGTCGGATGGTCGAAGAGCGCCCGCACCGGGACATCGGCATCCAGCGCCGCGCGCAGCCGGACCGAAATCCGGGTTGCGGCGACGGAATGTCCGCCCAGGTCGAAGAAATCGTCCTGCACACCGATCCGGTCCGTGCCCAGTACCTCCGACCACACCCCGGCGACCAGCTCCTCCACCGGTCCGCGCGGAGCGACGTGCGGGCGTTCGCGCACGGCCGGTTCCGGAGCGGGCAATGCCGCTCGGTCCAGTTTCCCGGCCGGAGTGCGCGGCAGTTCCGGCAGCAGTACGAATCCGCTGGGCACCAGGTAATCCGGCAGCACGCCGGAGAGTCCTTTTCGCACGTCCGCAATGGACAGTGCGGCCTCAGCTACGACGTAGGCGGTCAGTTCCCAGCCATCGGCGGAGGGGGTCGGCTGGACGGCGGCATCGCGGATCCGCGGGTCGGCCCGCAGCACGGCCTCGACCTCGCCCGGTTCGACTCGGTGGCCGCGGACCTTTACCTGATCGTCGGCGCGGCCGAGGATCTCCACCGATCCGTCCGGCCGTCGACGCGCTAGGTCGCCGGTGCGGTAGAGCCGTCCGCCCGGGTGGAGTCCGTGCGGATCCGGTGCGAACCGTTCCGCGGTCAGGCCGGGGCGGCCGGCGTAGCCGCGGGCCAGGCCGTCGCCGCCGATCCACACTTCGCCGACCACTCCGAGCGGCACCGGTTCGAGGTCGTCGCCGAGCAGGTAGACGTCCGTGTTCGCGACGGGTTCCCACGAGACGATGCTGTCCCCGTCCAGTTCGGCGACGGTGGACCAGATCGTCGTTTCGGTCGGGCCGTAGAGATCCCACAGCCGCGCTCCGCCCGCGGTGAGCCGTCGCGCCAGGTCGTCCGGCAGCTTCTCGCCGCCGGCGAACACGGTCAGCTCAGCAGGCGGAGTCCAGCCCGCATCGACCAGCAGCCGCAAGCCCGACGGCGTCGCCTGCACGACCGACGGCGCGGTCCGCTCGATCAACGCGGCCTGCCGCTGCGGATCGATGCACTCCTCGGCGGTCGCGACGATCACCTGCCCGCCGACCACCAGCGGCAGGTACAGCTCCAGCGCCGAGATGTCGAACGAAACCGTGGTCAACGCGAGCACCGACGCACCCGGCGCGAGACCGGGTCGTTCCCGCATCGACAGCAGGAAGTTCGCCAGCGCGCCGTGGCCGATCTGGACGCCCTTGGGCTGCCCGCTGGAGCCGGACGTGTAGATGACGTAGGCGAGTTCGCCGCCCTCGGGCCGTGGCGCGGGAACATCCGCCGGGCACGCCGGGCACACCGCGATCGCCGCCGCGTCGCGGTCGAGCAGCACCGCCGAACAGCCGGTCCCTTCCAGCAACCCCATCAGCGACTCTTCGCTGAGCACCACCTCCACTCCTGAATCGGCCAGTACGTAACCAACCCGCTTCGCCGGATAACGCGGATCAACCGGCAGGTACGCGGCTCCCGCCCGGTGCACGGCGAGCAACGCGACGAGCAGGTCCGGACCCCGGTCGAGCAGCACCCCGACCAGCGACCCGCGCCGAACTCCTTGTTCCTTCAGATACCGCGCAAGCTTAGCGACCCGCACCGACAATTCTTGATAAGTGAGCGTCACATCGCCGCACCGCAGCGCCACGGCATCCGGGTGCGCCAGCGCGGTGGCCTCGAACAACTCCGGCAGCATCCGGCCCGCGGGCTCGGTCCGCGATGGATTCCGCAGCAGCACAGCCCGATCCGTCGCAGGCAGCCCAGACCGGCGTGGCTCGGAGGTCGGCGCAGCAACGATCCGTTCCAGCACATGCCGATAGAGCCGAGCAAGAAACTCCAGATGCGCAACGGCGACCCGGAAAGTGAACGCCTCCAGCACAAACGCACCGGGCACGGTCGACACCGACAGACCGAACTCGTTGGGCGTGCTGTCGGCGACCTCGGCCAGGTCGACCAGCGCTTCCGTGAGGACGTGCATGTCCGTGTGGTTGAAGAAAACGTCGACGAGCGGCACCTGCCCGCCCCACGCGGCCTGCATCGCGGGCAGCGGGAAATGCCGGTGCGGCCACATCGCGGTCTCTTCCGCGAAGACCGCGCGAGCCAGCTCCGGCCAGTCGCGCGCGTCCGCCGGCACCGCGAACGGCACGGTGTTCAGGAACATCCCGCGAACCTGATCGCCGCCCGCGCGCTCGAGCCTGCTGTTGGTCACCACGCCGGTATGAAACGGCCGGTCGTGCCCGGAAATCGTTCGCAGCACAGTGAGATGCGCCGCCAGCAGCAAACTCTTCAGCGGCACCCCAGCCGACGAAGCCACCGCACGCAACCGAGGCGTCAGGTCGTCGAACGGCACCCGCACCGTGCGGTAAATCCCGTCGTCCTCGCCCGCCCATCCCGAAGGCACAGCGAACCGCTCAGCCGCGCGCACCCGGCCCGCCCAGAATTCGCGGTCCACAGTGGACTCCAGCGACTCCTGCTCCCGGGCGACCGTGTCCGCGAACCGGACCGGCGGCGGTGCAACTGGCTCCGCCGCGCCGGTCCGGTAGTCCTCGAGCAGCTCGGCGACCAGCGAATTCTGGCTCCAGCCGTCGAGAATCGCATGCACGTAACTGAACGACAGCCGCCATTCGCGCTCGGCCAGCCAGTGGACGTGCAGGCGCAGCAGCGAAGGGCTGAGCAGATCGAACCCGCGCGCCTGGTACTCCCGTATCCGCGTGGCTTGCTCCTCGGCGGGCAACGCGCGCAGATCGTCGCAGGTCACGTCCAGGACGGCGGTCTCGTGCACCCGCTGCAGCGGCGGGACCGCGGCGAAGTCGATCGAGGTACGCAGGATCTCGTGCCGCGCGACCAGCCGGTCCGCTGCCTGTTGCAAGGCGTCTAGGTGGAGCTCCTCGTGCACCGGGTACCCGAGCTGGTTCAGGTAGAGGCCGCGGTCGGCCCCGGCGAGCATCTCGTGCACCATGCCCGCCTGTGCGAGCGACAGCGGATAAGCGTCGGTCACGTCGGCGGGCAATGTCTCGCGCTGACCGGTGGCAAGCTGCGCGAACGGCTCGACCGCCTCGATCGCGGCCGCTGGACCGCCGAGCCCGGCAGCGAAGTCGGCCACTCGCTGTCGCCGGAAGAGGTCCGCGACGCTCGTCTCGATTCCCTCCGCGTTCAGCAGCCCCACGGCGCGGATCGCCCGCAGAGAATCGCCGCCCAGCACGAAAAAGCTGTCTTCCGCGCCGACCTGGTCGACGCCAGTCGCCGCCGCGAACGCGCGGGCTACCGCTGCCTCCGCCGGAGTACGCGGCGCGATGTAACCGTGGCTCGTGCGCGCTCCGTCCGGCGCGGGCAAGGCGTTGCGATCGATTTTGCCGCTGGCGGTCAGGGGCAACGCGTCCAGCGCCAGCCACACCGACGGCAGCATCGGTTCCGGCAGCGTGCGCGCCAGATAAGCACGCAATTCGGCCGGGTCGGGAGTGCGTCCGGGCTCGGCGACGAAGTAGCCGACCAGCCGGTCGTCGTGCACCGCGGCCGCCGCCGCGCGCAGGTCGGGATGGGTCAGCAGGGTCGCCTCGACCTCGCCGAGTTCGATCCGGTTTCCGTGGATCTTGACCTGGTGGTCGAGCCGCCCCCGGTACTCGATCCGTCCGTCGGGCAGCCGCCGGGCGAGGTCGCCGGTGCGGTACAGCCGTTCGCCGGGCTGCCGCGCGAATGGGTCCGGGACGAACTTCCCGGCGGTCAGCGACGGCCGGTTCAGATACCCGCGCGCCAGCTGCACCCCGGCGATGACCAGCTCGCCGGGCACGCCGACCGGCACCTCGCGCAACTCGGCGTCCACCACGTACACCCGGGTGTTCGCGATCGCGCGGCCGATCGTGACGGGCTCCCCCGGGAGACATCGCGTCGCCGTCACGTCGACCGAAGCTTCGGTCGGCCCGTAGAGATTGTGCAGCTCCGCGTCGATGAGCTGGTGGAACCGTTCCGCCAGCTCGTCCGGGAGCGCTTCGCCGCTGCACAGCACCCGGCGCAGCGACGGCACCGGTCCGGACAGAAACGCCCGCAGCATCGACGGCACGAAATGCGCCGTGGTGATCCCTTCGGACATGACGTCGGCGAGATAAGCCGGATCGCGGTGCCCTCCCGGACGGGCCATGACGAGCGTCGCACCGACGGACAACGTCCAGAAGAACTCCCACACCGACACGTCGAAACCGAACGGAGTCTTCTGCAGCACCCGGTCATGCGGCGTCAGGCCGTATTCGTCCTGCATCCACCGCAGTCGGTTGACGATCCCGCGATGCTCGATCACCACACCCTTAGGCTTCCCGGTGGACCCCGAGGTATAGATCACGTACGCCGCGTTTTCCGGCCGCACAATGACATTCACCGGGTGCCGGGGTTTGTCGAGAGCCGTGAGGTCGCCCGGCTCAATCACCACCTCCGCGCCGGAATCCTCGATCATGAACCGCAACCGGTCCTCGGGATAATCCGGATCCAGCGGCAAATACGCCGCCCCAGCCTTGAGAATCCCGACCAGCGCGACCACCATCTCCAAGCCGCGCTCCAGCCGAACCCCGACTACCGACTCAGCACCCACCCCACGCGCGCGAAGCCAATGCGCCGCCTGATTCGACAACTCGTCCAGCTCCACATAGGACACTTCGCGACCATCGGCGACCACCGCGACTTCACCGGCAGCAACACCCTCGGCAATGAGCGACAGCAACGTCCCACCCGCAAAGGGAACGTCTGTTTCGTTCCACCCACCCAATTCGGCCTTCTCGGCTGCGCTCAGCCAAGGCAGGTCCGCCAACAGTGCACCAGGATTCGCGACGATACCGCGCAGAAATTCGCTGAAATGCCCGCCAATCCGCTCCACAGTGGACCGATCGAACAGCGCGACCGGGTACTCCAGCACGGCGTCCAAGGCACCGTCCGGCCGCTCGGTCACCTCCAGGGTCAGATCGAATTTCGCGCTGTGCCAGGGAGAGTGGACTTGCTCGCCGAGCAGTCCGGCCGCTTCGAATCCGGCGTCGGCAGTGTTCTGCAACACGAGCATGGCTTGGAAAAGCGGATTGCGGGACAGATCGCGGTCCGGCGCCAGCTCGTCGGCGAGCCGTTCAAACGGCGCGTCCTGGTGGGAATACGCATCGAGCGTGTCCTGACGAACGCCGTCGAGGAAATCCGCGAACGACACCGAACCGTCCACGGTGGCCCGCAGCACCAGGGTATTCAGGAACAACCCGACCAAATCCTGCGCCTCGGCCCGCGTACGCCCGGCGACCGGCGTGCCGACAGTGACATCTGCCTGTCCCGAATACCGGCTCAGCAGAATCTGATACGCGGCCAGCAGCACCATAAAAGTGGTCGCCCGATGCGCCCGGCCGAGCGTGCCGACGGCGGCCCCGAGTTCGGCGTCCACGGTGAATCGCAGAATGTCACCGCGCGGATCGTGCACCGGCAGGCGCGGGCGATCCGTCGGGAGGGTCAGCGGCGCAATCCCGTCGAGCCGTCGACGCCAGAACTCGACCTGCTCCGTCACTCGCTCACTAGCCGCCTGCTCTCGTTGCCAGGAAGCGAAATCGGCATACTGGACCGGCAGCTGCGGCAAAGTCTCCCCGCGGTACAGCGCCTCGAGTTCCCGCGCGACGACGGACGTCGACCACCCGTCGTACGCGATGTGGTGCACGACGAGCAGCAGAACGTGCTCAGTCGCGGACTGCCGAAGCACCCGAACCCGCAACGGCTGGTCCCGAGCCAGATCGAACGGCACCGAGGCCGCTTCCCGGGTGAACGCCTCGACGTCCTCCGCCGGAACGTCCTGGACAGTCAGATCGACCCCGGGTTCCCCCACGACTTGTTCCGGCACGCCATCGCGTTCGACGTAGGTGGTGCGCAGGATTTCGTGGCGCTCCACGATCGTCTGCCAGCACGTCCGCAGCCGCTCGACGTCGAGGGGGCCGCGCAGCCGCCACGCCGCGGTCACCACGTACTCGGTGCCGCCGGGGCGGAGCCGGTCCAGCACCCAGACCCGTTGCTGTGCCGGGGAAAGCGGCAGCGGCCCGCTGCGATCGGCCCGCGGCGCGGGAGCCGTGCGGACCGGGACCGAGCCCGGGTCCGGGGCCGCGGCCGCGGCCAGGTAGCGCTCCAGCAGCTCGTCGCGCCGGGACTGTTCGGTGGTCATCGCTCCCCCTGCGGGTCGATCGGCGAGGCTGGTCGGCGGACGGCGGCGGCTAGGCCGGAGCGTCCGCCCGCATCCGCTCCCGCAGGCTTTTCGGCCGCATGTCCGTCCATACCTCGTCGATGTGGTCGAGGCACTCCTGCTTGGGCCCGCGCTTCCCCTCGTACCGCCAGCCCGCCGGCAGGTCGCGGCCGACCAGCCAGATCGAGTACTGCTCCTCGTCGTTCAGCACGACGCCGTAGGTGCGTTCGTCCTCGCTCATCCGGGTCCTCCTCGTCCTCGCGCCGGGCACACCCGTCCCGTCGCGAGCCGAGCCTTCCCGCGCGGGCGGCGGCGCGACAGAGAAGAACGCGCAGCAACGAGCGCACCGTCCCGCCTCTGGGCCTGCCGGACGGGAACCGCCACCCTGGCGCCGTGACCATGCCCGGCGACCTGCCGCTGTCCTTCTCGCAGGAAAGACTGTGGTTCCTCGACGCGTTGCGGCCCGGCGGGACCGAGTACCTCCTCCCGCTGACGCTGCGAGTCCGCGGCAAGCTGGACGTCGCCGCGCTGAGCTGTTCGCTCGACGCGTTCGTCGCCCGCCACGAGGTGCTGCGGACGCGGTACCGCAGCCGCGAGGGGGTGCCGGTCCAGGTGGTCGGGAAGCCGCAGCCGGTGCCGCTGCCGATCGAGGGCGTCACGGAAAGCGAGCTGAACACCGTGGTCGCGGCTGAACTGGCAGTGCCCTTCGACCTCGCGACCGACCTGCCGCTGCGGGCCCGGTTGCTTCGCCTCGACGCGCGCGAGCACGTTCTGCTGATCGTCGTGCACCACATCGCCTTCGACGGCGCGTCCTGGGATGTCCTCGCCGCCGAACTCGCCGAGCTTTACCGCGCGTTCCACGCCGGCACCCTGCCCGAGCTGCCCGCGTTGCCCGTCCAGTACGCCGATTTCGCGCTCTGGCAACGGGAAGACGCCGAAACCCGGCTCGCGGGTCAGCTCGCCTACTGGCGCGAACGGCTCGCCGGGCTGACCCCGCTGGAGCTCCCGGCGGACCGCCCGCGCGGACCGGTGTGGGACCCGGCCGGCGCGGCGGTCCGGGTCGAGGTCCCCGCCGCGCTCGCGGAACGGCTCACCGCGCTCGGCCGGTCCCGCCGGGCGACGCCGTTCATGGTCCTGCTGGCCGCCTACCAGGTCTTTCTCGCCCGGCACACCGGCGGGACGGACATCGCCGTCGGCTGCCCGGTCGCCGGGCGCGCCCCGGCCGAGGTCGAGGGGCTGGCCGGATTCTTCGTCAACACCCTCGTGTTGCGGGCCGATCTCGGCGGCGACCCGGCGTTCACGACGTTCCTCGACCAGGTCGCCGGGACCGCGCTGGACGCCTTCGGCAACCAGGACGTCCCCTTCGACTGGCTCGTCGGCGAATTCGAACCGGACCGCGACCTGTCCCGCAACCCCCTGGTCCAGGCGTTCTTCGGCCTGCACGAGGTGCCCGAGCACCGGTTCCGGCTGCCCGGGCTGGCCGTCGAGGAGTCCGATGTGGACTGGACGGCCGCGTCGTTCGACCTCGGACTGCAATTCGAGCATCGTCCGGACGGCTCGCTCACCGGCACTCTCACCTACCCGACCGCCCTGTTCGAGCCCGCCACCGCGCACCGGCTGGCCGCGCGCTTCCAGTGCCTCCTGGAGAGCATCGCCGACCGTCCGGCACAGCGGCTGAGCGAACTGAACCTGACCCCGGCCGCGGAACTCGCCCTGCTGTCCGGCTGGGCCTGGACCCCGGGCTACGCGGTGGCACCGGGCTGTTTCCCCGACCTGTTCGCCCAGCGAGCAGCCGAAACCCCGGACCGCCTCGCCGTCCACTGCGCCGGCCAGGAACTCACCTACGCCGAGCTCGACGCGGCTGCCAACCGGCTCGCCCGGCACCTGCGCGCGAACGGGCTCGGCCCGGAATCGACCGTCGGCGTCTGCCTCGAACGGAGCGTCGACGCGGTAGTCGCGCTGGTCGGCGTGCTGAAGTCCGGCGCGGCGTATGTCCCGTTCGATCCGGCCAACCCGCCCGACCGGCTCGCCTATCTCGTCGAGGACGCCCGCACCGCCGCCGTCGTCACCGAGGACCGCTATGCCGGGTTGTTCGCCGACACCGGCTGCCCCGTCGTCTCCCTCGATCAAACCGCGGATTCCTCTTCAGACAGTCCTTATTGGACAGTGGAACCGGACCATCTCGCCTACGTCATCTACACTTCCGGCTCGACCGGACGGCCGAAAGGCGTCCAGATCCAGCACGGCTCCTACGCCGAACACGCCCAGGTCATCGCGCGCGAGTACGGGATCACCGCGGCCGATCGGGTGCTCTCGCTCGCGTCGCTGGCCTTCGACGGTTCGCTGGAGCAGATCGGCGGCCCGCTGCTGGCCGGCGCGTCGGTGGTGCTGAGCGATCCGCTGTTCTGGGAACCGGAGGAACTCGCCGACCAGCTCGGCAGGCACCGGATCACCAGCGTCAACCTCACCCCGGCTTACTACCGCGAACTACTCGGCGTGCTCACGCCGCGCGATCCGCGGGTCGCGTGCCTGAAGATGGTGAACGTCGGCGCGGACGTCGTCACCACCGAAGACGCCCGGCGCTGGCGCGAACTGCAGTTGCCCGGGCGTTTCGTGGCCTGTTACGGCCCGACCGAGGCGACGATCTCGAGCACGCTGCAGTGGGCCGACGACGCCGATCTCGACGCGCCGACCCTGCCGATCGGCCGCCCGGTCGCCGCGACCGGTGCGTACGTGCTCGACCCCGCCGGACGCCCGGCTCCGGTCGGCGTCCCCGGCGAACTGCACCTCGGCGGCCTGCGCGTGGCGCGCGGCTACCTGCGCCGTCCCGCGCTGACCGCGGACAAGTTCGTGCCGGACCCGTACTCGACCGGCGCCCGGCTGTACCGCACCGGCGACCTCGCGCGCTTCCGCTCGGACGGGACCATCGAATTCCTCGGCAGGCTCGACCGGCAGGTGAAGATCCGCGGGTTCCGGATCGAACTCGGCGAGATCGAAGCCGTTCTCGACGCCCATCCCGCGGTGCGCGCGGCGGCTGTCGTGGTGAAAGACCTGCCGGAGCGAACCTTGGTCGCGTACGTCGTCGCGGCTTCCGGCGAGCCGGATTTCGCCGCGCTGCGGGCGAGCCTGCGGTCGCAACTGCCGGACTATCTCGTGCCGACGCAGTGGGTCGCGATGGCCGCGCTGCCGCTGACGCCGAGCAAGAAGGTGGACCGCGCTGCGCTGCCAGACCCGTCGGCCGGCGATGCGGTCCGAGCGGAACCGATCGCCGAGCCGTCCTCCGCGGTCGAACACGCGCTCGCCGACATCTGGCGGGAAGTGCTGCGGGTGGAGGAAATCAGCGTCCACGACGATTTCTTCCGCATCGGCGGGCATTCCCTGCTGGCCACCCGGGTGCTCGCGCGGATCCGGAAGAAGCTCGGCGTCCGCGTCTCGCTGCGAGACCTGTTCGCCGCTCGGACGGTCGCCGAACTGGCTGTGGTCATCGAGCAGGCCTGAAATCCGTTGCTCCGCGGCGGGTGCCGGGGGAAGGTGTACCCGTGGAGACGGAATCGAGACAGGCATGCGTGGCTTCGCTGCTCGCGTTGGCGACCAGTCCGGCCTATCAGGACAGGATCGACGCCGGTTGGGGCCTGGCCCGCTTCGCTGAGGTCCCGGAGGCGCAACCGGCACTGGTGAACCTCGTGCGGGACGACAACGACACCGCCGTCACCTACGCAACCACGGAAGCCTTGCTCCGGCGCTTCGACGCTCTCGGCCTCCGGTTGGTGGCCACAGCCCTCGCGACAGCCAATCTGGACCACACAGACTGGATCTACCCGACGATCAGCGAGGTTTTGGGCATCAACTCCCGCGATCGCGACAAGGCCGCCGAAATGTGCGAACCGCTCACGCACAGCAAGGACGAGGAGGTGCGGCGCGGCGCGGCGCACCTCCTCGAGGAAATCAAGAGCATCAGCCCGGTCCTCATCTCCAGGAGCCATGACCGAGCTCACCCCGGCGCACGCTGAACGTCCACCTCGGACAGAGCCCCACGACGCCGTCGGTGCCTCGAAACCCGTGCGCACCGGCAACCGCTCCCCCAACAACGCAACCACCGCATCGCCAGGATCGCCATGGCACCTCACCCCAGCGCGCGCTGGACCTCCACATCGGACAGAGCCGCCACATACTCCGCCACCGCCTGATGCACCTCAGCCGCCAACAGCTCCACCGTCGACGCCTCGAACACCGTGCGCACCGGCAACTCCACCGGAAACCGCTCCCCCAGCAACGCGACCACCCGCGTCGCCAGCAGCGAATGCCCGCCCAGGTCGGCGAAGAAGTCGTCGTGCACGCCGACCCGTTCGAGGTCCAGCAGCTCCCGCCACACCTCGGCGACGGCTTCCTCGACCGGCGTGCGCGGCGCGACGAACTCCGTTGCCGGCGCAGACGGCTCCGGCAGCGCTGCGCGGTCCACCTTGCCGTTGGGCGTGATCGGCAGCTCGTCGAGCCAGGACCACAACGAGGGCACCAAATGCGCGGGCAACCGGGCGAGCAGGAACTCCCGCAGCTCGGCCGCCGCGGGGCGCGAAGCCACCACGTGCGCCGCCAGGACTCGGTCGCCGTCGCGTTCGTGCGGCACCACCACGGCCGACCGCACTAGCGGATGTGCCGTCAGCGCCGCTTCCACCTCGCCTGGTTCCACCCGGAAACCCCGGATCTTGACCTGCTGGTCCAGCCGTCCGAAGAAGGCGAACGTCCCGTCCGGCCGGAGCGCGACCTCGTCGCCCGTGCGGTAGAGCCGTCCACCGCCGCCCGCCGGGTCGGGAACGAACCGTTCCGCCGTCAGCGCGGGGCGACGGAAATAGCCGCGCGCGACCCCGGGTCCGCCGAGCAGCAACTCGCCGCGCGCACCGGGCTCGACCGGCGCGCCGTCGGGATCGGTGACGTACGCGTGCGTGTTCGCGATCGGCTTGCCGATGGGAATCGGCCCGGCGGTGTCGGCGACCGTCATCCCGCGGTGCGCGCAAGCGAAAGTCGTGCACTCGGTCGGCCCATAGCCGTTGCTCATCTCGGCGCCGAGTTCTTCGATCACCCGCCGCGCCTGCACCGGCGGCACGACGTCGCCGCCCGCGATGACGTGCCGCACCCCGGCCAACGCGGTGACCCGGTCGTCCACCACGTGCCCGAACAGCCCGGAGCTGAGCCACACCGTGGTGACCCCGAACCGGCGCACCGCCTCCTCGATCGACGCCGCGGTCGGCACGCCCGGCGGCAGCACCGCCAGCGTCGCGCCGGTGGCGAGCGCGCCCCACAGCTCGAACGTCGAGACGTCGAAGCACAACGACGTGAGCAGCAAGAACACTTCTCCCGCACCGAAATCGGCAAAGCCGGAGCCGTGCACCAGCCGGACGACCCCACGATGGGTCACCTGGACGCCCTTCGGCAGACCGGTGGAGCCGGAGGTGTACATCTGGTAGATCAGGTTGTCCGGCACCACATTCGCGTCCGGCGGGGTGTCCGGCCAGCCGCTGAGGTCCGCTTCGTCGGCAAGAACGACTGTCGGCGCGGCCTGGACCCGGTCCGCGAGCGCCCGTTCGGTCACCGCGACGGTCGCGCCGGAGTCGCCGAGCATGAATGCGAGCCGCTCAGGCGGATAGCCCGGGTCGAGCGGGACATAATAGCCGCCCGCCTTGAGGATGCCGAGCATCGCGACCAGCAGCGTCGTCCCGCGCTCCAGGCACAGCGCGACCGGCGTCTCCGGACGGATTCCCCGCGCTCGCAACAGATGCGCGAACCGGTTGGCGCGCCGGTCCAGCTCGCCGTAGCCGAGCCGCTCGTCGCCGTACACCACGGCCGCGGCCTCCGGCGCCGCAGCGGCGTGCCGGGCGAACAGCTCGTGCACGCACAGGTCGGGCAGCGGCACGTCCTCGCCGCGTTCAGGCTGCAGGGTCATGAAGGCGTCCTCCCGCGTCGAACGGTTCCGACTGGAGCATGACCAGCAGCCGGCGCGCGGGCCAGAGACGAACGCGCAGAAATCCCCGCAGGGTCAGCGTTTCAGCGGCCGCCGGACCCCGAGCCACGCGCTCCAGCCGAACAATCCGGCCAGCAGCGCCGCCGACGCCGCCAGCAGCACCAGGTCGACCGGCAACGCGTCCGGGTCGAGCACGTCCGCCCGATGCGGCGCGACGATGCCCGCCCGGTCCTCGACGACGTCGACCTTCTCGCCGGTCTTCATTCGCGACTTCACCGACAGGTCATCGACCAGCAGCGTGCCGTCCGGCCGGTCGACCCGCGCGGTGCAGGCGGTGCCGCCCTTGACGCGATGGCATTCGGAGGACACCGCGATCGCGCGATACCGGTCGCCGTGCGCGGCGACGTAACCGACCGCCGTCACCCCGACGGACACGAGGTAGAAGCCGGTCAGCAGGAAACCGCCGACGAGGAACCAGCCGCGGCCGCAGAACATGAACACCGCCGACGTCGCGAGCGCGGCGAGCAGAACCCCGAAAAGCAAGCCCGCCGCGGCCGCCACCGAACTCGAGCTGACGAACCCCACCGCAGCGCCCGCGCCGAGCACCACCACCGCGAGCCAGCACCACCCGGCACGCAGAGCGACGACCCGACCGCTCGCCGCAGCTTTTCCCGGGCCGGAATCCCTTGCCGCAGCGGGCTTTCTCGTGGACACGCGGGAATGATGACACGGCGGACCCGCTGCCGTACGCCGATCGCGGATTACCGACGCGCGTGCTGCCCCTCGACCGGAGCCCGGAAGAACGACCGCACCGGCAGCAGCAAGCCCGCCAGCGACAGCACCACGAAGACCACCTGGTGCACGTGGTCCGTGCCCGGCGGCAGCCGGAACACCAGATGCGCCAGCCAGAACACCGGATAGAACCACAACGCGAACCACGCCCACCGTTCCCCGGCACGGAACGGGAACGCCGCGATCAGCCCGCCGAACAACCCGAGCCCGGCGGTGGCGAGCGCGTCGGTGCGGTAGAGCAGCGCGTCCCCGGCAGGCGGCGCGATGGCGACCACGATCCCGAACGCGAGGATTCCCGCACTGACCACGGCGAGGGCGATCCAGCTGATCCGCGTCGGCGAGCCACCGTTCATCCGGCGAATTTACTCCGCTTCCGCCGGTTTCGGCCCGCTCAGCCACAGCTGGCAAGACACCTGGCGCACACCCCGGCCACCGGCTCCGGCCAGTTCAGGCATCCCCCTCCGGCAGCACACAAGCCAGCCGACGCACCGCCTTCTTCACCGCCGCTACCGACATTCCGCGCTCATGCCGTTGATTCTGGTACAGATCGGGCGCCAACGGAGCCAGCAGCACGTCCGGCAGCGCCTCGTCCTTCAACCCGGCCTCGCGAACCTGCGCCGCCACGAAAACCCGCCAGAACCCGTACGCCCCGGTCTGATACCGCCGGGCCCCGGTCTCCGCGCCCAGTGCCAGCGGCAAATGCCGTTCCAGCAAATCGATCATCGCGTCGTAAAACGCCACCAGCCGTTCCCGCGGCGCGGCGCCCGGTCCGAGCGGCGGCGGTCCGGACAGCATCGCTTCCTGCAGCCGCCGCTCGTGCTCATCCAGCAACGCGACCGCCACCGCGGCGACGCTGTCGTAGCGCCGGTACAGCGTCCCGCGTCCGACCCCGGCCGCCGCGGCCAGGTCGCCCATCGTGATGTCCGGGCCTCTCGTGGCGAACAGGTCCTCGGCCGCGGCCAGGATCCGCTGCCGGTTCGCCGCGGCGTCCGCTCGTTCCGTGACTGGCTTGCTGTTCACCCCGTCACTGTATCTGGACAGCGTGTCCGGATCGAGTACAGTCAGAAGTGGACACAGTGTCCACATAACTGATTGGGGGCAGCTTCATGCACTCGTTCACGCTCGCCGGCCGCACCGTGCACCGGATCGGCTACGGCACCATGCAGCTCGCGGGACCGAAAGCCATGGGCGAACCGGCCGATCCGGAGCGCGCCAAGGCCGCCGTCCGCGCCGCCGTCGACGCGGGGATCCGGCTGATCGACACGTCCGGCTACTACGGGCCCGAAGTCGCGAACCGCCTGCTCGCCGGGGCGCTGCGGCCCTATCCGGAGGACCTGCTCATCGCCACCAAGGTCGGCGCGCGACGCAGCCCGGACGGCGGGTTCGTCGCCGACGCCGCGCCGGAAGCGGTCAAAGCGGCCGTCCGGGACAACCTCGCGCAACTGGGCGTCGAACGGCTTCCGTTGGTGCACGCCAGATTCATGCCCGACAGCACCGTCCCGTGGGCGGACACCGTCGGAGCGCTCGCCGAACTGCGCGACGAAGGACTGCTCGAACACGTCGGCGTCTCGAACGTCACCCTCGATTTGCTGGACCAGGCGCGCGCGGTCACGCCGATCGCGTCTGTCGAGAACGAGTACCACGTCGGGCACCCTGGCGGCCGGGACGTCCTGGACGCGACCACAGCCGCCGGGATCCCGTACCTGGCGTTCCGTCCGCTCGGGAACGGAGCATTGGCCGGAGAGGGCTCGCCGGTGGCCGAGCACGCCCGACAGCTCGGCGTTTCGGCGGCGACGCTGGCCCTCGCCTGGCTCCTGGACCTCGCGCCCAACGTCGCCGTCATCCCCGGCACGAGCGACCCCGCCCACCTCGCCGACCTCGTCGCCGCGCAGGAACTCGCCCTGCCGTCCGACGTTCGCGCCGCGCTCGACGAGGCATGACGATGGGCTGGATCGCCGTTTTCGCGGCCGGGCTGCTCGAAATCGCCTGGGCGCACAGCATCCGCCTCACCGACGGCTTCACCAAACTCGTCCCGACGCTCGTCTGCGGGGTGCTCACCGTCCTCGTGCTGTACGTGCTGAACGTCGGCATGAAGACGGTCCCGGTCGGCACGGCGTACGCGGTGTTCGTCGGGATCGGCGCGGTCGGCACCGCGGTCGTCGGCATCTTCTGGCTCCGCGAACCGGTCAGCGCGGCGCGGATCCTCGCGCTCGCGCTGATCGTCGGCGGGGTCGTCCTGCTCCAGCTGACCTCCCGGACCGCGTGACAGCCGGGCCGGTCCCGCACACGACCGGCCCGGCCCCCGGAGTTCCGCGGCCCGGAACCGCTTAGGCCCATCGGGCGTCACCCGTCTGCCAGCATCGTCCACAGGCTGTCGCCATCCGTCATCCGCCCGTGTCCGCGGCGGCATCGAACGTGGCCCGGCGACCGGCGCGCGAACACACCGCAGGAGCGGTTTCCTAGGCCAGAAGAGGCACGCCGGACCGCTCCCGCCAGCCCGCGAGTGAATTCCCGCGAATCGTCTTGTCCGGGGAAAAGAATCCTCGCTAGCCTCGGACGCAGAGGGAGAAAAGCCGAGCGCCTCGCGCCGAGACGAAGCGCGCCGGCACAGTTCGCCGCGTGACGGCCGGAAATTGGTCCAAAAGGGAGTACATGATGACGTCTGTTGCCCGTCCGGTTGCCCGCACCGCGTATCAGCAGTCGGTCGCCGACTACTGGAACGCCGAAAAGGATCCGGTCAACCTGCGCCTCGGCGACGTCGACGGGCTTTACCACCACCACTACGGCATCGGCGACTACGATCCGTCCGTCCTGGACGGACGCGGGGAAAAACGGGACAAGGCGATCATCGCCGAGATGCACCGGCTGGAGACCGCGCAGTCGCAGTTTTTGTTGCAGCACCTGGGAGATATCAACCCCACCGCCCGGCTGCTCGACGCCGGCTGCGGCCGCGGCGGCACGAGCGTGCAGGCGCACCAGCGGTTCGGCTGCCGGGTGGACGGCATCTCCATTTCCGAGCAGCAGGTCGATTTCGCCAATGAACAGGCCCGGCTGCGGGAAATCGACGATTCGGTGCGATTCCATCTCCGGAACATGCTCGACACCGGATTCGAAAGCGGCGATTTCGCCGGGATCTGGAACAACGAAAGCACGATGTACGTCGATCTGCACGAGCTGTTCGCCGAACACGCGCGCCAGCTCGCGCCCGGCGGGCGATTCGTGACCATCACCGGGTGCTACAACGACCTGACCGGCGGGCGTTCGCGCGCGGTGAGCCAGATCGACCAGCATTACATCTGCAATATCCACGCGCGCGGCGACTATTTCAAAGCGCTCGCCGCCAACGGGTTCGTCCCGATCAACGTCGTGGACCTGACCGAGGCGACCATCCCGTACTGGGAGCTGCGCGAGCAGTCGTCCGTCGCGACCGGCATCGAGGGGCCGTTCCTGACCGCCTACCGCGAGGGCAGCTTCCACTACCTGCTCATCGCCGCCGACCGCGTCTGAGCGGGCCGACATGTCCGGAATCGCAGCGGTCCGGCCCCACCCCGCGCTGGCCGGCCCGGCCGGGCTGGGGACCTCGGCGGCGCGGATCGCGGCCCAGTTCGCGCCGTCGCGCGGGACCGATCCGGCCTACGCGGAGCGGGAATGGGGCGACGGCAGCGCGTCGCCGCTGTACTGCCCGGTCGTGCGCCGCGTCGACGAGCCGCTCGCCGAGGAGGTGGACCGGCGGCTCGTCGCGTGGGCGCGGGACTGCGGGTTCGAGGGCGAGGGGCTGGACCAGATCGCGCAGGCCACGTTCGGCAGGCTGGTGATGCTCGCCCACCCGGACACCTCCGACCCCGACCGGCTGCTGATCGCCGCGCAGCTCAACGCGGTGTGGTGGGCGGCGGACGACTACTACGCCGACGACAGCTCCCTCGGCGCCTCGCCGACCGAGCTCCCGCCGCGGCTGGCGCTCGTCATGGCCGCGATGGACCCGGTCGCGCCCGCGGGCGAGTTCTCCGAGCCGCTGGAGGAGGCGCTGCGGGCCGATCCGATCCGGGTCGGGTTCCGCTCCGCGGTCGACCATCTCGGCAGGCACGGTTCGCCGGTGCTGGTCCAGCGGGTCTGCTACTCGACCTTCGCGATGTTCGTCAGCTGGGACGCCTACGCCGCGTGGCGCCACACCGGCCGCTATCCGCCGGCCTGGGAATACCTGGCGGCCCGCCAGCACGACAGCTTCTACACGTCGATGACGCTCGTCGACGCGGTCGGCGGGTACGAACTGCCCGCGCCGTTCTACTACGACCCGCGCGTGCGGGAGGCGATGATGCGCGCGGGCACCGCGACGGTCCTGGTCAACGACCTCCATTCGGTGGCCAAGGACGCGGCCGACGAGAACCCGGTCTGCAACATGGTGCTGCAGATCGCCGCCGACCGGGGCTGCCCGGTCTCCGAGGCGGTCGAGACCACGGTCGCGCTGCACAACCGGATGGTGCGCGAGTTCGAGGAGGGGCACCGCGCCCTGCTCTCGGTCCCGTCGCCGGAACTGCAGCGCTTCCTCGCCGGCGTCCGGGACTGGATGGGCGGCGGCTTCGAATGGCACGCCACGAATCCTCGCTACCGATCCTGACCCGCATCCCTGATCCCAGGCTTCGCAACCCAGACAAGGTGGTTTCGCTGTGACTGTCACCGACCCGGTCGACTCCGCGGACGTGGAGGACCAGGAACCCTTGAGCCTAGGCCGCGCGGCGGCGCGGCAGCTGGCCACGACGACGAAGTCCGTGCCGCAGATGCAGGGCATCAGCACGCGGTGGCTGCTGAAGGTGCTGCCGTGGGTCGAGGTGTCCGCGGGCACGTACCGCGTCAACCGGCGGCTGTCCTACACCGTCGGCGACGGCCGGGTCACGTTCGTGACCAGCGGCTCCGAGGTCCGGGTCATCCCGCCGGAGCTCGGGGAGCTCGCGCCGCTGCGCGGATTCGAGGACGAGGAGGCGCTGGCCGAGCTCGCCGGCCGGTTCGAGCAGCGCGAATACCAGCCGGGCGACGTGCTGGCCGAATTCGGCAGCCGCGCCGACCAGGTGTTCCTCGTCGCGCACGGCAAGATCACGAAGGCGGGCGTCGGCGCCTACGGCGACCAGACCGTGCTGGGCACGCTCGTGGACGGCGACTACTTCGGCGAGAACGTGCTCACCACCTCGGACGGGATCTGGGAGTACACCGCCAAGGCGGTCACCGCGGCGACCGTGCTGACGTTGTCGCGCCAGGAATTCGAAGGCGTGCTGAACCGCTCGGACCCGCTGCGCGAGCACCTCGACGCCTTCGTGGCGGGCGGCGGCACGGCCCGCAACGAACACGGCGAGGCCGAGATCGCCCTCGCCGCGGGCCACGACGGCGAACCGCAGCTGCCGGGGACGTTCGTCGACTACGACACCTCCCCGCGCGAGTACGAGCTGAGCGTGGCGCAGACCGTGCTGCGGGTCCACAGCCGGGTCGCCGACCTCTACAGCGAACCGATGAACCAGACCGAACAGCAGTTGCGGCTGACCGTCGAGGCGCTGCGGGAGCGGCAAGAGCACGAACTCGTCAACAACCCCGATTTCGGCCTGCTGAACAACGCCGACTTCGACCAGCGCGTGCCCACCCGCACCGGCCCGCCGACGCCGGACGATTTCGACGAACTGCTGTCGCTGGTGTGGAAGGACCCCGGGTTCTTCCTCGCGCACCCGAAGACGATCGCCGCGTTCGGGCGGGAATGCAGCAAGGCGGGGATCTACCCCGGTTCGGTCGACCTCGGCGGCCACCAGGTGCCCGCGTGGCGCGGCGTGCCGATCCTGCCGTGCAACAAGATCCCGGTCACCGAGACCCGCACCAGCTCGGTGCTGCTGATGCGGACCGGCGAACAGTCCCAGGGCGTCGTCGGGCTGCACCAGACCGGGCTGCCCGACGAATACCAGCCGGGCCTCAACGTGCGGTTCATGGGCATCAACGAGCAGGCCATCCTGTCCTACCTGGTCTCGGCCTACTATTCCGCCGCCGTCCTCGTGCCCGACGCGCTCGCCGTGCTGGAAGCCGCCGAAATCGGCCGGGAGGGCTGAGCGCGGTGCCCGTCACGGAACAAACGGACCGACAGGAGCAGCTCTCCCTCGGCGTCAAGGCGGCCCGCACCCTCGCCACGACCACCAAGTCGCTGCCGCAGATGCGCTCGATCACCACGCGGTGGCTGCTGTCGCAGCTGCCGTGGGTCGAGGTGCCCGGCGGCAGCTACCGGGTCAACCGGCGGCTCACCTACACCGTCGGCGACGGCAAGGTGAGTTTCTTCCAGACCGGCGCGCAGGTGCAGGTCGTCCCGCTCGAGCTCACCGAGATCGAGCTGCTGCGCGGCTTCGCCGACGAAACCGCCCTCGGGGCGCTGGCGGACGCGTTCGAACAGCGCGAGTACGAGGCGGGCAGCACGCTCGTCACCGCCGGGCAACCGCTGGACCAGCTCGTCCTCGTCGTGCACGGCAAGGTCACCCGGCACGGCGAGGGCCAGTACGGCGCGGAAACCCACCTCGGCACCGCGACCGACGGCGACCACTTCGGCGGCGAACTCCTCTCCGGGGACGACGCCACCTGGGGGTTCACCGCTCGTGCAGCCACCAGGGTGGTCGCGCTGGCGCTGCCCGCCGGCTCGTACGCCCGGCTCAACGGCAGGCTCGACTCCCTGCGCGCGCACGTCGCGCAGGCTTTGTCCCAGCCGCGGAAACCGCAGAACCGCAAGGGCGAGGCGAACATCGACCTGTCCGCGGGTCACGACGGCGAACCGGTTCTGGCCGGGACGTACGTCGACTACGAGCCCTCGCCGCGCGAGTACGACCTCGCGGTGGCGCAGACGGTCCTGCGGGTGCACAACCGCGTCACCGATCTGTACAACGACCCGATGAACCAGTTCGAGCAGCAATTGCGGCTCACCGTCGAGGCGCTGCGGGAACGGCAGGAACACGAACTGGTCAACAACCCGGATTTCGGCCTGCTGCACAATGCCGATCTCAAATCCCGGATCACCACGCGCACCGGTCCGCCGACGCCAGGCGATCTGGACGAACTGCTCTGCCGCCGCCGTAAAACGCGCTTGTTCCTCGCACATCCGCGCGCGATCGCGGCGATCGGGCGCGAATGCACGAGGGCGGGCATTTACCCGGAGCCGGTCGTGGTGGACGGAAAACGCGTCACCGCGTGGCGCGGCGTCCCGATCCTGCCGTGCGACAAAATCCCGGTCACCGAGGCAGGCACCACGTCGGTGCTCGCGATGCGCACCGGGGAAGACGACGCGGGCGTCATCGGATTGCGGCCGAAAAACCTCGCCGACGAATACCGGCCGGGGTTGAATGTGCGGTTCATGGGCATCAACGACCGCGCAGTGTCGTCCTATTTGGTCAGTGCCTATCACTCCGTCGCGGTTCTGGTGCCGGACGCGCTGGGGATTCTCGACGACGTCGAGGTGGCGCGCGGCTGAGGTGTGCCGATGCTCGCCGGAAGCGGGGTGCTTCCGGCGAGCATCGGTGTGTCAGCGGTAAATGTGCTTACCTGGCAAGCGGACTCGGGCGTGCAGGTGATCCGTGCTCATCGCCTGAGCCGCCGCAAACGCGCGCCGGGTCAGCGGTAAATGTGCTTGTCCGGCAGCCGAACCGTCGCGAAGCCGTTCGCGAAGTTCGCGTCCACCTGGGCCGACTCCTGGGCGTCGGGCATCGCGTTCTTGCACGTGATCCCCGGGCCGTGGCCGGACATCAGTTCCGAGCAGGGGCCCTCGTAGTGGTCGGGCAGGCCGAGGTTGTGGCCGATTTCGTGGGCGATGATCCTGGTCGGGTCGTTGCCCTCGGCGACCTGCTGGGTGTCGATGTAGATGTCGCCGTTGCCGTGCCCGTCGGTCTGGGTGTAGGAACCGCCGCCGGTGGTTTCGTGCATGATGATGGTCGCGGCGCCGCCGCTGTTGAGGTGCACGTTGTGCACGGAGTTGTTCCAGTTCGCCGCGGCCTGGGTGGCCTCGGCCTGGTAGTCGGGCAGGCCGCTGGCGTCGTAGTACAACTCGACCGCGTCCAGCGGCGCGGCCGACGCCGTGCCGGCTCCGGTCAGCGGCAGCACCAAGGCGGCGGCCGCGCCGGCGGCCAGCCGGCCAAAGCGGTGCAGGGTCATGGTTTTTCCTCTCCGCACAAGGTCTTCCTGGACAGGGGTCAGCTTCCGATCTGCTGCTGGATCCACGACATGTACTGGGCGATGCCGGTGTAGAGGGTGGTGGTGGCGCATTCGCCGCCGTTGTCGCCGGGGCCGTGGGTTTCGCCTACCAGCGTCCAGTTCCCGGTGGTGCCGACGATCGCCGGGCCGCCCGAATCGCCGTGGCAGGCCGAATGCGAGTAGTCGCCGGAGATGCAGACGTCGCCCGAACCGCCGCCGCCTTCGGCGCAGGCGCTGCTGTCGAGGACCTGAAGGTCGATCTGCTGCAGGGTTTGCGGCGTCTGGCAGTTGGGCCAACTCGTGCAGCCCCAGCCGAGCAGCCGCGCGCCCGTGCCCGGCGACGGGTTGCTCTGCGCCATCGCGACCGGTGCGGACTGGGCGGGCTGGCTCAGGTGCATCATCGTCAGATCGGTGCCCGGATTGGTGATCACGTTGTCGATCTGGCCGACTTCGCCGGAGTTGATGTCGGTGGAACCGATCCGCGCCTGCGAGGCCTGGCCGCAGTGGTGCGCGGTGATGATCCACTGGGGCGCGACGAGGCTTCCGCCGCAGCCGTTGTCCAGGGACACCATGAACGAGTAGGTTTCGGTGGCGTCGCTGCCTCCGATGATGGCCGGCTGCGCCGCGGCCGCCGGTGCGGCCACTCCGAACAAGAGGGCGGCCGCGCCCATCATCGTCAGCAAAATTTTCCGCATCGCTTTCCCTTCCATAGCAGCCAATCCCGCCGATCGCGGGAGTGGAGTTCGGCCGGGATACGGCCGGGGACGACTTCGCGGGCGCCGGGCCCGCGACGGAAACCACAGAGTCCCAGGGCCGCCGGAGTCCGAACACCGTCGAAAGGAGGGATACGACCGGACCTCGAACCGTGCGCGGCGGCACGAACCTCGATTACCGGCATGAACCGAACGCGGAATAAGCTGTTCCGGTTCGGTGTCCGCGCTGTTCAACGAGCCGCTAATGGATCGGATGCGGCAAGTTCCGTTGAGCGGACGCCGCGACTCACTGACCAGCAAAGCCGAACGGGATTCGCGACTTTCGTGGGTATAAGAGATTGCCAAGCGTCCCTAAACTGCGAATTGCGCACGCATTCGCTGACCGCAGTGCGCCATCGTCCTATTCGCAAGAAACGGAGATGTGCATGATCCCAGCACTCAGTCAAAGACACGGCGGACGCGGCGGTATCGCCTTCGCCGCGGCGGTTCTGGCCGCTGGATCAGTTTTCGCCGCCTCGGGCGTCGCGACCGCCCAGCCCTCGGCGGCCCCGCTGAACGCGAGAGCCGCGACCGCCATGTCCGCCAGCCTCGCGAAATCGCTCGGCGACCGCACCGTCGGCTCGTTCTACGACCAGGCCAGTTCGCGGCTGACAGTCACCGTCACCGACCAGGCCGCCGCCGACCAGGTCCGCGCGGCGGGCGCGACGCCGAAGTTCGTGAAATACCGTGCGTCCCAACTGAAAGCCGTCACCGCGGAATTGGCCCGCACAGCGAGCGTCCCCGGAACCGCGTGGCGTGTCGACCCGCGGACCGGACAGGTGCTCGTCACCGCCGATTCGACGGTCACCGGAGCCAAGCTCTCCCAGGTGACCAACGCCGTCCACCGCTTCGGCGACAAGGCCCGTTTCGCGCAGACGAAGGGCACCCTGCGCCCGCTGATCAGCGGCGGGGACGCGATCTGGGGCCAGGGCCTGCGCTGCTCGCTCGGCTTCAACGTGCACACCTCGAGCGGCCAGGCCGCCATCCTGACCGCCGGACACTGCGGCGTGGCCACCAACGACTGGTGGGCCGACCAGGGCAACTCGCAGCACATCGCCACCACGTCCGCCGCGAACTTCCCCGGCACCGACTACTCGTACGCCACCTACGACGCCGGCGTGGACGCCCCCAGCGCCGTGAACACCGGCCAGCAAATCACCGCAGCAGGCGACGCGACCGTAGGCGAAACCGTAACCCGAAGCGGCTCGACCACCGGCGTACACGACGGCCAGGTCACGGCGCTCGATGCCACGGTGAACTACCAGGAAGGCAGCGTGAGCGGCCTGATCGACACGACAGTCTGCGCAGAACCCGGCGACAGCGGCGGCTCGCTGTTCGACGGAGCCACCGCACTGGGCCTCACCTCAGGCGGCAGCGGAGACTGCAACTCCGGCGGAGAAACCTTCTTCCAGCCAGTCCCCGCAGCACTGAGCGCCTACGGATTGGTTCTGCCGTAAGGCTACCGCCCAGTTTCACGTACGTGAGGGGAACCCTGAAGGAATCTGGGTGGATTCGAGGGGTTGTTGCAACGCGGGTGGTTCAACTGGTTTCGGCGAGGAGTGTAGCGAGGCGTTCGGCTGGGGTGTCCCAGTTGAGTGTTTTGCGGGGTCGGCGGTTGAGTTGTGCGGCGACGGCGGCGAGGTGTTCGGGGGTGTGGACTGAGAGGTCGGTGCTTTTGGGGAAGTACTGGCGCAGCAGGCCGTTGGTGTTTTCGTTGCTGCCGCGTTGCCAGGGGCTGTGGGGGTCGCAGAAGTAGACGGGGATGCCGGTGGCGACGGTGAATTCGTGGTGGCGGCCCATTTCGCTGCCCTGGTCCCAGGTCAGGGATCGTCGCAAGTGCGCGGGCAGGGTCGCGGCGACGGCGGCGAGGGCGTCGCGGACGGCGTCGGCGCCGCGGCCGTCGGGCAGCGCGACGAGCAGGGTGTAGCGGGTGGAGCGGTCGACGAGGGTGGCGATGGCGGAAGCGTTGTCCTTGCCGATGATCAGGTCGCCTTCCCAGTGGCCGGGGACGGCGCGGTCGGCGGCTTCGGCGGGCCGGTCGCTGATCATGACCATGGGTTCGGCGAAGCGGGGCCGGCGTTGTTCGCTGCTGGCGCGGGGTTTGCGCATGGTGCGGCCGGTGCGCAGGGCGCGGGCCAGCTCGCGGCGCAGTTCGCCGCGGCCTTGGACGTAGAGGGCCTGGTAGATCGTTTCGTGGGTCACGTGCAGCTCCGGCCGGTCGGGGTGGTCGCGGCGCAGCCGGGCGGCGATCTGCTCCGGGCTGAATTTGTCGGTCAGCATCGCCTGCACCCGGTCCCGCAGTTCGGGGCAGGCCGCGATCTTGCCTGTTTTCGGTCGCGGACGCCGTGCCCGGGCGAGGTCGTGGGCGGCGTGGGGCCGGTAGTCGCCGCAGGGGCGGGCGTTGCGGGCGATCTCCCGGCTGATCGTGGACGGGCTGCGGCCCAGCTCGGCCGCGATCGCCCGCCGCGAGCGGCCCGCCGCCAGCCCGTCCGCGATCGCGATCCGCTCGCCCGCGCTCAGGAACCGGCCCGAGTCCGGCCCGGGCCGCGCGGCCGGGCGCGCGGTCGCGCCCGCCCGGCTCGGTCGCCCGTGCCGCCAATAGTGCCCGGTCCTGCGGTCGACCCCGACCCTGCGGCACGCCTCGACCGTGCCCACGCCCTCCGCCACAAGATCAAAATAGCGGCGGCGTTCCGCCGCCAGCCTCACCCGGCCCCGCGGAGCCCGACCACGCCCGACCACGACCACTGCAACCCCTGCCCAACTCAGGCGTTGCAACCACCACTAGAACCCAAGCTGATTCCCTCAGGGTTCCCCTCACGTACTCGCACCGATGCACCCAACGATCAAGGCACCCACAGCCCGCAACCCCGATATACAGCCAAAAACACGGCGCGGGGGTGCTTGTCAAGGCATCTTTCCCGCCTTGACAAGCACCCCCGCGCCGTAGTCACAATCAGGCTGAGGGGTGGTGGGCCCCACCGAGGACGCAATGTCGCCGCCAGGCGACGAGCCGCCCGAGATTACTCAGCCGCCATCCTCTCCCGAAGCGAACGAGGCCGCATATCCGTCCACACCTCGTCCACATGCCGCATGCACTCCTCCCGGCTCCCCCTCATCCCATCCCCCCGCCACCCAGCCGGAACCTCCTTGTCCGCAGGCCACAACGAATACTGCTCCTCGTCGTTAACCAAAACCTGAAACACACCCTCGTCATCCATCACATCGTCCTTTCCTGACATTCACTGACCAGAAGACTCTTCAAGCTCACGAACCCGAGGCGCAGCAGGCAACCCGCGCAAAGTCCGGCTGAACGTCGTCACCAAAGTGACCACCGCAATAGACCCAGTACAAGTCAACACCGCAGCCACCGCAGGCAACGCCTCCACCAACCACCCGCCCAACGCAGGCCCGGCAGCAGCAGCCAACCCGCCAGTCACCCCGAGAACTCCCCCGAGCCGCCCGCGCAACCCGTCCGGAGTGGACAGCAACTGATAAGTAGCAATAGCAGTATTAGCCGCAGGAGGCAAAAACGCAACAGCCGCGAACAACGCCCCCATCACATATCCATTATGGACGAACACAGCAAGCGGCGTCAGCACAGTCAACGCCCAAAACACCCCGATGACCAACCCATAAGCACTAACCCACCGATGCAGATAGGGCGCGGCCAACGACCCGAGAATTCCCCCAGCCCCCAACATCGCCGCCATCACGCCAATCTCCCCCGACGGCACCCCCCGCTCATTGGCCAGCACAATAATTACCAAATAATAAGCGGAAAAGAACAGATTCAAACTGACCACGCACAACACCGTCGCCCGCAACGGCGGCCGAGTCCACACCCACCGAAGCCCCTCGACGATCTCTCGCCCCAGATGCCTGGCCGGAGCGTCCTCAGCCCGCTCGGGTCCCCGAGGCAACCGCACGAACAACAACGACACAAACGCAAAGACATGCGCGACCACGTCGAAGAGAAACGGCACCGCCCGCCCCACCGCGAAGAGAAACCCGCCAAGCGCAGTCCCGGACAACTGCCCAGCACTAGTCCGCGCAGCGTTCATCGCGACCGCCGAAGGAACCTGCTCCTCCACCACCAGCCGCGGCAAACTGGCTTCCTCCGCCGGCTCGAACAACGCCCGGCTCAACCCCATCACGACGGCCACCGCGACAAGCATCCACACCTCGGCAACGCCCCAGTACAACGCGAGCACCAGCCCGCCCGCCGCGACCGCCTGCGCCGCTTCGCACCCGAGCATGATCCGCTTGCGAGGCCACCGATCCACCAACGCCCCCGCAGGCAACCCGGCAACCAGCTGACTGATCGCGACCGCCCCGAGCACCAGCCCCGACTGCGCCGCCGACCCGGTGAGCGCCAGCACCAGCAGCGGAAACGCGATGGTGGTCGTGCTGAACCCGGCCTCGGAGACGACCTGGCCGGTCCAGAGAAGCCGATAGTCGCGATTGCCCGCTATCCCGCTCATGCTCCGCCTCCCGAAGGTCCCTGTGGACGAACCGCACTCGCGCCCCCGGCAACGGAGGACTCCCGCCGCGGCCAGCCGTCGTGCCCGGCTATCCGGCTCATCCCTCGGCCCTCCCGACAATCAGCGGTCACGGCAGACCGAGCCTCGCAACAGTCCTCGGGGACAAGCCCGCTCGTGCCCCGGCGATCCGCCGCAATGGCCCGCAAGACACCCACCGAACCGGACGCCGCGGACCATCCCGTGGAATCGGCGCGGCAACGTCCCCTGCCCGGACACCCGCTCACCCCACACCGCCCCGGCGACCCGCCGCGACAGCCAGCAAAGCGCCTGCGGAACCGGCCTGGCAGCGGACCTTCTCCGGAGAGCCGCCCATGCCGCAAGACCCGGCAATCCGCCGCAGCAGTCCGCACCGCACCCGCGAAACCGGCCCGGCGATAGCCCCTGTCCGGACATCCGCTCGTGCCGCACCACCCCGGCAACCCCACCGCGACAGCCCGCGACACACCCATGGAATCCGCGCGGCAACAGCCCCTGCCCGGCAACCCGCTCATGCCTCATCACCCCGGCAATCCGCAGCAATAACCCGCAACGCCTCCGCAAACCCCGCCGCCACTCCGGCCACCGTCGTCCGGGCATGCTGGTCCGGCTGGTAGTACCAGGAAAACTCCAACTGCCCCTCCCGCACCCCGCCGACGACTTCCAGTGCGTGCGGCGACCGGTTCGCCGGGTCCTGGTCTCGGCCGAGCGGCGGGAGCGAGCGGCGGAACAGTCCGTCGCCGGGGGCGGTGTTTTCGCCTTGGCCCAGGTAGTTGAAGGCGACCCGCGGCGTGCTCCGGCCCAGGTCGGGGAAACGGAAGCACCGCAGAACCCCATGCCCGAAGCCATTTCCTGGCACCGCGCGCAGTTGGCGCCGGACGGATTTGACCTGGGTTCGCCAGGTCGCGGCCGGGTCGACTGTCAGGGCGACCGGGAATACGGTCGTGAACCAGCCGACCGTCCGGGTCAGGTCGACGTCGTCCAGGATCTCCTCCCGGCCATGGCCTTCCAGGTCGATCGCTACCGCCGGGTCGCCGGTCCAGCGGGTGAGCGTCCAGGCCAGAGCGGTCAGGAGGACATCGTTGATCCGCGTTCGGTAAGCACCGGGAGCGATGTGCAGCAAAGCATCGGTGTCCCGTTCGCCGACGCGGATCGACACCGATTCCTGGGGCTCCGGAGCCGCGCCCACCCGGTCGACGGGGATCTCGCATCCGGGCAGGTCGCGGGCCCAGTGCGGGCGTTCGGCGTCCAGTGCACCGGATTCCGCGAACTCGCGCAGGCGGTGTGCCCAGTTCCGGAAGGACGTCGTCTTCGCTCCCAGATCGGGCTTTTCCCCGGCTTCGATCTGCCGGTATGCCCGTTCCAGATCCTCCAGCAGGATGCCCCACGATACCGCGTCGACCACCAGGTGGTGTGCGACCAGGAAGAGGCACGGGTTCTCGGCGGAATCCGACAGGAGAGCACGCAGGTGCGGAGGCTGGGCCAGGTCGAAGCTCGCCTGCGCGTCGTCGGCGGCCCGCTCCAGGTCCACAGTGGACACTCGGCGCAGGACGGAGCCGGAGTTGACGGGGTCGTTGTGCTGGAGCCAGCCCTCGGCGGTCCGCTCGAAGCGCAACCGGAGCGCATCATGGTGAGCTACCAGCGCATCGACAGCCTGGCGCAGCACTTCCTCGTCGACCGGACCGTTCAGCTCGACCAGCACGGACTGGTTGAAGTGCGCGGGGTTGACCGGCGAAGCATCCAGGAACCACCGCTGGATCGGGGTCAGCGGAACGGCCCCGACCACGGCCTCGCGATCGTCCTCGGCCGCATCGGCGGGTTGGACCACTCGGGCCAGTTCGGCCACCGTTTGATGCGTGAACAGGTCCTTCGAGCGCATCGCGAGCCCAGCCTGCCGGGCGCGGTGCACGACCTGGATGCTCAGCAACGAATCCCCGCCGAGTTCGAAGAAGTTGTCCGCGGTGCCGACCTGCGGAATCCCCAGCACCTCGGCCCACACGTTCGCCAGCAGTCCTTCCGAATCGGTGCTCGGGGCGACGTACTCGGCGGTCTGCAGGGCCGACAGGTCCGGCGCGGGCAGGGCAGCGCGGTCGATTTTCCCGTTGGGGCTCACGGGGACCGAGGCGAGCGGCACGAACACCGAGGGGATCAGGTAGTCCGGCAGCGTCTCGCCCAGGAAGGAGCGCAGGTCAGCGGTTTCGCCCACCACATAGGCGACCAAGCGCTTGTGCCCGTGAGCTTCCCGAGCCACGACGACGGCCTCGTGCACCGCCGGGTGCCGTCGCAAGGCGGACTCGATTTCGCCGAGTTCCACCCGGAACCCGCGGATCTTGACCTGGTCGTCCACCCGCCCGGCGAACTCCAGGTCGCCCGACGCGGTCAGCCGGACCACGTCGCCGGTGCGGTACATCCGCGAGCCGGGCGGGCCGTACGGGTCGGCGACGAACCGGTCAGCGGTCAATCCGGGCCGGGACAGGTAGCCGCGTGCCAGGCCGATGCTGCGGACGTACAGCTCGCCCGCCGACCCAATAGGGACCTCGCGCAATGAAGCGTCCAGCACGTGCACTTCGGTATTCCGGATAGGTTTGCCGATCGGCAACGTCCCGCCCGGAGACAGCGGTTCGCTCCACGAGGTCACGACGGTGGTCTCGGTCGGCCCGTAGGCGTTGATCATCCGCCTTCCCGGTGCCCAGCGAGAGACCAGCTCGGCGGGGCAGACATCCCCGCCGACGACGATGGTCCGCAGGTCCGGCAGCGCCGTCTCGGGCACGGTCGCCAGCGCGACGGGCGGGAACTGCGCATGCGTGATCCGGTACTCCGCCAGCACCTCGGCCAGTTGCGTGCCGAGCAGCGGGCCCTCCGGCGGCACGACGAGCGCGGCGCCGGCGGGCAGGGTCATGCAGAGTTCCGAGACCGACGCGTCGAAGCTGGGCGAGTTGAACGCCAGCACTCGGTCGCCCGGCCGGATCCGGAAATGCTCGATCTCGGCGGCGGCGAAGGACGCCAGTCCCTTGTTCGGGACAACGACGCCCTTGGGCCGCCCGGTCGAACCCGACGTGTAGATGACATACGCCGGTTGATCGGGGTCGACGGGGACATCGAGGTTCGTGTCCGCGTACTGCCCGGCGTCGATTTCGCCGTCTACGACGAAGACCGGGTCGGCGTCGCGCAGCATGAACTCGATGCGTTCGGCCGGATAGCCCGGGTCGACCGGCAGGAACGCGGCCCGGGTCTTCGCCACGGCCAGTTCCGCGAGGATGAGCGCGGTCGAGCGCGGCAGCCGGACGGCGACGATCCGTTCCGGCGTGGCGCCCCGGTCGACGAGCAGCCTCGCCAGCTGGTTCGCCCGCGCGTTCAGCTCGGCGAAGGTGATTTCTCCGGCAGCCGACAGCAAAGCCGGTGCATCGGGCGTCCGCGCGACTTGGGCTTCGAACAGTTGCGCCACCGACGCCGGCGGGACGGCCACGGCGGTGTCGTTCCAGGCCCGCAGCTGGTCCAGCTCGGCTCGCGGCAGCAGCGGCAAGCCGGACATCGGCTGGTCCGGCAGCGCGGCGAGAACGGTCAGCGCGGTCAGCAACCGGTCGGCGAGCCGCTCGATCATCGCGGCGTCGAACAGGCCGGTGGCGTAGTTGATCGCGGCGCGCAGCGACCCGCCGTCCTCCTCGAATTGCACGAGCAGGTCGAAGGTCGCGGTCGTCGCGGGCAGGGCGACCTCCTCGGCGATCAGCGCGCCGCCGCCCGGCCGGTCGCTGGTGTTCTGCAGCACGACCATCGCCTGGAACAGCGGGGTCCGGCTCGGGTCGCGGACCGGCTGGGCGGCGTCCACCACGCGTTCGAACGGCACGTCCTGGTGGGCGAACGCGTCGAGCACCGTGTCGCGGACGCTGCCGAGGAACTCCCGGAACGACCCACGCGAGTCCACTGTGGACCGCAGGACCAGCGTGTTGACGAAGAACCCGATCAACCGTTCGAGTTCGGCCCGCTCGCGTCCGGCGGTCACCGTGCCGACCGCGACGTCCTCCTGTCCGCACCACCGCGCCAGCACGACCTGGAAGGCCGCGACCAGTGTCATGAACAGGGTGCCGTCCTGTGCGCCGGCGAGTTCGCGCAGGTTCGCGGCGACCTCGGCGGGGATGTCGAAGCCGAACCACTCCCCTTCGTTCCTGCGGACCGCGGGGCGCGGCCGGTCGGTGGGCAGTTCGAGCGAGGCGAGCCCGGCGAGGCGGTCGCGCCAGTGGTCCAGCTGCTCGTCCAGGTCGGGGCTGTCGAGGAAATCCCGTTGCCAGGCAGCGAAATCCGCGTACTGCACCGGCAGCTCGGACAGCTGTGGCTCCTCGTCACGGAGGTAGGCGGAGTAGCAGGTCTCCAGTTCGGTGGCCAGGATTCCGGCGGACCAGCCGTCGGTGACGATGTGGTGCAGCACCAGCAGCAGGACATGGTCGCCGGTCTCCTCCCGGAACAACCGGGCGCGCAGCAGCGGTCCGGTGCGCAGGTCGAACGGACGGAGCGCTTCGCGCACCAACGTTTCCTCGGAGAAGTCCGCCACTGGAAGATCGATCGGTGCGGGCGCGTGGACAATCTGCACGGCGTGGCCGTCGATCGCGTCGAAAGTGGTGCGGAGCGATTCGTGCCGGGCGACGACGGTGTTCAGAGCCTTTCGCAAGGCGTCGACATCGAGTTCGCCGCGCAAGCGCAAAGCGGTGGGAGAAATGTATTCCAGACCGCCGGGTTCGAATTCGTCCAGGAACCACAAGCGTTGCTGAGCGAACGACAACGGCAGCGCACCATCCCGCGCGACCACCGGTATCGCCTCCGCAGCAGCCTGCTCGGCAGGGAGTTCGGCGGCGAACTGGCTGAGCGTCGGCGCGGAGAACAGCATCCGCGGCGACACCTCGACCCCGAACTCCGCACGCACCCGCGACGTGATCCGCATGCTGAGGATCGAATCGCCGCCCAGTTCGAAGAAACTGTCGTCGGCGCCCACGCGGTCGATTCCGAGGACGTCGACCCAGATCGCGGCGAGCCGCTGTTCCGCGGCGGTGCGCGGCGCGACGTACTCGGCGGTTCCGGTACGGCCGGGGGCGGGTAGCGCACGCCGGTCAAGCTTGCCGTTCCGGTTGAGCGGGAGCGCGTCCAGCGACACGAACGCCGACGGGACCAGGTGCTCCGGCAGCCGTTCGCGCGTCCATTCGCGCAAGCCCTGCGCTTCGCCCACCACGTAAGCGACGAGGCGGCCTTCGCGGGCGATGACGGTGACGTCGGCGATCGCCGGATGCCGTCGCAGGACGGTCTCGATCTCGCCCGGTTCGACGCGGAACCCGCGGATTTTGACCTGGTCGTCGACGCGGCCGAGGTAGTCGAGCGAGCCGTCGGCGGTCCAGCGGACCTGGTCGCCGGTGCGGTACATCCGCTCCCCCGGCGGGCCGAACGGATCCGCGACGAACCGGTCCGCGGTCAGGCCCGGCCGGCCGAGGTAGCCGCGGGCGAGCTGCGGTCCGGCGAGGAACAGCTCGCCGGGCAGGCCGGGCGGCACGGGTTCGCCGGTGTCGCCGAGGACGTACGCGCGGAAGTTGGCCAGCGGACGGCCGATCAGCACCTGGTCTCCGGTCACCGGCGCGTGGATCGAGTCGACGGTCGTTTCCGTGGGCCCGTAGTAGTTGTGCCCGGTGACGTCCGCGGCGGCCAGCTGCCGCCACAGCGTTTCGGTGGCCGCCTCGCCGCCGGTGATCACCGTGCGGGGCCGGACTTCGCCAGTCGCCAGCCCGGCGTCCAGCAGCTGCTGGAGGTAGGCCGGGGTGAGGTCGAGCAGGTTGAGCCCGTGCGCGCGGACGGCCCGCACCAGGGCGCGCGGATCGAGCCGGGTGTCGTCGTCCAGCACGTGCAGCTCATAGCCGTCGACCATCGCCAGCAGCGGTTCCCACGACGCGTCGAAGGCCAGCGACGCGGTGAGCGCCGCCCGTTCCCGCCCGCGGTCGAGGAAGATCGCCCGGTGCGCGACCAGCAGGTTCACCAGCGCGCGGTGCTCAACGACGACGCCCTTCGGCGTGCCGGTCGAACCGGAGGTGTAGATGACGTACGCGGCGGTGTCCGCGTCCGGCCGCTTCGAGAGCGGCGCTGGCGGCGCGTAGCTCTCGTCCGGCCGACCCAGGACGACCACTGGGCGCGCGTCGTCGAGCAGGAAGCGGACGCGTTCCTCCGGCAGGTCCGCGTCGATCGGCAAATACACCGCACCTGCCTTGAAAATCGCCAGGACCGCGATGACGGCTTCGGCCGACCGCGGCAGCATGACAGCCACCACGCGCTCCGGCCCGGCGCCCCGCTCGACCAGTTCCTCCGCCAGCCGCGTGGCGCGGGCGTCGACCTCCGCGTAATCCAGGACGGTGTCGTGGAAGACCAGCGCGGTCTCGTGCGGCATCCGCGCGACGGTCGCATCGAACACGTCCAACACCGTCTCCGCAGGAAGGTTGGCGGTGTCGCCGTGTCCCAGAGCAAGCACCTGGTTGCGCTCGTCGGCGGTGAGCGGCGAGAGCGAGCCGACGCGCCGCTCCGGGTCGGCGGCGATCGCACGCACCAGCTGGGCGAGGTGTCCAGCGAGCCGGTGAGCCGTCGAAGCGTCGAACAGCTTCGGGTCGTAGGAGAGTTCGAGCCCGAGCCGGTCGTGGAGGTAGGCGGTGAGGTTCAGCGGGTAGCTCGTGGTGTCCAGCGATTCGACGTCCAGCACGCGGACGCCGTCCTGACCGCTGTCTTCGATCGGGTAGTTCTCGAAGACCACCACACTGTCGAACAACGCCGCGCCCGCCGGCACCCCGGTGAAGGTCTGCAGCTGGGAGAGCGCCAGGAAGTCGTACCGGCGCGCGTCCGCCTGCTCGGCCTGGATCGCGCGCAGCCATTCGGCGGCCGACTGTCCATTCCGGACTTCCACCCGGGTCGGGACGGTGTTGATGAACATCCCGATCATCGCTTCGACCCCGGGGAGCTCGGGCGGTCGCCCGGAAACCGTGGTGCCGAACAAGACGTCCGGCTCGCCGCTGTAGCGCGCGAGCAGCAGCGCCCACGCTCCCTGCACAACCGAGTTCACCGTCAGCGCGGCGGTTTTCGCCATCTCGCGCAGTGCGGCGGACTCCTCCTCGGACAGTTCGACTAGCACCGTCGCACCGGATTCCGCTCGGTGCGCCTCGGTGGGACGGCGGTCGTACGGAAGAGGCGTCGGCGCGGCGAAACCGTCGAGCACGTCGCGCCAGTGCTCTTCCGCCGCGGCCCGGTCCTGTCCGGCGAGCCAGGCGAGGTAGTCGCGGAACGGCCGCCGCGGCGTCAGTTTCGCTGGCGTGCCTTGGACAATCGCCGTGTACTGCTCGCACACCTCGCCGAAGACCTGGGCGGTGCTCCAGCCGTCCAGCAGGACGTGGTGCGAGGTCCAGAGCAACTGCACCTCGTCGTCCGCGACCCGGGCGATCTCCAGGCGCATCAACGGCGGTGTCGTCAGATCCATCCCGGCGGCCAGGTCGGCTTCGAGCAGTTTCGCCAGCTCAGCCTGCTGGTCTTCGGGAGGAAGGCCGCGCCAGTCGTGCTGCCCGATCGGCACCCGGACTCCGCGATGGACGCGCTGCACCGGCTCGTCGACGCCGTCCCACGCCGTGCTGCTGCGCAGGATCGGCGTCCGGTCCACCACGCGCTGCCACGCCTCGGCCAGCGCACGCGGGTCGCGGACACCGCCCAGCCGCAGCCGGAACTGATCGAAGTACGCGCTCGACCCGGTGTCGACCAGGCTGTGGAAGACCATGCCCGCCTGCAGCGCGGTCAGCGGGTAGATGTCCTCGACCTCGCGGCCGTCCCCGGCCAGCCGGTCCACCGTCGCCTGGTCGAGCCGGACGAGCGGGAAGTCCGACGGCGTGCGGCCGCCCGCCCCGGCGCAGTGCGCGATGATTTCCCGCAGTGCCGCGACGGTCGCTTCGGCTAGGCCGCGGACGGTCGCCTCCTCGTGCATCTCGGCGGAGTATTCCCAGGTCAGGTGCAGTTCGCCGGCTTCGACCACGCCGACGACGTCCAGCAGGTACGGGCGGATGCTGTCCGGAGCGGAATCGTGGCCGAGGCTTTCCCCGCGGCCTCGGTAGAGCCCGTCCTCGGCGGTTCCGACGTCCCAGCGGCCGTGGTAGTTGAAGGAGATCTGCGGGGTCGGGTCGTTCCGCAGCGGCGACTCGGTCAGGTAGCGCAGTGCTTCGTAGCCGACGCCCTTGTTCGGGATGGCGCGCAGTTGTTCCTTGACCGACTTGAGGATCGCGTCCCAGCCCTCGCCCGGCACGGTCAGCGCGACCGGGTACTGCGCGGTGAACCAGCCGATCGTCCGGGACAGATCGAGCGGCGCGGCGAGGTCTTCCCGGCCGTGGCCTTCCATCTCGAGCACTACCTGCGACCGGCCGGTCCAGCGCGCCAGCACGCGGGCGAGAGCGCTCAGCAGGACGTCGTTGACCTCGGTCCGGTACGCGCCGGGCACGTCTTGCAGCAGCGCGGAAGTCTCGGCCCGGCCCAGGGAAACCGACACCGATCGCGCCGACTCCGCGGTGTTGCGGCCGGAGCGGTCGACCGGGAGGCCGGTCTCGACGCCGCGCAGCACGCTCCCCCAGTACTCCGCCTCGTCGTCGAGCCCGCCGGTGCGGACGTGGTCGGCGAGCGTCCTCGCCCAGTGGGTGAACGAGCTGCCCGCCGGTTCCAGCGGTTCGCCTTGATAGGCGTGTTCGAGGTCGCCTAGCAGGACGCGCCAGGACACGCCGTCCATGACGAGATGGTGCGCGGCAAGGAACAGTTGCGGCGAGCGGTCGCGGAAGGTGAACAGGACCGCGCGCCATACCGGGCCGTGGACAAGGTCCAAAGAGGTCTGTGCACGCTCTGCCTCCGCGTGCATCGCGGCCTCGACGTCGTCTACTTCGGACAGATCGGCGTGTCGCAGGATGTCTGCTTGTTCTGCGGTAGCTGGCTCTTGCTGCCAGCTTCCGTCCACTTCGGAGAACCGCATCCGCAACGCGGCATGGCGAGCGGTGACTTCAGAGATCGCGGCGGTCAGCCTCGGAACGTCCACTGAGGACAGTACAAGGTGGACGGACATGGTCAGCCGCCATGGCTCGTCCAGATGCGCGAAGAGCCACGACTGGATCGGGCCGAGCGGTGCGGGTCCGGTCTGTTCCGGCGCCGGAGCGACCGGACCGCCGGTGGTGACGACGCGGCCCAGTTCGGCGATTGTCTGGTGCTGGAAAAGATCCTTCGACGACATCGTCAGCCCGGCCTGGCGAGCGCGCGACACGACCTGGATGCTGAGGATCGAGTCGCCGCCGAGACCGAAGAAGTTGTCCTCGACGCCGACCTGGGCCACCCCGAGCACCGCCGACCAGACCTCGGTGAGCACAGTCTCGACCTCGGTACGCGGGGCCACGTAACGGTTTTCGACCCGCGCCCCAGGAGCGGGCAGCGCGCGGTGGTCGAGCTTCCCGTTTGCGTTGAGCGGCAGTTCGTCCAGCGCGACGAACACCGCCGGGATCATATGCGCGGGCAGCGACCGGGCGAGGAATTCCCGCAGCACCGTGGTTCCCGGCACGGTCCCGGTCAGGTACGCGACCAGCCGCCGGGCGTCGCCGGTCCCGTGCGCGACAGCCACCGCGCCGGTCACGTCCGGATGTGCCGACAGCGCCGCCTCGACCTCGCCCAGCTCGATCCGGAACCCGCGGATCTTGACCTGGTGATCGGCCCGGCCCCGGTAGGCGAGTTCGCCGTCCGGGGTCCAGCACAGCAGGTCGCCGGTGCGGTACATCCGGGTGCCCGGCTCGCCGAACGGGTCGGCGACGAAGCGGGACGCGGTGAGCCCCGGCCGGTTCAGATAGCCGCGCGCCAGGCCCGCGCCCGCGACGTACAGCTCGCCGGTGACGCCGGGCGGAACCGGTTCGAGGCAGGCGTCCAAGACGTAAGCGCGCAGGTCCGGAATCGGCACGCCGACAGTCGCGCGGTCGTCGAGCACCCGGTACGTGACGTGCACGGTGGTCTCGGTGATGCCGTACATGTTGACCAGCTGCGGTCCGTCCGGATGCCGCCGTCGCCATTCCTCCAGGCGCACCGGATCCAGGGCCTCGCCGCCGAAAATCACGTACCGCAGGCTCAACGGCGCGGACGGCAGCGAGCCGAGCCGGTAGAACGCCGACGGCGTCTGGTTGAGCACGGTCACCCGCTGTTCGGCCAGCAGGGCAAGGAATTCCTCCGGTGACCGGACCGTGTCGGACGGGACCACCACGAGGCGGCCGCCGTGCAGCAGGGCTCCCCAGAGTTCCCAGACCGAGAAGTCGAAGGCGTAGGAGTGGAAGAGCGTCCAGACGTCCTGGTCGCCGAAGCCGAACCAGTGGTCGGTCGAGGAGAACAGCCGGGTCACGTTGGCGTGCGGGACGAGCACGCCCTTGGGCACGCCGGTGGAGCCGGAGGTGTAGATGACGTACGCCGTGTTCTCCGGGCGGATCCGCACGCCGGGATCGGTGTCCGGCTGGTCGTCCGCGGCGACCGTGTCCACGACGCACACCGGTTGCGCGTCGGCGAGCATCGCCTCGATCCGCGCGGGCGGGTAGTCCGGGTCGATCGGCAAGTATCCCGCGCCGGACTTCAGCACGGCGAGGATCCCGACGACCAGGTCCGCCGACCGCGGCAACCGCAGCGCCACCAGGCGTTCCGGTCCGGCTCCCTCGCCGATGAGCCGGTGCGCTAGACGGTTCGCTCGCCGGTCCAGCTCGCGGTAGGTCAGCTCCGTGCCTTCGCAGGTCACCGCTACGGCGTTCGGCGTGCGAGCGGCTTGCGCGGCGAACAGCCGGTGCAGCGTCGGCTCCGGAGGCGCGACGGCGACCGGGTTCCAGTCGCGCAGGACGCGGTCGCGCTCGGCGGCGGTGATCCACGGCAGGCGCCCGAGCGGTTGCGCGGGAGTCGCCGCGACTCCGGCCAGCAGGATCCGCAGCCAGCCGCTCAGCCGCTGGACGGTCGCCGCGTCGAACAGGTCGGTGTTGTAGTTGACGACCGCGTCGAGCCGCCCGGCGGTCTGCTGGAAGTGGATCGCCAGGTCGAAGCCCGCGGTCACGATCGGCGGCGCGACCTCCTCGACGGCGAGCCCGGGCAGCGCGGGCCGGGCGTCCGGGGTGTTGTGCAGCACGACCATGACCTGGCACAACGGGGTGCGGCTGGGGTCGCGTTCGGGCTGGACGTCGTCCACGACGCGGTCGAACGGGACGTCCTGGTGCGCGAAGGCGTCGAGCACGGTGTCGCGGACTTCGCCGAGGAACTCGGCGAAACCGCGGTTCAAGTCCACTGTGGACCGCAGGACGAGGGTGTTGGCGAAGAAGCCGATCAGGCCTTCCAGCTCGGTGCGTTCCCGGCCGGACACGACGGTGCCGACCGCGATGTCGTCCTGTCCGGACCAGCGCGCGAACAGCAGCTGGCAGGCGGCGAGCAGGGTCATGAAGAGCGTGCTGCCCTGCTGCCGGGACAGTTCGGCGAGCCGCGCGGTGGTGCCGGCCGGGACGCTGAACTCGTGCAGCGCGCCGTTCTTCGTGCGGACCGCCGGGCGGGGCCGGTCGGTCGGCAGGTCCAGCGGTTCCAGCCCGGCGAGGCGATGCCGCCAGTAGCTGAGCTGGCCGTCGAAATCGGAGCGGTTTCGTTGCCAGACCGCGTAATCGGCGTACTGCACGGGCAGCGGTGGCAGCTCGGGCTCGTCGCCGCGGGTGAACGCGGAGTAGAAGGCGGCGAGTTCGCTCAGGAGCACGCCCGACGACCAGCCATCGGTGACGATGTGGTGCAACACCAGGGTCAGGACGTGGTCGTCGGGGCCGAGCCGGGTGAGCGCGGCGCGCAGCAGCGGGCCGGTGTGCAGGTCGACCGGGCCGGTCGCGGCCGCCAGTGCGGTGTCGAGATCGCCGTCGACCGCCTGGAGATCGACCGCGTACGGCGGGCGGACGATCTGCTTGCCCTGGCCGTCGACTGTCGCGAAGGTCGTGCGCAGGGATTCGTGCCGGGCCACCAGCGCGGTGAGCGACTGGTTCAACGCATGCACGTCCAGGTCGCCGCGCAGCCGCAGCGCGGTCGGCGAGACGTACTCGGTGCTGCCGGGGTCGAATTCGTCCAGGAACCAGAGTCGTTGCTGGGCAAAGGAAAGCTGCGCTTCGAACGGGCCGTCACCACGCGGGATCAGCGGGATCAGCGGGATCGCTTCCTGCGGCGCGGACGCGGCGGGCAGGTGCGCGGCCAGGAGTGCCGGGGTCGGGGCGGTGAAGACCAGCCGGGCGGGCACGTCCGCACCCAGTTCAGCGCGCAGTCGCGCGACCACTCGGATGCCTAGTAGCGAGTCGCCGCCGAGCGCGAAGAAGTCGTCTTCGACCCCGACTCGCTCCAGCCCGAGCACTTCGGCCCAGACGTCGGTCACCAGCCGTTCACGGTCGTCGCGCGGCGCGATGTACTGCGCGGACGCGGAAATCTCCGGCTCCGGGAGCGCCCGGCGGTCCAGTTTGCCGTGCCGGGTCAGCGGAAGCAGGTCGAGGTGAACGAACGCCGACGGCACCAGGTGCGCGGGCAACGTCTGAGTCAGCGCGGCGCGAAGCTCGCCGGGCTCGGCATCGCCGACGAGGTACGCGACGAGCCTGCCGTCCCGCGCGTCGACGGCGGCATCGAGCACTTTCGGCTGAGCGCGCAGTGCGGTCTCGACTTCGCCGGGCTCGATCCGGAAGCCGCGGACTTTGACCTGGTCGTCAGTCCGGCCGAGGTGCTCCAGCCGGCCATCGGCGGTCCAGCGGGCGCGGTCGCCGGTCCGGTAGAGGCGGGTTCCGGGCGCGCCGAAGGGATTCGCCACGAACCGGTCCGCGGTCAGGCCCGGCCGGCCGAGGTAGCCGCGGGCGAGCTGGGCGCCGGCGAGGCAGAGTTCGCCCGGAACGCCGGCCGGGACGAGCCGGAGCTGCTCGTCCAGAACGTACGCGCCGACATTCCCTAGCGGACGGCCGATCGACGGCCGGTCCCCGGTCACCGGAGCCCACGTCGCGTCCACAGTGGACTCGGTCGGGCCGTAGTAGTTCCCGGCGGACACCCCGGATCCGGCGAGCTCGTGCCACAGGCTCTCGCCGATGGCCTCGCCGCCGACCATCAGGAACCGCGGCCGCTGGTCGCCGTCGAGCAGTCCGGCGGGCAGCAACTGCCGCAGGTAGGAGGGGGTCACGTCGAGGAAGCCGATGCGTTCCTCGCGGACGTAGCGGACGAGCGCGGCCGGGTCGAGGCGGGTTTCGTCGCTGATCAGGTGCAGTTCGTGGCCGTCGGCCAGCAGCAGCGGTCCTTCCCACGACGTGTCGAACGACAGCGACGCGGTGAGTGCCACGCGCAATCGTTCGCGGCCGAACGCGGCCCGGTGGTTGGCCAGCAGGTTCGCCAAAGCCGCGTGCTCGACCACGACGCCTTTCGGCGTGCCGGTCGAACCGGACGTGTGGATCACGTAGGCGGCGTCCGCCGGCTCCGGCGCGGCCGGACGCGGGCCGTCGGTGAAGCCGCCGATGCGGTCCAGCACCACCACCGGCCGGGTGTCGGCCAGCAGCGTCTCGATCCGCTCGGCGGGCAGCCCGGGATCGATCGACTGGTGCACCGCCCCGGCTTTGAGCACGGCGAACAGCGCGATGATCGCATCGGCGGAGCGCGGGAGCAGCACGGCGACCACCCGGTCCGGCCCCGCGCCCCGGCCGGCGAGCTCGGCGGCGAGGACGTCGCTGCGGGCGGCGAGTTCGGCGAAGCTCAGCCGGACGTCGCCGCAGACCAGCGCGGTCGCCGTCGGCTGCGTCTTCGCCTGGTGGTCGAGGAGGTCGACGATCGTGCCGTCCGGAACGTCGAGCACCGGGCCGCGCCAGCCGAGCAGCTGAGCCTCTTCGGTCTCGGTGGTCAGCGGCAGGTCGGCGATGCGGCGGCCCGGGTCGGCGGCGATCCCGGCCAGCAGCCGGAGCAGGTGCGCGATCAGCCGGTCGACCGTCCCGACCTCGAACAGTTCGGTGCTGTACTCCACGAGCCCGGCGAGCCGGCCGCCCGACTCCTCGAACTCGACGGTGAGGTCGAAGTTGGCCGAATCCCGCCCGACCCCGGCCGGTTCGGCGGCCAGGTCCGGGAACACCGGCCCGGTCCCGGTCGCGGTGTGGAGCAGCACCATGACGTCGAACAACGGGTTGCGGCCGGGATCCCGGCCCGCGTGCACTGCGTCGACCACTTCCTCGAACGGGACGTCGTCGTGGGCGAAGGCGTCGAGGACGGTCTGCCGTGCCGCGGCCAGGTGGTCGGCGAAGGAAGCCGACCGGTCCACTTCGGACCGCAGCACGACGGTGTTGACGAAGAACCCGACCACCCGCTCCAGCTCCGGGCGGTCCCGGCCGGAAACGACGGTGCCGAGCGCGATGTCCTCCTGGCCGGTGTAGCGCGCGAACAGCGCCTGGCAGGCCGCGAGCAGCACGGTGAACAGCGTGGTTTCCGAGGTACGCGCCAGTTCCGCGAGCCCGCGCGCCACGTCGGAGGGGACAGCGAACTCGCGTACCGCACCCGCGGTGCTGCGGGCTGCCGGACGCGGCCGGTCCGTCGGCAGGTCGAGCGGGGTCACGCCGGTCAACTGCCGGGTCCAGTGCTCGAGCCCGGCCGCGCGGGTCGGTCGATTGTGCTGCCACCGCGCGAAATCTGCGTACTGCAACGGCTGCGGCGGCAGGTCCGCGCGCTCGCCGTCGCGGTAGAGGAGGCCGAGTTCTTCGGTCAGCACGCCCATCGACGCGCCGTCGGTGGCGATGTGGTGCACGCACACCAGCAGCACGTGCTCCGCCAGTCCAAGCCGCACGAGCACCGCGCGCAGCAACGGCCCGTGCGAGAGATCGAAGGGCCGCGAGTACTCCGCTTTCAGGACAGCGTCGAGGTCTTCCGGCGCGGCATCCACCACGGGCAGCGCCACCTCGTACGGCGGCTGAATGAGCTGCCGGGGTTCGCCGTCGACCTCCTCGAAAGTCGTGCGCAGCGGTTCGTGCCGGGCGACCAGCAGCCGCAACGCCGTCGCCAACGCCTCGACATCCAGCTCACCGGTCAGGCGCAAGGCGAACGCGCTGTTGTATTCGGGATCGTCCGGGCGGAGCTGGCTGAAGAACCACAGCCTGCGTTGCGCGGACGACAGGGGCACCGGGCCGGAACGGTCGGCAGCCGCCGGGATCTCCGGTACGCGGCCGGCCGTTCCAGCCATCCGGCGGCGCAGCGCTTCCTGCAGGTGGGCGGGCAGCGCCGCGATGCGGTCCTCACGGGACGAGGTCATGGGGAGTCCTCACGATTCCAGTTCTGCGGCAAGCCGTTCCAGCTCGCTCAGCACGAGGTCTTCGACGGTTTCGGCCAGCGCCGCGACGGTGCGCGCGGCCATCACGTCGGCCGGGGTGAGCCGGACGTCGAAGAGCGCGCTGGCTTGGGCGGAAATCTGCAGGCTGCGCAGCGAATCCCCGCCGAGGGAGAAGAAATTGTCCTGCGCGCCGACGCGGTCCGCGCCGAGCACCTCGGCCCAGATCCCGGCGAGCGCGCGCTCGGTCTCGGTCGCCGCTTCGACGTGCCCGCTCTCCGCCGACTGCGGGGCGGGCAGCGCACGCCGGTCGAGTTTTCCGTTGGCGCTCACCGGAAGCCGGTCGAGCGCGACGAACACCGACGGCACCAGGTAGTCCGGCAGCGACCGGGCAAGGAACTCCCGGAGCGCTTCTTCTCCGGCCGCCGACACGACGTACGCGACCAGCCGCTTCGCGCCCGGCTGGTCCTCCCGGACGAGCACCGCGGCCTGCGCGACGTCCGGATGCCGGGCCAGCGCGGCCTCGACCTCGCCCGGTTCGACCCGGAACCCGCGCAGCTTGACCTGGTCGTCGCGGCGGCCGAGGAACTCCAGGGCGCCGTCGGGCCGCCAGCGGACGACGTCGCCGGTGCGGTACATCCGCTCCCCCGGCGGGCCTTCCGGGTCGGCGACGAACCGGTCCGCGGTCAGCCCCGGCCGGTCCCGGTAGCCCCGGGCCAGGCCCGCGCCGGCCAGGCACAGTTCGCCGGGCACGCCGGGCGGCACCGGGCGCAGGTCCGCGTCGAGCACCCGGACGCGGGCGCCGTCGAGCGGGCGGCCGATCGGGATCCGGTCCGGCGGCGGCGCGTCCATCGGATAGGCGGTGGCGAACACGGTCGTCTCGGTCGGGCCGTAGCCGTCGACGACCCGCAGCCCGGGACACGCGGCCAGCACCCGCCGCACCGCTTCGGCCGGGACGACGTCGCCGCCGGTCCAGACCTCGCGCAGGCCGGCGAAGCACTCCGGCGTTTCCTGGGCGAGGATCCGGAACAGCCCCGCGGTGACCCAGACCGAGGTCAGGCCGTGCTCGCGGACGAGCCCGCGCAGCAGCGGCGCGTCGAGGCCGGTGTCCGGGCTGGTGACGACCCAGCCGCCGGTGAGCAGCGGCACCCACAGCTCGTAGGTCGAGGCGTCGAACGCAAGCGGCGAGTGCAGCAGGACCCGTTCGTGCGCGCCGCCGCGGAACCGGTGGTCGGCGGCCAGCGCCGCGATGTCGCGGTGGCGCACCACTACGCCCTTCGGCACCCCGGAGGAGCCGGACGTGTACATCACGCAGACCGCCTGATCCGGGTCTGTGCCAAGCTCCGGGTCGCTGTCCGGCTCATCGTCCACAGAGGACAGCAGCACGGTCTGACCGAGCGGATGTTCTTCCGCGGCAACGATGAACCGGACGCCGCCGAGCAGCATCCGTTGCCGATCGAGCGGAGCGCGCGCGTCGATCGGCAGGTACGCGCCGCCCGCCTTGACCACGGCCAATTCGGCGATCACCGCGTCCGCGTGGTCCACGGCGAGCCCGACCGGTTCTTCTGGCCGCAGCCCGAGCCCGGCCAGCCGGTTCGCGAGACGGTTGGCCCGCCGGTTCAGCTCGGCATACGTGACCGGTTCGCCGTCGAGGACGGCCGCGAGCGCGTTCGGCCGGAGCCGGACCTGCTCGGCGAACAAGTCCGGCAGCGACCGGGGTTCGGGCGGGCCGCAGGTCGCGGTTCGTTCGGCGAGGAGCTGGGTTTCGGCCGCGGTCATGATCGGGACAGAGCCGAGCGTCCGGTCGCCGTCCGCGGTCAGGCCGCTGAGGATTTCCAGCAGCCGCGCCGCCAGGCTGGTCACCGTCGCGGGGTCGAAGAGCGCCGGGTCGTAGCCGACGTCCACCGTCAGCTCCGAACCGGGCGAGGCGACGACGGTGATCGGGAAGTTCGTCGTCTCCCGCGCGGACAGGTCGCGCACGGTCAGGCCGTGTCCCGCCGCCGCGCCGGTGATCGGATAGTTCTCGAACACCACGAGGCTGTCGCACAGGTTCACCCCGCCGGGCAGGCCCGCCCAGCCCTGGACGCGCGCCAGCGGGACGTGCCCGTGTCCGCGTGCTTCGGCCTGCGCCGCCTGTAACCTGGCGAGCCAGTCCGCGACGGGAAGTCCTCGGTCCACCGCGACCCGCACCGGCAGGGTGTTGATGAAGATGCCCGGAATGTCGTCCACCCCGGACACTTCGGCCGGGCGGCCGGACGCGGTCGCCCCGAACACGACGTCGTTCTGTCCACTGTAGACCGACAGCAGCAGCGCCCACGCTCCCTGCAGCACGACGTTGTGCGTGAGGCCGTGGCGTTTGACGAACGCGTCCAGCCGGGCGGTGGCGGCGCGGTCCAGGTGCACGGGCAGCCACTCGGCCGAGCACGGGGCGTGGCCGGACGGCGGGGTCCGGTCGGTCGGCAGCTGCGTCGGGCCTTCGATCCCGGCGAGCGCGGTGCGCCAGAACTCTTCGGACGCGGCCTGGTCGTGCTCGCCCAGCCAGGCGAGGTAGTCGCGGAACGGCGGACGGGACGGCAGCGGCTGTCCGGCGTAGGCGGTGCAGACGTCCGAGAGCACCTGGAAGACGCTCCAGCCGTCGAGGAGGACGTGGTGGAACGTCCAGAGCACCAGGACTTCCGTGTCGGACAGCCGGGCGAGCGCGATGCGGGCCAGCGGCGCGACGGCCAGGTCCAGGCCCTCGGCGCGGTCTTCGGCGAGCAGCCGCGCCAGCTCCGCGTCATGGGTGTCCAGCTCGGTCCAGTCGAGGTGCCGGACTGGCAGTTCGGCTTCGCGGTGCACGACCTGGACCGGCTCGTCCACGCCGGTCCAGACGAACGACGTCCGCAGGACCGGCGTGCGGTCGACGACCTGCTGCCACGCCGCGCCGAGCCGCTGCGGATCGGTGACTCCTTCGAGCACGAAGGTCGCCTGCTCGAAGTACATGCCTTGCGCGGTCTGGGACAGGCCATGGAAGACCATTCCGCCCTGCATCGGCGTCAGCGGATAGATGTCCTCGACCGCCCGTCCCGCGACGAGCCGGTCCACTCCTGCCTGGTCGAGCGCGGCGAGCGGGAAGTCGGACGGGGTGCGTCCGCCCGCGTCCGGCTCGGCGCAGTGCGCGATGATTTCCCGCAGCGCCGACAGCATCTGCTCGGCCAGGGTTTCCACGGCGTTCCCGGCGTTGGCGTGCGACCAGGTCAGTTCCAGCACGCCTGCTTCGACCCGGCCGACGACGTCGAGCATGTGGGTGCGAGGCGCTTCCGGGTCGACGTCGGCGTCCAGGCTGCCGACGCGGAACAGCCCGCCTTCGGCCGCGCTGAACTGGCCGAGGTAGTTGAAGCTCACCTGCGGGTCGATCGCCGGGGCCGTGCCGGTCAGGTAGCGCAGTGCGCCGTAGCCGATGCCTCGCCGCGGGATCGCGCGCAGCTGCTCCTTGACCGACTTCAACGCGGGACCCCACTCGTCCGGGACGTCCAGCGCGACCGGGAACATGCTGGTGAACCAGCCGACCGTCCGGGACAGGTCGACGCCCTCGAACAGGCCCTCGCGGCCGTGGCCTTCGAGGTCGATCACCGGGATTTCGCCGGTCCAGTCCCTGAGGACGCGGCCCAGCGCCGTCAGCAGCACGTCGTTGACCTGCGTCCGGTAGACCTCGGGGACGTCCTGCAGCAGCGCCCGGGTCTCCTCGGCGGTGAGGCGGACGGTGACCTCGCGGGTGTCGGCGATGATGCCCGGCTCGCCCGGCGTGACTGGCGGAAGGGCTTGCCAGTGGGCGAGTTCGTCGTCGAAACCGCCTGCCTCGGCGTGTTCGGCGAGCCGTCGGGCCCAGGCAAGGAACGACGTCGTCTTCGGTTCCAGGTCATCGCCTCGGTAGGCGGTTTCCAGGTCCTCCAAGAGGATTCGCCACGAAACGCCGTCGATGACCAGGTGGTGCGCGGCCAGCAGCAGCCGTCGTCCGTCGAGGACCGCGTTCAGCAGCGGGCCGCGTTGGACGTCGAAGACGGGCTCGCCGACGAGCAGTTCCGCCGGGCCGGGCGGGTCGCTGTGCTGGGTCTCATCGAACCGCAGGCGCAGGGCGTCGTGGTGCGCCCAGACCGTGGCGAGCGCCCGGCGCAGCGCGGGCTCGTCGACGTCCTCGGCGAATTCCAGGACGACCCGCTGGTCGAACCGCTCCGGCTGGGTCTCGAAGTACCAGCGCTGGATCGGCGCGAGCGGCGCTTCGCCCACGACCGGTCCTTGCTCGGCCTTCGGCCCGCGGTCGCCGCCGGCGTGCGCGGCGAGCGCGGCCAGCGTCGGATGCCGGAACACCTCGTGCGGCAACAGGATCAGCCCGGCGCGGCGGGCCCGGGAGACGACCTGGATGCTGAGGATCGAGTCGCCGCCGAGTTCGAAGAAGTTCGTCTCGGCCCCGACGTCCTCGACGCCGAGCACCTCCGACCAGATCCTGGCCAGGACCCGTTCGGCCTCCGTCGCCGGGGCGGTACGGACGCCGGTCGCGGCGAAGTCCGGGGCGGGCAGGGCGTTCCGGTCGAGTTTTCCATTGCGGTTCAGGGGAAAACGGTCCAGCCGGACGAACGCGGCCGGGACCATATAGTCCGGCAAGGTCCGGCCGAGGAATGCGGGCAGTTCGTCCGCTTCGCCGAGGTAGTAGGCGACGAGCCGCTTGACGCCGTGGTCCTCGCGAGCGAGCACGGCGGCCTGCGAGATGCCGGGGTGCGCGGCGAGCGCGGCCTCGACCTCGCCGGGTTCGATGCGGAAGCCGCGGATCTTGACCTGCTCGTCCACGCGGCCGGCGAAGTCCAGTTCGCCCCGCGCGGTCCAGCGGACGAGGTCGCCAGTGCGGTACATCCGCTCCCCGGGCGGCCCGAACGGGTCGGGCAGGAACCGTTCGGCGGTCAGGCCAGGAGCGCTGTAGTAGCCGCGCGCCAGGCCCGCGCCGGCGAGGTGGAGTTCGCCGAGCGCGCCCGGCGGCACCGGCCGCAGGTCCGGGCCGAGTACGTACGCGCGGGTGTTGTCCAGCGGTTTCCCGATCGGCACCACGTCCGGGACCGGGCCGAGGACCGGATGCGCCAGTGCGAACGTCGTGGTCTCGGTCGGGCCGTAGACGTCCACGACGGTCGTGTCCGGACAGGTTTCCCGCACGCGCCGCACGGCAGCCGACGGGACCGCGTCGCCCCCGGCCCAGACTTCCTTCAGGCCGCGGAAGATCTCCGGGGCTTCCCGGGCCGCGAGCCGGAACAGGCCGGTGGTGAGGAACGCGGCGTCGACCCGGTGCTCGGCGAACAAGCGGCCGATGGTGTCCAGATCGAGGTCGCCGGGCGGGGCGACGACGACCGTGCCGCCGCCCAGCAGCGGCACCCAGAGTTCGTAGGTCGAGGCGTCGAAGGCCTGCGACGCGTGCAGCAGGACCCGGCGGTGCCCGGCGAAACGCCGGTCGGCCGCGAGCGCCACAATGTCGCGGCGGGTGGGTGCGACACCCTTCGGCTTTCCGGTCGAACCGGAGGTGTACATGACGTACGCCAGGTTGGCCGGGTCCGCCTTCGGGAGCCTTACCGCCGCGGTGCGCTCGCCGGGCACGACCGTGGGTCCACTGTGGACCTTCGCTGCGGTATCACGCCATCTGTCGTCGGTGACCAGGATTTTCACGCCGGACAGGAGGGTTTTGAGCCGGGGTTCGGGCGCGCGGGTGTCGAGCGGCAGGTAGGCCGCACCGGCTTTGACGATCGCCAGCTCGGCGACGATCAGCCCGGGCGAACGGTCCATCAGCACGCCGACGAGCGTTTCCGGACCCGCACCCAGCGAAACCAGGTAGCGGGCGAGTCGGTCGGATTGCCGGTCGAGCTCCGCGTAAGTCAGGCGGATCCCGTCGCCTGCCACCGCCACCGCTTCCGGTGCTTGCCGGACCTGCTCGGCGAACAATTCGGTCAGGTCGTCGTCCGGGAGCGGGTGGCTGGTGTCGTTCCAGTCGTGGAGCACCTGCTGCCGTTCGGCCGTCGTGAGCAGGTCGATGTCTTCCAGCGATCCCGGGCCCGCGCTGAAGGCGTCGAGAACGGCGAGGAGCTGCCGGGTGATCCGCTCGGCGGTCTCGGAGTCGAACAGGGCGGGGTCGTAGCCGATGTCGAGGGACAGCTGCTCCCCCGGCGACGCGACGATGCTGATCGGATAGTTCGTCGTCTCGGCCGCGTCGACGTCGCGCAGCCGCAGCCCGGGCGTCGACGCCTGGTCGATCGGGTAGTTCTCGAACACCACGATGCTGTCGAAAAGGCTTCCGCCGCACCCACTCCACGCCTGCAGCTTCGTCAGCGGAAGGTGGCCGTAACGACGGGATTCGACTTGTCCGGCCTGCAACTCAGCCAGCCACTCGGTCACGTCGGCCCCGGTCACGGTGGTCCGCACGGGCAGGGTGTTGATGAAGATGCCGGTGATGTCGTCCGCGCCGGGGAGGTCGACCGGACGCCCGGAGACCGTGGTGCCGAAGCAGACGTCGCGCTCGCCGCTGAGCCTCGCCAGCACCAGCGCCCACGCGCCCTGCAGAACGGTATTGAGCGTGAGACCGGCCCGGCGCGCGAAGTCACGCAGCCGTCCCGAGTTTTCGACCGGCACGCGCAGCCATTCCGACGACCGGCTCGTGTGCGCCTGCGCGGGAGCCCGGCCGTAGGGCAGCCGGGCAGGAGCGACGAGGCTGCCGAGTTCGCGCCGCCAGTGTTCCTCGGCGGCCGCGTCGTCCTGGCGATCCAGCCAGGCAACGTAGTCGCGGAACGGCGGTCGCTCGGGCAGCTCCGCACCGGAGTACGCGGCGAAGACGTCGGACAGCACGCCGAAGACGCTCCAGCCGTCGAGCAGGACGTGATGGAACGTCCACAGGACGCGGACCTCGGTGTCCGACAACCGTGCGAAAGCCAGTCGCAGCAACGGCATTTCGGTGAAATCGAGACCGTGCGCCCGGTCGGCGGCCAGCAGGTCCTGCCACGCCTGGTCGCGTTCGTCCGGGGTGCGGCCGCGCCAATCGTGCCGGGCGATCGGGACCGGGACCTGCCGCTGCACGACCTGGACCGGTTCGGGCACGCCCTCCCAGGCGATCCGCGTCCGCAGCACCGGCGTCCGGTCGACCACTCGCTGCCACGCCCGTTCCAGCGCGGCCAGGTCCTCGACGCCGTCCAGCACGAAACCGACCTGCTGGAAGTAGACCCGTTCGCCGGGCTGGGACAGCGCGTGGAACACCATCCCGGACTGCATCGGCGTCAGCGGGTAGACGTCCTCGATTTCGCGGCCTTCGCCGACCAGCTCGTCCACAGTGGATTGGTCGAGGGCGGCGAGCGGGAAGTCCGACGGCGTCCGGCCGCCCGCTCCCGGCTCGGCGCAGTGCCGGATGATTTCGCGCAGCGCGGTCGCCATGGCGGCGGCGAGCGTGTCCACAGTGGATTCTTCGTGGATGCCTTCGGCGTAGTACCAGGTCAATTCCAGTTCGCCGGATTCGACGCGGCCGACGACATCGAGCAGGTGCGCGCGAGCCGAGCGCGGGCTTTCGTCGGACTCCAGACGGCCGGAACCGAACTGGCCGAGGTAGTTGAAACTCACCTGCGGGTCGATTTCTGGCGCGGTGCCGGTCAGGTAGCGCAGTGCGCCGTAACCGATCCCCCGGCGCGGCACCGCGCGCAGCTGTTCCTTGACGGACTTGAGCGCCGTGCCCCAGTCGTCCGGAACGTCCAGCGCCACCGGGAAGACCGTGGTGAACCAGCCGACCGTCCGGGACAGGTCGATGTCGTCGAACAGGTCCTCGCGGCCGTGGCCCTCCAGGTCGACCACCGCGGTCCCGCCGGTCCAGTCGCGCAAGACGCGGCCGAGGGCGGTGAGCAGCACGTCGTTGACCTGCGTCCGATACGCCTTCGGGACGTCTCGCAGCAGCGCCCCGGTCTCCGCGGCGGGCAGGCGGACGGTCACGGAGCGCAGGGAAGCGTTGGTCGCGTCGCCTCGGCCGTCGACCGGCACCGTGGTCCGGCCGGAAACGCCGCGCCAGTAGCCGAGTTCGTCGTCGAACCCGCCTGCGGCAGCGTGCTCAGAGAGGCGGATCGCCCAGTCGCGGAAGGACGTCGTGCGCGGGCCGAGGTCGATCGGTTTGCCCTCCCGCACCTGGTTGTAGGCGCGCTCGAAGTCCTCGAGGAGCACGCGCCACGAGACGCCGTCGACCACGAGATGGTGCACGGACAGCCGATCCTGCTCGAACCGGACCAGCGGCGCCTTGGCGCCGACCGGGCCGTTCTCCTGAAGCCAGTGCGTTTCGCCGCGGGCGAAGCGCATCCGTAGTGCGTCGTGATGGGTCAGCAGCGCCTCGACGGCCGCGCGCGCCGCGTCCGGATCGAGCGTTCCCAAGTGGACGAACTGGTGGAAGTGGTCCGGTTCGACGGTTTGCGTCGCGAAGAACCAGCGCTGGATCGGGGTGAGCGGCACCGGGCCGTGGACCGGGCCCCGCTCGACCGCCGTCGTCGCGGTGCGGGCCGCCGCGGCGAGCGCGGCCGGGGTGCGGTGGGCGAACAGATCGCCGGGCTGCAGCTCCAGTCCGGCCCGGCGGGCGCGGGAGACGACCTGCATGCTGAGGATCGAATCGCCGCCGAGCTCGAAGAAGTCGTCGGTCGCGCCGACGCGGTCGACGCTGAGCACGTCGGCCCAGATCTCGGCGATGGCGCGTTCGCGCTCGGTCCGCGGCGCGACGTGGTCCCGCGCGCCGAATTCGGGAGTGGGTAGCGCCTGCCGGTCGAGCTTCCCGTTGACGTTCACCGGGAACCGCTCCAGCCGCACGAACGCGGCGGGCACCATATAGTCCGGCAGCGTCCGGCCGAGGAATTCCGCCAGACCGTCGGTCTCGCCGACGATGTAGGCGACCAGCCGCTTCACGCCGCCGTCCGCACGGGCCAGCACGGCGGCCTGCTCGACGCCGGGATGCTCGCCGAGCGCGGCCTCGATCTCGCTCGGTTCGACCCGGAACCCGCGGATCTTGACCTGCTCGTCGGCCCGCCCGACGAACTCGAGCGCGCCTTCGTCGTTCCAGCGCACCAGGTCGCCGGTGCGGTACATCCGTTCCCCCGGCGGGCCGAACGGATCCGCGACGAACCGGTCCGCGGTCAGCCCGGACCGGCCGAGGTAACCGCGCGCCAGGCCCGCGCCGGCGATGTGCAGTTCGCCGGGCGCGCCGGGCGGAACGAGCCGGAGGTCGTCGTCCAAGACGTACACGCGGGTGTGGTCGAGCGGCCCGCCGATCGGGACGACGTCCGGGATCTCGCCGGGCAACGGGTGCACGGTCGCGAACGTCGTGGTCTCGGTGGGGCCGTAGACGTCGGCGACCAGGGTGTCCGGGCAGGCCGCCTGGACGCGGCGCAGCGCGGCCGCCGGGACGGCGTCGCCGCCGGTCCAGACTTCGCGCACGCCCGCGAAGACCTCCGGCGATTCCTGCGCGACCAGGCGGAACAGGCCGGTGGTGAGGAACGCGCCGGTCACGCCGTGCGCGGTGAGCGAGCGGCCGAGCGTCTCGACGTCCACGTCTCCCGGCGGGGCCAACACGACCGTGCCGCCGTTGAGCAGCGGCACCCACAGCTCGTACGTCGCGGCGTCGAAGGCTTGCTGCGAGTGCAGCAGAATCCGGTCGTGGCGGGCGAACCGCTGGTCGATCGTGAGCGCCACGACGTCGCAATGCCGTGCCGAAACGCCCTTCGGACGACCGGTCGAACCGGACGTGTAGATGACGTAGGCGAGTTGTTCGGGATCGACCCGGACGTCCGGCGGAGTGTCGGGGGCGCTGCTCTCGCCGGTGAGGATGGTGCCAGTGTGGACGTCTTCGGCGGTCGCCAGCCACGCCGCGTCGGCCAGGAGGACGGTTGCCTCGGCCTCGTGCAGGAGCAGGCGCAGCCGGTCGGCCGGGGCGCGCAGGTCCAGCGGCAGGTAAGCGCCACCGGCCTTGACGATCGCGAGTTCCGCGACGACGAGTTCCGGCGAGCGGTTCATCAGGACGGCGACCCGGTCCTCGGCCCGCACTCCGGCGGCGATCAGCCGGTGGGCCAGGCGGTTCGCGCGGACGTCGAGTTCGCGGTAGGTGATCTGCTCGTCGTCCGTCAGCAGCGCGACGGCGTCCGGAGTCCGCCGGACCTGGGCCTCGAACAGCTCCGGCACCGACTTGGCCGGGAGCGGGCGGGCTGTCTCGTTCCGCTCGGCGAGCAACTGCTCGATCTCGGTCTCGGAGAGCATCGGCACCCGGGACACTGGCTCGTGCGGGGCCGCGACCATGCCCCGGACCAGCGCTTCGAGGTGCGCCCCGAGCCTCGCCGCCGCCGAGTCGCCGATCCGCTCCGGGTCGTGCGTGAGAATGAGCGACAGCTTCCGTCCGGGGTAGGCGACGACGCCCAGCGGGTAGCTGGTCCGTTCGGCCGCACGGACGTCGCGCAGCTCGGAGACCTCGTCGATCGGGTAGTTCTCGAAGACGACGATGCTGTCGAACAGGCTCCCGCCGCCGCTCCACGCTTGCAGTTTCGTCAGGCCGACGTGTCCGAACCGGCGCGATTCCGCTTGTGCCGCTTGAAGATCGCGCAGCCAGTCCGTGACCGCGCGGGTGCCGTCGAGCCGGACGTGCACCGGCAGCGTGTTGATGAAGATGCCGGGAATGTCGTCCGCGCCGGGCAATTCCGCTGGACGGCCGGACACCGTCGCGCCGAAGCACACCTCGGTTTCGCCGCTGTAGCGCGCCAGCAGAGCGGCCCACGCACCTTGGACGACGGTGTTGACGGTCAGCCGGTTCCGTCGCGCGAAGGCGTACACGGCGGCGGACGTCTCGTCGTCCAGTTCCACCGGGATCCGGCCGGTCGAACTGGACGTGTGCGTGCGGGCGGCGGGGCGTTCGAGCGGCAACGGCGTCGGTGCGACCCCGGCGAGTTCGGCCCGCCAGTGCGCCTCGGCGCGCTCGTCGTCCTGGGCGGCGAGCCAAGCCGCGTAGTCGCGGAAAGGCGGCCGGACGGGCGGTTCTTCGCCGCGCAGCAGGGCGACGACGTCGGAGAGAATGCCGAAGACGCTCCAGCCGTCGAGGAGGACGTGGTGGAAGGTCCAGAGCACCCGCACCCGGGTGGCGGATTCCTTCGCGATCACCAGCCGGGCCAACGGGGCGTGGGCGAGATCGAATCCCTCCGCAAGGTCCTGTTCCAGAAGGAGCTTCAGCGCTTCCTCGGCATCCACAGTGGACCAGTCCGTATAGGACACTGGCAGTTCGACCTTACGGTGCACGATCTGCAGCGGCTGGGGAACGCCGTCCCACACGATCCGGCTGCGCAGGATCGGGGTTCGCTCGACAATCCTGCGCCAAGCCTCGCCGAGCAGTTGCGGATCGGGCACATCGTCCACAGTGAACGAAACCTGTTCAAAGTAGACGCGGTCGCCGGGCTGGGCGAGGTCGTGGAACACCATCCCGGCCTGCATCGGCGTCAGCGGATAAATGTCCTCGACGTCCCGGCCGTCGCCGATCAGTGCGTCCACTCCTGCTTGCTCGATTGCGGCCAGCGGGAAGTCTGACGGCGTCCGCCCGCCCGCTCCCGGCTCCGCGCAATGCCGGACAATCTCGCGCAGCGCTTCGGCCATCGCCGCCGCCAGCCGGTCCACAGTGGATTCCTCGTGGACGCCTTCGGCGTAATGCCAGGCCAGCTCCAGCTCTTCGCCCTCGACGCGACCGACCACCTCCAGCAGGTGCGGACGGACCGTCTCCGGAGAGACGTCCAGCGCAAGTTCCCGGTGCAGGGTCAGGCCGCCGGGCAGGTCGAACTGGCCGAGATAGTTGAAGCTCACCTGCGGTTCGATCACCGGCGCGGACCCGGCGAGATATCGCAGCGCGCCGTAGCCGATCCCCCGGCGCGGCACCGCGCGCAGCTGCTCCTTGACCGCCTTGAGCGCCGCGCCCCAGCCGTCCGGAACGTCCAGCGCCACCGGGAAGATGCTGGTGAACCAGCCGACCGTCCGCGACAGGTCGACCCCGTCGAACAGCTCCTCGCGGCCGTGCCCTTCGAGGTCGATCACCGGCAGGTGCCCGGTCCAGACCCCCAGCACCCGGCCCAGCGCGGCCAGCAGCACGTCGTTGACCTGCGTCCGGTACGCCTGCGGCACCTCGCGCAGCAACGCGCGCGTCTCGGCGGCGGTGAGCCGGGCGGTGACGACGCGGGCGCGGCCGAAGGTGTTCTCCGCCGGGCCGTCGACCGGGAGCGGGGCCGGCGTGGGCAACTCCCACCAGTGCGCGAGTTCGTCGTCGAAGCCGCCCGCTGCCGCGTGCTCGGCCAGCCTGCTCGCCCACTCGCGGTAGGACGTCGTCCGCGGGCCGAGGTCGATCGGTTCCTCGCGCACGGCCTGCTGGTAGGCGCGGTCGAGGTCTTCGAGCAGCAACCGCCACGACACGCCGTCGACCACCAGGTGGTGCGCGGCCAGGTGCAGCGTCCGCGGTTCGCCGGTCAGCGACCAGCGCAGCAGCGTGTGCCCTTCGCCGACCGGGGCGTTGTGCTGGTGCCAGGCCTCGCGGTCGTGGCTGAACCGCATCCGCAGCGCGTCGTGCCGTTCGGACAACGCCGCCAGCGCGCGGATCAGCGCGGTCAAGTCGACGTCGGCGGGCAGTTCGACGGCGATCGTCTGGTCGAAGCGATCCGCGTCCAGGCCGAAGAACCAGTGCTGGATCGGGGTGAGGACGACGTCGCCGCTTTCCGGGCCGCGCGCCGGGATCGCCGCGGCTTCGCTGACCGTCGGGGCGAGCGCGGCGATGGTCTGGTGGCGGAACAGGTCGGCGGTGGTCACGCTGAGCCCCGCTTGCCGGGCCCGGGAACTCACCTGGATGCTCAGGATCGAATCGCCGCCGAGAGCGAAGAAGTTGTCGTCCACGCCGACGCGGTCGAGGCCGAGCACGTCCGCCCAGATCCCGGCGAGAACGGCCTCCCGTTCGGTGCGCGGGACCACCATCCGCTCGCTGGCGACCTGCGGCTCCGGCAGCGCACGGCGGTCGACCTTGCCATTGGTGGTGAGCGGCAGCTCGGCCAGCGGGACGAGCACTGACGGCACCATGTAGTCCGGCAGCGTGCGCGCGACGGCCCGGCGGAGTGCTTCGGTATCGATGTTCGCCGGGACCACGTAGCCGACCAGTTGCTTGCGTCCGCCGGTCGCCCGGATCGTCACGAACGCCTGCGCCACCCCTTCTTCGGCGGCCAGGGCGCGTTCGATCTCGGCCGGTTCGACCCGGAAGCCGCGGATCTTGACCTGGTCGTCCACGCGGCCGAGGAACTCGAGCGTCCCGTCGGTGCGCCATCGGCCCAGGTCGCCGGTCCGGTACATCCTGGACCCGGGCTCGCCGAACGGGTCGGCGACGAACCGCTCCGCGGTCAGGCCCGGCAGCCCGAAGTACCCGCGCGCGAGCCCGGCGCCGGCGATGCAGACCTCGCCGGCCGCGCCGCGCGGAAGCAGGCGGAACCGGTCGTCGACGACACGGATCCGGACGTCCCGCAGCGGCGTTCCGATCGGGATCACGTCCGGGACCTCGGCCGACATCCGGAACGAGGTGGCAAAGGTGGTGGTTTCAGTCGGGCCGTAGCCGTCCACGACCGCGGTCCCCGGACAGCGGTCGAGGACCCTTCGCACGGCGGGCGGCGGCACGACGTCACCGCCGGTCCAGACCTCGCGGAGCCCGGCGAAGCACTCGGGTGACTCCTCGGCGAAGAGCCGGAACAGTCCTGCGGTCAGCCAGAGTGCGGTGATGTCGTGTTGCGCGACCAGCTGCTGGATCGCGTCGGCGTCCAGGTCGCCGGGCGGCGCGACGATCACAGCGCCGCCGTTGAGCAGCGGCACCCACAGCTCGTAGGTCGAGGCGTCGAAAGCGAGCGGGGAATGCAGCAGGACGCGCTCGTGACTGGCGAAGCGCGGATCGGTCGCGAGTGCCGTGACGTCCGCATGGCGCACTGCTACGCCCTTGGGGACGCCGGTGGAGCCTGAGGTGTACTCGACGTAGGCCAGATTCTGGGGGCTCAGCGTGATTTCCGGGGCTGGTCCGTCCACATCCGCCACGACCAAGGACGTTCCTTTGTGTACGGTTGCCGCGGTGTGGTGCCAGGTGCGATCGGTGAGCACCAGCGACACCCCGTCGAGGACAAGGCGCAGGCGATCGGCCGGGGCGCGCAAGTCCAACGGGAGATAGGCCGCGCCTGCTTTGAGGATCGCGAGCACGGCCACGACGAGGTCGGCCGAGCGGTCCATCAGCACGCCGACCCGCTCCTCCGGTCGGACGCCTTGCCGGATCAGGTGCTGGGCAAGGCCGTTTGCCCGGGACTGCAGTTCTGCGTAGGTCCGTCGGATGTCGCCGCTCACGACCGCGGTCTGGTCGGGTTGTCGTTCCGCGCATCGGTCGAACCGCTCGGGCACCGTCTCGGCGGGGGTGCTTTCGGCGGGTGCCGGGAGCAGGAACCGGCGGTCCTCGTCGGTGAGCAGCGGGAGGTCGCCTATCGGCCGTGCCGAGTCGGTGGCGACGCCGGTGAGCAGGACTTCCAGGCTCTGCGTGAGCCGTTCGATCGTGGCGGCGTCGAAGAGCGCGGTGGCGTATTCGACGGTGACGCGCAGGCCGTCGGGTTGCGGCCAGAACTCGACCACGAGATCGAAGCGTGCCGAGGGTCGCGGCAGGGCGTACTCGCTCACCTGCAACCCGGCGACCGTACGGTCCTCCACCAACGGCCGTTGCAGCACTACGACGGCCTGCACCAACGGCGTCCGCGACGGGTCGCGTTCGGGCTGGACTTCCTCCACGACGCGGTCGAACGGCACGTCACCGTGCGCGAAAGCGGCCAGCACGGTTTCGCGGAACTCGGTCAGGAAACCATCGAACGACTGCGCACCGTCCACTGAGGACCGCAGCACGAGGGTGTTGACGAAGAACCCGGTCAGCTGCTCCAGTTCGGCCCGGTCGCGTCCGGACACTGCGGTGCCGACCGCGATGTCCCGTTGCCCGCTGTACGCAGCCAGGACGACCTGGACGGCCGCGGTCAGGGTCATGAACAGCGTGGTGCCCTGTGCGCGGCCCGCTTCCGCGATGCCGCGGACCAACTCGGCGGGCAGGTCGTGCCGGTGCACCGCGCCTTCGGTGGTGCGCTGCGGGGGCCGGGGGCGGTCGGTCGGCAGTGCGAGGGGTTCGAGGCCGTCGAGTGCTTCGCGCCAGTAGCCGAGCTGGTCGAGACGTTCGGACTCCAGCCGCCAGTGGGTGTAATCCTGGTAGCCGAGCGGCAGCGGGGGCAGGGACGCGCCGCTGTACAGGTCGAGGAGTTCGCCGGTGAGCACGGCGATCGACCGGCCGTCCGTCACGATGTGGTGCTGACACAGGAGAAGCAGGTGCTCGTCCGGGGCGAGCGGGAAGAGGACGGCTCGGGTCAGCGGACCCGTCCGGAGGTCGAACGGTGCGCGCAGTTCAGCCTTCAGTGTGTCGTCGTCCGGGGTGGAATCCGCTATCCTCAAGGGTAGTTCCCCGGTTGGCGCTATCCGCTGTTTTCCTTGTCCCTCAATGGAATCGAAGGTCGTTCGCAGCGATTCGTGCCGCGCGCACAGCGAGGCCAGCGCGCCGTGCAGCTTGTCGAGGTCGAGCGGGCCGGACAGGCGGATCCCGACGCCGGTGTTGTACTCGGTGCTGCCGCCGGTCATCTCGTCGAGGAGCCACAACCGCCGCTGCGCCGGAGACAGCGGAAGCAGTTCCCGCTCCGACGCCAGCGGGATCGCCTGCTCGGCTCGCGGACCGCTTTCCAGCAGTCGGGCAAGCTGTGCCACCGTGGGTGCGTCGAAGAGCGCCCGCGCCGACAGATCCGCACCGAACCTCCGGCGCAAGCGGGACAATGCCTGTACAGCCAGAATGGAGTCGCCGCCCCTGGCGAAGAAATCGTCCTCGACACCGATCCGGTCCACGCCCAACACTTCCGTGACGACCTCGGCAACGACGCGTTCAGTATCCGTCCCTGGCTCGGCACCTTCCGGTTCCGCCGACGGCGCAGGCAACGCTCTCCGATCGACCTTTCCATTGGCACTCAACGGAAGCTCGTCCAACACGACAATCGCCGACGGCACCTGATAACTCGGCAACACCGCCGCGACAACGGCTTTCAAGTCCTTCCGCAGCGCGCCCGGCACCAACACGACGTAGCCGACCAGCCGCTTCATGCCCGGCCCGTCCTGCCGCGCGACGACCACGGCCTCCGCGACCGTGTCGTCCGCCGCCAGCGTGGATTCGATCTCGCCGAGTTCCACCCGGAACCCGCGGATCTTGACCTGGTCGTCGGTGCGGCCGAGGAATTCCAGCTCGCCCCGGTCGTTCCAGCGGACCACGTCGCCGGTGCGGTACATCCGCTCGCCCGGCACGACGGGATCGGCGACGAACTTCTCCGCCGTCGCGCCGGGACGCGCCCAGTAGCCGCGCGCCAGCCCCGCGCCGGCCAGGTACAACTCGCCGGTCGGGACCGGATTCAACGCGTCGTCCAGGACATACGCGCGCACGCCGTCCAGCGGGCGGCCGATCGGAATCGCCGTGACGTCCGCCGACTCGACCGCGTGGGCCGTCATGAAGGTGGTGGTCTCGGTCGGACCGTACCCGTCGACGACCGTGACGCCGGGGCAGGCCCGCAACACCCGCCGCACCGCTCCGGGCGGGACGACGTCGCCGCCGGTCCAGACCTCTCGCACACGCTGGAAACAGTCCGGCGCTTCCTGCGCGACGACCCGGAAAAGGCCCGCGGTCAACCAGATCGCACCGACCTCGAACCGGGACAGAACTTCGCGGAGGCTCTCGACGTCGAGGTCACCAGGCGGCGCGACCACCACGGTCCCACCGGTCAGGAGCGGCACCCACATCTCATACGTGGAGGCGTCGAAGGCCGCAGGCGAGTGCAGCAACACCCGCCGATGCGCGTCCCCAGCGAATCTCCGGTCCGCCGCGAGCGCCGCAACATCCCGATGCCGGACCGCGACCCCCTTGGGCGTTCCAGTCGAGCCGGAAGTATGCATCAGATACGCCAGATTGTCCGGATGCAGTGCCACGGAGGAGAATTCCGCCTCCGGCAACGCCCGCCCGAGCACGACGATCCGTCCACTGTGGACCTCCGCCGCCCGGACCGGGTCGCCAGTCAGCAGCACCGTGACCCCGACCTCGCCCAGCAGCGTCCGCAACCGGGTGTCCGGCGCACGCCGATCGAGCGGCACATACGCCCCACCCGCGATGACCACCGCCAACTCCGCGACGACCACCCCGGCCGACCGCTCCGCCAGCACCCCGACCCGGTCCTCCGTACGCAACCCGAGCCGCAGCAGATAGGCGGCGAGCTTGCCTGCCTCACCGGCCAGTTCGGCGTAGGTCAGGCGGGTCTCCGCACTCTCGACAGCGAGTGCGTCCGGATGTTGCCGCACCTTCGCAGCGAACAACGCGGGCAGAGTGGCAGCCGGATCCGGTTCAGCGTCAGCCAGCCGTGCCTCCGCAGCGACCGCGTCCGGCTCTTGCCGCTCCTGAGCGGCGAACAACCCGAGCACCGTGGCAGCCGAGTCCGGTTCGGCGTCAGCCAACCGAGCCTCCGTACCCTCCACAGCTAGCGCATCCGGAGCCTCCCGCACCTGAGCAGTGAACGGCCCAGGCACCGTGGCGGCCGGATCCGGCTCGGCATCTGCCAACCGAGCCTCCACAGCAACCCCGTCCGGAGCCCGCCGCACCTGAGCAGCGAACGGCCCAGGCAGGGCGGCAGCCGAGTCCGGTTCGGCGTCAGCGAACCGGGTCTCGCCACCCTCCACAGCAAGCGCATCCGGAGCCTCCCGCACCTGAGCGGCGAACGGCGCGGGCAGAGCGGCTCGCTTGGCTGCCTGTTCGTCGTCAGTCGACCTGGCCTCCGCACCCTCGACGGCGAGCGCATCCGGAGCCCGCCGCACCTGACCGGCGAACAGCCCGGGCACGGTGGCAGCCGGGTCCGGTTCGGCATCTGCCAACCGAGCCTCCACCGCAACCCCGTCCGGATCCCGCCGCACCTGAGGAGCGAACAGCCCAGGCACGGTAGCGGCCGAGTCCGGCTCGGCGTCAGCCAACCGAGCCTCCCCACCCCCCACAGCAACCCCATCCGAAACCCGCCGCCCCTCAGCGGCGAACAACCCAGGCACCGTGGCAGCCGAGTCCGGCTCGGCGTCAGCCAACCGAGCCTCCCCACCCCCCACAGCAACCCCATCCGGAGCCCGCCGCACCTGTTCGACGAACAACGCGGGCAGAGCAGCAGCCGGATCCGGTTCGGCCGATTTGTCTTGGGCGGTCATCGTCGTTCGCTACCTTCCGGGCACACCAAGGGATCCCGCCTGGCGCGGGTGGGGGACGAGGAGTCAGGAGGGCGGCCTCAGCACCGCCGCGCGAGCCGGCCGCCGATTTCGACGGCGGTTGCCGCGCCGGGGTCGCCGCGGAACCGTCCGCACGGGGTGGCGCGGCCGGTCGCCGGGTCGCGGACGGTGAAGCTGCCGTCTGCGTACCGGGTCAGTTCGGGGAAGACGTCGCCGTCCACGTCGAGGCACGCGCCGCCGTCGGCGGTCGGCCGGATCGTGTATCCGAGGGCTCCGTTGCGATAAGTGCCGAAATCGCCGTCCGGCAGCGGAATCGGGCAGGATTCCGCGCTCTGGAGGCGATACGGCGGAAGGCCGAGTTCCGGCAGTTCCCCGGCCAGGTCGTGCCAGAGGTCGGTGCCGCCCGCGCCGTTGGCAGTCAGCGCGAGCACGCAGGCCCCGGCCTGGTCGATCCGCAGGTGGCACGAGGTGCCGTCGGCCGTGCCGTCGTGGCCGAGCCAGCGGAACTCCTCGTCGCCGAAACAGGCCAGCCCCAGTCCCCAGCCGTCGGCGAGGCCGAACGGTTCCGCGACGGGCACCGGCCGGTGCAGGTCGCTCGCGGTGACGACGTCGAGCAAGCCCGGTTTGCCGAGGTGGACCCGCCCGAGCGCGACCAGGTCGCGGGCGCTCAGCGCGAGCGCGCCCGCCGGGTCCAGCATCGGCGGCAGCACCTGCTCGAGCGGGCGCTCGCCGTCGCGCGCGTGCCCGGTCGCGACGGCCGGGCTGTCGACGTAGACCGGCTCGATCTCCAACGGCCGCAACAGAATCGACTCGACCGCCTCGCGCCAGCTCATCCCGGTGACCTCTTCGATCAGCAGGCCGACGAGCGCGTAGCCGAGGTTGGAATAGGAGAACGCGGCGCCCGGCTCGCAGACGAACTCCGCGGCCCGCACCTCTTTCCGGCAGGACCCGTCCGCGTCGGCCGGGTCCGAGGGCAGCCCGCTGGTGTGGCTCAGCAGCCTGCGCAAGGTCAGCTCGGCGGACAGCGAGGGGTCGCCGAGAATGCCGCCGACCGGCTGGTCCAGCTCGAGATCGCCGTCGGAGACGAGCATCATCGCCAGGGTCGCGGTCGCCACCTTGGTGATCGAGCCGATCGGCACCCGCGAGTCCGCCCGCATCGGCCTGCCGCCGCCCGCCGAACCGGTCTGGACCATGACCGTCTCGCCGCCGGACCACACCGCGACCTGCGCTCCCGGCACCCGATGCCGGGCGGCCAGCCGCGGGAGCACTGCGGCCAGCCGGCCCGCATCGCCGGCGCCGGGCACCGGCCGCGGTCTCGGGACAGCGAATCTTTCTTTCCGGGAGTGCATGACCAAGCCTTTCGAATACTCGTAGGAGCCGCCCGGGGAATTGCCCCCGCCCGCGCGGCACTAGCCCCAGCAGAGCGCGGCCGTCCTCAAGACCGGACCCGCGCCGGAATCCATACCCTGCCTAGCGCGGTTGCGCTCCAGCAACCGCCAAACGAAGGACTGCGGCATACGCCGGTTCGCACCCAGCGTCACACATTGCCGAGAGCATTCTAAAATATGAACAACGGACTCACACCTCAGGGCGACACACAGATAAGCGGACAGTCCGCCTTCGCATTCGGCCGACCTCCCGGCCGCGCCCGGAACCGTTTCCGACTGCTCCGACCAGCGTAAACCCGTCATTATCCCGGCCGCCTCGACAATGATCGAAACCGCCGAAGTAGTGCCAACGGACGCTGCCGTTGCCCCGACCGCAGCAACATCACCGCCGCGAGCGGAAGTTCCGTCGTTTCCCGGAAAACGATCACCTTCCGCCTTCCCTTAACCGCTTCCGGACAGCTAGCGGGACAAGTCGATCAGGAAGAATCGGCGATTCGCTCCGCTAAACCTCACCCGATCACCGGAAAATTCCGCCGACTCCCCTCCGCGCGGAATTCGCCGCCCTCCCCGCACGACCACACGAATGGCGCGCGACGGCAGTAGCCCTTACCCCCGGGTAACTCGCCGCACTTCCCGTCGTTCCGCCACGAGACCGCCACAGTCGATTCCGGCATGAGCACCTCCGCCCGCACAGTCGCCCCCGCCACCGGAAACGTTGCACCTTCTCCGAGACCAATAACCGAACAGCGGAACCCCGCTTCCAACTGTCGGCAAGCTGTCAATAAGATGCATATTCCGCAGCATTTCCGACCGCACAGATCGGTAAAAGGGAACCATCGGGCCGATTGCCCACGAATTGACTATCGCCCACTGTCCACTCAGGACAGACGAGCCTCACTCCGCGGGCTTCCCGCCGCGCATCGCCGAAAGCAGCACCGGCAGCGCCACGACCAGCGCGATCCCCCGCACGGCACCGGCCACCGGATACGCCGCCCGGATGCCGAGCACGTCCGCGACCAGCCCGCCGGCCAGCGATCCCAGCGGCATCAAACCCCAGCCCAGCATCCGGTAGACGCTGTGCACGCGCCCGCGCAGTTCCTGCGGCACCGCCTGCTGGCGCAGGCTGACCGTGACCACGCTCCAGAGCGTCGTCGCAAACCCGTTGAAACCCAGCAAAGCCCCGAGAACGGCCGCATTCGGACTGGCGCCGATGAGCACGAAGATCACGATGTTGGCGATCAACGCGGTCAACAACGCCTGCAGCGCCCCAATTTTCGCCACGACGCGCGCGTTGACCATCCCGCCGAGCACACTGCCCGCCGCGGCCCCCGCGAGCAGCACGCCGTAACCGCGCTCGCCGACGTGCAAGGTCTGCGTCGCGAGCAGCACGACTGTCACATTGCCAAGCTGGTAGCAGAACGTGTTCACCGCCAGCAGCCCGGCCAACGTCCGCAGCAACCGGTGCCGCCCGAGCCACCGCACCCCCTCCACCACCGCGACCCGGACCGGCGGCTGCACCCCGCGCGGCGCCGGACGGCGAGGCAAGGTCGCCAGCAACGCGGCGGACGCCACGAACGACACCGCGTCCACCCCGAACGGCAACGCCGCCGCCCCCGCGAACAGCAGACTCCCGATCGGCGGCCCGACGAACAACTGCCCCGCGTTGGCGACCGCGTACTGACTGCCGTTCGCCCGGTGCAACTGCGCCTCGGACACCAGGTCCGGCAGCACCGCGAGCGACGCGTTGGCGAACACGACCTCGCACGCACTGAGCCCGAACCCCATGGCCGCGAGCCCCGCGATGTCGATCCGCCCCAGCCCGATCAGCACGGCGACCACCGCGACGATCACCGCTTGAAGCGCCTGCGACCGCCAGAGGAGACTGACTCGGTCGCGCCGATCCACGAGCGCCCCCGCGGGCAAGGAGAGCAGCAGCCAGGGAAGGTAGGTCGCGGCCGAGACGACCGAGACCTGCACCGGATCGCGCGTGAGCGTGACCGTCAGCAGCGGGACCGCCGCGGAGAAGATCCCGTCCCCCACGTTGTCCACCGCAGAGGCCCACCACAACCGCCAGTACGCGGCGGGGAGCTTGGCTTTGGGGTCGCTGTGCTTCATGTTCGGGAGGGTTCCTGAGTCGAACATGTGTTCGCCATCATGTAGACTGGAGCTACATCGACGATGGCTGGAACCTCTTCGTATTTCGCTTGCCGCAAGATCCGGGGTGCCGCAGACTGGCGCGGCCGATGCCAAGTCCTGCGCGAATCCCGACTCAGCCCGACGCGTCCTTACCTGGGCGTGCCTGCCGTCGTGGGGTCGCGATGCCGGGATGCGCGGTTGTCGCGATCGCCGCGGTTGAACGGGCGGCGGTTGGACGCACCGCAGTCAGCCACGCACTGATCGAGCGGACCCCAGCCAGGCTCTCTCCCATCAGACGCGCCGCTGCCAACCGCGCAAACTGCGGCAAGGCGCGCGCCAGCCAAGGCCCCGCTGAGCGAACTGCGGCTACGCGGCCACGGGCCAAGCGGGCCACGGCCGCGTGCATCCCAGCTCAACGGGCATCAGCAGAGCGCCGCGCAACTGACCGACCGGCGACTGTTCCCATCGCACCGAACCGCACGTCACCTGAACGAACGGATGCTTCATGATCGACGCAATCATCGCCGGCTGCGGTCCCACCGGCGCGACGCTCGCCGCCGAGCTGCGGTTGCACGGCGTGCGGGTTCTCGTGCTGGAGAAGGAAACCGAGCCGGTCCCGCTGGCCCGGATCGTCAGCCTGCACATCCGCAGCCTCGAGCAACTCGCGATGCGCGGGCTGCTGGAGCGGCTCCTGCCGCACGGACGGCAACGTCCGGTCGGCGGCATTTTCGCTGGCATCCCCGCACCCCCGCCCGCGGACCTCGACACCGCGTATCTGCTGGGCATCCCCCAACCGGTCGTCGTCCGGGAGCTCGAGGAACACGCCATCGAACTGGGCGCGGAGGTCCGGCACGGCTGCGCGATCGCCGGGTTCGAGCAGGACGAGGACGGAGTGACCGTCGAACTGGCTGACGGCGAACAGCTGCGAGCGAAGTACCTCGTCGGCTGCGACGGCGCGCGCAGCACCGTGCGCAAACTGCTCGGCGTCGGCTTCCCGGGCGAACCCTCGCGGACCGAAACCCTGATGGGCGAGATGCCCGCGTCCGCGCCGCCGGAGGAGATCGCCGCCAAGGTGGCCGAGGTCCGGCAGGCCAACAAGCGGTTCATGCTGGGGCCGGTCGAGGAAGGCGTCTACCGCGTCGTGGTACCTGCCGCCGGGCTCAGCTCCGAACCGCCCGTTCTCGAAGACTTCCAAGAACAACTGCGCGCCCTCGCCGGCACCGATTTCGGCGTGCACTCCCCGCGCTGGCTGTCCCGCTTCGGTGACGCCACCCGGCTGGCCGACCGATACCGCGTCGGCCGGGTGCTGCTGGCAGGCGACGCCGCGCACATCCACCCGCCCACCGGCGGACAAGGCCTCAACCTGGGCGTGCAGGACGCGTTCAACCTCGGCTGGAAGCTCGCCGCGCAGATCCGCGGCTCGGCCCCCGACTCCCTGCTCGACACCTACCAGGCCGAACGCCATCCGGTCGCCGCAGACGTCCTCGACAACACCCGCGCCCAGATGGAACTGTCGTCCGCCGAAGCAGGACCGCGGGCCGTGCGCAAGCTGCTCGCCGAACTGATGGACATCGATGAGGTCAACCGCCGCCTGATCGGGAAAATCACCGCGATCGACCTCCGCTACGACTTCGGCAAAGGCCCCGACCTGCTCGGCCACCGTCTCCCCGACCTCGACCTCAAGCAAGGCCGCCTCTACGACCGCCTCCACCAGGGCCGCGCACTGGTGCTGGACCGCACCGAACGACTGACCGTCGACGGCTGGACAGACCGGGTCGACCTCCTCGCCGACCCCGCCGCCGCCCTGGACGCCCCGGCCGTCCTGCTCCGCCCCGATGGTTATATCGCCTGGATCGGCGAGGACCAGCAGGAGCTGAACCACCAGCTCGCCCGGTGGTTCGGCCGGAGTGCTGCATAACGAGGGCGTCGCCGAACCAGCTGGAACCGGGCTTCCCGCCCCGCTGGTTCGGCTAGTTCGTCCCTTGGCGACCGCACTGCCGCATAAACCGACGAGAAGCAGCAAGGTCCTCGACCACCCCGCCCGCTGAAAGACCGGCAGCCCAGACCGGCGAAGGCGAGACCTCTACGACCTGGCCGCTGAAAGCCACCCGGGACCGGCAAAGGCGAGTCCTTAACCGCCGCACCCGCTGAGAAGCCACCCCTGACCGGGGAAGGCAAGGCCACAGCCTCGCAGGATGAAAGACCACGCCTGGACCGGCGAAGGCAAGACCACAACCACCGCACCCACAGAAAAACCACCCCGGACCAGCGAAGACAAGACCTCACCCGCCCGCCCTCAAGCGCGGCCCCTCGACCAGCGAAGGCCAAACCCCGCCCGCCGGTTCCCCGAACAAGCCGCCTTCTGCCGCATAATCGCGACGTGCCGCTCACCCTCGATCTGAGCACCGGCGACCTCGCGGGCACCAGGCTCGCTGTCTCGCCGCTGTCCGAAACTGTCTCCGGCCTGCAGGCCCTCGCCGGGTGCTGGGGCCGGGCGCGGCACGAACGCTGGACCCGCTGGGCCGCCGCACAACTCGCCGCGCAGCCGCTGGACCTCCGGCTGACCTGGCCGTTGCTGGTCACCGGCCGGGCCAGTTGGCCGCAGTTCCTCCTGCCCGCCCCGGCGCGCGCGGCTAGCACGATCGACGAGGCGCTCGCCGCGATGTGCCGGACCACCCCGGGCGAGGTCCGGCGAAGTCTGCACGGCGTCTTCGGCGATCGCCTGCCAGGCCCGGCCCAGGCGCTCGCCGACGACCCTGCGGCCGGGTTGCGCGCCATCGCTGCCGAATTGCGCCAGGCGCACGACCGCCTGATCGCACCGCACTGGGCCCGGCTGCGCGCGGTCCTCGACGCCGACATCGCCTACCGCGCCAAACAATGGGCCGACGGCGGCGCGGGCCGTCTGTTCACCGACCTGCACGCCAGGCTGAACTGGCACGACGGCCGCCTCGTCCTCGACGGCGACAACCGTCCTTCGCCCGGACGCCCCGTCGGCGGGCTGGTCCTCTCCCCCGTCGTGCTCGGGCCGCCGTGGGTGATGATCAAACTGCACACCACCACCCAGACCACGATCCGCTACCCGGCGCGAGGCAGCGGTGCACTGTGGACAGCCGACGAGCGCCGTCCTGCCGGGCACGCGGTCCGCCTTCTGGGCCGGCGTCGCGCCGAACTGCTGGAGGCCCTGCGCTCCCCCGCCACGACCACCGACCTCGCCGAAGCCTTGCACGTGTCGCCGAGCGCGGTTTCGCAGCACCTCCGGGTCCTGCGCGACAACGGCCTGGTCACCGGGCAGCGGTCCGGTCGCACGGTCCGCTACCGCACCACCGAGCAAGGAATCCGCCTCCTGAGCCCCGGTTCGCCGACACATCAGCACCCCGAGGCGCGTCCAGTTTCGGATCCCACGACCGAGGCACAAATGTGACAACTCCACTCCGGATGCCACATCTCCGGAGTACGATCTCGCCGACCGCGACCAGCCTCGCGGAGAGGGGAAGCGGCGGGGATGAGCGACTGGCGGGTGCCCGGGTTCACTGAGGTCGACGTGCTCGGCGTGGGCGGCTTCGGCCGCGTCGTGCTGGCCAAGCACCAGGAATCCGGCCGGATGGTGGCGATCAAGTACCTCCTCGCGGAGTACCTCGCCGACCCGGACATCGCGGCGGGGTTCCGGCGCGAGGCGTGGCTGCTGTCCGGCGTCCGCAGCCCGCACGTCGTGCGGTTGTTCGACTTCGTCGAAACACCGCAGGGCGCCGCGCTGGTGATGGAGGCCGTGCCCGGCGTGTCCCTGCGCGCGCTTCTGGCGACGGAGAACGTCCTCGAACCGGAATCCGCGCTGGCCATCCTCAAGGGCTCGCTGCTCGGACTCGCCGACGCGCACGCCGCCGGGGTCGTCCACCGCGACTACAAACCGGGAAACGTGCTGGTGTCGCAAGAAGGCCAGTCGAAACTGGTCGACTTTGGACTGGCCACTTTGGACGGCCACAATGGACTTACCGCCGGGTCGCCGTCGTACATGGCACCCGAGCAGTGGGCCGGACAACCGGGCCAGCCCGCCACCGACGTGTACGCCGCCACTTGCGTGTTCTACCAATGCATCACCGGACACCAGCCGTTCGAGGCGACCACCACGGACGAACTGCGCTCGCTGCACCAGATGGCGCCGGTGCCGCTGGACGCGGTACCCGAGAAACTCCGGCCGCTGATCGCGCGCGGCATGGCCAAGGACCCGGCGTGGCGACCGTCCACAGCGGACGCTTTCGTGTCCGAATTGGAAACCGTCGCCCGCAAGGCCTACGGAAAGAACTGGGAGAAGCGCGGCTGGAAGCGCCTGGCCGCCGCGTCCGCCGCCCTGACCGCGCTCACTCCGCTGGCCCTCCTGGCCACCGCGGGCACCGCCGCCGCGCCGATCGGAGCGGGCGCCGGCGCGGTCGCGGCCGGAGCCGGGGTGCCGACCGCCACGGGCACCGGAGCCGGGGCGACCGCGGTGATCGTCGGCAAGGTCGTCGCGGTGCTGGTGGTCGTCAGCGCACTGGTCACCGGCGGAATCCTGGTCTTCAACCGCCAGGACGACCCGCCCGCGCCCGCGGCGCTCACCGTCGCGATGCAGACCGATTCCGGCCGCGACCAAGCCCTCCCGATCACCTACGACCTCCAGTATCCGCAAGTGTCCGGCGGACCGGACGCCGCGGTGCGGAAACGCGTCAACGACGCTTTGCGCGCCCCGATCGACAAACGGCTGAAGGCCATCCGCGACGCACGCGCCAATCCGGACTGGCGGCAGCAGTTCACCGACACCGGGGACACGCCCGCGGCGCACACGACCGCGCAGATCCTGCTGCAGACGCCGAGCCTGCTTTCCGTTCGCTACGACCACGGTCTCGATTCGAATGTCCTCTCCCACACGACCTGGCGTTTCCCGGAAACCGTGAACGTCGACCTCGCCACCGGGAACCCGCTCGGCCCCCAGGACATGTTCCGGCCCGAAGCGCTGACCGCGGCCGGGATGAAAACGCTGACCGACCGCATCGACCCGCACACCCAGGCCGGTTTCTGCCGGGAGCCGACCGTCGGCTACGACACCGGCCGGAAAACCACCGTCGACGCGGCGGACCGGGTTCCCGGCCGCGGGCACGTGCCCGCGCCGCCGATCGGATTCACCAAGACCGGGGTCCAGTTCGAAATGGTGTGGTACGAACTGGGATGCATCATGGCGGCCGGAAAAGAAACGGTCGTCCTCCCCTATTCCGAGATCAGCGACCTGCTGCAACCGAAATTCCTGACAATGCTGGGCGTCGGAGCGACTTCCCCGGCGCCCTCGACGCCGTCTTCGTCTGCTCCGGCGGCCAGCACCACCTACACCAACCCCCGGTTCGGCTTCACCACACGCGTTCCCCAGGGATATACCGCGGCACCGTACAGCCCGGAAAACGGCGACGGAATGACGTTCGCCAACAAGCCACTCCACGCGACCATGACCGTCTGGGGCACCAACTCAGGCGGCCGCACCGTCGCCGCCGCACTGGCCGACGCGGCCGCCGAGACGGAAGCACAGTCCGGCCGGGTGACCTACCGCAAGGACGAAGGCGACCACTACTCGATTTCCGGCTATCAAAGCGACGGAATGATCTTCTACGAGATAGGTTTCTCCGGCCCCGGGTCGACGGCGACACTGCGCTGGGTCTATCCGCGCGAGCACAAAGCCGAACTCGACGCGCCGGTGAGCACTACCGCGGAGGCCTTCCGTCCGGGAGACCTCTCCCAGCCGCACTGACCCTCGGCCGCGAAAGGAATCAGCCGAGACCGAGCAGCGCGTCGGCATTTCCGTGGGCGATCTTTTCCTGATCCTCATGGGAAAGATGCGATTCGGTCAGGAACGACACGGCGCCCTCGTTGCCGAGCATCGGGAAATCGACGGAATGGAGGATCCGGTCGGCGCCGACCGTGTCCGCGCAGTATCGGAGCTGGGCCTGGCTGAACATGCCGCTCGGGGTGATGAACACGTTGTCCCGGAAGTACTCGCGGAAGGTCCGGTCGAGCTTGGTCATCCGCCGGGGCATGCTCTCGTCCAGCCGGTCGAGGTAGAACGGGATGAATTCGCCCCAGTGGCCGAGGATGAACTGCAGCCCCGGATAACGGTCGAGAACCCCGGTGAGCACCAGGTGCAGGAAGTGCACGGCGGTTTCCTGATGCCATCCCCACGCGGGGAGCCGGAGCGCCGCCGACACCGCGGGCGAGAGCCCTCCGGCGTAATCGGCTTCGCTGACCGCCACCGGCGGCGGGGCCGGGTGCAGGTAGATCGGCACGGACAGGTCGCTGGCGGCGCGCAGAATGGGATCGAAGCGCGGCTCGTCCAGGAATTCGTCGTCGGTGCGCCCCATGATCATCGTGCCGACGAAGCCCAGTTCGCCGACGCACCGGCGCAATTCGTCCGCCGCGGCGGCGGGGACGGCCGTCGGCAGGGTGGCGAACGCGGCGAACCGGCCGGGAAACGCCGCGACCGCTTCGGCCATGGTGTCGTTGGCCGCGGCGGTCAATTCCGGTGCGACGTCCGCCGGAAGGAAAGTGTTGACCAGCGAGAGAACCTGCGTGGTGATGCCGTGCCGGTCCATGTCGGCGATCCGGGCGGCGCCCAGGTCCGCCAGGAGTTCGGGATACCGCGGGTACGGCATCCCGGTGTCCGGGTCGAACGCCGCGGCGTAGCCGGGCACGTGGTTCAGCAGATTCGGCATGCCGGCGGCGGTCACCGCCGGGTCGGTCCAGTGTTCTTCGAGCGTGACAATCCGCATCGCTGCCCCTGTTCGTCGGTCTGTCCCTCCACGATGGCCCCGAGCGAGCGATAAGCTCAAACACTTGTTTCTGATTCACTGATCAGTCCTGCTGATAGGAGACGGGATGGAGCTGCGGCACCTGCGCTATTTCGTCGCGGTGGCCGAGGAGGGCGGGTTCAGCGCGGCCGCGCGCACGCTGCACGTCGTCCAGCCCACGCTGAGCATGCAGATCCGGGACCTGGAGCACGAACTCGGCGGGCCGTTGTTCGAGCGCACCGGACGGCGGCCCCGGCTCACCCCGGCCGGCCAGGCGTTCCTGATCGAAGCGCGGCAAGTGCTCGCCCAGGCCGGACGCGCACAGGACGCCGCGCGGTCCGCCCTGCGCGGCGAGACCGGGAGCGTCCGGATCGGCGTGGCGGGCGCCGTGGTGTTCGGCGGCCTCCTGGCCGGTCTGATCCGCGAGTTCCACGAGGCACGCCCGCTGGTCCGGATCGAGCTGCGGGAGGCGGGGCCGCAGGTTCAGCGCACCGCGATCCTCGCCGGCGAACTGGACGTCGGGTTCAGCGCGCTCCCGGCTCCGCCCGGCGAACCGCGGCTGGCCTCGGCTCCGGCCAGCTCGGTGTCGTTTCTGGTCGCGCTGCCCGCCGGGCACCGCCTCGCCCGGCACCGGACGCTGACCGTCGAGCAGCTCGCCGGGGAGGAACACATCGAGTACATCATCGGCGACGGCGACCTCGCGCCGCCGTGGCCGCGTCGGCGCGAGGCGGACCCGCCGTCCCGTTTTCGCGCCGACAGCACGCTGAGCGTGCTGGCACTGATCGCCGCGAAGGTGGGCATCGCGGTGGTCCCGGCGGGCGTGGAACGGGCCGCGGTTCCGGAAGTCGTGTACCGGCCGTTGGCCGAACCCGGCCGCGCGACCGACTTCCACTTGTTGCACCGCAGCACCGAACCGGCACCGGCGGTGGCCGCTTTCGTGAACGCCTGCCGTCAGCCGTCGGCGCTCCGGCCGGGGCTTCCGGGCCGGGCGGACCCGTGAGTCAACCGGTTGGCTCGGGCGCGCGATGCGGCTCCGCGTGTGCCCAGGGAAACCCTTGAGGGGCAAGCCTTTCCCGATGCCTCGGGTGCGAAATCCAGTGGACGGACACCGGACGGCGTGGTCTGATCGAGGCGAACGTCCCGGGCGTGCGGGGCACCTGACCGAGAGACTTGCCTTTGCCCGCAACGCACTCCGCCGACGAAACCTTGGTCAAGCGCCTCCTGATTGCGCAACTGCCCGAACTGGCCGCCCTCCCGCTGTCGCGGCTCGAACCGGCCGGTTCGGACAACGTCCTCTACCGGCTCGGGGACGAGTTGTCCGTGCGCCTGCCGCGCGGCGAGTGGGCGGCGGGGCAGCCGGAGAAGGAATCCCGGTGGCTCCCCCGGCTCGCGCCGCACCTGCCGCTTGCGATTCCCGAGCCGATCGCGCTCGGGACGCCGGGCGAAGGCTATCCGTGGCACTGGTCGGTGTCCCGGTGGCTGCCGGGCTCGCCCCCGGACATCGGCGGGCTCGCCTGCCCGGACCGGATCGCGGCCGAACTGGCGCGGTTCGTCGCGGCGCTCCACCGGATCCCCGCCGATCCCTCGCTCGCCGCCGGACCGCACAACGGGTTCATCGGCGCACCGCTCGCCCGCCGGGACGCCGAAACGCGCGCCGCGATCGCCGAGACCGCCGACGTCTTCGACAGCGCCGCACTGACCGCGGTCTGGGACGCCGCGCTCGCCGCACCGCCGTGGCGGCACCCGCCGGTGTGGGTGCACGGCGACCTGCACCCGGGCAATCTCCTGCTGGCGGACGGACAGATCAGCGCCGTCCTCGACTTCGGCGGACTAGGCGTCGGCGATCCGGCTTGCGACGCGCTGATCGCATGGACGCTCCTCCCGCCTTCGGCTCGGGAGATCTTTCGCGCGGAGTCGGGCCTCGACGAGGACAGCTGGACGCGCGGGCACGGATACGCGTTGAGCACCGGACTCAACGCGTACACCGCTTATGCGGCAACGAATCCCCGCGTGGCCGCGAGCACGAAATACCAGATCACGGCGACGCTGGCGGACTTCCAGCGGGCCTGATTCCGCACCCCAGCTTGCCGATATCCGACAAATCCGGCACACACTGTTGCTCCATTCGGATGATCGACAACTTTCTCGCCCAGCATCCGCCCCCTGTCGCACCTAGCCTCGACGGACCCGGCGGCCGCAGACTGTCCCGCGTCAGCGAGGCCCGGCTCCGCGGCCGGTTCCGACATCGTTGTCGGCGGGGCGGCGCCGCGGGACGGCACGGCTGGACGAGAGGAAGATCGATCGATGGCTGATCGGATCACCGAAGAGGGCCAAGGCAGCCCGGAGAGCCCCCGCGAGGCGGCCTCGGGCGAGGCAGCGGCAGGGAATGCTGTCCCGGCGGAGGCTGCCGAGCGCACCGCGACCCCGTCCGAAGCCACCTCACGCACAACGTCCCCGGCCGGATCGGGCGCAGACGCGACCGCACACGCGGCGGCGCCGGGCGAGGCAACCGACCGCACGGCGACCCCAGCCGAAGCCACCTCGCGCACGACGTCCCCGGCCGAGTCGGGCGCAGGAGGCGCGACCACACGCGCGGCAACGCCGGCCGAGGCAACCAACCGCACGGCGACCCAGGCCGAGTCGAGCGCAGGAGGCGCGACCGCACAGGCGCCGACGCCGGGCGAAGCAACCGCCCGCACCGCGACCCCAGCCGAAGCCGCACCAGGCAAGGCGGCCGCAGGCGAGGCAATCTCAGGCGAAGCAGCCGCACCAGCGCACACAGCCCGCGAAACCTCAGCCACAGCCGAACCGCCCGCGAACACCCCCGAAGCAACCCCGCACCACACCACCCCTGGCACAGCAGCAACCTCCGCCAGCGACCCCAAAAAGCTGCGCTCCCGGCACATCACCATGATCGCCCTCGGCGGGATCATCGGGGCCAGCCTGTTCGTCGGCTCCGGCAACGTGGTCCGCGCCGTCGGGCCCGCCGCCGTCGTCTCCTATCTGATCGGCGGGCTGCTCGTCTTCCTCGCGATGCGGATGCTCGGCGAGATGGCCGCCGCGCGGCCCGCGATCGGGTCGTTCATGGAGTACGCCCGGGTGGGGCTCGGCGAGTGGGCGGGATATCTCGTCGGGTGGCTCTACTGGTACTACTGGATCGGCGTGATCGCGTTCGAGGCGGTCGTCGGCGGGTCCGTGCTCGGCGGGTGGTTCCCGGACGTGCCGCAGTGGGTGTTCTCGGTGGTGCTGCTGCTGTTCTTCACCACCACGAACCTGGTGTCCGCGCGGTCGTTCGGCGAGGTCGAGTACTGGCTGGCGAGCATCAAGGTCGCGGCGATCATCGTGTTCCTCGCGGTCGGCGCGCTGTTCGCGTTCGGGCTCTGGCCGAAGGCGAGCTTCTCGATCCCGAACCTCTGGCAGCACGGCGGCTTCGCGCCGAACGGCTGGTGGCCGGTGCTCAGCGGCGTCGCGATCGTGATTTTCTCCTACTTCGGCACCGAGATCGCGGTGATGGCGGCGGCCGAGTCCGAGGATCCGGCCAAGGGCGTGCGGCAGGCGGTCGTCACGGTGATCTGGCGGATCCTGCTGTTCTTCGTCGGCGGCGTGCTGCTGATCGTCACCATCGTCCCGTGGAACCAGCTGCCGAATCCCAAACAGGAGGGGCCGTTCGCGCACGCCTTCACGCTGTTCGGGCTGCCCGGCGCGGGTCTGGTGATGAACGCGGTCGTGCTCACCGCCGCGTGTTCGGTGCTCAATTCCGGGCTCTATTCCGCCGGACGCATGTTCTCCGCGCTCGCCGAGAAACGGCTGGCCCCGCGCGCGGTGGCGAAGAAGAGCAAATCCGGCGTGCCGGTCGTCGCGGTGGCGGCTTGCACGATCGGCGGCTACATCGCGGTCTTCGTCAACTTCGTCGCGCCCGACTCGGGCATCTTCGACTTCATCATGAACTCCGCCGGACTGGTCGCGCTGTTCGTGTACTCGTTCATCGCGTTCACCCAGATGCGGATGCGGCACAACATGACGCCGGAGGAACGCGCCGGGCTGAAGCTCAAGATGTGGCTGCACCCGTGGCTCGGCATCCTGACCGTCGTCGGCGTCGTGGCGATCATCGTGGTCATGCTGCTGACCGACGACTCCGCCCGCACCCAGGTGTGGACCAGCATCGTGTCGCTGGCCGTGATCGCCGCGTTCTGGCCGCTGGTGCGCAGGCAACTGCGCAAGAGCGCCGCGAAGGAGAACTGAGGACTCCGGGCGGCCGGAGGACAACCCGGGAACGCGCGGCTTAGGCTGTCGCGGTGACTGCGCCGCAGGTGATCGCCGGACGTTACCGGCTCGAGGAACGCCTCGGGGCCGGCGGGATGGGTGTCGTCTGGCGGGCGAGCGACCTCGAACTGCGCCGTACGGTCGCGCTCAAGCGTTCGCTCGACGGCGACGAACCGCAGATCCGCCGCGAGGCCCGGCTCGGCGCGGCGCTGCAGCATCCGAACATCGTCGCGGTGTACGACTCCGTTTCCGACGGCACCGACCGCTGGCTCGTCATGGAGTACCTCCCGGCGCGCAGCTTGGCCGAAATCGTGCACACCGACGGCGTCTTCGCTCCCGAACGGGCCGCGGCGATCGGCGTGCAGATCGCGTCCGCGCTCGCCGCGATGCACTCCCGCGGCATGGTGCATCGCGACCTCACCCCGGGCAACGTCCTGGTCGCCGACGACGGCACCGCCAAACTCGCCGACCTCGGCATCTCCCGCGGGCACGAGGTCACGCTCACCGACAGCGCCCGCGTCGGCGGCACCGCCGGGTACCTCGCGCCGGAGGTCGCGAACGGCGAAGCGGCCACCGCCGCGTCGGACGTCTTCTCGCTCGGGGCGACGCTGTTCGCAGCTGTCGAGGGCGCTTCTCCTTGGGGCAGCGGGGAAAACGGACCGTTCGCGCAACTGCGCCGAGCCGCGGAAGGAACTCCTGAGCCGCCGCGCAACGCTCGTGCGCTCGGGCCCGCGTTGCAGGCGATGCTCAGCCGTCAGCCGGAAAAACGCCCGACCGCGGTCGAGGTCGAGACCTTCCTGCGCGGTGCGCCAGTGCCGCGAGCGGCGAAGAAACCCCGGCGTCCCGTGATCATCGGCGCGGCGCTCGGCGCGGTTGTCCTTCTGGCGGCCGGGTTTCTGATCTTCACCCGCGACGACACCCCGCCCGCGAACGCGACCGCCGCGCCGCCGGCGCAAGACCTGTTAGGCGACCCGCGCACCGCGGATCCGTGCTCGCTGCTGTCGGTGAATTCCCTGAGCCAGTACGGCAAAGTCTTCCTCGAACCGAACCTCGGCACGTTCGCGCGCTGCGACCTGAACACGTCCCTGCCCGACCGCAGCGGCACGATCGTGACCAGCCTGGAACTGTCCGAACCGGAGCAGTACCCGCAGGTGCCGCCGGTCCGGGGGAAGCTCGGCGAGATCCGGCGGCCGAATCCCGACGCCGGGAAATGCCGTCGCTCCTTCACACTGCCGGACCTCTCGGTCGTCACGGTGAGTTCGGTCCGCTCCGACGGCGCGGCCGCACCGCAACTGTGCGCGATGGCGGACGCCGTCGTCGGGGACGCCTACGCCCGCGTCGCCCGCGGCCCGATCGCCCGCCGGGCCCAGCCGTTCCAGCCGGGTTCGCTGGCGCGGACCGACGCCTGCACGCTGGTGGACGACGCCACGCTCCGCCGGACCGCCGGACCGGACTACCCGGTCGACCGGCATTTCGCGAACTGGGCCTGCTCGTGGGGACACGACGCGAAGTCGGTCGACCTGTACTACGACCGCCAGTGGCCGCTGGCCGAGGATCCGCCGGACGGCCAGACGCGCACGACCGTCGGCGGACACCTCGCGTACGTCGATCCGCACGAGAGCGAAGGCGACACCTGCGACGTCACCCTCGTCCACCGCACCTACTCGCCGACGCTTCCGCCACTCGAAGGCACCCCGGAACAACGAGACGAAGTCGTACTCGTCGAGATGACCGACGAAGCCCGCAAAGGAAACCTCACCGCCATCTGCGACACAGCGAAATCCGTCGCCGCGGTCGTCGCGACCCGCCTGCCCTAGAACGGACGGCCGCTCAGCGAACGCCGCGAGATCGGGAAGTCGAAGTAGGTGTCCGGGAACGTCTCCGGCTGGAACGTGTAGTGCCACCATTCCTCGGGCAGGTTCTTGAACCCGGCCCGCTCCAGGCCGTGCAGCAGGAGCATCCGGTTTTCCCGTTGTTTCCCGACGATCCGCGGGTCGAGCGTGTGCGCGAGGGTGTCGAAGCAGTCGAAACCGGTGCCCATGTCGATCGAGTTGTCCGGGAATCGCTCGGCTTTCGGGCCATAGCACGGGGTCAGCGGCTCGCCGGGGCGGTACGGCCGGGTCGGGAACGCGGGGAGCCGGACGAGCGTCAGGTCGACCGTGCTTCCCCGGCTGTGGCCGGATTTCGCCGCGATGTAGCCGTCCGCGAAGAGCCGGTCCTTCTCCACGCGCGGGTAGAACTCGTCCTTCATCCGCAGGTCGGACAGGTCCTCGGCCCAGCGCACGAAGTTGTCGACCGCGCGCTGCGGGCGGTAGCAGTCGTAGACCTTGAGCGTGTAGCCCTGGCGCAGGAACGACAGCTGCGCCTTGTGCAGCGCGACGGCGGCGTCCCGGGTCAGGATGCACATCGGCTGCCGGTATCCGTCGACCGGCGCGCCGGTGAAGTTGTGCGGCGTGATGTACCGGATCTCCTGCACGATGGTCGGATCGACGTCGCGCAGGGCGACGAATTCGTGCGGTGCCTTGGGCTCCGGTGCGGCCGGCGCCGGCGGTGCGGCGACGAGACAGGTCAGCAGGCTCATCGCGGCGACTGCCAGGCCGCGCATCATCTTTCCGCGCATAGCCGGATTGCTTACCACAAGATCGCGCCGAAGTCCCCGGATGCGGAGCGAAACCGTACCCGGGGAAGACCGGCTCAGTAGTCCCACACCGCCGGCACGAAACGGAACGCGTTGCCCGCGACCGCCACGTGGCAGACGGACGGGAACGGCAGGTGCGTCGCCACCAGCTGCTCCCCGCTGGCGGCCAGCTCCGTCAAAAGCCGGACCCGGACCCGGGCCGATTCCTCGGGGTCGTGCTCGAACCCGTTGTACCAGTCCGGATTGTCGAACCCGGGCTGGAAGACCGCGTCACCGGCGAACGTCAGCCGTTCGCCGCGGGATTCCAGCCGGACGATGCTGTGGCCGGGGGTGTGCCCGCCGGTGCGGCAGATCCGCACGCCCGGCGCCACCTCGTGCTCGGTTTCGAACGGCCGCAGCTGGCCGCGGTACACGTCGAGGAACCGCGTGGCCGTCGTGCGCAGCACCTCCGGGATCGGCTCCGGCATGACCGTCCGCGAGAAATCGGGCGCCTGCCAGAATTCCGCCTCCGCCGACGCGAGGTGGACCTGCAGATCCTCGCGCAGCCGGCCGCGCAGGCCCTCGACGAGCAGCCCGCCGATGTGGTCCATGTGCAGGTGGGTGAGCACGACGTCGGTCACCGACGACGGGTCGATCCCGGCCGCGACGAGCCGCATCGCCAGCTGCCCGGCGCGCGGGAAGCCCGGGAATTCGGTGCCGAGGCCTGAATCGATCAGCACCGTCCGGCCGCCGCTGCGCACGACGGCGACGTTCAGCGGCCAGTCGATCATCTCCGGCGGCAGGAACATCTCGCGCAGCCACGCGGCCAGATCGGCACGGTCGGCGTTGGTGGCCAGCGTTTCGGCGGTGATCGGCAGCACGCCGTCGCTGATCACCAGCACTTCGATGTCGCCGACCTTCAGCGCGTACCGCGAAGGGACCGCCTCGTCGAGACGGGCGGAAGGGGCCAAGCTCATGGGTTCTCCTCGGGAGTCGCACAGCCAGATCGTCGGCTAAGACCGGACGACCGCCCGGTTTGTGACAACCCGCCGGAAAAAGGTGCTCTCGCCCAGGATCCGGTTCCGCGGCGATCAGGCCTGCGGAGCTTTCGACGCCCTCCGCACCACGCGCCGCTGACCGTCCGCGTGCAGCATGGGCTCGAACCGCGACCGGGCTTCCTCCGCCAGTTCGGCGCCGAGGTCCGCCTCGTACCGGCTCCCCGACGCGGCGATCCGCAACCGGTCGCCCCGCGTGCCGAGGCCGGTGATCCGGTTCCGCGCCACCGCCAGCAACTGGACGCCGTGCGTCAGCGGCCGCCGGCCCAGCACATGCCGGACCACCACCAGTTCCTGCCGGGTCAGCACAACGAACGCTGCGGGCCGGGATTGCTGCCACAGCCAGCGTTGCGGGAGTTCCGGTTCCGCGCCGAGGTAGCGCGTATGCCGGGGATGTCCGAGTGCCACCAACGGCGACGCCGGGAGCCGTTCCCAGCCGAGGGCGGGCGGGCCCGCGTGCGCCGGTTCCGGCGCGCCGGGGCGGTGCGCGCGCGAGCGGACGTGGGTCAGGAGGTCGGCGACCGCGGGCCAGGCCCACGAGCGGTAGCGGAAAACCAGTGTCGTACGGACACCGGTTAGCACCAGGCACGCGTGCTTCCCCGCCATCGCGTGCTCGACCGCGATCAGCTCCGGGTACGGGATCGCGCCGACGATGCGCGGGTACGGCAGGTCGTCGACCCACAGCGCCACCCCGCGCGCGCCCGCGCCCAGCGCCTGTTCCGGCGTCCACACCACGCCGTCGCTCGACGGCCGCGTCGCCGACGGGGCCAGGACCACCTCGCCCGGGCCGACCAGGTCCGCGAGGTCCTCCGCCGCCGCGCCCGGCCGGGACCAGCGGGAAGGCGGTTTGGTGTCGAGCCGGTCGGCGAGGTCGCGGCCGACCTGGATCTCCCACGGCTCGGCCGCGGCACTGAGCGCGGCCCGCGCACCGCCGATGCCGGACATGCGAGCCTCCTGCCGCCGCGGGAGCCGGGCCAGGCGCCCGGTGCTTCCAGCGTATACACCGCCGCGGAGCCGGTTCTCATTCCGGAGTTCGCCCGGGTGGGACCCAGATCACCCGAATGCCGCAACCAGCTTCGACGATGCGCCCGGGCCCGCCGCGCCCCTAGAATCGGCGGTGCGGCACCGGGGCCACACCGTCCTTTGTGGACACGATGCCGCGCGGTCAGCCGTCGACCCTGGAGGGAACCTCGTGTCCGCACCGGAATCCGTGCAGATCGTCACCGCCCGGCGCATCGTGACCATGACCGGCGCCGAACCGCCTGCCTTCGCGATGCGCGGCGAACGGATCGTCGCGCACGGCGCCGTCGCCGACCTGCGCGGCGAGTTCCCGGGCGCGCAGCTGCACGATTTCGGCGACGCCACCGTCATCCCCGGCTTCAACGACGCCCACCAGCACCCGACCGTCGTCGCCGCGCAGTCCCTGCAGGTCGACCTGTCGCCGTCCCGGATCAGCTCGACCGCCGACCTCACCGCGGCCCTGCGCGAACAAGCCGCCGCGACGCCGCCCGGCGAATGGGTCATCGGCTGCGGCTACGACTCTTTCCGCAGCAACGGCGGCCGCGAACTCACCCGCGCCGAGCTGGACGAGGCCTGCCCGGACCACCCGGTGCTGGTCGTGCACGTGACGCTGCACGCCGGCGTCGTCAACTCCCCCGGCCTCGCCCTCGCCGGCCTCACCGACTCGAGCGAACCCCCGCCCGGCGGTCACCTCGGCCGCGACGCCGCCGGCCGCCTCGACGGTGTCATCCACGACCAAGCCCTCTACGACCTGGCGTTTCCCGCTTTCACCCCGCGCCCCACGATCGTGCAGGACCCGTCCACCGAGGTCCTGGCCGCCGCCTTCACCCGGCACGCCGCCGCGCTGCACGCCGCGGGCATCACCTCGGTCGGCGATGCGCTGGTCGGCCGCACCGAATGGCAGGTCCTGCGCCACCTGGCCGACCAGGACCAGCTCACCCTGCGGGTCAACGCGCTGGCCGCCTACGACCACTTCGACTACTTCCGCGCCCTCCCCGACCCCCCGCTCACCCCGGAAACCCGGCTGCGCCTCGGCGGTGTCAAGACCTTCGCCGACGGTGCTGTCAACGGCGGAACCTGCCTGGTCGAACAGCCCATCGAAGGCACCGACAGCTACGGATTGGAGCGCGTCAGCGCCGCCGAACTGGCCGACACCGTGCGCCACGTGCACGACGCCGGTTGGCGAGTCTGCGTACACGCCAACGGCGACCGCGCGATCCGCCGAGTCCTCGACGCCGTGGACCAGGCCCAAGCCGCAAACCCGCGCGAGGATCCGCGGCACCGCATCGAACACTGTTCCATCATTGACGACGAGATCCTGAAGCGCATGCGCGACCACGGCATGGTCGCGGTGCCGTTCGCGAACTACGCCGCCGCGCACGGGGACAAACTGACCAAGTACTACGGGGCGGAGCGCGTCGAGCGCATGTTCGCCCACCGCTCGATGCTCGACGCCGGCGTCGCCGTGGCCGGTTCGTCCGACCATCCGTGCGGGCCGTTCCCGCCGCTGTACGCATTGCGCAGTTGCGTCACGCGGCTGGCCCCGAACGGCGAGGTGTTCGGGCCTTCGCAGCGGATCAGCGTGGAAGCCGCGCTCGGGATTTACACGACCGGGTCGGCTTACGCGTCCGGCGAGGAGGCGACCAAGGGACAGCTCGCGCCCGGGTTCCTGGCCGATTTCGCGGTGCTGGCCGAGGATCCGTTCGCGGCCGACCCGGAGGCCTTGGACCGGGTGCAGGTACGGGAAACGTGGGTCGGCGGGGAGCGGGTCTGGTCGGCTTGATTTATCGCCGGAAATTCGATATTTGCAAGATTAATCGAACCGGTTAGCGTTTTCTTCATGAACGCTGTCGTCGTCCGCGCCACGCCCGAATCCGTGCCGCAGCTCGTCGCCTCGGCAACCGGCCTGTTCGCCGAGGACGGCGGGCGGCGGGATCCGTACCTGGATGTCGCCTGGCCGCGCCGCGAAGGCGCCGCCTACTTCGCGGACCTAGTGCGCCGCGACGATTCCCTTTGCCTGCTGGCATTCTCCGCCGCAGGCTCCGCGATCGGCCACCTGATCGGCCGGATCCGCCGCCCCGACCCGCTCCGGCCGGACGCGGTGGTCGGCGTGCTGGAGAGCCTGCGCGTCGACCCCGCACATCGCGAAACCGGTGTCGCCACCGCATTGACGGAAGAATTCTTCGCGTGGGCCAGGAAATCCGGCGCGAATCAAGCCAGCGTCACCGCCTATGCGACGAACGAATCCGCCATCGGCTTCTACCGCGGCCGCGGATTCGCCCCGTTCGAACTCACCTTGCACGCGCCGATCTAGCCTTACAGCGTCAAATACCCTTGTGCGAACCCCGCAGCCACCGCCGCCGCGCGGTCGTTCACGCCGAGTTTCGCGTAGACGTGCAGCAGGTGCGTCTTCACCGTCGCCTGGCTGATGAACAACTGCTCGGCCGCCCGGCGGTTCGTCGCGCCCTTCGCGATCAGCTGCAAGACCTCAATCTCGCGGTCCGACAACAGATCCGGCACCGGTTGCCGCAGCTGCCCCATCAAGCGCGTCGCGACCGTCGGCGACAGCACCGCCTGACCCTGCGCCGCGGCCTCGACCGCGCGGAAAAGCTCCTCCCGGGGCGCTTCCTTCAGCAGATAGCCGGTGGCTCCCGCTTCGATCGCAGGGAGGACGTCGCCGTCGGTGTCGTACGTCGTCAGCACCAGGATTCGTGCGGAGACACCGCGCTTCGCCAATTCCTTGATCGCGGTGACACCGTCGGTTCCCGGCATTCGCAGGTCCATCAGGATCACGTCCGGGCGAAGCTGCTCACCGGCGGCGATCGCGGTGGCTCCGTCCGCGGCCTCGCCGACGACCTCGAACCGCGAGTCGGCGCCGAACATACCGCGCAGGCCGTCGCGCACCACCGGGTAATCGTCGACGATCAGCAGCGAAATCACCGCGCACCTCCAGCCGGAATGGCGGGCACGGTCGCCGAGATCGCCGTGCCGCGGCCGGGTTCCGATTCGATGTCCAGGCGTCCCGCGAGGCGCTGGACCCGCTGCCGCATTCCGGACAGGCCGAAGCCGCCGTTCGTGGAACCGTTGGCGCGCTTGGCATTCGGCTCGAAGCCGACGCCGTCGTCGCGGACGTCGAGGGTGACCAGGTCCGGCATGTACGACAGGGTCAGGCCGACCCGCTTCGCCCGCGCGTGCTTCGCGACGTTCGCCAGTGCTTCCTGAGCTGTCCGCAGCAAAGCCACTTCGACGTCGGTGTGCATGGGGCGGGCGTCGCCGGTGGTGGTGAGCACGGCGTCGACGCTGGTGGCCGCCGACCAGTTCCTGGTCACCTCGCCGATCGCCTCCGGGAGCCGGGCTTCGGCGAGCACCGACGGTTCGACGGAGTGCACCGTCCGGCGTGCCTCGACCAGGCTTTCCCGGGCCAGGTTCGTCGCGTTCGCCACGTGGCGGCCCAGCGCTTCCGGTTCGGCGGCAGTTTGTTCGGCGGCTTGCAGCTGCGTCAGGATTCCGGCCAGGCCCTGGGCGAGGGTGTCGTGGATTTCCCGCGCCATCCGCTGCCGTTCGTCCAGGACTCCGGCCTCGCGAGCCTGGACCAGCAATCGCGCGTGCAGTCCGGCGTTCTCGGCCAAGGCTGCTTCCAGTTTCCGGTTTGCCTCGTGCAGCTCTGCAAGCGCCTGTTTCTGCAACTCGTTCCGCTGGTAGGCCATGTCCACGAAATAAAACACCGCTCCCGCCAGCGCGATCGAAAGCACGCTGACGCCCAGCCACACCCACCAGAGATTTTCCGCGCCGATCTTGGCGATTCCGCCCAAGAAGGCCATTGCCGAGACCACCGCGGTGACCGCGGCGCCGGCGTATCGCCAGCGTCCGGTCAGATACTGGAATGCTTGCGGGTAGCCGACAAAGGCGAACAGCCCGTACCACGGCGCGAGAGCTGCCAAGCCCGCCGTGATCGCCAGCAGGCCCGCGTAATATCCCGCTCGCAATGCGGGTGGATGGAGAGTGTGGAACCACAGCAGCCACAGGGCGGCAGCGGCGGAAAGACCCAGTACCGCCGGAAGATCCACGGGCAACTGTAGAAAAGTAATGCTCACGCTCACCGCGAGAAGGACGTACGGCAGCACGGTGAAGGTCGCCGTCTGTGCGCGTTCCCAGCGGTCGAACTCTTCGCGCAGCTCCCCCTCGATGCCCACCAGTCACTCCCAGCGGAAATAGCGCGCGGCCAAGCCCCCGGCCACGACAAGCCACCCTAGCATGACGCCGAGGTGCAGCAGCTGCGGCAAATTCCCGGAAGCCGTGTCCTGCAACGCTTGTACGCCCGCGCCGAGCGGCGTCAGGTCGCTGATCGTCCGCAGCACGTCGTTCATGTCGGCGCGCGGCAGCCAGAGTCCGGCGAAGAACACGAGCGGGAAGAACACCAGGGAACCGACCGCGCTGGCGCTTTTCGCGGACCGGGCGAGCGCCGCGACCAGCAATCCGATCGCGAACAGCGCCAGTGCCAGCAGGGCGAAACTGAGCAGGTACCCGGGCAGCTGCCGAGGGAGGTCGATACCGAAGGCCAGCCATCCAGTTAAGAGGATGACCAGCGTGGATGCCGCCGACAGCACCACAGCCATCAGCAGTTGCGCACCGAGCAGGACAGTCGGTTTCACCGGGGTGAGCCGCATCCGCCGCAGCACGCCCTTCTCGCGATAGGAGGCGAACAGCTGGGACAGGCCGCTGAGCGAGAACAGCGCGACCCCCATCGCGACGACGATCGGCAGGTACCGGCTGATCATCCGGACTCCGTCCGGTCCGGGGTCGCGCAACGCCGGGATCAGGCCGAGAACGCCGAACAGGACCGGCGAGAACGCGAGCGCGAAGAACACGACGATCGGCTCGCGGAAGAACAGTTTCGTTTCGGTGGCGGCGAGCCGGGACAAGGCGGGCACCGGGGTCTCCTCAGGATTCGATGGAACGGCCGGTGAGCGCGACGAACGCGTCGTCCAGCGTGGTCTGGTCCATGCGCAGGCCGGCGATCTGGTGGCGGGCCAGCGCGGACGTCACCGCGAGCAGCAGGTTTCCCCGTCCGGTGACGATGACCTGGCTGCCGGCGCGCTCGACGCCGGTGACTTCCGGCAGCCTGGTGAGCACGGCGTCGTCGAACGGTGCGGCAGCGCGAAACCGGAGCCGCTGCTGGTCGTCGACGCGTGCCACCAGCCCGGCTGGACTGTCGACCGCGACGACCTGACCAGCGTCGATGACCGCCAGCCGGTCGCACAGCCGCTCGGCCTCCTCCATGAAGTGCGTGACCAGCAGGATCGTCACGCCACGCGCGCGGATGCCTTCGACCAGACCCCAGACGTCGCGGCGGGCCTGCGGATCGAGGCCGGTGGTGAGTTCGTCCAGGACCGCGACCTTCGGATTGCCGAGCAGCGCGAGCGCGATCGACAGCCGTTGTTTCTGGCCACCGGACAAGCGGCGGAACTGGGTGCCGAGTTTGGTCTCGAGGGTGAGGATTCCGGCGAGTTCCCGCCAGTCGGCCGGGTCGCGGTAGAACGAACTGTAGAGCTGGAGCGCCTCGCCGACCTTCAGTTTGTCCGGCAGTTCGCTTTCCTGGAGCTGCCCGCCGAGGACCTGGCGCAGTTCGACGTCGTCGCGCTGCGGGTCGAGGCCGCAGACCCGGATCGTCCCGCCGTCCGGCCTGCGCAGCCCTTCGACGCACTCGACGGTCGTGGTCTTGCCCGCGCCGTTCGGGCCGAGAATGCCGAAAATCTCGCCCGGTTCGACGGCGAAACCGACGCCGTCGACCACGGTCTGCCCGCCGTACCGCTTGACGAGGCTTTCCACCTCGATGATTGCCATGCGTCCACCGTGCCGGGTGGCACCGGTACGGCGAATCGACTGCGCGGCCAGACTTTCCGGCCGGTCCCGGCGGAGCGGCGGATCAGCCGATCGGTCGATGCGCGATCAGCCGAGGTGCACGGACTCCGCCCCGATCGCCGGTTCGACGTGCACCGCCGCGGCAGTCAGGCGGGGCACCGCGGCGATCAGGCGGTGTTCCAGGCTGTGCGCCAGTTCGTGGGCCTGCTCGACGGTGAGGGTGTTGCCGACCTGGACGGCGAGTTCGGCGCGCAGGCTGTGGCCGATCCAGCGCATCCGGACCTCCCGCACGCCCTCCACTCCGGGCACCGCCGCGGCTGTTTCTTCGGCCAGTTCGACGGTCGCCGGGTCGACGGCGTCCATCAGCCGCCGGAAGACTTCCTTGGCCGCGTCGCGCAGGACGAACAGGATCGCGACGGTGATCAGCAACCCGATCACCGGGTCGGCCGCCGGGAAACCGAGGGCCACTCCGACCGCGCCCAGCACCACGGCCAGCGAGGTAAAGCCGTCGGTGCGGGCGTGCAGGCCGTCGGCGACCAAGGCGGCGGAGCCGATTTCGCGGCCGACGGTGATGCGGTACCGGGCGACGAGCTCGTTCCCGGCGAAGCCCACCACTCCGGCGGCGGCGAGCACCCAGAGCTGCTGCACGGGATGCGGGTGCAGGAGCCGGTCGATCGCTTCGTAGGCGGCCAGCGCGGCGGATCCGGCGATGATCAGCACCACGACGACTCCGGCGAGGTCTTCCGCGCGGCCGAGGCCGTAGGTGTAGCGGCGGGTCGCGGCGCGGCGGCCCAGTGCGAAGGCGATGCCCAGCGGCAGGGCGGTGAGGGCGTCGGCGAAGTTGTGGATGGTGTCGCCCAGGAGGGCTACCGAACCGGTGACCGCGACCAGGGCCAGCTGGATGACGGCGGTGCCGAACAGGGCGGCGAACGACCAGATCAGCGCCCGGATGCCGCGCTGGCTGGTTTCGAGGGCGGTGTCGAGGCGGTCGGCGCTGTCGTGGCTGTGCGGGGTGAGGAGGTGTTTGACGCGGTGCCGCCAGGTCGCGGGCTCGTGATGACCATGCCCGTGGCCGTGGCCATGCGCAGGCGAGTGGCCGTGGCCGTGCGCGTGCGCGGGCTCGGGCTCGGGCTCGTGACCAGGGCCGTCGCCGTGGCCGTGCACAGGCGAGTGGCCGTGCTCGTGGCCATGCGCGGGCTCGTGACCGTGCGCGGGCTCGTGACCAGGGCCGGAAACGCCATGGCCATGCGCGGGGTCGTGCCCATGCCCGTGACCAGGGCTGTCCTGGCGGGATTCCGGCTCGTGCGCGTAGCCGCCGCCCGCCGCAGTCTCGGAACCGTGTCCCAGCTCTGCCATCGCCCGCTCCCGGATGCTCCGCAATGTCCCACGACCGGGCGAACGCCCTGGCCCACTGTCAGCATACCTGCGCAGATGCGCAGGTAACCGAGAAGGAACGGTAGCATCGGGGCATGCACTCCTCCCTGCCGGACTTCGACATGCCCTCCGACGAGCAGGTCCACCTGGCCGCGGAAAGCTTCCGCCTGCTCTCCGACCCGACGCGGATCAAGGTGCTGTGGGCGCTGCTGCAGGGGGAATCGTCGGTGGCCTGCCTCGCCGAACTGGCCGGGGCCGCGCCGACCGCGGTCAGCCAGCATCTGGCCAAGCTGCGGCTCGCGGGGCTGGTGAAGGGCCGCCGCGAGGGAACGTTCGTGTACTACTCCGCCGCGGACGAGCACGTGCGCGGGTTGCTGGCGCAGGCGCTGCACCACGCCGACCACGTGGACCGCGACATCCCCGGCAGCGACGCCCAGCCGCACCGGCCCCGGATGCGCAACGCCTGAGCCAGTCACGCGGCCTGAGCGCCGACCAAATGCCGCAACGGTTCCGGCAGCACGTCCCAGACCTCGTCCGCCACCTGCACCGTCTCGCGACCCAGCACGTCCAGCACCACGCCGGCCCGGTGCACGGCCTCCGGATCCGTCAGGTCCGCCCGGCGCGCGATCCGTCCGACGAAGTCCTCCAGCTCGTAGCGTTCCCCGGAGCCGCCGCCCGGGCGCAGGTCGTCGGCCAGTCCGGGCGGCAGTTGCACGGCCAGGCTCGCCGCCGCTTCCGGCGAGATCCGCTCGGACAGCGTCCGCAGCACGGCGTGCGCGACCTGTTCGGCGTCGCGGGACTCCGCGAGGCAGGCCCGCCTCCGGATGAGTTCGACGATCTCGTTCATCGTTCCCGGATACCCGGGGCAGCCGCCCGCAATCGTCCGGTTAGCGGCGCGACCACCGGGTATCAGCGGTCCATGGACCATTCAGCGACGTCTCCCGCACCGGCCGAGCAGGCGCAGACCGCGCTGCGCCGGCTCCGTCGCGAAGCCGGTGCCGGCGGCTACGAATCCCCCGCGGAGCTGTACCGCACGCTCGGCCTGCTGAGCCTGCTCGCCGACGACCTCTCCGAACTCCTCCCCGACCTGGGCGGCCAGCTCGAGGAATCCTTGCTCGCCGGGCGCGTGCGGCACCATTCGGACGACGCGCAAGAAGCCTGCGACGCGGTCGCCTCGGCGGCGCACAGCATTGCGGTCGCCCGCTTCACCGCGCTCCTGGTCGGGCAGGAAATCCAGAAAGCACAGACCGCGATCCGCGATCTCGCCGCCGCCTGACGCCGTTTTGCCCCGTTCCGCGCGGGTACCCGGTGGGAAAGCGCCGCAGCGAGAAGGGAGCATGATGCCCGACAGCGATCCGGCCGAGCCCGAAACGCTCGACCAGTCCGAGTCCCTCGACGAGGACGAACTGCGGGTCGACCCGCTGGAGGCCGGGGTCGAACCGCCGGAGCGCTGGAGCCCGGCGACCCGGCAGGCCACGACGCCCGCCGAAGCGCGCGAAGGCGAACCGCTCGGGAACCGGCTCGCCGAAGAACGCCCGGACGTCCAGCCGGTGCCGAACCCGCCCGACGACGAGACGCTCGCCCGTGCGGAAGCGGCCAGGGCCGTGGCCCCGGACGAGGACCTCCCGCAGCGCCGTGCGGATCCGGATCCGGCCGAACAGGCGGACGAGGCAGGCGGTTCCGTCGCGAAGTCGCTCCGCGAGGAGTGACCGGGCGCGACCGGCCGCGGAAAGGAGTCCCCCATGCCGACGGTCACCACCCGTTCCTGGGCGCGGCCGGTCGTCGCCGTGCTCGGGCTGGTATACCTGGTCCTCGGCATCGCCGGGTTCTTCGTACCGGAAACCGCGCACGCCGGGCACGACACCACGCGCGTGGTCTGGCTGTTCAGTTCCAGCACGGTGCTGAACATCGTCCACACCGCACTCGGTTTGCTCGGAATTTTGGCCGCACGCAAGCTTTCCGGAGCCGTCGCGTACTGCTGGGTGCTGTTCGTGGCGTTCACCGGGCTCACCGCGTACGGGATACTGGCGACGGCCTTCAGCACCGCACGCGACGACCCGGTGAATCTCAACTGGGCGGACAACTGGCTGCACGGGCTGACCGCGCTCGTCGCCTTGGCCGTCGCGCTCAGCGGCAGCCGCGAACGGGCTTAGGGGCGCCGCCAGCTGTGGTCCGGGAACGCCGTTCCGGCCTGCGCGCCCATGCGCATCAGCCCGCCGTCGACCACCAATGAAGCGCCCGTGATGTACCCCGCCGCGGGGGTGGCCAGGAAAGCCACCGCCGCGGCGACTTCGCGGGCGTGCCCGGGGCGGCCCAAGGGAATTCCCGGACGCTCCTGATCGCGCGGGTCGACGTCGGTCTGTCCGGTCATCGGGGTGGAGATTTCGCCGGGGGCAACGGAATTGACCGTGATCCTGTACTCGGCGAGTTCGAGCGCGAGCACCTGGGTCAGCGCGCCCGCACCGGCTTTCGCCGCGCAATACGGTGCGGCGCCGACGCGGGGCACGTGCTCGTGGACGCTGGTGATCGTGATGATCCGGCCGCCGCGCCCGGCGTCGATCATGTGCCGCGCGGAGCGTTGCGAGCACACGAAAACGCCGTGCAGGTCGACGTCCACGACGCCGCGCCAGGTGTCGAAATCCATGTCCATCGCGAGTTCGCTGCTGCCGGTCCCGGAGCAGTTGACCAGCACGTCGACACCGCCGAGTTCGTCAGCGAGGTCGTCGACGGCGCTCGCCGCGGTCGGCAGGTCGGTGAGGTCGAGCTGCCGCACGTGCGCGGCGACGCCCTGCTCCCGCGCCTCGGCGGCGGTCTCCTGTGCCCCGGTTTCGTCGGTGTGCCAGGTGATTCCGACGTCCACTCCCCCGCCGGCGAGCGCGACGGCCACCGCCCGGCCGATGCCGGAATCCGCGCCGGTCACGACCGCCGTGCGCGGTCCGTCGGCCTCCTCGGGCAACGGTGCTGGTGCCACCATGTTCTCTCCTTTCCTCGCGGTTCAAGCGGTTACCCGGCGACTCGGCCGCTTGGCCAATTCCTCCACCGCGGCCACGACTTCCGCCGGGTCGATGCCGTCCAGGCACGGGTGCCCGGCGACCGGGCAGATGCGGGCGCGGCTTCCCCGGCACGGCGCGTGCTGGTCGCCGAGCAACGCCGCCGGGACCCCGAACGGAGCCCAGCGCGCGGCGGGAACTACCGGCGCGAACAGCGACACCACCGGGGTTCCGACCGCCGCCGCCAGATGCGCCGGGCCGGTGTTCGGTGCGACGACAGCCTCGGCTCCGGCGAGTACTGCGGCCAGTTCGAGCAGAGTCGTGCGACCGCTCAGGTCGACGTCGGCGGTCATTCCCTCCGGCTTTGCGCCAGTGACGACAACGCGATGTCCCGCTTCGGCGAGCGCGTCCACGATCCGTCCACTATGGACTGGAGAAGGGCTGCGCGCCGGGACCGAGGCCGTCGGGTGCACCACGACGTAGTCGCCGATCCCGGTCAGCGCCGAAACATCCGGCAGCGGACCGCGGATCGCGAGCCGTCCGTCGTCGCCAGGAGGCAGCGAGCACCCGGCGGCTTGGGCGAGCGACAGCATCCGCAGCGCTTCCGGCGGATCGCCCGGTACGCGGTGGCGCAGGTCGAGGAGGCTGCCCGGGTAGTCGTCGCAGATCGCGCCGATCCACGGCACCCCGGCCAGGCGGAGCACCAGCGCGAGCGGCAACGGCGACTGGTGGAACGAGGTGAGCACGAACGCCGCGTCGAAACCGGTCAACTGTTCGGCGAGGGCGTCGACGGACGGGCGGGTCAGCGGCGGCGGTTCGGGGTCGATCCACGGCGCGCGGAAGACCTGCACCTCGTCGACGCCGGGCAGCAGTTCCCCGGCCGCGGCACCGTGCAGTCCGGCGAGCAGCGTGACGTGCTCGGCCTGCGCGGCGATCGCCCGGATCGCCGGACCGGCCAGCAGGACGTCGCCGAGATTGTCCTGCCGGGCCACCAAAACGCGCTTCACGCGAGGACCCCGGCTTGCCGCAGCGCGTCCGCGAGATCTCGCGCCACCAGCGCTTCTTGCCGGGCGCGGTCGATCTCGGCGGGCAGGGTGCGGGCGGTCGGAACGAGCACGGCGCGCGCTCCGGCGGCGAGCCCGGCTTCGACGTCCGCGCCGGTGTCGCCGATGACGACGCACCGCGCCGGGTCGACCGACAGTTCCTTCGCCGCACGCCGGACGAGTTCCGGGGACGGTTTGCGGCAGCCACAACCGTCGTCGGCGTCGTGCGGGCAGACCTGCCAAGTGCCGAACTCGCCGAACAACTCGTCCACGCGGGCGTTCACCGCGGTCAGCTGAACCGGTTCGATCAGTCCTTTCGCGACTCCGGCCTGATTGCTCACCACGCCGACCCGGACGCCTTTCCGCCGGAGTTCCCGAACGAGGCTCACCGCGCCGTCGACCGGCCGGACCTGCTCCGGATCGGAGAGATACGGGACGTCGTGGATCAACGTGTCGTCGCGGTCGAACAGCACTGCCTGCGGCGAAAGTGAACGGCGGGCGGCGATTTCGCCGCGCAGCCGGTGATAGCAGGCGGCGGGCGGGATGAGCACGCTCGTCACGAGCATGCGCGCGATCTCGCCGGGCGTGGCTGGCCCGGAACGGATGCGTTGTGCGGCAAACGCACCGGTCAGCCCGGCCCAGGCCGTCAGGGCTAGGCGGCGCTTTCGGGGCGCGAGCGCGGCGACGGCGGTGGCGACGGTCAGCGCGTGCCGTCCCAGCATTCCGCTGCCGGCACCGGTTCGCTGCCGCCACAGGACGCCGTGTTTGTACCGCATTCTGGCGTTGTCCGCGTTGCCTCGCTGGGCTTTCACGCTGGCGAAGAATCCCGAACGGCGCGCTGGATGGGTCGTGACGCGTTCGCCGCGCTCGATGCGGTGTCCCTTGAGCACGACGCGCAGGGCCAGGTCGGAGTCTTCCCGGAACGCACGCAGGAACCGCTCGTCGAAACCGCCGGCCTCGATCAGCGCCGACCGGCGGTAAGCCATGTCCGCGGTGATCCAGCGCGCCGTTTCCAGCCCGGCGGTGCCGCGTTCGTCGTCGGTGGGTTTCCGGTCGTCCGGCAGCGGCACCACGATCCTGGCCTGCGACGCGGCGGTTTCCGGCGGCAGCCGGGCGAGGTCGGCGGCCAGTTGGGCGGGCCAGTCTGCGGCGAGGACCACGTCGTCGTCCACGAAGGCGATCCAGTCCGACTTCGCCGCGCGCCAGCCGGCGTTCCGCGCGGCAGCCGGGCCGCGGCCGTGCGAACGCAGCACCCGGACGCCCTCGGGCACCTCCAGATCGGTCCCTTGTGGACGGTCGTCGACCACGATCACCTCGGCCGGGCCGGGGCCTCCGGCGGCGCCGAGCGTGTCCAGCAGGGTCCGCAGCGCGGGGCGGCCGGTCGTCGGGATCACCACGGCGCAGTCCGGGAAAGTGTTCACCCGCGGCGGTTTACCCCGCCTCCGCGCAGGCAAACGGAACGTATGACAGCGCGTGCGCCGGGGTACCCGCAGCGCGACCGACTTTCAGGAGGTGCGATGACCACGCTCGACGACCGGGCCGCCACGCTCGCGATCACCGACCCGGCCGACGGGAGCCCGGTCGGCGCGGTCCCGATGGCCAGCCCGGACGAACTCGACGCCGCGCTCGGCCTCGCGCACCGGGCGCAGCCGGGCTGGGACCGGACCCCGGCCGCCGAGCGCGGCGCTGCCCTGCGTGCCGCCGCCGAACGGCTGCGCGCGCACGCCGACGACCTCGCCGAGCTCAACCGGCGCGAAACCGGCCGTCCGCTCGAGGAAGCCAAGGAGGGGGTGCTCGCCGGGGCGGGCACCCTCGACCAGTACGCCGAGCTGGGTCCGGTGCATCGCGGCCGCAGCCTGCTCGGAGACTTCGCTGCCACCGATCTGATGGTGCCGGAACCGCGCGGCGTGGTGGTCGCGCTGACCCCGTGGAACGACCCGGTCGCCGTGTCGTGCGGGCTCATCGGGGCGGCCGTGGTCACCGGGAACACTGTGGTGCACAAGCCGAGCGAACGGTGTCCGCACACCGGAGCGCTGTTCGGCGAGGTCCTTGCCGGGGTCTTCCCCGAAGGCGTGCTGCAGACCGCCCACGGCGACGGCCGGATCGGCGCGGTGCTGGCCGCGCGCAGCGATGTGGACGTTCTCGCGCACGTCGGCAGCACCGCCACCGGCCGGTCGATCGCGGCGAGCGCGGCCGCGACCGGGGCGAAAGCGCTGCTGGAGAACGGCGGCAACGATCCGCTCGTGGTGGACGAGGACGTCGACCCGCAGTGGGCCGCCGAGCAGGCCGCGCTCGGCGCGTTCGCGAATTCCGGGCAGATTTGCGTTGCGGTGGAACGGATTTACGTGCATCGTGCGATAGCCGAGAAGTTCACCGAAGCGCTCGTCGAGATCGCCCGCGGGCGGACGCTCGCCCCGCTGGTGGACACCCGGCACCGCGATCACGTGCATTCTCACGTCGAGAACGCCGTATCGCTGGGCGCCGAAATCCGCACCGGCGGCCAGGTCCCGGCCGGACCGGGCGCGCATTACCCGGCAACCGTGCTCACCGCGTGCACCAGCCAGATGCGGGTGCTGCGGGAGGAAACCTTCGGCCCGGTCGCGCCGGTGTGCGTGGTGGATTCCTTCGAACACGGGCTGGCCGAGGCCGCGAACGACGATTACGGGCTGGCCGCGACCGTGCTCACCGCGTCGATGGAACACGCGCAGCACGCGTGGCGGGAACTGGCTGTCGGAACGGTCAAGATCAACGCCGTTTTCGGCGGTGCTCCCGGCGGTGCGGCCCATCCGCGTCGCGGCAGCGGTTCCGGCTATGGCTACGGGCCCGAACTGCTTGACGAGATGACGCAGACGAAGCTCGTCCACCTGGGCGCGCCCGTACGCGCGTGACGCCCAAACTCGACCGCACGCCGCTGGGCTGGGCGGCCCGGGCGATCCGCGTGCCCGGCAGTGAGCGGCGTACCGCGTTGCAGGCCGCCAAGGCGACCGTCGCCGCGGTGGCTGCCTGGCTGCTGGCCACGGAGGTGATCGGCCTTTCGCAGCCGTTCCTCGCGCCGTACGCGGCGATTTTCCTGGTGGAAGCGACCGTTTACCGGAGCCTGCTCGGCTGGGCACAGCAAGTCGGCTCGGTGACGCTCGGGGTGCTGCTCGCCGCCGGGGTCGCGCAAGTGGTGCCACAACAGACGGTGACGCTGGCTATCGTCGTCTTCGTCGGATTGCTGGTGGGTTCGTGGCGGCGGTTCGGCGCGTCCGGTGTGTGGGTCGGGGTGACGGGGATGCTGCTGGTCACCTACGGGACCGCGCGAAGCTCGGAACTGCTCGGCGACCGGTTGCTGGAGACCGCCCTCGGTGCCGCGATCGGGCTGGTGGTGAACGTGGTGATTTTCCCGCCGCTGTACGGGGAACGCGTCGCCGCGGCCGCTGACCGGCTCGCTTCCGCGCTCGCCGGTCTGCTGGAAGACACCGCCGAACTGGTGCGGGCCGACGAGCTGCCGGAGGACTTGGACAACTGGCTCGGCCAAGTCAGCGACGTACGCAGTCTGGCGCGGGCGGCCGAGGACGCGTCCGGGCTCACCCGGGAAGGCCGGTTCCTCAACCTGCGCAAGCGAAGCCGGCATTCCGGAACGCAGCACGAGGCGTCGCTGCGGACGCTGGGTGCGTTGTGGCCGCCGGTGGAGCAGTTGGTCGAAGCGGTGCGCACGACGGCGGAGGGGCGGGAGCCGTTCGTCTATCCGTGGCCGAAAGCCCGCGACGCGCTCGCCGATTTGCTGCTCGAACTCGCCGCTGCGGTGCGGGATACCGCGGTCCCCGGGCGCAAGACCGATCTGGAACGCTGCCGGTCGCTGGTCTGCCAAGTCGAGGACCGCCTGGTCTCCTCGGACGACGGGGTGACAGCGACGCTCGGGCTCGGCGCGATGGCACTGCCGGTCCGCCGGTTGTTGCGGCAGCTCGACCAGCATTGATTGGCTCGGCCCGATGACCTCCCCGACGGGAACCGTTCGTCTATCCGTGGCCGAAAGCCCGCGACGCGCTCGCCGATTTGCTGCTCGAACTCGCCGCCGCGGTACGCAAGACCGATCTGGAACGCTGCCGGTCGCTGGTCTGCCAGGTCGAGGACCGCCTCGTCTCCTCAGACGACGGCGTGACGGCGACGCTCGGACTGGGCGCGATGGCACTGCCGGTCCGCCGGTTACTGCGGCAGCTCGACCAGCATTGATTGACCCCGCCCGCTGCGGGTACCCGGCCCCGATGAGCTCCCGACGGATCGCCGTGACCGGCGCGACCGGCAATATCGGCACCGCGACAGTGCGCGCGCTCGCGGCCGACCCGGACGTCGAGGCGATCACCGGCCTCGAACGACGTCCGGCGGGCGTTCCGCCGCCCAAGACGGAGTACGTCGGGGTCGACGTGGCGCACGACGAGCTGGCTCCCGTGCTGCGCGACGCCGACACAGTCGTCCACCTGGCATGGCTTTTCCAGCCGACCCATCGCCCGGACCTCACGTGGGAGACGAACGTCCGCGGCTCGCTCCGGCTGATCGAGGCCGCCGCGGCAGCCGGGGTGTCGACGCTGCTCGTGGCGTCCTCGGTCGGGGCCTACTCCCCCGCCGCCGACGACCGCCCGGTCAGCGAGGACTACCCGACGCACGGCTGGCCGGGCGCGGCCTATCCGCGCGAAAAGGCGTACGTGGAAAGGCTTCTGGACTCCTTCGAACGCGCACATCCGGAGATCCGGGTGGTCCGCGTCCGGCCCGGGTTCGTCTTCCAGCGCACCGCGTCGACCGAGCAGCGGCGGTTGTTCGCCGGGCCGTTCGTGCCCGGCAGCCTGCTCCGGCCCGGTCTGGTGCCGATCGTGCCGGACATCCCTGGGCTGCGGTTCCAGGTCGTGCACGCGGACGACCTCGCCGACGCCATCCGGCGCTGTGTGCTGCGGCCGGTGTCGGGTTCGTTCAACATCGCGACCGATCCGGTGGTCGACCCGCGGCTGCTGGCCCGGTTACTCCGCGCGCGGCGGGTGCCGGTCCCGGCTGGGCTGGTCAAGCCCGCGCTCGCGGCGGCTTGGCGGATGCATCTGGTGCCCGCGACGCCCGGTCTCTTCGACACGGTGCTCCGGCTGCCGGCGATGGACACGTCGCGAGCGCGGTCCGAACTGGAATGGCAGCCGGAGTGGTCGGCCGAGGAGACCGTAAGCGAGTTCCTGCACGGGTTACGCCGCGGGCAGGGCGGGGGTACTCCGCCGCTGGCTCCGGACGAGCATCGGGGGCACGAGATCGCAACGGGCGTCGGACAGCGGCCCTGAGTCGCAGGCGCCCGTACGTGAGGGGAGCCCTCACGGAATCTGATTCCGTCAGGGTTCCCCTCACGTACCTCCAGCGTCACGAAGCCGGATACTGCTGCTTCCCCAGCAGCTCAGCCAAATGCACCGCGTTCCGGACCAGTGTCGCGTTCGTCGAGGCGACCGCTTCCGGCGTCTCGTCCAGGTCCTGGTAGTCGCCGCCCTTCATCGCCTCCCCGTTCCAGTACGTGCCGCCCTGGGCCGGGATGGTGAAGCCGATGTCGTTGAGCGACTGGAAAAGATCCGCGGTGATCTTGTGCGCCCCGTCCTCGTTGCCGACCACCGCGACGACCCCGACCTTGCCGAACATCCCCGGCCTGCCCTCGTCGTCGGTCTCGGACTGTTCGGCGTTCAGCCGTTCCACCACGCGCTGCGCGATGCTGGACATGTGCCCGACCCAGGTCGGCGTCGAGATCAGCACGATGTCCGCGGCCGCGACCTTGCGCCGGATTTCCGGCCATTCGTCGCCGTCGCCCATGTCCGCCTCGATGCCGGGGCGCACGTCATGGTCGGCCACCCGGACCAGTTCGCCGGTCACTCCCCGCTCCGCGAACAGGTCGAGCAGCTGCCGGGCGATCAGGTCGCTGCTGGAGCGGTCCGGCGAGCGCTTGAGGGTGCAGCCTAGGGCGAGAACACGCATCAGGAACCTCCACTGGGGTGCCGACGCCGATCCGGGCGAACCCGGCCTCGGCGAGCACGTCGGGATCGAGCACATTGCGGGTGTCGACCACGACCGGCCGGTCGGCCGCTTCGGCGAGCCGGGGCCAGTCGAGGTCGCGGAACTCCGGCCATTCGGTGAGAACGGCCAGCGCGGCCGCGTCTTTCGCGACCAGATAGGGATCGTCCACGACGGTCCCTCCGTCCATTTCGGACTGGACAGCCGGGTCGTACGCGGTGACCTCGGCGCCTTGCCGGACCAGTTCGGCCGCGACCGCGACCGCCGGCGAATCGCGCACGTCGCCGGTGCCCGCCTTGAACGCCAGCCCCAGCACGCCGATCCGGACGCCGTCCAGCGAACCGTCCGGACGCCCGGTCGCCGCCGTCCGGATCGCGCGGACCATGCGCGTGCGCTGCCGGGTGTTCACCCGCACCGCGTCGCGAAGCAGCCCGAACTCGACGCCTGCCGAGTCCGCCGCCCGCAACAGCGCGCTGGCGTCCTTCGGCAGGCACGACCCGCCCCAGCCGGGTCCGGGGGCCAGGAAATGCGGGCCGATCCGCGGGTCGAGGCCCATCACCGCGGCGACGTCGCGGACGTCCGCGCCGCACTGTTCGCACAGTTCGGCCAGCGTGTTCGCGTACGACGCCTTCACCGCGAGGAATCCGTTGCTGGCGTACTTGGCCAGCTCGGCGCTCGCGCTGCTCGTCCGCACGACTCTGGCTTCGGTCGGCGCGTAAAGCCGCGCAACCCGTTCCGCGGCAGGCGAATCCGGCGGATCGGCGCCGACGACCACCCGGTCCGGGCACCGGAAGTCGTGCACGACATGGCCTTCGCGCAGGAACTCGGGATTGCTGACCACCGGAAGGTCAGCGCGGCCGAGATACTCCGGGACGAGCTGCGCGGTCCCGACCGGCACGGTCGATTTCGTCACCACGATCGTGCCCGGCGCGAGCACTCGCCCGAGGTCGCCGAGCGCGCTGCGGAGCGCACGCAAATCCGGGGTGCCGTCATCGCCGGGCGGGGTCGGCAGGCACAGGAACACCACCGTCGACCCAGCCACCGCGGTGAAATCTCCGGAGAAGGCGAGCGTGCCTTCCCTCAGTCCTTCGGCGACCAGCTCGGTCAGCCCCGGTTCGGCGAGGTCGACTTCTCCGGCCCGCAGCCGGGAAACCTTCGTCTGATCAATGTCCACAGCGGACACTCGATGCCCCATCGCGGCGAAGCAGGCCGCCGTCGTCAGCCCGACGTAGCCCGCTCCGAGGACGCCGATCCGCTCAGCCATGCGACACCCCTTGGCGCAGCACCGACTGAGCCGCCGCCAGCACGCGGTCCGTGCTCAGCAGCAGCAATCCGGCGTCCGGTTCGGTGCCGTGCGGGTCGCCGACGTCGCCCACCCACAGCACGACGTGCTGCGGCGCGTCCGGCGGCGGACCCCAGCACCGGGGCGGCGTCGGGCCGAAGAGCAGGACGGACGGCGTGCCGAAAGCGGTCGCGAGGTGGCCGACGCCGGTGTCCCCGCACACCACCAGCGCCGCTTCCGCCACGAGCGCGGCCAGCTCGGCCAGCCCGGCCGATCCGGCGAGCACCGCTTCCGGACCCAGTCCGGCTCGGGCGGCGACTTCCTCCGCCAGCTCGCGTTCGGCCGCCGCGCCGGTGAGCACCACGCGGTGCCCGGCCGCGGCCAGGTCGCGCGCCACCTCGGCGAACCTCTCCGGCGGCCAGCGCCGGGCGGGAAACGCCGCGCCCGGGTGCACGACGACCGCCCCCGGCGCGGGACTCGGCCCGGGCGGCGGGGAAATCCGCAGGTCCCGGCGGTCGGCCGGGCACTGGCCGTACTCGATCAGCCGGCACCAGCGGTCGACCTCGTGAATGCCCGGCGTCCAGTCCAGGCCCGGGATCTCCGGGACCGCCGGGTTCCGGTGGGTGAGCAGCGCGTCCGGCAGCACGGCCATCAGGTCGCGGATGCTCTCCGGGCCGTTGCCGTGCAGATTCACCGCCAGCCGCGGCGGCGGGCCCGGCCAGCGCAGGGCACCGAGGCCGGGCGTGGGGAGCAGTTCGTCCACGGCGTCGACCAGTGCGACCAGGTCGCGCAGCCATTCCGGCGCCGCCAGCACGAGGCGGTCTTCCGGGTACGCCTGGCGCAGCCCGCGCAGCGCCGGGACCGCGGTGAGCAGGTCGCCGATGCCGAGGGCGCGCAGAGCCAGCACGCTCATGGCCAGGAACCTTCCTCGGAAGCGCACACGACCAGCTCCCGCACCTCCGCGTCCGGCGGCTGGCCGAGGGCGAACACCACCGTCCCGGCGACGTGTTCCGGCCGGTTCAGCTTCGCGTCCGCGGGCGGCCGGTACTGCTCCGTCCGGTCGTCGAAGAAGCGGGTCCACATCCCGCCCGGCACGAGCAGCGTCACGCCGACCCGGCCCGCCAGCTCCGCGGCCAGCGCGCGGGTGAAACCGACGACGCCGAATTTCGAGGCGCAGTAAGCGGTCGCGTCGCTGACTGCCTTGATGCCGAGCGTCGAGGACACGGTGACGATCCGGCCGTGGGATTGCTCCAGGTACGGCAGCGCGGCCCGCACCACGGCGACCGTGCCGAGGAGGTTCACGTGCACGACCCGCTCCCAGTCCTTCGCCGGGACCTCGCCGAGCGGACCGCACGCGTCGATCCCCGCGGCGGTCACCACCCCGTCGAGTCCGCCCGCCCGTTCGGCCACCTCGCGCACGGCTTCCTCGGCCGCCGCGGAGTCCGCGAGATCGACCTGCACGTATTCCACCCCGTCGGCGGGCCGGGCGCGGTCGAGCACCCACGGGGTGCCGCCTTCCGCGCGGACCGCTTCGACCGTCGCGGCGCCGAGACCGGACGCGCCGCCGGTGATCAGGACATTGCCAAGAGAACGCATCAGACTCCCTCGAAGATTCACCGGCCGGCCGCGGCGGCGACCAGCCTCGTCGTCGAATAGCCGGGCAGGGTCGGCACCAGCACGACCTCGCCGCCGTACCGCTCGACCACCGCCCGTTCAGGCAGCTCCGCCTCGGCGTAATCGCCGCCCTTCACCCAGACGTCCGGCCGCAGCCGTTCCAGGATCGCCACCGGGGACGATTCGTCGAAGACCGCCACCGCGTCCACAACGGACAGTGCGGTCAGCAGCCGGGCCCGGTCCTGCGCGGACAGCAGCGGACGTCCCGGGCCTTTCAGCCGGCGCACGGAACTGTCCGAGTTCACGCACACCACGAGCGCGTCACCGAGAGCGCGCGCTTGGCGCAGCAGGCTGACGTGCCCGGGGTGCAGGAGATCGAAACAGCCGCCGGTCGCGACGAGCCGCCCGCCTGCCGCGCGGACTCGTTCCGCTACCGCAAAGGCATTTCCCGCCGAGAAATCCGGAGTGTCCTCAATGGACATCCGGCCTTCCTCGACAGACAGCGCGCTAGCCCCGCCCGCGGCGACAAACCGAGCTGCTGCCTCGACCGCGACGCGCACAGCCTCCGTAATCGAAGCACCGTCGAGCAGTCCGGCCGCCACAGCCGCAGCGAACCGGTCGCCCGCGCCGCAGGTATCCGTCGCGGTGCCACTGACCTTCGCACCGTCCGGCACCGAAATCCGCCGTACCGACCTGCCGTCGTCCACCAACGCGCCCCGCGAACCGATCGTCACCGCGACCGCGTCGGCGTTCCAGCGTTCCCGCAGCAGACCCGGCAACTCGAGCGCGTCCGGCACCACCGTGGTGGCCTCGCTGGCGTTCGGCGTGACCAAGCGTGTTCCCGGCACCGGCTCCGCGCCGCGCGGATGCGGGTCCCACACCACCGGAATTTCCGATGCCAGTTCGGTCAGCACCTCTCGCAGCCGCTGGTTCCGCGTGATGCCCCGGCCGTAGTCGGCCACCAGGATCGCCCCGGCACTGCGCAACGCGCGCTCCGCCCGATCCGGCAGAACGTCGGCGGACGCGGTTCCTTCGCCGGAATCCAAGCGCACCAACGATTGTCCCGCCGCGCGGATCCGGGTCTTCGACACGGTGCTGCCCTCCAGCGGGACCGGCACCAGCGTCACCTCCGGTTCGAGCAGACCGGCGAGCGTCCGGGCGGAACGATCGTCGCCGAGCGCGGTCACGAGGACCACCTCGGCAGCCGACCGGGCCGCCAGCAGCGCGGCGAGACCCGCTCCGCCGGCGCGCAGCCACCGGCTGGTCACGTCGACGACCGGGACCGGCGCGTCCGGGCACAGCCGCTCGGCGACGCCCTCGGCATCGACGTCGAGGAACACGTCGCCGACCACCACCAGCGGCTTCACGCGGGCACCCCGAGCGCGTCGTCCAGGGCTTCGCACAGCGCGTGCACCAGCGCCAGATGCAGTTCCTGCACGGTGGCCACGCTCGGCGCGTCGACCGCCACCGCGTCGTCGCACAGCGCGGCGAGCGGATTCGGAGCCGGTCCGGTGAACGCCCAGGTGGTCACGCCCAGCTCGTGCGCCGCCTTCGCCGCCGCGACGACGTTTTGGCTGCTGCCGCTGGTCGACAGGCAGACGAGCACGTCACCGGGCCGTCCGTGTGCGCGGACCTGGCGGGCGAACAGTTCGGCTTCGTCGTAGTCGTTGCCGATCGCGGTCAGCGCCGAAGTGTCGGCGTGCAGCGCGATCGCCGACAGCGGACGGCGCTCGCGTCGAAACCGGCCCACCAGCTCGCCGGTCAAGTGCTGGGCTTCGGCGGCGCTCCCGCCGTTGCCGCACGCGAGCAACCGCCCGCCGTTCTCGAAAACACTGGCCAGGTAAGCGCCCCACTCGGCAATGCGCGGGGTCGCGAAGCGCAATCGTTGCGCGGCCGAACACAAGTCGGCGAAGTGGTCTGCCATGACGGTGTCTCCTCGAAAAGTCAGCGGCTCCGGTGACGCCGGACCAGGAACGGTCCCAACGCCAGAACATCCACCGGAGCCGAACCGAAACACTCCAACGCGTCGCGCGGGGAATCGACCATCGGCCGCCCCGCGGTGTTCAGGCTCGTATTGACGACGACCGGAAGACCGGTCCGGTCCGCGAATCCGGAAAGCATTCGTGCGGTGCGCGGATCGTCGGCCGGGTCGACGGTCTGCACCCGGGCGGTACCGTCCACATGGGTCACCGCGGGCAGCCGTTCGCGCCACGCTTCGGCGACGTCGTGCACGAAAAGCATGTAGGGACTGGGGAACGGGCCGCGTGAGAAGATCTCCTCCGCGCGGTCGGCGAGCACCATCGGGGCGACCGGACGGAATTGCTCGCGGCCCTTCACGTCATTGAGCCGCTCCAGATTCCCGGCACGGCCGGGGTGCGCGAGCAGCGACCGGCGCCCGAGCGCACGCGGGCCGAATTCGGCGCGGCCTTGGAACCAGGCCACGATCTGGTCGTCCGCCAATGCCTCCGCCACCGCGTCCGAGACGTCGTCCGGACGTTCGTAATCCAGTTTCGCCTTCTGCAGAATGGCTTCCATCTCGTCGTCCGTCCATTCGCGACCGAGCGCGGCGCCGGACATCGGCTCGATCCGCTCCCCCGCGTCGGCCGCCAGCTGGAGTGCCGCGCCGAGCGCGGTTCCCGCGTCCCCGGCGGCGGGCTGGATCCAGATCGACTCGAAGGGGCTTTCCGCGTGCAGGCGGGTGTTGGCCACGCAATTGAGCGCGATGCCACCGGCCAGGGTCAACGTCCGCTGCCCGGTCCGGTCGTGCAGCCAGCGGGCGAGGTCGAGCAGCACTTCCTCCAGTACCTGCTGGACGCTGGACGCGAGATCCGCGTGCCGACGGGTCAGTTCGTCGCCAGGAGAACAGCGCGGCGCGAGGGCGGACCAGTCGATCAATTCCGTGCGGAATCCCCCGTCCCCGGTTACGTAAACGCGCTCGCGGAGATAGTCAAGATGGACCGGTCCGCCATAGGACGCCAGTGCCATCACTTTGTATTCGTCGCTCGACCGCGCGAATCCCAAGTGCTCGGTGAGGTCTTCGTAGAACAGACCGAGCGAATGCGGAAGCTTTTGCGCGGCAAGCTCTTTGAACCGTCCGTCGCGATACTCGCCAGCCAGATATGACGTACTTTCGCCGCGTCCGTCCGCGACCAAGACCGCCGAGTCGCCCGGCGGTCCGGCCAGTGCCGCCGAAGCGGCGTGCGCGACGTGGTGCCGGACGAACCGGACCTTCTTCTGGTCCAGTCCGGGCAGTTCGCTGGCGAGGAATTTCGGGGCGCGGCGGGCGAATTCGGTACGCAGTTCCTCGCCGCTGGCGTCGTGTCCGGCGAGACCGGATTCGACCAGGTCCGGGTCATACGAGAACCCGACCGCGTCGAGATCCGCCGCGGTGAGCCCGGCCCGCTCCAGGCACCACCGGGCAGCCTGCCCCGGCTGTTCCCACGCCGAGAACGGCACCGCCTGCTTGCCGTGCTTGCGCCGGCTGAACCGCTCCTCCTCGGCCGCCGCGACGATCCGGCCGTCGACGACGAGCGCGGCGGCGGGATCGTGGAACACCGCGTTGATTCCCAGGAAGCGCACCCGTTCACCCCTTCTCCGGCGGGGCGGACCCGGTGGCCCGCCGTCCCGGGAGCACTACCCGGCGAAGTCGGGGATAAACGAATCAGCCGGAAAAGCCCAGGACGTCGCTACTCCGCGAAGCGACGCACCCGGTTACGCGGCGGCGGCTTGCCTCCGGGAGAACCATTCGACGGTCCGCCGCAACCCTTCCCCCGCCCCGACTCGCGGTTCCCAGCCGAGCACCCGGCGCGCGAGCGAAATGTCCGGGCACCGCCGCCGCGGATCGTCCACCGCCGCGTCGACGTGCACGATCCGCGAAGACGAGCGGGTGATCGCAAGGACCCGCTCCGCGATCTCCCGCACCGAAAGCTCGTGCGGGTTGCCGATGTTCACCGGTCCGGAATGATCCGACCGGGCCAGCGCGAGCAGCCCGTCGACGGTGTCGTCCACAAAGCACAACGACCGCGTCTGCCGTCCGCTGCCTTCGACGGTCAGCGGTTCGCCCGCGAGCGCCTTGGTGATGAACGACGGAACCATCCGCCCGTCGTCCGCGCGCATGCCGGGGCCGTAGGTGTTGAAGATGCGCGCGATCCCGGTGTTCGCATCGGCAGTGCGCCGCATCGCGCTGGTCAGCGCTTCGGCGTAACGCTTGGCTTCGTCGTACACGCTGCGTGGCCCGATCGGATTCACGTTGCCCCAATAGGTTTCGCGCTGCGGATGCTCCAGCGGATCGCCGTACACCTCGCTGGTCGACGCGAGAACGAACCGCGCCCCGCGCGCCGCGGCGAGGGCGTTCTCGGTACCTGCCGAACCCGCGCGCAACGTCTCGAGCGGCAGTCGCAGGTAGTCCCGGGGCGACGCCGGGGAGGCCAGGTGGAACACGACGTCGACGGCCCCGGGAACCGGGATCGGCCTGGTCACGTCGTGCTCCAGCAGCCGGAACCGCGGATGTCGGGCGACCGCGTCGAGCGCGCCGGGACGGGCTGTGGCGAGATTGTCCACCGCGGTCACTCTCGCGCCTTCTTCGAGCAGTTTCGCGCACAGCCGCGCGCCTACGAATCCGGCTCCGCCGGTGACTACCGCGTGGGAGAAAGCCATGCCGCGCCGGATACCCGCGCAGCGCCGCGTTAACCCCGGCGACTCACGGGTAACCGCCGGGCATGCGAGTACTCCTGACCGGCTGGGCGAGTTTCCGGCACGGTGAAGCCACCGCGGGAGACGTGCTGAGCTTACGGGCGGTGAGCGACGTCCTGACCCGAGCAGGGGTCGACCACCTGACCGTGTGGAGCCCCGCGTTCCGCCCCGAGGGCCCGCACCTGGCCGACGCCGCGCCGGACGCGTTCACCCACGTCGTCTTCGCCTGCGGCCCGTTGCGCGGCACGCAACTCCAGGACCTCCACCGCCGTTACCCGCGGTGCCGTCGGCTGGCGATCGGCGTGTCCGTGCCCGATCCGGCGGACCCCGCGGTCGCCGGGTTCGACGTGGTCCTCGCCCGCGACGACGGCGACGCCTGCGCCGCCGACCTCTCGCTGGCCGCCCGGCTCGACTCGCCGCCGGTGGTCGGCGTGGTGCTCGCACCGGACCAGCCCGAATACGGCGCGGACCGGCGGCACGACGCGGTGCACGCGATCCTCGCCGAATGGCTGCGCGACCTCGACTGCGGCCGCGTCCCGCTCGACACCCGCCTCGCCACCGACGACTGGCGGCACTGCGCGACGCCAGACCAGTTCGTGAGCACAGTGTCCCGATTGGACGTCCTCGTCAGCACCCGGCTGCACGGCCTCGCCCTCGGTTTGAAGGCCGGTGTCCCGGTGCTCGCCGTCGATCCCGTCGCGCACGGCGGCAAGGTGACTGCCCAAGCACACGCGCTGCGTTGGCCCGCTGTCCTGCCCGCGGACGCCACCCGCGCCGACCTCGACGAGTGGTTCGAGTGGTGCTGCTCCGCCGAAGCACGCGCCCGCGCCGCCGCGGAACACCCGTTCCCAGGACCGCTGGCCGAACTCGTCGGCGAGCTCAAGGAAATACCGTGAGCCGGACGACCGTCGTCGTGGCCACCCGCAACCGCGCCGACGAGCTGGCGCGCACCCTCGCCCAACTGTCCACATTGGACCCACCGCCGCCGGTGATCGTCTTGGACAACGGGTCGGCGGATCACACGGCTGACGTCGCCGCTTCCTTCGAGCAGGTGCGGGTGATCCGAAGCCCGCACAATCACGGTGCCGCGGCACGCAACCAGGGCGTCATCGCCGCCCGGACGCCGTATGTCGCCTTCAGCGACGACGACTCCTGGTGGGCTCCCGACGCACTCCCCCGCGCCGAAAAGCTCTTCGCCGCCCATCCCCGGCTCGGCCTCCTCACCGGACGCACCTTGGTCGGCCCGGAAGAACGCGAGGACCCCATCACCCCGGCCCTCGCGCACAGCCCGCTAGGGACTCCGCCGGACGCACCCGGCCCGCTCGTGCTCGGGTTCCTGGCCTGCTCCGCGATCGTCCGGCGGTCTGCTTTTCTGCAAGTCGGCGGGTTCAGCCCGATGCTGCATTTCGGCGCGGAGGAACAGCTGCTGTCCTATGACCTCGCCGCGGCCGGTTGGCAGCTCTGCTACGCGGAAGACGTGGTGGCGCACCACCATCCGTCGCCAGCACGCCCGTCCCCGGGCTGGCGGCAGCGTGCCGAGGCCCGAAACCAACTGCTCATCGGCTGGCAACGACGACCGGCCCACGTCTGCGCAACCCAACTCCGGCGGTTGCTCACCCGCGCGCGGCGAGAACCGGCTCTGCTCGCCGCACTCGCCGCCGCGGCGGTCCGGCTCCCGCCCGCGCTGGCCCGCCGCCGCGTGCTGCCCGCCGCCATCGAACGCCAAGCCCGGCTGACGGAAGGATGACCATGGACCGCACGTCCGTCGTGGTGATCACGCACAACCGCCGCGCACAACTGCGCGAAACCCTCCAGCACCTGGTCACCCTGCCGGAGCGGCCACCGATCCTCGTGGTGGACAACGCGTCGACCGACGGCACCGCCGACCTCGTCGCCCGCGACTTCCCCGAACTGCGGCTGATCAAGCTCGACCGGAATCTCGGCGCGGTCGGCCGCAACATCGCCGTCCGCGAGGTGACGACGCCGTACGTGGCGTTCTGCGACGACGACACCACCTGGCAGCCCGGCTCGCTCGCCCGCGCCGCCGAAGTCCTGGACGCGCATCCCGGGCTCGGTTCGGTGACCGGGCGCTGCCTGGTCGAACCGGACCTGCGGGAGGACCCGATCACGCCGGAACTGCGGTTTTCGCCGGTGCCCGGCCCGGAGTGGCTGCCCGGTCCGGCGCTGCTCGGGGTGATGGCCGGGCTGACGATGTTCCGGGTGCGGGCCTTCCGCGACGTCGGCGGCTTCTCGCCGCGGATGTGGCTCGGCGGCGAGGAGGAACTGCTCGCGCTCGACCTCGCCGCGCTCGGCTGGCGGATGTGCTGGCGGGAGGACGTCGTGATCCACCACGCCCCGTCGAAGCTGCGCGATCCGCGCCGGCGGCGAGGGCTGGGGATCCGGAACACCTTGTGGACGTTGATGTTGCGCCGCCCGTGGCGTTCGGTGTTCCGCCGGGGAGCCGCGGTGCTGGCTTCCGCGCCCCGGGACCGGACGACGGTCGCCGCGGTGGCGGAGTGCCTGCGCGGCCTCCCCTGGGTGCTCCGCGAGCGCGCCGTGGTCCCGGCCGAAGTCGAGCACGGCTTGCGATTGCTGGAAGCGCCACAACGCAACTCAGCCGCGCGCCGATACACCGGTTAACTGTCCGTGAAGGACTCCTTGAGGGAATCAGGTTCCCTCAAGGAGTCCTTCACGGACAGTGGTCAACGCACGGCGGCCCAGTCGGACTCGCTGACTGGCATGGCTTTTTCGTACGCACGCACGGTTTCCGCGGCGATCCGGTCCCACGAATACCGCGCCCGGACCCGCTCCTGTCCCGCGGTGCCCAGCGCCTCCAGCTCAGCGGGCTCGTCCAGCAATGCCCGCAACCGAGCCGCCAGCCGGGCCGGGTCGCGCGGCGGCACCAAGCGTCCGGTGATCCCGTCCACCACCGTGTCCGTCAGACCGCCGACCGCGGCGGCCACCACCGGCACCCCGCACGCCATCGCTTCCAGCGGGACGATCCCGAACGGCTCGTACCAAGGCGTGCACAGCACCGCGTCCGCCGAACGCAGCAGGGCTGGCATCTCAGCGCGGCTCACCTGACCTGCCAGCTGCACCCGGTCAGCCACCCCGAGCCGCTCCGCCAGCCGCCGCAGCCGCCGTGCCTCCGGGTCGCGGGCAAGCGCCCCGGACGCCGGCCCGCCCGCGATCACCAGCTCGGTCTCCGGCACCCGCGGCAACGCGGCGATCGCCAGGTCGAACCCCTTGCGCGGCACCAGCCTCCCGACCGAGACCAGCCGCTTCGGCGCGGTCCGCGGCACCACCGGCCCGCCGACCCCGAACCGGTCCAGGTCGACCCCGCACGGCACCACCGAAATCCGCTGCCGCGGCACCCCTTGCCGAGCCAGTTCGAACACCTCGTCCGAGCAGGTCGCGACGATCCGGTCGACCTGTTTGCCGACCATCCGCTCCAGCCGCATCCGGTCCGGCGGGCTCGTGTCGGCGTCCCCTGGTGCCGCCGCTTCACCACGCCCAGCGCGTGAAACGTCTGCACCGTCGGCACCTTGGCCTCGCGCGCGGCGAGCACCGTGGCCACGCCGGACATCCAGAAGTGCGCGTGCGCCACGTCCGGCGGCTCCTCCGTCCACCGGTCGCGCAGCCAACTGCCGAATTCCCCCATGTACGGCAAAAGTTCGTCTTTCGGCAGGCGGCGCGCGGGACCGGCCGAAACGTGCACCACGCGGTAACCGGCCGGGGTCTCCACCGCGGCGGGCGCGTCCGGGTCGTCGCGTCGCGTGTAGACCGTCACCTCGTGGCCGCCGCGCACGAGCGCCGCGGAAAGGCCGGCCACGTGGACGTTCTGCCCGCCCGCGTCCGCCTCCCCCAGCGCGGCGAGCGGACTGGCGTGTTCGGACACCATCGAGATCCTCATCAGACTCCTTCCGCAGCGGGGGCGGTTTCGGTGAGCAGGCGGTCCCAGCGCTCCAGGAACGCGTCGAGACCGAAGTGCGCCAGCGCGTGCTCGCGGGCCGCTTTCCCGGCCAGCACGGCAAAATCGGGTTCGTGCACGAGTTCGCGGAACCTCCGCGCGAGCACCTCGATGTCGGCGGAGCACACCCCGGCGTCCGGGGGCACGGCCGCAGGGGCTTCGGTGGAGGCGACCGCGACGATCGGCATGCCCAGGTGCATCGCTTCCAGCAGCGACAGGCCGAGCGAGGTCCAGCGCGCGGTGTGCAGATACACGCGGTGCCGGGCGAGCTCGTCGTGCAGCCTCGGCGGACGCACGTCGCCCTGTCCGCCGGGCAGCCCGTCGGTGCCCATGCCGAACACGTTCACCGGCGCGATTTCGCGGAACGCGGGCAGCAGATCGGCCCCGGTCACCCGGGCGCGGCGGCGCGGTTCGTTGATCATCGCCGCGCCCGCGGGCAGCTCGCCGGTGTAGCGCTCGCCCGGGTCCGGAATGCCGTGCGGGATGACGACCACCGGCGCGATCCCGTTGTCCCACATGAGCGCGTTGTACGAGGTGACATGCACGATCGGCACCTCGTCCTGACCCGCCATCGGATGCCGGGACACCGCCGCGCCGTGCCGCGGCGCGTTGTGCTCGACGTACACCATCGGCACCCGCGAGCCCAGCTGCGGCCGGACGAACGCGGCTTCCTCCGGCCGCTGGAGCACGACCACGTCCGGCCGGGCGTCCGCGAGCCGGTCGACCGGGACCTCGGTCACCCCCGGCCAGTCCCGCCCCGCCAGACCCAGCCCCCACGGCGCGCCCTCGGGGCTCGCGGGGACGAAGTACTCGTGCCGCCCGCGGACGAACGCATCGGTCCACGACCCGTGGACGTGCCAGAGCAAGATCCTCATGCGCCCTGGCTTATCCGCGCGGATTCGACGTTAAACGAGGGGATGCGCGGGGTACCCCGGTCAGCTCTCGCCGCGGAAATTGTCGCCCAGCTGGGGATGGCCGCGCTTCGAGCGGCCCTCCTCGTCCTCCAGCGGGCTCTCCGGCTCCGGCCGCCGGGGCACCTGCTCCTCGTCGACCTGGGTGCGGCGCGGGTTCGCCGCCTCTTGTTCCTGTTCCCGGTGACGTTCGTCAGTCATGCCGCCTCCAGCACTGTCTTGCACCAGCCGTCCGTGGTTTGCTGCGCGAGGCCTGGCTCGGCGCGTCGCCGGGCACCCACAGGTCACCAGTCCGGGCGGCGCACCGCGGGGAGCCGGTCCAGCGTCGCCGTCACCGCCGCGGCCACCCGCGGTTCGGTCAGCGGAGCGCCGGCCGGGCCGTGTGGGAGCACTTCGACCTCGACCCCGGCCTCGCGGGCCGAGGCGACGTGCGTGCCGTGCGCGGCGAACCAGTCGCGGGACTCGCGGCCGTCGCCCTCCGGGTCCGGCCCGACGAGCAGGACCGACCGCACCGCCTCCGGGTACCGTTCCGCCAGCCGCAACGCGACCGGCACTAGCTGGCCGCCCGCCAGCACATCGGCCAGCGGTTTGGCGCAAGCGGCCTCTCTGAGCAGCACGGAAGCCCGGCCGGGAGGACAGGGCACGATCCGGTGGTCCGGTGCCGCCTGCCCCCAGCCGGGCGGGACCTCGGCCTTCGCGGCTTCGTCCAGGACTACGAGCATCCGTTCAGTCATCAGCGCCTCCTCCCGGTCGCGTACCCGACGGGACGCGCGCGAAACCCGGGGGTTTGGCCGCCGCCTTCCGGGGTACCCGCGCGGGTCGGGCGAGAGAGGGAGACAGGGTGCGGGACGGAATCGCCGAACCATGGGGCATGCGCACGCCGTACGGTCCGGGCGAGGACTGGCCGGTGCGGGTCGACTGCCACCTCGCCGACGGGCTTGAGCCGGGCGACGTCGACCGCTGGGTCCGCACCGCCGCGGTCCTGCATTCCAACGGCGACGGTCTCGACATCGCGGTGAAGGACGGCCGGATCGCCGGCGTCCGCGGCCGGGCCGACGATCGCGTCAACCACGGCCGGCTCGACCCCAAGGACCTCTTCGGCTGGCAGGCCAACAACGCGCCGGACCGGCTGCGCACCCCGCTGGTGCGCGACAACGGGGTGCTCCGCGAGTCCACGTGGGACGAAGCGATGGACCGGATCGTCCAGCGCAGCCGTGCACTGCTCGACACCGAAGGCCCCACCTCGCTCGGCTTCTACACCAGCGGACAGCTTTTCGCCGAGGAGTACTACACGCTGGCCGCGATCGCCCGCGGCGCACTCGGCACGAACCACCTCGACGGCAACACCCGGTTGTGCACCGCGACCGCGGGCGAATCGCTGAAGGAAAGCTTCGGCTGCGACGGCCAGCCGTCCTCCTACACCGACATCGACCACGCCGACGTCATCGCCCTGTTCGGACACAACGTCGCCGCGACGCAACCGGTGCTGTGGTCCCGCATCCTCGACCGGCTCGCCGGCCCGCAACCGCCGCGCCTGCTGTGCGTCGATCCGCGGCAGACTCCGGTCGCAGAAGCCGCCGAACTGCATCTGGCTCCGCTGCCCGGAACGAATGTCGCGCTGATGAACGGAATCCTGCACGAGGTCATCCTGCACGGCTGGTGCGACGAGGCGTGGATCAACGAGCACACCGTGGGTTACGACGATCTCCTCAAGGTCGTCCGCGACTATCCGCCCGAGCGCGCCGCGTCGATCTGCGGGGTGCCGGCCGATGAAATCCGTTCCGCGGCGAGACTGGTCGGGACGACTGACCGGTTGCTGTGCACTGTGCTGCAAGGGTTTTACCAATCGAACCAGGCGACCGCTGCCGCGGTGCAGGTGAACAACCTGGTGCTGCTGCGCGGAATGCTGGGCAAACCAGGCTGCGGCGTTTTGCAGATGAACGGCCAGCCGAGCGCGGAGAACACCCGCGAATGCGGTGCCAACGGCGATCTCACCGGGTTCCGGAACTGGAACAACGACGCGCACGTCGCTCAGCTGGCCGAACTGTGGAATGTGCCGATGGAGCAGATCCCGCACGACGGCCCGCCGACCCACCTGATGAAGATGCTCGACCTCGCCGAGAGCGGCGACCTGCGGTTCTGGTGGATCTCCGCGACCAACCCCGCGGTGTCGCTGCCCGAACTCGCGCGGGTCCGGAAGATCCTCGGCCAGGACAGCCTTTTCCTCGTCGTGCAGGACGCGTTCCGCACGGAAACCACGGAATTCGCCGACGTGGTGCTGCCCGCGGCGATGTGGGGCGAGAAAACCGGGACTTTCACGAACGCCGACCGCACCGTGCATCTGTCCGAGAAAGCGGTCGACCCGCCCGGGCAAGCGCGCCCAGATCTCGACATCTTCCTCGACTACGCCCGCCAGATGAACCTGCGCGACCGCGACGGCGCGGCCTTCCCGCCTTGGCACGACTCGGAATCTGCCTACGCGGCTTGGCAAAAGGCGTCCGCCGGACGACCCTGTGACTACAGTGGACTGTCCTATGAGAAGCTCCGCGTGGTCAGCGGCGTCCAGTGGCCGGTCGACGAAGCCCATCCGGACGGCACCGAACGCCTTTACGCCGACGGCAAATTCTTCGCCGATCCCGACTACTGCGAGGAATACGGAAAAGACCTGCACACTGGCGAACCAGTCAGCCCGGAGGAATACCGCGAGTACAACCCGGACGGCAAAGCCATGCTCAAACCCGCCGAGTACCTGGTACCGGAGGAACCGCCGAGCACCGACTACCCGTTCGCGCTGATCACCGGGCGGACGCTGTACCACTTCCACACGCGCACGAAGACCGGCCGCGCACCGCAGCTGGAAACCGCCGCCCCGGAAGTCTGGGCCGAACTGTCCCGCCAGGACGCCGAACGCGCCGGAATCACCGAGGGCGACCTGCTCGAGATCCGCACCCCGCGCGGCCGCGTCCGCGCCAAGGCGCGCCCGTGCGGGATCCGCGACGGAGTGCTGTTCCTGCCCTTCCATTACGGCTACTGGGACACCGCCGACCCGACCGGCGCGGACGGCGTCCGTGCGGCCAACGAACTGACCATCACGGCCTGGGATCCGGTGTCGAAGCAGCCGCTGTTCAAGACAGCCGCCGCGGCGCTGCGCAAGATCTCCGACGGGACCCCGAGGGAAACCATCGCGCTCGGCGACCGGGCGGTGTCCGAACAGCTCGTCGACTAGCCGCTCACAGCAGATCCCGCGGCACCCGGCGATGCCAATTCCGCGACACCAACCGCCGATCCCCCTCGTACCCGTCCAGCTGCGCGTCGATCACGAACTCCTCCGGCGTGCAACTCACCCGCGTATACGTCTCCGTCCGCACCAGCCACTCCCCCCGCTCGAACGTCACCGTCCACGACGTCTCCGCCACCGGAGAACAGAAATCATCCGCCACCCACGAGTAACACTCGTGCACATCACGAGTGATCTCCAGATCGATGTCGTCGTACCGGATCGTGCCGGAGTTCTTCACCACGTCCAGCGCCGAGTGGTAGTCGACCAGGTCCCGCGACACCGTCCACTTCTGCTCCGGACGGCTCACCTGCGTGGTCGGCAGCGGCGGCGTCCCTTCCGGCTCGCCGAACTCGTCCGGGGCGACCTCGTCCGGTTCGCCGGTCGGCCGCACCGGCAGGGTCAGCGCGCTCGCCCCGGTCCGCACGGCGAGCGTCACCGGTTTCGGCGGCGGCCACGCGAGCGGCCAGTACGAAGTGGACAGTGCGAGCCGGATCCGGTGCCCGGCCGGAAACGCTTGCGCCACCCCGTTCAACTCAAAGTCCACTGTGTACTCTTCGCCCAGCGCAAGCGGTTCCGGTTCCTCATGGCCGTCCCGGTGCGTGAGGTTCAGCAGGCCGTAGGTCACCCGCGTCGCCCGGCCGTCCGGGGCGACGTCCGACAGCCGCGCGGCCACCATCGCCACCGGCTGGTCCGCCGAGACCCGCAGCCGCACCCGAGGCGCACCAAGAATTTCGCACCGCTCGGCGAGCACGTCCGTGTCGAACACGAGCGAACCGCCGTCCTCCTCGCGCTGGTCGTACGGCAGGTCCGGCGGCGCGCTGTACGACGCCCATTTCCCGGCGAACTGCCCCACCGACAAGGGCGACGCGACACTCAGCGGCTCCTCGGCCACCGGCTCGCCGGGCCGGGCGAGCCGGTGCGGCGCGAGGGCGTACTCCGTCGGCCGGACGTGCGGCGAAGGCCATTCCGCCTCCCCGACCCAGCGTCCGGGACGGTCCTCATAGGACGTCGACGGCGGCACGCTCTCCTGCATCCACGTGCGCAGGACCGGGCCGTCCATGACCCCGTTGTCGACGTCCTTGAGCCAGTGATCCCACCAGCGCACGACTTCCTGCAGGTAGCCGATCGCGGGGCCGGGCTCGCCGAGGTGCGGGTACTTGTGCGACCACGGCCCGATCAGCCCGCGGCACGGCACGTCGAGATGCGACAGCAGCCGGGTGACCGCGTTGGAGTAGCCGTCGGCCCAGCCGCTGGACGCGAGCACCGGGCACTGCACCCCGGAGTAGTCCTCGGAAACCGAAGCGTGCCGCCAGTAGCTGTCGCGGCGCTGATGCCGCAGCCACTGTTCGGCCCACAGGCTGCAGTTTTCCAGCCGTTCCCGCCACATGTCGCGCCAGCGGTCCCCCACCAGCGCCGGGTCGGGCGGCATCGTCGCCTCGCCGAACATTGTCCCGGACTCGGCGATGTTGTCCGACAGCAGGCAGCCGCCCATGTAGTGCATGTCGTCGGCGAACCGGTCGTCGGTGAACGAGGAGACGACGATCGCGCCGAGGCTCGGCGGTTTCCGCGCCGCGACCTGCAGCGCGGCGAACCCGCCCCAGGAAATGCCCATCATGCCGGTGCGCCCGTCGCACCACGGCCGGTCGGCGAGCCAGGCGAGCACGTCCTCGGCGTCCTGTTGTTCCTGTTCCAGGTATTCGTCCGCGAGCACGCCCTCCGATTCCCCGGAGCCGCGCAGGTCGACGCGCACGCAGGCGTAGCCGTGCCCGGCCAGGTAGGGGTGGTGGATCGAGTCGCGGACGGAGGTCAGGTCTCGCTTGCGGTACGGAATGTACTCGACGATCCCCGGCACAGGCAGCGATTCCGATCCGGCGGGCCGCCAGATCCGCGCCGCCAGCCGGGTGCCGTCCGAAACCGGGATCCGGACGTCCTCGTCCTCCATGATCTCGTACGGCAGCGAGGGAAGAGCGCGCGTGATCATGCCTGCCGGGTACCCGGCCCCGCGCGCCCGAAACGGAGTTGCCCGCGGCAGGAAAACGGGTACCCGGTGCACATGATCAGCATGAAAGCCCAGCTGTATCAGGCGCATCTGCGCGCGACGCGGCAGAAAGCCTTTTACGACAACGCTCGCGTGCTGCACCAGCGCCTGCACCGCCACCAGCGGCCGTCGCAAGCCCGGCCGCCGAGGAAGCTGCGCAAGCACTACGACCTCGAACACCGCGAGGTGCACGGCTTCGCGTGCTGGACCGTGCGGCCGCGCGCGAAGGCCGGGCTGCATGTCTTCCACCTGCACGGCGGCGGTTACGTCGAGGAAATCGAATCACACCACTGGGAATTCGCCGCCGACCTGGTGCGCCGGCTCGGCTGCACGGTCACGCTGCCGATCTACCCGCTCGTCCCGCGGCACAGCAACGCCGAGACGATTCCCATGGTGCAGGCCGCGTTCGAGCAGACGCTCGGTGCGGAGCCGGCGGAAAACACCGTCCTGTCCGGCGATTCCGCCGGCGCCGCGCTCGCACTGGCGGTCGCGCAGCGGCTCCGGGAGGAGGGCCGCCCGCAGCCGAAACAGACGATCCTGATCTCGCCGTGGCTCGACGTGACCCTGGAAGACCCGATTTCGGTCGTACTGGACGAACACGACCCGATGCTCGGCATCACCGGCCTGCGCGAGGCGGGCAAGATGTACGCCGAAGGCACCGACCCGCACGATCCGCGAATCAGCCCGCTGTACGCGGATCTGTCTGGACTCGGCCCGTTCAGCCTGTTCATCGGCACCCGCGACGTCCTCCTCCCGGACGCCCGCCGCTTCGCTTCCCGCGCCCGCGATGCCGGGATCGACGTCGACTACGCCGAGTACCCCGGCATGTTCCACAACTGGCTCATGCAGCAGATCCCCGAAGGGCGCCAGGCGCGCAACCACATCGAGCGCATCCTCCGCCGCTAGGGTCATTCCGCCGCAGCACCGGCCCGCGCGGACCTCACCGGACTCGACCTGTTCAGCCGGCCCACCGGCACCCCACCGCGAGCCTCACTCCGGCGGCAGCGGCACGCCGCGACGACTAGTCCGGTAGTCGTCGCGGCTTGCCACCGTCCCGTCCTCCGCCCGGACAATGTGGACAGACCGCCGAGCCTTCGCCATATGCCGCCCCGTCTTCACCGCTTCCGCGCGGGACTTCGACGTGTTCGCCGCCCGCACGTGCCCCACCACGCGGTTCTTCCACAGCGAGTTCTCGTACAGCGTCTCGACGTCCCCGTCCACCCGCTGCCCTCCTGTTCAGTCCTCGAACTCGAAGCGCAGCCGTTCCTCGCACTTCGCGTACTTCGCCTCGAGTTCGTCCTCGGTGTCCGCGCCGATGATCAGTTCCGCCAACTCGAAGGAGTAGCTGTCCTGCTCCGGCAGTTCCGACAGCCGCTGGCCTTCCTCCGGCGTGATCGAGATCGTCGTGCCGCCGAGTTCCTGGCAGAGCCCGGAGATCTCGTCCTGCGTCGGGATCCGCGTGACGACCGCGTCGCCGTCGAAGCGGCGCAGGTAGCAGCGCCCGGCGATGTGGTACTGCCCGCGGCCGCGCGGGAACTGCGGTTCCTGGCCGAGTCCCAGCCGGAGCATGATTTCGTGGTTGGCCACGCCGTCGACCAGCTCGAACAGCTCCGCGTGCGACTGCGAGTGCCGCGGGTTGATCTCCAGCAGGCACACCTGCCCGGACTGCCGGTCGCAGAAGAACTCGATGCTGAACGTGCCGTTCTCGAAACCGACCTGGCGCATCACGCGCTCGGCGATGTCGAACATCCGCCGGACGGTCTCGTCGGGCAGCTGCGACGGGTACTGGTGTCGCAAAAACGAAGACCGGCCAGGGAAATCGACCGAATCCAGCGCGGCGTAGAGACGCACCTCGCCCTTCCAGACGTACCCCTCGACCGCCGCCTGCACCCCGTGCAGTTCGGATTCGGCCAGGCACGCGGCCCCGCCGACCTCGGCGATTTCCGGCGGCAGATCGACCTGGCGCAACACGTCCTCGAACGGGTCCCCGACCCGTCCGACACCCTCCCGCAGTTCCTCGACAGCGTCCGCGAAGCCCTGCATGTCCCGCACGTGAAACGCCAGTTCCGAAGAGAATCCCTTGACCGGTTTCAGCCACATCGGGAAGTCCACTCCAGCCGGCGGCCGCGGCTCCCCGTCCAGGTCGACGATGCCGAACGGCGGCAGTTCGTCGATCACCTTCCGCTGTTCGAGCCTGCTCCAGTACTTGTGCTCGCATTTGAGCGCCGCGGGGAGCGGCACGTGCGGGAGGCCGCGCTCCTCGCACAGCAGCGGCACCATGGTGGCGGCCGGGAAGTCCCAATAAGTCACGATCGCGGCGGGTTCGCCGTCGAAATCGTCCAGCTGCTGGCGGGCCTTCTTCATCAGGTCCGGGAAGTCGATCTCGCCGTGCTGCAGCTCGTCCGGGCTGAGCAACGGGCGGAACCGCAGCCCGGCCGCGGACGGGAGTCTTTTCAGGATGCGCTCGTTCTCCTCGTCAAGACCGAGCACGAACACGTCGTCAGTCATGGTTCAGCTCTTCCGTCCCGTCAGCGCGTCGCGGATCTTGTCGACGAACGCCGCTCCCGGCGCGAGGGCCAGGTTCGCAGGCGGCGGCTTGCTCGGCGCGTGCGGATGCGGCCTGGTCGGCGCGATCTTCTTCGCCGCCAGCACCCGCTCGCCCAGCTGGTCCAGCTCCTCGGCCGAACACGCCTCGCGCAGCCGCGGGAGCAGGTCGTTCTCCTCGTCCTTGATGTGGTGGCGGACGTCGGCGATGAGCTTGCCGAGCAGCTCCTCGTACTCCGGTTCGCCGGGATTCTTGCGCTCGAGCCGCTTCATCACCTTCTCGGCCTCGGCGTGCTCCTCGATCTCGTGGTCGGCGATCTCGTCGCCGTTGTCGAGGTGCTTGCGCGCGGCCGGGTACATGAGCTGCTCTTCGGCGACCGAATGCCGGACCAGCTCGGCGATCACGTGGTCGACCACGTCTTTCCGGTTCCCCGCCTCGGGTTCGCTCTCGAGCTCGGCGAACACCCGCTCGACGTCGCGGTGGTCGTCGGTGATCACGGTGATCAGGTCGGTTCGGGTGGGTGCGGCCATGCTGCCTCCTCGGGTGTCGGGAACCCACCGGTTACCCGTTGCGCCGCACGGCAACCACCCGAAGCCGAACTGCCCCGCCGACCGGGCAGTACGCGAGGACCCCTGAAGGAATCAGATTCCCTCAGGGGTCCCGTCGCGGACTGCCGAGCCAGCCGCGCTAGGCGGCCGGTACCGCCGCCACCTTCCCGCTCAGCAAATGCCCCGCCCCCGGCACCTCCGGCCGCACCCCCAGCTCGCTGAGGATCCGGAACGTCGTGGCCGTGGCCACCGACAGCACCGGGATCCCCACCGCGTCCTGGACCGGCTGGATCGAAGGCAGCGAAGGCATCTGCACGCACGCCGACAGCACCAGCGCGTCCGCCCGGGACAGGTCCAGTTTCCGGTAGTGCGCCAGCAGATCCGCCGGGTCCAGCCGCGCCACCGCCAGGTTGTCCGGCACCTCCAGCGAGAGCGAGTCGACCACCTCGACGCCCGCGTCCTCCAGGTACTCGACAACAGCCTGCGTCAGCGGCTTCAGGTACGGCGTCACGATCGCGACCCGCTTCGCCTCCAGCGCGGCGATCCCGGACAGCAGCGCGCCCGCCGACGAGACCACCGGCGCGTCCGAGCCTTCCGCGCGCAACGCCGAGGCGATCGAATCCTCAGCGGTGCAGTGATAACCCGGCCCCTGCGCCATGATCGCGACCAGGCAGGCAGTCGCGACGACGTCCGGTCGCGCGTCGGCCAGTTCGGTCGCCGCGCGCTCCGCTTGGGCGTTCATCGCGCGCAACTGCTCCGGCGTCACATGCTGCATCCGCGCGCGGGCGGAGTGGAAGACGAACCGGTCGTCGGGGTACCGCTCCTCGCGGGCGCGCAGCATCCGCGGCAGTTCGGTTTCCATGGTCAGGTTGGAGCTCGGGACGATCATCCCGATGTGGTGGTCGGTCATCGCTTCGCCGCCGGGCGCATGTCCTTCACGGTCAGCTCGCCCGCGTCGACGATCAGCTCGTCGTCGAGGTACAGGCTGTTGCCGCGCATCGGGATGTCGAAGTGGCAGGCCGTGTCGTTCGGGCCGCCGAGTTCGTTGTTCGGGCCGATCGAGAACATCACGTTGCCGTAGAAGCTGCGCAGCTCCATGCCCATGCCGCCGGGGAACTGGGTCAGGCCGTGCCAGTGCGCCCGCTCGTCGAGGCCCCAGCCGACGTGCGACATGCCGTAGCCGCGCGGGTCGTGGAAGGACTCGATGTAGCTGCGCAGCAGGTCGGCGTCGAGGCCGGACGAGCCCGCGCCGCCGCGGATGTCCTGGATGAAGCCCTTTTCGATGGTCAGCTCGACCGGCGTCTGCACGTAGGTGTTGAACGGCAGCAGCACGTCGCCGGGCGCGAGCACGATCTTGCCGTCCACGCCGTCGTCGGAACCGCCGGTGAAGACGAACGCCGCGGGCCAGTGGTCCCAGCGGCCGGGCTGGTCGGTGTAGCCGTACTCGCTCATCGTCGGGTACACGCCGAGCTGGTAGGTGACGTCCGTGCCGTGCGGGCTGGTGATCCGCATGGTCTTCGCCTTGGCCAGCAGTTCCGCGCCGATCTCGACGCGCTCGCGCAGTTCCTTCGTCGGCATCAGCCGGGCCAGCAGCTCGGGCGGCTCGACCGCGGTGAGGATCCGGGTCCCGGCGGCCTGGATCGCGAACTGCTCCTCGCTGAACAGCAGGAACGTGCAGTCCACGACCATGTCCGCGGCCTTGAGCGCGTCCACCGCGAGCGGCAGCTGGTCAAGACCGGACTGCCCGACCGCCCACGCGCCGGACGCGTTCGCCGGCGACGGCAGCCGCATGTGATAGGTCGCCGCCCCGAGCTGCTGGGCGGCCCAGAGGAAGGCGTCCGCGTACTCGGCGCGCTCGGCGCCGCGGGTCAGCACGACGACCGTCTCGCCCTCGTGCACGCCGGAAAAAGTCAGCTGGCGCAAGCAGATGTCGTTGAACAGGTTCTGGTCCATGGCGACCTCCTTGATTGTCCGAATACGGATTATCCGAGTGCGAAAAACACGCCGGGGTCAGCGGGCGAGCAGGTCTTTCAACGCCGAACGCAGCGCCTGCAGGGCGGGCCGCGGTTCGTCCCAGAAGATCATGTGCCCGGCGTTTTCGACGCCGGCGAGCGGATGCTTCGATTTCTCCAGCACCGCGACGTCCGCTGCGGTCACCACCGGGCTTTCCGCGCCGTACAGCAGCACGGCGGGTCCCGGGAGATTTTCCCACAGCGGAAGGAATTCCTCGGATTCGAAACCCTCGTGCGTCGCCGCGATGGCCGTCCGAGAGCACGACGCGAGCCAGCGGGCGCGCAGTTCCTGTTCCCGGCGCGGCCACCGCGGCCACGAGGCGGCGACCTCGTCCGCGCTGGTCCCCCGCTGCGCCTGGTCCAATTGGGACTCGAAGACCGCCAGCGAGGTCGGGTACGGCCGGCCGGGACCGCTCATCGGCGGGTCGGCGAGGACGGTGCCCGCGATCCCGCCGGACAGCGCGGCTTTCGCCGCGATCCGCGCGCCCATCGAGTGGCCGAACAGCAGCGGCGCGGACAGGTTCAGCTGGCCGACGACCGCTTCGACGTCGGCGGCGTACGCGTCGAGGGCATAGCTCGACCCGTCGTCGGACAGGCCGCGGCCGCGGACGTCGAGCACCAGCGGACGGACGAGGTCGGTCAGCTCGCGCGCGACGAAGTCCATGGTGATCGCCGGGCTGGTGATCCCGGGCAGCACCACGAGCGGGACGCCGTCGGCGGGGCCGTAGTCGAGGACGTGCAGCCGGACGGAACCGGACCGCACCCAGACGCTCGCCGCCGGGACGTCCGCCAGGTCGGCGAGCGCGGGCTGGGTCAGCACCCGGTCGGAAACAGAAGACATGCGGGAACTCCTAGCGGGCCTTGGCGAGCAGCTCGACGCCCTCGCCCAGGCCGATCACGTCGGCGTATTTGGCTTGCAGGTCGAAGAGAGCGGCGTCGTGCGGTCCCCGCGCGCGGTCGCCGCAGGCTTCGCGGACGACGAGGGTGTTGAAGCCGGATTGGACCGCGTCGACCGCCGTGGCCCGGACGCACCCCGAGGTCGTCGCGCCGCAGACGAGCACGGTGTCCGCGCCGAGGCCGGTGAGCAGCGCGGCGAGGCTCGTTCCGTGGAACGCGGACGCGCCCTTCTTGACGATCAGGTGGTCAGTGTCGTGCCGTTCCAGCCGGGGATCGAGCGCGACCTCGGCACTTCCGTCGCGCAGGCTCCGCATGCCGGGAGCCTTGCGCAGCCACGCGATCGCGTCGCCGTCGGCCTCCGCGGGGGTGTAGCTGATCGCGGTGTAGACGACCGGCGCTCCGCTCTCGTGGGCGGCCCGGACCAGCGCGTCAGCGGCTTCGACTTCGGCGGAAAGGTCTGCGCCGGAAGGGAATTCCGGTTCGGTGAAGCCGCGAGTCAGGTCGACCACGACCAGCACCGGCGCGGTTCCCCTGGGCACCGCGGCTCCGAACCCCGCGCGGGCGTAGGTCTGGTCGGTCTCGGTGCCGTGCAGTCCGTTCTCAGGCGCGTTCACGCAGCAGCTCCTTGATCAGTTTGTGCTGCGCCCGGACCCGGCCGAGCAGCCAGCCCTGGAACAGCCCGAGCGCGCCAGCCGCGACGATCGGGAGATAGCGCTTCGCGTTGGGCGGCAACAGCATCGCCAGTCCGTCGAGCGAATCCGAGGCGGGCGCGGCGGCGGCCGCTGGTGCCGCCGGAGCCGGTGCGGTGCCGCCGTTCTCCAGCAGCGCACCGAGATTCTGCGCGAACTGCTGCAGGATCCGGTTTGACACCGTGCTGATCGCGCCCTTGCCGAACTGCGCGATTTTGCCTCGCACCACCAGATCCGTGTGCAGGTTCAGCGCCGAACCCTTCGGACCCGGCACCAGGGTCAGCGTGACGTCCGCTTCGGCGTCGCCGTTGCCGTGGCTGTCCGCGCCCCGGGCCGACAGCCGCAGCCGACGCTCGCCCTCGGCGATTTCGGTGAACCGGACCTTGCCCGCGTACGCGGCGCTGACCGGGCCGACCTTGAACTTGACCTTGCCGAGGTAGGACTCGCCGTCTCGGCCCTCCAGTACCGCGCTGGGCAGGCAGCCCGCGACCCGCTCGACGTCGTTGAGCAGCGCGAACACCGTGTCCGGATCGCCGGGAAGGTCAAGGGTGTTCTCGAGAATCATCGGACCGCGTCCTCTTTCCTGCCGGATCCCGCGCACCGCCGCGCGGCGGTCGCCTCGATCGCGTCCACAATGGTCTGGTATCCGGTGCAGCGGCACAGGTTCGACGACACCGTCTCCCGGATCTCCTCTCGCGTCGGCGACGGCTCCTGGGCGAGGAATCCCTCGGCGAGCATGAGGAAACCGGGCGTGCAGAAGCCGCACTGCAGGCCGTGGTGCTCCGAAAACGCCTGCTGCAGATCGTTCGGCTCCTCCGGGGTGCCGAGGTCCTCGACGGTCCGGATCGCGCAGCCTTCCGCCTGCACGGCGTACATCAGGCAGGCGCGCACCGGTTCGCCGTCGACCAGGATCGTGCACGCCCCGCACACGCCGTGCTCGCAGCCGACGTGCGTGCCGGTGAGGCCCACGTTGTGCCGGAGCACGTCGAGCAGCGTCCACCGCGGTTCGACGAGCAGTTCGTGCTCCTCGCCGTTGACGGTCAGGACGATCAGCTGTTTGTCGGTCATGCGCCGGTACCCGCTTTCTCCCGGTCGGCCGCGGCGAGCGCGGCGAGGACGGCCTCGGGGTGGACCGGGGTCTGCTCCAGCTGGACCCCGGTGTGCCAGAGAAGGTCGTTGACCGCGTTCAGCACGGCGGCGGGGGCGCCGATCGTGCCGCCCTCCCCGGCCCCCTTCGCGCCGCTTTCGGTGAAGGCGCACGGGGTTTCGAGGTGGTCGACGGTGATGTCGGGAATCTCCGCGGCGGTCGGGACGAGATAGTCGATGAAGCTTGCCGCCGACGGTTCGCCGTTCTCGGCGTAGGTGACCTCCTCGAACAGCGCGCCGGCGATGCCTTGCGCGATCCCGCCGCGCGCCTGGCCGTCGACCACCTTCGGGTTGATCACCACGCCGCAGTCCTCGACACAGGCGTAACGGAGGATTTTCACCTGTCCGGTGCCCGGGTCGGCCTCGACCACCACCGCGTGGGTCGCGTTCGAGAACGTGCCGTCGCCGGGGACGTCGAACGCCGCGGTGGCGGTGAGCGTCGGCTCGGCTTCCTTGGGCAGCAGGTGGCTGCGCAGGTACGCGACGTCGGCGATCTCCTCGAACGAAAGCCGCTGGCCGGGGTCGTCGAGCTGGATGACTCCCCCGTCGCCGTCGAGGCCGACGTTCTCGACGCGGGTGTCCATCAGGTGCGCCGCGATGACGCAGAGCTGCTCGCCCAGCCGGGTCGCCGCCGTCGCCACCGCCGAGCCGCCGATCGTCACCGATCGGGACGCGAAAGTGCCCCAGCCGTAGGAAATCCGTTCGGTGTCGCCTTGCCGCAGCTTGACCTTGGCGAGGTCGACGCCGAGCCGTTCCGCGACGATCTGCGCGAACGTCGTTTCGTGGGACTGCCCGTGGTTGATCGTGCCGCTCGTGACGACGACCGAACCGGTGAGGTCCATCCGGATCTCGCTCACGTCGAACCCGGGCACGACGGTCATCTTCCGCTTCGCGAACGCCTCGGAGCCGTAGCCTGTGCGCTCGGAAAAGCAGCTGTAGCCGATGCCGATGTGCGGATTCTTCTCGCGCAGGTCGTACCAGCCCTCGTCGCGGAGGATCTTCTCGCCCAGCTCCAGCGATTCGAGGTAGCTGCCGGGGTCGTAGGTCACCTTGTTGATGCCGGTGTACGGGAACTCGGTGATCACGTTGCGGCGGCGAATTTCCACCGGGTCGAGACCGAGCTTGCGCGCCGCCAAGTCCATGATCCGCTCCATCACCATCACGTACTGCGGACGGCTGACCCCGCGGTACGGCGCGGTCGGCGCTTTGTTGCTGGTGATCGCCCTCGCCCGCACGCGGTAAGCCGGAACCCGGTACACCGACGGCATTTCCGCCGCCGCCATCAACGGTTCGATGCCGACGGTGAACGGATAACACGAGTACGCGCCCATGTCGCACACGATGTCGGATTCCAGTGCGGTCAACTCGCCGTCCGGAGTGAACGCCGCACGCGTGCGGTATCGCTGTTCGCGGGCGAGGAACCCGGAAGCGAGCGCTTCGCTGCGGTCCTCGATCCACTTGACCGGCCGCCGCAAGCGCTTCGCCGCCGCCGCGACAGCGATTTCCTCGCGCCCCACAACGCATTTCTGCCCGAAGCCGCCGCCCATGTCCGGGACCACGACGCGCACCGAACGCTCCGGAATCCGCAGCGAACGCGCCAGCACGGTCCGGACCTGGTGCGGCACCTGGCTGCAGGTCTGGACGAGAAGCTGCTCGTCGCGGTCGTCCCAGGACGCCACCGCGCCGCGCGTCTCCAGCGGCAACGCGTTCTGCCGGCCGCTGCGGGTGACGAGCTCGATCACGCACCCGTCCGCGAACGCTTCGTCGACGCCCGGGGTGTCGAACGCCGTGACGTCGAGCAGCACGTTGCTCGGCGCGTCCTCGTGCACCAGCGGCGCGTCCTCGGCGAGCGCGGTCTCCTCGGAAACGACGGCGTCGAGGACCTCGTAACTCACCTGCGCGGCCTCGATGCCGTCCTCGACCGCGTACGGATCCTTCGCGATGACCAGCGCGATCGGCTCGCCGACGAACCGCACCTTGCCGCGCGCGAGGATCGGCATCGTGGTCGGCGTGAACTCCTCGGGCGGACGATCCAGCAGCGCGACCATGTCGCCGAGCTGGAGGTCTTCCGCCGAGTACGCGGCTACGACGCCGTCCACTTCGCGGGTGGCGGCGAGGTCGAGTTCGGTGATCTTGCCGTGTGCGACGGTCGCGCGCACGAACCCGGCGTGCAGCATGCCGTGGAGGTGAATGTCGTCCACGAACCGCCCCCGGCCGGTGACCAGCCGCGGATCCTCGCGACGGCGCACGGACGCGCCGATCCACTTGCCGCCCCGGCCGTCGAAGCGGGGTTCTTCGGATGTCCTCACCGGTCTCCCCTCTCCCATGCCTGGCCCAAACTCCGCGCCACCAACGTCCTCGTCAGCGCCCGCCGGTAATCCGCACTGCCCTGCGCGTCGCTCCGCGGATCGATCGCCTCCGCCGCCGCCCGGCCGCACTCAGCGAACAACTCCGGCCCTGGCTCACCACCAGCCAGCACTTCCTCCGCCTCCGGAACCCGCAACGGCGCGGGCGCGACCCCGCCGAGCACCACCCTTCCGCCTGCCAAGGAACCGTCCTGGCGAGGTTCGAGCGTCACCGCCGCCGCGACTGTCGCGAAATCCCCGGCACGGCGGGAAAACTCGGTCAAAGCGGCCTTCGGAGCCGCCCGGGTGAACCGGACCTCGGTGACGACCTCGTCCGCCTCCACCGCGGTCGCGTAGAAGCCGTAGAACATCTCCCCGGCCGGGATTTCGCGGCGCCCGTTCGGTCCTTCGGCGACGATCACCGCGTCCAGCAGCAGCGCGAGCATGCACCACTCCGCGGTGGCGTCGCCGTGCACGAGACTGCCGCCGACCGTGCCGCGCGACCGGATCGGCAGGTGCCCGACGTACCGCATCGCCTCCGCCAGCACCGCGAACCCCGGGCTGAGCTGGGCCACCTCGACCTGACGGTGCGTCGTCATCGCGCCGATGCGGAGCGTCGAACCCGCGTGGACGATGTCGGTCATCCCCGGCAGGTCCCGCAGCCGCCCGAGGTCGACCAGGTCGCTCGGGCGGGCCAGGCGGAAGCTCATCATCGGCATCAGGCTCTGCCCGCCCGCGATCGCTTTCGGCTCCCGCCCTTGCCCGGCGAGGTCGGAAAGCAGGCCGACGGCGTCGGCGACGTCGTGCGCCCGATGGTAGGCGAACGCGGCGGGCTTCATGCGATTCCCTTTCTGCTGCGGCGGATCAGACTGCGTCCAGTTCGGACTGGTGCGGCTCCGGAGCGGTCTCGTCGTCGATCCGGTCCAGCTCCCGGCCCCGGGTTTCCGGCGCGCAGAAGACCATGAACACCACGGCCCCGACGACGAGCAGGCCGAGCAGCGTGAACGTCAGCGGCAGCCCGAGCACCGGCCACAGCACGCTGCCGAACAGCAGCGGCGCGAATCCGGTGACCGCCCGGCTGGACGACGACGCCCAGCCGAAGCCCGACGCGCGCAGCTCCGTCGGGTACAGCTCGGACACGAAGGCGTACATCACCGGGATGACGATGAGCGAGAACAGCCCGAACGCGCCGATCGCCACCACCGCGGCTCCCGCCGACCCGAGCACCAGCGAGAAAATCACCAGCGTGACCGCAGCGAGCGGCCCGGCCGCGGCGATGACCCGCTTGCGGCCGATGCGGTCCACGAGCAACACCGCCACCACGACGCCGACGATACCGAGCGCGTTCATCAAAGTGGTCGAAGCGAACGCGGCGATCTCCCCGAAGCCCTGCGCCTTGAGGATCGACGGCATCCAGCTCAGCGCGGCGTAGTACACCAGCATCACGGTGATGAACAGCGCCCACGCGACCCCGGTGACCTTCGGGTTGTACGCCCAGACCCGCCGCAGCTGGTCGACGGCCGCGAACACCCCGCCGCCGCGCTTGTCTTCCTGAACCGCCGGCGGAATCCGGTACGGCTCCTTCGGCGCGCCCGTGCGCTCGACCAGGTCGTCGATGACCAGCCGGGCTTCCGCTTCGCGCCCCTTGCGCACCAGGTACAACGGCGATTCCGGCACCCCGCGCCGCGCCCAGAACAACAGCACCGCCGGGAGAATCATCAGCACCAGCATCCACCGCCAGTTCCCGGAAACCGGGACCAGCAGCGTCGCGGACGCCCCCGCCAGCGTCGTGCCGACCGGCCACCATCCGTCCATCGCGGACAGCACGCGGCCGCGTTGCTTGCGCGGCGAAAACTCGCTGACAATGGCGTAATCGACCGGAATGCAGCCGCCCAGCCCGACTCCGGCGAGGAACCGCAGCAGCAGGAACACCTCGATGTTCGGCGACAACGCCGCGAACACCGAGAAGAACGCGAACAACAGCAACGTAATGCTGAACGCCCGCTTCCGCCCGATCCGGTCCGCGACCGTCCCCCAGGCGACCGCCCCCACCGCCATGCCGATCAGATTGGCGGTGGCGACAAACCCCCGCTGGGTCGCCGACAGCCCGAATTCCGTGCCCACCAGCGGGGTGAGGAATCCGTTCAGCGCGACGTCCCAGGCGTCGAACATGTAGCCGAGCCCGCCGATGAGGAAGATCTTGCCCTGGACGCGCCAGCGCCACGGCAAGTCTTGGACCACCTGGTCTCCGGTACGCATAGCCTTTGCTCCTTTGCGAAGTCTGCGTGTGCCGTTTTCGTGCTATCGGGCGAACTGGTAGTGAATCGATTCGTTGTCGGGGTCGTTGAGCGGAGTTCCGTTCCACAGCCAGTCGTAGGACACATCGGACTCGCCGTCGAAACTCCGCAGTTTTTCGTCGCGCTCGCGTTGCGCCGGACCGTCCGGCAAGTGGTAAAAACTCATATTCTGCAGCGATGCGTCCTGCACCATCCCGGCGTGCTTGGCCCGCCGGTGCACATACCGGGTCAACGCGGTGTCGATCCCGTCGCGCGTCGCCTGCCCGAGTTCCTCCGCGAGGACTGCCCCGTCCTCCATCGCCTGCGACGCCCCTTGCGCCTGGTACGGAAGCATTGCGTGGCAAGCATCCCCGAGCAACGCGACGCGCCCGTCCACCCACACCGGATCGCGACGCCGCCGGTACATCGCCCAGACCGAGACGTCGTCCTTGGCCTTCGACAGCATCATCGGCACCCGGTCGTCCCAATCGGAATACTCGGCCGCGAGCTGCTCCGCACTGGCCGGCGCACTCCAGTTCTTCTCGACTTCCTCCGTGCACGGCACAATCGCCACCACGTTCAGATACTCGCCGCCGCGGATCATGTAATGCACCAGATGCTTGTCCGGCCCGTACCAAATCGTAGAATGGTAGCGATCGACCAGGAACCGGGTAGCCGGATCCGCCGCGATCGAATCCCCGGGAATCAACGCCCGGTACGCCATCTCGCCGGAAAACGCGAGCGTGTCGTCAAACCCCGCGAGATCCCTTACCGCAGACCGAATCCCGTCCGCCCCGACGACGACGTCCCCTTCAAACCGCCGCCCGTCCTCGGTAATCACCGCAGGCCGCTCCGGATTCCCCCGGTCAAGATCCACGACCTTCGCCGCGGTAGCCACCTTCACCACCGGCCCCGCCCCGTCCGGGTCGATGCACGCCCGCAGGAGAACGGAGTGCAGATCCGCCCGATGGTAGTGCCAATAAGGCGCCCCGTACTTGTCCACGACCCGCTGCCCGAGCGGCAACTGCGCGATAATGCTGCCGTCGGCCCACCGCCGCCGAACCTGATCCTGCGGCTCGCACCGAACCCGCTGCAACTCGGCCCGCAACCCCAACCCGATCAGGATCCGGCTGGCATTGGGCGCAGTCTGGATCCCAGCCCCGATCTCCCCCAACTGCGGCGCCGCTTCGACCACCGTGACCCGCAACCCGCGCTGCCGCAACGACAAGGCAGCACACAGTCCGCCCAACCCGCCGCCGGCGACCACTACCTCGAAAGACTGACTCGCCGCCACCTGCCGACCTCCTACCCGCTAGCCGCCTCCGGCTCACCTAGCCCCGGACGCGGTTAATCCGAACACGGATTATCCGAACACGCAATAGTCTGCGGGGAATTTGCTGGCAGGGAGGCGCTTTCAGCCGCGCAGGGTGGCGGCGCAGTCACCGAACGAGGCGATGCCGCGGTTCCCGGGGCGGTGCGGCGGGGCAGCGGGGCGATGCAGTGCGGCGGGGCGGGGCGGCGGTACGTGAGGGCCACCCTCACAGCCGCTGATTCCCTCAGGGGGCCCCTCACGACCCACTGCCGCCTGCGAGGGGACCCTTCGCGGGCCCGGCTTGCCTGAAGGGACCCTTCACGACCCTCTGCCGACCGCAAGAGGTCCATTCGCAGGCTCGCCCACCGGGGTCCTCCCCCGATCCGCCGCCACAATGCGCACCCAATGTGGCATTCGGTGCGTCAGACGCACCCGCCGCCACATTGGGGATTCCAGCAGCAGGCAAGGACTCTCACCCCACCGACGAAACCCCGCCACGCGAAGCCGCGGTCCGTGAAGGGCTCCTTGAGGGAATCTGATTCCCTCAAGGAGCCCTTCACGGACTTCCAGAGGCGCAAAGCCCGCCTCGCCGCCAGCGCACCACCCGCCCTGACGAGCACCGTTGCAGCACCCCGCCTGCCGCCCTACCGAGAAGACCTCATTGGGCCACAACCCACGCTGCGAGCCCAACGCGACCAACCACCCGGCCACGCGCATCTCCAACCGCAACGCGCGTACCCACCCACCGCGCTACCGAGCAACCTCATTGGGCGAAGGCGCCACCCGCGCACCCAACGCGACCAACCACCCAAGCCACCCGCGCACCCAACCGCGACGCGCGAACCCAACCAGCCACGCGCAACCCAACCGCGACCCGCGAACCCAACCAGCCACGCACAACCCAAACGCAACGCGCGCAACCAACCAGCCACGCGCACCCCCAACCGCAGCCCGCGCACCCGACCAGCCACCCACCACCAAACCGCAGCCAGCGCACCCAACGAGCGAGGCACCCAGCCCTCCCCCAACCCCGATACGAAGCTCCCCTGCGGTTCGGGGGTGCTTGTCAAGGCATCTTTCCCGCCTTGACAAGCACCCCCGAACCGTCAGCACAATCAAGCTTCGGGGTGCCCCACGCAACCCCCACGGCAAGGTCGCCGCCAGGCGACGAGCCGCCGGAGAACCCTCAAATCTCCGACCGCTCAGCAACCGCCTCCCACAACGCCCCCAGTTCGTTCAACATCCCCGCGATCTCCCCCCGCCGCTCCTCCGGACACCCCTCAAGCAACGCCTGATCCAGCTTCCGAGTCCGCCGAGTCACCTCGCGGAACGCAGCCAACCCGTCATCCGTCAACGTCAGCACCTTCGCCCGAGCATCATGCGGCGCCGGACCCCGAGCAATGAGCCCCCGGTTCTCCAACCGCCGGCACACATCAGCCATCGTCGACGTGTCCAGCGCGACCGCCTTGGCCAACGCGGTCTGATCGAACCCGGGATACGCCCGCACCGCCGACAGCACCGCGAACTGAGGCCCCGTCAGCACCGAGTCGACATGCCGATTCCAAGCCGCCAAATACGCCTGGTACAGCCGTCGAGCCCCGTACCCGGGCGCGGCAGCGAGATCCGTCGGAGCCTCCAGGCTCACCCGCCGCCCCGCCCGCGAGCCGCCTTTCGCTGACCCACCCACTGCTGTCGACATCCCTCGACCTTAACTACGCACCCGCGCCCCAGCAGCCCGTCCGGTCCGCCGGAGCCTGTCCCCGCATCGCCCATAATAGTACGTCCTCGGACTAAGTGCGGTTCAGGCGACGCCGGACGGGTTCCGCGGATTCCGGTCAAACAGGGCAGCCCCACCTATCAGAAAGAGCTGCGCGACCACCCGATCCCACCGCCGCTGCCTCCACGCGACGGCCAGCAACCCGCGATGCGCCGCCAGGTGGTCAGCCATCACGTCGTGGCCGAGATTGTGCGCCCGCCCGAAATGCGGGTAGGCCGCACGGAAATCCCGCACCTCCCGCGCGGCCGCCCTGGCGCTAACCGCATAGGCAAAACACGCAGATTTACGGCGGAACAAGAAATTCGCACGAAGCCGCCACCGAACGGCCACCTCCCGGAAACCGCAGGTCACCACTCCGGCCGGGAGCTCCCCAGCTCAGGCGTAGTCCCCTCCCACCGCGGCGGGGTCTCGCTCATCCGGATCACTGGCCCGAGACTCTTCAAATCGCCATAGATCGTCCCGTCGTCCACCACTGCGTAGCGCTCGAATTCCTCGCGCGAAAGACGACCGGGCGCATCCGCGTAGGAGGTCAGCAATCCCCGCCGCTGCAACAACATCGACGACTGGCACAGCGAAACCCGCACGTGATAAGACCCACCTTCCCGAGCCCGCCGCGCCAAAGCCAGCATCGCGCCGTAACTTCCCAGGAAACCGGTGAGGAAATCGCACAAGTACACCGGTGTCAACTGTGGACGGTCCCCTCCCTGAATCACACAAGCACCAGTCACAGCTTGCGCGACCTGATCCCATCCAGCACGCATCCCGAAAGGACCGCCGGAACCGAAGCAGTCCACGCTCACATAAACGATCCCCGGACGCAGCGCCGCGAGATCCTCCGGACCGAACCCATGAGCTGACATCCGCCCCGGGCGATAACCCTCGACGAACACATCCGCGGTACTGGCCAAAGAACGCAACCGCGCAGCATCGTCCACTGTGGAGTAATCGAGATAAGTGCTTCGCTTGCCATGACTGGTATCCCGGACGAACGGAGCCACCTGAGGAAGATGCGGAGCCGTCACCATCAGCACATTCGCCCCGTGCTCCGCCAAGCTCAACGCGGCAGTGGGCCCAGCCAGAATGCGAGTCAGGTCCAAGACCCGGACGTCCGACAGCGGCGAAGCGCCCCCAGCGGGCAGCGGAGAAGGAGCACTCTCCCCGATCTTGCTGATCTCGACCACCGGCCGGGACGCCAGATACGCGCCATGCGGATGCGCGAGCCATTCCTCCGGCGTCCGCACGACTCCCCCGCAGGCGCCAGCGGCGGCGATAGCGTCTTCCAGATCATCGGCCTTCCACTTGGCGACAGCAGCGGCAACCGAGGAAGGCGCCGCCTCGCAATCGAGGACATCCAAAACCCGGCGTTCCAAGTGCGGCAGATTGAAATGCGGCAGAAACCACCGTCCATCGGCGGTCGGCCAAGGCTGGGTGAGCGCGACCATGTGCTCGACTGCGGGCGAAAGCGGTGCAGGGCGATATTCGCCGGAAGCGGAACGGATGAGCGTCATGTCTTCACCGCCGAGAGCGGTGGCCGCGGCGGCGCGGACATCCACCGCGATCTTCTGCCGACGCCCGGTCCGCAGCTCCCACAGGTCGTTCGCGGCGACGGCGCGGGCGGCGAGTGCGTCGGCGAGGGTTTCGCCGATCCGGAACGGCGACGCGAAAAGCGGGTCCGAGCCGGTGATCGTGACCTCGTCGGCGGCGGGACGAGGGGCGTCGCGCAAGGTCATCAGTTCGTCGAAGGCATCCATTGTCATTTCCTTTCAGGCCGAAGCGACGTCGACCACGATGCGGCCGGTACCGGAACCGGCCAGGAGCGAAGCGGCGGCGTCCTTTGCGTCGGAGAGCGGGACGACCCGCGTCACGGAGTCCACGAGCGCCGGATCGAGCAACTGCGCCAAGCGCTGCCAGGCGGCCTCGCGACGGAGCGGAGGCGTGCGGACCGAGTCGATCCCGAGCAGGGAGACGCCGCGCAGGATGAACGGCAGGACATTGCCGGGGTACTCGGCGCCTCCGGCGAGTCCGCAGGTCGTCGCGACCCCGGAGTGTTGCAGCCCGGCAAGCGCACCCGCGAGGACGGAGCCGCCGACCGCGTCGAGCACGCCTGCCCAGCGTTGTTTGCCCAACGGCTTGCCAGAAGCGGCGAGTTCGGCGCGGTCGAGGACCTGCGCGGCACCCAGTGCGGTGAGTTGCGAGGACAGCTCAGCGGGACGGCCAGTGGCGGCGATGACCTCGTACCGAGCAGCCGCGAGCAGCGCTATCGCGATCGAGCCGACGCCGCCGCCCGCGCCGGTGACCAGGATCGGGCCGGTTTCCGGGGCCAGGCCGTGGCGTTCCAGCGCGAGCAGGCTCAGCGCGGCGGTGAATCCGGCGGTGCCGATCGCCGCCGCGCGGAGCGGGCCGAGCTGCGCGGGGACGCGGACGAGGTCGTCGCCGTTGACCGCGGCGAGGCCAGCCAGCCCGCCGTGCAGGTCTTCGCCGAGGCCAGCGCCGTTGAGCGTGACCACGTCGCCCGCCTGCCAGCGCGGATGCCGCGACGCGAGCACCTCGCCGGTCAGGTCGATCCCGACGACGAGCGGGTGCCGCCGGACGACGCCGGGGCGGCCGTGCAGCGCGAGCGCGTCCTTGTAGTTGATGCTCGAGCAGCGCACGCGAACGGTGGTGTCGAGGTCGTCCAGCATCGCCGGGTCGAGGCGGTCGAGCGTCGCTCCGGCGGAGTCGCGCGCGATCCAGCCGGGGAAGGCCGTCATCTCCTGGTCCATGCTTCCCACGCTAGAAATCCGGAACCTGGCAGGGAAATGCCTGTCACAACGGCGCCATGCACGGCGGGCATAGCTGGGTAGGCTGCCCGGCATGGAGGTCGAACTGCGGCATCTGCGCGCGTTCGTGACGGTCGCGACGTGCGGCACGTTCACGGCCGCGAGCCGCGAACTGCTGATCACCCAGCCGGCGCTCACGCGCACGATCCAGCAGCTCGAGGAGTCGGTCGGCACGCGTCTGCTGGAGCGCACGCCGCACGGCGTCGAACCGACCGAGGCCGGCGGCGAGTTGCTCGGGCGGCTGCGCGTCGTGCTGCGCGATCTCGACACCGCGCTAGCCGCGGCGGGCGGGAACGCCGGGCTGCGGATCGGGTTCCAGTGGGCGCTGCCGGATCCGTGGGCGAGCGATCTGCTGACCGCCTTCGAAACCGCGACCTGCGCGACCGCCACCCTCCTGCGCCGCGACGACATCGTGGCCGCCCTGCATTCCGGCGACGTCGACGCGGCGCTGGTGCGCGGCGAGATCGACGCGTCCGGGATCAGCGGAACCTTGTTGTTCGAGGAGGATCGGCTCGCCGCGGTCGCCGCGAGTTCGGAACTGGCGGCGCGCACGGAGCTGGACTGGACCGAGCTGGCCGCGCATCCGGTGGTCGTGAACACGGTCAGCGGCGCGACCAGCCCGCTCGACTGGCCGCCGGAAAACCGGCCCGCGCAGGTGATCCAGTGCGGCAGCTACGACGAATGGCTCACGATCATCGCGTCCGGCCGCGCTGTCGGATCGACCACCACCTCGGCCGCGGAAGCGCACACCCACGCGCGCGTCGCGCACCTCCCGCTGCGGAACGCGCCCCGCGTGGCCCTGCGCCTGCTGTGGCCGACGCGCCGGTCGAGCGATCCGCTGCTGCGCCGGTTCAGCGAACTGGCGCATTCCGTTCAGCGAGCGTCGTAGTCCGCACGGGCTTTTTCGATCTTCGCCAAATGCTCGACGCTCCATTCCAGCAATGGCGCGGTCGCTTCGCGGAGCGTCCGGCCCATGACCGTCAGCTCGTAGGAAACGTGCGGCGGCATGACATTGTGGACAGTCCGGGTGAGAATCCCGTCGCGCTCCAGATCCCGCAGCGTCACGGTGAGCATCCGCTGGCTGATCCCCTCGATTTCCCTTTTGAGTTCAGTGAACCGCTTCGGCCCGTCGCGCAGCATGCGGACGATCAGCAGCGCCCACTTGTCGCCCACGATCTCCAGGACCACTCGGGTCCGGCACACCTCGTCGGCCATGGTTACCTCCGGAGAACCGGGGCACTAATTAGTGCCTTATTGCCCGTCGCGCCGCGGACGATCACGATGGTTCTCGAACAGTACCGGGTTACTTCCGGTAACCGCAAAACCGAGGAATCCTGACTATGACTACGTTTGTGCTGGTGCACGGCGCGTGGCACAGCGGCCGCGCCTGGGACCGGGTCGTCCCGCTCCTGGAAGCGGCCGGGCACCGGGTGCTCGCGCCCTCGCTGACCGGATACGGCGACAAGAAGCACCTGCTCAGCCCCGAAATCGGGCTCGACACCCACGTCCAGGACATCGTGGACCTGCTCCGCGGCGAAGAGGACGTGGTCCTGGTCGGGCACAGCTATGCCGGGCTGGTCATCTCGTCGGCCGCGAACGAGATGCCGGACCGGGTCGCTGAGCTGGTCTACCTCGACGCGATGGTGCCCGAGGACGGCGAAACCGCGGTCGACGTCCAGCCGGTGAGCCAGCGCCTGATCGAACTCGCCCAGCAGCACGGCGACGGCTGGCGCGTCCCGCCGCTGCCGGAGCGGCCCGCGCCGTTCGGGCTGTTCGGAGTCACCGACCCGGACGACGTCGCCTGGGTGCGCGGAATGCTCTCCGACCAGCCGGTCCGCTGCCTGCAGCAACCGGTGCGGCTCGACAATCCGGCCGCGCGAGCGATCCCGCGCACGCACATCCACTGCGTCGGCACGACCCCGGAGGGCATCATCCGCCGCCCGGTCCCCGCGATCCAGCCGAACGGGACGCCCGCGCAGGTGTGGGAGCTGCCGACCGGACACGACTGCATGGTGACGATGCCGGTCGAGCTGAGCGAGCTGCTGCTGAAGCTCGCCTAGCCCGGACGGTCGAGTGCCCACCGGACAAAGTTGCCCAGTGGGCACTTTTATGGCTACCTTGGGAGCACAGCACCCGGGGGAAGGACGTCCAGCCATGCCGAAAACCGCCGTGCCGGAAGAAACGAGCCCGTTCACCCGGCGCGTCAAGATCGGCATCGCCGGGGCGTTGTCCGGCATGGCGCTGGGCATGCTCGACAGCTACATCGTCGCCACCGCGCTGCCGAGCATCGCCGCGGACCTCGGCGGACCAGGGTCGATGACCTGGATCATCACCGCCTACGCGCTGGCGATCGCCGCGTCGACCCAGGTGTGGGGCAAGCTCAGCGACCAGTTCGACCGCAAGGCGATGTTCCTGCTTTCGGTGGCCGTCTTCCTGGCCGGATCCATGCTGTGCGGGCTGGCCCCGACGATGGGCGCGCTGATCGGTTTCCGTGCGCTGCAAGGCATCGGGGCCGGCGGGCTGCTCGTCGGGGCGATGGCGATGGTCCAGGTTCTGGTGCCGCCCAAGGAATCCACGCGGATCTCCAGCTGGACCGGCCTGCTCCTGGGCCTCTCCCTCGTCGGCGGCCCGCTGGCCGGCGGATTCCTCACCGACGCGCTCAGCTGGCGCTGGATCTTCTACGTCAACGTCCCGTTCGGACTGTTGTGTCTCATCGGGACAGTCGTCGGGGTCCAGCTGCCGGCGAAAAGCGGGAAAGCACGCATCGATTACGGCGGAACGGTTCTGCTGGTCGCCGCGGTCGTCTGCCTCACCCTGGCGACCAGCTGGGTCGGCACCCGCTACGCCTGGAACTCGCCGACGATCCTCGGCCTGTGCGCGGCCGCGATCGCCGCGCTGACCGCGTTCGTGTTGGTGGAAAGCCGCTGCCCCGAGCCGCTCGTCCCGTTCCGGATGTTCCGCACCCGCAATTTCGCGCTCGCGCAGGTGCTCGGCTTCGCCTTCAACGTCACCATGGTCGCGACAGTCACTTTTCTCCCGCTGTACTTCCAGAACGCGCACGACGTGCCGCCGTCGCTCAGCGGGCTGCTGCTGATCCCGATGACCGCCGGGATGGTCGTGGTGATGAACGCGAGTTCGAGATATCTCCGCCGCACCGGCCGTTTCCGGATCCTGCCGATCATCGGCAGCGCCTGCGTCGCCGTCGGGATGGCCGGGGTGTGCTTCCTGGGACCGGACACCGATCCGCTGCTCGCGTCGCTGACCGGACTGCCGCTCGGGGCCGGGCTCGGCTGCCTGATCCAGAACACGATCCTGATCATCCGGCTGAGCGTCGAACCCCGAGACCTCGGCGCGGCGCTCGGCCTGGGCTCCCTGACCCGGACGCTCGGCAGCGGCATCGGCGCGGCCCTGTTCGGCTCGCTGTACGTCGGCGCGCTGACCCGAGCCACCACACCGACCGCGGTCGCCGACGGCCTGCACGCGGTCGCCGGTGCGACGCTCGTCGTCGCGCTGCTCTCCCTGACGGCCGCGTGCTTCGTCCGCGAAGTCCCGCTCACCGACCGCCCCGCACCGCGCTGACCTGCGGATTCCAGCGGCGCTCCAGACCCGTTCCATACCTTCCCGGCAGCGTCCTCCACGGTGCGTCGCGTCCGCCGGGAGGGTGGGACCGAGGCCAAGGGGGACGAACCGGCCGGGCCAGACCCTCCCGGCCGGTTCGGGCAAGGGCGGCCGCAACCCCAGGCTCCGCCCTTGCCCGCTCTTCACCGCTCGCGGCGGGTGCGATTTCACTCGCCGCACCGCCTCGATGACCGAGATTCGCTCGCCATACCAGCACGGGCACCGCGATACCGCCCGCTCCGCACCGCCCCGGGTCACCGCGAGTCCGCTCACCGCGCCGCCCGGTCCACGCGATCCGCACGCCACGCCCCGCGACCACCGCGACACCACACCGCCCCCGGCCGCGCCGCCGCAACTCCCCTCGGCTGTTCCCGTCCGCCTCGGCCGCCACCGGTGGTCAGCCGACCGCGCGCTCCAGCAACACCTCCGCCGCCGCACGCGCATGACGGCCGTAGCCTGGATCGCCGAGAACCATCGCTCGGCTCGCGGCTCCGTCGGCCAGTGTCACCAGTTGCTCGGCGAGCGCGGCGGGATCGGCGGCCCCCAGCTCCGAAACCAGGTCGGTGACCAGCCGGAGCATCAGCAGTTTCTGCTCCCGCGCGTACGCGTGCACCGCGCTGGCCGGGTCCGGGTACTCCGCCGCCGCGTCCACGAACAGGCAGCCGCGCACCGGTTCGGCGTCCGGCAGGTCGAACATCGCCAGGAGCCGTTGCCGCGCAGGGAGATCCGCTCGGGTCAGCACGTCGTGCAGGGTGTCGCCGGAGCGGACGAGGTCGCGCAAGTAGGCGACGACCAGATCGTCCTTGACCGGGAAATGCAGGTACAGCGTCCGCTTCGACACCGGGGCCGCGGCGGCGACCTGCTCCATCGTCGTGCCGGTGATGCCCTGGCGGGCGAACAGGTCCGCGGCGGCCGCCAGCACGCGTTCGCGTCCGCCGCGACCGGCCCGGCGGGCCTTCTCCTCGACCATGCGGCCAAGTGTACAGAAACGTTTACTTAAGCCGCCGCAGCCTGCTACCGTGCTTAGGTATACGAGAACGTTTACCTAAGGAGGCACTCCCGATGACCGAACTCGCCGACGCCGCCGCGACCCTGATCCGCGGGCGGCGCGCGACCCGGTCGTTCCGGCCCGACCCCGTTCCGGACCGCACCCTCCGCGAGATCTTCGACCTCGCCGCCGCGGCACCGTCCAATTCCAATGCGCAGCCGTGGCAGGTCGAGGTCGTCAGCGGAGCCAAGCGGGACGAACTCGCCGACGCGCTGGTCGCCGCACACCAGGAGGGCCGCCGGTCGGTCGATTTTCCGTACAGCGAAGCCATTTACGAAGCCGTGCACCAGAAGCGCCGAGCCGCGGCGGGTGGCGCGTTGTATGGCGCGCTGCGGATCGGTTTCGACGACCACGACGCGCGCGCCTCCTACGACGCCGAAAGCCTGCGCTTCTACGGTGCCCCGCACGTCGCGCTGCTGTTCGCCCCGAACACCGCCGAAGCCCGGCTCGCGGCGGACGTCGGGATGTACGGACAGACCTTGCTGCTGGCCATGCAGGCGCACGGAGTTTCCAGCTGCCCGCAAGGATTGCTGAGCTTCTACGCGGACACGGTCCGGGAAACGCTCGGCCTCGACCGCGGGAAGCTGCTGTTCGGGATCTCCTTCGGGTACGCCCACCGCGCCGCGCCGGTCAACCGGTTCGCCGTCGGGCGCGCCCCGCTCGCCGAGACCACCCGCTTCCACGCCTGATCTCGTCTCGACCGGAATCTCCCGAAAGGATTGCCGGGCCGCCGCGCGGGTACTCCGGCCCGGGGAGGTGCCGATGGACGTACCGACACTCGGCGTCGAGGAGGAATTCCTGCTCGCCGCGCCGGACGACGGCCGTCCGATGCCCGTCGCGGACGAGGTTCTCGGGAAAGTCGGGCGGCTCGCGGACGGTGCGGCCGTCCACCGTGAACTGCGCGCGACCCAGGTAGAACACGCCACCGGCGTCTGCACGACCGCGGCGCAGCTTCGCGACCAGCTGTGCCGCGGCCGGCTGGCGTTGTCCCGAGCTGCAACCGACGCCGGCTGCGCGATCCTGGCCACCGGAAGCCCGGTCGGCCCCCTCCGCTCCCCCGCCGAGCCGCTGCCGCCGGACCGGTACGCGCGGATCGACGCGCACTACGGCGATCTGGCCGCCGATTACGAAGCCTGCGGCTGCCACGTGCACGTCGGAGTCCCGGATCCGGACACCGCGGTAGCGGTCGTGAATCACCTCGCGCGATGGCTGCCGACGCTGCTCGCGCTGTCGGCCAACTCACCGTTCGACCGCGGCCGGGACACCGGGCTCCACAGCTGGAGAATGGCGCTGCAGACCCGTTTTCCCGGCTCCGGCCTCACCCCGCACGCGAGGTCCCACGCCGAGCATTCGCGACTCGTCGACTCGCTCGTGGAGTGCGGGGCGCTGGTGGATCGCGAGCAGACATTCTGGCTCGCCTGGCCTTCGCCGCGCTATCCGACAGTGGAGCTGCGGGTCGCTGACGTGCCGCTGACCGTCGACAGCGCGCTCGTTCAGGCAGTCCTCTCGCGGGGACTGGTCGCCACCGCACTCGCTGACCTGGAACGCGGCATCGAAGCAGCCCCGCTCGACCCGCAGATCGGTTCGGCGGCGGTGTGGGCGGCGACGCGGCACGGGCTCACCGGCGCCCTCGTCGACCCGGTCCGCGAGAGACCGCTGCCCGCCGCCGAAGCCGTCGCCGATCTGCTCCGCCATGCCGGACCCGCCCTCCGAGCGGCCGGAGACCACGACCTCGCCCACCGGCTCGTCCAAGCCGTGCTGCGGGACGGCACCGGCTCGGCCGCGCAACGGAAAGCCGGGCCGGACGGAGTCGTCGCGATGCTCGCCGCGCGCACCGTCCCACGCGTGACCTCGCTCCAGACGGGTACCCGGGGACAATGACCACCTCCCTCACCGCACTGCCGACCGCGCGCGGACCGGTCTCCGCGGCACTGCTGGAAATCCTGCGGGATCCGGCCGTCCAGACCGCGGTCGACCGCCGCGACGCCGACCCGTTCGGCGACGATCTCCACCTCGCCCTGCATCTCTGCTACGAACTGCACTACCGTGGGCTGCCCGGCGTCGACACGGACCGCGAGTGGGACACCGCGCTGCTGAAAATCCGGGCAGAGCTGGAGAACACGTTCCGTTCCGCGTTGCGCGACGCGGTTCCCGGCGGCTCCGGCGTGGACGCCGAACTCGACGAGCTGCTGACCGAACGCGACGCCGACGGAGCGGTCGGTTTCCTGCTGGCCGAGGGCGAATGGTGGCACGTCAAGGAACTGTTCGCGCACCGGTCGATCTACCACCTCAAGGAAGCCGATCCGCACGCGTGGGTCATCCCGCGGCTGTCCGGTCCGGCGAAGGCCGGGCTGGTGGCGGTGGAGTTCGACGAATTCGGCGGCGGCCGCGCCGACCGGGTGCACGCGAAGCTGTTCGCGGACCTGCTCGCGGCGGCGGACCTGCCCGACGGGTACCTGGCGCTGCTGGAGCACGTTCCGGGGCCGATGCTCGCGCTGGTCAACATGATGTCGATGTTCGGCCTGCACCGGGCGTCGCGCGGGGCGCTGGTCGGGCACTTCGCCGCCGCGGAGATCACCACCGCCCCGGGCGCGCAGCGGATGGACCGGATCCTGCGCCGCCTCGGCGCGCCCGAAGCCTGCCGGTTCTTCTACACCGAACACATCGAGGCCGACGCGGTGCACGAACAGGTCATGCGGCACGACGTCGTGGGCGGATTGCTCGCCGCGGAACCGGAACTGGCGGCGGACGTCGTGTTCGGGATCCAGGCGACCGGGTTCCTGGAAGCACAACTCGACCAGCACCTGCTCGGCTGCTGGCAGGACGGGCTGTCCTCGCTGCGCCAGCCGCTGCCCTGAGAGCAACGGCCTGGTCGCGCACCCGCGACCAGGCCGCCGCAGGGGTCAGCCAGTGCCGCGGACCCGCTTGCGATGACTCGCGTCGCACCACGGAAACCTCTTGCTGCGCCGGCAAGCGCACACCGCGACGACGAACCGGTCCGACCGCGCCGTGTCCCCGTCCGGAGTGGACACCTCGACCGGCCCCTCCACCAGGACCGGCCCGCCCGGCACCACCCGGACCCGGCGTTCATCGCGCGGCACGGAGCACCACCAGTTCCTCCGTGCGGTCGCCGGGCCGCATGAAACCGCGTTCGATCAAGAACTCAAGGCGTCCGGAGACCACCGGTCCGAACGGCACTTCCGCACGCGCCAGCACCTCGCTGCGCAACCCTCCGGCAGCCAGCGCGAACCGGGTTTTGTCCACACCGGACATCGTCGACTGCACCAGGTACAGCGCACCAGTACGGGTCAGCAGCGAAGGAGCGGCAGCGCACAACGGGTCGAGCATCGCGCGACCGTCCGGCCCCGCGTCCCACGCGCGAGTCGAGCGGACGGTCGGCGTCGGGGAAGGCACGTACGGAGGATTGGCGACCACGACGTCGTACGGTCCGGCTTCGACGGTTTCCTCAAGCCCGCCGCGGAGCAGTCCGATCGGGAGCGCGCGCAGCACGGTGTTCATCCACGCGGAAGCCAAGGCCCGCATGGAGATGTCCGCCGCGACGACCGCGGCTCCGGTCCGGGCCAAGGCGATGGCCAGTGCACCGCTGCCGGTTCCCACGTCCGCGCACCGCATTCCGCACCCGATGCGCGTATCCGCCGTCAACACGCTCGAAAGCAAGGCAGTGTCCTCTTGCGGACGGTAGACCCCCGGCAGCCGGAATACTCTGCCCAGCGGCCGGGCCTCCGTTTCAGTGCGCACAGACGTCGTCATGGCGGTCCTCCATCTCGGTCGGGCCGCCGGGATACCCCCGTCCGGTCTGGCCAAACCGCGATTTCCGCCGCACCGCCCCGAAAACCGCCGGTCACCCGGGCGCGTGCCGGTAGCAGCGCTGCTCGACGATCTCCCCGTCGCCGTTGGCCTTGGGCTCGCCGTGGACGTAATGGCCGACCCCGCGCGCCCGCGCCATTTCCCGGCCCACCGACACCGCGTCCGCACGGCGCGCCGCGGTGTTCGCCACCCGCCGGATCCCCTCGATCCGGTTCTTCCACAGCCCGCCCTCGCGACTGGTGTGAATGTCCCCTTCGGCCATCCCGCGCCTCCTTCCGCTCGCCCGCCGGGTACCCGATGCCCCCGCGGGCAACCGGGTTGCCGGGGCCGCCACCGGGTACCCGAACCGGGAACGGAAGGAGCGAAACCATGACCGAACCGCGCGAATCCGACGACGTCTACGGCGACACCCCGGAAGAAGAACGCGAGACCATCCGCGGCGAACAGGGCACGTCCGGCGACGAGCACGACGACTCCGACCCGCAGCAGGGCCGGTGAACCTCAGCGGGACGATTCGCAGGCTTCCCGCGCCGGCACCCCGCAGCCGAGCCGGGCCCAGACCGTCTTGCCGCCGGAATGCTCGTGCACTCCCCAGTCGTCGGCGAGCCGGTCGACGAGCAGCATCCCCCGGCCGCGCGCCCGGTCGAAGTCCGGCGGGCGGACCTCCGGGCGGCCGGGCTCGGGGTCGGCCACTTCGATCACCACGACGCAGGGCCGCGACAGCACGGTCAGCCGCGCATACGACGGGCCCGAGGTGTGCTCGTAGGCGTTCGACGCGAGTTCCTCGACCACCATCAGGACGTCCGCGAGATGGTCCGGGGACAGATGCCCCAGCGACTTGCCCGCCCAGGCGCGCAGGCTCGGCAGCGTCGCGACCCCGGTGCCCCGCAGGTCCAGCGCCCAGGGTGCGTCGCCCTCCCCGGAGTCCGGGCCGGTCACCGCCGGTCCCTCGTCCGGCCAGAACAACACAACCACTCTCCCGCCGACTGCGCGACGGAGTACGGGCTCGCGCCGGAAAACGCCGCAGCGTTTCGCCGCCCCTCGCCGCAGCCGCTTGACATCACGTGGGGAAGTCCCTTTCTCGCGCTCGACTTCGCCGGTGCCCAAACGGGCGTACCCGGACGGGGCAGACTTCACACCTGCTGGCGCGCATCTCTGGACCCCGTGGCCGGTTCGGCTACTGTCGCTGCATGCCGTCTCACGCGCCGGAGCCCGAATCGCGGACTCGCCTCGCCGAAATCCTCGGCCCCGGGGCGAGCAACGCCGCGCTCGGCGAGGAGCTCACCAAGATCCTCACCCGGGCTTGCGCCGTCCTCGACGTCGACACCGCCACCGTGCTGCGGCACGATGCCCGGTGGCAGCGCCTGGTCGCCGTCGCGGCCGCCGGACTCGAGGAGGAGATCTACCAGGGAGTCCAGGTGCCGGTCGGCGCGGGGTTCGCCGGTGCCGTCGCCGCGCGCCGGGAGCCGGTCGTCATCGACCAGGTCGACCGGACCACGGTGCTGAACGCGCTGCTGGCCGAGCGCGGCCTGCACACCATGCTCGGCGTCCCGATGCTGGCCGGGACCGAACTGGTCGGCGTGCTGCACATCGGAGCCGTCCGGGACCGCCGGTTCACCACCACCGACATCGAAACCCTCCGGCTGCTGGCCGACCGGCTGGCCGCCGTGCTGCAGGCGGAGATCATGCACCAGAACCAGGCCGCGACCATCGCGCTGCAGCGCAGCCTCCTGCCGGGCGTGCTTCCGGTCGTCAAGGGCCTGCGCCTGGCCGCGCGCTACGTGCCGGGCGCGGAGGCCGGGCTCGGCGGCGACTGGTACGACGTGTTCCGGCTTCCCGGGGACCAGACCGGCATCGTGATGGGCGACGTGTCCGGGCACGGCCTCGAAGCCGCGGTCATCATGGGACGGCTCCGCAGCGCGCTGCGGGCCTACGCGCTCGACTGCGACGATCCCGCGACCGTCCTCGCCAAGCTCGACCGCAAAGCGAACCACTTCGAACACGGAGTGATGGCGACGGTCGCGTACGGCATCCTCCGGCCCGGCCACGGCAGCATGGCGCTGTCGCTCGCCGGGCACCTGCCGCCGGTCGTGGCGGTGCCGGGCGAACCGGCGCGACTCGTGCCCGCCCCGCCGGACCCGCCGGTCGGCCTGACCGTCGGGGCCACCGTCGAACGGCGCACCACCACGGTGGAACTGCCGCCGGGAGCCGTCGCCGCGTTCTACACCGACGGTCTCGTGGAGCGCCGCGACCGGCTCGTCGACACCGGCATGGACCAGCTCGCCGAACTGGTCCGGCCGGAGGACCCGGAACTGGCCTGCGCCCGGATCATGGCCGCGATGGTGGGATCGCGGCCCCCGCAGGACGACGTCGCACTCGTGGTGCTCCAGCGCACTGCGGGGGCGCACTGATCACTCCGCGGCCAGCGCCTCGTCGAGCGTGCGGTACAGCGGGAGACTCTGCTCCAGCCCGGTGAGCTGGATCGGCCGCAACGTCGCCCGGCCGGACGCGACGATCCGCACCTGTGTCCCCTCCGGCGCCTCCCGGCACGCGGCCAGCAGGACGGTCAGTCCCGCCGAGGCGAGGAAATCGACCCCTGTCAGGTCCAGTACCAGCACCGGGGGCTTCCCGGTGAGGGTCTCGGCGACCGCGGCCGTCAATTTCGGGGCGGTCCCGAGGTCCAGGTCCCCGTTCAGGGCCAGCACCGCCGCGGGCGAGCGGTCGGCCCGTTCGATCGACAGCGAACCCGGCGGGTCGATCACCGGGTCGGTCAGCTCACTCATCGCTCTTTCCCTCCTCAGGAAGCCCGGAACGCCTGCGTCCGGGCAGGAAAAGTACGCGGCTGGCTGCTCAACCGCGAATAGCATGCCTTACGGACGGCGGCTCGCACGAATGCCGCCGCGGGAAATGATCTCGGATCCCGGGAACGTCGGCAGCGCGGGGCCCCCGGGAAGAGACGTTCGGCTCATTGCGCGCGGTTTTCGCGCTTCGCGGACGGGGCTGTTCGGGTGCTGGCTTGCCCGTCCCGGGGAGACGGCAGGCCACGGTCCGGGCGGTTCGCGCCGATCCTCCGGCGGGAGACCTTTCGCGGCTGAATGCGCATGGATGTGCTGTTGGCCGCCGCCCGCGCGGACCGGCCCGCCACCGAACGCCTCGAACACCACGCCCGCTCACCGCGCGTCGAGCCACCATCGGCCGCTGCCCGCGCGATCTACTCCGCAACCCCGCAGCCTGAACCCCACACTCGTTCACCGCGCGCCGAGGCACCATCGGCCGCCGCCGTTCACGGGACCGGATGCGCAACGTCGCGACCCGGACACGGCTCCCGCTCCTCGCGCGAGGAGACAGCACCCGCCGACCACGCGAACCGGCGCTCAGCGCAACCCGAACACCACTCCCCCTCATCGCGCACGACCGCGCCGCTGCCCGGCCGCGTTCTCGCGCAGCCGGTTCGCGTGTTCGCCGATCTCCCCGACGCGATCCGCCAGCGCCGCGTGCCGCGGTTCGAGATGCGCGCGCACGTCGGCCAGCGGCGGCAGCAGATTAGTGACGTCGTCGTCGCCCAGCGCGACGCTGAGCCGGTCGGCGCTTGCCTGTCCGGCGGGGTCCAAGCCGGGCGCGGCACTCGCCTCCGCGGCCAGCCGGCGCAGCACCGCGGCGTTGCGCCGGGCCCAGTCCGCGACTGCCCGGTCTCCCGCGCGGCGGCCGCGTTCGGCGTCGACACGGGCTTCGCCGGTGGCCTCTCCGGTCGCCGACGGCCGCAGCCGCAGGTACCGGCGTTCGGCCGCCTGCCTGCTCGCCACGCCCAGCGCCGGGGCCAGCGCCGCCCAGCTCGCGCCCGCCGCGCGCGCGGCCGCGATCAGTTCCGGTTCCCATGCGCCGAGCTGATCGCGCAGCGCCCGCAGCGCGGAAAGCGCGGCCATCGACCGGTCGGCCGCCGCTCCGCCGTCCCGGGCGGCCAGCACCGCGTCGCGGACGCCCTGGATCAGCAGGCCGGGGTCCACCTCCGCCATCGCGTCATCCTCTCGACGACTTGGCAGTTGTCATCGTTTCAATGACATGCTAGAAGAAAAGAGCGTCCCCTGTCGAGCGGCGGAGGTGAGTCCGATGTCCTGCCGAGCACGCGGGCCGATTCCCCGCGTTCCGCAGGTTTCCCGTGCCCCTTCACCGGGAATCACGTCCGGACCGCCCGCAAGGGCGCGTTCCGGCCGCTAGCCGGAAAACCCCGCCGCGCCGCCGGATGCGGCCCGTGGCGCGGAGCAGGCCACCCCTGGTCCGTGCCAGTCCTTCGCGCGAGAAAGGCGTTGTCCCCGTGTCCCTGCCGCTGCACACCGCCCAGACCGGCCCGTCGCACCCCGCTTCGGTGCGCTTGTGGAACTACCTCGCCGACGTCACCGCCGCACTGGGCATCGGCCTCGAGTCCTGCACCGTCGACCACGACACCCCGGTGTCGGCCTACGTCGCGCTCGACGGCCACCTGCCCGCCTACCCCGGCCGCGACGTCGCCCTGCTGTGGGACGAGATCCACGGCTGGGCCGCCGCCGTGGAAACGCATTCCGGCGAGGACCTCATCGTCATCCGCTACCTGGCCGGGCCCACGGTCGCGCCGCCCGCGTCCCGCGTCGCCGAGTTCGCGGCCGCGGTCCGCGACGACGACCACCGGATCGGCTGCCTCGCGCCGCCCGAAATCCGGACGCTGGGCACGCCCGCCGAACTCGACGCCATCCTGCGCGCCGCGGGCTGAACCGGGCAGCGCACCGTCCGTGAGCATCCACTGTGGACTCCCCCGTTTCGCGCCGCCGCGCGACGGGTAGCCAAGATCATGAGCGAGTTCGAAGCGCAGCGAAGGATGCCCGCGCCCGCGGAACGGGTGTACGCCGTCGCGTCCGATGCCGCGCACCAGGACGAATGGCTGCCGGAGCCGGTCGCCGCGCCCCTGGCCGGGCGCCGTGACCGGCTGCGGCTCGAATGGGACGGCGGCTGGCTCCAGGTCGCGCCCGGCGCGGCGGGCACGAGCCACGCGACGCTGCACCTGTCGGTCCCGGCCGGACCCGGCCGCGACGATGTCCCGGCGCGCATCCGCGAGTCCCTCGACCTGCTCGCCGTTTTGTCCGGCTCACCCGGCTGACACCGTCCACAAGGGACTCGTGCCGCCCCGGACGGATCGTTTTCCGTCGCACGGAACAGGAACGGCACCGCGCGCTTCAGATCGGCTACTCTGCGGCCAGGAGTTGATGGTCCATGGTGGTGCGGAAGGAAATTCTGCCCGGGCCTCGCCTGCCCCGCACGGAACGGAACCGGTTCGCGGTCGACTGCGTCGTCGACAGCCTGCTGCGCTGCCTTCCGCTGGCCGAGCAAACCCGGCTGGGCGTCGTCGCGGCGAGCCGCGGGCGCACGTGCGACCGCGAGGCCCTCCTGATGGAGATCTCGTTGCGCACCAGGCGTTCCCCGCTCGCGGCGAGGTTCCTGGTGCGCGCGGTCTACTCCGCACTGGGGCAGACGTCGCCGGAGCTCGCGTCCCGGGTGCGCGCGGGCGTGAGCCCGGACGTGCTCGTCCTGCTGGGCGGGACGCGGCAGCCGAGCACGTGGTCGCGGGAAACCCCGCCCCGGTGCCACAGCGGATAAACCCTGCTCAGGCTCGAGTCCGGCCGCGGGCCGGTCCACATCTCACCTGCCCTCCCCACGCGGGGAGTTGCCGTTCCGGCAAGATCGCGTGCGCTCCGGGCCCGGCTGCGGCGACGCTGGACGCACCCGACCCGAGGAGCCGACCGATGACCACCGACGCGACCCTGTTCTGGGACGAAGTGCACGCCGCCCGGCCGCCCGCGGACTCGAAGCCGAACGCCCGGCTCGTGGAAACCGTCTCCGGCCTTCCTCCTGGCGCCGCGCTCGACCTGGGCTGCGGCAACGGCGGCGACGCCCGCTGGCTCGCCGACCGCGGCTGGACCGTGACCGCCACCGACATCTCCGCCGTCGCCGTCAACCGCCTCTCCGGCCCGAGGATCACCGCGGTGCGGCACGACCTGCGGGTCAGCTTCCCGGCAGGCGAATTCGACCTCGTGACGGCGCACTACCTGCAGACCCCCTTCGAACTGGACCGGTCGGCGGTCCTGCGCACCGCCGCGCACGCACTGCGGCCGGGCGGCTGGTTGCTGGTCGTGGACCACGGCTCGATCGCGCCGTGGTCGTGGAACCAGGACCCGGACGCGCATTTCCCCAACCCGGCCGAGATCGCCGAAGACCTCGCCCTCGACCCGGCGCGGTGGGCCGTCGAGCGAGCCGACTCCCCCACCCGCCTCGCGACCGGACCGAACGGCCAGGTCGCCGAGGTCGTCGACCACGTCCTGCTGATCCGCCTGAACCCCTGAGGAGACCACTGTGGCCCGCCGTCGCGACACCCCGCCGCCCCGCACCGGAAGCAGCGAAACCGAAGTCCTGCGCGGATTTCTCGACTATCTCCGCACCTCCGTCGCCGCCAAGGTCGACGGCGCGCCAGAACCTGAAGCCCACACCGCCATGGTGCCGTCCGGGACGAATCTGGCCGGCCTGCTCAACCATCTGACCTTCGTGGAGCGGTCGCTGTTTCTCGGCGAAACCGTCAAGAGCTGGCCATCGACCTTTCGCACCAAGGACAACGTCGCCGAGGTCGTCGCCCGCTATCGCGAAGCGGTCAAGCTCGCCAACGAAGTTCTCGACAGCTGCCCGGATCTCGCCGCGGCGCTGCCGGGTCGCGACGGCCCGAGCGTCCGCTGGGCGCTGACGCACATGATCGAGGAAACCGGACGGCACGCCGGGCACGCCGACATCCTGCGCGAGCTGATCGACGGCACGACCGGACGCTGAAAACCAGTGGCCCCGAAGCGGCGCGCCCGGCCATCATGGAAGGCATGACCATCGCACGCATGCCGAGCCCCGACCTGGGGCCCGTTCTCGTGCGCTGACACGACCAGCCCCGGCCGTCGCCGGGGTCTCTCCGCCGTCGTCCGAGGGCGGAGAGGGATGTCCATGACCGACTTGATCACCACCGCGATCCCTTATGTCAACGCGGAACCGCATTTGGGGCACGCGCTCGAACTCGTGCAAGCCGACGTCCTTGCCCGGCACCGGCGATTGCGCGGCGCCAAGGTCCACCTGCTCACCGGCACCGACGACAACGCGCTCAAGAACGTCACCGCGGCAAAAGCGGCAGGCGTGCCGGTGCAGGAGTTCGTGAACCAAGGCGCCGCGCGATTCGCCGCGCTACAGGAACCACTCGGGCTCGCCGTCGACGATTTCCTCCGCACCAGCACCGATCTCCGCCACCTCGACGGCGTCCGGTGCCTGTGGCAAGCCAGCGCCCAACGCGGCGACTTCTACCTTCGCGACTACACCGGCCGCTACTGCGTGGGCTGCGAACAGTTCTACGCGGACGACGAACGCTGCCTGGAACACGAAACCCCGCCGGAAATCGTCACCGAACAGAACTGGTTCTTCCGGCTTTTCCGCTATTCCGAAGAAATTCGGGACCTGCTGGAATCCGGCCGCCTCCGGATCGAGCCCGCCGCCCGGCTCCGCGAGGTGCTGGGATTCGTGCGCTCCGGGTTGTCCGACCTCAGCGTGTCCCGGCCCGCCGCGCGCTCGGACGGCTGGGGCATCCCGGTGCCCGGCGACCCGGACCAGGTGATTTACGTCTGGTGGGACGCGCTCGCCAACTATCTCACCGCCGACCCGGCGCGCTGGGCCGAAGCAGCCGAACGCGTGCACGTGATCGGCAAAGGCATCCTGCGGTTCCACGCCGTGTACTGGCCCGCGCTGCTGCTCTCCGCGGGTGAACGGCTGCCGGACACCATCTTCGTGCACGACTACCTGGCCCTCGACGGCGCGAAGATCTCCAAGAGCGCGGGCAACACCGTCCGTCCGACGGACCTGATCGACCAGTACGGCGCGGACGCCGTCCGCTGGTGGCTGCTGCGCGAGGTCGCCCCGCTCGGCGACACCGACTTCACCGAAGCACGGCTGATCGCGCGCGCCGACGACGAACTCGCCAATGGCCTCGGCAATCTCGTGCACCGCGTGCTCAGCCTGGCCCGCCGCACCGACCGGATCGCCCCGTCGAGTCCACTAAGGACCGTGCACACGCTCGCCGACCGGATCGACGCGGCACTCGCCGACTTCGACTTCCGCGCAGCCACCGGGGCGTTGGTCGAGGTGATCACCGACGCGAACCGGTACGTCGAACAGACCCGGCCCTGGACGTTGCACGGCACCGAACTGGAAGAGGCATTGGGGACCGTCGTAAGCACTTGCCGGGAACTGGCAACGGAACTCAGCCCGTTCCTCCCGGACGGCGCCGCCCGCCTGCGCGCTCAACTGGACCGCGGCGAACCGGCGCGCCTCTATCCCCGGCTACGGCAGCAAACGGGGCACTAGGCGGACGTAACAGACCATGCCGACCACTTCGACCAGCGTCTGCGTCACCACCACGACCGCCGCGACCGCGAACTCGTCCGGCAACGCCAGCGCCAGCGGAAGCACCACCAGCGAATTCCGCGTGGCCCCGGTGAAAACGATCGCGCGCCCGCCAGGAACGTCCAACCGGAACAGCCGCGCGACGCCCAATCCGGCGAAGGCCATCACCGCCAGGAAAACCACGTAGAACGGCACCACCGACGCGACCGGGCCGAGTCCGCCGTGGAGCTTCGGGGTTTGCGACGCGACCACCGTCGCCAGCGTCGCAGCCATCAACGGCACCATGGCGGATCCGGCCGCGTCGGCGAACCGGCGGCCGGTCGCGTGCCGGGCCGCCCAGGCTTGGGTAAGCCAGGCCAGCGCCAGCGGGATCGCGATCAGCACAAGAAACGCTTCGAGAAACGGCCCGGCTCGCACCACCCGCGCCAAGTCCGCGCCGAGGAAGAGAAAAAGGAATCCGGGCAGCAGGATCATCTGCGCCAGCAGCAGCAACGGCGTCGCCGCGAGCAGGCGGCGACTGCTGCCGCCGGCAAGACCGCTGAAGACGATCACGTAGTCCACGCACGGGGCCAGCAGTACGAGCAGCATGCCCAGCCGAAGCGCTTGTCCAGCCGGGAAGAAGGCGGACATCGCCGCGACGACCAGCGGCACTACGACGAAGTTCGCCGCCAGCGCGGCGCCGAGGAACCGGCCGTCACGCAGGGAACGGCCCAGTTCGGCGGCGGGCACCTGAAGAAATGTGACGTACAGCAGCGCCGCCAGCACCGGGTTGATCGCCGGTTCCAGTCCCGGCCCGGCGGACGGGGCCAGCCAGCCGGCCAGTGCGCCGACGGCGAGCGCGCCGAGGTAGATGACGACCTGGTGCCGTTCCATCCGCGACACCAGGCCTGACGACTGCGACAACGGGCGCGCTCCTCCGTGAATGCCGGGTACCGGACCAGCGTAGCGACGCACCCGGCCCGGCAGGAAAAACCACCCTCTTGACGAAATCCTAACGCCGCCGAATCCCGTTTTAATACCCTCCTGACGCAAGGGAAGAAGCCGTTTCTTAACGCATTTCAGAATGGGATTGATCTCGCCGCACAGCGCGTACGAGACCGTCCGCGCGTGCATGCTGAGCCCGTGACAGAAACGGAAGAACCTCAGCACCGCCTGGAACCGGGCGCGTTCGGGTACGCGGTGAAGCGGCTGTTTCTCGGCAAACCGCTCATCAACGCGCAATTGACGCACGAACGCCTTTCCAACACGACCGCGTTGGGCGTGCTTTCCCCGGACGCGATCTCGTCGTCGGCGTACGGCACCGAGCAGATCCTGGTCGAACTGCTCCCCTACGCCGGTCTCGCCGCGTTCAGCCTGGTGCTGCCGATCACCGGCGTGATCCTGGTCATCCTGGTGCTCGTCGCCGCGTCGTACCGGCAGGTCGTGATGGCCTACACGCGCGCGGGCGGATCGTACGTCGTCGCGCGGGAGAACTTCGGGCCGCGCGTCGCGCAGGTCGCCGCGGCCGCGTTGCTGATCGACTACATCGTGACCGTCGCCGTGCAAACCTCGGCAGGCACCGTCGCCGTCGTCTCCGCGATCCCCGCGCTAGGGCCGTACAGCCTGGAGATCACCGTCGCGATCGTCGTCCTGCTCTGTTACGCCAACCTGCGCGGCCTGCGTGAAGCCGGTCGTCCGTTCGCCGTTCCCACGTACCTCTTCACCGCGTTGATGCTGGTGATGATCGTGGTCGGCCTCGGCAAGGCGATGACGGTCGGGCTGCCTTCCTACGACGCGGCCCATCTGCCCGGTGCGGTTCCGGTCCAGCACGGGGACGGGCTCGTCGCCGGCGCGACTGTTTTGGTGCTGCTGCGCGCTTTCGCCAACGGCGGTTCTTCGCTGACCGGCGTGGAAGCCATCTCCAACACGGTGTCGGCCTTCCGCAGCCCGCGCGGCCTCAATGCCCGCAAGGTCCTGGTCACGATGGCCGTCATCCTCGGCGTCCTGGTCGGCGGCGTCTCCCTGCTCGCCTTCTTCACGCACGCGACGCCCTACGCCAGCGGGTACCCGTCGGTGGTCTCCCAGGAAGCCCGCGCGGTGTTCGGCGACGGCTGGTTCGGGCAGGCGATGTTCGCGGCGATCCAGGCCGCGACCGCACTCATCCTCTACACCGGGGCCAACACCAGCTTCAACGGCTTCCCGTTCCTCGCCAGTTTCGTGGCCAGCGACCGTTTCCTGCCCCGCCAGCTGACGACGCGCGGCCACCGGCTGGTGTTCTCCAACGGCATCCTCGTGCTTACCGTGCTCGCCGTCGCCCTGCTGTTCTTCTCCGGCGGCACAGTGACCGCGCTGGTGCCGTTCTACGCGATCGGCGTGTTCACCGGCTTCGCGATGGCCGGATACGGCATGACCAAGCACCATCTGCGGCTACGGGAGCAGGGCTGGCGGTTCAAGCTCTCGGTCAACCTCGCCGCCGGGATCCTGTCCACTGTGGTCGTCGGCATTTTCGCCATCGCCAAGTTCACCGAAGGCGCGTGGCTGGTCGTCGTGGTGTTCCCGGTTCTCGTGTTCGTCCTCATCCGGCTCAACCGCGAGTACCGCGCCGAGGCCGCCGTGCTCGAACGCATCACCGCCACCCGCGCCAACCCGACGCGCTACGCACGCCACCAGGTTTTCGTGCTGGTCAACACGATCGATCTGGCCGTCCTCGAAGCGCTCCGGTACGGCAACAGCCTGCGGCCGGACAAGGTGACCGCGGTGCACTTCGTGATCGACGCGCAAGCCGCCGAACGCCTGCGCGCCCGCTGGGAAGAGCTCGGCATGAAAACCGGGCTGCGGCTGATCGACGTACCCGACCGGCGGATCGCCCGCGCCGCGTACACGCTGGTGCAGAACGCGATCACGGACGCCGAACGGACCAGCGTCACCGTCCTCCTGCCGCGACGGAGCTACGCGCCCCTGCTCGGACGGCTGCTGCACGACCGCACCGCCGACCGGATCGCCCGCGTCGTCAGCCGCATCCCGCAGGCCGCGGCGACGATCGTGCCCTACGACGTGCAGACCCGGAGCCGCACGCTCATGCCGCACCTGCCCGAAGAACGCGCCACCGCGGCGGTCGAACGGCTGCTGACCCGGATCGGCACCAGCGCGAAGAAAGAGCTGACGCCCAGCGCTCTCGCGGAACTGCGTCCCGGCTCGGACGTGAGCGTCGACGGGCGGATCCAGGAACTCGCACTATCCGAAGAGGACGCCCGAGGGCCGGTGCTCACCGCACGGCTCACCGACGACACCGCGACGGTCGTCCTGGAATTCAGCCAAGCGCACCCCGACCTCGAACCCGGCCAGGTGCTGCGCGTGACCGGCCGCGTCGCCGAAGGCACGCCGCTGGTCATCCGCGACCCGCTGTGCCACATCCTCGAAGCCGCCGAAGAAGACGAAGACGGGTCGTGAGTGTCTACGCCGGTTCTCACCGGCGCGAACACTCACGACAGTCCACTGAGGATAGCGTCGATGCCGAACCCGAACGCCTCGTCCGAATCCCCGCTGTGCGACGGATCCTCCTCGACGATCCCGGCCCGCACCAGCTCGGCGTGGTTCTGTTCCTCCGCGACGAACCCGAGTACATAGTGGACAACGGTGCGCGCCGCCCACTCCGCGCGCCGCTCGTCGTACTTCCCGGTGAACAGGCGGCGCAACGCGTGCGTGGGCACCAGCAGATCCGGCCGGTACGCCTGCACGAACGACACCACCTCGGCCCCGTCGCGCACCTGCAGCAGCGCCGAGCGGAAGTCCCCGGCCGCCTCGCGCGGGTCCTTCGCCACCTCGGGCAGCCCCTTCAGGATCCGCGCGGCGACGACGGCGAGCAGCTCCTGTTTGTTGGCGACGTGGTAGTACAGCGCGCCCGGCTGGACCCCCAGGTCGAGGGCCACCCGGCGCATCGACAAGCTGCTCAGCCCCGCTTCCCGCAGCAGCTCGTACGCCCGGTCGACGATCTGGTCTCGCGTCACCTTCACCCCTCTCATTCTGCCCGCCGCTTGCTTCCGGCCGATCGGCCGCCTAGGATTTGATAGGTGTTCAAAACCTTCGACGACCTGGCCGACCGGCAGCTGGCCGGCGGCGTACTCGACCGAACTGACGCCCGCGCGGTGCTGGAAGCGCCGGACGAGGACGTGCTCGGCCTGGTCGCGGCGGCCGGGCGGCTGCGGCGCGCGCACTTCGGCAACCGGGTCAAGGTCAACTACCTCGTCAACCTGAAATCGGGCCTGTGCCCCGAGGACTGCGGGTACTGCTCGCAGCGGCTCGGGTCGTCCGCGCAGATCCTCAAGTACTCGTGGCTGTCCGCCGAGGAAACGGCGCGCCAGGCCGGCGCGGGCATCCAGGGCGGCGCGTCGCGGGTGTGCCTGGTGGCGAGCGGGCGCGGGCCGAGCGACCGCGACGTCGACCGGGTCGCCCAGGCGGTCGAGGCGGTGAAGTCCGCGCATTCCGACGTGGAGGTGTGCGCCTGCCTCGGGCTGCTCAAGGAGGGGCAGGCCGAGAAGCTGCGCGACGCCGGGGTCGACGCGTACAACCACAACCTGAACACGAGCGAGTCGCGGTACTCCGAGATCTGCACGACGCACGGGTACGACGACCGCGTCGACACCGTCGAAAAGGCCAAGTCCGCGGGGCTTTCCGCGTGTTCCGGCCTGATCGTCGGCATGGGCGAGACCGACGACGAACTGATCGACGCGATCTTCGCGCTGCGCGACATCGGCAGCGATTCGATCCCGGTCAACTTCCTGATGCCGTTCGAGGGCACGCCGCTCGCCGGGACGTGGGAACTGAGCCCGCTGCGCGCGCTGCGCATCCTCGCGCTGGCCCGGTTCGCTTGCCCGGCAACGGAAGTCCGGATGGCCGGCGGCCGCGAGATGCACCTGCGGTCGCTGCAGCCGCTCGCGCTGCACGTGGTCAACTCGCTGTTCCTCGGCGACTACCTCACCAGCGAAGGCCAGGCCGCGAAGGCCGACCTGGAGATGATCGCCGACGCCGGCTTCGAGGTCCTCGGCGCGGGCGAGCAGCAGCAGGCCGCGCACGCGACCCCGGCGCTCCGGGAACGCGGGGCGGGCACCGCCGCCGCACCCAACGCGTGACCGCCATGGTGTCGATGCACGACTGGCTCACCGCCGCCGAACGGGACCGGCACGTCGCCGGTCTCGTCCGGCGGACCGACGATCGGCGGCATCCGCGAAAGTCCACATTGGACCTCGCGTCGAACGATTACCTGAGCCTCAGCACCGATCCGCGACTGCGCTCGGCCGCCGTCCAAGCCGTCGAGAAGTACGGCGTCGGCGCCGGCGCGTCCCGAGTCGTCACCGGCACCACACCGTGTCACACGGAACTGGAACGCGAACTGGCCAGCCTCACGGGGCAACCGGCCGCGCTCGGTTTTTCCAGTGGCTACACGGCAAACATCGGTGTGATCACCGCACTCGGCTCGCCGGACACGCTGCTGATCACCGACGCGCACATCCACGCCTCGCTGATCGACGGCGCGCGGCTGTCCCGCTCCCCCGTCGCGATCTGCCCGCACAACGACCTGGACGCCCTCGCGCGCCTGCTGCGGGACCGATCGCAGGAACGGGCGATCGTGGTGGTCGAGTCGATCTATTCGGTGCTCGGCGATGCCACGGACCTCGTGCGCGCGGCGGCATTGTGCGCTGAACACGACGCTTTCCTGGTGGTCGACGAAGCACATGGCATCGGTGTCGCAGGCAACGGCCGGGGCGCGGTGTACGCAGCCGGTCTCGCAGGCGCACCGCACGTCGCGGTCACCGCCACGCTGTCGAAAGCCCTGGGCGCACAGGGCGGTGCGGTTTTGGGATCACCGCTGCTGCGCGAACATCTGGTCAACACAGCGCGGACGTTCATCTTCGACACCGGCCTCGCCCCCGCCGCGGCAGCGAGCGCGGCGGAAGCGTGCCGGATCATCGCGGCCGAGCCTTCACGGGTCGAGGATCTGCACCGCGCCGCCGCCACGATCGCCGCCGCCGCAGGGGTTTCGCGCGCGCCGGGTGCGGTGCAGTCGATTCCCGCGGACTCTCCGGAACAGGCCGTGGCTGCCGCGAATCAGCTGTACGAACGGGATATCGTCGTCGGCTGCTTCCGCCCGCCAAGCGTCCCGGACGGCATCTCCCGACTCCGGCTGGTCGCCCGTGCTGGGGTTGACCTGCACCGCGCCGAGGACGCTGCGCGACTGGCTGCGCAGTGGTCGCGTGCGGCGAGCATCGTCTGACCCTCCAGACCAGACGCCCCGCCGCCGAGCCTCCGTCGACGGACGACCGCACCACGCAGGGATTGCCGACACCGCAAGGGGTTTCGCGAACTCCCGACGCGATGAAGACTCCGCGGATCGTCCCGGACGGCATTTCCCAACTCCGGCTGGTCGCCCGTGCCGGAGTTGACCTGGACCGCGCCCGGGACGCTGCGCGGAGTCTTCATCGATCGACGGCCAGCACCACGCCGCGATCGCCGACACAGCAACGGTTTCGCGAACCCCCGACGCGATGCGGCCAATCCCCGCGGAGCGCCCCGGACGTCTTTTCCCGGCCCTGGCTCGCCGCGCAATGGTCACGCGCGGCGAGCATCGTCTGACCGCCTCCCGAATCCGGCTACTCGCCCCCGCCAGGACTGACCTGCACCGCACTCAGCGCACCCCGCGATTCCCCACTCACCACACCCCGCGCGTCGTCCGGCCGCTTCCGGAACAACGCGTCCACCGCCAGCGCCCCCGGCCCGGTGAAGGCCAGCAACAGGAACGCCCAGCAGAACATCGCCGCGGGCTCCCCGTGGTTCTGCAGCGGCAGCAAGCCGTCCGGCTGGTGGACGACGAAGTAGGCGTACGCCATCGAGCCGGACGCGAGCAGTGCCGCGATCCGGGTGCCGAGGCCGAACGCGACCAGGAGGCCGCAGCCGAGTTGGATCACCGCCGCGTACCAGGACGGCCACGCGCCTGCCGCGACGGTTCCGCCTTTCGGGCCGCCGCCGAAGACGCCGAATAGCGCCGCCGCGCCGTGGGCCGCGAACAGCAGCCCGACGACGATCCGGAACAGGCCGAGCACGAACGGGACGGCCCGGTCGAGCGCACGCTCTGGCATGGGTCCTCCTCGGAGAGTCACTAAGGTTAGGCTTGCCATACCGTACGCACCGAGGCCTCTCCCGTCCAGACGCTGTGACGCTCGATAAATCCCGGCTGAACCGTTCTGGAGCCAGCCGCGTGTCGGAGAAAGGGCGACACCCACGCACCACTGGAGGCTGGGATGACTGGCACAACCCCAAGAACTTTCGGACTGCTGACCGCATTGGCCGCGGCAGGCCTGTTCGCCGCGGCATGCGGCGGCGGCAACAGCGGCGGGACAACCGCCGCACCACCCGCCGCGCCGACGCATTTGACCGACAGCAAAGGCGACACGATCTACCTGTTCGCCGCGGACCACAACGGCCAGTCCGCCTGCGCCGCGAGCTGCGCGAGCTACTGGCCCCCGGTCGCCGCGGGCACTCCGCTCACCGGGCCGGCCCAGGGCAGCATCGGTGCCATCACCCGACCAGACGGATCCAAGCAGGAAACGCTCGGCGGCCACCCGCTGTACCGGTACATCGGCGACAAGTCCGCCGGGCAGACCAACGGCCAGGGCCTGAACCTCAACGGCGGGCTCTGGTGGATGGTCGCCTCCGACGGCACCGCGATCACCACGACCAGCTCCGCCCCGGCGGGCGGGTACGGCGGCGGCAGCTACTGAGCGGCGAAGTAACACCCTTCCGGGTAGGTGCTGTCTCAATTGGGTACCTCTGATCAGGGGAACTTGACCGGGCAGCCGAATAAGACCAAACTTCGCTAGTGATATAAGTACTCCCGTCGTCCCCGCATCGAAGGAGTTCGTCAGTGACCTCGTCGTTCGTCATCATCGGAGCCGGGCTGGCCGGAGCGAAGGCCGCGGAAGCGTTGCGCGACAAGGGATTCGACGGGAAGATCACCATCGTCGGCGACGAGCGGCACCTGCCCTACGAGCGTCCGCCGCTGTCGAAGGACTACCTCGCGGGCAACGCGGAGGCCGAGAGCTTCCAGGTGCACGACGCCGCGTGGTACGCCGAGAAGAAGGTCGACCTGCGCCAGGGCGTCAAGGCGACGGCGATCGACCGGGACCGGAAGCAGGTCGCGCTCGACGACGGCACCAGCCTCGGCTACGACAAGCTCCTGCTGGCCACCGGCGCGAGCCCGCGCGAGCTGCCGGACACCGCGGGGATCCACTACCTGCGCCGGATCGAGGACGCCGACCGGCTCAAGGAGCTGTTCGGCACCGCCTCGAAGCTGGTGGTCGTCGGCGGCGGCTGGATCGGCCTCGAAGCGACCGCCGCCGCGCGCCAGGCCGGGGTGGAGGTCACCGTGGTCGAGGCGCTCGAACTGCCGCTGATCACCGCGCTCGGCCGCGACGTCGCCCCGGTGTTCGCCGACCTGCACCGCGCGCACGGCGTCGACCTGCGGCTCGGCGTCCAGGTCGAGCACATCACCAACGGCGGCCAGGGCAAGCGGATCCGCCTCGGCGACGGCAGCGTCCTCGACGCGGACGCCGTCCTGGCCGGGATCGGCGCGAAGCCGAACGTCGAACTGGCCGAGGCGGCCGGCCTCGACGTCGACAACGGCGTGGTCACCGACGCGAGCCTGCGCACGAGCGACCCGGACATCTTCGCCGCGGGCGACGTCGCGAACGCCTACCACCCGTTCCTCGGCAAGCACCTGCGCGTCGAGCACTGGGCGAACGCGCTCAACCAGCCCGCCGTGGCCGCGGCGGGGATGCTCGGCAAGGAGGAGTCGTACGACGAGCTGCCGTACTTCTTCACCGACCAGTACGACCTCGGCATGGAATACCTGGGCACCATCGAGGGCCACGACCGCGTCGTGTTCCGCGGCGACGTGCCCGGGCGCGAGTTCATCGCCTTCTGGCTCAAGGAGAACCGCGTCCTGGCCGGGATGAACGTCAACGTCTGGGACGTCACGGACCCGATCAAGGCGCTCATCCGCTCCGGCAAAGCGGTGGACCCAGCGCGGCTGGCCGACCCCGAGGTCCCGCTGGAGGACCTCGCCTGATTTCGATGCCGACGGGCCGTTCCGGACTGGTTTCCGGGGCGGCCCGTTAGGCTTTCCCTCCGTGGCGACCGAAGTTCTCTCCGCCGGGTGGGACTCCCCGTGCTACGTCGTCCGGACCTCGGCCTTCGACGCGAAGTTTCTCGTCGGCGGCGGCGAGGAACCGGACGAGGTGGACAATGTCGACGTCGAGGTCCACTACCCCGACGGTTCCCGGTGGAGCGCGACGATGTTCACCCTCGACGAGGTGGACCGGATCATGCGCCGCTGGGAAGGCACCGGCGAATGCGCGGGCGGCAGCTACTTCGCCGTTCCAGACGGGCTGATCGTCCGCGAACCCGGCGTGCGGAAGATGACCGCCGTGCTGATCTCGATGCACGACATCGGCGAACTGAACTCTTACCTGGTGCGCTTGGACGACTAGTCCCGGGGCAGCAGCCCTTCCAACGCCAGTTCCAGAAACCGCCGCCAGTCCCCGCTCCCCGTGCGGACCACCGACGACAGACAGCCGACCAGCAGATACACGTCGCCGACCGTGCAATCCGCGCGGAGCACCCCCGCCGCCTGGTCGGCCGCGATCGCCTGCGCCACCACCGTTTCCAGTTCGGCCAAGGCGTCGCCACGCGGTTCGCTCCCCGCCGATCCGCGCGCCGTCTCGATGGCGGCCGACAGCGCCCGGTCCCCCGACAGCACCTCGCCGACGTGCCGCAGATAGCGCTTGACGCCGGATTTCCCGTCGACGCACCGCTTCCGCGCGTACTCCGCGATCTCGGCGAACCGCTGCTCCGCCAACGCTTCCACGAGCGCCCGCCGGTCCGGGAAGTTCCGGTACACCGTCCCGACACCCACCCCGGCCACCCGCGCGATCTCCGGCAACTGGACGTCGTCCTGCTCGGCGAGCAGCACACGGGCCGCCTCCAGGACCCGTGCCCGGTTGCGTTCCGCGTCCGCCCTCGGCTTGCGCTCCGTTGACAACCGACGCCCTCCTCCGGTTAATCTGGAAACGGACTCCGCTTCCGATTCGTCTGCGAGGATACCCCATGACGAAGGACCGTTTCCTGCTGCTGCAGCCCGGCGAGGCACGCCCGGGCCGGGTGCCGCTGCCGCCCGCGTTCGCGGTGAAGGCGATGACCGGCGACACCGAGACCCGGTTCTCGCTGCTGGAGGTGACGCTGGCGCGCGACATCCCGCGCCACGTCCACCACGAGGCCGACGAATGCATTTACGTGCTCGAAGGCGAACTGGGCATCGACTTCGCGGACGAGACCCACGTGGCGGCGAAGGGGATGTTCGTGCTGCTGCCGCACGGGGTTCCGCATGCGCTGCGGGCGGTTTCGGATCCCGCGCCGCGGCTGCTGCAGATCTCCTCGCCGGGCGGGTGGGAGCACTATCTGGAGGATCTCTTCGAGGCCGGTCCGGCGGTGCTGACGGACGGCGCGGTGGACCCGGTGAAGATCAACCCGGTGGCGGCTCGGTACTCGATCACCTACGAGGAATGAGGGTCAGTTCTGCGGCACCGGCCAGACCGCTGCGGGATGACAGTGTTCCGGGCACGCGAGCAGGTGCACCGCGTTGCCGAGAAGCAGCACATAGGACTCTCCATAGGAATCGTGGCGCTGGTCCGCTCGGCCGGGCGCCTCGCGAATTCGGTGCACTCCGGAATCTCGCACAAGAACGCCATCTCGGCACCGCACGCGCAGACGTGCCGTTGCGGATCCTGAAGCCAGCACGGCAGCCCGCCGACTTTGAACTCCATCCGGCCGGTGCTCCGTTCGGTGAACCCTTCGCGCGGGACAGGCCTCCACACGGTTTCCATCTCGTACTCCGGAGAACGCACCGGGGTGATCCAGCACGTGCGGATTTTCCCAGTAGCGCTCCGGAAGCTGCTCCGGCTCTCCGGGCAGACAGGCCGCGTCGTTGTGCACCGGCCACTGGAACACGAGCAGGTGGTCGCCGCCGAACCGCGGGATGTCCGGCGGGACGTCCAGCTGGAAGAACAACGTCATCCGCTCGCCGCAATAGCACTCCGGCCAGTCCTCGTCCTCGGGCAGGATCGGCCTGCCGCCGAAGGTGTTCCGCGAACCGGGGCGCGCCCGAAGGTATGGGTTTTCCACCAGATACATCGGAAGGTCGGGTCGGCGGACCTCGGGCGACGGTTCGAAGGCAGTCACCGGATCAGCCTAGGGCGGCCCGGAATTCCCGTCCGGCGTTCCGCCGAAAAGCCCGGCAAAGAGCGGGCACCGCCGTGAAGTCCGGTGCCCGCTCGTGCCGGTCACGCCGTCCGCAACCGCCGCCACTCCCACGTGGCCAAGCCGGCGAACAGCACCGTCGCCACGCAGGCGACCGCCGTCAGCAGCCACTCGGTTTCCCCGCCTCCGCCGTCCGGGGACGCGCCGGTCGTGCGTTCGATCCAGTCCGGGACCGTGAGCGTCAGCACCAACGCGACCGCGCTGAGCACCGCGAGCGCGGCCTCCGCCGCGATCCGGAACTTCTGTGCAGTGTTCATGACACCCTCCCTGCTCTCAGTACTTCGCCGCGTTGAGACGGGTCCGCCAGGTGTTGCCCGCGCCGGCGTATTCGCCGTAGCTCCACACGGTCCGGGAATCCGACGGGTCCCGGCCGATGCCGAAGTAGTCGCCCCATCTGCCGCCGGTGTAGGCGCTCTGCCCGGCGATCACCGAAGCGCTGCCCTGCAACGTGCCCGGCGGATCGGTGGCGAGGCGGCCGGTCTGGCGGAAGTGGCCGTACTCGTCGGCGGCGGACCGGCCGAACGCCACGTGGGCGTTGCGGGAAATGTCGGTCTGGATCACCGGGAAGAAATAGTGCCTGCCCGGCGCGCCGAAGGCGCCCTGTTGCGTGATCGCGTGGCTGGGCACGTCGATCTCGTACCACTGCACCACTGACCGGGCTTCGGTGTCGCCCCGCCAGCTGTACGCGGACGTGTGCGTCGTCCACAACCGCTGGGTCCGGCCCGCCGCCTGGAAGACCGCGTTGAGCAGCCGGGTGTCGTTCGTGGCGATTCTCGTTGTCCCGCCGTCCTTTTGCACCGCGCCGGGCGGCAGGTTGTAGCTCCGGCACGGTACGGCGGTCGCGGCCAGCGTCGGCGCGCCGCCCGACCACAGGCCCAGCGGGTTCGACAGCGTCCACAGAGTCAGGCTCGACCCCGACGGGAACAGCGAGTTCACCAGGTAAGCGCGCGGATTCCCGCCCACGCCTTGGAAATGGCAGGCCGGCTGGACGGAGAACGCAGCGCTCCCGTCCGGGTTCTTCAGGCCCCAGAAGTCCCACCAGCGGATCGTGTGGCCGCCGCCGGACCCGCCGCCGTACAGCTCCGCCTTGTTGAAGATCCGCAGTTTCGCGTAGGCGAACCCGCCGCCGAAGGCGAATTGGTTGGTGGACACGTAAATCGCCTGGCTGTCGAAGCCCAGCATCGGGTAGTCCGACCAGTTGCCGGTGGCGGTGGCCCCGTTCGCGGTCGCGTCGGTGCTCCAGATCCAGTACGCGCCCGCGGGGTCGGCCGTCTGCGAGACGCCGAGCATGATCCACGATCCCTGCGGGTTCGCGCGCCGGGCGGCGATGCAGACGATCCAGCGGCCGCTGTAGTGGTCGTAGGCCAGTTTCGGGTCGAACAGCTGCGCCCCGGCGGGCAGCACCGGGTTGAACATCGCGGTGAAATTGGCCCACCGGAACTGTTGCAGCCCGGTCTTGTCGTAGCCGACCAGGTCCACGTTGACCGCGGCCATGACCTGCTTCGGGCCGACCGCGACCGTGCAGTCCGGCGGCCGGAACGCGGTCTGCGAAATCCCCTCGAAACTCGCCGACGCCGCCGGCGCGAGCCCCTCGACGATCTCGTCCTCCGGCGGGTTCTCCTCCGACAGTTCCGCCGCCGCTTCCTCGTCCAGCTGCGCGTCGAGCGCGTCCCCCGGGGCCAGCGCCTCCGCGCCGTGCTCGCGCGCGCCGGTCTTCAGCCGGTCGTACTCCTCGACCGGAACCGGGAACCGTTGCGCGAACAACGGCGACCGTTCCGGGGACAACGGTTCGGCGAGCAGTTCGCCGACCGTCAGATCCGCCATTTCCCGCGACGCGCCCCCGGCCGTTTCCCCTGCCTGGCCTTCGAGCACCTGTGCTTCAGGCATCACGGTGATCACCCTCTTCCTCCGCGGCCTCGTCGCCGGCCCGTGCCGGGGCGTCGGCCTCCTCCTCCCGATCGCGGTGCCGCTCGGCGGCCGCCTTCAGCCGTTCCATCTCGGCGGCCGGGACCGGCATCCCGATCGGAATCTCGTACCCCGCTTCCGGTTCGGCGGGCGCGTTTTCGCCCGCCGGGCCGCTTTCCGCGCCCTCTGCGCGTCCGGCCCCGGACCGCGGCCCTTCCGGTTCGCTCATCGTTCACTCCCGGGAATTCCGCCCGAAAAGATCAATTCCGGCGAGGTTCACGAAAAAGGTCGCACCAGACCCGGCGACGGATACGGGACGCCGCGACCTTCAGCCGAACGGCGCAGCGGAAATCGATTGCAGCATTTTTTCCCCGATTCGCCCGGAAGGCGCATAAAAACCGACCGGAAACAGTTCCGAAGAACCTTTCCAGCCATCCGGAGCCGCCCGTCCGGACTCGCCCCGAAAGCCCGAATGCTGGCGGATCAAGCATCCCCGGCCCGTTCGCCCGGCTTGCGCCGCGTTTTCGGATCATCCCCTCAGACGCCCAGAACGCACGTCCACCTTGCGCATTTTGCCGTCCGGCAAGTTGAGCACCCGGTTAATTCTTCACGCATTCCTTCGAAGGTAGGTAGTGCGCTTGCCCGGAATCGGCGGACGCTGGCGCGACCGTGCTCCAGGGAGGAGATTTCCGATGTCCCGACTTGCCCGTTTCGCCGCGCCTGCCGTCATTCTGGCCGGTTCGCTCGCTTTGGTCGCGCCCGCCGCGCACGCCGCCGTTCCGCACGCTCTCGCCGCAGCCTGCTCGCAGTCCTATCTTCCGCTGCCCGACCCGGCCTGCACGCCCGGCGCGACCAACCCGGACGTCACCCAGGACACCATCGGCGACACGATCTGCGTCCCCGGCTGGACCGCGACCATCCGCCCGCCGACGACCTACACCAACAAGCTCAAGAAGCAGGGCATCATCGACTACGGCTACTCCGACACCTCGCTCAGCTCGTACGAGGAGGACCACTTCCTGCCGCTCGAACTGGGCGGCGCGCCGAAGGACCCGAAGAACCTCTGGCCCGAGCCGCACGACGGCGACCAGAACTCCTACAGCAAGGATTCCGTCGAGAACGCGGTGAAGAAGGCGGTCTGCGCCGGGAAAGCCACCCTCGCCGACGCGCAGCACGCGATGCTCGCCAACTGGACCACTGCCGAGTCCGTGCTCGGCATCGACTGAGCGGACGTGAAGGGCTCCTTGCCGGAATCTGATTCCCGTAAGGAGCCCTTCACGGACTTCTGCCGAACGCGGCGGCCTAGGGCGAGCCGTCGGCGGGCCGCGAAAGCACGGCCAGCCGCGGACGTCGCGTCTCCCCCAGCCCCGGTCCCGGACGATGGGCCCGGCACACCGTGCACACCACCGCGTGGCTGACCGGCGTCCCGTCCTCCTGCACCAGCCTGCCCACGTGCACCGCCTCGCGCCCGCACTGTCCACAGGGGACGGTCGCGCTCTCCGGGTCCACCAGCAGCCTGCTCATCTCGTGCTCCCTCCGACGTGCTCCGGCGAAAGCGTCCGGTTACCCGGCGTCTTCCGGGGCAAACCGGACGCCTCCGCCGTTCCGGTTTGGCCTGGCCGGGAACGGGTAAGCCGTCGGTCAGGCGGAAGGGAGCAGGCGATGGCCGCGCACCGGCAGCCGGATCCCCACCGGGCGCTGCGTTCGATGGAACGCGAGCTGCTCGCCACCGACGCGCTGTGGATGCGGCGCGCCTTCGGGCAGGCGGCGTGGCCGCTGCGCCGGGCTTGGCCGGTGGCGTGCTGGGCGCTGACCGCGGTCGCGGCCGCCCTGGTCGTCTGCGGGATCGTCTTTCCGCCGGAGGTGCCGCTCGCGCTGCTCGGCTTCGCGCTGGGGGCGATCGCGGTGTGCGGGCACGTCGCCCGCCAGGAGTGTCTGCGTCCGCCGAGCCGCCGGACTCCCGGTCCGGGGAAAGGATTTCCATGCCGCCCGTCGTAGTCGTGACCGGGGCCAGCGCCGGAGTGGGCCGGGCCGTCGCCCGAGCGTATGGCAGCCGCGGCGCGAAGGTCGCATTGCTGGCCCGGGGCGAGAAGGGGCTCGCCGCCGCGGCGGAGGACGTCCGGAAAGCCGGGGGCACGCCGCTGGAACTGCCGACGGACGTCGCCGATTTCGCCCAGGTCGACGCCGCCGCCACCCGCGCCGAGGAGGAGTTCGGGCCGATCGACGTCTGGGTCAACGTCGCGTTCAGCTCGGTGTTCGCCCGCTTCGCCGACGTCAAACCGGACGAATACCGCCGGGTCACCGAGGTGACCTATCTCGGTTTCGTGCACGGCACGATGGCCGCTCTCGCGCGGATGAAACCGCGGGACGCGGGCACGATCGTCCAGGTCGGCTCGGCGCTCGCGTATCGCGGGATCCCGCTGCAGAGCGCATATTGCGGGGCCAAGCACGCCATTCAGGGCTTCAATGAGGCGCTGCGCTGCGAACTTCTCCACGAGCACAGCGGAATCCGGACGACCATGGTGCAACTGCCCGCGGTCAACACGCCGCAGTTCACCTGGCTGCTGTCGCGGCTGCCCGAACACGCCCAGCCGGTCCCGCCGATCTACCAGCCCGAACTCGCCGCCCGCGCGGTGCTGCACGCGGCCGATCACCCGCGCCGCCGCGAGTACTGGGTCGGCACGAGCACCGCCGCGACGCTGCTGGCCAACGCCGTCGCGCCCGGCCTGCTCGACCGGTACCTCGCCCGCACCGGCTTCGGCGCGCAGCAAACCGGTCAGCCGCAACGGCCGAGCCAGCCCGCGAACCTGTGGGAGCCCGCGGACGGCCCGCGCGGGTTCGACTACGGCGCGCACGGGGAGTTCGACCAGCAGGCGAAGACGCGAGACGTCCAGCCCGTGCTGAGCCGCCATCACGGTGCGGTCGCCGCCGGGCTGACCGCCGCCGTACTCGGTGCCGGGGAGCTGCTGCGCCGCACCGCGCAGAAGCGAAATCGGCCCGCGGCCCGCGTAGCCGCTGGTCTGGCCGCTGTCCGGCAAACGCTCCGGCGCGCTGCGAAGAAGGGCCGCCGGTGAGACCGTTCCGGGACCGCGCGGACGCGGGCGCCCGGCTCGCCGCCGCCCTGGCCTGCCGGGAATGGACGGACCCGGTGGTCTTCGGGCTCGCCCGCGGCGGGCTTCCGGTCGCCGCGCCCGTCGCCGAGGAACTGGACGCGCCGCTGGAACTGCTCGTCACCCGCAAAATCAGCGCACCGGGACGACCGGAACTCGGCCTCGGCGCCGTCGCGGCGGACGGGCCGCCGTTCTTCGACCGCGCCGGGCTCCGGGCGCTCGGGCTCACGCCGGAGGACATCGCCCGCCAGGTCGACCACGCCCGTACCGAGGCCCGCGACCAAGTCCGCCGCTACCTGGGCAGCCGCGCCCCGCGCTCGCCGGCGGGGCACGACGTCGTGGTGGTCGACGACGGCGTGGCCACCGGCGGGACCGCGATCGCCGCGCTGCGGGCCCTCCGGGCGCACGCACCGCTGCGGCTGGTCTTCGCCGCTCCCGTCGGCGCGCCGCCCGCGCTGGACAAGCTCTCCCGCGAGGCGGACGAGGTGGTCTGCCTGCGGGAGCCGGAGGAATTCCGCGCGGTCGGCGAGTTCTATGCGGACTTCAGCCCCACCAGCGATGAGGAAGTCCTCGCCCTGGTGCCCCCGTGATCAGTTGAACGCGGACAGCAGCCAGAACATCAGCGCGGCGACCCCCGCCGCCGCCGGGAACGTCAGCACCCAGCCGAGCACGATGTCGCGCGCGATCCCCCACCGCACCGCCGAAAGCCGCCGCGTCGCGCCGACGCCCATCACTGCCGCGGTGATCACGTGCGTGGTCGAAATCGGCGCCTTCACCGCGAACGCGGTCAGGTACAGCACCGAAGCCCCGACCGATTCCGCCACGAACCCGTGCGGCGGGTCGAGCGGGAAGACGCGGCGGCCGAGCGTCCGCATGATGCGCATGCCGCCCGAGCAGGTGCCGAGCGACAGCGCGCCGGCGCACACCAGCGTCACCCACAAGGGCACCGCGAACGTGTCCTGTTTGCCCGCCGCGATCAGCGCCAGGACGAGCACGCCCATGCCCTTTTGCGCGTCCTGCAACCCGTGTCCGAGCGCGAGCGCCGAGGCCGACACGATCTGCATCCGCCGGAACACCCGGCCGCTGCGGTGCGGGTTCGCCCGGCGCAGCAGCCAGAGCACCGCCACCATCGCCGCGTAGCCGAGCACCAGCCCGAGCAGCGGCGACGCGACCATCGGCACCAGCACTTTCTCCACGATGCCGGTCCAGTGCACGGTGCTCGCCGCGGCCAGCGCGGCCCCGACCATCCCGCCGATCAGCGAATGCGACGACGAGGACGGCAGCCCGAAATACCAGGTCACGAGGTTCCACGCGATCGCGCCGACCAGCGCGGCGAGCACCACGGTCAGCGCGCCCGGGCCGGGCGGGACGTCGATGATCCCCTTCGCGACGGTGGCGGCGATCCCGGTCGACAGCAGCGCTCCGGCCAGGTTCATCACCGCGGCCAGCACGAGCGCGGTGCGCAGCGGGAGCGCCCTGGTCGAGACCGCGCTGGCGATCGCGTTGGCCGCGTCGTGGAAACCGTTGGTGTAGTCGAAGAAGACCGTCAGCACCACGACGGCGACCAGCGCGGCGGTGCTGTCCACTCAGGACTCCTTGACCGCGATGGTCTGCACCACGTCCGCGACGTGCTCGAAGCCGTCGGCCGCCAGCTCGAACTGCTCGACGACCTCCTTCGCCTTGAGCACCTCGAGCGCGTCGGCTCCCGGCTGGAAGAGGTCGGCGAGCATCCGCCGGTAGGTGTGGTCCGCCTCGTTCTCCAGCGCGTTGATCTCGATCCAGTACGGCGACAGCTCGCCGACCTTGGAGAGCCCCGGCATGGATTCCGCGGTCAGCTCCGCCGCGCGGCACAGCACGCGCAGCATCCCGTCGGTGCCCGGCGGGAACTTCTCCAGCCGGTACAGGACCGCGAGGTCGGCGGCAGTGTCCACAAAGTCCAGCACGTCGTCGATCCGGGCGGCCAGCGCCTGGATGTCCTCGCGGTCGAACGGCGTGACGAACGTGCTGTTCAGCTCGACCATGATGGTGTGCGTCAGGTCGTCGCCGGCGTGTTCGACCTCGTGCAGCCGGGCCGCGATCGCCTCCCGGTCGGGCGGCGACGCCTCGGTGAGGTCCCGCAGGAGCGCGGTGGCGGTGACGAGGTTCGCGGCCGCGTCCGCGAGCAGCTGGAAGAACTGGCTTCCGCGAGGTTTTATGCGCATCGGAGCAAAAGCTACCCCGTAACCCCTTCGCTCACACCGGCGCGGTGTGCCGCGCGCCCGGATTGGGTACCCGCCGGGCATCAGGGAGGAAGGAGCGCCGATGCGTCCGGTGTGGCAGGGTGCGCTGTCGTTCGGGCTGGTGAACGTCCCGGTGCGGATGTACAAAGCGGTCGAGGACCATGCCGTGCACTTCACGCAGTTCCAGCGCGGGACTCAGGACCGCATCCGCTACCGGCGGGTGAACGAGCGGACCGGTGACGAGGTGTCCTACGACGACATCGTCCGCGGCCGGGAGGTCGGCGACGACGAGTACGTGCTGGTCGAGCAGGAGGAACTCGACGAGATCGCGCCGGGCCGGTCGAGGTCGCTCGAGGTGGAGAGCTTCGTGGACCTCGAGGAGGTCGACCCGCTGTTCTTCGACCGCGCGTACTGGCTCGCGCCCGCCAAGGAGGAAGCGCAGCGCCCGTACGTGCTGCTGCTCGACGCACTGTCCAGCCGGGACAAGGCGGCCGTCGCGAAGTTCGTCTTCCACGGCCGCGAGCATCTCGCGCTCGCCCGCGCCGGCGACGGGGTGATCGTGCTCAACACGCTGCATTACGCCGCCGAGGTGCGCAACGCGGACGACGTGCCGCAGCTGCCCGCCAAGGCCAAGACGAACCAGAAGGAACTGGACCTCGCGGTCAAGCTGATCGACGCGATGACCGAGCCGTGGAAGCCCGACGAGTTCCGCGACACCTACCGCGAGCGGGTGGAGGAGCTGATCGAGGCCAAACGGGCCGGGAACACCGTCACGCCCGCCGCCGAGCCGGAGCAGCCGACGAAGGTGGTCGACCTCATGGAGGCCCTGGCGAAGAGCGTGCGCGGCAGCCGCAAGCAGCGCACGCCGGATCTGTCCCAGCTGTCCAAAACGGAGCTGCAGAAGCTCGCGAAGGAACGCGACGTCAAGGGGCGTTCGAAGATGTCGCGGGCCGACTTGGAGGCTGCGCTGAAGGCCTCCTGACCAGTGAGAGGTCCGTGAGGGCGTCCCTGGTCGCGGAGTCCCCAAGCCGGAGGCTTAAGCCGCGTCGATCGAGCCCGGCTCACTGTCCACAAGAGACCCGCGACTCGCCGAAATGCCCCATGCCAGGGACTTAAGGCGACCCTGCGGGTGCATGGGGAGCGCGTCCGCCCGAGCCGAGAAGACCGGGCCGGCTGCCAGCAGACGGGCCCGTCGGGCGGAAGCGCGGTGTGCGGTCTGCGAGGGACCTCACAGACCCATAGAACCGGTCAGACGGACATTAATCGGGCATTTCGGCGGGGATGGTGTCCTGTGTGGACAGTCCGCGGGCCGAGACCGCCCGGCTTAAGTCCCTGGCATGGGAATCTGATTCCCTCGGGGTTCCCCTCACGACACTCAAACCGCGTGCCCCAGGGCCGACGTCTCAGTGCAGCGCCCGAGCCAGCTGCGGAATCCGCCCGCCGGCCAGCAGCACGTCCACCTGCCGCGGCGACAGCTGGTGCCGTGCCCGGTACTCCTCGTCCCGGGTCTGGTTCCGCACCGTGAACTCCCCCGTCTCGGCCAGCCGGTGCAGCCCGGACACCGACAGCACGTCGTCGCGCTCGATCTTCTCGCTGTCCTCCGACTCGGCGAATTCCAGCGGCAGCACCCCGAAGTTGACCAGGTTCTGCCAGTGGATCCGGGCGAACGACCGGGCCAGCACCACGCGCAAACCCAGGTACCGGGCGGTGATCGCGGCGTGCTCGCGCGACGAGCCCTGGCCGTAGTTCTCCCCCGCGACCACGAAGTGCGCCGGACTGTCGGCCGCACGCTTCGGGTAGTCCTCGTCGATCCGGGTGAAGGTGAACTCGGCCAGCTTCGGGATATTCGAGCGGTAGGGCAGCGCGCGGGCTCCGGCGGGCGAGATTTCGTCGGTCGACACGTCGTCCCCGGCCTTCAGCAGGACCGGGCCCTCGAGCTCGTCCGGCAGCGGGTCGAAGTCCGGCAGCCCGGCGACGTTCGGGCCCTTCACCAGTTCCTCCCGCAGCGCCTCCTCCTCCGGCAGCGGTGCGGCGAAGACGCGCGGGTCGGCTGCCGAACGGGCTGGTCCGGCGACGCGCGGGTACGCGAGGTGGTGGGCGGTGGCGTAGTCGCGCGGATCGGTCAGCACGCCGGTCAGCGCCGACACCGCCGCGGTCTCCGGCGAGCAGAGCCAGACCGAGTCGTCGGCGGTTCCGGACCGGCCGGGGAAGTTCCGCGGGAAGGTGCGCAGCGAGTGCGTGCCGGGCGCGGGCGCCTGGCCCATTCCGATGCAGCCGAGGCAGCCCGCCTGGTGCACGCGGGCCCCGGCCGCGACGAGGTCGGTGAGGTGTCCGCTGCGGGCCAGTTCGACAAGGATCTGCCGCGAGGTCGGGTTGACGTCGAAGCTCACCGAATCGGCCGTCTGCCTGCCCCGGACGGTGGCCGCGGCGACCGCGAAGTCCCGGAATCCGGGGTTGGCGGAGGAACCGATCACGACCTGCCCCACCGGCGTCCCCGACACCTCGCGCACCGGCACCACGTTGCCCGGCGACGACGGCTTCGCCACCAATGGCTCCACTGTGGACAGATCGATCACGTCTTCGATGTCGTAAGAGGCGTCGCGTCCGGCGCGCAGGTCGCGGAAATCGTGTTCGCGCCCCTCCGCCCGAAGGAACGCGCGGATCGCTTCGTCGGCCGGAAACACTGTCGCGGTCGCGCCCAGCTCGGCGCCCATGTTGGCGATCACGTGCCGGTCCATCGCGCTCAGGCAGGCCAGTCCCGGGCCGTGGTACTCGATGATCCGGTGCCGTCCGCCGCTCACGCCGTGCCGCCGCAGCATCTCCAGCACGACGTCCTTCGCCGACACCCACGGCGGCAGCTCGTTCTCCAGCCGGACACCCCAGATCTCCGGCATCCGCAGGTAGAGCGGCTCCCCCGCGATGGCCAGCGCCACTTCGAGGCCGCCGACGCCGACGGCGAGCATGCCCAGCGCGCCCGCCGCGCAGGTGTGCGAATCGGACCCGGCGAGGCTCTTGCCGGGCACGCCGAACCGCTCCATGTGCGTCGGGTGCGAAACGCCGTTGCCCGGTTTGGAGAACCACAGCCCGAACCGGCGGCAGGCGGAACGCAGGTAAGCGTGGTCCTCGGCGTTCTTCTCGTCGGCCTGCAGCAGGTTGTGGTCGACGTACTGGACGCTCAGCTCGGTTCGCGCGCGGTCGAGCCCGAGCGCCTCGAGCTCCTGCATCACGAGCGTGCCCGTGGCGTCCTGGGTCAGTGTCTGATCGACCCGCAGGCCGATTTCGGTCCCTGGTTCGAGCCGGCCGGCGACCAGGTGCTCGGCCAGCAGCCGCCCGGCGAGAGTCTGTTCGCGTCCCACTCGCGAGCGGGTACCCGTTTCCGCCGCGGCGAACCGCGATGTTTCCGTCCCGTCCGCGCGGGCAATCCGGGGATCAAGAACGGCGGAAGGAGACTGGGATGCCGCAGCAGGCTTGGAGCTCGAAACGGGAACGGCAGTACCAGCACATCGAGGAGTCGCAGGAGGACCGCGGCACCAGCAAGAAGCGCGCGAAGGAGATCGCCGCCCGCACGGTGAACAAGAACCGGGCGCAGTCGGGCGAATCGGACCGCGCGAGCAAGTCCTCGGTGCGCGACAAATCGCCGCAGAAGCGCGGCGGGCATCGTTCCGGCAAGCGGCTCGGACCGGGCGGTCCGACGCGCGACCAGCTGTACAACGAGGCCAAGAAGCGCAATATCCACGGCCGGTCGACGATGACCAAGAAGGAACTGGCGAAGGCGCTCGGCCGGGACTGAATCCGCTGCGATGAACCAGCGCCCGATCGAAGACTATGCCCTGCTCGGCGACCTGCACACCGCGGCGTTGGTGTCGCGGGAAGGTGCGATCGAGTGGCTGTGCCTGCCGCGGTTCGACTCCCCCGCGTGCTTCGCCGCGCTGCTGCACGACGAAAGCGCGGGCGTGTGGCAGCTCGGGCCCGCGGACGGCGGGCCGGCCACCCGTCGAGGTTACGTCGGCGACTCCCTGGTCCTCGCCAGCGAATGGGACACCGCCGACGGCACCGTGCGCGTGGTCGACTTCATGCCGCCGCGCGACGGAGCGGCCGATCTCGTCCGCATTGTCGAAGGCGTGCGCGGCCGGGTCCCGATGCGGACCTGCCTGCGGCCGCGGTTCGACTACGGGTCGGTGCGGCCGTGGGTCCGGCACGTCGACGGACGATTCGACGCGGTCGCAGGCCCCGACGCGGTCCGGCTGACCACTCCGGTCGAAGTGTCCACCGAGGGTTTCGCCGAATTCACCGTCGCCGAGGGCGACCGCGTGCCGTTCGTGCTGACCTACCACGCCTCCTACCAGGAACGCCCCGATCCGGCTGACGCCGAGAAAGCGCTGGCGCACACCGAACGCTTCTGGGCGGACTGGATCAGCCGCTGCCGGTATGACGGCCGATGGCCTTCCGCGGTGCGCCGTGCGCTGATCACCTTGAAGGCGCTCACCTACGAACCGACCGGCGGCATTCTCGCCGCGCCGACGACCTCGCTGCCGGAACAGCTCGGCGGCGAACGCAACTGGGATTACCGCTACTGCTGGCTGCGCGACGCCACCTTCACCCTGCAAGCGCTCGTCGGCACCGGCTATCCGGACGAAGCGAAAGCCTGGCGCGAATGGCTCGTCCGCGCCGCCGCCGGCGATCCGGCCGACCTCCAAGTCCTTTACGGACTCGACGGTTCCCGCCGCGTTCCGGAGTCCACATTGGACTGGCTCGACGGATACGCCGGTTCCGCCCCGGTACGGATCGGCAACGCCGCCGCGGGCCAGGTCCAGCTCGACGTGTGGGGAGAAGCGCTCGACGGCCTGCATCTCGTCCGCGAAGCCGGACTTCCGGTGATACATCCGGCATGGGATCTGCAACGCGGATTGCTCGATTTCCTCGAAGGCCATTGGGACCAGCCCGACCGGAGCCTGTGGGAGGTCCGCGGCGAACCGCAGCATTTCGTGCATTCCAAGGTGATGGCGTGGGCGGGCGTCGACCGGGCCGTCCGGACGGTGGAATGCCACGACCTCGACGGACCGGTCGACCGCTGGCGCGCGCTGCGCGACCGCATTCACGAGGAAGTCTGCCGGAAGGGTTTCGACACCGGCCGCAACACTTTCACCCAGTTCTACGGCTCGCACGGCCTGGACGCCGCGTTGCTGCTCATCCCTCGCGTCGGCTTCCTCCCCGGAAGCGACCCCAGGGTGCGCGGAACCGTCGACGCGGTCCGGAAAGAACTGTCGCGAGACGGTTTCGTCCACCGTTTCGACCCGAATGCCGATTCCGGCCCCGGCGATTTGAGCGGCGGCGAGGGCGCTTTCCTGCCGTGCAGTTTCTGGCTCGCCGACGCGTTGCACGGAACCGGCCGAACTGAGGAAGCCGTCGAGGTTTTCGAGCAGATGCTGGCCGTCCGCAACGATGTCGGCCTGTTGAGCGAGGAATACGACATGAGCGCCGGACGGCAGCTCGGGAACATGCCGCAGGCGTTCAGCATGGTCGGGCTCGTCAACACCGCGCGCCACCTCGACGGAGCGGAAACCACCACAAACGCGACAGGCCACGAACAGGGGCTGCGACACGACGTGTAACGCCCCCGACCTCCGGGTAGCCGGGGAGGACTCAACGCACGGGAGGACTTGTCATGACCGAGACCGTCGGCGACTACCTGCTTTCGCGGCTGCGTGACTGGGGCGTGGAACAGGTGTTCGCGTACCCCGGCGACGGGATCAACGGTCTCGTCGCGTCCTTCGGCAAGGCGGACAACCAGCCGCGCTTCGTCCAGGCCCGGCACGAGGAGATGGCCGCCTTCTCCGCGGTCGGCTACGCGAAGTTCAGCGGGGCCGTCGGCGTGTGCATGGCGACGTCCGGGCCCGGCGCGATCCACCTGCTGAACGGGCTCTACGACGCGAAACTCGACCACGTCCCGGTCGTCGCGATCGTCGGGCAGACCGCGCGCACCGCGATGGGCGGCAGCTACCAGCAGGAGGTCGAACTCCAGGCGCTGTACCGGGATGTCGCGAACGAATACTGCATCGAGGTGAACGTCGCCGAGCAGCTGCCCAACGCGCTCGACCGCGCGTTCCGGGTGGCGCAGGCGTCGCGCACGCCGACCGCGCTGATCATCCCGGCGGATTTGCAGGAAGAGCCGTACGAGCCGCCGCAGCACGCGTTCAAGCAGATGCCGTCGAGCCCGCCCGGGACCGCGTGGCCGAATCCGGTGCCGCCCGAACCCGCCATCAGCGAGGCGGCCGACGTGCTCAACGCCGGGGAGAAGGTCGCGATCCTCGTCGGGCAAGGCGCTCGCAGCGCGGCCGACGAGGTGCGCCAGGTCGCCGACCTCACCGGGGCCGGCGTGGCGAAAGCGTTGCTGGGCAAGGACGTTCTCCCCGACGACCTGCCGTACGTGACCGGCGCGATCGGCCTGCTCGGCACCCGGCCGAGCTACGAGATGATGCGCGACTGCGACACCCTGCTGATCGTCGGGTCCAATTTCCCGTACAGCCAGTTCCTGCCGGAGTACGGCCAGGCCCGCGCGGTGCAGATCGACATCGACGGCCGGTTCATCGGCATGCGCTACCCCACCGAGGTCAACCTCGTGGGCGACGCCGCGGCGACCCTGCGCGCGCTGCTGCCGAAGCTGAACCGGACCGAAAACCGTTCGTGGCGCGAGAAAATCGAGAAGAACGTCGGCGACTGGTGGACCACCATGGACCAGCAGGCCGAGGTCGACGCGAAACCGGTCAACCCGATGCGGATCGTGCACGAGCTGTCGAAGCAGATCCCGGGCGACGCGATGGTCACCGCCGATTCCGGCTCGTCGACCAACTGGTACGCGCGCAATCTCCGGATCCGCGAAGGCATCCGCAGCACGCTGTCCGGCACGCTCGCGACGATGGGCCCCGGCGTGCCGTACGCGATCGGCGCGAAGTTCGCGCATCCCGACCGGCCGGCGATCGCGCTCGTCGGCGACGGCGCGATGCAGATGAACGGGATGGCCGAGCTGATCACCATCGCCCGCTACCACGGGTTGTGGACCGATCCGCGGTGCATCGTCTGCGTGTTCCACAACAACGACCTCAACCAGGTCACGTGGGAGCTGCGCGCGATGGGCGGCGCGCCGAAGTTCGAGGAGTCGCAGTCGCTGCCGGACGTCGACTACGCCGGGTTCGCGCGCAGTGTCGGCCTCGAAGGCGTGAACGTCGACGACCCGGGCGATCTCGCGTCGGCCTGGCGGACCGCGTTCGCCGCGGACCGGCCGACGGTGCTGGACGTGCGCTGCGACGCCGAGGTCCCGCCGATTCCGCCGCACGCGACGTTCGAGCAGATGAAATCGGTGACCGAGTCCGTGCTCAAGGGCGATCCCGAAGCGTTCCACCTGATGTTCCAGGGTGCGAAGACGAAGCTGCAGGAGTTCCTGCCCGGACGGTCGCGGTGACCGTCGCCGCCCCGCACATCGAACGCATCGACGCGCGCGCCTACCAGGTGCCCACTCCTTCGCCGGAAGCCGACGGCACGCTCTCCTGGGATTCCACCACGCTCGTCGTGGCCAGGGTGCGGGCCGGCGGCACCGACGGTCTCGGCTGGACGTACGCCGATTTCTCGTGCGTCCCGCTGATCGAAGGCAAACTGGCCTCCGCCGTCGCGGGAAAACCGGTCTTGGACCCGCCCGCGTGCTGGACCGCGATGCAGCACGCGATCCGGAACCTCGGCCGCCCCGGATTGGTCTCTTGTGCACTGTCCGCTGTGGACATCGCGATCTGGGACGCGGCCGCGCGGCTGCTCGACGTTCCGCTGAGCCGCCTGCTCGGCCGGGTGCACGACGAGGTCGACGTGTACGGCAGCGGCGGCTTCACCTCGCAGGACGACGACGAGCTGGTCGCGCAGCTGGACCACTGGGTGCGCGAGCAGCGCATCCCGCGCGTGAAGATCAAGATCGGCGAGTCCTGGGGATCCGCGGTCGCCCGCGACATCGGCCGGGTCCGGCTGGCGCGGGAGACGATCGGGGACGACGCCGCGCTGTACGTCGACGCGAACGGCGGCTATTCGGTCGGCCGGGCCCGCCGGATCGCGGATACCTTGCGGGAGTTCGGCGTGACCTGGTTCGAGGAGCCGGTGTCCAGCGACGACCTGCCCGGGCTGGCGCAGCTGCGCACGCCCGACGGACCGGACATCGCCGCCGGCGAATACGGCTACGACCTGCCGTACTTCGCCCGGATGCTGCCGTCGGTCGACTGTCTCCAGGTCGATGTGACGCGCTGCGGCGGCTACACGGAATGGCGGCGCGTCGCCGCTCTCGCCGCCGCCGCGAATCGCGAGGTTTCCGCGCACTGCGCGCCGAATCTGTCCGCGCACGCGGCCGCCGCGACCCCGAACTTCCGGCACATCGAATGGTTCGCCGACCACGACCGGATCGAACGGGAACTGTTCTACGGCGGCCTCGACCCGAGCGGCGGCCGGGTCGCCCCGTCGATGTCCACCGCCGGGCACGGGCTGCGCCTGCACGCCGACGCCGCGGCCGAGTATGCGGTCAAGGAGGGCCGATGAGCACCGCCGAACTCCCCAATCCCGTCGTCCGTGTGCCGGAACCGGCCGAAATCGACATCGAAGCCCTCGCTGCCGCGTTGCGCGAGCGGGTCGAGGGCGAGGTCCGCTTCGACGACGGCAGCCGCGCCGCCTACTCCACCGACGCGTCCAATTTCCGCCAGGTACCCCTCGGCGTCGTCGTGCCGCGCTCCCCCGACGACGGCGTCGAAGCGCTGGCCGTCGCGAGGGAGTTCGGCGCGCCGGTGCTTTCGCGGGGCGGCGGCACGAGCCTCGCGGGCCAGTGCACGAACACCGCCGTCGTGCTCGACTGGTCGAAGTACTGCTCCGAGCTGGAATCCGTCGACGCGGACAGCCGCACCTGCGTGGTGCAGCCCGGAATCGTGCTGGACGACCTCAACCGGCAGCTCGCCGACACCGGACTCCGGTACGGGCCCGAGCCCGCCACGCACATGAACTGCACCCTCGGCGGCATGATCGGCAACAACTCCTGCGGCGCGACCGCCCAGCGCACCGGCAAGGTCGTGGACAACATCGTGCGCCTGGAAGTGCTGCTGGCGGACGGAACCCGGTTCTGGTGCGGCAAAACCAGCGACGCCGAGTACGCCGAGATCGAGCACCACGGCGACCGGCGCGCCGCGATCTACCGGCAGCTGCGCCGGCTGCGCGACGAATACGCCGACGAGATCCGCCGCCGCTTCCCGGACATCCCGCGCCGGGTGTCGGGCTACAACCTCGACTCGCTGCTGCCCGAGCACGGCTTCGACATCGCCGGGCTGCTCGTGGGCAGCGAATCGACGCTGGTCACGGTCCTGCGCGCGGAACTGAAGCTGGTGCCGGTGCTGCCGGAGCGCGCGATGGTCGTGCTCGGCTACCCGGACGTCGCGACCGCCGCCGACGCGGTACCGGACATCCTGCCGCACGAACCGATCGCGCTCGAAGGCGTCGACCACCGGCTCCTCTACGACGAACGATTGAAGAACCTCAACGAAAAAGCCCGCGAAGAACTGCCGCGGGGCCGGGCGTTCCTGATGGTCCAGTTCGGCGGGCAGACGCTCGAAGAAGCCGACAAGCAAGCGCGCGGGCTGCTCGACTCCATCGAGGGCGCCGAGGTCGCTTTCCTCGATGACCCGGCGAAGGAAGCCGAACTCTGGCAGGTCCGCGAAGCCGGGCTAGGCGCGACCGCGCACGTCCCCGGCGAGCGAGACACCTTCGAGGGCTGGGAAGATTCCGCGGTAGCGCCGGAGAAACTCGGCGACTACCTCCGTCGGCTGGACGCGCTGTACGCGGAATTCGGCTACGCCGACGAAACCGGCCCGAGTCTGTACGGCCACTTCGGACAGGGCTGCGTGCACACACGGATCCCGTTCGATCTCTACACCGCGTCCGGCGTCGCGACCTACCGGAAGTTCATGGAACGCGCCGCCGACCTCGTCGCGGAATTCGGCGGCTCGTTCTCCGGCGAGCACGGCGACGGGCAGAGCCGCGGCGAACTGCTGCCGCGTATGTTCGGCAACGACCTCGTCACCGCTTTCGGCCAGCTGAAGGCGATCTTCGACCCGACCGACCGGATGAACCCGGGCAAGGTCGTCGCGCCGTACTCGCTGGACGAAAACCTGCGGCTCGGCGGCTCGTGGTCCCCCGCCGAGCCGCGGGACCTCTACTTCCGCTTCCCGCACGACGGCGGCTCGTTCTCCCAGGCCGCCAACCGGTGCGTCGGCGTCGGCCGCTGCCGGCAGTCCACTTCGGAAAGCGGCGACGTGATGTGCCCGTCGTACCAGGTCACCGGCGAGGAGGAACACTCCACCCGCGGCCGGGCGCGGCTGCTGTTCGAGATGCTCAACGGCCACCACGACGGCCCGATCTCCGACGGCTGGCGCTCCACCGAGGTCCGCGACGCGCTCGACCTGTGCCTATCCTGCAAGGGCTGCAAATCGGACTGCCCGGCCGATGTGGACATGGCCACCTACAAGGCGGAATTCCTTGCCCACCATTACGAAGGCCGTCCGTGGAAACGGCCGCGGTCGGACTTCAGCATGGGCTGGCTGCCGCTGGTCGCCCGGCTGGTCGGGAAGACCCGCACGGCGCGGCTGGTGAACCTGCTGGGCAAAACCCGCCTCGCGACGCGGGCCGCCGGGGTCGAGGACCGCGAAATCCCCCGCTTCGCCCCGAAAACGCTGCCGCGGTGGTTCGCCCGGCATCAACCCGCCGGGACCGGCGTGCGCGGCACCGTGCTGTTGTGGCCGGACACCTTCACGTCCTATTTCCATCCGCACGTCGCCGAGGCCGCCGTGCGAGTGCTGGAGGACGCGGGGTGGCGGGTGGAACTGCCGGAGCCGTCCGTGTGCTGCGGCCTGACCTGGATTTCCACCGGCCAGCTCGGCGTCGCGAAACGGGTTCTCACGCGCACCGTGCGCACGCTGGCCCCGCATCTCCGGAACGGCGGGTTGGTGCTCGGCCTGGAACCCAGCTGCACCGCGGTGTTCCGCTCCGACGTGGCCGAACTGTTCCCCGGCGACCAGGACGTCCGGCGGCTGCGGGACCAGACCGTGACCCTCGCGGAGCTGCTGACCCAGCACTCCCCCGGGTACCGGCCGCCGCAGATCCCGGGGCACGCACTCGCCCAAGCGCACTGTCACCAGCACGCGGTGCTGGGCTGGGACGCGGACAAGAAACTGCTGCAGGCGGCCGGAGTGGACGTCGAACGGCTGGATTCCGGCTGCTGCGGCCTCGCCGGAAACTTCGGGTTCGAGCGGGGGCATCTGGAAGTCAGCAAGGCCTGCGCGGAACGGGTGCTGCTGCCGCGAGTACGCCAGGCGGACCGTCGGACGGCGGTGCTGGCGGACGGATTCAGCTGCCGGACCCAGCTGCACGAACTGGACAGCGGCGGACGCGAAGGCATCCATCTCGCCGAACTGCTGGCCGCCGGCCTCGACTCGAAAGACCGCTGAACGTCCGTGAAGGGCTCCTTGAGGGAACTAGATTCCGGCAAGGAGCCCTTCACGGACCGAGCCGCGGTCAGCCGCCGGGCACGGTTTCCCCGCCCAAAGCGGCCAGCACCTCACCGCTGTAATACGAGGACAGCCGATTCGACGCGAGGAACACATACGACGGCGCGAGATCGTCCGGATGCGCCGCCCGCTGCATCGGCGCTTGCAAGCCGAACTTCTCCACCTTGTCCGGCGGGAAGGTCGACGGGATCAGCGGTGTCCACACCGGACCCGGCGCGACACAGTTCACCCGGATCCCCCGGTCGGCCAATGCCTGCGCCATCGCGTACGTCCACGCGTGAATCGCGCCCTTGGTCGCCGAGTAATCGATCAGGCTCTTATTGCCGCGCAAGCCGTTCACCGAACCGGTGTTGATGATGACGTCGCCATCGCCCAGATGCGGCAACGCGGCGGCAGTCACCCGGAAATAGCTGTGCAGATTCACGTCGAACGTGTGCATCCACTGCTCTTCGGTCAGGTCCTCCGGACGGTCCACCGGCCATTGCGTCGCCGCGTTGTTGACCAGGATGTCCAGTCCGTCCAGTTCGGACAGTGTGCGCTCGACGATGTCCCGGCACTGCTTCGCCTCGGCGAGGTCGCCGGGCAGCAGCAAGCATTCCCGGCCCTCCGCGCGCACCCGGTCCGCGGTGTACTCGGCGTCCTCGTGCTCGTTGAGATACGAGATCGCGATGTCCGCGCCTTCTTTCGCGAAGGCGATCGCCACCGCGCGGCCGATTCCGGAATCGCCGCCGGTGATCAGCGCGCGTTGTCCGGACAGCAGGCCGCGGCCCTCGTAGTCGGTCATCGAATCGCGCGGCTGCGGGTCCATTTCCGCGGTGGTGCCCGGCGGGTCCTGCTGCTGCGGAGGTCGGATGCGGTCGGCCACGGGAGTCCTCCCCGGAAAGTCGGTTCTGTTCCTTTCCGGCTACCCGCTGTGCCGCCGTTCAATCGCGGGCCCGCTCCGACGCGGGAAAGGCCGCGCAACCGTCCCCCTGCGACGGTTGCGCGGCCCTTCGCCCCCCTGCCCCGCTCTGCGGATGCGCGGCGGTTACCCCGGTCCGCTACAGGCAAAACGCGGGGGCGATCAGTAATCGTGCGACAGCGCCTCGACCAGCACGCCGGTGTCCGGATTGGGCATAGCGCGGGCGACGTCCGCCTGGGCGACGACGCCGATCAGGTCGTGGCCGTCGATCACCGGCAGCCGGCGCACCCGGTGCTGCGACATGGTCTGCAGGATTTCGGTGACGTCGTCGTCCGCGCCGATCGTCACCGCTTCTCCTTGCGCCAGCTCGCCCGCGTGCACCGCGCGCGGGTCCTTGCCCTCGGCGATCACCTTCACCACGATGTCGCGGTCGGTCAGCATTCCCTTGAGCCGGTTGTCCTCGCCGCACACCGGCAGCGCGCCCAGCTGTTCGCGCGCCATCGTCTGCGCGGCGTCGTTCACGGTGTCCGACTCGCGCACGCACACGGCGTTCGGTGTCATCAAATCGCGGGCGGTGGTCATGGGTTCGTCTCCTTCCTCCCGGTCACTCCCCGGCTACCCGCGTTCCCGGCGGTTACGCCTCCCGGGCAGTTTCTCCTCCGCCCGCCCGGGTAACCGGAGCGCGTGGAAGGAGCCGACATGCCAGAACCGTTCCCGTCCGACCCGGTCCGCGCGGAAGGCCCGCCGCTGGTCGCGGCAGGCCGGTCCGGCGCGCCCCGGCTGATCGTGCTCGATCCGGCGGGCGCGGCCAAACACGACGGCCTGCCCGCCACCTGGCGTCCGCTCGCCGAGGACCACGAGATCCTCTGGTACCGGATCCCGGTCGAGGGCGCGTGGCGCGAAACCGCGGAAACCCTTGCCGCTCCCGGGCACAGCGACCTCGTCACGAGCGGTCCCCTCGCGGCCGAGGCGCTGCAGCTGGCGGCCGAACATTCGGGCTCGCTGCGGTCCGTCCTGCTCGTCGACCCGGCTGCCGAAGGCGTGGTGAGCCCCGGCGACGCCGCCGTCGCCGACGAAGCCTGGCTGGTCCAGCACGACGCCGAGATCGCCGCGTTGCGCGAGTCCGGCGTCGAAGTCGAGGTGCTGGCGCACAGCCGCGACGACCCGGGCGACCAGGTGCCGAGCCCGCTGCCGCTGGGCCACGACTGGGTCGTCGACGCGCTCCGCGAAACCCTCGCCCAGCTGGGATCCCGCTGATCGGTTTCGCCGTCCGCCTGCCGGGTACGCCTCGAAAAAGGGAAGGGAGGAAGCCGTGCTGGAGGAAATGAACCGGACGCCCGCGCACGAGAAGTCCACCGCGGACCTCGTGGCGGACCTGACCGGGGAGATCAAGCACCTGGTCCAAGACGAATTCCGCTTGGCCATGGCGGAACTCCAGACGAAGGGCAAACGCCTCGGCCTGGGGGCCGGCCTCTTCGGGTTCGCTGGCGTGCTGGCGCTCCTCGGCGGCGCGACGCTGATCGCCGCGGCCGTGCTCGCCTTGGCGCTCGTGGTGCCCGGCTGGCTGTCCGCGCTGATCGTCGGAGGCGCGTTGCTGCTGATCGCGGTAGTCGCCGCGCTGGTCGGCGGCAAGGAAGCACGCAGCGCCGGGCCGGTGGTGCCGGAGGAATCCGTCGAACGGGTCCGCGAAGACGTCGAGACGATGAAGGGGGGCGGTCATGACCGAACGCAAAGTTGAGCAGGCCCGGGCGGACCGGGACGTCACCCGCGAGGAACTGGCCGAGACGCTGGACGCACTGAGCCACAAACTGGACGTTCGGACGCGAGCCACCGAGAAGGTCGACGCGACCATAGACCGGGCCGCCGAACAGGTCGAAAAGACCGTCTCGGCACCAGCCGCGGAGAAGGTCCGCGCCGGCGCGCAAGCGGTCCGGAACAACCCGCTCCCGCTGTTCGCGGCGGTTTTCGGCAGCGTGTTCGTGCTTCGGTTCCTGATCCGCCGCCGGCACGCGCACCGGAAGCAAGGCGACGCATGCTGACCGACCGGGAACAGCGTGCATTGAACGAAATAGAACGCGGTTTGTCCGCCACGGATCCGCGGCTCAGCGCCGAGCTGGCCCGCGGATCCGGGCGTCGGCGCCGTTCCGCGCTCGAGATCCTGGCGATCGTCACCAGCGTCGTGATGATCGCGACCGGGGCGTTCGACTCGCGGCCGGGCATGATCGTGGCCGGGGTGGTCGCGCTCGCCGCGCTCCTGGGCGGGCCGTTCGCGGTGCGGCACTGGAACGCCGGATCCTCCCGTTGACCCGCGTTCGCTGAGCACGACGACGGCCTGGTGAGCGACACCGGCTTCGTTGTTAGCGGACCGTCAGTTGTACCGCTACAGCGTCGGTTTCCCCGCCTTCGCTGCTTTTCCTCGCACAGCATTCTGGTTCCGTTGCGCAGCGAAGCCCATTTTGTCCCGTTTTCCCGAATACCCGGTTCGCCGGAACCGCGGCCGCCGGTGCCCGATAGTACTTTCGGCCGATGTCCGCAGGGCGAAAACCCGCCGAAAGGCGTGGGCCATCCCGGGGTTCTTTCCCTCGTCCCGGTTTCCGCGTCCAAGATCGTCTTAGGGTTGGGCGTACTTGGTGATCTTGAAACCGGAATGAGGGGCCCATGCGAAAACGGACCAGGATTCTCGGCAGAACGCTCGCCGCGGCGGGCACCCTCGCGGCGCTGACGATGGCCACGGCCGTCCCGGCGACCGCGGCGCCGCAGGCGGCCGAGCCGACGTCGGTCGACCAGGACATCGCGCAGCTGTACCAGGACGTCGAAGACCTCTACAACGGGCTGCCCGCGAACGCGCTGCGCGGCGTCGACCCGCTGTTCGACTCTCCGGTCAAGCGGCCGGGCCAGCAGGCGCACGCCGCGCAGGGCCCGATCCCGGGCTGCACCGAGGGATCGCTGCTGACGTACGCGAACAAGCTCGCGTCCTCGCTGTCCCCGACCGAGAACAAGGCGCTCAGCGCGCTGAGCGCGATCGGCCAGCTCTACACCCAGGCCGTCGCCAGCGACAAGACCCCGCAGGTCTTCGGCACCGACGGGCAGTACACGCCGCGCGCCGGCGCGACGATCGACAAGCTGCGCGGGTTCTGGGACATCGAGAGCTGGAACATCCAGCTGGTCGCCTGGAAGGGCACCGACCTCGGCAGCCAGGACCGCACGACGCAGACGTTCAAGCTCGGCCTCGACCCGAAGCGGGCCGCGGAAGCGGGCGCGCTCGCGACCAAGGTGCTCTACGAGGTCCCGGCGCTGCAGGGCGGCCGCCACCCGCTGCTGACCCTGAACGCGTTCTCCGCCCCGGCCGACAGCCTCGGCGGCAAGCGCATCATGCTCGGCGACGGCCTGCTCGACGTGGTCAACCACCTCGGCTTCGACGACGTGTCGGTGGAAGCGGTCGTCGGCCACGAGTACGGCCACCAGGTCGACTTCGCGCACGAGAACTACCCGCGCAACGAATCCGGCGAGATGGGGCCGGACGCCTACGGCGGCTACTTCGGAGCGCACGCCAAGGGAGAGGCCTGGAACGCCCGCACGCAGCAGGAGGTCACGTACCTCGACGCCTCCATCGGCGACTGCTACCACAGCCACGGCACCCCCGACCAGCGCAAGGCCGCCGGCGCGTGGGGCGAGAAGCAGGCCGTGAGCCAGAACAACCCGAACCGGATCATCCCGTCCGCGAAGATGATCGAGAAGTTCCAGAAGGAATACCCGAAGCTGATGCCGCCCGCCACGGCGGCACTGGCCGCGGCGCACTGAGCCACGCCGGAACGGGCCCCGCTTATTGCGAAGCGGGGCCCGTTCGCGTGTTCAGGTGGCGATGGTGGCGAGCGGGTCGAAGCCGTACGTGCGGGCGTAGCCGTTCTCGGTGCCGACGAGCAGGTCGACGATCTCGAAATAGCGGTCCCAGAACGGAGTTTCGCGCAGGGCGTCGATCAGGAGCTGGTAGGCGTGGTGGTCGTCGGCCTCCCAGACCCAGACGTCGGTGACGCGCGCGGAGTAGAACTCGGTGTCGTAGAACCGGGACCGGACGCCGGTGGTTTTCGTTTCGATCGCCGGGACGACCTGGGCGGCGAACGCGGCCGCCCGTTCCTTCGGGGTCAGGGCGAGCCATTCCGGCGTGGTTTTGACCAGCAGGAACGCGGTCACCGGCGGATTTTCGTGGGACATTGGGGATCCTTAGGCGTCGAAAGCGGGTTTGAGGTTTTCCGCGCACCACTGTTCGAACGTGGTCGGAGACGCGGTTTCGGCAGTGCGCGCGGCACCGGCGTCGAGGCCGTTGTCCTTGGCGTGCTTCATGTCCGCGATGCCGTGGACGAAAGTTTCGTCGAGCCCGTAGCCGATGAGCGTGGACCGCAGGTCGTCCAGCGACTCGCGCTCGTAGCGGACCGGACGGCCGAGCTGCTCGGTCATGATGCGGGCCAAGTCGTTGGGAGACAAGTCTTCCGGCCCCAGAACCGGGACGTCGGCGAAGGCGGTCCAAGACCGGTCTCGCAACAGCCGGACGGCGACCGCGGCGATGTCCGCGACGGCGACGAGCGGAGCCTTGCGGTCCGGGTCCAGGACGTCTGTGTACACGCCCTTCTCCCGGATCGAATCGACTTCCTCCAGCAGATTCTCGAAGAAGGACGGGTTGGCCAGCGCCCGATACGCGACGCCGGTGCCCGCGATGAGCTCGTCCATCGCGAGCGACGCGGTCACGAGCCCCGCCCGGTCGGCGACCGCGGTGCCGCGGCCAAGCGCCGAAACTCCGACGACATGCCCGACGCCGTGCGCGACAAGCGCTTTCGCCGCCGGGCCGGTAAAACCGCTCCAGCCGTCTGCCGGAGCCCGGGTGGAATCCGGTGGCACGATCCAGAAAACGGCGTCCGCGCCCGCGAAAGCCCGGTCGACCACCTCGGGGTCGCCGTGCGAACCGACGACGACCTCGACGCGCTCGCGCACCGAGTCCGGCAGTCGCGCGGGGTCGCGGACGATCACCCGCAACTCCTCGCCCGCGTCGAGCAGTTCGCTCAGCACGCGGCTGCCGATGTTTCCGGTAGGGGCAGTGATGACGATCATGAAAACCTCCGTGGGGTACGCCCTCGATCCTGCTGAGCGCCGCCGCGATGCCACAATGGGAACTTCGGCACGCAATCCTTGCCTGAAATGGAATTACCCTGGTGAACAGCCTGAATCCGGCGATCGACGCCAACCTCGCGGTCGCTTTGGACGCCCTGCTGACCGAGCAGAGCGTCACCCGCGCCGCCGCGCGCCTGCACACCTCGCCGGCCGCGATGAGCCGCACGCTCGCCCGGTTGCGGCGCATCCTGCAAGACCCGTTGCTGGTCCGGGCCGGGCAAGCCATGGTCCCCACGCCGCGCGCCCAGTCCCTGCGCGACGAAGCCGCCGCGGTGGTGCAAAGCCTGAACGCGCTGCTGAGCCCCGGTGCCGTCGTGGATCCCGCGACGCTGCGGTCCACCTTCACGATCCAAACCGCGGACCTGGTCGGCGCCGCCCTCGCCGTCGGCCTCCTGCGGCTCACCCGCGAGGAAGCCCCCGGCATCTCGCTCCGCGTCCGGGCCGAAGAACTGGAAGCCGGTTCAGCCCTCCGCGACGGCCGCCTCGACCTGGAGGTCGGCTCCATCGACCACGTCGATCCCGAGACGCAGGTCGAAAAGCTGCTCACTTTGCGCATGGTCGCCGCCGTCCGCCCCGATCACCCCCTGACTTCGGAACCGTTGACCCCGGCCCGGCTCGCCGCGGCCGACCACGTCGCCGTCAGCCGCCGCGGCCGGTTCGCCGGCCCCCTCGACGCGGCGCTGGCCGAACACAACCTCCGCCGCCGGGTCGCGATCGTCCTGCCGAGCCACCTGGCCGCGATGGCGGTTGCCGCCCGGAGCGATGTGGTGTGCCTGATCCCCGCGTCGCTCCCCGGCGAACCGCCCTCGCCGCTCACCGCCGACGCGACCGCGCTCGGCCTGCGGCTTCTCGACATCCCGGTCCCGTTGCCGCCGTTGGAGATCGGCATGGCTTGGCATCCGCGACAGTCCGCCGACGGAGCACACCGCTGGCTCCGGGCCGCGGTGCGGCGGACGCTTTGCGCGATCCCGTGAGGGTCGTGTTGTTTTGGCGGTAAGTTGCCCCGCGTGGAGTTCGCAGTCGCCGACGACGAGGTATGGCTCTCCGTTTTCGACACCCTCCCGCAATGGGAAGACGCGTCGGGCGACAGCTACGTGCGGGAACTCAAGATCCCCGTATCCGAGACCGGGGAACTCCACCTCAGCTGGGACCCAGTCGAGCGGAGCGTCGGCCTCCGGTACCGCCAGGGGCCGGACGTCGTCGTAGACGTCTTCCGAGAACAAGCGACCGTGCTGACGATCCACCAACCCGGCCCCGTCATCGCCGTCGAGTACCGCGCCCAAGACTGCATCGGCCGGATGCGCGTGCAGCTCCAGCCAACCTTCGCCCTGGAGGACGTCTTCCTCCGCACCTGACGCCGAACTGCCCTCCACGCCGCAGTTAAACCCCTTCACCTTTCCTATTGACCTTCACCAACGCTGCGCTATAGGCTTTCACTGTCGTTAATCCCATTAACTTCACGGAGCAGCCCCATGCGCAGCATCGACCCGAAAACCTCGCGCCCCCTTCGCCGCACAGCCTTGCTCGCCGTCCCGCTGGCCGCCGTTCTCGCCCCAGCCCCCGCCCAGGCCACCATTCCCGGCCCGACCGCGCTGACCTGCCAAGGCCACGGTGTCGACCCCGCCGCGAAAGCCCGTCACCGGGCGGAAATCCTCATCCACGCCCCGCTGCACCGGATCTGGGACCTAAACACCGACGTGGAAGCCTGGACGTCCTGGCAGAAACCCGCCGCCCCGATGACCGTGCGCCGCCTCGATCCCGGCCCGCTGCGCAAACACTCACGATTCCAAGCGACCGTCCAGGTGCCCTCGGTGCCGCCGAGCACAGTGGTCATCAACTCCACCGTCCGCCAACTCCAGCGCGGCCAGTGCCTCCGCTGGACCGGCCCGGCAGACGCCACCGGCTACCACATCGACGGCGTCCACGTCTGGACTTTCCGCCCCACCCGCGACGGCGTCCTCGTCCGCACCGAAGAAAGCCACTCGGGCCCCCAAGCCGACCCGACGTCCGACATGGGCCTCGAAACCTGGCTGAGCGACCTGAAACCACCGCCGAAACCGGTTGCCGCGACTGACCCGCGCCCCGGACCGCCGCTGCATCTCGTCAGCCACCGGATCACCCGGGACCCGGGCACTGGCCGCGAAAGCAGCCCACCGAACCAGCGCCCACTGCGGCCTCACCGACCACCGCCAGCCCCTCCGGGCCACCAACGGCTCCCCGCCACCAAAACTCCGCCGAACCAACCGCCGCCGCGCCCGAACCGACCAGCCGCCGCGTGGGCCGTCCGGCGAAACCGGTGCCTCGGCGCAACAGCGCAACGGATCCCGCGGCGACGAACCCCGGCCCGAAGACCTCCGCCGCACCGCGTCCGCGCGGATCCGCCCAGAGACCTCCGCCCCACCGCCAATCCACCCCGCGGCCACGCAGGTCCGCTCAAAGGTCCCCGCCGCACCAGCCCGCCTCCGCGCAGGTCCGCCCAGGACCTCCGCCGCACCACCAATCCGCCCGCGGCCGCGCAGGTCCGCCCGAAGACCTCCGCCGCACCACCCCGCGTCCGCGCGGACCCGCCCAAGGACCTCCGCCGCACCATCAATCCACCCCGCGGCCGCGCAAACCCGCCCCCACGACCACCCGCAGCGCAGACCACTCCCGGACGCGGCGACCCCGGCCCCCGCGATCACTCCGAGTCGAGCACCGACCGCAGCGTCCGCAGCAACGGCCCGGCGTCCGTCCCGAACATCTCCGTGTCCACCTGCTCCACCGCGGTCACCGCGCGACCGGCCAGATCGCGGCCCTTTCCGGTCAGCCGCACCAGTTTCGCGCGGGTGTCACCGGAGTCGACCGTCCGGGTCACCAGCCCGGCTGACTCCAACCGGGCGATCACCTGGGACGTCATCTTCACATCGGTCCCCGCCTGCGCGGCCAGTTCCTGTTGCCGCGGCGGCGTTCCGTGCGTTTCCAGCCACCAGCAGCACGCGAGCAGCACGAACTGCACGTGCGTGAGGCCCAGCGGTTCGAGCGTCTGCCGGATCCGCCGCTGCCACGCCAAAGTCACGTGCCACAGCAGAAAACCCGGACTGTCCCCCGGCCCCGCGAACCGCGTCATCGCGCGGACCGCTCCGCGTAGCCGAGGAGATCGCTCATGGCGACCGGAAAGTCCTCGCTGATCTGCGGTCCCAGCTCCGGCCCCGCCGAGCCTTCGATCTCCAGCCGATGCGTCACGCGCGTCCCGCCGCCGGAGAGCGGGGCGAGCGTGTGCCGGAACCGCAGCACCACGTCACCGAAGCGGGTTTCGTCTTCGTAGACCTCGTTTTCGGTCAATTCCGTGATGCGCGAACGGAACGTGTCCTGCCCCTGCGGCGTGACCGACAGCTCGGTCCCCTTCTCGAACGGCCCGTGCAACTCGAACCGGTCACTGCGCTCGCTCAACGACGTCCCGCTGTGCAACGCCCGCAACGCGGCCCACACCGCCTCCGGGCTCGCCGACGTCTCCGCGCTGTAGTCAGTGGTCCACATAAGCCCTCCCAGTTAGTATGCGCAGAGACTATCTGCGCGAAGACTATCTGGCAAGACCGGCCGGACACGACGGTCAGGCGAAGTACGGCCGCGTCGCACTGGGGCGCGGGCGAGCAGGCGGTGATCCCGGTACGGCTACTCGAACGCATCCCAGGCGATCTCGTCACCGGCCACAGTCATGCGGCCAGCAGCCCGAGTCCCCGCACGCACAGGCGAGCATCGGGGTTTGGCCGCGCCGCGGTCGAAACCAGGGCCATGGTCAGTCAACGAGCGCGGCGGCACCTCACGCAGGGCTTTCGTCCGCCTCCCGGCGTTCAGCCAGAATCTCCGTCACCCGCTCCCCGGGCAGCGCGCTCCGCAGCGCCAACGCCATCACCACCGCGGTCAGCACCAGCGACGCCACCGCACCCAGCGAAAAGTCCAGGACACCCAGGTTCCCGGCATGCTTCGAAGCCTCCGGATACGTGCCGAGGTAGCTGATCACCGCGAGCCCGGCGAACCACACCAGCACCCACCAGCCGTGGCGGAAGTCCAGTTTCGGCGACTTCTTCGCGAACGCCTGGTTCAGCGCGAGCAGAAGATAACCGAACGCGATCACCACGAACAGTTTCCAGTTCGTGTCCCACCCGGTCCAGTAGATGATCAGGTTGGTGGAGAACAGCGCCAGGAACGCGACCGCCCAGGTGAAGCCGCGGCCGAGGCGGAACGGGCGCTCGCGGCTCGGCAGCTGGCTGCGCATCGCCAGCAGCACCAGCGGGCCGACCCGAACGACAGGACAGTGCTGTTCGTGACGAACGAAACCAGTTTGTTCCACCCGGGGAAGGGCAGGAAGAAGAAGCAGCCGATGACGAACGCCAGGATCAGGCTGACCCACGGCACGCCGGCGGAGTTCACCTTCGCGAGCCCCGACGGCGCGTTTCCGTTGCGCCCCATGGCATACGAGATGCGCGCGGTGACGCCGGTGTAGATCAGGCCGGTGTCGCCGGGCGAGATGATCGCGTCGGCGTACAGCAGCGTGGCCAGCCAGCCGATGCCGAGCACGCTCGAGATCGCGGCGAGCGGGCCGAACGTGGCCAGGACGTCGCTGCCCGCGGTGAAGTTCGAGCCGACGTGTTCCCAGCCCTGTTTGCCGATCGCGTCGGACGGGGCCGCGCCGATGAACGCGATCTGCAGCAGCACGTACAGGATTCCGGTGAGCACGACCGAACCGATGAGCGTGAGCGGCACGTTGCGTTTCGGGTTCGCCGTCTCCCCCGCCAGTTCGACGCCTTGCCGGAAGCCGAAAAACGAGAACGCGATGCCCGCGCTCGCGACCGCGGAGAAGATTCCGTGCGTCCCGTACGGGGCGAATCCGCCGTAGTCCGTGAAATGCCCGGGATGGAACGCGGTCACGAGGAAAACGACGATCACCAGCGCGATGACCGCGAGTTTCCACCACACGAGCACATTGTTGATCCGGGCGAACCAGCGCACGCCGAAGAAATTCACCAGCACGAAGAACGCCAGCAGCAGGATCGAGATCCCGGTGCCCGCCGGGGTGAGCACAGCGTTGCGGTCGGCGTCGAGCGTTTCCAGCCAGGGCAGGTAATTCGTGGCGTACTGGACGACCGCGAGCACCTCGATCGGCGACACCGCGGCCGCCGCGATCCACGTCACCCAGCCCATGGAAAAACTCGCGAAGGAACCGAACGAATAGTGCGGGAACCGCGCGACGCCGCCCGAATGCGGGAACATCGTGCCCAATTCGGCGTACGTCATCCCGATCAGCACGAACATGACCGCGCCGATCCCCCACGACACGATCGCCGCGGGCCCGGCGAGCTGCGCGGCGTTGAGCGCGCCGAAGAGCCATCCGGACCCGATGATCGACCCCACCGCGGTGAACAGCAGCCCGATCGGGCCGAAGTGCTTCTTCAGCCGCTTGTCGTCGCCCGCGACGACCGCTGGGGACGGCTGTTCAGTCGTTCCGGCTGTGTCCATGGCGCGGCCTCCTGCCGGGTCGGCGGTCCGCTTCCACTCTCCTCCCGCGGCCGTGCGCGCAGAATAAGCGGACATAAAATTGTTACCTTGTGCACCATTCGGTGCCAGGCCGGGATCTTGCTCGGTTCGCCGTTGCCGCACAACGGTATTCGCGAGTTATGTCCGACATCACCGGTTTCCCGCGGCGGACTACCAGGTCGCGCGCAGAATCCCGGTCACGTCCGCCGCCGAGGCCTCCCGCGGGGTGTTCGCCAGCACCCCGTCCGCCAGGGTGTCGGCCACCAGGTCCGGCAGATCTCCTTCGCCGATGCCGAATTCGCGCAGCCGGCCGGCCAGTTCGACCTCGGCGACCAAGCGTTCGACCGCCGCGATCGCCGCGTCCGCGTTCTGCGCGACCGATTTCCGGGCATCGGCGACGCCCAGCGGTTCCGCCAAACGCGCCAGCCGGTCTTCCCGCACCGCGCGGTTGAACCGCAGGCATTCGGCGAGCACCAAGGCCAGCGCCTGGCCGTGCGGCAGATCGAACCGGCCGCCAAGCGAGTGCCCGATGCCGTGCACCACGCCGAGTCCGGTCGTCCGCATCGCCTGGCCCGCCGTATGCGCCGCGAGCATCAGGTTCGCCCGCGCGGCAAGGTCTCCGCCGACTGCGACCGCGCGGCGCAGGTTCTCCGCGACCAAGCGGACGGCCTGCAGGTCCAGACCATCCGCCCATGGATTGGGCCGGGCGGAGAGAAAGGACTCCACGGCATGGGTCAGGCAGTCGATCCCGGCGGCCGCGGTCGCACGCGGCGGCAGGCTGAGGGTGAGCGCCGGGTCGAGAAGTGCGTACCGGGCAAGGCAAGCCGGGCCGCCGAGGTAGCACTTGCGCTGCTGCCGGGGATCGGTGATGACGCCGAGGTCGTTGCACTCCGAACCGGTGCCGGAGGTGGTCGGGATCGCCACGATCGGCAACGCGGGCGCCAGGTCCGCCGAAACTTCGGTGCTCCAAGCGAGTTCGGCGGCCGGACGGTCGTTGACGGCGGCCAGCGCGATCGCCTTCGCCGCGTCCAAAGCAGACCCGCCGCCCAGTGAGACCACCGCTTCCGCCTCGGCGGCGCGCACGAAAGCACCGCCCGCGTCGACGTCGTCGGTGGTGGGATTCGGGTGCACCTCGGAGAAAACCTCGACCGCGAGCCCGTCTTGACATACCAACTTGGCTGCCTGCTCGGGCAACGGAGTCGCGACGAGCCCGCGATCACTGACCAGCACGATCTTCCGCGCGCCGATCGCCCGGATCAATCGCGGCAGCTGTCCAACGGCCCCAGCGGCGAACGTGGCAGCCGGATACGGACCGATTTCGATGGCTGAGATCTCAGGCATGCCTACCTCCCGAACCGGTCTTCGTCGATCGTGACACCCAGCCCGGGCGCGGACGGCACGTGCAGCAGTCCGTCCGCGTTGATGTCCAGCGGGGCGGACAGCAGGAAGTCGCGCCGTTCCGGCGTCCACACCGGCGGGTCGTAAGGGAATTCGAGGTACGGTCCCCCGCCGACGCCCGCGGTCACGTGCAGGTTCGCGGCCAGGCCGAGGCCGTTGGACCAGGTGTGCGGCGTGAAGAGCCGGTTGCGCGCCAGCACGAGCTCGGCGAGGGTGCGGGCGCGCAGCATTCCGGCGGCGAGCGCGACGTCCGGCTGGTAGACGTCGAGGGTGTCGGATTCGACCAGGTCCAGCAGCTCGCTGAAGGTCCGGACCATTTCTCCCCCGGCGACGCGGACCCCGGTGTCCCGCACCGCGCGCAGGCCGGGCCGGTCGTCCAGCGGCAGCGGTTCCTCGAGCCAGAAGACGTCCACTTCGCGCAGCGCCGCGGCGAATCGCCGGACCGCCGCCGGGTCGAGCGAAGGCCGCACGTCGCCGGGCATCCGCCACGCCTGGTTCAGGTCGGCCATCAGCGTCATCTCCGGTCCGACCGCGTCCCGGACCGCCCGCATGGTGCGGATCCCGCCCGCGAAATCGTCCGCGGCCAGCCGGATCTTCGCCGCCGGGAACCCGCGGTCGCGCACCCCAGTCATCATCTCGGCCCGCTCGTCGGCAGGCAGGATCCGGCCGGTCGACGCGTACGCCGGGATCGCGTCCGCCGCGCCGCCGAACAACGTCGCGACCGGAACGCCGAGCACCTTCCCGATGACGTCCCACAGCGCGATCTCCAGCGGCCAGTAGCGCCCGGCGTGGAAGGCGATGGTCTCGAGCGCCCGCACGTGGCGGCTGATCGCCATCGGATCCTGGCCGAGGAACAGCTCCGCGTACGGCTCGAAGCCCGCCATCGTGTCGCCGGAGCCGTAGCCGACCACGCCCTCGTCGGTCACGACCTTGACCACCGTCGCGTCGAAGCGCGTGCGCGGCACCGGATCCCACGCGGCGTCGAACGGCGGATCGAGCGGCAGCGTCCCGGGCAGCAGCTGGATGTCGGCGATCTTCACGCATCGGACGGTAACCGCGGATTGACGCTCGCCCAATCGTTGTTGCACAGTCCTCAACATGGCGAACCAGCGCACCTACGGTTCGGGCCTGGTCCGCGACGTCGACCTGCTCGAAGTCCTCGCACTGCCCGAAGCGCGCGACGGGCTCGGGGTGTCCCGCGTCGCCGAACTGTCCGGGCGGGACAAAGCCCAGGTCTCGCGCGCCCTCGCGACGCTCGCCGACGCAGGCCTCGTGTCGCGCGACGAGCACACCCGCGCGTACCGGCCGGGATGGCGGCTGTTCGCCTTGGCCACGCACGCCACCGAAACGCATCTCGCGCACCTCGCCGCACCCTTTCTGCGCACGATCGTGGCGCGGCTCAACGAAACGACGCATCTGTGCGTCCTGCGCGCCGGGCAGGTGTTCACTCTCCGGAGCGAACTCGCGTCCCACGCTTTTCGCGGACTCGGCTGGGAGGGCGTCGGCGTCGACCCGTTCACGACCTCACCCGGACGGGTGTTATTGAGCGAATGGGACGAGGAAACCCTCGGACACTGGTGGCGGACCTTCGGCGGCGCCGCCACGCACCCGCTCCCCGACCTGCCCGGCACCGCCGAGGAACCGCCGCCGCTCACGCTCGACCAGCTGGCCGGGAAGCTCGCGGGGATCCGGGAACGCGGCTACGAAACCGTGGACGAGGAGTTCGAACCGGGGTTGGTCGGCGTGTCCGCTCCGGTGTACGGCTTCCGGGGCGACATCGTCGCGGCAGTCAACGTGTCCGCCCCGAAATCGCGCCTCGGCGGACGCCTGCCCGCGGCCGGCCGGTTCGCCCGCAGCGTCGCCGACCGGATCTCCGCCGTGCTCGGCGCGCCGGGATGACGGTCATTTATGCTGCGCCAAAGCGTCTCTTCCCGGCAGGTGGTCGCATGTACGAAATCCCGCCCACGGCGGCCATGCAACGCTGGTCGGTCTCGGTCGACGGCGCCCACGCGATCTTCGCCTGCGCGCCGTGGCTCGAAGACCACACCGCCGACCGGGTGCTGCCGCGCCTGTGGCCAGGCCGCGGACTGGGAGTCAGCGACGCCGACGCCGCCGGTTTCGCCGCCGCGATCGCCGAGACGATGAAGGCCCCGAACTACTGGACCGCCAGCCACGCCGCAGCGCGCGCCTGGCAAGACCAGCCGTGGTCCCCCGCCCGCCGCGACCACGACGACGGTTTCGTGTACTTCGCCGGACCTTGCGGGGAGCCGGGGGTTTCGGCGGGGTACCGACCGGCTTATCACCTGCCACTGGCACTGCGGGATCTGCGGGGCTTGCGGATCCGGGTGACGGCTTACCTGCGCGGGGTGCGGGTTCCTGGCTGAGCCGTGCTTCGCCGCTGAGGCGGCGTGGTGTTCTCGGGGTGTTTGATTCATGCATAATCCTCGCCCCCCGGGCTGCGGTCGACGGGCCCAGAGACAGGCCTCGGCCGCCGGCAGTCGGCTGACTCGTGCATAACCCCGGCCCGCCCGTAATCGCCCGCTCCGCGCACAAACCTCGCCCCGACCCACGCATGAACCCAGCCCGGCCCACGTCCGCTCAACCATGCATCGCCATGCCAGGAACTTAAGCCGCGTGCCTCGGTCTCGCTGACCGTCCACAAGAGACTCCACCGTCACCGAAACGCCCGATTCATCCTGTCTGGCCATGTCTTGAGGTCCGTGAGGGGAACCCTGAGGGAATCAGATTCCCTCGGGGTGGCCCTCACGGCTCGCAACCCCGCGCCCAGCCCGCGCCGGGCCGCCGTCTCTCTCACGCGGGCAACCCGAACTCCTGCCTCCCGATCAACCCCCGCATCACCTCGGTCGTCCCGCCGCCGATGGTCTCCAAAACAGACTGCCGCCACAGGAACTCCGTATCCGTCCCCGCGACCGCCGCTTCCACCCCGCCTAGTTCGATTCCTGCGCGGGCGATCTCCTGGGCCAGCACCGTGCCCGCCAGTTTGTGGTACGCCGCCGGGACCGCGGCTGGTTCGCCTCGGATCACCTCGCCCAGCAGGGCCAGTGCGAGTGCGTCGACCTCAGCCAGGCGGACCGACAACTCCCCTACCCGCCGTCGCACTACCGGGTCGTCGGAGACACCGGCTGAGTCCAGTGCGGCCATCAGGTCGTGCAGGTCCCGGCGCAAGCGCTTGGGCGGGAATTGCACATGCCGCTCCACCGCGAGCGCCGAAGCCACGACCTGCCAGCCTTCGTTCTCCGCCCCGACCCGATCGCAGGCCGGGACCCGGACGCCGTCGAAGCGGACCTCGTTCAGGCGTCCGCCGTCGAGGGTCGGGATCGGCGACACGGTGATCCCGGGGCTGTCCAACGGCACGATCAGCACGCTCAGCCCCCGCGACCGGCTGTCCGCCGCACCGGTCCGGCACAGCAGCCAGATGCAGTCCGACCAGTGGGCGTTCGACGTCCAGCATTTCGCGCCGTCAACCACGTAATGGTCACCCGAGCGGCGGGCTTTGGTGCGCACCGCGGCGAGGTCAGAGCCAGCGTCGGGTTCCGAGTAGCCGAGGCAGAAGTTGAGACGGCCGCGTCGCAGGTCGGCGAGGTAGCGTTCGCGTTGCGCGTCGGTGCCGTGCGTCATCAAGGCTTTGGCCACCAAACCCGGCCCCATCGGCGGGCGCGCCACCCGCGCGTAGGCCATCTCGTCCCAGAGGATGAACTCATAGGCAGGCGAACGGCCGCCGCCGCCGAACTCGGTCGGCCAGGACAGCGACAGCCAGCCCCGGTCGCCCAGCGCGCGGTAAACCTGGCGGACGCCGTCGGCGGTGTCCTTGCCGCGGTGGAAGTAGCCGTTGGTGTCGCGGTATTCCCACAGGAATTCGAGGACCTCCGCGCGGAACGCCTCTTCCTCCGGGGTGAAGCCGAAATCCATCTCACTGCTCCCCGTCGGCACCGGTCGTCCATCGCGGCTCGCGGCCTTCGGCGAACGCGCGCGGGCCCTCCTTCGCGTCGGGGTGCGCCCAGTGCATGCGCAGCAGCGACCAGCCGTACTCGCACGCCTGCCCGTACCCCATCTCCAGCGAGTTCCAGACCGCCTGCTTCGACAATTGCACCGCCGCCGGCGAATGCCGCGCGATCTGCTGCGCCATCTTCTCCGCGTCGGCCATCAGATCGTCCGAAGTGGACAGTTCGTCGACGAGCCCGAGCTGGTACGCGCGCTGGGCGGGCATCCGGTAGTCCTTGCCCATCAGCGTCATCCGCAGCGCCGACCCGAGCGGAAGCCGTTTCGCCAGGCCGATGTTCTCCATCGCGCCGACGAGGCCAACGTTCACGTGCGTGTCCATGAACGCCGCGTGATCCGCGGCGAGCACGATGTCCGCGTCGACCACGAAGTGCAGCCCGGCTCCGGCGACCAGCCCGTTCACCGCGCTGATCACCGGTTTCCACACCCGGTTCTGCCGCGGCGACCAGAACACCTCGTCGCTCAGCGGCCCGTTCCCGGTGCTCATCCCGCCGCGCCCGGCGACCGCGTGCACGTCGGCCCCGGTGCAGAAATGCCGTTCGCCCGCCCCGATCACGATCGCCGCGCGGATCCACGGGTCGTCGCGGACCTCGGCCCACATCTCGCGGATCACCGGCATCATCGTCCCGGTCAGCGAGTTGCCCCGGTGCGGGCGGTTGAGCGTGAGACACGCGACGTGGTCGCGCTTTTCGAACAGCACCTCGGGCGCGTCGCTCATCGTTCCTGGCCTTTCCGGCGATACATCGCCGCTACGTTGTCCGCGCACCCCAGCCGCGCGGCCTGGTGCCTGATCCGCTGCGAAAGCGGCCCGATCGGTCCCTCCACGGAGTACCCAATCGCGCCGAACGTCTGGTGCGCGACTTCCGCCGCCTCGACCGCAGCCCGTCCTCCCGATGATCGTGCGGCGGAAGCCAGCGCGGTCCCGTCGGGATGCCCGTCGTCGAGCGCGAGCGCGGCCATAGTGGTGAGCTTTTCCGTCGAGGTAAGCGAAAGTCCCGCATTGACGAGAGGATGCGCGACCGCCTGGAATGTCCCGATTGGACGTCCGAATTGGACTCGGCTCCGGGCGTGCTCGACAGCGAGGTCGAGCAACCGCCGTCCGGCGCCACTCAGATATGCGGCCGAAGCGATGTCCGAAAGAGCCGTCGCCGCCTCGACGCGTTCCACCGGCTCAACCCGGGTCAACGCGACCCGGCCCCATTGCTCTCCGCCGAGCACCTCCACCGGCTCAACGGAATCAGCCTCAGCCAGCCACCCGCGAGAGCCGTCCGTTTCCACGAAAACGTCCGCCACCGGCGCCCACGGCAGCAAGGGCGGCGCGCCGACCGAGGCCACGCAAGTTCCGTCCGCGACCTGGGCAGCCAGCGGAGGCGGAAGCACCTGAGCCGCGAACACTGACGCGGCCAACGGTCCAGGCGCGGCAGCCCGGCCCAGCTCCGTGCAGGCAGCCGCGATGTCGCCCGCTCCCCCGCCTTCGCCCGGCACCGCCAGCGAGAGCACCCCGAGCGAGGCCAGCCCCCGCCAGAACTCCGCCGGGAACGCACCGGAGCGCCACACCTCGTCCGGACAGTGCGTCCGGCAGAAACTCCGGACCACCTCGGCCAGCGCCCGCTGCTCCTCGGTGGGCATCAATGCGACGCTCATACCGCCGCCCAGCGTGCCTCGGCGACGGCCCGGCTCGGCGTCCGCCAGCTGCCCAGTTCCGCGCGCACGGTTTGCAGCCGCAGTGTCCACAGGTGCAGGTCGTGTTCCTCGGTCAGCCCGATCGCGCCCATGATCTGGTGGGTTTCCCTGGTCACGCGGCCGAGCGCGGACATCGTGTGCGTCGCGGCGACCGCGGCGGCTTCGGCGGGCGCACCGGCGAACGCGGCCTCGTAGACGAGCCAGCGCGCGCCCTCCACGGCCACGTTCACCTCGGCCAGCCGGTGCTGCAGCGCCTGGAACGAGCCCAGCGAGCGGCGGAACACCTTGCGGTCCTTGGCGTAGCCGACCGCGATGTCGACGGCCCGCCGCATCATGCCCACCGCCTCGGCGGACGCGCCGACCCGCCACCAGTTCACCATCGTCGCGGCGCTTCCGGGCGCCAATTCCTCCTGGCCCGCAACGACTACGCGAGCGAGCGGATACCCATAAGCCGACGGAACCCGTTCAGCCGCACCGGAATCAAGGTCAGCGGCGAAACAGCGGTCGCCGTCGACGCGAAGCATCCGCGTCGCTTCGCCGCCGTAGCGCACCGGGCCCGGATCGCCTGTCGCGAGCACTACCGGTCCGGCTGGCCGGTCGAGCCCGAGCGCGGGCAGCACCAGCAGGTGCGGCACCGCGCTGACCGCGCCGAGTTCGGCGGCGATCGCCTCCACCGCCAAGGCCGCGTCGAGCGGACCGGCGTCCTCCGCGGCGAACAGGTCGAGGAAACCGTCGCGCCGCAACGCTTCTTCGAGGTTCCCGTCGTACGCGCCGCGAGCGGCCAGCTCCCGGCTGCGTTCCGGTCCGGCGTGCCGGGCCAGCAGGGTGCCCAGCGCGTCGAGCACCGCACGCTGGGTCGAGGTCGGTTCGAAATCCACGGCTAGTCCTTCGGCAGTTCGAGGATGAGACGGCTGATCAGGTTGAGCTGCACCTCGTAGCTGCCCGCCGCGATGCCCGCGCCGAGCGAGTTGCGGAACTGCGCGTCGCCCAATGCTCCCTCGACGAGCGCTTCGCTGCCCAGCACGTCCAGCGCGAGGTCGCCCACCGCGCGTTCGGCCTGCACCATCGCGGCCCGGGCCTGGTACGCCATCGGCGAGGGTTCCTTCGCTTTCGCCCGCTCGTCGATCACCCGGTACACCAGCACGCGCGCCGCCTCGCACGCTGCCCGCGCGCGGCCGAACTGCTCCTGGATCCCCGGGTCGGCGAGTCTCCCGGACGCGCCGACCTCGGCGGCCAGCCGGTCCAGCACCAGCGCCGCCCGCGCGTACCGGGGCGCGCCGACGCGTTCGTAGGCGAGCGTGCGCCGGACGATCTCCCATCCCTTGTTCTCCTCCCCCAGCAGGCAGTCCGCCGGAATCCGGGCGTCGGTCAGGAAGAGCTCGTTGAAGGAATGATCGCCCACGAACCCCGGGATGCGCCGGACCTGCACCCCCGGGGTGTTCAGCGGCAGCAGGAAGACCGAGATGCCGTCGCGGCCGTCGGCGGCCGAGCCGGTGCGCGCGAGCAGGAAGCAGTAGTCGGCGACGTTGGCGTAGGACGTCCAGATCTTCTGTCCGTTGAGGACGTAGCTGTCGCCGTCGCGGACCGCCTTCGTCCGCAGCGCGGCCAGGTCCGTCCCCGCCTCGGGTTCGGAGAAGCCCTGGCACCAGAAGACCTCGCCGCGCGCGATCGGCGGCAGCAGCTTGCGCCGCTGGTCCTCGGTGCCGTACTTGATGATCGCCGGCCCGACCCAGTTGACGTTCATGTACTGCGGCCCGCGCGGCTCCCCGCGCCGCCACATCTCCTCGCCGAGCACGAAATGCTGCCACGCGCCCTGCCCGCCGCCGCCGTACTCGCGCGGCCAGTGCGGCGTGAGCCAGCCCTTGTCGGCGAGCTTGCCGACGAACCCGCGCGAAAAATCGCTGTAGACCGCGCTGCCGAGGCCGGTCTCGGACCGGTCCCATCCGGCCAGCTCGCGGTCGAGGAAGTCCCCCAGCTCGCGCCGGAACGCGACGTCGGCCTGATCCCACGCGAACTCCATCAGCGTCCCTCCGGCCCGCGCCGGCACTCGTCCAGTCGGTGCACGTCGCCGACTCCTCTCATTCGATGAATAAAGGATACTCAATTAGCCTCGCTACGCAAGCATCCGCTTGGCCGCGCACTCTCGATGCTCCGCAAAACTGCCGGTAACAGCACCGGTAACGGAATCGCATCCGGACCGCGCACCTCTTGCACTCCGGCTTCTGATCAGTATCCTCAACTCGGTCGCCCACCGCCCCCATTCCCGGAGGTCCCGATGGTCTCGCCCGAACCCCGGCCGCCCGCCCCCGGCAGCGCCGGGTCCCCCGAACTGCGCAAGGTGACGATGTCCAGCCTGCTGGGCACCGTGATCGAGTACTACGACTTCCTCATCTACAGCTCGATCGCCGCGCTCGTGTTCGGGCCGCTGTTCTTCCCGTCGCTGAACTCCTCGACGTCCACCATCGCCGCGTTCGGCACGCTCGCCGCCGGGTACGTCGCGCGTCCGCTCGGCGGGCTCGTCTTCGGCCACTTCGGCGACCGGCTCGGCCGCAAGTCGATGCTGATGGTGACCATGACGCTGATGGGCGCGGCCAGTTTCCTGATCGGCGTGCTGCCGACCTACAGCACGATCGGCATCGCCGCGCCGCTGCTGCTCGTCTTCCTCCGCGTAGTGCAGGGCATCGCGGTCGGCGGCGAATGGGGCGGGGCCGCGCTGATGGTCGTCGAGCACGCGAGCGCGCGCCGGCGCGGCCTGTGGGCGGGCATCATGCAACTCGGGCCGCCGCTGGGCTCGTTCCTGGCCACGCTCGTGTTCGCGCTGGTCAGCCTGCTGCCGAAGGACGCGCTGTTCTCGTGGGGCTGGCGGCTGCCGTTCCTGATGAGCGCGCTGCTGCTGATCATCGGCCTGTACGTGCGGCTGCGGGTGTCGGAAAGCCCGGTCTTCCGCGAACAGGCGGCCAAGTCGGCCGACCGGAAGCCCGCCGTCCCGGTCCTCCAGGTGCTGCGCCGCCCGCGTGCGCTGATCCTCGCCTGCGCGGCCGGCATCGGGCCGTTCGCGCTCACCGCGCTGGTCAGCTCGCACAGCATCGCCTACGCCAAAACCCTCGGCTACGACGTGTCCGATGTGGCTCGCGCGCTCCTGTTCGTCGCGGGCGTCGGCATCATCTGCATCCCGACCTTCTCCGCGTGGTCGGACCGCGTCGGGCGGCGGGTGGTCAGCCTGATCGGCGCCGTCGGCACGATTCTCTACGCGATTCCCTTGTACGCCTTGGTCAACAGCGGCTCGGTGCTGCTGCTGACGCTCGGGCTGATGGGCGCGCAGGTGCTGCAGAACCTGATGTACGCGCCGCTCGCGCCGATGCTGTCGGAGATGTTCGGCACCGGCGTGCGCTACACCGGGGTTTCGCTGGGATACCAGCTGGCGAGCCTGCTCGGCGCCGGGTTCACGCCGCTGCTCGCGAGCAGCCTGGTCGCCGGGTTCGGCGGGTCGAGCCTGCCGCTGAGCGCCATCGCGGGCGTCGGGGCGGTGATCACCATCGTGGCGATCTGGCGGATCTCGGAGACCCGCGGCAGCGATCTGACCGGCTCGCCCGAGGCCGTCTCCCCCGAACCGGCCGCTCGATGGTCCTGAGCATCAGCGAAGCCGCGGTGGCCCTCCGCACCGGGAGGACCACCGCGGTGGCGTTGGCCGAGTCCGCGTTCGCCGCCGCCGACGAGCACGACGCCGCGCTGGGCGTCTACCTCTCGCGGTTCGACGGACCCGCGCTGGCCGCGGCCGAACGGGCGGACGCCGAGCTGGCGGCCGGTGTCGATCGCGGGCCGCTGCACGGGATTCCCTTGGCGGTCAAGGATCTCCTCGCCACCGACGAGGGCGGGACCACCGCGCAGAGCCAGGTCCTCGATCGCGTTTGGGATTTCCGCGGCGACGGTCCGGCGGTCGCCCGGCTGCGCGCGGCGGGTGCCGTGCTCACCGGGAAGACGACCACGATGGAGTTCGGAATCGGCGCGCCGGACCGGACGAAACCGTTCCCGCTGCCGCGCAACCCGTGGCGTCCCACGCATTACACCGGCGGCTCCAGCTCCGGCAGCGCGAGCGCGGTCGCCGCGGGTCTGGTCCTCGGCAGCCTCGGCACCGACACCGCGGGCAGCATCCGGTATCCCGCCGCGTTGTGCGGGGTCACCGGGCTGAAACCGACGTACGGCCGGGTGCCGAAGAACGGCTGCGTCCCGCTCGCGCCCGGTTTCGACCACGTCGGCCCGCTCGCCCGCAGCGCCGAGGACTGCGCGCTCCTGCTGACCGTGCTCGCCGGACCCGATCCCGGCGATCCGTCCTCTGTGGACCACCCGGTTGAGGACTACCGCAGCGGGTTGACCGAGTCCCTGTCCGGGTTGCGGATCGGGGTGATGCCGCATGCCGAGGACCGGGTTTTCGAGCAGGCAGTGGCTGTTCTGCGCGAGGCGGGCGCGCGCACGAGACCGGTCGAGCTGCCTTACTACCAGCAACTGAAAACAGTGACCAAGTTCGGTCTCGCGGCGGAGGCTTTCGCTTGGCACCGAACGAATCTCCAGCGCCGGTGGCCGGATTACGGCGCTGCCACCCGGATGGCGCTCGCGAGAGGCGCGCTGGTTTCCGCCGGTGATTACGTGCGGTTGCAGCGCGTCCGGCGGGCCGGGCAGCGGCAGCTCGCCCGGCTGTTCGCCGAGGTCGATCTCGTGGTGACGCCGACCGCCACCTGCGGCGCGCCCGAGATCGAACGGCTCAGCACGTCCGGGATGGCCGACACCGCGCTCACGTCCTACTGGAACGCGGCGGGCAATCCCGCGCTGTCCGTCCCGATGGGGTTCACCGGCGACGGGCTGCCGCTCGGCCTGCAGATCGCCGGGCGGCCGTTCGCCGAGGCCACGGTGCTCGCCGCCGGCCACGCGTACCAGCAACGGACGAGCTGGCACCTCCGGACGCCGTGGGAGAAGGTCCGATGACCGTCGTCGAGGCCCTGCTCGCCGCGGCCGGACTCGCCCCGGCACCGGAGGAGATCGCGCGGCTGGAGGCCGACTACCCGGGGTGGGCGGCGGAGTTGCGCGCACTGGACGAGGCACGATACGAGGAGCCCGCCCCGGTCTTCCGGGCGGAGCCGTGAAGGAGGAACGACCGTGGGCAACGACCTGACGCTGCCGAACTGGCTGCGGACGATCGGCGAACAACCGCACGGCGCGCACCGGCGAGCGCTGGCCGACGAGCACGGCGAGCTGACCTTCGCCGAACTGGTCGCCGCCATGGACGCGACCGCGACCGCGCTGCTCGAGTCCGGGGCCGTGCCGGGCGACCGGATCGTCACCGCGATGGAACCATCGGTCCCGCACACCATCGCGATCCTCGGCGCGCTGGCGGCCGGGATGGTGGCCGCGCCGCTGAACATCCGGTTGACCGCGCCGGAAGCTCGCGCGTACCTGAGCGCGCTCGAACCCGCGATGTTGCTGGCCGACCCCACGTACGCGCCGCTCGCCCGGGAGACCGGCTACCGGGTCATCGAGTTCCCCGCGGCGAACCAGCCCGCGCCGATCGCCGAACGCCTGGCCCCGCTGTATCGCCCCGGCGGCGACCTCACCGCACCGGACGAGGACGAGTTCGCGATCATCTTCGGCACTGGCGGCACCACCGGCAGTCCGAAGGGCGCGGTGCACACCCATCGCAGCCTGTGGTTGTGGCTGAACACCTGCGCACACGGCAATCCGCGGGTCCCGTCGGATGTCGAGTTGTTCTTCTCGCCGTTCTTCCACATCACGCTCGGCACGAACCTGCTGACGCCGCTGTTCGCCGGCGGCGAGGTCTGGATCCACCGGCGGTTCGACCCCGCGGCCGCGCTCGCCGCGATCGACCAGGGCGCGAGCAGGCTCATGGGCGCGCCGACGATGTTCGCCGCCCTGCGCGCCCGCCCCGAGTACGCGACGACGCGGCGCGAGAACGTCACCGCGATCCGGTTCGGCTCCGCGCCGTCCACCGGCGATTTCGTGCAGGACCTGCTGCGCGACTTCCCGAACGCCCGCATCCGCGCCGGTTTCGGCGCGACCGAATTCGGGTCGGTGATGGGATTCGACCACGACGACCTGCTGGCAGGCCGGTTCGCCGGGGTCGGCAGGCCGCTGCCGGGCGCAACGGTGCGCATCCTCGACACCGACGGTCGCGAGGCCGCCCCGGGGGTCGTCGGCGACCTGGTCGTGTCGTGTCCCTGGCAGACCCACGGCTACTACGGCCTCGATGCCGAGACAGCCCTGACATACCAGGCGGACGGTGTCCACATCGGAGACCTCGCATCGCGGAGCGAGGACGGCTGGGTGACGATCGCGGGCCGCCGCAAGGAAATGATCATCAGCGGCGGGGAGAACGTCTATCCGCGCGAGGTGGAGGAGGTCGTGCTCCGGCATCCGGACGTCGCCGACGCGATCGTGTACGGGATGCCGGACGAGCACTGGGGAGAACGGGTGGAAGCGAGCGTCGTCGCGGTGGCGGGACGGACGGTGGAACCGGCCGCGCTGCGGGAGTATTGCCGCGCGGAACTGGCGGGCTACAAGATCCCGAAGACGGTCCGGTTGATCGCCGCGGTGCCGCTGACCGCGAACAACAAACCGGACCGCCGCCAGGCTCGTGCCGACGCTCTCGGACAGCGCTGAGCTACTCCGCCGACCAAGTCCACATCGGGCACCTCAGCCCCGTCGCGAAGCCGCATGAACGCGACCGGCACCTCACCCCACCTCGGATCCGCCTTCGCGACCACCGCCGCCTCAGCGACCGCCTCGTGGTCCAGCAGCGCGTTCTCGACCTCAATGGACGCGACGTTCTCCCCCGTCCGGATGCCGCACCCGCAAGGCTCCCGGACAGCGCTGACTTACTCCGCCAGCTTGCGCAACTCCGCCTTGCGGATCTTCCCAGTCGACGTCTTCGGCAACTCCGCGAACCGGATATCCCTCGGCACCTTGAAACCCGCCAACCGCTCCCGCAACCAGCCAATCAAGTCCACATCGGACACCTCAGCCCCCTCACGCAACCGCACGAACGCGACCGGCACCTCGCCCCATTTCGGATCCGCCTTCGCGACCACCGCCGCCTCAGCGACCGCCTCATGGTCCAGCAGCGCGTTCTCGACCTCGATCGACGCGATGTTCTCCCCGCCGCTGATGATCACGTCCTTGAGCCGGTCCCGGACCTCGACATACCCGTCCGGATGCCGCACCGCCACGTCCCCGGTATGCAGCCAGCCGCCGGCGAACGCCGCTTCGGTCGCCTCCGGATTGTCGAGGTACTCCGCCATGACTGTGTTCGAGCGGATCACCAACTCGCCCAGGGTCTCCCCGTCCGCGGGAACGTCGTCGAACTCCGGAGTCACCACGCGCGCCGACTCGACATTGAGCGTCCGAACCCCTTGCCGTGCCATCATTTTCGCCCGCTCCGCCGGTGCGAGGTCCTGCCATTCCGGCCGCGGGACGCACATCAGCGAAGGCCCGTACGTCTCGGTCATCCCGTACAGATGCGTCACCTCGATCCCGATGCCCGCCAGCGCCGCGATCGCGGCAGGCGACGGCGGTGCTCCCCCGACCGCGAACTGCACCCGTTGCGCGAACCGCGCGCCGCCGCTCGCCTGCACCAGCATGTCGAGCACGACCGGAGCACCGCTGAGATGCGTCACCCCTTCCTGCTCGATGAGCCCGAACGCCCGCACCGCGTCCACCTTCCGCAGCGTGACGTGCCGCGCGCCCGCCGCAGTGACCGCCCAGGTGAAGCACCAGCCGTTGCAGTGGAACATCGGCAGCGTCCACAGATAGCGCGAACTTGCTTGCAGGCCAGTGGAAACGACCTGGCCGAGCGCGTTGAGGTACGCGCCGCGATGCGTGTAGACCACGCCTTTCGGGCCAGCCGTGGTGCCGGAGGTGAAGTTGATCGCCAGCGGCTGCCGCTCGTCGCCGGGCAAGCGCAAGGGCACCGGATCCGCGGTCCGCAGCCAATCCTCGTAACCGTCGCCGATCACCAGGACTTCCCGCAGCTCCGGCGTTCGCTCGGGAACCTGGGCGACCAGCGACTGGTCGACGATGAGCACCTTCGCGCCGGAAAGCCGCAGCAGCTGCGCGTATTCGTCCTTGGAGAGACGCGTATTCAGGGCGACCAAAGCACATCCGGCTCCAGGAACGCCGTAATGCGCCTCCAGCAGCGGCACGCCGTTGGGCGCCAGCACCGCGACCCGGTCGCCTTCGCCGAGCCCCAGTTCGCGGAGACGTCCGGCCAGCCGCTCCGCCCGGTCCGCGAGCCGCGCCCACGACAGCCGTTCCCCGGCGTCGGTGACCACGCCGATCCCGTCGCCGTCGAGGTCGGCGGTGCGCCGCAGGAAACTCAGCGGGCTGAGCGGCACGTCGTTCGCGAATTCCATCCCGGTTCCCTTCACACGACAGCGATCGGGCGCAGCGGCGAACCGGTCCCGCCCCGCAGCGTCAGCGGCAGCGCGACGAAGAGGAACGTGACGACGCCGTCCGCCGCCAGGTCCTCGCAGTTCACCCACTCCATGATGTGCACTCCGTGCCGCTGCAGCAAAAGCACGTGTACCGGCAGCGGATTCCCCGGCACCGTCGACGGCCGGACCTCAAACGACATGGTGTCCGCGCCGACGTACCGCACGCCCTTCGACACCAGCCACTCCACCCCGTCCACGCCCACGCCGCTGCCGCCGCTGCGCTCGGCGATCCGTGCGGTGTCCGGCCAGAACTTCATCTGCCCGGTCCGCACGAGCACGATGTCCGACCCGGTGATCGTGACGCCGCCCGCTTCGGCCGCCTGCCGGAGATGGTCCTCGCCGACGGCGAAATGCGGTGGCAGGACGTCGAGTCCGAGCACCTTCGGGATGTCCAGCAGCACGCCGCGGCCGATGATCGGCCCGAATTCGGACGCGTCGCCGCGCAGCGCGCCGTAGTCGCCGAGCGCGCTGTTCGCCGAGGTGCCGCCGTGCCATTCGTCCTCGCTGCCGCACGTGACGTGGCACAGCGCGTCGATGTGTGTTCCGGTGTGGAGACTGCCGGAGACCAGTTCGGACACGTAGCCGAATTCGACGTCGTTCGTGCCGGGCGAGTCGAACGGGAACCGGCCTTCAGCGCGCTGGCCCTGCGGGGAGTTGTACGTGACGACTTCCAGCTGCGGGTTGCCCGCGAACGTCGGCATGTGCCGCCACCAGCCGGTCGACAGGTCGTACACGGAGCCGGTCGCGGGCAGGCCGAGGCTGCGCACGAGGTCGGCGTCGGGCGGGGTGCTGCGGGAGCTCATGAACACTTCCTCGGGTTCGGTGGGAACAGGGTCAAACGGTGACGGACAGCCCGGCGTCCACCGGGACGACCGCGCCGGTGATCCCCGCGGCCAGCGGGGAAGCCAGGAACAGCACCGCCGCGGCGACCTCGGCGGGCTGCACGGCCCGTCCGCGCGGCGTGCGGCCCACCATGCGCCTGCCCGTCTCCGAGGGCAAGAACTCCTTCATCCGCGGCGTTTCCACCAGGCCGGGCGCGATCGCGTTCACCCGCACGCCGAACGGCGCTTCGGCGGCGAGGTACCGGGTGTAGCCGAGCACGCCCGCTTTCGCCGCGGAATACCAGCTCACGCCGCCGCCGATCACCGTGCCCGCGATGGACGCGACGTTCACGACGGCTTCCGCCCGCTCCCGCACCCGGTCCAGCCACGATGTCGTGACCAGCTCGACGAGCCCGAGCACGCCGACCACCCCGTCCGCGAACGGCCTCGGCCGCTGGCTCGACGGACCGGCGTTGTTCACCAGCATGCCCGGCGTGCGCCAGGCCAGCGTGCGGTCGAGCGCTGCCTGCACCGAGGCTGGGTCGGCGGCGTCGGCTTCGACGGGCAGCACTTCTCCGCCGGATTCCTCGGCGAGACGGGACACCGCCGCCGGGTCGAGATCCCACGCGGCCACGGCCACCCCCAGCTCGGCTGCCCCGAGCGCGACCGCGCGGCCGATCCCGCTGCCCGCGCCGGTGACCAGGACACAGCTTCCGGTTTCAAAACCCATCGTGGTCAGCATCAATACAGTATACTCTTTTACCGCACCTGATACCAGAACTTGCGTTATCAATGAGTCCGGCGTCGCTCGGTACCGCGCCGACAAGCTGAAAAGAGTGTACTCTGCGCGACAGGTCAGGCTTCGGGGCGCAGCAACGCGGCGATGGCCTGCAGGTGCCTGCGCATCCGGTGCTGGCCCAGCGGCGCGTCCCCGGCGACGAGGGCCGCCACGATCGCTTCGTGCGCCTCGTGCGATTCGCGGGCGGCGTCGCGGTGTTCGCCGCCGGAGGATTCCGCGTCCCATTCCCGCTGCACGATGTCCTGGTCGAGTTGCGCGAGGACTTCCACGAACAATGTGATCGCCGGATTTCCGGCGAGTTCGGCGATAACGCGGTGCAGATTGCGCGCGTGTCCCCGGGTGAATCCCTGTTCGATGAGTTCGCGTTCGGATTCGAGCGCTTCTTTCAGCCGCACGATTCCCGATTCCGTGAGGTTTTCCGCGGCCAGCGCGATGCCCGCGACCTCGAGCGCGGTCCGCGCCTCCATCAGCTGCTGCCTGCTCACCTCGGCGTGGCGCAGGTACACCCGCGCCGCGTTGCGCACGACGCCCGGATCCGGTTCCGTCACCACGAGTCCGCCGCCGGGACCGCGCCGCATCGCCGCCATCTGCTGGTGCTCGACCAGCCGCACCGCCTCGCGGAAGACGGCCCGGCTGACCCCGTACCGCTCGATCAGCTCCGTTTCCGAGCCCAGCACCGATCCGACGCGCCAGCCGCCGTCGATGATGTCTTTTTCGATCTGCTCGGACACCTTTTCCGCCAGCCGCCGATTGCCGCCTTTTTCCCCGGCCGGCGTGGCGTTCTGCTTGCTGGTCATCGGTCGACCCCTGTCGGTGCGCGGGCGGCGGATCGGTAATCACGTGGGCCGCGCCAGTCTATACCACTCCGGATTTCCGGCGGGGACACCGCATTTCCGGTATCGCTCAGCGGAGATACGGCTTCAGCATCGCCCCGGTCAGCCTGCGCGCGGTCGCCGCCGCGTGCGCGGAATCGCCTTCGACGAGGCCGAGCAGCGGGTCCAGCCCCTCGACGTGCGGGGCCAGCGCCAGATGCGGCAAGACCAGCAGCAGCAACGACAACACGATCTCGACGTCGGTGTCCGCCCGGAGCTGCCCCGCCGCCACCGCCCGCTCGACCAGCGGCCGCAGCACCGCCAGATAGTGGCGGTTGACCGCCTCGCGCACCGGCGTGCGGGCGACCGGATCGGGCTCGAGGTTGGCCGCCGCGGTCATCGCGCGCTCGAGCGGATGGTCGTAGAAATACCGCACCCACGCCTCGAGCAGCCGGTCGAGCGCGCCGGCGAAATCCTTGTCCCACGGGAGCTTCTCGATCTCGGCCTCCATGGCCGCGCGGATCCGCACGCTCGCCAGCTCGGCGAGGTGGACGTACATGTCGGCCTTGTCGGTGAAGTACTGGAACAGGCTGCCCTTCGACACCCCGGCCTCGCGGCAGATCGTGTTGAGGCTGCCGCCGCTGAACCCGCGCGCCGCGAACTCCGCCTCGGCCGCCGCCAGCACCGCCGCCCGCCGCTTCTCCGGCAGCCGCTCCCACGTTCCCGTCGGCACCGCCGACCTCCTCTTCTTGACTCTCCCCGTGCTGCGATCGTACTCTATGACCGCTGGTCATATGACCACTGGTCACAAGGAGGAGAACGCATGTCCGCGAACAGCTTCCGGGTCTGCGTCGTCGGCGCGGGCTCGTCCGGGATCGCCGCGGTCAAGGTGCTCGCCGAACGCGGCATCGACGTGGACTGCTACGAACTGTCCGACCGGGTCGGCGGCAACTGGGTGTGGGGCAACCGCAACGGGGTCTCCGCCGCCTACCGGTCCCTGCACATCAACACCTCGCGGCAGCGGATGGAGTACAGCGACTTCCCGATGCCCCGGCACCTGCCCGACTTCGCCCGGCACGACCAGATCGCCGGCTACTTCGCGGCGTATGTGGCGCATTTCGGCTTCGGCGACCGCATCCGGTTCGGCACCGGGGTGACCCACGTCGAGCCTCGGCCGGACGGCAGCTTCGCGGTCACACTGTCCACAGGAGACACCGAGCGGTACGACGCCGTGCTCGTCGCCAACGGCCACCATTGGGATCCGCGCCTGCCGGAGCCGATGTTTCCCGGCGCCGAAGGATTCCGCGGCGAGATCATGCATTCGCATTCCTACACCGAGGAAGCGCAACTGGCCGGACGGCGCGTCGTGGTGGTCGGCATGGGCAATTCCGCGATGGACATCGCCGTCGACGCCTCGTACCACGCCGCGGAAACGCACCTGTCCGCGCGGCGCGGGGTGCACGTGATCCCGAAATACGTGTGGGGCAGGCCGTACGACCAGATCGCCGGGAAGGAATGGCTGCCCTCGGCACTGCGCTGGCCGCTCGCGCGCCGGTTGATGGCCGCCGCGACCGGGCCGATGACGCGGTACGGCCTGCCGGAGCCGGACCACAAGTTCGCGCAGGCGCATCCGACGATGTCCAGCCGCGTCCTCGACCGGCTCGCCCACGGGGCGATCACGCCGGTGCCGAACATCGAACGATTCGACGGCGGCGACGTCGTGTTCGCCGACGGGCGCCGGGTCGCCGCCGACCTGGTGGTGTTCTGCACCGGGTACAAGATCAGTTTCCCGTTCTTCGACCGGGATTTCCTTGATCCCTCCGGCGACAACGAGATCCGGTTGTACCGGCGGGTTTTCCACCCTGGCGTGCCCGGATTGTATTTCGTCGGGCTGGTGCAGCCGCTCGGCGCGATCATGCCGATCGCGGAACGGCAGGCACTGCTGATCGCCGACCACCTGCAAGGCCGCTACCGCCTGCCCGGCGCGGCCGAGATGGCGCGCGAAATCGACACGCACCGGCGACGGATCGCGCGGCGTTACGTCGCGTCCAAACGGCACACCATCCAGGTTGACTACGACGACTACATGCGCGACCTTCGGCTCGAACGCCGGCGCGGGGCACGCCGTCCGGCCGGCCGCACCCCCGTTGACCGGCCGGTCGCCAGCGCTCGAGAGGAGATCCCAGCGTGAACGTGTCCTTCCCGGTCGGCAGCGACCAGTGCGCAGCCACGCTTTACCTGCCAGCAAACGAAAACCCGCCGATCATCGTGATGGCGCACGGTCTCGGCGCAGTCCGCGAAATGGGTCTCGCCGCCTACGCCGAACGCTTCACCGCCGCCGGATACGCGTGTCTGGTGTTCGACTACCGGCATTTCGGCGACAGCGAAGGCACTCCGCGCCACCTGCTGTCCCTGCGGAAGCAACTCGCCGACTGGACCGCCGCGATCGCCTACGCGCGCACGCTCCCCCAGGTCGACGGCGACCGGGTCATCGCCTGGGGCACCTCGTTCGGCGGCGGTCACGTGCTCAGCACCGCCGCGAACCGCCCGGCCGGGCTCGTCGCCGCGATCGCGCAATGCCCGTTCACCGACGGCATCGCGTCCGCGCTCGCCATGCATCCGGCCAGTTCGGTCAAGGCGACCGTCGTCGCGGCCCGGGACGCGGCCGGGCACTGGCTCGGACGGCCGCCGCGGCTGATCGCCACCGCCGGTCCGGAACGAGGCACCGCGCTGATGACTGCGCCGGACGCCGAGCCGGGGTATCTTGCGCTGGTGCCGCCGGGCAGCGATTTCCGCAACGAGGTCGCGGCGCGGGCGGTGTTCGACATCCTGCGGTACCGGCCGGGCCGCGGCGTCGGCCGGATCGAGGTGCCCACGTTGTTCGCGGTGTGCGAGAAGGATTCCGTCGCCCCGTCCGGGCCGACGCTGCGGTACGCCGCCCGTGCGCCGCGCGGTGAGGTACGGACTTATCCGGACGGGCATTTCGCCGTCTACCAAGGCGATCCGTTCGAGCGGGTGGTCGCGGACCAGGTCGATTTCCTCCGTCGGCACGTCCCGGTGACGGCATGACCGGGCGGATCGTGGTGTTCGGGGCGACCGGCTACACCGGCGGCCTGGTCCTGGAGTCACTGGTACGGCGCGGAGTGCGGCCCGTCCTGGCCGGACGGAATCGTGCTGCGTTGGATGCACTGGCCGCGGACCACGGCGACTTGGAGATCGCGGTCGCGGACGTCAGCGACCCGGCGAGCCTCCGCTCGCTGGCCGGGCCCGGCGACGTGCTGATCGCGACCGTCGGCCCGTTCGACCGGATCGGACACGCGGCCGCGCAAGCCGCCGCCGATGCCGGAGCGCACTACCTGGACTCGACCGGCGAGGTCGGTTTCGTCCGTGATGTGCGTGCCCGACACCATGAGCGAGCAGTCGAAACCGGTGCGGCGATGGTCCCGGCCTTCGGTTACGACTACGTCCCCGGCATCCTCGCCGGCGCCCTTGCCGCGCAAGAGGCGGGCGATGACGTGCGTTCGCTGGAGATCGGCTACTTCGCGACCGGGCCGCTTTATCGAGGCTTGAGCCAAGGCACCCGGACGACCATGCGGGACGGGATGACCCTGCCCTCGCTGCGCTGGCGGGGCCGCCGACTGGTCGAGGAACGCACCGGCAGCCGGGTGCGCGCGTTCCCGGTCCGCGGCCGGTCCAAGTCGGCTTTCCTGGTTTCCGGGACCGAAGTGCTGTTCCTGCCGGGGAATTTCCCGTCGCTCGACGAGGTGACTGTCTACAATGGATGGTTCCCCGCGTTGAGCCGGGCGATGCCCGTGGTGTCCGCACTGGCCTCGGTGGCCGGTCCGCTGCTGCGGGCGATGAGCGGGCCGATGGTGGGCCCGCCCGGAGGACCGGACGCGACCGCACGCGCGAAAACCGGCGCGGAAGTGGTCGCAGTCGCCGATTCCCAGGTCGAGGTGCGGCTTGAAGGACCGAATGCGTACACGCTCACCGGGGATCTGCTGGCCTGGGCGGCGATCCGGTTGAGCACCGACGGCCCGGCGACGCCCGGTGTGGTGGGCCCGGTGGACGCGTTCGGGCTGGAACCGCTCCGGGACGGATGCGCGGAACTGGGGCTGGTGCGGCAATAGCCGTGAAGGGCTCCTTGACGGAATCGGATTCCCTCAAGGAGCCCTTCACGGACCACCCCACACCCCCGGGGTTATTCCGAGCGGAGCGTGTCCAGCCTCGTCACCTGGCGCAGCAGCGGCAGCGTCAACGCCGTCACCAGCAGCACCGCGGCGACCGCGGCTCCGGCCAGTCCGGCCAGGACCCCGCCGTCCACCATCATCGGCATTTTCGCCAGCCGCAGGATCGGCGCGGTCAGGCCGAGCCCGGCTCCGACGGCCAGCACCACCCCGACGACCACCGGAACCGCGGTCTGCCACAGGGACCCCCTGGCCAGCACCCCGATCGGCACGCCCGCCGCGGACAGCGCCGCGAGCGGGCGGCGGCGTTCGCTGATCTGCTCGATCGACAGCATCAGCAGGCTCATCGCCGCCACCGCCAGCACGAACAGCGACGCGGTCAGCAGCACCGCGCGGAAACTCGCGACCATCCGCTCGTCGCGGCCGGCGTAGTCGGACATGAAGTCCGTCTTGCCGACCTCGGCCTTCCACGCCAGCGGGCGCACCGCGGTCGCGACCTGGTCGATCAGGGCGTCGACGCCGCCGGCGCCCGACACGAACAGTTCCGTCCGCTCGACCGGCAGCTGGACGTCGCCGAACGCGCCGGGCGTGACCAGCAGCTCGCTGGCCGACGCCTTCGCGGTGTTGCTCGCGGGCACCACCCGGACGTTGCCCGGGACTGTCCACATCGGACCCTCGACCTTGTTGCCGTTGCGGTAGCCGGTCAGCCGGTACTCCCCCTTGGGCACGGGCTGGGCCGACGAACCGGTCACATAGAAAGCGTCCCCGTCGGCGCAGTCTCCGATGTTCGCCTGCGTTTTCAGCGCGACGCAGTCCCCGACAGTGCCGTAGACCTGGTTCTCGCCGGATCCCTGCAGCTGCAGGGAGCGGGCGCTGTGCACGCCGGTCACCCCGGGCGCCCCGGACAGCCGCTGCCGGACCTCCGCCTCGTGCGCACTCGTCGTGTCCACCCGCACCGGCGCGGCCGCGACGCCGGCCGGCGTCTCGTACGACCGCGAGTTGCGGCTGGTCATCGACGTGAGCACGCCCTGGATCAGGATCGTCCCGGCGAGCACGACGACGAGCCCGGACACCACCCGGCTCGCGGTGCCGCTGTCGAGCTGCAGCCTGCGCACCGCGAGCTGCCACGACGGCGGGCCGCCCTGCAGCCGTTCCACGATCCGCTCCACCAGCCACGGCAGCAGCGCCGCGACGCCGACGAGCAGGAACACGCTGCCCACCGCGAGCGCCATCGCCGCGGCCTGGTCACCCGACCCCGGCGAGACGACGAGCGTCCCGAGCAGGAACACCACGCCGATCCCGGTGATCGTCCAGCGCCACCACATCCGGCGTCGCACCGGTTTGCCCTGCCGGACCACGCCGAGCGGTTCGACGATCGTCCGGCGCAGCCCGAACAGCGCCGAGCCGACCGCGAGACCGGGCACCAGCAGCACGATCACCAGCAGCGCCACCCACGACGGCGTGAAATCGTCCGCGAAGACGCGGAGGCCGAACGGGAGCCAGTCCCCGATGAACGGCCGCAGCGCGTAGAACAGCGCACCGCCCGCCACGAGCCCGATCACCGCGCCGACCAGCGATTCCGCCGCCGCGACCCGTTTGATCTGCCGGGCGTCCACCCCGATCAGCCGCAGCGCGGCGAGCCGCCGTTCCCGTTGCGCCGCGCCCATCCGCGACGCGGTGGTCACGAAGATCAGCAACGGCAGCAGCAGCACCGCGGCGATCGGCGCGATGACCATCCACATCACCAACGGCAGGGTGAACCCTTCCGGAGGCTTGCCGTAGGAGTAGACGCTGGTGGCGTTTTCCCCTTCCGCCTTGATCTCCGCGGCGGTCGACCCGTAGTACGCCGTCAGGTCGGCCGCGTCGCTGACGCCCGGTTCCCCGATCTGGCCGGCCACGTTCCCCGGCAGCCGCGCCTTGATCGACGCGCCTTCAGCCGAGTTCAGCTTCTCCGCCAGCGCGGGCGACACGATCACCTCGCCCGGCGCGGGCAGCCGGGAAAGCCCCGGCGGCACCGGCGAATTCTCCCCGGTCGCCGCGACCGCGGTCAGCTGGAGGAAGTCCTCGCCGACCGACGGGTACCAGCGGTAGGTCGCCAGCGGCGCGATCCCCTCGCGCGGCGTCGTGTCCTGCTTGATCGCCGCCGCCCGGTCCGCCCGCGCGTTCACCAGGTGGCTCACCGAGGCGGCGGGCAGGAGCACGGCGACCGCGAGCGCAATCCCGAACGCGGTCATCGCGAGCCGCAGGAGCGCCGAGCCGGACATCCGGCCGCCCCCGACGGCCAGCCGGAGTCCCAGCAGCAGATCCCGCATCATGCGACCAGCTCCCGGTCGACCGTGCGCCCGTCCCGGACCACGATCTCGCGGTCGGAGTACGCCGCGACCCGCGGTTCGTGCGTCACCAGCACCACCGCGGCGTGCGTTTCCCGCGCCGCCTGGGTGAGCATCTGCATGACCTTCTCGCCGTTGAGCGAGTCGAGCGCACCGGTCGGCTCGTCGGCGAAGACGACCTTCGGCCCGGTCACCAGCGCCCGCGCCACCGCGACCCGCTGCGCCTGCCCGCCGGACACGTCGCCCGGACGCCGCTTCGCCAGGTTGTCGACCTCGAGCCGGGCCAGCCATTCCTTCGCCTTCGCCTCGGCGGGCCCCCGCTTCGCCCCGGTCAGCCGCAGCGGAAGCGCGACGTTCTCCAGGCAGGTCAGCTCGGGAACAAGCTGGCCGAACTGGAACACGAAGCCGAATTCGGTGCGCCGCAACGCGCTCCGGCCCTTGTCGTCCATCGCGACGAGGTCCTGGCCGCCGTAGTGGATGGTCCCCGCATCCGGCCGGACGATCCCGGCGAGACAGTGCAGCAGCGTCGATTTCCCCGACCCCGACGCGCCCATGATCGCGAGCACTTCCCCCGCCGCGACGGCCAGCGCCGCCCCGTCGAGCGCCCGCGTCTGGCCGAACGATTTGTGCAGCCCGCTGCCCGCGAGCAGCGCGGTTCCCGGCCTGGTCATCAGCGCACCGCTTTCTCGAGTTCGCCGAGCCGGGCCGCGGTGAGCTCGAGCCACCGCAGATCCGCCTCGAGGTGGAAGAGCGCGTGGTCGCAGATCAGCTGATCGGCGAGGTCGCCCTCGTACTTGCGTTTCGTGAGCGAGCGCATCACCTTGAGGTGCTCGCTGCGCTGGACGTCGAGCACGTCGGTGGCGTCGCGCCCGGACAGCAGCGCCAGGACCACTTTCGTGTACAGCGTGTTCTGCAGGTACGGCTCCGGGCTCTCCGGAGTGCTCAGCCACTGCTCGACGTCGGTGATCCCGGCGTCGGTGATCGTGTAGCGCTTCCGTTCCGGCCCGTCGCCGCTCTCGACCCCCGCGACCTCGACCATGCCGTTGCGCAGCAAGCGCGACAGCGTCGAGTAGACCTGGCCGTACGCGAGCGGGCGGTCCTGCCCGAACTGCTCGTCGTACGCCCGTTTCAGGTCGTACCCGTGTCTCGGCCCCGACTCGAGCAACCCGAGCAAGGTATGTGAAACCGACATTCCCCTGTTCCTCCCTTGACCCCGGAATCCCGGGGGTGAAGATCACTATACAACACCGGTATACGCACCGTGTATACCACCGCAGAATAGTGCGTTTTAGCAGGTCAGGACTCGCTGCCGCCGGGCGACACGGCGGGCGGCGGGCGGCGGGCGGCGGGCAGCGGGCGGCGGGCGGCGGGGCGGAGCTTGCCGCGGCTGGCCAGGGGTCGTGAGGGTTATGCCGGTTAGAGCGGACACCGGGCTGGCTGGCTACGGTGGCGAGCGCCCCAATGCGGCATTGGGTGCATCTGACGCACCCAATGCCACATTGGGGCGCAAGACCGCACAACCCGAAGCCCCAGAGCACCACGACCTCGTGAGGCGGGCGGGCAACGGCCGGTCGGCCGACCTCGTGAGGGGCGATCGCGGAGAGAACCGCGATCGCCGCCCGGCGAGCGCTACTTCCGCTCGCCGAGGTCCGCGCGGAGCCGGGTCAGCAGGTCCGCGGCCGTCTTCGCGCGGTCCGGCTCCCGGCCCGCGATGGTGTGCGCGAGGATGTCGGTCACGATCGAGGCAGTCAGGGTCTCGCCGGTGAACTTCGTCGGGGAATCCGGCGCCGGCAGCACGACGCGGACCCGGGATTCGAGGTCCGCGGACAGCTGGCTCGTCACGAGCACTACCGGCGCGCCGACCTCCTCCGCGTAGCGCAGGATCAGCTCGACGTCGCGGTTCTGCCGGGCCGGGACGTACACCAGCACCGCGTCGTCGGCGCTCAGCGGGAGCATCGCGTCCGCGAGCCGGAAGCCGGTGTCGTCGCAGTGCCGCGTGACCAGCCCGCGGCGGGCGAGCCGGAACGCGGCGTACTCGGCGCAGACCGACGAGAGCCCGAGCCCCCAGGTGAACACCATCCTGGCGGCGAGCAGCAGCCGCGCCGCCTCCTCGACCGCTTCCGGCGCGAGCTGGCGCTGCATTTCCTGCAGCCGCTCGGCGCTGTCGGCCATCACCCGGTCGATCTGGCGCGAACCGGTCGACCCGAGGTTCTCCATCGCCGCGCTCAGCCGGACGGTCGGCTCGGTGCGCGCGGTGAACGTCTGGCCGAGGTGGCGTTTCAGCTCCGGCAGCCCCGAATAGCCGAGCGCCTTCGCGGTGCGGACCACGGTCGCGTCGCTGGTCCCGGCCGCCGCGCCGAGGTCGCCCGCCGACGAGAACAGCACCTCGTTCGGATTGGCCAGCATGAACCGGGCGACCTGGCGTTCCGCCGGCTTGAGGTCGTCGAGCCGGGCGCGGACGTGGTCGTCGAAGTGGTCGCCGCCGAGATAGGTAGTGGACATGACACCCTTGACTGGACGTAGTGGCTACTACAAGATGCCGGAGGGTTCTCCGTTGTGTAGTGAACCCTACCCGCCGGCTCGACGAGGAGCACTCATGAGCACAGATCAGCCCCTGGTACGGCTGCGCGGCGTCGGCAAGTCGTTCGGATCGGCCCGGGTGCTGACCGGGATCGACCTCGACGTCCGGCGCGGCGAGGTCGTCGTGGTCATCGGCCCGTCCGGGTCCGGGAAATCGACGCTGTGCCGCTGCGTCAACCGGCTGGAGACCGCGGACGAGGGCTCGATCGAGATCGACGGCCGCCCGCTGCCCGCCGAGGGCGCGGACCTCGCCCGCCTGCGCGCCGACGTCGGCATGGTGTTCCAGTCCTTCAATCTCTTCGCGCACAAAACCGTGCGGGACAACGTGATGCTCGGCCCGGTCCGCGTGCGCGGGCTCAGCCGCGACGACGCGCGGAAACGGGCCGACGAGCTGCTGGAGCGGGTGGGCGTCGGCGCGCACGGCGACAAGTACCCGGCGCAGTTGTCCGGCGGTCAGCAGCAGCGGGTCGCGATCGCCCGCGCGCTGGCGATGGAGCCGCGCGTGCTGCTGTTCGACGAACCGACCAGCGCGCTCGACCCGGAGATGATCCACGAGGTGCTCGACGTGATGACCGCGCTCGCCGCCGACGGCATGACGATGATCGTGGTCACCCACGAGATGGGTTTCGCCCGCAAGGCCGCCGACCGCGTCGTCTTCATGGCCGACGGCCGGATCGCCGAATCCGCCGCGCCGGACGTCTTCTTCGGCTCGCCGCAGACCGAACGCGCCCGCGATTTCCTCGCCCGCGTGCTCAGCCACTGAGCCTGGAGGCCCCCGTGTCCGCTCCCCTCACCCGCCGGGCCGCGCTGCTCGCCGCCGGCACCGTCCCGTTGCTCGCCTCGTGCAGCGGCGGAACCACCCGCACAGCAGGCAATCCTGCGTACGCCACGCTCGACCAGGCCGACGCCGTCGCGCGCGGTCCGGTCGGCGTCGACCTGCCGGAAACGCCGACGCTGCGCCGGATCCGCGACCAAGGCGTCCTGCGGCAGTCCGCTTCGGTGACCACCCCCGGGTTCGGCATGATGAACCCGGCGACCGGCAAGATCACCGGCTTCGACATCGGAATCGCCCAGCTGCTGGCCAAATACCTGCTCGGCACGCCCGAGGTGGACAGCATCACCGGCGGCGCCGACACACGCGAAGCGATCCTGCAGAACCGATCCGTCGACGTCGCCGTCTGTACTTACACGATCAGCAAAAGCCGGGCGCGGCTCGTCTCGTTCGCCGGGCCGTACTACCTCGCGCGCTCCGGCATCGTCACCGCCGCGGACGGTCCGCAGGTCACGGCCGTGCGCGAGCTGGCTGGGAAAGACGTCGCGGTACAGCCCGGCGCGGCGCAGGAAGCGCTGCGAAAGGCGTGTCCGCAGGCGCGTGCGGTGGTGTTCGAGGAGTCGAGCCAGTGCGCCGCCGCGGTCCGGCAGGGCCGGGTCCAAGCGTGGTCGGCGAACACCGCGATCCTGCTGGGCAAAGCGGCGGTCGACGCGCGGCTGCGGATGACGCCCGCGACGTACGGCAGCAGCCCGTTCGGCATCGGGCTGCCGAAGGACGATCCGGCGTTCAAGGAGATCGTCGTCGGGTTCCTGCGGCGCATCGCCGCCGACGGGAGCTGGCGGCGGCTGTGGGAGCAGACCGTCGGCCCGCTCGTGTCCGGTCCCGCCCCCGAGCCGCCCGTGCCCGGCTCCGTCCCCGGCTCCTGAAGGGAGATCACCCGTGCTTTCCGGTCACGCCGGGGAAATCCTCGGCGGTTTCACCACCACTTTGCTGCTCACCGCGTGCGCCTTCCCGCTCGCGCTCGTCCTCGGCTGCGTTGTCGCGATCTGCCGGATCAGCCCGGTCCGGCCGCTGCGCGCCGCCGGCCGGCTGTATGTCGACCTCGTCCGCAATTCGCCGCTGCTGCTGATCGCCGTGCTGCTCATCTTCGGGCTGCCCGACGCCGGTGTGCTGATTCCGTTGTTCTGGTGCCTCGTGCTCGCGCTGGGCGTCTACTTCGGCGCGTACGTCTGCGAAACCGTCCGTTCGGGCATCCGCGCGGTGGATCGCGGGCAGGTCGAGGCGGCCAGGGCGATCGGGCTGCCGTTCCGCCGGGTCGTGCTCGATGTCCTGCTGCCGCAAGCGTTCCGCGCGATGGTGCAGCCGCTGGGCACGATCCTGATCAACGTCGCGCTCGGGTCGGCGCTCGGCGCGGCCGTCGGCGTGGACGAACTGACCCTCGAAACCCGCTCCTTCAACCTCGAGACCGCCGAACCGATCCTGGCCTTCGCCGTCGCGGCCTGCGGTTATCTCGTGATCAACCTGGCGGTCAGCGGGGTCGTGCGGCTCGTCGAGCGAAAGGTCCGGGTGCTCCGGTGAACGACGACATCCTCTTCGACGCACTCGGCCCGAAAGCCAAGGCCCGGTTGCGAACCGTGTCCATCCTTTGTGGACTCGTGCTGCTCGGACTGCTGGCCCTCGTCCTCGTCAAACTCGGTGCCTCCGGCCAGCTCGACCCGGCCCGCTGGGCGATCCTCGTCGACGGCGCGATGCTGCGGTTCCTGGTGCAGGGCTTGGCGATGACGCTGCTGGTCGGCCTGGTGTCCACGGTGCTGTCGGTCGCGGTCGGCGTGCTGCTCGCGCTCGGCAGGCTGAGCCGGAAGCGGTGGCTGAGCTGGCCGTCCGCCGCGGTCATCGAGTTCTTCCGCGCGATGCCGCTGCTGCTGATCCTGTTCTTCTTCATGTTCGGGCTGCCGATCCTCGGCGTCCGGGTGCCGATCTTCTGGCAGCTGGTGCTGGCGATCGTCGCGCACGCCGGGGCGATCTTCGCCGAGATCGTGCGGGCCGGGATCCTCGCCGTGGGCCGCGGCCAGAGCGAGGCCGGGCACGCGATCGGCCTGCGGCACTGGGAGGTCATGACGTTCGTCGTGCTCCCGCAGGCGGCCCGCGCGCTCGCGCCCGCGCTGATCAGCCAGACCGTGCGGGTGATCAAGGAATCCAGCCTCGGCTACGTCGTCGGCATCGCCGAACTGCTCAACAACGGCAAGGTGCTCGGCGAGTTCAGCGGCGACTTCATCCAGGCCTACGTCGGGGCCGGGCTGCTCTACATCGTCGTCAACATCGCCCTCTCGCGCGTCGCCGAACGGCTCGCGAACCGCAAGAAAACACTCGTCCAGGAGCCTTCGTGACCTTCCCCTCCGCCGCCCCGTCCGACGCGGGCCTCGACGCCCAGCGCGTGCGCGGCTTCCTGCACCGGCTGACCGCCGACGGGATCTCGCTCGACAGCCTGCTCGTCTACCGCTCGGGCAAGCTGGCCTTCGAACACTACTGGTGGCCCTACCGCAGCGACCGTCCACACACGACACACTCGGCGACGAAGTCCTTTGTCGGCACCGCAATCGGCCTAGCCCTGGACGAAGGCTTGCTGCGCCTGGACGACCGTCTGGCTACGTTCTTCCCGGAACTCGTCCCGCCCGACGCGTCGGAGCACCTGCGCGCCATCACCGTCGAAGACCTGCTGACCATGCGAACCGGCCACCGCGTCGGCCTGTCCGGCAAAACCTGGCGGCTGCTGAAAACCAGCTGGGTGCGGGAATACCTGCGCACCCCCGTGGATCTGCCGCCGGGCAAGACGTTCACCTACTCCAGCGCGACGTCGCACATGCTGTCCGCCATCGTGCAACGGGCATCAGGATTGTCCGTCTACGACTACCTGCAGCCACGACTGTTCGAGCCGCTCGGTTTCACCGGACACACCTGGGACACCGACCCGGAAGGCATCTGCTCCGGCGGAAACGGCTTGAGCCTGCGCAGCATCGACTTCCTGAAATGGGGCGTCCTGCACCTGCACGACGGCCTCTGGCAAGGCGACCGGATCCTGCCCGCCGGATGGGTGCGCGAGGCCACCGCGTGGCACGTGCAGAACGCCGACGCCGGAAGCTGGAACGGCACCGAATTCGTCCCGTCCGCCTCCGCCGGAGACGAACGCCCGGAGGGTTACGGATACCAACTGTGGCTCGACGCCGACGGCGGATACCGGGCCTCCGGAATGTTCGGCCAGGACGTCTTCGTACTCCCCCAATACGACGCCGTTGTCGCCACGACAGGCAGCATCACGCACGGCAAGCACCGCCTGTTGTCCGGTCTGGTGCATGACCTGCTGGTGCCCGCCTTTACCGGCACTCCTTCCCCGGCGGCTGATGCTTCGTTGGCTGCCGAACTCGCTGTTGCTGCTCCCGCGCTTTCGCCGACCACCGTCGAATTGGACGGCCAGCGGTACGAATGCGAGTCCAATGATGACGGACTATCCGCTATCACGTTCACTGTGGACGGTGATGTCCTTGTGGTGACTTTGGACGACGATCGCGGTCGCCACTCCGTCCGTTGTGGACTGTCCACGTGGGTCGAGTCAGATACCGGAGTTACCACCTGGCAACTGCACCACTCGTATCAGGCCGAATCGACGCGTGTCCTCGCTGCCGCGCAGTGGAGTTCCCCGGGGGTACTGGCGCTGGAGTGGTACTTCGTGGAATCACCGTTCCACGACACGATCACCATCGAGTTCGGTGACGGTCAGTTGCGGTGGCACCGTCGGACCAATGTGAACAGTGGACCTACGGAGCGTCCGGTGGTTACCGCCAAGCTCGTCTGACGGCGTACGATCCCGCGGATGAGCCGGGTGGCCGGGATCGCCGGACTCGTGCGGATGCGCGGGCGACCGATGGTGAGCGCCGCCGACGACGTGGACGAGGTCGTCGGCGCGTGCAGCATCGCCCTGCGTCCGCACGCGTTGCTGGTGCGCGATCGCAGGCTGTCCGCGCGGCTCGATCACCTCGCCGCCGGCTCGGTTTCGGTGAACCGGCTGCGGTACGGCGCGGCTGTGCGCATCTCGGAACTGGCTCCCGAACAGGACGAATTCCTGCTTTCGCTGCCGGTGAGCGGCCGGGCGCGGTTCGCTTACGGCACCACGAGCGCGGTGCTGCGGCCGGGGGCGGCGTCGGTGGTGAATCCGTACCGCTCGTTCCAGCTCGACTTCGACGACGCGTTCGACCAGGTCGTGCTGCGCCTCGACCGGCCGCTGGTCGAGCGGACCGCCGCCCTGCTCGCCGGGACGCCCGGCACGGTCGCGGTGCAGTTCGACCTCCGGGCGGACACTGTCTCCCCCGGCGTGCTGGCGCTGGTCGAAGCGGCGATCCACCTTTCCGCCGAGGGCGCGCGGCCCGGGCATCTCGAGGCGCTGCTGGCCGAGGCCCTGTTGCTCGGCCACCCGAACACCCTCAGCGAAACCCTTGCCGCCGAGACGAAAGCTCCCTCGTCGGCGCGGGTCCGGCGCGCGATGGACTACCTGCTGGCGCACCTGCCGGAGTCGTTTTCGATGGCCGAAGTGGCCCGGCATTGCGGAGTGTCCCTACGCAGCCTGCAGATCGGCTTCCGCCGCGAAACCGGCCGGACCCTCAGCGAATGGCTCCGCGAACAGCGTCTCGACCGCGCCCGCGCGCTGCTGGCCGCGGCGGATCCCGCCGGCGCCACGGTGACCGCGACCGCGCTCGCTTGCGGCTTCGTGCATCTCGGTGATTTCGCCGCCCAGTTCAAACGCCGGTTCGGCGAATCGCCGTCCGCCGTATTGCGCGAAACCGACGACGGCAGTTCGCGCAGGCGATAGTCCTGGCACGGCGGGCCGCGCAGACTCTGCGCAACGCAAGTCCGCGCTGCCAAAGGAGAACGCCGTCATGCCACTATCCACTGAGGACAAGCTCGCGATCGTCGAGCTCTCGAACGCCCAGATGCGCGCCCTCGACAACCACGACGTCGACGGGTGGGTCGATGCCTGGATCCCGGACGGGCAGTTCGTTTCCACCTACGGCACCTTCACCGGCCGCGCCGAGCGGGTCGAGTTCATCGAGGGCCACATCGCGGCGGGCAAGGAGGACGGTGCCCGCCACCTGCTGACGAACTACGTCGTGACCGGCGAAGCCGACCGCGCGACCGTCACCTGCCTGGTCACCAAACTGCAGGTCGAAGCACCGCCGTTCGTCATCGCCACCGGCGTCTACCAGGATGTCGTGGTCCGCACCGCCGACGGCTGGCGTTTCGAATCCCGCCGCCTCGACATCGACCGCGGCGTCTTCGCCCGGGCCGAGGCGGCCGCGCGATGACCGGCTTGGCTGTCGAACGGTGGGGAGAATCCGGCCCGCCGATCGTGATGGTGCACGGCAGCCTGAATTCGGCCGCCGCCGCGTTCAGCGAGCAAAAGGTGCTTGCCGACCGGTTCCGGATCATCGCGCCGTACCGCCGGGGATACCGGCCCAGCCCGCCGACCGACCGGATCGACCCGGACCGCGACGCCGCCGACGTCGCCGAACTCTTGGGCGACGGAGCGCATCTGCTCGGCACGTCGATGGGCGGAGTGGTGGCCATGCGGGCCGCCGCGCTCGCGCCGGGCAAAGTCTGGTCGCTGACCGTGGTCGAACCGCCCGCCCTGCCGAACGGTGCCGGCCGCCCCGCCGCCGACCTGCTCGCCGACGCCCTTCGAAACTGCTGGGCGGCTGCCGAAGACAGCGAGCCGGCGACGTTCGTGGCCCGGTTCCTGCGGGTGTTGAACGTCGATCTGCCGTTGCCGTCGCCGCTTCCGCCCCCGTTGCTGGAGGCCGCCCGCAATCTGATGACGGAACGGCCTTGGGAAACGGGTGTCCCCGCGGAGGCGCTGGCCCGCGCGTCGTTCCCGAAACTGGTGGTGACCGGCGGCGGCACTCCGGGATTCGAGGCAGTCGCCGACGCCCTGGCGGAAGCATTGCCCGCGAAGCGGGTGCTGTTCCCCGGCAGCCCGCACGCGGTGCAGCGGATCGGGCAACGGTTCAACGACGAGTTCCTGGCTCACCTGAGCCGTTGAGACGAGGGAGGGCCGGCCCGGCCCTCCCTCAGGCCCGCTCCCCCAGCGACCGCACGAACGCCTGCGTCGTCCGGTGTTTCGGCGCTCCCAAAACCTCCTCCGGTGTGCCGAGTTCGACTATCGTCCCGCCGTCCATCACCGCCACGCGGTCCGACACCTGCCGGGCGAAGCCGATCTCGTGGGTCACCACGATCATCGTCATCGTCCGTTCCGCGAGCCGCCGCATGACGCCGAGGACTTCGCCGACCAGCTCCGGATCGAGCGCGGACGTCGGCTCGTCGAACAGCATCACGTCCGGCTCCATCGCCAGCGCCCGCGCGATCGCGACGCGCTGCTGCTGCCCGCCGGACAACTCGCGCGGATACGCCGCGTGCTTCTCCGCCAATCCGACCGACGCCAGCAGCTCGTGCGCCTGCTCGGTGCACGCACTGCGCGGCCGGCGCAGGACCCGGGTGGGCGCTTCCAGGATGTTCTCCAGCACGGTCAGGTGCGGGAACAGGTGAAAGCCCTGGAACACCATCCCGAACCGACGGCGCTGGCGAGCGGCGGCACGGTCGCTGAGCGGGTAGTACGTGTCGCCTTTGCGCGTGTAGCCGATCAGCTCGTCTTCGAGCCGGATCTCGCCGCCGTCCACCGTCTCCAGGTGGTTGACGCAGCGCAGCAGCGTGCTCTTGCCCGAGCCGGACGGGCCGATCAGGCACACCACCTCGCCCTGGCCGACATCGAGGTCCACGCCGCGCAGCACCTCGAGCGGACCGAAGCTCTTGCGCACGCCGGACAGCCGCAGGAACGTCATCGCGAGTTCTCCTTGCCCGGGCGGCCCGCGGTGAACCCGCGGCCGAAACGGCGTTCGAGGTAGCGCTGGCCGATCATCGCGAGGCTGGTCAGCACGAGGTACCACAGGCAGGCGACCAGCAGCAGCGGAATCGTCTGGTAGGTGCGGCCGTAGATGAGCTGCACGGTGGTGAGCAGTTCGGTGTAGCCGACCACCGACACCAGCGAGGTGTTCTTGAACATGGTGACGAGTTCGTTGCTCAGCGGCGGGATGATCACGCGGATCGCTTGCGGCAGAACGACTCTCCGCAGTCGCTGCCGCCCGGTCATCGCGAGTGCGGTCGCGGCTTCCAGTTGTCCCGCCGGCACGGACAGGATCCCGGCGCGGAAGATCTCCGCGCTGTACGCCCCGAGCACCAGCGCGAGCCCGACGACCGCCGCGGAGAACTGCGAGATCAGCCGGTTCGTCGGCACGCTGAGGAACTCCGGGCCGAACGGGATGCCCAGCGACAGTTTCGGCAGCAGCGCGCCGAGGAAGAAGATCAGCAGGAGCAGCACCAGCGCCGGGATGGCGCGGATGAACCAGATGTAGGCGGTCGCGACCCAGCGCAGGACCGGGTCTCCGGACAGCCGCATCAGCGCGACGACGACGCCCACGACCAGCCCGGCCGCGCTGCTGATCAGGGTCAGCAGCACCGTGTTCAGCAGGCCGCGCAGGATGTCGGCCGAGAACAGGTAGCCCCCGACGAGCCGCCAGTCCCAGCGCGGGTTGGTGATCAGGAAATGCGCGAACATCGCGGCCAGCACGAGCGCGACGCCCGCGGTGAGCCAGCGCGCGGGCTGCCGCCGCCGGGCGAACCGGACGCCCGCCGGGGCCTCGACCGGCGCGCGGGTGGAGGTGGGGATCGACATGAGGACTCCTTCGGGACAGCCCGGGCGGCGGCCGTCGCGGGGACGGCCGCCGAGGGGTCAGACAGTGACGAACTCGCCGAGCGTCCGTTCGGTGTGCGGATAGGGCGCGTCGTTCTCGTGCCCCGCGACGCCGAGCCCGGCCAGCGCGGCCACGATCTCCGCGCCGCGTTCGCCCGCCAGCTCGACCGCGCGGACGTTGTCCTCGATCTGCGCGATCCGGGTGGACCCGAACAGCACCGACGCCGTCGCCGGCTGCGCCAGGCAGAACGCGAGCGCGAGCTGCGACGGGCTCGCGTCGAACGAGGCCGCGATCTCCCGCAGCCGCGGCACGAGTTCCTTGATCCGCTCGCGGATGCCGCCGGTGTCGATGCCGATCTTGCGGCCGGGGTCGAGGTTCCCGGCGAGGATCCCGCCCTCCATCGTGTCGGAGGCGTGCAGCGAGATCCCGGTGTCGGCGAACAGCTTCTGGTACTCCGCGCTGTCCACGACGGACCGCCGGGCGACGCTGTACTTGAGCTGGACCAGCTGAGGCGTCGGAATCCCCTTCGCCGCGGCGTGGTCGTAGGCGGTGCGAAGATCGGCGGCCGACCAGTTCAGCGCGCCCCAGCTGCGGGCCCGGCCGCTGGTGACCAGCCCGGCGAGTTCCTCGGCGATCGCCGGGACGTCCATCCCCGGCCGGGGGTGCTCGGTGATGATGACGTCGACGTACTCGGTGCCGAGCCGGACCAGGGACTCGTCGAGCTGTTCGGCCAGCGGCTGGCGCGGATAGTCGAAGTACCACACCTTTTCGGCGATCGCGTAGTCCTCGCGCGGTTTCCCGACGACGTCGAGGATCCGGCCGAGCAGCACCTCGGTATGCGGTTTGTCGCGGTAATAGGCGACGTCGAGGAAATCGATGCCGAGGTCGAACGCGCGCCGGACGAGCGCGACGCCCGCCTCGAACGTCATCCGGCTGTAGGTGTTCCACGACCCGAGCGACAGCGCGGAAACCTCGGGTCCCTCGCGGCCGATGCGGCGGTAATCCATGCGTTTCTCCTTCTTCGGTGGACCGGGCGGCTCAGAACTGGGAACCGTTGACCGCGATCCGGTCGACGGCGATCGAGCCCTGCCCCCATTCGTCGAGGATCTTGCGGTAGGTGCCGTCCTCGACGAGCTTCTGCAGCGCACGCTGCGCTGCGTCGCGCAACTGCTGGTCGTCCTTGCGGAACCCGGCCGCGTACGGCGCGAGCCAGTGCACGCCGTCGCCGGTCAGCTCGAACTGGCCGGGATTCTGTTTGATCAGGTAGTTCGCCGGCGCGATGTCGTTCCACGCCGTTTCGACGCGGTCGCTCTGCAGGGCCAGCACCATCGCCTGCCCGTCGGCGAAGGCGTTGATGTTCACCGCGGGCTTGCCCTTGCCGACGCACTCCTTGCTGACCCGCTGCGCGTCGGTCTCCTCGATCGACCCGCGCCCGATGGCCAGCGACCGGCCGCACAGATCGTCGATTCCCTTGACGCCGTGCGGGTTTCCGGAACGGACCATGAGCGCGGTGCCGCCGCGCAGGAAGTCGACGAAATCCATCGTGCCCTGCCGGGATTTGAAGTCCCCCACCGACATCACGGCGTCGAACCGTCCGGAAAGGACTCCCGGCATCACGTTGCCGCCCTCGGTCCGCACGACCTGCACGTCCAGTCCGAGCAGCTTCGTCCACGCCTTCGTCAGGTCGACCACCACGCCGGTGATCTCGTTGTTGTTCTTGCTGTCGACGAAAGCGAGCGGCGGAACGCTCGCGCTGGTCGCGACGGTGATCGTCTTCTTGTCCCGGTACCGCTGCGGCACCAGCGCGCTGAGACCGGCGTCGACCTGGACCGCGGCCTCCGCGCCGGCCCCTTTCTTCTGCGCGCCTTCCGGTGCGGGCTCCTGCGGAGCGGCACACCCGCTCAACGCCACGAGTGCCGCGCACGCGGCGGCGGCGACGCGCCCTCGGGTTCGGTGTCGCATCGAGACCTCCATTGCTCTCTCGGACGCCGGGAACGCTAGAAGCCGCTCCGGAACATTGTCAAGGCTTTGACGTTCAACCTTTGACAATCTCGGGGAACCTGGCATGATCGAGAGGCGTGAGGGAGCCCGAAGCCGCCGAACCGGATTACTGGACCTTCGTCGACCACGCGGTCCGCTCGGTGAGCGAAACCCTGCCCGACGTCGACCCGGACGCGATGCGCCTGGTGATGACCCTGCACCGGGCCACCGACCTGCTGTCTTACGACCTGCACGCCCGGCTCGGCGAGATCAAGCTGAACGAATCGGCGCAGCTGAGCAGCACCGGTCTGCGGCTGCTGCTGGTTCTGTCGGCGTCCGGCCCGCTTGAACTGCGCCGGGTGGCGGCCCTGTCGGGCATGAGCCGCGCGGCCGTGTCAGCCGCGGTGGAGAACCTCGCCTCGAACGGCCTGGTCGGGAAGGAACCGTCGCGGGAAGACCGGCGGACGGTGCTGTTGCACCTGACCCCGGAGGGGCAGAAAACGTTCGCCCGCTGCTTCGCGGCCTACAACGCGGGAGAGCAGCATTGGGCGGCAACGCTGACGGCTGAGGAGCGGGGTCAACTGGTCGGGCTGCTGACGAAGTTGATGCAGACCAAGGACGTGCAGCGGCGAGCGTGACGCCGGAATTCCTCAAGCGCCTGAGCCGAACCGGCCCCCGCGAGTCACTTGCTTACCCCTGATCGGACTACTTCGAGGTTTCACGCCCGGCGCGACGAGGTATCGCTGCGGACGACGACGTCGTTCTGAGGAGGAACCATGCACGCACAGCGCGGAGACTGGCTGGTCGTGAAGGGAATCCACGTGGACGTGCCGGAGCACCGGGGCCGCATCGTAGCGGTGGGCTCGCCGGACGGAGGGCCGCCGTTCACCGTCCGCTGGCAGGGCGCGGACCACGAATCGACGGTCTTCCCGGGACCGGACGCGATCGTGCTGACCGACGCGGAGATGGCTGCCCAGGACGAACAGGCCCGGGAGCGGGTCGAGGGGCTGGGCGCCTTGCAGCACCATCTCCCGAGCGGCGCGTAACAACCGGCGCACGCACGGCGATCCAGAGCGGGCAAATGCCGTCCGTCGAAGGTCGCCTATGTCGTTCTATCTGCGTACGAGGGTCAAGGTCGGTCCGCTGCGGGTAAGCATGTCGCGGGCCGGGCTCGGCGCGTCCGTCGGCGTGCCCGGGTTCCGCGTCGGCACCGGTCCGCGCGGTGCTTACGTCACGCTCGGCGGCGGGCTGGTCAGTTATCGGACGACGACCCGGTCAACGGCTCCGAGCGCACCGCCGCTGCTGCCCGCGAGCGACGTCGTCATGGCCGACATCACCGGCGCGACCACCCTCGAAATGGCGGCCGCCGATTCGAGCGAGTTCGTCGGCCAGCTCAATGCCGCGGCACGGTCGATGCGATGGTGGCCGTGGGTCCTGGTGCTCGCACTCGCGCTGGCGGGCGCGTCGCCGTGGACGCTGCTGGCCGGGGTGCCGCTCACGGTGTGGGTTTTCTTCAAGGACCGGATCCGGCGGACCGTTGTGGTGTTCTACGACGTGCAGGACGCCGAGGAAGCGCAGCGGTTCCAGGGACTGGTCGACGCCTTCGGACCGGTGCGGGAGGCGCGGCGGGCTTGGCACGTCGTCGCGTCGGGGGCGTTGTCGACAACGCGTCAGCACAAGGTCAACGCCGGAGCGTCCGCGCTGGTCAAGCGGCACTCGCTGGACCGCGGCATCGGCGGCCCGCCGCAGCTGTCCGCTAACATCGCCGTCCCCTCGCTCGCCACGAGCCATCGGGCGGTCTATTTCCTGCCCGACCGGGTTCTGCTGCGCGAAGGCAAGCAGTACGCCGACGTCCAGTACGGAGAGCTGCGGATCGAGGCGGACGTCCAGCGGTTCATCGAGAGCGGTTCGGTGCCCGGCGATGCCCGCGTCGTCGGGCACACCTGGCAGTACGTCAACGTCAAGGGCGGGCCGGACCGGCGCTACAAGAACAACCGGCGGCTCCCCGTCCTCGAATACGGATCGGTGCGGCTTTCCGGGCCGAACGGCTATCGCGCGACCTTCGACTTCTCGACGCCGCGAGCCAGCTCGGCGCTGGCGCGATCGTTGCGGGCGATGACCGCGCCCGTCGCACCGCCGGTGGTGGTCGCACCGCCTGCGGCACGGCCCAAACCGGACCGGATCCAGGACGCGCCGGCCGCCCCGCTGATCCGGCGGCGGCTGTCGGCGGACGGACGAATCGCGATCATCGGCGAAGCGCATTACCAGCCCGCGCTGCAGCGGGCGGCGAGGGGGATCGCTGCCGGTGAAGGCTTCGACCAGCACCTCCCGGTCGTCGCGCTTCTCGTGCCGGAACCGCAGAACCCGCACGATCTCCACGCCGTCCGCGTCGACGCGATCCACCCCGGAGGAACGGAAACCGTCGGCTATCTGTCCCGTTCGGACGCCCGCAGTTACCAGCCCGCTCTCCGTGCGCTCGGCAAAAGCGGCTATGCCGGCACCTGCCCGGCGCGGATCACCGGCGGCGGAAACGGCCGCCGCTACGGGATGTACCTGCACCTCGCGGGCCCGGACGCGCTGGAGATCACCAATCTGCTCGCCGAGGCCGATCTTCTCGCGCCGGAGCGGACGGTCACCGTCACCAAGGAGGAAAACCATCAGAAAACCTTGCGGCACTACCATTCCGGCGTGCTGCGCACGATCGTCGCCGCCGAGCTCGCACCGTCCACTGTGTCCAGTGGCAAGCACGAGGGTTCCTACGCGATCGAGGTGCGGCTCGACGGTCAGCGCGTCGGCGAACTGACCGCGGCGATGAGCGCTCGCTATCGGCACCTCGTCACTGGCGTCCCGCGGTGCGAAGCGTTCATCACCAGCGGCGACCGCGGATTTCAGATCGACCTCCGGCTCCCGAAGACCGACTCTCCCCCGCGCTGATGCTATTTCCCCACCCGGTTCCCGATCCACCGCCCGACCTCGATCAACACCAGCCCCACTGCCGCGCAGCCCACTGCTGTCAGCGTGTACCTGGTGTTGCTCGGATCCAGCTGGAAAATCTCCCGGGTCCACGGCAACAGGAACATCAACGCCGAAACCACCGCCATGGTCGCGACCAGCGCCGCCTTCCACCACGTGTACGGCCGCGCGACCACTGCCAGCACCCACAATGCCAGCGCCATCAGCGTCATCAACGCCGTAGTGCTCGCCTGCACCTGCGCGGCGTTAGTGGTCGCATGCCCCGGATGAACCAGGATGTACGACACGAACGACGCCGCCCCGATCACCACCCCGGCTGGAATCGCCATTCGCAGCACGCGGCCGACGAAGCCGGGGCGCGCGCGGTCGTTGTTGGGAGCCAGCGACAACACGAACGCGGGCAGCCCGATCGTGAACCAGCCGACGATCGTGACATGCCGGGGCAGGAACGGATACGGCATCGCGTCCTGCCCGATCAGCCCGGGCACGCCGACGATCAACGCCAGCAGCACCGAGTACACCGTCTTGGTGAGGAACAGATTCGCGACGCGTTCGATGTTCCCGATCACCCGGCGACCCTCGCCGACGACATGCGGCAAGGTCGCGAAAGCGTTGTCCAGCAAGACAATCTGCGCAACGGACCGCGTCGCCGGGCTGCCCGCGCCCATCGCGACGCCGACGTCGGCGTCCTTCAAAGCGAGCACGTCGTTGACCCCGTCGCCGGTCATCGCGACGGTATGCCCGCGAGCCTGCAACGCGGCGACCATCGACCGCTTCTGTGCCGGGGTCGCGCGGCCGAACACCGCGGTCTCTTCGAGCTGCGAAGCCAACTTCCCGGGGTCTTCGGACAGCGTCCGCGCGTCGACGGGAGCCTCGCCGCCAGGCAGGGCCAGCGCGCGGGCCACGCCGCCGACCGACACCGCGTTGTCGCCCGAAATCAGTTTCACCGCAACGCCTTGGGCGGCGAAGTAGTCCAGCGTCTCGCGAGCGTCGCCGCGGATCTTCTGTTCCAGCACGGCCAGCGCCACCGGCGTGACCTTGCCCGGCCCGTCCGGCGCGTCGACGGCGTTCGCGGCCCTGCCGAGCAGCAGCACCCGCAGGCCCTGCGCGCCGATCCGTTCCGCTTCCGCGCGTTCCTCCGACTCGGCCGGCAGCAGCACGTCCGGCGCGCCGAGCACCCAGTCGCCGTGCTCGCCGAACGCCGCGCCGCTCCATTTCCGCGCCGACGAGAACGGCACCACGGCGGTCGGCGTCCAGTCCGGCGCGGACGGGCAGCCCTCGGCGATCGCGAGCAGGCTGGCGTTCGGCCGCGGGTCGGCGGCGGCGAGCGCGGCCAGCACCGTCTCCGGAGCTTCGCCCGCTTCCTGCAGCCTCCGCAGTTCGGACAGCCGCATCGTGTTCTCGGTGAGCGTGCCGGTCTTGTCCGCGCAGACGACGTCCACGCGGGCCAGGCCCTCGATCGCGGGCAGCTCGTTGACCAGGCACTGCCGCCGCCCCAGCCGGATCACGCCGACCGCGAACGCGACCGACGTCAGCAGGATCAGCCCCTCGGGCACCATCGGGACGAGCGCCGCGACCATCCCGCGCAGCGCGTCGGGCAGCTGCTGCGAACCGGAGAGCTGGTTGTAGATCGACAGGGCGCCCGCCGGGACCAGCAGGTACGTGATGACCTTCAGGATCTTGTTGATCCCGTTCCGCAGCTCCGAATCGACCAGGGTGAACCGGCCCGCCTCCTCGGCGAGCTTCGCCGCGTACGCCTCCGAGCCGACCTTCGTCGCCCGGTACGCGCCGTTCCCGGCCACCACGAAACTGCCGGACATGACCGGGTCGCCCGCGCGCTTCACCACCGGGTCCGACTCGCCGGTGAGCAGCGATTCGTCGACCTCGAGCGCGTCCGCGGACAGCACCTCGCCGTCGACCACGACCTGGTCGCCCGCGCCGACCTCGATCACGTCGTCGGCCACGACCTCCTCCGGGGCCAGCTCGCCGCTGACCCCGTCGCGGCGCACGCGCGGGCGCACCTGGCCGACGATCGCGAGCCGGTCCAGCGTCCGCTTGGCGCGCAGCTCCTGCACGATGCCGACGACGCTGTTCGCCACGATCACCCCGGCGAACAGCCCGTCCAGCAGGTAGCCGGTGGAGAAGATGATGACCGCGAGCACCGCGAAGATCGCGTTGATCCGGGTGAAGACATTCGACCGGACGATCTCCCACGCGCTGCGGCTCGTGCGCGAGGGCACGTCGTTGGTCCGTCCCTCGGCGACCCGCTCGGCCACCTCGGCCGCGGTGAGCCCGCGCGTGCTGTCCTGCGTGAGCAGGCCGTCGTCCCCTGGCATGGCTTCGACCTTACGCAGTTTCCGGGCAAAACCGTCACGTCGCCGCCCCTGGCGGGTCCGCCCGTTCGGGTGACTCGGCGCAGCTCACCGGCCGAGGCGGGTCGCGCGGACCTCCCGGGTTCCGATCAGATCGAGGTGCACCTCGCGGCGGGCGAACCGCCATTCGCCGCCGGTTTTCGCGTAGCGGTCGAGGTAGTGGAGGTGCCACACCGCGTCGGAGAATCGGCCGTCGCGCGGGCTGACGTGATGGGCGACGCAGGTGACCCGTCCGCGCGCGGCGGCGGGGTGGTCGCCGGGGTCGAAGACGACGCCGGTGATGCTGTGCGCGGTCAGGGACACCTCCTCAAGGACGGACAGGGCGGCAACCACGCCTTCGGGACCGCGATGTTCCCGGACCGGACCGAAGTCGCGCGGCGGATTCGGCAGCACGAGCACTCCGTCGTCGCCGAACAGTTGGGCGACGCCCGCGAAATCCCGCTCGTCGACGCGCGCGGCGTAACGGTGCACGAGATCGTGCAGCGCGATCCACTCCGCCACGGGGATCATCCGCGTTTCCTCGAACGGCCGGTCAGTGCGATGAAGGAGAAGAACACCGGGCCGAGCTTATGGACCACGACGGCACAGCGGCGGCACTCGTCCCGGAGACCGGGAGACAGGTCAGCTCAGCCACTGCTTCGGCGGCGGGTAGACGTACCGCGCGATGGTCGTGCTGACCCAGCCGATGCAGAAGCCGCCGAACACCGGCAGCACGAGCTGCACCTCGTGTCCGCCGCGGAGCAGGCCGGTGAGCAGGAAGACGAGCCCCCACGCGACGAGCAGCCCGACGCTGTAGGTCCAGTAGTTGCGATACCTGCGCATGGCTGCCTCCCGATGCTCTCCTCCCCGAGTGTTCCTCGCGCAGGTCTCGATTGCAGGGTCACCGGGAGGTTTTCGGCATTCGGCGCAGTTCAGACCAGCACGCAATCCCCGCATTTCGGGCCGTCGCGGTCCGGGGCCGCCCGATAGAAAAGACAGCAGCTGCGGCGACGGAATCGGCCGTTCTCCCGGGTCGCGGTACCGGAAAGTTCCGGCAATTCCTCCAGCGCGGCGACAATTCCGGCAACCCGGTCAGTCCACTCCGGACGCTCGGACCGCAGCACCGTCACCGCCCCGTTCAGCGCCGACGCCACGTTCCCCCGCCGGACGTTCCGCGCCAGCGAGAACTGCGCCATCACCTCGTCCAACCGTGCCAACGGACCGCGCAAGACCCGCGACGCGAAGGCACTGACCACATCGGACTCAACCGGCGGGTTTTCCTTCAACGACAACGGAAAGGCACCACCGAGCTTCGGCTGCCACCACGCCGTCGAGTAATCCGGCACCGCTCCCGCCCCGACCGCGAGACCCAGCGCGGGCGAGATGATCCGAGCCGCCAGCCCGAGATGCGCGATCGACGCCGCGACCCGCAGTTCCACGAAATCGCCGCCAAGCACGGCCCGGTTCTGCGCGACGCGTTCGCGCAGCACCGGGCCGTCGTCCAGGACCTCGGACAACGGACGCCACGGCTCCGCCGGTTCCTCGGCCGAATGCGTGTCGACGGCGAAGAACGGGCCCAGTCCGGTCAGCGGGTTCACGCCTCGACGGTAACCGCGCGCCCGCGGTCGAGCACGCGTTCGGCGAGCGGGCCGAACACGAGCGCGATGGTGCCCCACAGGATGACCTGCGCCAGCACCGAGTAGAGCCGGAACCCGACGAGCGTGTCGGCGGGGAATCCGGGATACACGATCTGGCCGTCGGGCCCCTTGAGCGGCAGCGGGGTTTCGCTGGTCTGCGGGCCGTACTCGGCGACGTTGCTCGCCAGCGAACCCAGCGAGGGCAGCAGTGCCATCAGCAGCGCGCACAGCGCCACGAACCCGGCGCCCGCGACGAGCGTCGCGTTCCAGTTGCCCAGCTTCGGCGCGAGCCGCTTGCCCGCGACGACGGCCACGACCAGGAAGATCACCGACGCCACGACCATCGTCAGGTACAGCCCGGTGCGCGCGCCGATGGTCGCTTCGTGCCCGATCGCCGGCGGGTTGGCCGGGTATTTCAGGAACGGCACGAGGTACAGCGACAGGAATCCGGCCCCGGCGACGAGCACCGCCAGCACCCGCGCGCGGATCCGGCCGACACGGCCCAGCAGCACGGTGTACGTCACCGCGAACAGCAGGCCCATCGCGACCCCGAAGAGCACCATGCCGAGCCCGATGCCGAGGTTGCCCTGCACGGCACGGCTGAAAATCTCGTGCCCCTCGTGCTCGGTCGGCATCCCGGCGGCCTTGTCGAGCGCCATCTGCGCCTCGTCGCGGCCGGATTCGTAGTCGATGGCCGCCTGGGTCAGCGGTTCGGCGAAGATCCGGGCGAAGACGAACGCCAGCAATCCGCCCAGCGCTCCGGCGAGGAGGCCGCGCAGAATCAGCTTGTTCTGCATTGTTCGGTTGTCCGTTCCGGGCGCGTCAGTGGCAGGGGAAGCCGAGGAAGTGCCGCGCGTCGTGGACGAACTCGTGCACGTGCGTGTCGCTGCCGAAGATCGAGACCGCGCCCTGGTCGACGCCGACGAAGTAGTACAGCAGCAGCGCGCCGACGATGGTGGCGCCGAGCAGCAGCGCGGCTTTCGACACGGGCAGAACGACCGGGGTGGACCGGTCGGCCGGAATGGTGGCCATGGCTCTCCTTCGGGATGACGCGTCCCTTGCGGGTGGACCTGACGACGGCTCCTCGACCTGACTCGCCCGGGATGGGCACACAGTGGCGCGACCGTGCCGGAATCTCACCGGCTTCGGGAAGCCGTCGCGCGAGCAGCACCGTACGGCGGTGTCCGGCCGGTCGTCAATCGCCCGAGCGTCCGGGGTGTCCGCTATCGCCTGGTTTGCGCAGCCAGTGTGCGCAGGGTCGCACCGAACGGAGCAAGGCCGCTCACGCGGGGTCCGGGCATCGCGCCGGCGAGGCAGGCAGCCCCGCCAGCCGGCTGCCGTCGGCGAACAATTCGGCGAGCCCGAGACCGGCCAGCGAGCACGGCAGCTCGACGAGCCGGTCCCGGTCGGCCTCCGGCTTCTCGAGACCGCCGATGTCCGCCACCCGCCGCGGGAACTTCCGTCAGCGGCAATCCAGCGTCGTCTCCCCGGCGGCGAGCGCGGCGTCGATGCGGCGGTTCGCTTCCTCGGTCCCCATGGGGGCAAGTCAATCAGGTCCGCGTGCGAGGCGTTGCGCGGTCGGCGGGAAAGCTATACCGTGCCTGAACTAGAACAGGTTATAGTTTCGGCGGGGCGCGGGACGAGGAGCGGACATGGCAGCCAGGGTGGCCCGGAAGAGCGAAGCCGACTACGTGGTCGTCGGGTCGGGCAGCTCGGGGGCTGCCGTCGCCGGGCGGCTCGCGGAGTCCGGGGCCAGCGTGATCGTGCTCGAAGCGGGCAAGAGCGACGAGCAGCTGCTGTTGCGCAAGCCGGGGTTGGTCGCCCCGTTGCACGCGGTGCCCCAGCTGAAGAAAATGAGCGACTGGGGCTTCTACTCGGTGCCGCAGAAACATGTTCTCGATCGGCGCATGCCGGTGCCGCGCGGGAAGGTGCTCGGCGGCTCCAGTTCGGTCAACGGGATGGTCTACGTCCGCGGCAACCGGGCGAATTTCGACTCCTGGGCGGCCGAGGGCAACACCGGCTGGGACGCCGACAGCGTCAACGCCGCGTACAAGCGCATGGAGGACTTCGAGGACGGCGAGAACGCCTTCCGCGGCGCGGGCGGGCCGATCAAGATCACCCGCAACAAGATCCCGCAGGAAGGCACGCTGCAGTTCCTCGACGCGACGGCCGACGCGATCGGCTGCGACATCATCGACGACTACAACGGCGAATCCCAGGAGGGCGTCAGCCGGATGCAGCAGAACGCTGCCGACGGCCTGCGCTACAGTGCCTCGCGCGGCTACCTGCACCATCTCGCGCCCCGGACGCTCGAGATCCAGTCCCGGGTGTTCGTGCGGAAAGTGGTGATCGAGAACGGCCGCGCGACCGGCGTCGAGGTGACCGACGCCAACGGCACCCGCCGCACGGTCCGGGCGGGCAAGGAGGTCATCCTCGCCGCCGGGTTCGTCGGGTCGCCGCAGCTGCTGATGCTGTCCGGGATCGGGCACGCCGAGCACCTCAAGGAGCACGGCATCGACGTGCTCGCCGATCTGCCGGTCGGCGACAACCTGCACGACCACATGTTCCACGCGCTGACGTTCCAGGTGTCCTCGTGCAAGAACAAGGGCACCGCACCGTATTTCGCCCGCGGGATGGCCCGCGAGCTGCTCAAGCCGGGTTCGACGTTCCTGGCGAACTCGGTGTTCGAGGCGCTCGCGTTCCTCAAGACGTCGCAGGCCGCGGACGTCCCGGACCTGCAGCTGCACCTGCTGCCGTGGGCGTACGTGTCGCCGAACCAGGACGCGCCGGTCCGGCATCCGGTCGACAAGCGGCCGGCGCTGACCGTGCTCACCACGCTGATCTACCCGAAGAGCCGCGGCACGATCCGGCTCGCCTCGGCGGATCCGGCCGCAGCGCCGCTGATCGACCCGCAGTACCTCTCCGACCCGGCCGACCTCGAGGTGCTCGGCGAGGGATCCGAGATGGTGCGCGAGATCTTCGCGTCGAAGGCGTTCAAGGGCTCGGTCAACGAGGAGATCCACCCCGGCAAGCAGCTGCGCGGCCAGGAACTGCGCGACGCGATCCTCAACCGCGCGACGTCGGTCTACCACGGCGTCGGCACCTGCCGGATGGGCGTGGACGACCTGGCCGTCGTCGGGCCCGACCTCAAGGTGCGCGGGGTCGACGGGCTGCGGGTCTGCGACGCCTCGATCATGCCGTCGATCACCGGCGGCAACACCAACGCGCCCTGCATCATGATCGGCGAAATGGGCGCGCAGCTGGTCCTTTCCGGCAACTGACGGGAGCGCGAGACCCATGACCCTCACCCCGGCCCGGCCCACCCGCCCGGCTTCGGCGACTGACGAATTCCTCCGCGGGCTCGTCGCGCGCGTGCCGGGTTCGGGCGGCGCGGTGTGGCCGCTCACCGAGGTCTACACCGGCGACGTCCTGGTGGACCTGCCGCAATCGACGCCCTCGGACATCGAGCAGGCGTTCGCCGCCGCGCGGACGGCGCAGAAGAAATGGGCCGCGACGCCGCTCAAACAACGGCTCGCGGTGTTCCGGCGCGCGCATGCGCTGTTCATCGACCGCGCACGCACGATCGCCGACTTGATCCAGGTCGAAAGCGGCAAGAACCGGCGGATGGCGATCGAGGAAACGTGCGATCCGCCGATGATCATGAGCCATTATCTGCGGCGCGCGCCCAAACTTCTCGCCCCGACACGGCGCGGCGGACCGGTGCCGCTCGTGTCGTCCTCGACCGAGATCCGGGCGCCCAAGGGCGTGGTCGGGATCATCGCGCCGTGGAATTTCCCTTTCGCTACCGGCATTTCCGACGCCATCCCAGCGCTGATGGCGGGCAACGCGGTGGTCTTGAAGCCGGACAACAAGACCGCGCTTTCGCCGCTGTACGGCGTGCAACTGCTCGAAGAAGCCGGGCTGCCGCGGGGCCTGTTCCAGGTCGTGTGCGGCGAGGGCCCGGACGTCGGTCCGACGCTCATCGGCCAGGCGAACTACGTCATGTTCACCGGCTCCACCGCCACCGGGAAGGTGATCGGCGAGCAGGCAGGCCGGAACCTCATCGGCTGCTGTCTCGAACTCGGCGGCAAGAACCCGATGATCGTGCTCCCGGACGCCGATTTCGCGGACGCGGTTCCGGGTGCGGTGTTCGGCGCGTTCGGGAACACCGGGCAGATCTGCATGCACATCGAGCGGATCTACCTGCCGGAGTCGCGTTACGAGGAATTCAAGGAAGCCTTTGTGGCCAAGGCTTCTTCGCTCGACGTACGGGCCGCGTACGACTTCGGCCCGGAAATGGGTTCGCTGGTTTCGGTGGACCACATGAACCGGGTCAAGTCCCATGTGGACGATGCGGTCGAAAAGGGAGCCACCGTCCTGTGCGGCGGCCGTCCCCGGCCGGATCTCGGCCCCGCGTTCTTCGAGCCGACCATCCTGGAAGGCGTCACGAAGGACATGCTGTGCGGCGTCACCGAAACATTCGGCCCGGTGGTGGCCTTGCATCGGTACCGGACGGTGGACGAGGCCGTCGAATTGGCCAACGACACCGATTACGGGCTGAATGCTTCGGTGTGGGGCAAGGACCTTCGCGCAGCTTCCGCGGTGGCGGCCCGGTTGGAGACGGGCAACGTCAACGTGAACGACAGCCTGGCGACGGCGTACGCCGCCAAGGGGACTCCGTCCGGCGGCGTGAAGACGTCCGGAGTCGGCGCCCGGCACGGGGACCAGGGGCTGTTGAAGTACACCGACGTGCAGAACCTGGCGGTGTTGAAGAAGCCGGTGATGAGCCCTCGGCCGGGACAGAAATACGAGAAGTACGTGGAAGGAATGCTGTCCGGACTGAAGATGATGCGGCGGCTCAGGATCCGGTAGCCGGTCATTCTTCGAGAACCGGTATCCGGTCGGCGAGCACGCTGAAGTACGGCTGGCTCCGCCAGTTCTCACGGTTGCCGATCACATACAGCCGGCGCTTCGCCCGCGAAACGGCGACGTTGAGCAGGTTCGGTCTCTCCGCGGCCCATGCTCGCGCTCGCTCCCGGTGGTCCGGGGTGCCGAGCACGAGAATCACCACGTCGGATTCCTTGCCCTGCATGGTGTGCACGGTGCCGACGTTCGTCTTGGCGAACTCCTCGCCCAGCACGTCGCGGCCGATTCCGCGCGAACCGCGCACGACCGCTCGGAACGGGCTGGCCACCCGGATGTCCTGAGCCTGGACGCCCTCCCGCCGGAGCCGCCGGAGCAGGTCGGCGAGCGCCGCGCCTTCGGCGGGCAGCCAGTGCTCTTCCGACGCGCCGGACTGCACGTGGATCCACCCGTTCCGCCCTGGGAACTCTCCTTCGTGACGTGTCCCGTACACCATGAGGGTCCCGCCGTAGGCGATGTCGTTGGAAATCTCGAACATCGGCCGGTCGCACCGGCGATGCACTCGCAGCGGCGCGCCCACCCAGGCGGCGCCGCTGCCGTCCGAGTCCGCGAGCGCGGTGCCGTACCGTGCCATCCGGTCGGCGATCTGCTGCGCCGACGCGGCGTCCGGCAACCACTGCTCGTCCACCTGGCAATGCCGGCGAAGGACCTCCTGCGCTGACGACGGCAGCGACACGATCGGCTCGAGCTGCCGCGGATCGCCCACGATCACCGACCGCCGGGCCCGCCAGATCCCGCCGACGACTTCCTGCTGCGTCGCCTGTCCCGCCTCGTCGATGAACAGCCAGCCCAGCGATTCCCGGCCGAGTCCCGCGAACAGCCGCGGCAGGGACGAGAAGGTGGTCGACACTACCGGCACGACCATGAACAACGCCTGCCACGCCGCGAGCAGAACGGCCGGCTCGGGCTTGACCCGCCCCTTCAGGTACGCCTCGATCGCGGCCAGGTTGTCGCGCAGTCGCGGTTCGGCTCCGAGCACGAACCTTTTGTGCAGCCGCAACGCTTCGAGAAACAGGCGGCTGCGCGCCGCGGTGAACTCGGCGTCGGCCCAGGGCGCGCAGCCCTGGAACTCGTCGTCGCTGTCGAAATCCAGCGGGAACGGCACGTTCCCCGGCCAGCGCCGGCGGCCTTGCTCGATGCGCGCGCACACATCGGCGAACGTCCGCTCGGCCGCGTCCCTCACCTGCACCGCCTGCTGCCAGGCCGCGGTGGCGGCAGCCACCTCCGCTTGCCAGCCGGCCGCGATCCGGTACGCCTGTTCGCACCCCTGTTTCGCTGCCGCGCGACGGCGCCGAAGCTCGTCGGCGAGGCTCGCCCACTCGCGGCCCGCTCTGAACCAGGTGGACAGCTGGATCCAGAAGCCGGGCCGGCTGAGCGCGTGGTGCTTGGACTCCTCGTCCTCGTCCGCGAACACCTTCCGGGCCTGCTCCAGCGCCCGTTCCGCCGCGGTGACCTGACCTCGCGCGTGCTCGCCCCGGCGAGCCGCCGCGACGACCTGGTCCGCCGCCGCGTCGCGGGCGGCCCGGCATCCGGGATGCGCGGCCACGGCGTCGGCGACTGCCTGTCGTTCCGCAGCGAGCCGCCGAACGTCGGCCAGAGCGTCCTTGAACCGCTTGACCGCGCGGGCCCAGTCCGCGGCCGTTTCGGGTTTCCGTTGCGCCTGCTGGAGGATGTGCAGCATTCCGGAGAGCTTCTTCTTCGCCTGCTCCGGCGAGCCGTTCTGCCCGGCAGGTTCCGGCCGGCTCTGGCCGTCTCCCCACCAGAACCGGCTGGCGAACCGGTTCCGGTTCTTCATGCTGCCGAGCGTCGCGGCCATCAGTCCCCACGCCGGGGCGTCGAGGACGTGCGACGCGAGGTCGGTGAAGTAGTCCGCGTCCAGTGCTTCGGCCGCGGCTCCGCCCACAGCCTTGACCCCGGGAATTTCGGCAGTGACGTTCTCCGCCGCGCCGTTGTTCGCGGTGGCGAGCACCACCTCGAACCCGGTCAGTTCGGGCCGCGGGCGGTACACGTAAGCAGTGTGCTTCGCATTCAGGGCGACGCTGCCGACCTGCCCGGCGAAGGCGTCGACCGGGTGGTGCAGCGCGGCGAGCCGTTCGGCCCTGCGGACGACGATGCCCGCGAGCACGTCGCGCAGCATCGTCGTCTTCCCGGTCCCCGGCGGGCCGTTCACCGCGAACAGCCCGCTGCTGTCGGCGAGTTCGGCGAAAATCCGGTCGACCGCGAACTGCTGGCTCAGCACTAGGGGCTTTCCGACGTCGGTCGGCCACCGGCCGGGCGGAATGCTGCCGGGGGTCACGCCCGCTACGACCGCGTCCGGGCTTGCCCGCACGTCGACCCGGTCGGCGACGGGAAGGGCGTGCGGCGCGGTCAGGTACCGCAGGAGACCTGGGCCCGCGTTCCCGCTCCGCAGCTCTTGCTCGATCCTGCCCAGGTCCTTCGCGATGAAGCTGTTGAGGAAGTTCTGCTCGCCCGCCTCGGCCGACTCCCGGACCGGCACCCGGACGCACTTCACGCGGACGCCGGACGGCCGTAACGCGGCGAGACCGAGCTCTCCTGCCAGCGAAGACACCAGCCGGTGCACATCGGCCGCGGTGAGCCGCGGCCAGCCCTCTTCCTCTTCCGGGGCCGGCTCCTCCGCCGCGGAGCCGGACGGCTGCTTCTCCGCTGCCTTCTCTCGCGTGCGCGGGGTCAGCAGCTTCTCCGCGAACGCGCCCGCGACGCTGCCGGCGATCCCGCCGATGACGGGGCCGGCGACCGAACTCACCGCTGCGGCAGCCACCGTCGTCACCGCGGTCCCGGTCGATTTCGCTCCCGTCTTCCACGCTTCGGCCGCGGCGTTCTTGACGTGGTCCCCGGCGGCCCGCGCGACCTTGCCCATCATCGATCCGCCCGGTTCGGCGCGGTCGTCGTCCTCCGGCGGAGCGGTCTTCGCCGACGGCGGGACCAACCGGTCCAGCTGCCTGGCGAACTCGCGTTCCTCCGCCTCGAATCCGTCCAGCCAGTTCCGGGCGCCCGGCCCCGGCGAGCGCGTGCGGCCGACGGCCCATGCGCAGGCGGACAAGGTCGCGGAGTTCTCCACCAGGCAGCCCTTGTCGTCCACGGTGAACGCCAGCAGCGCGGTGTTCCCGTCGAGCCGCCCGTCCGGTTCCTTGGCGTCGCGGCCCAGAGCCCGCACGAGCTCGTCCCGGACCGCCGACAGTTCGTACAACCCGCCGTACACGGTGAACTGCCAGGTCGTCCGGGGTCGCACCGGAAGGCGCCACACCGGGTGGCCTTCTTCCCAGGGCACCAGGCCGCGCGGAGAAAGGTCGAACACCACCTGATCGCTGTCGGCGCCCGGCCGGGTGTTCGGTTTCTTCGGCACGTCCTGCGGAGTGAACATTTCGACCATCCGCCAGAATCGCACGATTTCCGCCGCGCGAGCGCCGTCGCCCACCAAGACCCCCTCGTTCCCTCGCCCGGACGCGACTGTACCCGCGACGATCATCTGCTTTTCCGGCGGCTATTCCGTGGAATATTCCAACTCGCCGAACCGCAATGATTCGCTTGTCAATTGCGATTTCAGGGGCAGGAATCCGGCATTACTACGAATTCAACGGAACGGACTCGGCAAGTTCGATCGCCGACACCGGTCAAGCCTTCGCCGCCGCAATGGACTGACGCACCACCTGAACCACCTTGCCGTCCGCCTCGGTCAGCCCGTTCAGCCGGGCGCGGCGCATCAACAGTCCGCCCAGGACCAGCTCGACCAGCTGCGCGCCCACCTGCTCCGCCGATACCGGGCCGGTCGGGTCGAACCACGTCCATGCCCATTGCGCCGAGCCGAAGATCAGCAGGCTCTGCACCTCGACGTCGCACGCGCGGAACTCCCCCGACTCGACGCCCGCGGACAGCACCGCCCGCACCAGGTCCAGGTATTCCGCGCGCATCCGGCGGCCCTCGGCCATCGCTTCGTGGTCGGCCAGCCGGACGACCTCGCGCTGGAACGCGACGGTCGCCTCCCGGTCCACCACTTGGTACAGCACGAACGCGTACAGCAGCCCGGCCAGTTGCCGGGTCGGGGTCGGGAGGCGGTCGCGGATCAGCGCGGCCTCGGCGAGCCTGCGGCACATGTACGACTCGTGCAGCGCGGCGAGCAGCCGGTCCTTCGTGCCGAAGTGGTGCACGATCGTGCCCTTCGACAGCCCCAGTTCGCCGGCGATGTCGGAGAAGTTCGTGGCGTCGTACCCGCGCTCGGCGACGTAGCGGGTGAACGTCGCCAGGATGTCCCCGGCGCGGCCTTTGGGTGGCATCGGCCCACTGTAACCGAAGGTTTGACCACTGACCGTCCGTACGGTTACCTTCGTCGTGGTCCCCGGCGACGAAGGAGTCTCGGCATGGCATCGAGCTTGGCGCAGTGGATTGCCCGGCGCAGCACCGTCACCCCCGAGTCGGTCGCGCTCGTGGCCGCCGAGACCGGCGAGCGGATCACGTACGCCGATCTCGAACGCCGGGTCGCGGGGCGAGCGGCGGCGCTGCGCGAACTGGGCGTGCGCAAGGGCGACCGGGTGGCCTTGCTCGGATTGAATTCCACCGGCTACCTCGAAACGCTTTTCGCGGTGGCATGGCTCGGCGCGATCACGCTGCCGATCAACTTCCGGCTCGCGGCGGCCGAAGTCGAGTATCTGCTCGACGACGCCCGGCCGGTGGTCGTGGTGCACGACGACACCTTCGCCGCGCTCGCGAAGGAGGCCTCCGGCGCTCGGACGCTGGTCAACAACAGCGAACTCGCCCAGGAGGGGCGTGTCGCGCCCGAACCGACCGGGCCGGACGACGTCGCGGTGCTGATGTACACCTCCGGCACCACCGGGCGGCCCAAGGGTGCCATGCTCACGCACGGCAACCTCGAGGCGAACGCGATCAACGTGCTCACCTCCGGGGAAGGCATCCTCCCCTCGGACATCACGCTGACGGTCGCCCCGCTTTTCCACATCGGCGGGCTGGCGCTGTTCACCCTGCCGTTGCTGTACGCGGGCGGCACCGTGGTGGTCGCGGGCAAGTTCGATCCACAAGAGACACTCGCGCTGATCGAGCGGGAGAAGGTCACCGTCCACTTCATGGTGCCCGCGATGTGGGCGGCGATGACGCAGGTCCCGGATTTCGATTCCTACGACCTGTCGCGGCTGCGGTATCTGCTGTGCGGCGGCGCGCCGTGTCCGCTGCCGGTGATCGAGTTCTACGAGGGCAAAGGACTGACCTTTGTGGAGGGTTTCGGGATGACCGAGCTCTCCCCCGCCGCACTGGTGCTGGAATCGGCGTTCGTGCGCTCGCACGCCGGGTCCGTCGGACGGCCCTTCCTGCACGTCGAGGCGCGCATCGTGGACGAACGCGACGACGACGTTCCCATCGGGACGGTCGGCGAACTGGTGCTGCGCGGCCCGAACGTCTTCGCCGGCTACTGGGGCCTGCCCGAAGCGAGCGCCGAAACCCTGCGCGGCGGCTGGTTCCACTCCGGCGACCTGGCCCGCAGCGACGCCGACGGTTTCGTGACGCTGGTGGACCGCAAAAAGGACATGATCATTTCCGGCGGCGAGAACGTTTACCCGATCGAGGTCGAGCAGGTGCTGCACCGGCATCCGGACATCGCCGACGTCGCGGTGATCGGCGCGCCGGATCCGCAGTGGGGCGAAACCGTGATCGCGGTGGTGGTTCCCGCCGGAGACTCCCTCGACGGGGACGCGGTGATCGCTTATTGCCGCGAAAGGATCGCCGCTTTCAAGTGTCCCCGCCGGGTCGAGGTGGTGGAAGAGCTTCCGCGCAATGCCACCGGGAAGCTGCTCAAGCGAGAACTTCGCGCGCGATACACGGATTCCGCCGCTTCCGTCTCCCGGTAACCCGGCTCAGATGAACCGCCACAGGTGATCCGGCGTCCCGTTGTCGTCCCACTGAGTCACTTGTGCACCGTCCACAGTGAACTGCTGATCGACCGCCATCACCTTTCCACTGTGGACGTTCACGAGCTTCCACCAGCCGCCGCCCGCGTCCACGATGCGCCACAGGTGATCCGGCGTTCCGTTGTCCTGGAACTGCTGCACGTGCGCACCGTTGTCCAGGCTCTGGTCGTGCACCGCGAGCACCTTGCCGCTGTTGCGGTTCATGATCCGCACCGTTCCGTCGCCGCTGTCCACGACTGTCCACACGTGATCGACCGTGCCGTTGTCCTGCCATTGCGTCACGTCGGCAGTGTCCGAAAGCGACATGTCCTGCACCGCCAGCAGTTTCCCGGAACGCTGGTTCTGGATTCGCCGCCACGACGTCGTCGAGGCGGCTGGGCGCGGCAGCAAGGTCAAGTATCCAGCGGCGACCGGGCGTGCTTGGAAGCCGGATTGCCGGGCGTCGGCGACGAAGTACCAGTCTGAGAACGGAACCCGCGAACCAGTGGTGTTGGCGAAACTGTAGACGCCTTCGACAAGCGTCGTGCGGATGTCGGTGTGGTCAGTCAGCCAAGCGGCCGTCCACAGTTCCCAGTCGGCTTTGGTGTAGTCATGGCGGAGGTCCAGCGGGACGCCGTACGCGCCGCGTTTCGACTGATACCAGGCGGCTTCCCGGGCGGCAGTGCCGAGCGGCACCAGGTCGAGGCCCAGCAGCCGGTCCGCGAAACCGTTGTACTTCAGGCTCCAAGTGCCCGGCTGGTCGTACGCCATCCGCAGGTGCGAGCCGTCGTCGGCCAAGGTTGTCCATTGGCTGATGTACGACCGCGAGATCGAGCGGTACCGCAGGGCATCGGCGGAATTTCCGGTGACATCGGCGAGAACGGCCATCGCGCCGACGCCGATGATGCCTTTCAACGCGAGGTTGGCGCTGTGCGCGATCCAGCCGGTGAAGTCGTCGGTCTGGTTCTGGTTGCCCGGATCGAGAGTGTTGCCGACCAGGTATTCGGCCCACTGCCGCAGAATTCCGTAGTGAGCGCTGACGAACGCCTTCGCCGCCGCGGAATCCAGTCGCTGCACCACCGCGGCGGACATGATGAGCATGTTCGCCGATTCCTCGACCGGCATGCTTTCCTCGTTGCCGTCGTTGTGCCCGGCCGCGTTCGGATAGGACGCGCCGATGTCGTGTTCCGAGAACGTCATCGGCCAGCCGCCGTGCTCCGCGTAATCCAGCACCGGTTCCAGCAGCAACCGGACGAAGTCCGGCGAGAGATGGAGGTAGCCGGGCAGCGCCGGATAAATCACGTCCACTGTGGACACGTTGCCGCTGGACGAGATCTCCTTCAGGAACGCCCACGGCGAGCCGTTCCGGTCGACCAGTTCGGTGCCGCCGAACGCCTGGCGCAGGGCGAGCGCGCAGATCGCCGCGTAATGGTCGCCGGCCGCGGCGGACGCTTCGCTGTCGATCCGCTGGTCCAGCGCGATCCCGGCGGCGAGCGCGGCCGGGTAGTCGGCGTGGAACCACGCGACCATGTCCTGCCAGGAGGACCAGTAATGCGTCCACCACGGCGCCAGCTGCGCACCGAGGTAGCTGACCGCGGGCGTCCGGACGTGCCCGATCGCCACCACCAGCGGATCGGCTGCCGCACCCGGCTGGATCGTGCCCAGGTCTTTGGCGAACGCAAGAACCGGCCAGCGGTCGTTGATCGCTCTTGGCTGGTCCGGATCGCTCGTCCCGGGCAGCGCTCCCCCGTTCGCCGACGCCGCGCGCACGACCGTGTCCTGCCCGATCTGCCAGGTCACCCTCGCCGAGGGCGCCGCGACCACGAGCGAACCCCAGCGCGGCTGGTCGTGCCCGTCCTCGGCGAGCGCAGTCGGCGAAGCGGCCTGGACGCTGAGCGAGGTGATGCCGCCGGATTCCTGGTGCTGCCAGCCGACCGGCGTGGCTGAATCCCACTGCAGCCACTCGGCCGACGAGTCGAAATGCAGCGAAACGCTATGGGCCCGGCCGTCGGCGCTCGCGGCGGCGACGGTGACGTAGCCGAACGGCACGCATTGCCGTTGGAGGTTGCCGGGGTCGACCGGCGAGAAGAAGGTGACGGTGAGGGTCACGCCGCCGCCGGTGAGTTCGTAGATCGAGCGGGTCGCGGTGACCTGCAAGGAGTTCTGCGTCATCGGGGTCAGGCTCGGACCGGACGGCAGCTGCGGCGCACCGGCGAACACGTACGCGGTGCCGTCGATCCGGGCGATGCCGCACAGCGCGGTGATGTGCCCGTTCCAGAACGTCGACCAGGTGCCGGGCAGGGTGTCCGCGGCCTGCCAGGTCGAGAGATACGGCGAGCGCACCACGAGCGGCGTCGCGGGCGGGCGCAGCGTGCCCGCCGGAGCCGCGGCGGCGGTGGACTGGACCAGTTCCGGAAGGCACCGGAGCGCGACCGCGGCGGCCGCGCCGGTGCCCGCCCAGCGCAGGGCGGCGCGGCGGCTGACTTCGCGGGGAGATGCGGAGGAGGACATCGACAGCTTCTTTCGGTCGGCTACCGGACACGGGAAAGAAGAAACCGAGCGACCTCAGTGTGGCACCGCGATACAACGTTGTAAATCTGCCGAAAGCACTGACAAACGCTGTCCTTTTCGGGACAGCGCTTGTCAATTCCCGCTACCGCCCCGCGGCGTACCCCTGCGCCCCGCGCGAGTTCGCGGCCGCCGACAGGACCCCGGTTTCCGGGTCCTTCGCCACCGCGCACAGCCGGCCCTCCGACCAAGGCTCGCCGACCGTCACGTCGTGCCCCCGGCTTTCCAGCGCGGCGATCACCTCCGCGCCGATCCGCGACTCCACCGTCACGCTGCCCGCCGCCATGCCGCGCGGGTAGAACGAGCTCGGGAAGCTGTCGGTGTGCCAGTTCGGCGCGTCGATCGCGCCTTGCAGGTCGAGCCCGCCGCGGACCTTGTCGCGCAGCGCGGCGCCGAGGAAGAAGTGGAAGTTCCACTGGTCCTGCTGGTCGCCGCCGGGAGTGCCGAACGCCATCACCGGGACGCCGTCGCGCAGGGCGAGCGACGGCGAAAGCGTGGTGCGCGGCCGTTTGCCCGGGGCGAGCGAGTTCGGCAGGCCCGGGTCGAGCCACGCCATCTGCAACCGGGTGCCGAGCGGGAAACCCAGCTCCGGCACCACCGGGTTGGACTGCAGCCAGCCGCCGCTCGGGGTCGCGGCGATCATGTTGCCCCAGCGGTCGACGACGTCGAGGTGGCAGGTGTCGCCGCGGGTCAGGCCGTCCTTCGCGACGGTCGGCTCCCCCGCCCCGATCGCCGACGCGGTGACCCCGCCGCCCGCGACGTAGTGCACGTGCCGGCTCAGCCGGGGCGTGCGGCCTTCCGGGCTTCCCGGCCGCAGGTCGAAGGACGCGCGCTCGCCGATCAGCTTGCGCCGGGCCTCGGTGTACTCCGGGGAAAGCAGCGCCTCCACGGACACTTCCGCGCTGTCGCCGTACCAGGCCTCGCGGTCGGCCATCGCGAGCTTCGTGCCCTCGATGAGCCGGTGGTAGTACTCCGGCGTCGCGTAGTCCAGCTCGTCCGGCAGGAGCGCGAGCTGCTGCAGGAAGGACGGACCTTGGCTCCACAGCCCGGCTTTCGCGACGGTCCAGCCGTTCCAGGTGCAGGTGACCGGGTCCTCGTACGTCGGCCGGAACGCGGCGATGTCGTCGGCGGTGAGGGTGCCCGCGTGCCGTTCGCCGGACGAGTCCATCGCCGGTTTCGCGGCGAAGGCGGCGAGCGCTTCCGCGACAAACCCCTCGCGCCACGCCTTCCGCGCCGCCTCGATCTGCGCTTCCCGGTCGCTCCCGGCCGCCTCCGCTTCGGCGATCAGCCGTCGCCAGGTCTCGGCGAGCGCGGGATTCTTCAGCAGCCCACCGGGTTTCGGCGCGACCCCGCCGGGCAAGTACAGCTCGGCCGACGTCGTCCATTCGTTCTCGAACAGTTCGCGAACGGTCTCCACCGTCGCGCCGACGCGCTCGACTGCCGGATGGCCGTCCGCCGCGTAGTGAATGGCGTACTTGAGGACCTCGCGCAACGACTTCGTGCCGTGGTCGTGCAGCAGGAGCAGCCACGCCTCGACCGCGCCGGGCACCGCGGCGGCGAGCGGGCCGGTGCCGGGGACGAGGTCCAGGCCGAGCGAGGTGTAGTGCTCGATCGTCGCTCCGGCCGGCGCGGGACCCTGCCCGCACAGCACCTTCGGCGCGCCGCCTGCCGGGGCGAGGATCATCGGCACCTCGCCGCCCGGCCCGTTGAGGTGCGGTTCGACGACGTGCAGCACGAACGCGCCCGCGACCGCCGCGTCGTAGGCGTTGCCGCCGTCCTCGAGAACCGCCATCGCGGCCGCCGAGGCGAGCCAGTGGGTGGACGACACCATGCCGAAGGTGCCCTGCAACGTCGGGCGCGTCTGGACCATGGGCCCTATCGTCGCGCGCGGGCTGCCGGTACGTCAAAGACATCTGAGACACCAGTCCGATAGCGTATCGCTATGGAACGCCGCCAGCTGGAGTACTTCGTCGCGATCGCCGAGCACGGCGGGTTCACGCACGCGGCGAGGGCGTTGCGGGTGGCGCAGCCGTCGTTGTCGCGGGCGATCGCGAAGCTGGAACAGGACCTGGGCGTCGAGCTGTTCCACCGGGTCGGCCGCAACGCGGTGCTGTCGAACGCCGGCGAACTCCTCGCCGAACGCGCCCGGCTGGTGCTGCGCGACCTGGACGCCCTGCGCGCTGCCGCGCGGATGGCGGGCGACGGACCGGCCGGGCGGATCGACGTCGCGGCCACGTCGTCATCCGCGCTGGAGCCGGTGATCAGCATCGTCGCCGAGATGCGCACGCGGTATCCGGGCGTGCTGGTGAGCACGTCGGCGGCGTTGTCGGCGGCCGAGGTGGTCGCGATGGTGGTGCAGGGCCGGTGCGAGGCCGGGGTGTGCGGGAGCGCGGAACGCCCGGTCGGGCCGGGTCTGATCGCGCACCACCTGCGGGACGAGGAACTGCTGCTGGTCGCCCCGCCCGGTACGGAAATTGGCTCGGACGGGACCGTGGAGCGGGCTGAGCTCAGCGGGATGCAGTTCGTGGTCACCACGTCGCCGACCGCGGTGCGCGGCTTCTTCGACCGGCTGGCGGCGACCGTGCCGGACCTGTCGATCGCGGCCGAGGTGGGCGACCGGAGCGTGGTGCTGCCAATGGTGCTGCGCGGGATCGGCGCGAGCCTGATGCCGGACGGCTGGGCGGAGCTGGCGCGGCGGGCTGGCGCGGAGGTGCTCCGGTTCTCGCCGCCGGAGACGCTCCCGCAGTGGCTGATCTACCGGTCCGGGCCGATTACCGCGGCGACGCAAGCGTTTCTGGACATCGCCACAGGCGGGACCGCCAGCATCGGCGCGTCTTGCCCTGAACGTCCCTGATGCCTCCGAATGGACTAGACCGCTTTCACCCGATCCCGAGGCCGCGCCGTCCGGTCGCGTTCAGCTGTTCCGGGGCGAACCGGTCCGGCCAGGAGCGCTCGTAGTGCTCGGGAGGAAAGTCCGACGGGCTGGAACCGGTCTCGAACGCCTCCCGCACCGCCCCGGCGTACGCCTCGTTCCGCGGGCACCACGGCGCGGCCGGGATGTACATGACGTTGCCCCAGCCCTGCTGGTTCTTCACCGGCGCGACACTGTGGATCAGATCGCAGTGCCACCACACGGAATCCCCGGCCTGCACGTCCGGAATTCCGCTGGAAGCCCGCAGCAGCAAGGAATGCCATTCCTCGCTGGCCGCGAACACGTGGTTCACCAGGACGCCGCACATGTCGTCCTCGGGCACGTCGGCCAGCAGCGGGCGCAGCATCAGATAGCCCATCGCCTTCGGAATCGGCACCGCGTGCAGCACGCCCTGGTCGTGTTTCATGTCCGACAGCGCGGTCCAGCCCTGGAAAGTGCGGAAAACCGAGCACATCGTCGAACCCTCGAACTGCGGCCCGGCCGTGCGGTGCGCGGCGTCCCACGGATCGTAGGACTCGACGGTGCCGTCGAACAGATGCCGGAACGCCCGCTGGTACGCCTCGGTCATCCACAGGTCGAGCGTGCCCGGGTCGAGATGCGAGCCGAGACCGCCGGAATCCGCGCCCGGCGGACGGCGGCGGATGCGGTCCGGGTACAGCGAATCCCGGCCGGGGTCGAACCACCGGACGCCGTCGGATTCCGACTTCCACCGCGCGTTGAGGAACGCCTGCACGCGTGCCATCCGGTCGCTTTGCCGCGCCTCCATCTGCGCCGGCGACCAGTAGATCGGGTAGATCCCGGCCCGGGAGACGAGGCTGCCGAAGAAGTTGTCGCCGGGACCGCGGTAGTTCTCGAAGAACCGGTTGCCCTCGACGTAGTCGACGATCCCCTTGTCCCACGCCAGCGCCTGCTCGCGCGGGAAGTGCCCGCGCACGATCAGGCAGCCGCGCTTCCGGATCCGGTGCAGGTCGTCTTCGGAGACCCGGCCCGTTTCGATGTCGGCGTACTCCAGCACCGGCCAGATCTCTTCGCCGCATGCTTTCGCCGCCTCGATCTCCTCGACCGCGGCGGCGACGCGAGCCTCGATCACCGCGAACACCTCTTCCACGGTGCGCCCGGACGCCTCGATCCGCGCCCGCAGCGCGGTTTTGGTCTCGCGAATCGCGGCCGGGAGGTCGTCCGGCGCGGTCTCCCAGTGCGGCAACGGGGGAAGCTGCATAACGCTCGCTCCATTCAGGAAGGGCTCCTTACTGATTCGACGGTAAGGCGCCCGCGCGGATTCAGGCAACAGTCCTGACTAAATCGGCTAGACTCGCGCCGATGACCCCGGCCAAGCCCACCCTCGACCTGCTCCGGTCGCTGACCGACGAGCACGTCCTGCGGGCGCTGCTCGCCGAACGGCAGCTGACGCGCGCGCAAATCGCCGCCCGCACCGGCATTTCCAAGCCCGCGGTCGGCGACAGCGTCGCCCGGCTCGCCGAGGCCGGCCTGCTGCGCGACACCGGCGAACGCACCACCGGCCGCGGCCGCGTGGGCACCTACTACGCACTGGCCGACGACCTCGGCACGGCCCTGGTCGTGAGCATCGGCCACGACGGCGCGGTCGCCGAAGCCGTGGACGTTTTCGGCGAGGTGCTCGCCCGGCACGTCGAAGACCTCGGCCGCCCAGTGCGTCCGCGGAAGGTCGCCCAGGCGCTGCGCAAGGCCGCCGCCCGGGTCGCCGCCGACGCGGGACAGCTCCGGCTCGCGGTCGTCAGCGCCGCCGATCCGGTCGACCGGGCCACCGGAAAACTCGTCCATTTGCCCGATTCCCCGTTCCTGCTCGGGGAACTCTCCCCCGCCGACGTCCTCGCGCCGGCGGTGGCGGGCCCGGTCACCGTGGACAACGACGTCAACTGGGCCGCCCGCACCGAACAGGCCGCCGGCGATTTCGCCTACCTCTTCCTCGGCGAAGGTCTCGGCTGCGCGGTCGTCGCCGATGGCGAAGTGCGGCGGGGGCACGCCGGTCTCGCCGGAGAGATCGCGCATGTCCTCACGCGCGGCGCCGACGGCCAGGCGACGACGTTCATCGACGTCTTCGCGGATCTCGGTGTCCGCCAACCGGATTCGACCACGATCGACGTCGCCGCCCTGCGAACCGCGATCAAATCCGACGACGTCCTCGACACCCTCGCCGAGGCGATCTGCGGCGTGCTGCTCGCTCTGGTGACGGTGTCCGACCCGGAACTCATCGTGCTGGGCGGTCCATGGGGCCCCGACGTGCTCGACGCGGTGTCAGACCGCTTCGCACAACTGCCGCGCCATGTCCCGCTCCGCGCCCCGCGCGCCACGGACTCCCCCGCGCTGACCGGCGCGCGCGACGAGGCGGTGCGCGCCCTGCGGAGCGCCGTTTTGACGGTCAGCCCTTGATGGTCTTCTTGATCCAGTCCAGCTGACCGAAGACGTCGCCGTCGGCCGCGAGGCTGCTGCGGTCGGATTTGCTGGTGACCCCCACCAGCGTGTCGCGATCGGCGGTGGACATGACCGGACCGCCGGAGTCGCCGCCCGCCGTGACGCCGGTGGTGGTCAGCGCGCAGAAATCAGTGCCGCCGGAGACGGTCATGCCCTCGCAGCGCGGGTCGTCGGGGTCGATGACCTTCGCGTCCACCTGCTTGAGCACGTTGGATTGGCAGCTGTTCTCGTCGCCCGTGCAGGTCGCGCCCCAGCCGAGCTGCCGAACCGTCTCGCCCGGCCGCACCGGTCCGCCTGCCGGCAGCTTCGCCGGGGTGACGTCCATCGGGGTGACCTTGATCAGCAAGAGGTCGGCGAGCGTGTGGTTGTTGCGGCTCCCCGGGACCGGCTTGACCACGGTGCCGAGCCGCTGGTCGAGATTGCCGACGCGAAACTCGATGCGCGAATCGGCGATGGGCTGCGCGGCCTCGGCGAAGCAGTGGTCGGCGCTGATGATCCACTCCCGGCTGATCGCGGTACCGGTGCATTCGGGCTTGCCGTCGACCAGCATCCGCACCGCCCATGGTCCGTAATGGCTGACCGAACCGCCGATCACCGCCGCTGCCGGAGCCGCTGCCGCGACGGCGATCAGGGCGGCGGCGGAGGCCAGAACGGCCCATCGGCGGAGGTGCATGGGGAGGACGTCCTTTCGGCAGCTTTGCGGTGACACCAGCAAGACGCGTCGGCTGGCGAGGGGTTGCCCGGTTACCCGATCGGGTCGGAACCGGAAAACCTTTGCAGCGGGCGCGCGGATTCTCCTACGTTGGTCGCTCATCAGACTCTCGGCCGCGAAGGTGACCCGCCCATGACGTCCGCCGACGAGGAGTTCCGCCGGTTCGAGGAGCTCGCCCGGGCAGTCGGCCCCGGACCGAACTGGGACTTGGGCTTTCTCGACGAGTTCCCCGGGGTCGCGGACCTGATCGCCCGAGGTTTGCGCTCCCGTTGGTTGACATGTCGGAAACTCCCGACATAACGTAGCGTCATGCCCGACGACGTCTTCCTCGCTCTCGCCAGTCCCGTCCGGCGGCGGCTGCTGGAGATCCTCGCGGACGGCCCGTGCACGGCCGGCGACCTCGCGGCGCGGTTCGAGCTGAGCCGTCCCGCGGTCGCCGAGCATCTCAAGGTGTTGCGGGACGCCTCGCTGGTCCGCGACGAACCCGTTGGGCGGCAACGTTTCTACCACCTGGAAAGCGACCCGCTCGAGCAGGTCGGCGAATGGCTGCACCCGTTCGAACGGTTCTGGCGCGGCCGCCTGCGCAGCATGGCCGACCTGCTGGAAGACGAGGAGGAAACCCCGTGACGTACGCCCGGATCGGCAGCATCTCGGTCGACCAGTTCATCGCCGCCGCGCCGGAAAAGGTCTGGCGCGCGCTCACCGATCCCGAACTGCACGCCAAGTGGTGGGCACCGGGCGACATCGGCCCGGACGTCGGACACGAGTTCCACCTGGACATGCCCGGATTCGGCTCGATCCCTTGCCGGGTCCTCCAATCCGAGCCGCTGTCGAGGTTCGTCTACACCTTCAACGGCGACTGGACCCTCACGTGGACGCTCGTCGCCGAGGGCCAGGGCACCCGGCTCCTGCTGAACCACTCCGGCTTCGACCTCGACGACAAACGCCAGGCGGACGCGTGCGAGCGGATGGGCCAGGGCTGGCGCGACGGCGTGCTGCCGCGGCTGGCGAAACTGGACCTCGGCTGAACTCAGCGGCGAGCGTAGACAACCGCTTGCGGCACTTCGCTGTCCAGCTCCTCCACCCACTCCGCCTCGACGGTGAACCCGGCCTCGCGCAACCACTCCGACACCTGCGCGGGACGGCGGCGATAGACGTGCACCTGCATCGGATGCCCGCCGTACCCCTGCGTCTTCAGCCGCGCCACGTCGCCGACGTGAAAGCCGATCGCGACCGGCGCTCCGGGCCGCAGCACGCGGTGGAACTGCGCGAGGGCCGTGGGCACCTCGTCGTCCGGGACGTGGATCAGCGACCACCACGACAACAGCCCGGCCATCGAAGTGTCGGGCAGCGGAAGCGCGGTCATCGAACCTACCGCGAACCGCAGCCCGGGGTGGTCCCGCCGCGCCACCTCGATCATGCCGGGCGACAGGTCGAGGCCGAACGCGTCCAGCCCAAGACCGTTCAGGTGCGCGGTGACGTGCCCGGTGCCGCAGCCGACATCCGCCACCGGACCGGTTTCCCGCACCAGCGAGGCGAACAATCCCAACGTCATGCGCAGCGACGGGCTCCGGGCGATCGAGTCGCGCAACCGGTCGGCGTAGCTGGCGGCGACGGTGTCGTACGAGGTCCGGGTGTCGGTCAGCCAGGTCTGCACGACGGCCACGCTAGCCCACCGGCGCGCCGAACCACTGGCGAATCGCGGGCTCCAGGCCGTCCGGATCACCGGCCCACGCCACGTATCCGTCCGGACGGACCAGCATCGCTTCGGCACCCGTCGCAACGCGGTTCACCCGGTCCGCCCACCGCGTCGCGAGATCGCCGAATTGTCCGTCCGGGTCGGCGAGAACGCCGCGTCCGGTTCGCAGTTCCGGGCCGAGGCCGGGCGCGGGCAGCCCCACCAGCGGATGCTCCTCGCTGCCCGGGACGGCGTAGCGGATTCCCATGCCGGACAACAGGTCGTCCAGCAGATACTGAACCTCAGGCAGCCCCACCAGGTCCGTGAACAACGACCGGGCCGCGGCCGAGTCGGGGCCGTCGTCCAGGAGCAGCGACTGCGCTTGGACGTTGCGCAGCACCGCCGCGCCGACCGGATGCCGTTCCGCGTGGTAGCTGTCGAGCAGCCCCTCCGGGGCCGTGCCACGCACCGCCGCGGCGAGCTTCCAGCCGAGGTTCATCGCATCCTGGATCCCGGTGTTCATCCCTTGCGCGCCAAGGGGAAGATGCACATGCGCGGCGTCGCCGGCGAGGAAAACGCGGCCGTGGCAGTACTGCGCGGCTTGCAGCGCGGCGTTCGTGATCCGGCGCGCGTAACGGAGTTCGACCAGCTCCACCCGGTCGCCGAAGACTGTCTTGAGCCCGGTGCGGAGTTCGTCCTCGGTGACCGGGACGTCCCGTTCCAGCGACCAGCCGGGTCCGCCGAGCGTGAGCCGGCGCAGCGGCCGTCCCTCGGCGTCGACGCCGAGCGGGAACACCTGTGCGCGGTAGCCCTCCGGGGTGATCGTGTGCATCGGGACCTCGGCGCTCAGCCGCACGTCGGCGGCCACCGTGGTCGCCGTCCCCGGACGGCCGGAGAACTCCGCGCCCAGCAGCTTCCGGACCGTGCTGCGCCCGCCGTCGGCGGCGACCAGGTACTGGGCCCGGATCACCGCACCGTCGGCGAAGGTCGCGGTGACGCCGTCCGCGTCCTGGGCCAGACCGACCAGCTCGTGGTTTCTCCGGATCAGGATTCCTTGCGCCGCAAGGTGTTTCTCCAGGAATCCCTCGATCGCCACCTGCGGGACCGACCGCCACGGGAACCGGTGCCGCTCGCGGACCAGCGGCAGCAAATTGCCCGCGAAATGCGCGGTAGTGACCGGATAGTCGCCGGTGGCGAGCAGCGGTTCGAGCAGGCCGCGCTGGTCGAACGCCTCCTGCGTGCGGGACTGCAGCCCGCCGGCCTTGGACAGTTCGCTGGCCCGCGGCAGCCGGTCCGCCAGCACACAGGACACGCCGGCGAGCTGGAGTTCGTTCGCCATCGTCATCCCGGTCGGACCGGCGCCGACGACAAGCACCTCGGCAGTCATGATCTCTCCCTCGTGGGTCGGTGTTCGGAACCGACTCTCGGCCCGCCAGGAGCCCGCAAGCCACAAAGCGACCGGATAGCGGCGGATTCCGACACGAGTACCCTTAACAAGGTGGATTCCGACTACGACGATCTCGACCGGCAGCTCGTGCACGCCCTGCAGATCGACCCCAGGGCTCCGTTCAGCGCGATCGCCGAGGCACTCGGCGTGTCGGATCGCACCGTCGCTCGCCGCTACGCCCGGCTCCGGTCGACCGGAGCGGTCCGGGTCATCGGCGGCGTCAACGAAGCGGCTTCCGGTGCGGTGCAATGGTTCCTGCGCATCCGGTGCGCGCCCACCGCGGCGGGCGCGGTAGCCGAGGCCCTCGCGCGGCGGCCGGACACCGCGTGGGTGAGCCTGACGTCCGGCGGAACCGAAATCACCTGCACGGTCCGCCTCGAAAACGCAGCCGACAGCGAAGCGTTGCTGCTGGCCAAACTGCCCCGCACGCCACGCGTCGAAGGCGTCACCGCGCATTCGGTACTGCACGCGTTCTACGGCGGCTCCGACAGCGTAGTCGCCAAAATCGGCACGCTGGACGACGCCGCCGTCGCCCGGTTGCGTCCTCCGCCGCTCCCCCGCCGGCCTGGCCCGGCGACACTCGACGACGGCGACCGCAAGCTCCTCGCCGCCCTCTCCGACGACGGCCGCGTCGGATTCGAACAGCTCGCCGCCGCGACCGGCTGGTCCCCGACCACCGTCCGCCGCCGCATGGCGGAACTGCGCGAACGGGACGTGCTGTACTTCGACCTTGACCTCGACTGGCGGTTGTACGGCAAGGGAATCCGGACACTGCTGTGGCTTTCGGTCGCCCCGGCGGCCCTGGAGGAAACCGGCATCGCGCTCGCCGCGCACCCGGAAGTCGCGTACGCCGCCGCGACCACCGGCCCGACCAACCTGTACGCGACGGTGGTGTGCGCGAGCCACCAAGAGCTGTACCGCTACCTCACCACCAGCGTCGCCGCGCTCCCCGCGGTCACCCACGTGGAAACGGCACCGGTGATCAAGACGGTGAAACAGGCAGCGAACCGGCGGTGACGCAGTACGAACGGGCGCCATCCCGGTCGGCGGTTGACAGCGCGCGGATCACCCGTCGATGATGCGTTCGGCCTTTCCCGGTGGGAAATTCCCGAACGCGTCCGCGAAACTGTCCCCGACTTTTCGAGGAGACATCGATGTCATCGGTCAGCCGTCGCAGATTCATGCACCTCGCCGCGGCCACCGCGGCCGGCACGGCTTTGCCCGCGAGCATCGCGCGGGCGGCTTCGGTGCCGGCCGCCGTGCGCACCGGCACCCTCGCTGACGTCGAGCACGTTGTCGTGCTGATGCAGGAAAACCGGTCGTTCGACCACTATTTCGGCACCCTCAACGGCGTCCGCGGCTTCGGCGACCCGCGCCCGGTCTCGCTGCCGAGCGGGAAACCGGTGTGGCACCAGGCCGACTCCGCCGGTGCCGAGACGCTGCCGTTCCGGCCCGCCGAGGACAACCTGGGGCTCACGTTCATCGAGGACCTCAACCACGACTGGAACGGCACGCACACCGCGTGGAGCACCGGCCGGTGGGACAAGTGGATCCCCGCGAAAACCCGCACCACGATGGCGTATCTGACGCGCAAGGACATCCCGTTCCACTACGCGCTCGCCGACGCGTTCACCGTGTGCGACGCCTACCACTGCTCGATGCTGTCCTCGACCGACCCCAACCGGTATTACATGTACACCGGCTGGACCGGGAACGACGGTTCCGGAAACGGGCCGGTGCTGGGCAATGAAGAATCCGGGTACGGCTGGACCAGTTTCCCGGAAATCCTGGAAAAGGCCGGGGTTTCGTGGAAGATCTACCAGGACGTCGGCAACGGTCTCGACAAGGAGCACAAGTGGGGCTGGACCGATGACGCGTACATCGGCAATTACGGCGACAATTCGCTGCTTTACCTGACCCAGTACCAGAAATCCACGCAGGGCACGCCGCTCTACGACAAGGCGCGCACCGGCACGAAGGCCAGCGCGGGCGACGGTTTCTTCGACCACCTCGCCGCGGACGTCAAGGCGAACCGCCTGCCGCAGGTTTCCTGGGTCGTGGCCCCCGAAGCGTACTGCGAACATCCGGCGTGGCCCGCCAACTACGGCGCCTGGTATGTCTCCGGCGTGCTCGACGCGCTCACGTCGAATCCGGACGTGTGGAGCAAAACCGTCCTGCTCATCACGTACGACGAGAACGACGGATTCTTCGACCACGTCGTCCCGCCGTACCCGCCGCGCGACGCGAACTGGGGCAAATCGACGGCGAGCGTCGCCGGGGAATGGTACGAAGGCGGCGCGGCCGCGTCGTACACCAAAGCAATGCCTTACGGACTCGGGCCGCGCGTGCCGCTGCTGGCCGTTTCGCCGTGGAGCACCGGCGGCTGGGTCTGTTCGCAGACTTTCGACCACACGTCGCTGATCCAGTTCGTGGAAAAGCGTTTCGGCGTGCACAATCCGAACATTTCGCCGTGGCGCCGCGCGGTGTGCGGGGACCTCACGTCGGCGTTCGATTTCACCGGAGCCAACAGCGGCGTCCCGTCCCTGCCCGGCACCGGCGACTACCAGCCGCCCGCCGACCACAGCACCCCGCCGACCTACCACCCGGTGCCGCCGTCGAACGGTTCGCTGCCGAAGCAGGAACCCGGCACTCGCAAAGCCCGCGCGCTGCCGTACGACCTGGCTGCGGACACCGAAGCCCGCGACGGCCGGATGTACTTCACCTTCGCCAACCTCGGCGACGCCGGAGCCGGATTCCACGTGACGTCCCGGATGCGTTCGGACGGGCCGTGGCCGTACACCGTGGAAGGCCGCAAGTCGGTCACCGACAGCTGGCATCTGCCGAGCGGCGCGGGAGATTGGTACCAGTACTCGGTTTTCGGCCCCAACGGCTGGCTCCGCGAACAAGCCGGGACGATCGGCGGCTTGGGCCCGGAAGTCACCGCACGGCACGACGCGGGCTATGTGACGGTGACGTTCAAGAACCCGACTAGCCGGACGGTCACCTTCACCGGCGTGGACGCATACGCGCCTTCGGAGGCTTACCGGTACACGCTCGCCCCGGGCACCTCGCGCGCGGTGCCGAAGTGGGGCGTCGCCAATGGCTGGTACGACATCACGGTCAAGGCGGATCACGACGGAAAGTACGTCCGGCGTTTCGCTGGCCACGCGGAGACCGGCCAGGCGTCCACAAGCGACCCGGCTATCGCGACCAGCTAATCGTCCGTGAGGGGAACCCTGAGGGAATCAGCTTGGGTTCTAGTGGTGGTTGCAACGCCTGAGTTGGGCAGGGGTTGCAGTGGTCGTGGTCGGGCGTGGTCGGGCTCCGCGGGGCCGGGTGAGGCTGGCGGCGGAACGCCGCCGCTATTTTGATCTTGTGGCGGAGGGCGTGGGCACGGTCGAGGCGTGCCGCAGGGTCGGGGTCGACCGCAGGACCGGGCACTATTGGCGGCACGGGCGACCGAGCCGGGCGGGCGCGACCGCGCGCCCGGCCGCGCGGCCCGGGCCGGACTCGGGCCGGTTCCTGAGCGCGGGCGAGCGGATCGCGATCGCGGACGGGCTGGCGGCGGGCCGCTCGCGGCGGGCGATCGCGGCCGAGCTGGGCCGCAGCCCGTCCACGATCAGCCGGGAGATCGCCCGCAACGCCCGCCCCTGCGGCGAATACCGGCCCCACGCCGCCCACGACCTCGCCCGGGCACGGCGTCCGCGACCGAAAACAGGCAAGATCGCGGCCTGCCCCGAACTGCGGGACCGGGTGCAGGCGATGCTGACCGACAAATTCAGCCCGGAGCAGATCGCCGCCCGGCTGCGCCGCGACCACCCCGACCGGCCGGAGCTGCACGTGACCCACGAAACGATCTACCAGGCCCTCTACGTCCAAGGCCGCGGCGAACTGCGCCGCGAGCTGGCCCGCGCCCTGCGCACCGGCCGCACCATGCGCAAACCCCGCGCCAGCAGCGAACAACGCCGGCCCCGCTTCGCCGAACCCATGGTCATGATCAGCGACCGGCCCGCCGAAGCCGCCGACCGCGCCGTCCCCGGCCATTGGGAAGGCGACCTGATCATCGGCAAGGACAACGCTTCCGCCATCGCCACCCTCGTCGACCGCTCCACCCGCTACACCCTGCTCGTCGCGCTGCCCGACGGCCGCGGCGCCGACGCCGTCCGCGACGCCCTCGCCGCCGTCGCCGCGACCCTGCCCGCACACCTGCGACGATCCCTGACCTGGGACCAGGGCAGCGAAATGGGCCGCCACCACGAATTCACCGTCGCCACCGGCATCCCCGTCTACTTCTGCGACCCCCACAGCCCCTGGCAACGCGGCAGCAACGAAAACACCAACGGCCTGCTGCGCCAGTACTTCCCCAAAAGCACCGACCTCTCAGTCCACACCCCCGAACACCTCGCCGCCGTCGCCGCACAACTCAACCGCCGACCCCGCAAAACACTCAACTGGGACACCCCAGCCGAACGCCTCGCTACACTCCTCGCCGAAACCAGTTGAACCACCCGCGTTGCAACAACCCCTCGAATCCACCCTGATTCCCGCAGGGTTCCCCTCACGACTTACGGCAGCCAGCCACCACCAGCCCGATCACCGCCAGCACCACAGCCAGCCCGCCGAACCCCGCCCCCAGCGTCGCCGCCGACGCGATCGCGCCGACCAGCAGCGGACCGCCCGCGTCGCCCAGTTCCCGGCCGACCTCGGCTGCCCCCATCGTCTGCCCGAGCCGTTCCTTCGGCGCGGAACCGGCCAGATGCGCGAACCCGATCGGCGTCGCCACCCCGACCCCGACGCCGATCGCCACCGCCGCGACCACCACTCCCACGACACCCGGCACGAACGCGCCCAACGCCAGCCCGGCAGCGGTCAGCAGCAACCCGCCCGCCATCCCCCATCCGTCCGGGATCCGCCCAGCGTCCCGGAGCCGGCCCGCCCACGGCTGCACCAGCGCGGAGCACAACGCCAGCACCGACACCACCGCGCCGGTCGCCACCGTGCCGAGTCCGCTCGCCGCCCCGGTGACCGGCAGGAATCCGATCCCCACCGCGAGCGCCCCGGTCGTTCCGGCGAGCACCGCGGTCGGCCGCAGGAAGCCAGGTTCAGCGAGCCGGCGGGCAAGGTCGACAACGGTCTGTCGCTGCCGCGGCAACGGTTCCGGCGCGGGCACCACCAGCGCGGCCCATCCGGCGACAACGAAAGCCAGCACCGCCAGGGTGCCGAACAGCAAGGAGAATCCGCCCAGCGTGATCAGCACGCCGCCAAGCAACGGGCCCAGCGTGTACCCGACGCTCTTCCACGCGCCGTAACCGCCGAACGCCCGCCCCTGCCGTTTCGCCGGCGACAACCGTGCGACGAGCGCCCCGGCCGCGGGCGAGAAGGCCGCCGCGGCCGCGCCTTGACCGAATCGCGCCAGCCCGACCGCCGCCGGGTTTCCCGCGACGACAAAGGCCGCCGACGCGAGCGCGAACGCCAGCAACCCGCCGAGCAGGACCGGCCGCGGCCCGATCCGGTCGGCCAGCGAGCCGAACACCGGCTTCAGCACGACCTCGGCCCCGTCGTAGACCGCGAGCAGCAATCCGAGGGTCAGCAAGGAATCGCCGTGCGTGTACGCGCCGAGGCTGGCGGCGATGCTGTGCGCGCCGAACGCGGTGACGAACCCGGCGGCGTACAGCGGACGCAGCTCAACAGAACGCATCGGAAACCCTCACATCTGGTGCAGGGCTTGGAAAACCTGCTCGGTGTAGTCCGCGAGCCGCTCGGCGCATTGCTTCAGCCGCTGCTCGGACTCCCTCGCCGAGGGCGCGCCGAACACGTCCCGCGCCTTCAGGTCCCGATGCCAGCGCCGCAACCGCTCGAGGCTCTGCTCTTCCTCTTCCAGTTCGGCCATCGTGAACTTGCCGATCCGGATTTCCTTGTCGATCTCGGCGTCGAACTTCCCGCAGTCGGCCAGGAACTCCGTCCACTCCTCTTCCCGCTCGGCAGTGAACAGCTCCACCAGGCGCGAACCGTCCCGTTCCGCGGCGTCGAGCGTGATCACCTCGCCGTCGCCGCGTTCGGCCAGCTCGACGGCCCGCTCGACGCCGCCGGCGAACCCGGGCACGTCCGGCACCGCCCAGGCGCCCTGCCCGAGCGACAACGCGCCTACCCGCCGCAGCTCACGCCACACGGCGACCCGATGCCGCGACGGTCCAGACGGCACCCGAACCACCAGCACCAGCCACTTGCCCTCTGCCACAGCGATGAATGTATCACGTGTTACATTCATCCAGGTAGCGCCGCGAGGAACGCGCCGACTGTCCGGTCCGTCAGCGCCCGACGGTCCGCCATCGGCAGCGAGAGACACTGCAGCGTCACGCCGTCGATCATGGCGAACACCTGCGCCGCGACGTCCTCGGACAACCCGGCGTTGACATACCACTGCCGCAGCTCGCGATCGAGGTTCGCGTTTTCCTTCTGCAGCAACGGATCCACGACGGCCGCCGCCGCGTACGCGAGCCACACCCGGGCCCGCCGGGCGCGCGGTTCGTCCAGCGGCAGCCACAGCTCGACGAAGTCGGCGACCGATTTCGGTTGCGTCGCTTCGATTTCGGCCAGGAACTGTTCGCCCGCGTACGCGAAACCGGCGCGCACAAGGTCGCTCTTCGTCCGGTAGTAGTACTGCACCTGAGCCGGGGAAACGCCCGCCGCGGCGGCGACCGTCCGCACACTTAATGCGCCGATTCCTTGCTCCGCCAACACATTCAGCACCGCGTCGAGCACATGGGTCGCACGCTTCACTGCCGGGATGCCCGCCACGCGACCGCTACCAGTTCAAGCACCCCGATCACTCCCACGACCACCCCGACCTGCCGCAGCCCGACCACCGGCGTCTCGACGTCGTGGAACACGAAGTACAGCACCGCGCCGACGACCACCATCAGCACGCCGACCGCGATCTGCCCCAGTTTGCCGTTCATCGCACCCCTCCTATACGAACGTACAATACGACCGTACAGGACTAGCCGGTTTTCCGCGCCGCCACCCGCTCGACGATCCCGGCTTTGCTCCGCTCCGCCCGCTCCACCGCGAACCCGGCCGCGGCGAGCAACGGCAGCGGCCGGCGGGTCAGGTAATCCCCCAGCCGGGACACGGTCAGCTTCTCCAGCAGCCGCTGACCAGCGAGAACGAACCGGCGATGACTGCCGACGTGGTCCAGCAGCAGCAACCGCCCGCCCGGCCGCAGCACCCGGTGCATCTCCGCGATCGCGCCGCGTTCGTCCGGGACGCCGCACAGGCCCAGCGTGCAGACGACCGTGTCGAACGTGCTGTCCGGGAACGGAAGGGACTGCGCGTCCGCCTCGGTGAGCGTCGCCTCGCGGCCGGTCTCGGCGGCGCGCCGACGGGCGAGGTCCAGCATCGACGGGCTGAGGTCGATCCCGGTCAGCCGCACGTCCGGCGGGTACAACGGCAGGTTCCGGCCGGTCCCGACGGCGACCTCCAGCACCTCCCCCGAAGCCTGCCCGCACACCCATTCGCGGCCGTCGGCGAGCAGCGCCCGCTCGAACCACGCGATGTCGCGGTCGTAGCGCGGCGCGGCCTCGTCCCACGTCCGCCGCAGCCAGTCCGGTCCCCGTTCCGCCATCGTCGCGAACTCCTCTCGGTCGAGCGCTGCCCCGGCTACCCTCGCATCCCGTGGGGCGCTTCGACTACGACGCCGAACCGCGCGCCGGGCTGGTGTCACAAACTCCCGGCGGCCGGCGTCCTATGGGCGATCGACCCCAGAACGCGAAGGAGCCATCCATGACAGCGCCCGGCGAAGCGAGCCCGGACCTCGCCACCGAGACCTTCCTCGCCCACCGGAACCTGCTGTTCACCGTGGCCTACGAGATGCTCGGCTCGGCCGCCGACGCCGAGGACGTGCTGCAGGAAACCTGGCTGAAGTGGGCGGGGGTCGACCTCGAGGAGATCCGCGAGCACCGCGCCTACCTGGTCCGGATCACCACCCGCCAGGCGCTGACCCGGCTGCGCACGCTCGGCAGGCGCAAGGAGTCCTACGTCGGCACCTGGCTGCCCGAACCGCTGCTCACCGCGCCGGACGTCGCCGAGGACGTCGAACTGGCCGACAGCGTCTCGACGGCGATGCTGCTGGTGCTCGAAACGCTGCGGCCGACCGAGCGCGCGGTGTTCGTGCTGCGCGAGGTCTTCGACGTGCCCTATGACGAAATCGCCGAAGCCGTCGGCAAAACCCCGGCCGCGGTACGGCAGATCGGGCACCGGGCGCGGTCGCACGTCTCGGCCCGCCGTCCGCGCGGCGACGTCACGCCCGCCGAAACCCGCGGCGCGCTCGACGCGTTCAAGAAGGCCGTCGAGACCGGCGACCTGCAAGGCTTGCTCGACCTGCTCGCCCCGGACGTCGTCTTCCTCGGCGACGGCGGCGGCGTCAAGCAAGCGGTGCCGCGGCCGATCGTCGGCGCGGACAAGGTCGCGCGGCTGCTGGCCGCCGGGAGCGCCCAGATCCCCGCGCCGCTGCGCCCGATGCAGGTCAACGGGCATCCGGCGCTGGTGCTGAAGCTCGACGGCGAGGTCGACACGGTGCTCACGCTGCGCATCGACGACGGCAAGATCACCGGCCTGTACGCGGTGCGGAATCCGGCGAAGCTGTCGCACATGGACACGGAAACCGCCCTCCGCCGCTGACTCCTCGCCGGTACTACGGAAAGTAGCCCCGACGCTGGCGCGCGCCACCCGGTCGGACCATGCCATCCTGGTCCGGCCAGGGGCGGCCCGAGGGGCCGCCGCCGTACCGAGGAGAGGACCGACGTGGGCGTTGTCAGCTGGATCGTGCTGGGCCTGATCGCCGGAGTGATCGCGAAGGCCCTCATGCCGGGCAAGGACCCGGGCGGCTGCATCATCACCATCCTGCTCGGGATCGGAGGCGCGTTCGTGGGCGGCTGGATCGGCAAAACGCTGTTCCACACCCAGCTCGGGACGTTCTTCGACCTGCGCACGTGGGGTCTCGCGGTGCTCGGCGCGCTGGTCATCCTGACCGGCTACCGGCTCATCGTGGGCGACCGCCGCCGCGACTGACCCGCACGGGCGGCCCGCTGCCGGACGCGGCGGGCCGCCCCCGCTCCGCGGCTTCCCGGACGCACCCGCACGGGGCGTCGAATCGAACTCGACCCCGGATTCCGGCCGGATTTCGTGGCAGAATCAGCGGAGAAGTCCCGGCCAGGTCGACGGGCGGAGCGGACGATGGCGCTGCGCGACCACGAACAACACCAGCTGGACGAGATCGAGCGATGCCTCGCCCAGGAAAATCCGCGCCTTGCCCGCCGGTTCGAGAAGTTCCGCCCCATGCCCGCGGTCACCTTCGCGGCGGCCGCGCTCGGCGTGCTCAGCGTGTTCCTGACCGGCCTGGTCACCCTGGTGGTCGGCTTCGGAATGGGCTCGGCCGCCCCGATCGCGGTAGGCGCGGTGCTCACGACGGCGATTCCGCTCGCGATCATCTGGTTTTATCGTTGCCATTGGCGTTGAGGCCTCGTACGAAGCTTGTGGTGCGACGCGAATCCCGTATCCACGACGCCAGCCGCGCCCTCGCTCACGCCCCATGCAGCGACACGCCCCGGGCGGACCGGCGGGCAAGGCGAACCCCGCCTCGGCGACGGCCGAACCGGCTCTGCGCATGCTGGCAGCCGAACCCGGCAGCAACCCGACCCGCGCTCACACCTCAGCCAGCGACCCGCCCCCGGGCGAATCGGCGGTACAGCGCGAATCCCGCGATCGCAGTGACCAGTTCCCAGGCGACCGTCGTGATCACCGAAACCGACAGGACGTCGAGGCGGTCCGGCGACGAGGCCCGGAGCTGGCCGCGCGCGTCCATGCGGATGCGGGTCAGGCCGCGGGCCGCCGGGTCGGAGCGCAGCGGGATGTTCGCTTCCTCGGCGCCGCCGTCCGGGGCGGTCCATGTGACGCGCCGGGTGTCGGGCATCGCGGCGCCCTCGCTCCCGCGCAGCGCGCCGGATCCGGGCTCCACGGCGGCGACGACGGACCGGCCCGGTGCGCGGTCGATCGCCGCCGAGCCCTGCCGGTGGATCCACAGCCCCAGGCAGATCCCGGCCAGCGCCGAGACCGCGACCGCCGCGGCCAGGACCGGAAGGAGGAACACGCGCCCGCGCGCCGCGGACGCGCGGAAACCAGAAGCCATGATCCGAGAATGCCGCGAAAACCGGGAACGCGGCAGGGTTCGCGGACAAATGTGCCCAAGTCGCAGGAAAAAAGGCCCGCCGCGGGCAATCCGAGCCGGGATCGATGTCCGATTTCACCCGTTCTTTTCACTCATTCGTGGGTAACACCACACTGAGGCAACTCAACCGCCGCAGCCGGATCGGCGAGACGCGTTCCATTCCGCGCTGGCCGCCGGTCGTGCTGACACGTCGTTTATTGCCGCGGTCTTCCGTTAGTACGTGGAATTCTCCCCCGCGCGCCCCATCATTCCCCGCCGGAAGCGCTCAGCAACGCGAGTCCGGTGGCCGTCGCCGCGTGCCGGACGGTCTTCCCGTCCTGCTGGCTTTCCACCAATCCCGCGCGGCGCAGGACGCCCGCGTGCTTGCTCGCCGCGACCGGTGTCACGCCGATCTCCCCGGCCAGTTCGGCGGTGGATCTCGGGATCGTCAGCGCGTGCAGCGCGCGGGCGCGGGTCGGGCCGAGCAGGTCCGGCAGCGGGTCCTGGACGGCGTCGCCCGCGGTGATCGCGGGCCGGGCCAATACCACCGGCGGTTCTGGTCCGGTCGCCGGATCCGGTTCCACGACCCGGAAATAAGCCGGGATCACGAGCAAGCCTCCGAAGTAGACACTGCGATCAGTAGGAGGTTCGCCGAAGAATTCCGGGCCCTCCCAGGGGATCGCGGCACCGGACCGTTCCGGGTGGACGGCCGGAGTCTGCCGCGCGAGGCTGTACGACGTGAGCAGCGTGCGCGCCCCGTCGGCCACGTCCCCGACCCACGACGGCGCGACACCGTGCACGAAGAACGTCTGAAGGTCGGCCCGCAGCCTCGTTTTCTCCACGCGCACGACGCCGTCCCCCGCGACCGGACCGATCTCCCGCCGCCGCTCCGCCGGTCTCAGCACTCCCGTGCGGCGGACCGTCGCGTCGCCACCTGAGGGCAGCGCCTTCACCGCACGGTTGCGGAACTCCAACGCCGGCGCCGGACGGGGTTGCGGAAGCAGCCCCTCCCGCCGAAGCTGCTTGCGGGCACGCGCCGACCAGACCCGCAGCCCGCCCGCCGGGCGGCGGCTCTGCAGCGCGGTGAGGCTCAGCACCAGTTCCCACAGCGGATCGGGGCCGGTGCGCCGCCTCGTCCGGCCGAAATCGTCGTCGGTGAAATGAATGCGCAACGCCATGTGCTCCCCCTGCCCCCCGACATGGTTGCGCTTCCAGGGTGCCGCGCCGGTCCGCCGCTGTCCAGGCACTTGTTCGATCAGGGGAAAGAACCCACCGAATGCGAGCGAATCTCGCTGAATCAGGTGGTCCTCGCACAGACGACCGGTGCGCGCGAATCGGCATCCGCATTCGGCGGGCGTGCAGCGTGCACGTCCGGATGCACCCGGATCCAGGCCGTGCAGGCGGCTGCCGGGATGCGCGGACTACCAGCGGTTCCCGACATTCGTCGCAGCGATTTCCCCCAGCCGGGCGACTAATTGCGCCGAAACCCGCGAAACGGGGCCCGGCCGCGTGGGCCGGACCCCGTTTCCGGTGCCTTCAGTGCGTCGGGCTCAGCCGAGCAGGAGGCCGTTGCCGCCGGCGACGGCGTTGTCGAAGCGCTTGCTGATCTCGGCCCAGTTGAAGATGTTCCACAGGGCGTTGACGTAGTCCGGCTTCACGTTCTTGTAGTCCAGGTAGAACGCGTGCTCCCACACGTCGACCAGCAGGATCGGCACGGTCGGCAGGATCAGGTTGTTGTGGTGGTCGCGCAGCTGCTGGGTGATCAGCGTCTTGCCGATCGGGTCCCACGACAGCGCGCCCCACCCGTTGCCCTGGATCGTGGTCGACACCGCGGTGAACTGGGCCTTGAACTTGTCGAACGAGCCGAACGCCTCGTCGATCGCCGCGGCCAGCTCGCCGGTCGGCTTGTCCCCGCCCTCGGGCGAGAGGATCTTCCACCACACCACATGGTTGGCGTGCCCGGCCAGGTTGAACGCCAGCGTCGTCTCCAAGCCCACGATCGAGCCGAAGTCGCCCGCCTCCCGCGCGGCGGCGAGCTTGTCCAGCGTGTCGTTCGCGCCCTTCACGTAGGTCGCGTGGTGCTTGCTGTGGTGCAGCTCGTTGATCTCGCCCGAAATGTAGGGCGCGAGGGCACCGTAGTCGTAATCGAGTTCGGGCAGCTCGTACCGGGCCATGGGGCCCTCCTTCTGTCTTCGACATCAAGTCTTGCCCCCTCGAACCTAGTAGCACACCCGCACCCCGGGCGAGCGGGGGCGGCCTCGGCGCCACGGGCTGGAACCTGGTTGAGTGAATGTTCAACTTCCAGTACGGGGCGGTTCGCCGACCACTGAGCGTGACCGTTTCGTCCGCCCCGCCCTGGTTCCCCCGGTGCCAGGTACGGTTGCTCCCATGGCGACGTCCCGGCTCGGCAGCGTGCAGCGGGTGCTGCTGCTGTTCGCGCTGGCAGTGGGCGTCGCCGTGATGCACCACGTGCCTTCCCCCGGTGCCGGGCATGCCATGGCCAGCCAGATCTCCGTCGAGGCGCACTCGGCCTTGCCTGCCCCGGCCGCCGACTCCGGCATGCCCGCCGGCGAACACTCGATGCTGCACCTCTGCCTGGCAGTCCTGTACGCGGCGGGCGCGCTCGTCCTGGGCCTGCTGGCCTTCCGCCGCTACCCCGTCGTGAAGGCCATTTTCGACGGCACTCGCGGCTCCCCCGCCGCCGACCGCCCACCCGACAGACGGGGCCGGACTGTCCTGACTTCTCTCTGTGTGTTGCGAACCTGATCGGTATTCCCTTTCCGGTCTTTCCTCGCAATTTTCCTTTTGAGAGAAGGTTTTTTCGTGCGCAAAATCTTTTTCAGCGGTGCCGTGCTGACCGCGTCACTCCTGCTCGGCGCCTGCAGCGGCCCGGAATCGCCCGCTCCGGCACCCAGCTCGCAGGCGGGACACAACGCCGCTGACGTCACGTTCGCTCAGCAGATGATCCCGCATCACCAGCAGGCGCTGGAAATGGCGAAAATGGTGCCGTCGCGCAGCAGCGACCCGAAGGTCGTCGACCTGGCGGGCCGGATCGACCGGGCGCAGGACCCGGAAATCCGGCAGATGCAGGGCTGGCTGAAGACCTGGGGCGTCGCCGCGACGAGCCACTCGATGCCGGGCGGCCACGAGATGTCCGGCGACCACGCGATGACCGGCATGATGTCCGACGCCGACATGAAAAGCCTGGACGCCGCCAAGGGCCCGGCCTTCGACCGGTCGTGGCTGGACATGATGATCAAGCACCATCAGGGGGCGGTCGAGATGGCGAAGACGGAACTCGCGCAGGGCTCGGATGCCGGGGCGAAGGCGCTGGCGCAGCGGATTATCGATGCGCAGCAGGCGGAGATCGCCGAGATGCAGGGGTTGTTGAAGGGCTGAGGCCCGGGGCACCGGGGTCGTTGGGCGGCTCCGGTGCCTCTGTTTCGCGGCGTTCCTCTGTGGACGATCCGCGCACAGCAGGCCGAGGCCGTTGAGATACCAAGCACCGGGCAGAAGGCCGTGAAGGGCTCCCTGAGGGAATCTGATTCCCTCAAGGAGCCCTTCACGGACGTTCACGTTGCCGGGGTGAAGTCCAGGCGGGGGCGCGGTCCAGTGCCGCCGCCCCGACGTTCACCCGTGAGGTTTGCGGCCGAGGCAGTCAGTGCGCAGGAACGATCAGACGGCCCTGTTGCCAACCCGCCGGAGAACCCAACCGCCGCCAGGAAGGGCGCGCAGCGACGCGGCGGGCCCCATCCCGGGGTCGACCCAGCCTCGCTCGCGACGGGGCGCACGGTGGCACCGTGCCCCGGAGCAGCGTGCACCGACGGTGGTTGGGCCTGCCCACCGCGACAGGCCCAGCCGTCCGTCACCCGGTCAGGGCCGGGAGCGGCGGCGGCGCGAGAGCAGCAACAGTGCTCCGCCTCCGGCGAGCAGGGCGAGCGCTGCGATGCCCACTGGGATCAGCACCACGCCGGTGGACGCCAGCGGTGGCGTCGGCGGTGAGGGCTGGACCGGCGGCGTCGGCGGGACTGTCGGCGGGGTCGGTGGCGTGGGCGGCGTCTTCGTGAGCGGCGTGGTCGTCTTGCATCGCTCGTCGGTCGAGGGGTCGGGGCAGTTGGTGCCTGGCGTGGTCGACGTAATGACGTTGCGCAGGCTCTGCCCGTCACCGACGGGGGCCTTGACCTTCACGCTGTAGGTCACCGTCGCGATCGCACCCAGCGGCAGGTCTCCGGTCCAGGTCAGGCGGGGTGCGGTGTAGGTCGTCGAGCCGGTCGAGGCGGTCGCGTCGTTGTTGTACGTCGCGTTGGTGAGGACATTGGTCAGGTCGTCGGTGAAGGTGGCGTCCTTCAGGTCGGTCTGGCCGGTGTTCCGCGCGGTGACGGTGTAGGTGACCTGATCTCCCGCCTTCGCCTCGGTGACGCTCGCCTTCTTCTCCAGGATCAGTCCCGCGACCGACGTCGTGGTCCCGCAGCGCGGGTCCTTCGACTCCGGCGGGCAGTTCGTGCCCGGGGTGTCCGACGTGACCACGTTCGCCAACCGATGATCACCCTTGACCGGGTTGTTCACGGTGACGCTGTAGGTGACCGTCGCCGAACCGCCCACCGGGAGGTCGCCGGTCCACGTCAGCCGCGGTGCTGCATAACTCACCGAGCCGATCGAAGCCGCAGCATCATTCCCGTAGGTGGCATCGTCCAGCACCTTCGACAAGTCGTCCGTGAAAGTCGCGCCAGGCAAGGGCGTCTGGCCGGTGTTCTTCACCGTGACCGTGTAAGTGACCTTGTCCCCTGGCTTCACCTCCTTCTTGTCCACGACCTTCGAAATGTCCAACCCAGACACCGGCGTCGTCGTCCCACAGCGCGGATCCGTGGATCCCGGCAGGCAGTTCGACCCCGGCGTGTCGGACGTGACCACGTTCGTCAGCCGGTGGTCGCCCTTGACCGGCTTCGCCACAGTGACGCTGTAGGTCACCGTCGCCGAAGCGCCCACCGGAAGATCGCCAGTCCACGTCAATCGAGGAGCAGCATAGGTGACCACACCGACAGAAGCGGCCGCGTCGCCGTCATAGGCAGCGTCGTCGAGGACCTTCGACAGGTCGTCCGTGAAGGTCGCGCCGGACAAGGGTGTCTGGCCGGTGTTCGTGACAGTCACGGTGTAGGTGACCTTGTCCCCGGGATTCGCCGACGGCTTGTCCGCGACCTTGCTGATCGCGATGCCGGACACCGGCGTCTCGGTGCCGCAGCGCGGGTCCGTCGACCCCGGCGGGCAGTTCCCGCCCGGAGTGTCCGACGTGACCACGTTGGCCAGCTTGAAATCACCCTTGACGGGGTTGTTCACGGTGACGCTATAGGTGACCGTCGCCGAGGCGCCGATCGGCAGGTCGCCGGTCCAGGTCAAGCGCGGCGCGGCATACGACACGGAACCGGCGGACGAAGCGGCGTCACCGTTGTAGGCGGCGTCGTCGAGGACCTTCGACAGGTCGTCGGTGAAAGTCGCACCGGGCAACGGAGTCTTGCCGGTGTTCGTCACGGTGACCGTGTACGTGACCTTGTCCCCGGGGTTCGCGGACTGCTTGTCGACCTTCTTCTCGATCGTCATCCCCGGCAGCGGCGTCAGGGTCGAGCACTTCGGGTCCGTCGAGCCGGGCTCGCAGTTGCCTGGCACGGGCGTGCTGACCGTGTTGCGCAGCTGGTGGTCGCCGGTAACAGGATTCTTCACGGTGACGCTGTAGGTCACTGTCGCGGAGGCACCGACCGGCAGGTTGCCCGTCCACGTCAGCCGCGGTGCGGTGTAGGCGGTCGAGCCCACCGACGAAGATGCATCCTCGTTGTAGGAGGCGTCGTCCAGCACCTGCGACAGGTCGTCGGTGAAGCTCGCGTCCGGCATCGGGACCTGGCCGGTGTTGGTCACCTTCACGGTATAGGTGACCTTGTCGCCCGGGTTCGCGGTCTGCTTGTCGACAGTCTTGGCGACCGTCAGCTCCTTGCCCGGCGTCGTCGTCGAGCACGACGGGTCGGTGGAACCCGGTGGGCAGTTGGTGCCGGGGGTCGAGGACGTGACGACGTTGTGCAGCTTCTTGTCCCCCGGATCCGGGTTCTTGACCGTGACGCTGTACTTCACCGTCGCGGAACCGCCGATGGGCAGGTCGCCGGTCCACGTCAGTTTCGGTGCGGTGTAAGAGACTTGCGCGGCCGGAGCGGCATCGTTGTTGTAGTCGGCGTCGTCCAGCACCTGGGAAAGGTCGTCGGTGAAAGTCGCGCCGGGCAACGGGGTTTGGCCGGTATTGGTGACAGTGATCGTGTAGGTCACCTTGTCGCCGGGCACGACCTGGTCGCGGTCGGCGGACTTGGCGATCCGCATTCCGGACACCGGTGTCGTGGTGCCGCACCGGGGATCGGCGGAACCGGCGGCGCAGTTGCTGCCCGGGGTGGCGGAGGTGATCGTGTTTATCAGTTTATGGTCACCGCTAACAGGATTCTTCACGGTAACGCTGTAGGTCACCGTCGCCGAACCACCTAGCGGGAGGTCGCCGGTCCAGGTCAGCCTGGGCGCGGCGTAGGAGGTTTGCGCGGCTGGGGCGGCGTCGTTGTTGTAGTCGGCGTCGTCCAGCACCTGCGACAAGTCGTCGGTGAAAGTCGCGCCGGACAACGGAGTTTGGCCGGTGTTCCGGACGGTCACCGTGTACGTGACCTTGTCGCCGGGGTTCGCGCTGGTCTTGTCGACGGTCTTGGCGAACTCGATCCCGGACACCGGCGTCGTGGTCGAACACGCCGGATCGGTCGAACCCGCGGCACAGTTGTTGCCGGGGGTCGTGGAGGTGATCGTGTTGACCAGTTTGTGGTCGCCAGCAACAGGATTCTTCACGGTGACGCTGTAGGTGATCGTCGCCGAAGCGCCGACCGCGAGGTCTCCTGTCCAGGTCAGCTTAGGCGCGGCGTAAGACACCGAACCCACCGAAGCCGAGGCATCGCCGTCGTAAGAGGCGTCATCGAGCACTTTGGACAGATCGTCCGTGAAAGCCGCGCCTGGCAACGAAGTCTGGCCGGTGTTCGCGACGACGACGGTGTAGGTCACCTGGTCGCCGGGGTTCGCGGATTGCTTGTCGGCCTTCTTCTCGATCCGCATTCCGGACACCGGAGTCGTCGTCGAGCACGCCGGATCGGTCGAACCCGCGACGCAGTTGTTGCCCGGCGTCGTGGACGTGACGACGTTGACCAGCTTGCGATCGGCGGTGTCGGGGTTGTTGACCTTCACCGAGTACGTCACCGTCACGGTCCCGCCGACCGGCAGATCGCCGGTCCACGTCAGCAGCGGGGCCGCATAACTCACCGAACCGGAAGAAGCCGACGCATCACCGGCGTACGAAGCATCATCCAGCACTTTGGACAGATCGTCGGTGAAAGTCGCGCTGGACAATGGAGTCTGGCCGGTGTTCGCGACGGTCACGGTGTACTTCACGGTGTCGCCGGGCTTGGCGCTGGCGGGATCGGCGGTCTTGCTGATCCGGATTCCGGAGACCGGCGTCGTGGTGCCGCACCGAGGATCAGTGGACCCGGCCGCGCAGTTGCTGCCTGGCGTGGTCGACGTGACCGTGTTGACCAGCTTGTGGTCGCCGGTCACGGGACTCTTCACGGTGACGCTGTAGGTGATCGTCGCCGAACCGCCTACCGGGAGGTCGCCGGTCCAGGTCAGTTTCGGTGCGGTGTAAGAGGTTTGCGCGGCGGGAGCGGCGTCGTTGTTGTAGACGGCGTCGTCGAGGACCTTCGACAGGTCGTCGGTGAACGTCGCGCCGCGCGCGGCGACCTGGCCGGTGTTGCGGACGACCACGGTGTAGGTCACGGTGTCGCCGGGGTTCGCCGACGCCTTGTCAGCGGTCTTGGCGATCTCGATTTTCGTGCCGGGCACCACCGTCTCCGCACAAGAAGCAGTGGCGTCGTCCTTGCACTGCCGTTCCGGCGGGACGGTCGGCGGCGGGCCCTCGGTCACCTTCGCACGGTTGATCAGCGTGGCGCCGATGGTCGCGTCGTCGATCCGGACGTGCACGGTCAGCGTGACCTGGCCGCCCGGAGGGATCGCCGCGGCGTGCCATTGCACCGGGCCGGTCCCCGTGACGGTGCCGCTCGTGGTGTCCGCGCTGACGAAGGTCGTGCCGGGCGGGAGCGTGTCGGTGACGGTGGTGGGCGGCACCGCGATGGGGCCGGTGTTGGCCAGCGTGACGGTGTAGGTCAGCTGGTCGCCGGGCAGCGCGGTCGCCTTGTCCACGACCTTCGCCAGCGTGTACTCCGGCGCCGCGACGACGTTGCGGACGGTGTTGCTGGTCCGCGTCTGCTCGCGGCCGGTCTGCTTGCCCTGGAAGGCCACCGACGCGGTGTTGTCGAGGCGGGTGCCGGGAGCGACCGTCGGCGAAACGGTGACGCGGAACCCGAGGTGCGTGCTCTGTCCTGGAGCGAGGTCCGGCAGCTGGCAGGTGACGACCTGGCCGGACGCCGTGCATCGCGGGTCCGAACCGGCCACATAGGACACTCCGGCGGGCAGGGTGTCGGTGACGACCACGCTGGTCGCGGTGTCCAGGTTCGTGGTGCTGCCGTCGGGGTTCCGGTTGGCCACGTCGAGCCCGTAAGAGATCTCGCCGCCCTGCCCGACCCAGCCCGGCGGGCGTTCCTGAAGGTTGCCCTCGGGGTCGTTGGACTTGACGATCTGCAGGTTGGGCTCGTTGGCCTCGGTCATCAGCCAGACGGTCTGCGGGTACAGCGCGTCGCCGGTGGTCCCGACCTTCAGCTGGGCCCGGTCCGAGCCGGCGGGCAGTTTGCCGGTGACGTCGACCGCGCGCGCGTCGTAGCCGAAGTTGTTGGCCGGATTCGGCGTGCGATCGGTGACATTGCTGCCGGTGCCGTTCGCGGCGACGCGGTCGATCCGGCTGCTGAACGCGTTGTTCGTGCTGGTGCCGCCGGGCGCGGGCAGCGTCAGCCGCTGCAGCGACGCGGCGTCGCGGCCGAATTCGAGGTAGTCGCCGGAGATGTTGGCGTCGCCGTCGCCGACGACCACGCCCATGGTGGCCGACGGGGCGTGGTCGCCCGGGCTCCGGATCCCGTTCAGGTCGATGGTGGTGGAGGTGGGGCTGGCACCGCCCCGGACCACGTCGAAGCCGTCCCAGATCTACAGGTAGCGCAGCGGATCGGTGTCCAGTTCGTACGCCACGACCAGCGACCAGCCGCCCCAGCAGCCGAGGTTGCTCGCGGAGTTGGCCGAGTTGCCGCGGCAGGCTTGGAGGTCGGCGACGGTATAGGAGCCGCCGCCTGCCTGTTTGACCAGCCCGGTGACGTCCTTGACGCCCGCGTGCGCGGTGATCTGCGGGGATCCGCTGCCGAGCGCGTCGAACCAGTCGTAGGTGTCGGCGGTCAGCCGCTGGTAGGTCGCGGAACCCGGGGCTTTGAACGCGACCTGGTTCGCGCGGGAGGCGTCGCCGGAGTCGGCGTTCGAGGAGATCGGGTTGACCTGCCAGTACAGCCGGGCGGAGAGGACGGTCGCGCCGGGCGGGACGGTCAGGTTCGCGCTCGAGGCGGTGTTGCCCGGGGCGGCCGGGTCGCTTTTGACCCAGTAGCCGTAGGTGGAGTTGTTCGCGGTCTCCCCGCAGGACGTGGGCACGGTGCCGCAGCTCACGACCGAGTTCGAGGCCATCGTGATCGCGCCGTGGGCGACCGTCGAGAACGCCGGGTCGGGGCCGATTTTGCGCGGCGTGCCCAGGCCTCTCGGCTCGACCGCCCTCGGCTGCGGTGCGGCGGGCGGTGCCGAGGTGGCCGGAGTGGCCGGGGTGGTGCTGGTCGGCGCGGGAGCGGCCGGGCTCTCCTGCGCCGAAGCCGGAGCCGCGGACGGACTCGCCGGGCTGGTGCTGGGCGGCAGAGTCGCGCCCATCGCGGGCGCGGCGCTCGCGAGGCTCAGGGCGAAGACCACGGCGAGAGCCGCGGCGGCGCGCTTCCCGCGGGAGCGCATGAATCCGGAACGACGGGCCATCACGAAAGCTCCCACGGCAAAGGACGGAATTGTCGAGCTGCTTACCCGCGTTCATCGACACCTGGCAGGAGAATTCGTACCGCGCTCTCCCCCGCGACGGGGAGGCAGCGGGCCCAGAATCACCACATAGGGGGAACCCGGGCAGGTCAGCAGGGGTGCGAACGTGAAAAAGCCCCGGCTAGCCTCCGATTCCGCGCGCTATCCGCGACGCCCTGAGGGGGTGTTGCCATTCCGGTCCGGATTCGCGCCGGAACCGCGACGCGAAAATGTGTCGGATCCGGCAGCCGCGCCGGGCAGCCTTCAGGGATTGTTCGCGCGGAAATCCGCCGGAATCGGCCCGGCGTTCGAGACCGTGCTCCTAGCGACCCGGTTCCGCCGCGGTTCGCAGCGGGGCCCCCCGACCTGGTGCAGATGGGCCAGGACGTCCGCGTAGGTGCGGAACAGCCCGCCCTGGCTGTAGCTGATCCCCCGGGCGGCGCAGAAGTCCCGCACCAGCGGCTGAGCCCGGTGCAGGGTCGCCATCGGGATGCTCGGGAAGAGATGGTGCTCGATCTGGTAGTTCAGCCCGCCCAGCGCGTAGGTCGCCCAGCGGCCGCCGCGGACGTTGTGCGACGTCAGCACCTGGCGGCGGAGGAAATCCAGCCGGTGCCCGGGTTCCAGGTGCGGCATCGCCTTGTGGTTCGGCGCGAACGAGCATCCCATGTAGACACCCCACGCGGCGTGGTGCACGACGACGAAGACCGCGGCGATTCCCGGTGGCAGCAAGAGAAACACGGCCGCGAGGTATGCGGCGAGGTGGACGGCGAGCAGCGTCGCGTCGAGGCGAGGGGACCGCGTTCCGCCGTGGCGCACCGCCTTGATCCCGGACCAGTGCAGGTCGATGCCTTCCAGCAGCAGCAACGGAAAGAAGAGGAAAGCCTGGTATTTCGCCATCCAGCGCAGGAAACCCGCCTTCGCGCGGCCCTGCCGGCGGGTGAACGCCAGGGCAGGAATGTCGATGTCCGGATCGGAGTCCTCAACGTTCGGGTTCGCGTGGTGCCGGGTGTGCTTGGCGACCCACCAGCCGTAGCTCAGCCCGACCAGCGCGGCCAGTGCCGTTCCGGCGGCGTCGTTCGCGCGGCGGGTCCGGAAGATCTGCTTGTGCCCGGCGTCGTGGCCGAGGAACGAGAGCTGGGTGTAGGCGACCGCCAGCAGCGCCGCCGTGCCGAGCTGCCACCAGCTCGCCGCGCCGAGCGCGAGCAGCGTCCACGCCCCGCCGAACGCCAGCAACGCCGCCGCGGCGCGGACGAGGTAGTGCACCGGGCGGCGGCGGAACAAGCCCGCCTCTTTCACCAGCGCCGAGAGCTCCGCGTACTCGCTGCCGTGTCCCGGGCCGTCTGCCGGTCTGTCCATTTTCCGCTCCGCATCGGGTGGCGTGCCGGACGACCGCAGTGGTTCGACAGAAGTGGAGGCCCGCGACCGGGGTCCTGCCGTCGAGCCTACACCCGGAGAAATCCCTTATCCGGATGGCAAGACCATTCCAAGACGCGTAATCCCTTGCCCACCAAGGGATTCTGCCGTGCCGGCGAGACTCCGCCCACTGCCGGATCCCCCGTTCCGGGCACGCGGCGGCGCGCACCGGGCCGCCGAGGGTGTACCGTCAGCAGTGTCCGAGAACATCTTGTGCGCCGACAGTCCCGACCGATCGCGGCCAGGGCGAACGCACGTCATGTCGTCGGGCCCACGGCACACCACCGTCACCCTCGCGGCCTGTCAGCCGCCGAGCTGCCCTCGCTTCGGTCGCACCCGCGGCATCAGCCAGTGGCGCCCTTCCCGGACGGCGGTGGTGCGACGTGGCCCATCCGCCCGGTTCCTCTTGGCCCGTCGCGGTCCGTCTTGCCCCGAAAGGTAAACCCATCACCGCACCAGTCAGCTCTCCGCTCTTCAGCCATCCCGTGGCCGAAAGCCCGCGCCCCGGCGCCCTCGTCCGCCCGCAGGAGGACCGGTACGGCGGCCTGTTCCGCCAACCCGCCGTCTCGCCGGACGACCGGACCGAACCGGCCCGCCTGCGGAGCCGTCGCCGCTGACCCTCTCGCCGTAAAAATTAGGTTCACTCTAAATCTAGAGAGTGTGTAACATTTACTCTCGGGTGGACCAGGCGAAGGGGCATCGACCATGAGCGACGGACCGTCGCCGGCGGAACTGGCCGGATACGTGCGGGTGGCGCGCGACCACCGCGAGCACGAGCGGTACCACTCGGTGCTCAAGCTCGAGGAGTCGGCGGCCTGGCGGCGCGATTCCAACGCCTTGAAACTGCTGGCCGCCCGGTGGTCGGACAGTCCGGCTCCCGACCGGCTCGATCCCGCGCACGGCGCCGTCGGCTGCGTCGATCTCAACGACCCGGCGGTGGTCGCGACGACCGGAATCCTCTTCATGGAAGGCGAGTCCGAACCGGCGGAACTCACCTCCCTACGGTCCCGCTTCGAGCAGGCCGCCGTGCGCTATCAACGGCTTTCCGGCTGGCTGGGCGAGCACATGGCGGCGGAATGGCCGCGGCTGCGCTCCCTGCTTGTCCCTGATCTCGTCGAAGCCGCTCGCCCGCGGTTCCGGGCGCTGACTCGCACCACCGAAGCGGCCAACGCGTACAGCCTCGTCGCCCGGCTGCTCGACTCCGCCGTCCACGCGCTCAAGGCGCAGGACCTCACTCCCGAGGGCGTCCGCCGCGACCCCGCCGCTGCGGCGAAGATGGTGCTGACCGCGTCGTGGTTCCTCGATTCCGCGGCCTCCGCCCTCGCCGAAGCCGGTGCGCAGCTCGGGTTGTCCGATCCGGATTGGACGAGCTTCATCGCGCTCGCCGAGGCCTGACTTTGCGCAGTTCAGCTGGTGTTGCCATCAAGCTTGCCGCTTGACCATCTCCGCGATCCACACCGGCGCGTACGGCGAGGTGCAGTTCGGCGGGGTCGGATAGTCCTTGAGCACTCCCAGCCGCTCCCCGATGCCGATCGCGCGGGCGCGCAGGCCGGGGTTCTCGATGCCGATCTGGGCGAGGCAGTGGTTCATCGCCCACTGCAACCGCGCCGGGGCGGTTTTCATCTCGGCTTCGATGACGTCGAGGAGCCGGCCGAGGTCGAGCCCGTCGGGCTTCTTGGCGACGCGGTCCACGGTGAGCGCCCAGCCCGCGCTCGCGACCACCGGGTCGGGATCTGCGAGCCAGGCGGTGCGGAGGTCCTCGGCGTCGCGGCTTTTCTTGACGATGTTCGCGAGGAGCCAGTCGTGGACCTTGGGGGTGCCCGCCTCGCGCAGCATCGCGTCGAGGTCGTCGCGGTCGAACTGCTTCGGGCGGGCGACGAGGAGCGCGAGGAGACGGGCGTTGGTATCGCCGGTCTGCCAGAGTTCGCGAGCCAGGTCGGGTTGGGCTTTGAGTTCCTTCGCGAGGGCGCGGAGTTTGGTGAGGTTGACGCTGTGGTCGTCGCCGTGGTTCTCGTTGACGGCGCGGATTTTGGGGTCGTGCAGCTCCGCGAGCCGGTCGAGGACCCCGGCGAGGGTTGCTTCGGCCACGGGAACCTCCCTGCTCAGGCGTGGACGCGATCGAGGCTACGCGAAAGGGGTCGGGGTAACGCGCACGGAGCGGGGAACGTCTTTCTGGCATGACCCGGACCCGCCTCGCCGTCGCCGCCATCGCGCTGGCCTTGGTGCTGGCCTTGGTGCTGGCCGGGTGCACCGAGAACCCGCCTGCCCAGCACGCCGTCGCAGGCCCACCGCTCCCGAACCAGCCCCGTCCACGACAACAGTCCCGGTCCCGTCGCCACCGGCTGCCTCGACTTCGGCCAAGCCGACCGGCACGCCCAAGACCAGCACGTCACAAACCAAACGACGTGATCCCTCGACCGGCCCAGGTTGCGGCCAGCGGGCGGTCAATGCGGGCAAGTTCAACCCGCGCTGCAAGGAATACCAGGGCTACCTCGACCCCGGCGGCCCCGGCCGTCCGAAGACGTCCGGCGAGATCCAGCGCGAATGGGCCTGCCAGCAGGGTCAGCTGCCCGCATCGGAATGCTGACCCGCGGCCAGGAACTCCTCCGGAGCGGGGATCGGCACCCGCACCCAGTTGTTCACCCGGGTGAACGTCGCGCCGCCCATGCGGCCCACCGGGTGGTACACGTCCTGGTCCAGCCAGCCGTCCGGGCGCAGCAGGCGGTCGTCCACCGCGACTCCGACCACCTCGCCGAAGACCAGGTGCGAGCCCCGGAACTCCTCGATCTTCACCAGCGTGCATTCCAGGCTCGGGCCCGCCCCGGCGGGATGCGGCGCGGCGATCCGCACCCCGGGCGTCCACGACAGACCCACGTGTTCCGCCTCGTCCACTGAAGAGTCCACTGTGGACGCGGTGCGCGCGACCAATTCCTCCTGGCCGCTCAGTGCGATCGTGATCGCGAACTCGCGCTGGGCCTCGATATTGACCAAGGTGTCTTTCGGCGCTTCCGAAATCGAGAACAGCACCGTCGGCGGGTCCATGGTCAGCGGCGCGAAGTAGCTGAACGGCGCGAGGTTCCGCACCCCCGCGCCGTCCACTGTGCTCACCCACGCGATCGGCCGCGGGACGACGGCGTTCTTCACCATCCACACGAAAGCGCCGCGGTCAGCGTCGGTGTTGCTGCTGTACACGAAACCTCACTCCGTCACTACCTGTCCCCCGAGCATGGTCAGTTCCGACCGTACGCTGAGCAACTCCGGACCCGCAGCGGTGACCGGATCGTGGGCGAACACCGCCAGGTCGGCGAGGGAACCTACACGGAGCGTTCCCTTGACGGACTCCGCGTGTTCCAGCCACGCCGGGCCAGTGGTCCACAGGCGCAGCGCCTCCTCCCTGGTCAGCGGGTCGGCCACCATGGAGAAGGCGTTCGGGCCGGGCAGACCGGTGAAGGTCACGACGCCGCGGCGCCAGTCCGGCACGGTCACCGGGGCGTCCGAGCTGTCGGCGACCGCCACGCCGTGGTCCAGCAGGGCTCGCGCGGGGAAAGCGTCGGCCCACCGCTCCTCGCCCAGCACGCGGACCATTGACGGGCCGCTGTAGGTCCGCATCAGCGAGCTGGTGATGACCCCGATTCCGGACCGCGCCAGGCGGGAGAGCACGGCGGTGGACAAGAAGGTGCCGTGGATCAAGGCGTGCCGCGCCTCCGGCCAGGGGTCGACGGCCTGGGCCGCCTCGATCGCGTCGACTACCGCGTCCGCCGCTCGGTCCCCGGTCACGTGGACTTGCACGCGCACCCGCCGGACGTGTGCGGCCAGGATCAGTTCGTGCAGCTCACGCACGCGCGCGTCGTCGTCGGCGCCGAAGGTCACCAGGCTTCCGTGCCCGCCGGACGGGTACGCCGAGTGCATCCACGCGGTGCAGTGCGTCGGCACGCCGTCGGCGAACAGTTTGATGCCGCCGATCCGCAGCAGGTCGTCGCCGACCGAGAAATCCGTCTCGTCCAGCAGTTCCGCCAGCGAGGCGGCGGACGTCGCCGGCGACGGCCAGTTCCAGTGCAGCAGCGCGGTGATCCGCATCCGCAGCCGGCCGGCGGCGTGCAGGTCCCGGTAGTCCTGCCACAGGTCCGGCGGGACGATCGGATCGGTCACGCTCGTCATCCCGAGGGCGTTCAACCGTTCCATGCTGCGCACGATCGAATCCAGCCGGACGGACCGGCTCGGTTTCGGCACCAGCGAGGCGACCAGTTCCTGCGCGCTTTCCACGAGTACCCCGGTCGGCTCGCCGGCGGCGTCACGCACGATCTCCCCGGCTTCCGGATCCGGTGTCGCCGCGGTGATCCCGGCCCGCGCGAGCGCCGCGCTGTTCGCCCACACCTCGTGGGACGACGCGTGATGCAGCACCGTCGGTTGCGAGCCAGTCACGCTGTCGAGCCAGGCTCGGGTCGGCACCGCTCGTTCATCGGCGAATTCGGCGATCGTCGTTTCCCGCCAGCCACGACCGACGATCCACTCCCCCGGCGGCGCACTGGTCAACGCACGGGCTACCGCGGAAAGATCCGGCGCGGCCGAAAGGTCCACACAGAACTCCGGACCGGCGGCGGCGTGGAAAGCCAGGTGCAAATGCGCGTCGTTCAGTCCAGGAAGGACAGTCCGGCCCGCCAGTTCGACGACCCGCGCGTCCGGTGCGGCCGCCGCGGAAACCGTCTCGTCGTCGCCGACCGCGGCGATCCGGCCGTCCGACACCAGCACCGCGGAAACGGTCCCGACTGCCGGATCGAACGTCCGGACCACTCCGCCGCGCAGCAGCACATCCTCGGTCATACCGCCGCCAATTCCGGGACTTCGGCGCTCGGCACCACGGCCTGATGCTCCGGATGCCAGGCCGCGATCACCTCGTCCCCGGGCCGATGCTCGTGCGCGACCCCGGCCGACAACACCGCGCACCCGCGCGCACCGTCGGAATACTGCAGCCAAATCCGCGTGTGATCGCCGACGTACACGATGTCGGTCACCTGCGCGCTCGCCCGCTGGTGTCCACTCGGGACTGGATCCGCGGAAGTGCGCAGGGTCAAGCGTTCCGGCCGCACGATCGTCACCTCCCCCGGCGTCAGCGACAACGCATTGGACTCCCCGACGAACTGCGCGACGAACAACGTCTCCGGCCGCTCGTACAATTCCTCCGGCGTGCCGACCTGTTCGATCCGGCCGTCGTTGAACACCGCGATCCGGTCCGACAACGTCAACGCCTCCTGCTGGTCGTGCGTCACGAAGAGGAACGTCATGCCCAATTCCCGGTGCATGCGCGCGATTTCCCGCTGCAACTGATCGCGCAGCTTCTTGTCCAGCGCACCCAAAGGCTCGTCCATCAGCAACGCGCGCGGTTCGTATACCACCGCTCGCGCCAGAGCGACGCGCTGCTGCTGGCCGCCGGAAAGCTGGCGCGGCAACCGATCCCGCACCGCCGACAATCCGACTAGGTCCAGCACGTCGTCCACCCGCCGTGCGATCTCCGGCTTCGGCACCTTGCGCCGCGTCAGTCCAAACGCGACATTGCGCGCCACCGACATGTGCGGGAAAAGCGCATATTGCTGGAAAACCACCCCGAGGTTCCGCCGGTGCGGTTTGAGCCGCGAGATCTCCTGACCGTCCACAGTGATCGATCCGGACGTGAGCGGGGTGAATCCGGCGATCATCGACAGCATGGTCGTCTTGCCCGAACCGGACGGGCCGAGGAAGGTCATGAACTCGCCGTCGGCGATGTGCAGCGAAACGTCGTCCACGGCGGGCCGGTCGACGCCGGGGTACGCCTTCGTCACGTGTGCGGTCGCGATTCCGTCAGTCATGATTGCTCTTTTCGGCGCAGAACGGCGGGGACGAACAGCAGGATGGTGGTGAACACGACGATCAGGCTCGACGCGGCGGCGATCGTCGGGTCGATTTCCAGCACGATCGATTCGTACATTTTCACCGGCAGCGTCTTGATCGCGGGCGTCTGCAGGAACAGCGCGACCACGACCTCGTCGAACGACGTGGCGAAGGCGAACACGAAACCGGACAGCACGCCGGGCGCGATGATCGGGAGCACGACCTTGCGCACCGTCGTCCAGCGCGGCGCGCCGAGGCTCGCCGCCGCCTTCTCCATGATCGGGTCGTATCCGGCGAGGCTGGTCTGCACCGAGGTGAGCACGAACGGCAGTCCCAGCACCGCGTGCGCCAGCACGAAACCGAGCATCGTGCCGTTCAGCTGCCAGCGCAGGAAGACGCCGTAAATCGCGACCGCCACGACGATGCCGGGCAGGATCATCGGAGCCATCAGCAACTGCCGGACGATGCCCCTCCCCCGCCGCATCCGGTCGAGCGCCAGCGCGGCCGCCACGCCGAGCACGGTCGCCAGCGCCGCGGCGAGCACCCCGACCTGGACCGAATTCGCCAGCGCGGCCAGCCATTGCTTGCTGGTGAAGAACTCCGCGTACCAGTGCCACGACCAGTCCTTCGGAGGGAACTCGAACGTCGAGCCCGCGCCGAAGCTCATCGGGATCACCACGAGCGTCGGCGCGACGAGCACGAACGCGACGAGCGCGACCCACACGCGCAAGCCCCAGCCGAGACTCCGCTGCCGCACCGCGGCGGCCCTGCTGATGGACGGATTGTCAGCCACGGTCGGCACCTCCAGCCGCACTGGTGCCCAGCGGCGCGGCCACGCGGCTGAGCACGGCGAGCACCACGAGCGTGACGACCAGCAGGATCGTCCCGAGCGCGCCGGCGCCCGCGAAGTCCAGCAGATCGTTGACCTGGGTGCCGATCACCTGTGCGACCAGCGCCTGCTGCGGCGTGCCGAGCAGCGCCGGGGTGATGTAGAAGCCCAGCGACATGATGAACACCACAGACACCCCCGCCAGCACGCCCGGCATCGACAGCGGCACGTAGACCCGCAGGAACGCGACCGGACGCCGCGCGCCGAGGCTGCCCGCCGCGTGCAGCAGGCTGCGGTCGATGCTCAGCATCGAACTTTGCAGCGGCAGCACCATGAACGGCAACATCACCTGCACCATCGCGACCGTCACGCCGGCCACCGAACCCAGCAGCACGACCCCGTCGATGCCGATCGCCGACAGCATCCGGTCGATGACGCCGCCGCGCTGTTCGAGCACGTACCAGGCGAAGTTGCGCGCCATCAGGCTGGTCCAGAACGGCATCAGCACCAGCAGCGTCAACACCGACCGGGCGCGACGGCCGACGAGCGTCATCGCATACGCGTAGGGATAGGCGATGACGAGCGTCGCCACCGTGATGATCAGCGCCGTCCGCAAAGTCCGCAGCAGCACCCGGATCTGCACCTCGTCGCCGAGCACCGCCAGGTAATTGCCGACCCCGAACGACGGTTCGGTGAAGCTCCGCCACAGGATCACGGCGAGCGGATAGAAGAAGAACACCAGCACCACCGCCGCGGCGGGGAGCAGCAGCCACGAAGTCCGCCGTTTCTCGCGCCCGGCCCGCGGCACGGCCGGGACGCGGGTCGCCACGGCGGTCATCCGGTCGTCCAATCCGACCACGCCTTGACCAGCTCGGGCCGGTTCGCCGCCCAGTAGCGCACGTTGCTGAGCACTCGCAAGTCCTCCTTGCCCTCGCCCCAGATGTCGAGCTGGCGGCCGATCTCCGAACGGGCGGCGGGGGCGGCCGTGTTGGCCGGTCCCACGCCCGCCCGCGCGGCGAAGTCCGCCGCTTGCGCCGGTTGCGAGGCGAAGCGGATGAGCTTCTTCGCCTCTTCGGCGCGTGCCGTCCCCTTCGGCACCACCAGGACATCCCAGGTCACCGGAACCGGGATGTCAGGCACCACTTTCCAGTTCGTCGCACCGGCCTTGAGCAGCGAGAACGCCCGCGCGCTGACGACCAGCGCCATGTCCGCCTGCCCGCCGGCCATGCGCTGCTGCTGGTCGCCGTAGGTGCTGCTGATGGCCAGCTGCGGCCGGATCCGGTCGTACATCCGCAGCGCGCGGCGCATGTCGAGCGGGTACAGCTTGTCCCGCGGCACTCCGTCGGCCAGCAGCGCCGCCTCGATGGTGCCGACGCTCGGGTCGCCGCCGTAGATGATGCGGCGTCCGGGGAACTGCTTCGGGTCGAAGAAATCCGCGAGTTTCGTCGGCGGATGCTTGCCGTAGACCTTCGAGTCGTACATCAGCATCATGCCGAAGAACGCGTCCGGCACCCCGCAGTCGGTGAGCGAGCCCTCCGGGAACCCGGAAGCCTGCGCGCCCATGTCGACGGGTTCGAGCAGGCTCCCGCACACCGCGGCGGCAGCGGACGCGTCGGTGTCGACGACGTCCCAGGTCACCTTCCCGGCCTCGACCATCGCCTTGAGCTTGGCGTTGCTCGACGGGCCGTCGAGGGTGACCGTCGTCCCGGTCTGCTTCTCGTACGGGTCGAGCCACGCGGCGCGCTGGCCCGCCTGGTACGCGCCTTGGCCGTAGGAAACGAACACGAGCGAGTTCGGCCCGCCCTCGGAAATCGCGCAGCCGGCGGTGGTGAGCAGAAGCGCGGCGGACAACAGCGTCGGTATCCGGCGTCTCATGGCTCCTCCGTTCAGCTCGCCGCGGCGGCGACGTGCTTGCACAGCACGTCGGCCAAAGTGTCGATCTGGTCCTCGGTGATCACCAGCGGCGGGGACAGCACGATGCTGGTCCCGGACGCGCGGACCACCACGCCGTCCGCGCGGCAGCCCGCCTGCACCGGTGCGGTGGGCCGGTCCGCGAACTCGATGCCGAGCATCAGGCCGACCCCGCGGACCTCGCGCACGTGCGGCAGTTCGGCGAGCGGGTCGAGCCGCTCGCGCAGCCGGGCGCCGAGGACGGTGGCGCGGTCGAGCAGGTTCTCCTTTTCGATCAGGTCGAGGTTCGCCAGCGCGACCGCCGAACCGACCGGGTGGCCGTTGTAGGTGAAGCCGTGCAGGAACGCAGCGCCTTCGGCGAGCTCCAGCACCCTCCGTCCAATGAGGACCGCACCCATCGGAATGTACCCGCTGGTGAGCCCCTTCGCGGTGACGATCATGTCCGGCTCGATGCCGAAGTGCTCGCTGCCGAACCAGTGCCCGGTGCGGCCGAACGCGGTGACGATCTCGTCCACGATCAGGAGAATCCCGTGTCGCCGCAGCACTTCCTGCACGCGCGGCCAGTAACCCTCCGGCGGCGGCACCATCCCGCCGACGCCGAGCACCGGTTCCCCGATGAACGCGGCGATCCGATGTGGACCGATCTCCTCGATCCGCTTCTCCAGCTCGGCCACCAGAATGTCTGTCGCGTTGGGACCATGCTCGATGCCGTGCGGTTTGCCGAGCCATTCGACGCCCGGCAGCAGCGGACCGTACCCGGCGCGCAGGCCTTCAATGCCAGTCGCGGCCAGCGAGGCGCCGCCCATGCCGTGGTAACCGCCGTGCCGCGCCAACACCACCGTGCGCTCGGGCGAACCGGCGTGATGGAAGGCGAGGCGGGCGAGTTTGATCGCGGTTTCGTTGCCCTCCGAACCGCCGTTGGTGAGGTAAACGCGTTCCAGACCCTCCGGGGCGAGCGACAGGAGGCGTTCGCCGAGGCGGATCGACGGAGCGTTGGAGTAGTCGCCGAAGGACGAGTAGAACTCCAGCTTGCGGATCTGCTCGGCGGCGACGTCGGCGAGTTCGGCGCGGCCGTGGCCGACCGGGCACTGCCACAGGCCGCAGGTGCCGTCGATGTACTGGTTGCCTTCGGTGTCCCAGAGCAGCGCGCCTTCGCCGCGGTCGAGGACGAGCGGTTCGGCGGGGTCGCCGATGACGGTGTGCGGGTGGATGAGGGTGCGCTGGTCGGCAGCGGCGAGTTCAGCGGTGGTCAACGCGGATTCCTTTCGGGGAGCGGTTCAGAACCGCAGAGCGACGGCTTTGGTCTCGGTGTAGGCATCGATGCCTTCGGCCCCGCCTTCGCGTTCCTGGCCGGAGTTCTTCTGGCCGCCGAAGGGAAGTTCCGGACGCACCGGTGCCGGGTCGTTGACGCCGAACACGCCGAAATCGAGCCGGTCGAGCGTGCGCCAGATGCGGCGCAGATCGGTGCCGAACACGTAGGCGGCGAGGCCGTAATCAGTGGAGTTGGCGAGTTCGATGGCCTCGTCGTCGGTGCGGAAGGCCGACACCGCGAGCACCGGGCCGAACGTTTCCTCGCGGCTGATGAGCATGTCCGGGGTGACGCCGTCCAGCACGGTGGGCTCGAAGAAATGGCCCGGCAGCGCGGGATCCGTCCACCGGTTGCCGCCGACGAGCACGCGCGCGCCCTTGCCGACCGCGTCCGCCACCTGGTTCTCCACCTTCGCCAGACCGGCCTCGTCGATCAGCGGACCGACGTTGGTGCCTTCGGCGTCGCCCCGGCCGACCTTCAGCGCGCTGGTTTTCTTTTCGATCAAGGAAAGCAGGTCGTCGCGGACGCTTTCGTGGACGTACAGCCGGTTCACCGCGGTGCAGCTTTGCCCGGCGTTGAAGAACTTCCCGGTGACGACGCCCGCCGCCGCGGCTTCGAGGTCGGCGTCCTCGAACACGATCGCCGGCGAGTGCCCGCCCATTTCGAGCGACGTGCGGCGGAGGATGTCGCCGGTCTGGCGCAGCAGGCCCAATCCGACCTCGGTGGAGCCGGTGAAGCTGACCTTGCGCAGCCGCCGGTCGGCCAGCAATTCTCCGACGAGTTCCGCGGGCCGCGTGGTGGTCAGCGACTGCAGCACCCCGGCAGGCAAACCGGTGTCCTGCACGATTTCCAGCAGCGCGGTGGCGATCAGCGGAGTCTGCTCGGCCGGTTTCGCGATCACCGGACAGCCCGCCGCGAGCGCGAGCCCGACCTTGCGGATCAGCATGCTGGCCGGGAAGTTCCACGGCGTGATCGCGAGCACCGGGCCGACCGGCGAGCGCAGCACGAGCCCGGGACCGGCCGCGTTCGCCGGCGTGACCCGCCCGTACGCGCGGCGGCCCTCCTCCGCGGCCCACTCCAGCATCCGGGCGGCCCCGGCCAGTTCGCCGTTCGCCTCGGCGAGCGGTTTCCCGTTCTCGCGGCTCAGCAACGCGGCCAGTTCTCCTTGCCGGGCGCGGATTCCGGCGGCCGCGGCGCGCAGATGGCCGCTGCGGGTCTCCGGATCGGTGTCCGCCCAGCCGCGGGCGGCGCGCGCGGCCGCGGCCAGTGCGTCCCGCGCCTGCTCGGGCCCCGCGTCGGCGGCCTGGCCGAGGACGGCGAGGCTCGCGGGGTCGACGACGTCGAACGTCGCCGGGGCGGAATGCCAGCGGCCGTCGATCAGCAAGGTCGCGGCGGCGGTGTCGGGCATCGGGTACGCCTTTCGGTTCGGCGGCTTCGGGGATGCGCCGAGTCTGACCCCTAGGTGTTGATTAAGTCAACACCTGAGCGAGAACGAAATTCCGGATAGGACAGTGGGAAGTTCTTGCGGCGCAACAGTATCCGGCAACACTTCGACCCCGGCGGCGTCGGGCGCGGCCGGGGCAGGGGGTCCGGGTTCGGTTAACGCGCGGCCGCGAGCAGGCCGCGCAGGGCTTCGAGCGCCGGGCCCGGATCGACGTCCGGATCCGCCGCCTGGTGCAGGAACATTCCGTCGAGGGCGTAGAACACGAGCTGGGCCAGCCCGCCGTCGGCCGACAGTTCCTTGCCGACCGCGGCGAGATAGCCGTCGTAGAGCCGCCGCACGACCGGCCGCAGTTCGGGCCGCCGCGCCGCTTCCACGACCAGCTGGTACTGGAACACTTGCAGGTCCGCGCTGTCCCGGAACCGCTGGCGCACCTCGGGACCGTCCGCGTAGACGCCGGTGCGGGCGCCGATCAGGCCGTTCTCCGCGCTCTCCTCCAGCACCAGGTCCAAAGAGGACTGGAGGAGGTCGTCGATCGAGGAGAAATGGTGCTGGACCGCGCCGGTGGTGCAACCCGCCGCCCGCGCGACCGCACGGTAGGTGAGGCCGCGCAGCCCCTCGGAAGCGACCACGCCGACCGCCGCCCGGCGCAGGGCGAGCTTCGTCCCGGTCGGGTCGTCCGCGGTTCCGGACCGGCTCATCCGCACCTCCTCGGCTTCGTCCGGGCGAGCGTACATTACATCTGTAATGTGAACCAGAGCGGCGGGCGCCCCGAAGACAATTAGCGAGCTGCAACGGCTTCCGGTCAGGCCTTCACGGCCGCCAACGCGGCGAGAACCCGCTCCCGGGTCGGCACGTCAAGGCGGCAGGCGTCCGCCGTCACCGGCCCGGGTGTGCCCATCACGTCGACCCCGTCGACCAGGATCGTCGGCGAACGGTAGCTGCCGACGCGTTCGACGACCGCCGCGTCGAGGCCGCTCTCGGCGAGGCACTCGGCCACCAGCGACCGGGCCGCTTCGGCGTTCGGGCAGTCCGGGGCGGTCAGCAGTTCCACCCGCGTCCCGCGGATCTCCGGCCCCGGTGCGCACATGAGCCCAGCCTAGGCGGAAATCCGTCCTTGACAATCCGCTTCCGGAAAAAGCTAGGGTGGCTCAGGACGTCGAAAGCCACGGCCCGGCAGGTAGTCCGGGCGGCGCGCCGCGCTCGTACTCGCACCTTTCCGGTGCGTCCAGCACGTCCCCTCGTTCCGTACTCAGAAGGGGAATTCGCGGTGCCCGGAAAACTTCGCGTCCTGATCATCGGCGGCGGCATCGGCGGGCTCGCGCTCGCGCAGGGATTGCACCGCGCCGGGGTTGCCGTCGCAGTCCGCGAACGTGACATCTCAGCGGCCGGCCGGTTGCAGGGGTACCGCCTGCGGCTCGACCCGCACGGCCTCGACGCGCTGGACCGGCTGCTTCCTGCCCCTCTCAGCCGGGCGATCTGGGATGCCAGTTCGACGCCGTCGCGTACCAGTTACCTCACCGGGACGCCGCCGGAGGAACCGGTCGAACGCAATGTCTCGATCAACCGCCGCACGCTGCGCGAGATCCTCCTGCACGGGCTGGACGACGTCGTCGAGTTCGGCCGCGAATGCACCGGGTACCGCCTGGACGACACCGTCACCGCGACGTTCGCCGACGGATCCACCGCTTCAGCGGACCTCCTGGTGGCCGCCGACGGCGTAAATTCGTTTATCCGACGCCAATACCTGCCGCACGCCCGCGTCGTGGACACCGGTGTGCGCATCATGTACGGCCGCTTCCCGCTCACCCGCGAGACCGCCGCGCTGATCCCCGACGAGTGGTTCGGGATCTACCGCGGGCTCTTCGGCCCGGACCACCAGCACATCGGCATCGCCCCGGTCCACTCCCGGCGTCCGCCGTCGCTGCCAGGGCTCACCGACACCAGCGACTACGTGATGTGCCTGTTCGCCGCGCGCACCGAACTGCTGCCGTGCGCCGACGACGAACTCCGCGCCGCGACCGGGCGCGAGTTGCGGGACATGACGGTTTCGTTGGCCCGCAAGTGGAATCCGAAAGCCAGCGAACTGCTGGCCCTCGCCGATCCCGAGACGCTGTTCCCGATCTTCATGCGCACCAGCGTGCCGGTCGAGCCGTGGCCGACCACGTCGGTGACCCTGCTCGGCGACGCGATCCACGCGATGAGCCCTGCGGTCGGCGTCGGCGCGAACACCGCCCTGCGCGACGCCGAACTGCTCGCCAGGAAGCTCACCGAGACCGACCTCCTCCCCGCGCTGCGGGAGTACGAGACCGAGATGATCAGCTACGGCTTCGACGCGGTCCGGACGTCCGCGAAGTTCGGCGCGCTGCGGATGGGCCAGCCCCCGCTCACGCGGGCTTGAGCAGCGGCACGTCCCGGCACACTTCGCGGAACCCGACGCCGTAATACAACTCCCGCGCCGACGGATGTCCAGGCGCGCCAAGACAAGCAACCGTCGCGTGGGCAGCTCCGGCTGCCCGCGCGCGGTCCATCCCGTGCAGCAGCATCGCTCTGCCCAGTCCCCGCCGCCGGTAGTCCGGATGGGTGCCGACCGGCTCGAACTCGACGGTCTTGTTCGCCTCGTCCAGCCACATGATCGTGGACGCCGCCATCGTCCCGTCCGGCGCTTCGACCAGGACATGCAGGTCGCCGCGATACGCCGGGGTCGCGCGGACGCCCTCGTAGCCTTCCAGCGTGTACGCGGTCACGCCCCACGCGTCCACATGCGCCCGCACAGCCGCCTCCGGACCGGCTTCGGCGGCGGTGCGGAAGCGGAAACCGTCCGGCAGCACGGGCGTTTCGAGCACCTCGAGGTCGCGTTCGTTCAGCTGCGTCCAGGACCCGGTGTCGCCGAGGCCGTCCGGATCGGGCCCGTAGCCGTGCGCCGCCCAGCGCTCCAGGCCGAACTTGTCGGCCGCGCCGGGAAGCACGGTGCGCTCGAGGCCGTCCGAGGTGGCGTCGAACCAGTCGATCACGTCGTCGACCAGCCCGGCGTGGTCGGGATGGACCTGATATGCCAGGTAAGCACCGGTGACGTCTTTGACCGAGCCGTCGTTGAGCCGCACGCTCCGGGGCAGTTGCGCCCAGCCCCACGCGACGAGGTCGTCGCCGGCGAACCACAGCCGGCGCATCCAGCTCGCGCCTTGTGCGGCGTGCCCTTTGCCCCAGTTCCAGGCCAGCTCGCCGTAGGAGGCGTCGCTGTTGACGAGTTCCGGGCGCACGGCAGTGATCCGCTGCGCGAGCTCCTGCATGAGCAGCACGTCCGCGGCGGTCAGCAGATCGGTCATGGCCGGACTCTGTCAGGCGGACGGCCGGACGTCGACCGGTTTTCCGCCGCAGCGGCGGATCACCGCGTCGGCGAGCAGGTCCGTCGGGTCCAGCACCCCGGTCGCGTTTCCCGCCACCAGCGGGAGTTCGGTGCACGCCAGCACCGACAACGGCACGCCGACCTCCGCCAGCGCCCGGTCGAAATGCGCCGCTCCACCGGCGAGGTCGCCGCGTTTCACCGCCGCCACCGCTGCGTCGACTTCCCGCTGCCCCGCCTCGGACGGCACCACCCACTCGACCTCGGGCACTCGCCGTTGGTACAGCCCGGCGGCGATCGTCCCGCGAGTGCCGAGCAGGCCGACCGGACCCGTCCGTCCGGCGAGGAAGTCCGCCGTTTCCGCGACCATGTCCACGAACGGCACCCCGCTGTCCGCGGCCAGCCGAGCCAGGAAGAAATGCGCGGTGTGGCAAGGCACGGCGATCACGGAGGCGCCGAGATCCCGCAGTTTTTCCGCTCCGGCAAGCAAAGCCGGATACGGGTCGGTGCTCCCGTCGAGCACCGCGGCGACCCGGTCCGGCACCGTCGGGTCGGCCCAGATCGCCACTCGAAGGTGGTCCTGGTCGCGCTCCGCGACCGTGCGCGCGATGAGCTTCGCGTAGAACTCCGCGGTCGCCGCGGGACCCATACCGCCGAGGACGCCCGCGATCACTGGAACGCGGACCGGTAGCCGAACAGCCCGGCGACGCCGCCTGTGTGCACGAAGACGACGCGGTCGGTCGCGGCGAACCGGCCTTCCGCGATTCCCCCGAGCAGACCGGCGAAGCCCTTTCCGGAGTACACCGGGTCCAGCAGGATTCCTTCGGTCTCGGCGAGCAGCCGCACCGCGTCGACCATGGACTGGGTCGGCACGCCGTAGCCCTCGCCGACCCAGCGGTCGTCCACCAGCACATCGTCACGGGAAACCTCGGTCCCGATCAGCTCCGCCGTCCGGACGGCCAGCCCGTGCACCGCGTCGATCTGCCGGGCTTCCGGCTGCCGCACGCTGACGCCGAGCACCCGCGCCGGACTGTGCACCGCGCGCAATCCGGCGACGAGTCCGGCCTGCGTGCCGGTGCTTCCGGTCGCGTGCACGACCCAGTCGACCGGGACCGGCGCGGCGTCCAGCTCCAGCGCGCACTGGACGTACCCGAGGGCGCCGATCGGATTCGACCCGCCGCCCGGGATCACGTACGGCCGCCGTCCCTCCGCGCGCAGTTTCGCTGCCACGTCTTCCATCGCCGCTGACATATCAGTTCCAGCCGGTACCCGGTCCACGATGTCGGCACCGAGCAGTTCGTCGAGGAACACGTTGCCGGAGTTCTCGTACTCCTCGTCGCGCACCTGCCGCTGTTCCAGCAGCAGTTTGCAGGCCAGTCCGGCGCGCGCGGCGGCCGCAGCGGTCTGCCGGGCGTGGTTCGACTGCGTCGCGCCCTGGGTGATCAGCGTGTCGGCGCCCTGCGCGAGCGCGTCGCCGACGAGGAATTCCAGCTTGCGCGTTTTGTTGCCGCCGGTCGCCAAACCGGTGCAGTCGTCGCGTTTGATCCAGAGGTCCGGTACGTCCCGGTGGCGTTCGCGCAATCGCGCGGTGAGCCGGTCCAGCGGTTCGAGCGGGGTCGGGAAGTGTCCGAGCGGGAAGCGGGCGAAGCGCGTCGTCTGTACCACGGACGCCATCGTGCTTCCCTCGCCCGGCCGCTGTCCACCGCGTCCATTGCGAGTTACGGATGCAGTTCGGCCCGGATCACCCGCGCCGCCCGCGCCAGCCGCTCCCCGATCGCGTCGATGTCCGCCGGACCGGTCAGATACACCACCGCGAGCGCGGCCGGATGCTGTCCGGGCACCGCGAGCGGCACCGCGATCGACGACAGCCCGGAGATCACCTCGTCATGACTGGTTTCGTACGGCGCTGTCCCCCCGCGCAGCTGCTGCAGGATCGCGCGACCCGGCGCGCCGTCGGTGATCGGGTGCCGGCTGCCCGGGCGCTGCGCCACCGCCGCCGTCGCCTGCCGCGGTTCGACGCTGGCCAGCGTGACCACGGAATCCTCGCCGTCGAGCGTCGCGAGGAACGCCGTCATGCCGAGTTCGTTCGCGAGCACGGTCAACTCAGGCAGCGCGGTCGACTGAAGATCGCGGGAAACGTTGCGCGCCAACGCCGCCAGCCGCGCCCCCAGCTCCAGTTCGCCGTTCGCGCCGCGCACGACCAGCCCGTGGTCCTCGAGCGTGCGCACGATGCGGTAGGTGATCGACCGGTGCAGCCCGAGCCGCGAGGCCAGCTCGCCGATCGACAGCGGCGCGTCGGCCTCGGCGAGCACTTCGAGCGCGGTGAGCCCGCGCGACAACGTCTGCGACCCGGCCGCTTGCTTGGCTTCCGTCACGACTCGGTCCTTCCCCGCGGGGTCTTGTGCACCGGCGCGGCCCACCCTAGCATCGTTGTACTCAATAATTGAACAGCGAGTTCTATTATTGAACACGGTCCCCTCTGGTGCTCACAGTGAGGTGAGGAAATCCATGCAGTTCCACCACCACGGCTACGTTTCCGGCGAACCGCGCGTCCTGCCCGCCGCCGGAACCGGAATCGACCGGCCCGCGGAACTGCCGGACGAGGTCGACGTGCTGATCGTGGGCACCGGCCCCGCGGGCATGATCACCGCCGCGCAGCTGTCCCGGTTCCCGCACGTCACCACGCGCATCGTCGAACGCCGCGGCGGACGGCTCGAGGTCGGGCAGGCGGACGGGATCCAGGCGCGCAGCGTCGAGACGTTCCAGGCCTTCGGTTTCGCGAACCGGATCGTCGAGGAGGCGTACCGGATCACCACGATGTCGTTCTGGAAGCCCGATCCCGCCGATCCGAAGCGCATCGTCCGCTCGTCGCGCGTGCCCGACGACCCCACCGGGATCAGCGAATTCCCGCATCTCATCGTCAACCAGGCCCGGGTGCAGGACTATTTCGCCGAGTACATGGCCCATTCGCCGAGCCGGATGACGCCCGATTTCGGCCTGGAATTCCAGTCGCTCACCATTACCGAGGGCGACGAATATCCCGTCACCGTCACACTGCGGCACACCGCCGGCCCGCGCACCGGCGAGGATCGCGTGGTCCGGGCCAAATACGTGGTCGGCTGCGACGGAGCCCGCAGCGCGGTGCGCGAATCGATCGGCCGGCAACTCGTCGGCGACCAGGCGCTGCACGCGTGGGGCGTGATGGACGTCCTCGCCGTCACCGATTTCCCGGACATCCGCACGAAATGCGCCATCCAGTCCCACGACGGCGGCAATATCCTGCTGATCCCGCGCGAGGGCGGCACATTGTTCCGGATGTACGTCGATCTGGGCGAGGTGTCCGAGGACGACCACGGCGCCGTGCGGAAGACGACGATCGACCAGATCATCGCGCGCGCCAACGCGATCATGAGTCCGTACACTGTGGACGTCAAGAACGTGGCCTGGCACAGCGTGTACGAGGTCGGCCATCGCCTCACCGACAAATTCGACGACGTTCCCGTCGGCGACACCCGGCTCCCGCGCGTCTTCATCACCGGCGACGCCTGCCACACGCACAGCGCGAAAGCCGGACAGGGCATGAACGTCTCGATGCAGGACGGGTTCAACATCGGCTGGAAACTGGGCCACGTCCTCGACGGCCGCGGTCCTGCTTCGCTGCTGGCCACCTATTCCGCGGAACGCCAGCTGATCGCGAAAAACCTCATCGACTTCGACAAGGAATGGTCGACCCTCATGGCGGCCCGGCCGGAGGACCTGGCCGATCCGGCGGAGCTGGAAGAGTTCTACGTGAAGACCTTCGAGTTCCCGTCCGGTTTCATGACGCGCTACCAGCCTTCGGTGCTCATCGCCTCGCCGGAGCACCAGGATCTGGCAACCGGGTTCCCAATCGGCAAACGGTTCAAGTCGGCACCCGTCACGCGAGTCTGCGACGCGAACACGGTCCACTTAGGACACCATGCCCAGGCCGACGGCCGGTGGCGCGTCTACGTCTTCGGACCCGCCGCCCCGGTGGCGGATTTCGCCGACTGGCTGGGGAATTCCCCGGACTCCCCGGTCGTGGCCCACACGCCGAAGAACCTGGACGTCGACGCCTGGTTCGACGTGAAGGTGATCTACCCGCGGCCGTACGAGGACGTCGATCTCGGCGAGGTCCCGGAGATCTTCCTGCCCCGCACCGGTCCGTTCTCGCTGATCGACTACGAGAAGATCTATGCGTCCGAAGACATCTTCACCGACCGCGGCATCTCACCCGACGGTGCGGTAGTGGTGGTACGGCCGGACCAATACGTCGCGAACGTCCTTCCCCTCACCGCTACCGCCGAGCTGGCCGCGTTCTTCGCCCCGATCTTCAGCGCCGAGTAGCCGGGGAAGGCTCGGCGGGACAGAAGCGATCCCGCGCCGGGAAATTCCCGCCGACCAGGTACGCCGTCGTCGTGTCGTTGAGGCATTGGTTAGTGCCCGCACCGTAAGCGACGTGTCCGCCCTGGTCGGCGGTGACCATCCGGGCCCGGGCGCCGAACGCCCAGCGCGTGCGCAACGCCCCGGGCAACGGCGTCGCCGGGTCGCGCAGGTTCTGCACCATCAGCACGTCGGCCGGTCCTTGGCCGGTGATCCGCACCTTCTGCTCCACCGGCGCGGGCCAGTACGCGCACGCCCGGATGTTGGCGGCGTATGCGCCGTACATCGGATACCGCGCCCGGTCGATCTCGACGTTGCGCTGATAGGTCCGCACCGACGTCGGCCACTGCGAATCCCCGCAGATCACCCCGAGGTACCCGACGGGGAAGCTGCCGCGATCGCCGGTCGCCTTCACGGCTGCTCCGGGGAGCGGCTGATGCGTGTCGAGCAGATGCCAATACGTGGCCAGTTCAGGGAAACTGGCGTCGTTCCGGAGTTCCCCGGACGTGAAGCCGCGGAACGCCGTCCCGTCGAACCCGGACTCCGGCTTGCGGTCCAGCCGGTCGGCCAGCTCGTAGTACTTCTTCGTCACCGCCGCCGGAGTGGTGCCCAGGTGATAGTCCTGGTCGTGCCTCGCGGCGAAGTTCGCGAAGTCGGGGAACCGCTGCTGGAAACCCATGCCTTGCGCGCGCAACGCCGCGACGTCGTATCCCTCCGGCGGCAAGCTGCTGTCCAGCACGATCCGGTCGCTGCGGTCCGGGAACAGCGTCGTGTACACCGCGCCGAGGTACGTGCCGTACGACTCGCCGTAATAGGAAATCTTCGCCTCCCCCAAGGCTTCCCGGATCCGGTCCATGTCCCGCGCCGTGTTCGCGGTGGTGATGAACGGCAACAGGTCGGCAGTCTCGGAACTCGTGCATTGCTTGGCGATCCGCTCCGCCAACTCGGCCGACTTCGCCACGTCCGCCGGGTTGTGCGGATAGGGCGGGTTGGCCGCGAGCGTCTTGTCCGCGTCGTTCAGGCCGCAGGTCAACCCCGCACTGGAACCGATCCCGCGCGGATCGAAGCCGACGATGTCATAGCTGTCCCGCACCGCCTGCGGAAACGGCAGCAGTGCCGGGACGCGCGACCCGGCGAGACCCGGCCCGCCCGGGTTGACCAGCAGCACCCCGCGCCGCTTCTCCGGCTTCGCCGCGGACAGCCGGGACACCGCGAGGTCGATCGTCCGCCCGTCCGGATGCCGGTAGTCCAGCGGAACGGTCACGGTCGAACACTGCAGGCCGGGTTGTCCCGGGCAGGCGCTCCACCGCGGCCCGGCCGAAGCGGGGGCAGCCGAAACCACCCCCGCCAGCACCGCGACGGCAAGCGCGATCGGCATGGTCTTTCGCATTCAGCTCTCCTCTTCGCATCGGAATCGCTGATTCACCACACCAGCCGCCGCCGGGCCGGACCCCTGCCATTTGTCACCCCCGCAGCACGGCGGCGAGCCCCTCCCGCAGATCCCGGACGAAGTACTCCGGGACCTCCAGCGACGGGAAATGCCCGCCGCGTTCCGGCACGCGCCACCGGACGATCTGCCGGAACCGCTCCCGTGCCCAAGGACGCGGGGTCTTCTCCGTGTCGCGGGGGTACATGGTGATCGCCGCCGGAACGTCCACGCGAAGCTCGGGGTCCAGCGAATTGTGGCTCTCGTAGTAGATCCGGGCCGCCGACGCCCCGGAGCGCGTCAGCCAATACAGCGTGACGTCGTCCAGAACGCGGTCCCGGGAAATCGTCTCGAACGGACTGTCCTCGGTGTCCGACCATTCCGCGAATTTGTCCACGAGCCAGGCGAGCAGCCCGACCGGCGAGTCGACGAGCGAGTACCCGATGGTCTGCGCCGCGGTCGCCTGGAGTTTCGCGTACGCTCCGCGACGCCGCCAGAACTGGCGGGTTTCCTCGGTCCACCGGCGCTCGTCCGCGGTCAGGCCGTCCGTCGGCAGCCCGGGCGGGGCTTCCGCGAACAGCGTGTGGACGCCCAGAACCCGTTCCGGGAACCGGCCGGCGAGAATCGTGGTGATATTGCCGCCCCAGTCGCCGCCGTGGGCCAGGAACTCGCGATATCCGAGCCGGTCCATCAATTCCACCCACGCGGCCGCGATCTTTTCCGTGCCCCACCCCGTCGTGGCCGGTTTGTCGCTGTACCCGTATCCGGGCAAGGACGGAACCACGACGTGAAACGCCGGCGCGCTGGCGTCTTCGGGATCCGCCAGGTCGTCCACGATGTCGACGAACTCCGCGACGCTGCCCGGCCAGCCGTGCGTCAAGATCAGCGGGACGGCGTCCGCGCGCGGGGACCGGCGGTGCAGGAAGTGGATCCCGAGACCGTCGATGACCGTCCGGAACTGGCCGATCCGGTCGAGGCGCTCCTCGAACGCGCGCCAGTCGTACTCGGTGCGCCAGTAGTGCACGAGATCGACCAGATCGGCGAGCGGAACGCCCTGGTCCCAGCGGCGGGAACCGCGCACTGTCTCGGCCTCCGGAAGCCTCGCCGCGGCGAGCCGCGCCCGGAGATCGTCGAGGTCAGCGTCGGTCGCACGGGCTTCGAATACTGCTACTTCGCTGGTCAGAGCGGTCATGGGTCCTCCTCGGGTCGCTGGAACCGGCTTAGACGGTTCTAGCAGCCGCCCGCGTCCGAGCGCAACCGGCTAAGCTGGTTCCATGCCTGCCGCGTTCCCTGACTTCCGCCTCGGCACCGTGCTCGCGACCAGCTTCACGGCGACCCTGACCGAGCGCTGCGGCGATTCCGTCGAGCGCATTCCCGTCCCGCAGCGGCTCGCCGATTGGCTGGCAGTGAGCGGCCTCGCCGTGGAGTCCTGCACCGACGAGCAACTCGAGCTCGCCCGGGAACTGCGGGAGTCGATTCACGCCGCCGCGACCGCTGCCGCGCTCCAGGAGCCGCTCCCCGCCGCCGCGGTCGAGATCATCAATGCCCGCAGCGCGCAGGGCCAGGCGTCGGCGGTCCTGACGCCAGACGGCAAACCGCGCTGGCAGCTCAACCCGGCGACCGCCGTGGAGGACGCTCTCGGGGTGATCGCTGCCGACGCGATCAGCATCATTTCGGGTGAGCGGGACGGCAAACTCGCCTTGTGCGCATCGCCGACCTGCCAGGCCGCGTTCTTCGACACCAGCCAGAGCCGCACCCGCAGGTGGTGCGACATGAACACGTGCGGGAACCGGCAGAAGAAGGCGCGCTTCAACGCGAATCGCGCGGCGGCGAAGTGAGCAGCTTGCGCGGCCGATCCCCGTTGAACATCCGAGCTAAAGCTCGCAATGTAGGGGTGACCAGCGAAAACCTGGCTCCCTTTTCTCGCCGGATGACCACTGTCGGGGAACTGTAAGCCGCCCGTCGCCGCAGCGAATTCCCCACGGTTCCGCGCTCGCCCGCGTCACCTATCCACGTCCTCGGTCCCGCCGATGGCGGACGCCCCGGAATTGTCGGTCCCCGGATCTACCATGGCGGGCACATCCGAGGAGGTGTGCACATGCGGGACGCCGTGCTGGAGGCTGCGAGGTTCCTGACTGCCGGACGCACCCGGCAGCTCACGCTCGAGGACGTGGCCGACCACGTCCGCTACAGCCCGTTTCACCTGGCGCGCGCGTTCGAGCGGGAGATCGGCCTGCCGCCGGGGAAATTCCTTGCCGCGCAACGGTTCCAGCTCGCCAAGGAGTTGCTGCTGGACACCGGTGAAAAAGTGGTCGACATCTGCCACGAGGTCGGGTTCTCCGCGCCGGGCACGTTCACCACGCGGTTCACCGCGGCGGTCGGGGTGAGCCCGCACCGGTTCCGGCAGCTGCCCGGCCTCCTCGCCGAGCACCCGCCGGAACCGGTACGGGTCGCGGGCCCGGATTGCGCGGGCGGAGCCGTCACCGGCCGCGCGCTGCTGAGTCCGGCGGCGGTCGCCGCGCTCGACGGAGCCCCGGCGGTCTATGTCGGACTGTTCGCCGCGTCGTCCGCGCGCGGCGTCCCCGTCAGCGGCTCGCTCCTCGGGCCGGATCTGGAGTTCGCGCTCGTCGACGTGCCCGCTGGCACCTACCGGTTGCTGGCCTGCGCGCTGCCATCAGCTGCCGATCCGCGCGCGCAGCTCGCGCCGAGCGTGCAGGCGGTCGGCTCGGCCGCCCGGCCGGTGCGGATCCGGGCCGGGCCGGTGCCGCTGCGCCAGGACGTCCGGCTCGACGTCGCGCCCTCGTGGTCGCCTCCGGTGCTGGTCGCGCTGCCCCCGCTGGCGTCGGAGGGAGCGCAAGAATGGAGAGGCGGCGCGCGGCTGGCGAGATTAGGTTGAACCAGGTCACAGGGCCGTTGTCAGGGAGAAAGCATGCCTGGAGTTCGAGTATTGGTCGGCACCCGCAAGGGCGCTTGCTGTCAATACGCACTCTAGGGCAGACTCGTCACGTGACCCAGCATGTGGCGCTCTACCTGCGCATTTCCGAGTCCAGCCCGGACAGCATCGAAGATCAGGAGTACCAGGGGCGCGAGTATGCCGCCTCCCGCTGGCCCGACCTGCCGATCGAGATCTACGCCGAGGACGGGTTCAGCGGCGAGAAGGAAGACGTGATCCGGCCGCAGTACGACCGGCTCCGTGCAGCCGTCGAGCGCCGCGCGGTCGCGCACATCTGGGTCGCCGAGCAGTCCCGCATTGAGCGCAACAAGGTGCGGTGGTTTCACCTCGCCCAAGAGCTGGTAGACGGCGGGGTCCACGAGCTGCACTGCCGCCGCGAGGGCATCGTGCAGGTCGACAGCGAGATCGCGGACATTCGCGCAGTCCTGAACGCGCACGAGGTGCGCAAGCTCCGCGGGCGCGTGAACGACAAGCTCGCCACGAACGCGGCCCGCGGCAACGCGCCCGCCTCGCTGCCGTTCGGCTACCGACGCGAGGGCAAGACGTACAAGATCGTTCCCGAGCAGGCGGCTGAGATACAGCTTGCGGCCAAGCGCGTGCTGTCCGGCTGGTCGATGAAGAGCATCGCACTCGACATGCGAAATCGCGGCGTTCGCAGCGCGCGGGGCGGCAAGATCACGGGGGCGACCGTGAAGGCATTCCTCACGACACCGGCGATAGCCGGGTTGCGTGTCTACCGGGAAGAGGTCGCCGGCAAGGGCAACTGGGAGTACATCATCAAGCCGGCGGAGTGGCGCGCCGTGTGCGCGAAGCTGTCGCGGCCCCGCGTGGTGACGGGCGCCCGCGGGCCCTACGAGGTGAGCCAAGCGTGCCTGACTGGATCCACCGGCCGCAAGTACCTGCTGACGGGCGGTCTGATTGTCTGCGGCGTTTGCAACGCGCAGCTGATCGGATCCCTGAAGACGGTCAAGCCGGTGCCGGGCAAGACGCCACGCGAGCCGAAGCCCTATTTCTTCTGCCACAACGTCAAGGGTGGTCGGGGATGCGTCGCCGCGGTCATGGCCCGGGTGGACGATTACGTGCTCGACCAACTGTGGGAAAAGCTGGACAGCCCGGAGTTCCGCGCGCACTTCGGCGGCGACGAGTACGCCGACCGGCGAGACCAGCTGACCGACGCACTGTCCACCGTGGACAGTCAGCGCCTTGAGCTGGCCGCCGAGTGGGCAACACCCGGCGCGCTGACGATGAGCGAGTGGCGGGAAGCGCGCACGGCACTCGACGCCCAACAGCGAACGCTGATGAGCGAACTCGCGGCGCTTCCCGCACCGCGGGAATCCCTTCCGAACATCGCGGTCGTGCGCGAGGCGTGGCCAGACATGACGCTCGACGAGCAGCGGGCTTTCGTCCGCGAGTACGTCGAGCGCGTCACGCTCCGGCGGCGCCCGACAGGCAAGGGCTCCGGAAACTCTGTCGAACAACGCGTATCCGTCGAGTGGCGGCGGCGCTAGCGCACCACCCGCAGCGGCCGGGGGTCCGCTCCGTCGTTGTCGAGCACATGGATGATCGCGCGGCGCTCGGCGAGGTCAATGCGGCGCGTGATCTCCCGGACGGTGCGCGCGTGCGCCGCGAGCCCGATGGTGGCGACGCCGGACAGGATGAGCGTCGCTATCGACATGTCCCACACTGCCGGGCGGATGAGCTGCGTGCCCTCGACAAAAAGATAGGTGGCCTGGACCACCACGAACGATGCTGCGAGGGCGAACGCCACTGCCAGCCAAACCCGGTAACGCATGCCCGGTTCTCCGTCTCCCCATCTGGATTAGTACATGCGTTCTATATTTCGGCAGATAGCGGGCGTTAACCTGCACCGGAGCGATTCACTCGAACGCCCTAGCGCCCGCTAGCTGCGGTTATCTCGTCGGCCAGCTGCGGGAGCACGCCACGTCGCCGCGCGATCGTCGTCGCCGTCTCGATGGTCGACTCCGCTTCCGCGTCGTCGCCGGCCTCGCGAAGCGACACGGCAAGGTCGAGCAGCGCGCGCACGGCAGCGATTGCATCCGTCCTGCCGTCCGGGCGCCGGATCGGCGCGGGTTCCGCGATCGACGTGGGCTCGTTGCCTCGCTTGATGGCGTCCACGGATCCCGGCTCCCATCGCAGGGCGTCTTCCAGCAGACGTTTGTTCGTAGGCCGCAGGCGGCGGCCGGCTGCTGCTGCGCGGATCGTCTCGCGCGACATGCCCGCGGCGTCGGCCAGCTCGACGAGGGTGAGCCCGAGCTGACTGCGCCGCTTGTCTATCCACCAGCCGAGGCTTTGTTCGGGGTATTCGACCATAACCACAGGGTAACGTGGCAAAACGTGGCAAGTCTAGGTGTGCTCTGGGTCACAGTAGACGTCGTATCGCCACGTCCATGCGTTACTCGGCCATGTTTCGCCACGTTAAATGCCCTGTAACGCCGCTTTCCGCGTTGACGACGTGGCGAAACTGGGCATAACGTGGCGATCATGCGAACGAGAAAGATCGACGGAACCAAGATCCGTCTGGCCCGCGAGGACGCCGGTCTGACCCAAGCCAAGCTCGCCGCGATCCTCCGCATCGCCCCGTCCACGGTCGGCCACTGGGAGATCGGCAACCGCTCGCCCGGCCCCGCCGCCTTCCGCTCCCTGTGCAAGACGCTCCGGGTCACCGCCGCCGACCTCACCGCGGACCAGACCAGTGTCACGGCGGCCTGACCCGTGTCCGGCAAGCGCGCCAACACAAGCTCCGCCAACCGCTACCCCTGCGGCCCGTGCAACGGCAACGGAACGGTGCCAGTCGACCCCAACGACCGGCGCAAGGGCGACAAGCAGTGCACCAACTGCGGAGGCATGGGAACGCTCGGCGGAACCTGAACCGGTCTACGCCTACGAGGATCCGGCAGCACTGGCCCGCGGGGCCCGCATCATCCTCGCCGCGCTGGCCCGACGCGCCGCCCGCGAAGCGCAATCCCCTGCCGCATAAGGAAAAGCCCGCCCCGTGCGGACACACGGAACGGGCTACGACCAAAGGAAAACGGGAAAATCCAATGATCGAATTCGTGCAGTATCTCACGGGCACCCGCGCCCCGCATCGGGCGGCGCTCGAAACGCTGCTCGCCGTCGAATGCGGCGTGCTTGGCTACGCGCCCGACGATGTCCTGTGGCGGACCGATGTCCTGCTCGACCTTGAGCGCGTCGGCCTCACCGCGTGGGACCCGCGGCGCGGCGAATGCATCACCGACACCGGTCGCTCGCTGGTGGTCGGGCTGGCCCGGGTGGACGCCGAGACCGAGTACGCGGTCCGCGCGACCACGACCGGCTACGTGGGCAAGCACCGCAAACACGTTGCCACGGCGCAGCTTCAGTCGGCGGCACCCGAGGATTGCGAAGAGTGCGGGCTCGCCAACCACGTTGTGACGGTGCAGCTGTACCCGCGCCCCGACGAGAGCCGCGCGGACGCTCGCACCGAGCTGCAACGGGTGTGCCACCACTGCGCGTTCGGGTCGCCCGGTCACCCCGAACTTGGCTTGCTGGCCAGGTTGCGGAACGAGCAGGCCGAGGGCGACGACCGCGACATCGAGTTCGAGTTGCTGCGCGACGGGCGGTGGGTGTGATGCCCAGCAACGAGCGAGAAATCCGGCAGATCAAATCGGCGGTCGCGCGCATCGCCGAAATCCGCGACGAGTACTTGGCAGAGGCCAAAAAGGGCGTCGACGTCGCTCACTCCATCGGCGTCGCGCGGGGCGCTAACCACGCGCTGCACGCACTGCACGCGTTCACGGACGGCAAGTACGGCGAGCAGTGGGCACCGGTGGAGTCCCTGACATGACCCTCATCGAATACCCGGACGTGATCCAGGGCTCCGACGAGTGGTACGAGCAGCGGCGCGGCATCGTGACCTCGTCCGTCGTCGGACAGCTCGTCACTCCGAGGACGCGGAAGCCCGCGGCCAACGACCAGAGCCGCGGGATCACCGCGCAACTCGTCGCCGAACGCATCACCGGATACGTCGACCCCACCTTCGTCGGCGACGACATGCTGCGCGGCATCGAGGACGAGCCACGGGCGCGCGACCTGTACGCCAAGGTCTACGACCGCCCCGTCCGCGAGGTCGGTTTCCTGCACCGCAAGGAAACCACGTGGCAGCTCGGCTACTCGCCGGACGGTCTTGTCGGCGACGACGGCCTGATCGAGGTGAAGTCGCGCCGCTCCAAACTCCACCTCCGCACCATCCTCGCGGACGAAGTGCCCGCGCAGTACATGGCGCAGTGTCAAGCCGGTCTGCTCGTCAGTGGCCGGGCGTGGCTCGACTTCATCTCGTTCTGCGGCGGAATGCCGATGTGGCACAAGCGAGTCCTGCCCGACCCGGAATGGCACGCCGCGATCATCGCCGCCGTCGAGCGGTTCGAGGTCGCCGCCGCCGAGATGACCGCCGACTACCTCGCGAAAACCGACGGCCTCCCCGCCACCGAGCGGATCACCCTTATGGAGATGAGGATTTAATGGACCTCTCCGACACCATCGCCCCGACGAGCGACCAGCTCGACGCCGTCGATTTGCTCGGCGGGCCGCGCACGTTCACAGTCGAGCGGGTCACCGCGGGCAACGACGAGCAGCCCGTCAATATCAAGTTCGCCGAGTTCCCGCGAGTCTGGCGGCCGGGCAAGTCGATGCGGCGTGTGCTCGTCGCGTGCTGGGGTCCCGACGCGGCAACGTACGTCGGGCGTCGTGTGACGCTGTACTGCGACACCTCGGTTCGGTTCGGCGGACAGGAGGTCGGCGGGACACGCATCTCCCACCTGAGTCACCTCGACAAGCGGCGGCAAGTGCCGCTGCTCGTCTCGCGCGGGAAAAGTGCCGTGTTCGTCGTGCAGCCGCTCGTCGAGACGGCCGAGTCCCGCATCGCCGAGTTCAAGCGGGAGTGGAAAACCGCCGACCCCGAGCGGCGCAAGGTCATCGAGGCCGAGGTAGCCGCGCTGACCGGCGGCACCGAATCCGCCGAAACCACCGCGGGCGGTGAATGATGGCCGCGCCCCGCAACACGATGGTGATCAAGGCGACCCGGCCCGGGGTCGTGGACACGGGAATCCGGGCGGCGAACGAACCGCCGTTGCTGTCCAAAGAGGACCGGATCATCCGGCGCGTGGTCGCCGAGCACCGGCGCGGCACCTCGCCGCACTCGATCGCCGCTGACCTCACCGCCGACACCGAATACACCACTGTCGCCGAGGTGCGCGCGATCATCGCCGAGCACGCGCCGAAACCCGCCGAGCGGAAGCCGCCGCGCCCGGCCGGGCAGCCGATCGACACGGAGCTTCTGGTCGAGATGTACCAGCGGGGCGACCCGATCGCCGCTATCCGCGCCGAGCTGAACATCGGCCGGAGGACGGTGCACCGGTTGCTGCGCGCCGCCGGAGTGCAGCCCTCACGGGTCAACGGCCATGGGAACAAGCCGTGAGCGGCGACCGGCCGCGGCTGACCGAGCGGGAGCAGCAGACGCTCCGCGGTGCCGCACTGGGCAAGACCAATGCGGAGATCGCCGCCGAACTGTGGCTGTCCGTCGAAACCATCCGCACCCACGCGAAAAGCGTCGTCCGCAAGCTCGGCGCACGCGACCGGCCGCACGCTGTCCACCTTGGACACGTCCACGGCTACCTCACCATGGAGGGCTCATGAAAGCCGGGTCCCTGTTCACGGGCACGGGCGCGTTGGACATGGCGGCGGCCGAGGTGTTCGACGCCGAGCCGGTGTGGTTTGCCGACATCGACCCGGCGGCGTCCGCGCTGCTCGCGCACCGCTACCCGGGTGTGCCGAACCTGCGCGACATTACGGCCGTTGACTGGGACCTGGTCGCGCTGCTCGCCCCGATCGAGTTGCTATTCGCTGGCTGGCCGTGCCAGCCGTTCTCCCTTGCTGGCAAACGGAAAGGTGCCGAAGATGAGCGGGCGCTCTGGCCCGAAGTGGACCGATGCATTCGCGCACTACGACCACGATACGTGCTGTTGGAAAACGTCCCAGCTGTCGTTGGAGCTGAACTCGGACGAGTCGCCGACACCCTGGCCGCGTGCGGGTATCGCTTCGCGTGGGTCTGCCTACCCGCTTCCGCCGTGGGTGCCCCGCACAAGCGCGAGCGGTTCTTCCTCCTCGCGGTTGCTGAAGACGCCGACGCGCAGCTGGCGGTGAACGGCGGGAGCCAGCACCCAGACAAGCGGAAAGCCGGCGGGCACGGGCCGACGCTCGCGGACGAGGTGGAGCATCTGCTGCCGACTCCGCTGGCGAACATGAACGGCCCGTCACAGCGGGAGCTCGACGCCGGAAACCCGAAGAACCGGCTGGAAACAGCGCTACACCTGCTGCCGACACCGAATACGGGTCTCAGCCCGAATGGCCACGGCCGACGCGGCGGCAAGCCAGGGAACGGGCATCAGAGCGGCGCGGACCTGGATGTGGTTGTGAAGATGCTTCCGACTCCGACTGTGGGGGACGCGACGGGGGGACACACAACCACCGGTCACGGCACGCCACTTCTGAACGGGTTAGCCCGACAGTTGTCGACTGGGCTGGCTACACCCCGCAATCCGCCGATGGGAAGCCATCCTCGGACGGCCAGCACCCGCACCTACCGTTCCCGGATCACGCGGCGGACATGTCCTGAATCCCGCGTTGCCCGAGTGGATGATGGGGCTTCCCGCCGGCTGGATCACCGGTGTTCCCGGGTTGTCCCGCGCGCAGCAGCTCAAGCTTGCCGGTAACGGTGTCGTGTGGCAGCAGGCGGCCGAGGCGTACCGGTACCTGCTCGGTGTCCTGAGGGACGCTGCCGCGTGACCGCCGAGGCCGTGTCCGCGTGCTGCCGAGGCGAGATCCCCGCCGACGCCCTCGACACCCGCGACCGCGAAACCGTCGTCGCCCGGCTGCACGCGGCCGGCCTCACCGACACCGAGATCGCCGAGGCAACCCGGCTCACCACTTACACCACTGGTCGCATCCGGGCCCCGGTCGGACTGGCGGCGCACGAGAGAAAGAGAGCACATGCCTTGGTTCGCCGTTGACGACGGTTTCGCCGACCACCCGAAGGCGATCCGCGCCGGTAACGCAGCTCTCGGCCTGTGGGTGCGCGCCGGTGCCTGGTCGGCGAAGCACCTGACAGACGGGTTCGTGCCGGACGAGATCGCGTTCATGCACGGCACGCCGACTCAGGCCGCGAAGCTGGTCCGGGTGGGACTGTGGCGGGTCGCGGAAGGCGGTTTTCCAGTTCCACGACTGGAGCGACGACCGACGCAACCCGACGCGCGCCGAGGTGACCCGTCGACGCGCCGAAAACGCCGCGAGGCAGGCGCGGTGGCGCTCCGGACGGCGCGCGGGCAGCGCGCGAGCCGACTCCGAGCAGCACGGGAACGAATCGGAGAAGCGTCGGAATCGATTGCCAGCAAGGAAAACTCTCAGAAACCGCAGGTAGACGGGGGCAGTAGACGCGTTACTAACGCGCCCGACGACGTTACGTCTAACACTGCCCCCTCCCCTCCCCTCCACTCCCCTCCCAAAGAAGAAAAGACCTTCGCCGATTCCGGCGAGTCCGCTCCGGCAGAGCCGAAGCGACCGACCTACCCCGAAGCGTTCGAGCGAGCCTGGACCGCCTACGGCCGCAAGGGCGGGAAGCGGACCGCGTTCGCCGAGTGGCAGCGCGCCGTCAAGCGCGCACCTGTCGAGCGGATCACCGAAGCGATCCCGCCGTACGTGCACGCGACACCCGAACTGCGGTACCGCAAGGACTTTGAACGCTGGCCTCAAGGGCGACGGATGGGAATCCCAACCGCCCCCGCTGACCAACGCCAACGGCTACGCGCCGTTCGCCTCACCCGACCCCGCCCGCTATCACGAGGACTGGTAACCCACATGGAAACCCTCACCGTCACCGGGGAACTGGTCGACTCCGCGTGGACCGACGACAACCGCGCGCACGGCACCGACACACTCGCCCGCGTCCCGCACCGCTACGCCGACGCCACCGCCGACCACCCCGAGGTGCGCGACTGGTGCGAGCAGCTGCTCGCCGAGGCCGCCCGCACCGCCCGCACCGGCAACCCGGTCATCAAGCGCGGCCCGTCGCTGGCGATCCTCGGCAGCGTCGGCACCGGCAAGACCCACCAGGCTTACGGCGCCGTCCGAGACCTGGCGACCCTCCGGCGCGCAACTCCGCTGGGAAGTCGTCACCGCGGCCGACCTGTACGCCCAGCTGCGCCCGTCGAGCGGAGTGCACGGGCGAGGCCGCGTTCCGCCGGTTTCGCGTACGCGCCGCTGCTCGTGCTCGACGACATCGGCGCGGCCAAGGCGAGCGAGTGGGTCGAAGAGATCAACTACCGGATTATCAATCACCGGTACGAGAACCGGCTCGCGACCGTGATCACCACCAACCTCGCGCCCCGCGACCTCGCGGGCCGGCCTCGGCGAGCGGGTCGCGTCCCGGATCGTCCGAGATGTGCACCCGCGTGGTGCTCGACGGCCCGGACCGGCGGCGGCGCCGGTGAGCGTCGAATCCGAGTGGGCCGAGGTCGCCCGCGCATCCGCCCAGCGACGGCAGGACCGGCGCGCACTGGTCCTCTCCTACGCCGATCTCCGCGACCAGCTATGCCGCGAGCCGATCGGCTACCGCCACCACGACCAGTGGAACGGCTACGCCCCGCCGGGCAACACCGCCCGCGCAATCGCGCTCCGCGGACTCGTCGCCGAGGCCGAGAAGCGCCAGAACGTCCACAACACCACCGAGGAGACAAACCGATGAACCCCGACGAAATCAGCGCGATCGTCCGCGACCCCAACGATCCGCGCTACCCGTGTCGCCTCGGCGTGTTCTGCGATCGCTGCGGAACCGAGTGGGTGGGCGACTTCCTCGTATCTGACGAGGTGTCCAGTCCTGAGCGGTTGAAGATCGTCCGTGATCACGTGAGCGGAAAGCTCGGCTGGGTCTGCGAGCAGTCCGGCGACTTCTGTCCTGCCTGCAACCAACGTCGCCGCGCCGATGCCGCGGAGGCGAAGCTCGCAGACGCTTTGCGGTGCATCAGCACACGCGAGGAGCAGATCACGACCGGCACGAGCCGCCTCGGCGAGATCCGCCGCGAGCGCGACGCCGTCCTGTCGAAGCTCGACGCGATCGCCGACCACGCCGCCGGTTTCCATGCCGCGATGCTCGGCCCGGCCCGCTGCAACCCCGACAGCGTCCGCACCCGCGCGGTGGCTGCTCTCGACGGCATCCGGGACGTGATCACCGACCAGAGCCCGGCCGCTAGCGAACGATCCGACGAGCCCATGACGGACCGCGAGGAGCCGTGCGACTGCCAGCCGTTCGACTTCTGCCCCAAGTGCTGCACCCCCGAATCGCAGGAGGAAACCAGGATCCGTCAGCTGGCCTATTGCGAAGCGTCGGTCCAAGCCTCGACGGATCCGGAAGACGGCGAGCAGTGCAGGGAGCTTCGCGAGCACGGCTCGATCTACTGCGAGCAACACGGCTCGCGCGGCGACCTCGACGCCCGCATCCTCCGCGGCGAGGAGGACGACCGTGCCTAGGAACCGGGCCAGCGCGAAGAAAGCCGGGTCGCTGTTTGAGCGGCAGGTAGCCGACTACCTCGCCCAC
>NZ_QJPO01000005.1:0-122160 GCF_017312175.1 Amycolatopsis sp. A1MSW2902
GCCCTCCTGGACGCACACGAGAGCCGCGACACGGCCGAGAACCTGCTGGCAGCCGCGGAGGAGCGGCTCGCCCAGGCCCGCGCTGTGCCTCCGCGCGCGAGAGCGCGGCGGTGGTCGCGGCCCGGGAAAAGGTCGCCAAGGCCGAACGCGCCCGAGACCTGGCCGAGGAACGCGTCGCCGCCGCCCGGGCCGCCTACGACCGCGCGGTCGCGCTGGAATCCGGACAGGACGCGCCCGCCGCGAGCGCGCCGCTGTTCGCGTCGCTGCCGACGTTCGTCGACCGGTACGTGCTGCCCAACTGGCGTCACCGCCACGACCGGGACACCCGGTGGTGCGAGCAGTGGTGGCTGCACGAAGAAGCCGTCACCCGGCTGGAAGCCCTGTGGGAAGCGTTCGAGGCGATGCGCCTGGAGCCAGCGCCGAGCCTCTCGACCTGGCTGCGCGACCACTTCGACCACCACATGTCGATGCTCACCCGCGCAGACGGCGCGTTCGCCAACTGCGCACCCCGAACCCACGACGACCCGGTCCACCGCGCCGGGCCGTATGGGCGCACACCGAACCGCCTGCGGGCTTGTTCGACGTCGACCCCGAGTCCGTCGTGCAGCCCCAGTCCCACCAGCAGGGAGGCGTGGCATGACCATGCACGAGGAACTCGAACTCGCACGCGAGCTGGACCAGGCGCTGCGCACGGCAGTCACCACGGTCGCGCAGATCACCGAGCGGACCGCCCGCACTCGCGCCGACAAGAACCGCGAACTGGCGCAGCGGGAACGCGAAGCAGCCCGCGAGACCGCCTCCCACGCCCGGGAGCTGCAGCGGCAGCAGGAGGCGAAGAACCGGGCGGTCTGGACGGCACAGCGCGACGGGGCCCGGGACAGGTTCCTGCCCTGGACCCGGCCCGGCGTCGTCGAACGCGGCGACCGCGTCGCCGCGTCCCGCGCGTGGGCCGCGGCAGCCGCGTGGGCCGACCAGGACCCGCGCGCCCTGGCCGCCCGCGACGATCTCGGCCGACGGATCGAAACCGCCCACGGCGCGGACCCGGCCACCATCCTGCGCAGCGTCGAGAACCCGTCCGCGCCGGGACGAGTCCCCGCCGGACGCATCACCATGCCCGAGGCCGTCGACCTCGCCGAGGCCCACGCCCCGTTCTACTACCGACGGCACAGCAACCTGCGCGGTCGGCTCGACGCTCGCCCGAACGGCGCGGCACAGCAGCAGGTGTGGGCCGACTGGCAGCACTGGGCCGAGTACGGACGCCTCCCCACGCTGTCACGCTGGGAGGCATGGGCCGAGCACACCGGCCGCGGAGCCGAGTTCGCGCCCGACCGATGGCGAGTCGCGGGCGGCGCCGTCGACGAGCATGCCCGGGCCGCTGCCCTGCACCGCCACTGGGAAACCACCGCGACCGACCGGGCCGACGCCGAGCTGGACCACCACCGCGCCCAGATGCGCGCGGCGGCCTGGACCCGAACCGAGCAGACCTCGCGATCGGCACGTCCTTGACGCCGGCCGGGCGTCCGGACCGACCGCTGGATCCGAACGCCCTGGACGACGCGGCGGTCGCCGACCTGGTGCGCACCTGGGAGTCGGCCCGGGTCACCGCCATCCTGGAGCCCGACAACGCCGCAACCGCATTGGACAACGCCGACCTGCTCGAACGGCACTTTCGCGACCGGTTCGGCATCGACCCGGCCACCTACCTCGCCGATGCCCTGCAAGACACCGCGGCCGCAGCCGCAGACGCAGCACGCGACCAGGACGCGGTCGCGACCGCGCTGTCCGAGGAAACCGCGATCGCGCACGACATCTCGGCCAGCACCGCCACCGGCGCCCCGGTCGAAATCCGGTACCGAGACGTCGTGCTCCCCGCCGGCCCCGACAATCCCGACCGCGGCGTGGCCCCGACGAAAGCCGGCAGCGACGCGGAGCGCGCCCACCGCGCGCAAGCATGGCGGCTGGCGCAGGCGGGAATGGACGAGACAGCGTGGAAGGCCCTGCCGAGCAAGGACCGCTACGACCGGTACTGGACCGTCTACGACGCCCAGGAAGCCCGGCAGGTCCAGATCCCCGAGAACGGCACGCTCGGGCCCGCCGCCCCGCTGACCAGCGCGTCCGAGGACTCAGCCAAGACCCCGCAGCCCGAACGCACGGCGCCCGCGGCAGCCGCTGACCCGCGGCAACTGGCGATCGACGCAATCGAAAACCTCTGGCCGCACGACGCGGAATGGATCATCGCAAGCCAGACGCGCTCGGTTGACCAGCTCGGCGACAGACTGCAAGAGGCAGCCGAAAAAGGCTACGAGCCGCTCGAGATCATGCGGGAAGCAGTGATCTCCAGTGGCACAGAGCGGCTGATGCAGCCAAACTCCGCACCAGGCGACACCGTCGACACCAGCGCAGGAAACCGGTACCCGCCTGGCGTGACGCACCCCGGCACCATCGGCACCGACCCCGCAAAGTTCGCAGCGCGGCAAATCCGCCGAGAACTCGACAACCGCGGCACCGCCAGCACAGCAGCCAAGGACCCGACACCGGAACGCACGAAGCCCGCGGCTCCCACCTCCGCAACGGGCAGCCAGGCCCCGGCCGCACCGAGCGCCCGACCGTCGGTCGCGCCCAAGGAAGAACGGGGAATGGCCCCGTCGAAGGCGTCGACCCCGCAGGAGCGGGCCCGTCGGGCGACCGCGTGGGCACTGGCCGAGCAGAGTTTCCGGGCCGAACTGCCCGCCGACACCTCGTCGATGGCCGCTGGCAAGGCGTGGCAGGAGATGGCGTGGCAGGACAAGGCCCTCCGGTACTGGACGGCCTACGACTCCGCCGAAGCACGGACGGCCGCCGGCCTGGAACCGGTCGCCGCCCCGCAGACGGCACCACCGCGGCGGACCGCCCCTGCACCGAACGAGACGCCGGCGATCAGCCGGGAGCGGACCATCGAGCTGAACACACTGGCCGCCGACTACTTCGCCACGTCGATGACGCCCGACTCCCCGGGGTATGCCTACCTGGCCGGCAGGCTCGGCGCCGACGTCGTGGCCGACGACCGCTGGCGCTTCGGCTACGCCCCGACCGGATGGTCCAACCTCACCGGCCACCTGCGCAGCCACGGCGCCACCGACACCGAGATCGTGGCTGCGGGCCTGGGACGGCAGTCCACGCGCGGCCAGGTGATCGACTTCTTCCGTGACCGCGCCATGGTGGGCATCCGCGATCAGGACGGCGACATCGTCGGGTTCATCGGACGCGACCTCTCCGGCGACGAGAGGGCGCCGAAATACCTCAACACGGGCAGCACCCCGGCTTACACCAAGGGCGACCACCTCCTGGGCCTCTACGAAGCTCCGGACAGTGCCCGGCTCGCCCGCGTCGAGGGCCCTTTCGACGCCGTCGCGGTGACCGCCGCCGGCGACGGACAGGTCGCCGGCGTCGCCCCGCTGGGCACCGCGTTGACCGACCGGCAGGCCGACCAACTCGCCGAACGCGGGCGGATCTGGGAGATGCTCGACGCCGACGCCGCGGGCCGGACGGCCGCGGAAAAAGACTTCTGGCTGCTGGCCGAACGAGGAGTCGACGTCCGCGACATCCCGCTGCCCGACGGCCTCGACCCCGCCAAGATGTGGGAGGACAAGCGCGACGATCTTCGCGCGCGGCTGGCCGATCTCGACAACGCCCGTTCCGGGGCATTCCTCGTCATCGACAACGCCATCGCAGAGCTGCGTCCCCGGCTCATCGCCGGAGACGACGACGCTGCCGCGGAGATCGGGTTCACCGAACACCGCGTCCGCGAACACGCCCCCGAAGATCAACGCGACCAGCTGCTGAGCTACTCCGTCGACGAGGTCGCCCAGCTGCAATACGACGCCGGCCAGGAAGCGGTCGAGCAGGTCCTCAGCGAGATGCGGGCCACCGAGGGCGAGCTCGATCAAGCGCAGTCAATCATCGACGACGAGCGCGCCACCGCGGTCCAGCCCGGCGACCGCGACAGCGGACCCGACCGCACCGAAGCACGGCCGGCTTCCGCGAACTACGACCGGGCCGAGTCCGTGCCCGAGACGATCGACGACGACGCCCGCCAGGCCCGCACCGTCTCCGCGTACGGCTACCCGCGCTCGACCCGCGACATGCTGGCCGAGACCGACAACCGGAAGGCGACACAGGCGAAACCTCGCCCGCAAACGCCCGGGTCCGGCCGAGCCACCCACATCCGCTCCCAACGGCGGTGACAACGCCCGATCTGCCCAGGAACAACCATCGCTCAGCACAGGAAAGGACCTCGACGATGAGCGAGTCCGCGCAGAACGTCACCGGCGCCGACAGCGCCCGGCTCTACGACGAATACGTCCCCCGGCGGATCGACCCCGACGCCGCGGCGGACGTCCTGCGCAAGCAGGCCTATCTCGGGATCGACGGGAGCTCTGCCACCGCCAACGCCCAGCGTGCAGACCGCGCACAAACCATCCTTGCCGAGGCCGCCGCCCGCGAGAACGAGGCATACGGCCAGGCGCACTGGATGAACGAACCGAGGATGCCGGACGTGAAACTCGTCCACCTCGTCGCCGAAGCCGGCGGCGACGTGCAGGCCATCGCCAGCGACGAACTGCGTGACGTGGTGATGTCCGCACTCGACGCCCACGGCGACGAGTCCGTCGTCAGCGACGAGGACGGTACTCGCTACGAGGGGGTGGAACCGATGGACGACCCCGCCGTCGCCGAAACGGTGGACAACACCCTCGCCCAGCTCCGCGAGATGCTGCTGCGGACCGACGCCGCACACCCGGAAACCACCACGACCGCCGCGAACGGCTACGACCGCGGCGAAAGCATGGCGGCATCGCTCGACGACGAGGCGACCCGGGTCCGCCAGGTCTCCGCGTACGGCTACCCGCGCTCGACCCGCGACATGCTGGCATCGGCCAACACCCAGCACGCGACACAGGCGACGCCGCACACACAGCCGCCCGCCGCGCAAACCACCCGGACCCGCACCCAAACCACCTGACGTCCGAACTCCCACACAGTTCAAAGCCCCGGCTCAGCAAACATGCGAGCCGGGGCTTCGCTATGCAGGACCCCTTCCGCGCCCGTCCGGACCACTGGAACATCTCGACCGCCCATCGTCTGCCGAAGCGCAGGGGTCAGCCGAGTCCGGCCGCGTCGTTCATCCGGTGCCGGCTTCTCCGCACCGGCAGGTCGAGTCGGCGACACTCCGGCGGCGGTCGTGTCGGTGCGGCCTTGACGCGTCCCGTCGCGACCGCGCGCCATCGCCGCCGCACCAGCAGCCTCAGGCGCGAACGCAGCACGCTCCGGCACCGCGTGCTGGCAGGCCGGTCGTTACGTTTCGAGGACGGCAACCGCGTTGGTGTGCAACGCACGCGCAGCCGCCAGCTCCTGTCGTGCCGCGCTCGCGGCGTGCACGGCGGTCACGTGCGCTGCACTTGGCGAGGACGGCGAGCCAGCCGCGGTGGTGGTCCGGCGAGCTCGCGCGCAGCGCGGTTGCGCGTGACGCGCCGCGAGCTCGGCACGGTGGGTTCCGAATCGTTGCGCGGGTGCACCCGTCCTGCCCGCGAGGCTGCGGCATCGTCGTAGACGTCGGCGCCGTCGTCGACGGGTCCCGGATGAGCGCATCGGCCGGCGACCGCGAACGATTCGCCGGTCGGGCCGTCGATGCGAGAGAAGACGGACAGAAGACCGGCTGCGTCCCGCTCTGACGACGCCACTGCGGGGCATCGGAGGACAGCCGTTCGAGGTCGCCGTTCCAGGCGTCCAGCTCCGCGACGGCAGCACGCACCTGTTCCCGACGTCGCCCGCCGCGACCGGCGTCGCCTCCGCAGGTGCGGCGTCGCCTCGCCACAGCGCCAGTGCTTCCGCACGCGTCTGCGGGGTCTCGTTCGGCTCCCATTGGGCACGCAGTTTGCCCAGGGTCATCTCCGGGTCGAAATGAGTGGGCGAGAGCCACGGGCCGTCGCCGATACGGACCTTGTACCCCGGTCACCGTGTCGTGCCCGCCGGGAGCCCATCGAGCGACGTCGAGCTCGACACCGACCGCGCCGTCGAGGACAGCGTTGATGAACTCGACCTCGGTCGTCGACATGGCGGCCGCGGCGCGCACAAGCTGCCGAACGAGGACGCGGTCGGGGACCTCTTTTCCGGTCAGCTCGGCCCGTTGCCGAGACTGCTGGTGCTCGGCCATCGTGTACGCGGGAAGCGACCGGCCGGAACGGCCGCGGTCGTGCAGCGGGATCACGAAGTCGTGACGCTCTTCGATCTCACGGCGCACACGCTGAACCAGTGCGAAGTCGTTTCGGTGGCGGTTGCCGTTGCGGTCCGTGCGGTGGGGGAGCTCGGCCCAGCGCCCGTCCTGGCGGACGAGGTTCACCGCGATGTGCATGTGCTCGTTCCCGTTCACCGACAAGCCGTGGCGCATCGCCACCCACCGGCAGCCCTGGTCGTCATCGGGCCCGTCGCTGAACCCCATTCCGCTCATGAATTCCTGAGCGACGGCAGCCCACTGCTCGTCGGTCCAGGCGTTGTCGGCGGGAGCGAAACGATCAGGTGGTAGACGTGCTCGGGACCGAACACGTCGTTGCCGAAGACGTCGACGACGCCCGGCTCGCTGCCGCGTGCGGTGCGCGAGATGCCGCGCACCGGCAACCCGGCCTCGGCCATCTGTTCCATGTACGCAGCGCGCCAGGACGACTCGACGAAATGCCCGAGCTCGCGTGCCTCGTCGGCGGCGAGGGCTCCCGGCCATGCGAGAGCGAGCCCGGGGGAGCCGGCCACCATGTGCTGGTCGCGATGTTCGTTCGCCTTGCCGGGCCCGTAGAGATACTTCATCAAGCCGGGCATGTCCCGACCGCCCTCGGCGACATGCGCGACCATGGTCGACGGTTCACCGGTCACGCTTTCACGCTCCGGAACAGATCTCCGCCCGGCAGGTCGTGCAGCAGCTCGTCGATACGGTCGACCTGCCGCTGCGCGAGTGCCAATGCAGCCTCCAATTGCGCGGCCGCGGGCAGCTCCCCGGTCGAGTTCGCGACCGTCGCCATCTGATTGACGTTCGTCGCGACGCCGATCAGCAGACGCTGAGCCATCACCAGCTCGGCGTAGATCTGCGACATCTTCGCCGCGGCGACAGCGTCTCCGGCCCACAGCGCACGCTCGTACAGCCTGGCGACGCTGACGCCCTGGACTTCCGCCATGGCCGCGACCCGGGCCCACTCTTCGTCGGTGTGTTTGATGACGGTCCGCTTGTCGCGCCGCTGACCGACCATCCGACGACGGTACGAGCCTCCCCGTTCACCCATTGCTGCACACCTCCTGATGGGTCTCCTCGTGCTGTGCACGAGTGGGTCTACTCGGCCGGCCACCTAGGACGGGCGAGGGTGCGTAATCAGGGTGTGACCCGCACTTAGGGGCACCCTACCCTATAGCTTGCTCCCGCCGAAGGCGTGGAGTGCCTTTTCCGCCAGGAACGCACTGTGTCACCGAAACCCATCGGCAAAGACAGGGGAAGGGCAGTGCGGGACTTGACGCGTGAAGTCGCCTACACTGCGGGCATGGACACGATCACGGACCGCGCCCAGGCACTGCTGCAGGAACGGCTCGGAAGCATTCGAGACCTGGAGAAATACGCGCAGGAAGCGTCGTCAGCGCGTGACGCGCTGCGCGCTGCCGAGAGCAAGCTCGCGGACGCCTGGACGGCGGCGACCAAAGCGGGATGGACTGTCGACGAACTGCGAAAGCTCGGGATCGAGCAGCCCGGCTCCCGACGTGGCGGGCGACCCCGGACGGCAGCGTCGCGCCGTGGATCGGCCACAAAGAAGCGCGACGTGTCCACCAAAAAGCGCGACGCGTCGACTGAGCGAGAACCCGCGCAAGCCGCGTCGGCCCCGGTAGCCGACGATGCGGAGTCCTCCGCTCAGTAGGTAGTCCCGCTCCGCTCAGTGCTGCGTCGCCGTGCGACGGGCCGCGTACACGACGCGTAGGGCCCGCCCGAGTTGCCTCGGGCGGGCCCTACGCGTTTTCTCGTTGTCGCTGAGTTAGCGAATTCCGCCGTCCGACCCGAACGATGCGGGCCGGTCTCGCTTGCGGTCGCGCCACGTGTGGGCGTCCGTGATCTGTTCGTTGGTGAGCCCCTGGCGCCACGCGAGGGCGAGTGCGTCCCGGTAGGCGTGGACGTCGTCGCGCGTGACGGCGTCACCCAGCGCCTGCAGGGTTTGCTGCGCCTCGGCCAGCGAGACGCTGGCCGCGTGCTCCAGAAGATCGCCGGCCACCAGTCGCCGGCGGTCAACGGCCACTCGCCTGGGGGCGAGGGCGTACAGGGTCTTTCCTTGCGCATCGGTCTCGGTGGCGACGACCGTCCCGGTTTGGCCGGCAAATTCGCCGGAGGTGATGCGTACGAACTCGCCGATTACGTAGCGGGTTTCCGTCGTGGTCATGGTGAACAGTTGTCCTTTCGGAGCGACGAGGAACCGGCCGGGGCGAGCGGCACTGCCCGCCCCGGCTTCGGTTGGCGGTCAGCGTGCGGCGGCGGCGATGTCGAGCGCTCGCACGGCGTGGGTTTCCATCTCGTGCGCCCGGTCGGCGTCGGTGTCCCGGATGACCTGGGCCGCGCTGGTCACCGCGTGCATGACGCCTCCGGCGGTGGGGTCGCCGCCCTTGAGGAAGTGCGACAAGATCGCGTCGCGCTGGGCGTCGGTGTAGCGCAGCTCGGTCTTGACGCGCTCGATGGTGTGCGAGGGCTCGCTGACCTTGGCGGCGGCCTTCTCGGTCATCTCGGTGATGACCTTGGTCAGGTAGTCGGTGTCCAGGATGGTCCGCACGGCGTCGGCGGTCTGGGACTTCACCAGCTCGACGTTCTTGCGCTGGGTGGCGTCGCTGAACCGGATCTGGCCGTGGTCCAGGCGGCCGCCCAGGTGCGGGGACCGCAGTGCGTCGCGCTGCAGCGTCATGCCGTTCTTGCAGACCTGGACCTCGACGCGCGGGGTGATGGTGAACGCCCCGTGCCCTACCTCACTGTTGGCGACGACGAAACCGGCGAACACCATCGGGTTGTCCGCTCCGCGGTCGCCGGTGAACGGCGAGCGGTAGTCGGCCAGCAGCTGCGGCGCGGCGGCCGCGACAGCCGGGAACTGATGCGCACGTACATCCGCTTTTCCGACAGGTCCGCGCCGGTGACGTTCGCCTCGATGCCGGTGGAGCGCAGGCCTTCGAGCGTCGCGAGCAGCACGTCGAGGTTGTCGACGATGCGGTACTTCTCGGACAGGAACGCCCGCGCGATGCCCTCGCCGCCGTCCTCGTCGGCGAGGCCGCGCACGAGGAACGACCGCGCGTCGCGCTCCAGCCAGCCGTTGACGTTGGCGTCCCACAGCTCGACGTTGTTCTCGCGCAGGTGGCGCACGTACGGGGCGGGGATGCCGAGCTTGTCGGCGATTCCGGCGTCGGCGACGACGTTCGGGGCGAGCGACGCGTCCCGGGCGGTGACCCCGTCTGCGGTGAGCACCGGCTCGCCCGCGTCGCGCACGACCAGGCGGCCGCCCTCGGCGCGGATCGCGGCGGCCGGGGCGACGACGTCCAGGCGCTGCGCGCGCTGGCGCTGCAGCAGGTCGGCGATCGCGGCGAGGTCGCTGTTCGAGGTGGTGGTGATGACGTCCGACATGTCGTTTCCCTTTCGGGTTCGGGGTGGTGAGCCCCTGTTCTGTACTGACATGTTCAGTCTAGCGTACATGTTCAGGCAGGCGCAACCGTGCCCGCGAAAAAGGTCGGGAAGATCGCGACACGCACGTCGCGGCCGCCGGTGGGCGGCCTTGATCTCCTCTTCCTCCCCGCCGTCTTTTTTCTGGGTTTCCGCGGCCGCGTCGTCGGCCTGCGCGGGCGCCTGTTCCCGCGCCCGGGGATGCGCGTCGACGCCCGGGCTCCCGCGCCGCCAGGGACGCGGGAGCCCGCGACGCGCGGCTAGCGCACCCGGGCGGCCTCCGGGTCTTGTCCGGCCGCTCGCTCGACCGGGGCGACGCGGAGCACGGTGGGGTCCTGGACGGACAGGAAGTGCTTGCCTCCCGCCTCGGCGAGCGCCTCGACGGCGTCGGCCTTGGCCGCCGCCCGCGCTGCCCGGCTGTCGGGTCCGTCGATGTGCACGGGAACGGAATGCAGCACTGTCTCGGCGACGATCACGCGGTAGTCGGCCATCACTCGACCTCCTCCGGTGCGGGAACCTCGGCGGCGTCGATGATCGCGACGACGGTCACGCCCGTGACGGCGTGGGAGGTCTGGCACTCGGGGCAGGCGATGATGTCGCCGGGCGTCCAGGTGCCCGCGATGATGTCCGGGTACTGCTCGCAGTCCGAGTCGACCGTCACGATCGCTGCGGGCCTGGTCGGGATGTCGCTGATGTTCATCGTTCGTCTCCTCGCGTCGGGGTGGTGAGCCCCTGTTCCGTACTGACATGTTCAGGTTAGCGTACATGTTCAGTAGTGCGCAAGCGTGTCGAGTGCGCCGACCGGAAATGCGTGCGGGGAGCGCGGTCCGGACACCACTCCGGTCGCGCTCCCCGCTGTCAGTGCGAACTACGACTCGTCGAACCGGTGCCGGTAGCTGCTGGCGAGCCTGGTCGGCGGGGTGGGCAGCGTGCCGCCTGCGCGGGTGCGCGCGGCCTCGACGGCGGTGGCGATCGCGCCGGCGACCCATCCGCTGTCCGACGTCCACAGACCGGCCTCGCGGTCCTCGCGCATCGCTTTGCGCATCGCCGCCAGGTCCCCGTCGGGCACCTCGAAGCTGCGGCTTCCGCCGGTGATGCCCTCGGCGGGCGGGCGCTCGACCCGCGCGGCACGCTCCTGCGGGGTGAGCTCGGCGAAGCGGGAGAGGGCTCGCCCGATCCAGGCCGCGAACTTCTCCGGTCCGCGGATCCGCTCGCGCTCGTCGCACTGCCAGTCGGCGAGGTAGGCCGCGCGCGCGTCGTCGAAGTCGGGCAATCGCCAGTACCACGCGATGCGCGTGTGCCCTGGCGCCGGCACCTGCGGCTTGCGCGGGGCCCGCCGTCTCGGCGCGGCCGCGCGCCCGACGTCCTGGTCCTCGCTCACGGCGCTCTCCTTTCGCGCGCCCCGCCGGGGCCGCCTTTCGTGGACATGGTCAGATTAGCGTACATGGTCAGACATGGCGAGCGGCGCGCCGGCGTCGCGACCGGGGCGGCCCGGCGGCGGACCTCCCCGCGGCGCGGCCGGCGGCCCTCCTGGTGGTGGCTATGCTTGCCTGTGCCGCGCGGGCTCGGGGTGGTTCCCGATGTTCTGTACTGACAACGCGGTGAAGTCCCCGCCCCGATGGGGCGGGGACTTGTTCGTCACCGGGTCATTCGACCGCCGCGAGGATCGCGCGCCGGTGGTCGGGCCACATCCGTCCGAGCAGCCGCTCGTGGAGGTCGTCGACCGACGCCCAGCGCGCCCCGGTCGCCGGGTCCGGCGGGGGCCCGATCGTGTCCGCCAGGTCGAACCGGACGGTGTAGATGCAGGTCCAGGCGTGCAGGGTGTGCGGCGAGCTGATCGGCCGGATGGCGCGGACGATCGTCGCCGGCGTGTCCTTGCCGACGGCAACCCCGGTCTCGTCGCGGGTTTTGCGGGCCGCGGCCGCGATCACCGAGTCGCGGGTCACCGGGCGCAGCCCGTGCCGCCAGTCGGCGGCGGTACGGCCGGCGTCGGCGGGAATCGCATAGCCGCCTGGCAGACAGGGAATCCGGCCGCTGGCGGTCTCGCGGCCGGTCAGCAGGACGTCGCCGTCGGCGGTGGTGACCACCGCGTCGGCGACGACCGCCTCGCCGTACCAGTGGGCGTAGCCCAGGCCGGCGGGCAGCCCGATCCGGGAGTCGGCCAGCAGCTGCAGGTGCAGCGGGTGCAGCGGGCGGCCGTGCTGGTCCAGCACCCAGCCGCGGTCGCGGCAGTACTGCTGCAGCCCGGGCTCGACCGCCACGGCCGGGACCGGGTCGTCCTGCGTCGCGAACTCCGGATCGAGCGCGTCCGGGTCGACGCCGTCGCGGTTGGGATGGCGCAGCGCGTCGTAGCCGGGCGGGACGTGCGCCCGGCCCGAGACGGCGGGGCTCCACCCGGGGGAGTTGGCGCGCAGCCGGAAGCGGTAGCCGGGCTGCGGCGTGGCGATGTTGCGGGCGATGTCGTCGAGCTCGGCCGGGCTGTAGGGGCGGCCGTATCCCTGTCCCCAGCGGGTGTCGTCCGGCACCAGCTCGGCGTCGATGTCGATCGTCATGGCGGTGTTGGCCCTTCGTCTGCAGGTTCCCGGGGTGCGTTCTGGGGCGCCGGCCGGGAACCTGCGGTCAGGGCTGGTGCTCGTCGATGTCGGGTGCGGGCCGCCGGTGTCCCCGGCCGGGCCCTGGCCGTCGGCCGGGGCGTTGCGCCTGGACGGCGAGCGCCGCGTCGCGCGGGTAGCCGCGGACCTCGCGCACGCCGTACTTGGCCATCAGCGCCCGGACGCTGTCGGTGCTGATGCCGTACTCCTCGGCGAGTGCGCGAGTTCCGATGAGGCCGTGCTCGGCCCGTCGCGCTTCCACGCCGTCGTCGGCGTCGGCCCGAGGCGGTGGTCCGGGTTCACGAGGCTCGTCGAGAGCGGTCATGCCCGAACCGTACCGACTCGGACGCGCCGGGCCCGCTCAGTCGAGGCGGGTGTACGGGTTGCCCTCCGGGTACTCCGGGACCTCGTAGGCCGGCCCCTGGTTCACTCCACCGACTGCCTGGTGGCGATTGCTGGCCGAGTAGGTGCAGCCGGACTGGGTGCAGTAGCCCTCGCTCGTCGCGGGGTGGTTGTTGAGGCACTTCTGCTGCTGCTGCGGTTTTGCCATGACGTCCTTCTTTCCGGGCGGGAAAACCTGACAGCCGAATCATGTCACACGCTCCGTGTGATTTGTTTTTTGGACGAGCATTGTCACGGATTTGTCCAGACTGCGGAGAGTGGTTCGCCTGTTGCCGCGAGCAGTACGCGCGGGCGGTCGGCCGCGAGCCGTTTCTGTCGTCAACCGATCGTTTGACGACAAGAATGGATCGCTTCCATTGGACGCGGATTTTCCGGGCGAGCGGTCTCGGGAGTGTCGATGTCCGAAGTGGACTGCACGGATGTCCGGACTCGTCTGCACGCGATCGCCTGTTCGTGGACGCTGCCGGGGCGCTTATCGTCTCCCTGCATGGATCTCATCCGTGACGAGCCCCAGTGGACGTTCACCGGGTTCCCCGGGTTCGGGGCGCAGCACCTGCGGGTGTGGCGGGCGCCAGGCGGTGTCCTGGTCGCCGTCGTCATCGAGGTGCAAGGCATCGACGACGAGAACATTTACGGCACCGACCTCATCGAGGGGCACGATCTGGTGTTCGCCCAGCTCCAGGCCGATCATCCCGGCGAGAGAATCGACTACATTCACTGCGAGCGTCGGCTGACGCTCGCCTTCGACGTCTTCAGCCGCATCACCTTCAAGCGCGACGGCACACACTGCTCGGTGCTGGACACCAACGACGTGATCGATCATCTCGGCGTCGACAACCTGTACCGCCGCTACCGCGGCGAGGTCTTCGGAACAATCGAGCCCCCGCGCCGCGCACCGGGCGACCCTCACCGAATGCCGGGCTGCTGACACCAAGCCTCCCGGCGTCCACTCGTCGAACGCAGGCGGGAAGGCTCGTACCGTTTCACGCGTTCGAGGTCTCGGCGGCTCCAGCGGCCTGGTCGTGGTCGCGCAGCATGCGCAGGACGGTGGCCGGGGAGGGGTGCTGGCCTTTCTTTTTGCCGGTGGTGATGACCAGGCGTGCGGCGATGTCGCGCAGGCTCATGCCTTGCTGGTCGCGCAGGTGCAGGGCGTGGGAGAGCATGGCTTCGTCGGTGACGGCGGCGCCGCCGATGGTCTTGCCGCGGGCGCGGGCGGATTCGTGTCCTTCGAGGGTGCGGTCGCGGATGTATTCGCGGTCCATGCCGGACATCGCGGCCAGAACGGTGAACACGATCCCGGTCGGGTCGTGGGAGCCGTGCAGGTCGCCGGTGAGGAATTCCAGGCCGATGTCGGCGGCGCGGAGGTTTTCGGCGAGGGCGGCCAGTTCGATGCCGCGGCCGAGCCGTTTGTGTTCGTGCACGACGAGGGTGACCGCGACGCCGGAGGCGCGGATCTCGCGGGCGAGGGCGATCGCCTTCTCCAGCTCCGGGCGGCGCAGGACGCGGGTGGAGATCTTCTCCGAGAACACGCGCGTGACGCCGGCCTCGGCGAGGGAGTCGAGCTGGGTGTCCAGCGACTGGCGCACAGTGGAGGCGCGGGCGTAGCCGATCCGCACGTGCCCGGCCGGCTCGGCACTGGCAGTCGCGCGCCGCGGCAGCTCGACCCAAGCCGAACCCGGCTTGCGCAGTGCCGGCGTCGCCACGGCGAGCGCTTTGGCCAGCGACGGCACCAGCCGAAACCGGGCGGTGTGGTACTGGATCGCCACCTTGCCCCTGCCCGTCCGGCACGGCGACCCCGCAGGGGCGGCGCAGGTCGACATCGGGCAGTCGAAGGCCTCGACCCGGAGGAAATCGTCGTCGCTCACCCCCAGATCGTTTCATAGGGGCGTTTCACAAGTCCAGTCGTATGAAACGTTCCATGAAACAAAGTCCGCCCTGAACTGGCCCCACTGGTCGGGGTGTTTCATGGGTGGTCGCCTATGAAACACCGTGATGGGCAGCTCTGTCGCATCAAGTTCCTTCGAGGGAATCCCATTGCGAAGTTCGCAACATGAGTTGCATACTGAAACACATGGCGAAGCGTGACATGATTGACGATCTGGTCGACATCCTCTACCCGTGGCCGGGCGCCGAGGACGTGCCCGACGGCGATGAGGACATCCTTGACGCTGCCCGTGACGAGGTCGCGGGGGAACGCGAGAAGTTCGAGCAGAACCTACGGCTCACCGAGGAGAACGCCGACTGGGAGTTCGACCCACTGCTGGCGGAGATCAACACCGCGCGGCGGGAGATGCGCGCCGCCGAAGCGCGGATGCGGATGCTGGTCGCCTACGGCCGCGAGTTCATCAAGCCCCAGCCCTACCAGCTCAAGGACCTCGCCGGCGCGACCGGCATGTCGATCTCCGGCACCCGCAGCTCCTACACCGTCGAGGAGATCGCCGCCGTCGCTCGCCGCATCGGTCGCCAGCCGCGCTCTCGGGACGAGGAGTTCTGGGCCACGTTCAACAAGGAAGACGCTGCGACCAGGCTGCCCGGGATCGCCGCTGTCGCCGAGGCCATGGGCCGGCAGCCGCGCGGCGGTGCTGGCAAGACCGGGGAGTAGCCGTGAGCGAGGACGAGATCACCGCCGCGGCGATCGCCGCGGGATGTGCCTGCGCCACGGCCTGGCCCGAGCTGGCCGTCACCCGTGACGACGGGACCAGCGAAACCGTGCTGGCCTCCGACACCCCCGGCCCGCTGGCGCGGCTGTACTACGCGCACTGCGACCGCTGCGGCGTCCAGTACCCTGGCCCGTTCCGGCTCCCGCCCCGCACCGCCTGCCACACCGGACGGACCGGTGGCGCCCGCGCGTGGCAGAGCCGGTGTCCAGCACCGGAAACCCGGCACGACACGAAAGGACTCGCTGATCACCCTGATCCGGCGGGCCCTCGCCGATGGGAACCGCTGACATGCGCCCGTTCCGGCCGCGCGACAGGGCACTGACCAGGCTCACCATGTCGGGTCGATGACCAGCCCTGCCGCCGTTTCCGCCGTTTCCCGGAGCGTGGTGCGCACTGGCACTCCGTGCGCGTGGGCCAGGTGCATGAGGTACTTGTTCCTTCGGGGATCGGGGCAGTCCGGGGGACAGCCGAGCACCACGGTCCGCCCGGCTGCCACGTCGTATCCGAACTCGACGTTCGTCGTCATCCCGGGCATGTACGTCATGTCGCGTGGGATCCAGAACAAGACCACCGCGGCCGCCGCTCTCGACGCGTTCTCCCAGCAGTACTTTCTTCGTGCACTGATGCCGTGTCGGATTGACCTGGCACGTTGGCTCTGAACTGCGGGGATCGGATTTGTTCAGCGCCGTCCGGGTCTCTATGTTCCGGACCCGTGCGCTTGATCTTCTTCACCCGGGAGGGGTGGCGAGACTGGGATGTCGAGGCCCGGCCGCTGATCCCCGAGGGAATGCCGGTGCTCGTCGACGACGACCTTCTGTTCGCCGACGAGTTCGTCGACCGGCCGACCGTGGCGATGAACCGCTGGCTGTGCGAGTTGCCTACGACCGGTGCGCGGGTCCCGGCGACCTGGGCGAAGTACGGGCGAGCATTGCGGGACTGGGCTGTTTTCCTTGCTGAGCACCAGGTTCCACTGTTCGGATCGCGTGAGCAGTTGAAGGCCGCACTGGGGTTGTACGCGGCGTTCCGGGCGGCGGGGCCGGTGGAGCGTCGCTTCGACGCCACGACCTGGGGCCAGCACGTCAGCATCCTCGCTGGGTTCTATCGGTGGGCGGTCGTGCAGGAACTCGCGCTGGCGGAGCCGTTCAGCTACCGCACGGCCCGAGCCTCGTTCGGGGGCGTCTCCCGGGACATGCGGGTGAATCTGGCGGTCCGCCGGATGCCCAAACCGCACGTGACGATCAAGTATCTCGAGGAGGACTTCGCGCGGCTTCTGCTGTCCGCGCTCGCGGGCCGCCGGCCGGACGGGTCGCCTGATCCCGGCTGCCGCGGCCGCCATCTCGGACGGGACCGAGCGGGCGGGCACCTCGCCCTGGCCACCGGGTTGCGGGCGCAGGAGTTCACCTATCTGCTCTTGCCGGAGATCCCGCCGTTGCCCGCTCGGCGCAGCAGCGTGCCGATCCCGTTCCCGGTGCCGGCCGGAGTGACCAAGGGCAACAAGCCCCGAACCACCTGGATTTCCTACGAGGCCCTGGCCGAGGTCCACCAGTACGCCAGGCTGGAACGGGCGGCCTGCGCCGACGGCGCGCGCTGGACGCCGAAGGGCCGCGCGAGCGGCCTGGTGGTCGAGGAAATGGATCCGCTCGGCGGCCGCGTCAACGGGCGCCGGGTGCGCTGGGCCGCGCTGCGCCCGGCCGAGCGCTGCCGCTTGGTCGCGCCCGCCGGCGGCAGCATGCTGTGGGCCGTGCGCGGCGACGGCGGCCCGTTCACCGCCTGGCCGACGGTGCTCGCCCGCGCCTCACGGCGGATCGCCGACAGGTTCGACCCCCGTTTTCCTCACGTGCATCCTCACCGCCTGCGCCACACCTTCGCGATCGCGACGATGGAGCGCCTTATCGCAGGCCACTACGTCCGGGCCGCACAGATCATGGCCGGGGCGGGCGTCGACCCGGCTCTGCTGCTCTACCTGGCCCAGGCCGACCCGCTGATGGTGCTGCGGGATTTGCTCGGCCATTCCTCCACGGTCACCACCGAGAAGTACTTACGGCGGCTGGACACCGAGCGGATCTTCCGCGAGCTGACCGAGCACACCCTGGACGCCGGCCAGGACGCGGCCGCCGAGCTGGAGGTCGACGAAGAGTTCGCCGACGTCGAGGAGGCAGGCGTTCATGCCCGCTGAGGTGACCGAGAACCCGCCGACCATCTCGTGCGTGTTCAGCCGCGGTGCTGCCGCGGCGGTCGCGGCGGAGTCCGGGGTCAACGACGTCCTCGCGGCGCAGCTGCTGCGCGGGCTGGCCGATCTGGTCCACCCGCACGGACCGCTCGACACCGTCTCGACCGTGAGGCACTACGTCCACGCGTGCCAGTCGCTGGTGCGGGAGGTGACGGCCGCCGGGCACCGCGGCGGGGCCGAGCGCCTCACCCGCGGTCGGCTGGCGGAATTCTGGTGGTCGTGCGGGCACCGCGTCGAGGCGAACAGCCGACGGGTGCTCGCGGCGCTGGACGACTCGACCGGGCTGTTGAGCGGGCAGGTGCGAGCACTGGTCCAGGGCAGAGTGTTCAACCCCGCGCCGAGCACCAACCCCTTGCCGCCCTACACGGAAAACGAATGGGCGATGCTGCGGCGGACCTGCCGCGAGATCGTGCGCGAGGCTTTCGCCGAGCATCGCCGTGCGCTGGCCGCGGCCGACGCCGCAGCCGCCCCGGCCGCGGCGGGATGGAGCTACGCCGACGTCTGCCGCCGCTTGGCCGGGTCGGGGCCGCGGTCGGCGGTGGACCTGCACAGCGAGGACGGCCACCCGCCCAAGTGCAGCGGAGCGGACCTGGAACGGGTCAACCGGGCGCTGTTCCCGGCCACCGACACGGTCATCGCCTACGTGCTGTTGTTCACCACGGAAACAGGAATCGTGCCCGACGGCATCACCGGCCTGCGTGTGTCCGATGTGGACTGGGCGGGCGGCGAGGTCAGCGTCGTGACTTACCACAAGGGCCGCGCCAGCACGGAAAGCATCACGCTGACCCGCCGGGCTTCGACCCTGCTGCGGCAGTGGCTGCGGCATTCCGCGCTCAGCCGCCGTTTCGCGCCCGAGGATCGGCGCGACGGAATGTGGCTGCGGCACAACGCTCACGGCGGCCGGCGAAAGTGGTTCAACGGGCGGCTGGGGACGGAGTCGTTCGCGCACTGGGCTCTGCGGCGCGAACTGGTGACCGACGACGGCGACCCGCTCCGGCTGAACCGGCAACGCTTGCGCACGACCTTCGAGGTGCTGCGCAACCGGCGGGCGTGGATCGGCAGCCCCCGCGCCATGGTCGACCCCAACCACACCCCGCAGGTGGAGGGCGACCGCTACCTGTCCGTCTCGACCGAGCAGCAGCGCGCGCTGCTCGACGGCGTGATCGCGGAGGCACAGGGCGATCTGTTGCGCCGGGCCGAAGCGCCGCGGGTGCTGGACGCCGACCAGCTCGCCGCCGCGGCCGCGGGCCTCCCCGATGCCGTCGCCCAGGCTGACGGCGGGCGACCGCTGCCCGCCGGGCTGGTGGACGGAACCACGGACGCTTTCGCCGCAGCCTGCATCGACCCGCTGGCCGGTGCGCACGGCCCGGCCGGAGAGCCGTGCCCGGCTCGGCCGTGGGTGTGCCTGCTGTGCCCGCTGGCGATCTTCGCTCCCCGGCACGCCGCGAACCTGCTGAGGCTGCGCGCCTATTTCGCCCGCCAGTGGCAGGAGATGCCCGGCGCGGAGTTCGCGCCGGTGTTCGGCCCTTACGCCCGCCGCGTCGACGACGTCATCGAGCAGCTGCGGCAGCTGGCGCCGGCGGAGTTGGCCGCAGCCGCCAGGACCGTGACCGATCAGGACGCCGAACTGCCCTTGCGGCCGGAGGAACGCACCTCGTGAGCATCACATCCCCGGTCGGCGGCGCGCCCCGGCCCGCCGTCGACCGGTCGCCGTTCGAGGGACTGGACCTGTGCGCCACGCTCGGCCTCGCCGTCGACGACGGCGCGCGCGGTCCGGTCTTCGACGAGGACGTGTGGGACTTCAGCCCCGTGGTCGGCCTGCCCGCGTACCTCCGGCCTGTCGCGCGGCGGCTGGATTTCACCGCCATCCGCAATCCGGCCTGGCGGATCGTGGCCAAGGAGTACGCGGTCGCGCTGCTCGCGCCGCACCTGGACCAGGTCCGCGAACTGCCCGGGGCCTACCGGACGCCGCGAGGAATCCAGACCTGCGTCGGACGGCACGTCGAGCTGGTGCACTGGCTCAACTGGCTGACCGAGCAGCAAGTCGCCAGCCTTCAGCACGTCACCGCCGAGATGTGCGAGCGTTTCGCCGCGGAGCGCGGCGAGATCCGCGACGAACACGGCGCGGTCGTGGCCGTGTCGACCGGAGCCCTCCACAACGCGGTCAGCGCCGTCTCCGGGCTGGCCCTCTACCGGGAGCTGTTCGCCCCCGACCACCGCTATCCCTCAGCGCTGCGCCCCTTCGGCGGTGCCACCGCGGCGCAGGTCTCGGGCAAGCGCACCGACTACACGAACAGAACTCCGGTGGTGCAGGAAGAGGTTCTTCAGCCGTTGCTGACCGCCGCTTTGTACGTCAGCACCACCCTGGCCGGGCCGATCGCGCAGTTCGCCCGCGAGCGCGTTCCGAGCCCGCGGCGGCCTCAGCGGCGGACCGTCGACGCGGCGCGGTTGCGCGCCGTCATCGCCGGCCGCGCCGAGCGCAACGAACCGCTGGAGCTGCTGCATCCTTCCGAGGTTCGCAAGCGGCTCGACAAGCAGCCGTGGCGCGCTGACGACCCGCTGATTCATGTCAACCTGGCCGAGCTGGCCCACGAGGTCGACGTCGACTGGATGCCTCTGACCTGGCTCGACCGGCTCCGCCCGGAGCTGGAAGCCGCGGTGAACGCGGTCGGCCTCGTGCCGCCGCTGGCGCGCAACGCCGAGGTCGTCGAGCGCGCGGACGGCACCGGCAGCCTGCCCTGGACCGAGCCGCTGTTCTTCTACCAGGCCGCAGGAATCCCCGAACTGCTGCGCTTCGCCTGCCTCGTCGTGACGGCCGCGGTGTCCGGGATGCGACGCAGCGAACTCGTCGAACTGCTCCCGGGCTGCCGGATGCCGGTCGAGGAACCCTTCCCCGGCCTGCGGCGCTACCGGGTGGCCGGGACCTTGATCAAAGGCCAGCCCGTGGGCGGGACGCGGGAGCAGTGGGTCGTCACCGAGCACGTCCACACCGCGATCGCAGCTGTCGAACAACTGGGCGAGGACGGCCCGCTGTTCCCGAACATGGTCTTCGACAAGAAGTACGCCGCCTTCCGAACCTGGGGCAACGGGCCCCGCGGCCAGCGCCTCGGGCTCGCCCCGATTCCCGACGGCCCGGTGAACCTGCGCATGCTGCGCCGGACGCTGGCGGTGGCGCTGGCCTACCGGCCGCACGGCGTCCTCGCGGCCAAGATCCAGCTCAAGCACGTCTCGGTCGCCACCACCGAGGGATACGCGGGCAGCCCCGGCGGGGCGCAGGCCCGTTTCCTGGCCGACGTGGCCCGTGAAGAGGAACAGCGGACCCTGGAACTGCTCACCCGCGAACACGAGCGATACCGAGCAGGCGCCCGCCCCGCAGGACCGGGAGCACGAGGACTCGCTAATTTCTTCGCCGCGCTGGACACCGCCCGAAGCCGCCCTCGGGAACGCCGGCGAACGTCATCGACAACGACCAGCGCGTCCGCGCGATGCTGGCCCGGCGCGCGAAGACGCTGCACCTCGGAGCCGCGAACTACTGCTGGTTCAGCGACCCCGCGCAGGCCCTGTGCCTCAAGACCGCCGGCACCCCGCAGGCCGAACAGCCGGTGCTCGGGCTCTGCGAAGCGACCCGCTGCCCGCAATCGACCTTCCACCCCGTCCACCGGGCCATCTGGCAGGACGCCGCCGAACAGCACGAGCGCTTCCTCTCCGACCTGCCCCGCAGCCGCACCGTCGAACGCCGCCGCCTGGAGCAGGAACTGCTGCGCGTCAAGGAAGTCCTCTCCCGCATCGACGAGGCGAACCCGGAAGGCATCGCGGCATGGGACGACTGACCGAGCAGCAACGCGCCCGCAACGAGGCGGCGATCCGCGCCGCGATGGAACGCCTGCTGAGCGGAACCCTGCCCGCCGGCGGCCGCTGCGACCTCAACACGCTCGCGCGGGAAGCCGGTGTCCCGCGCACCGGCTTCTATCCCAAAGGAAACCGGCGCGGGACCTACCAGGATCTCTCCGAGGAATTCATCCGCCGACGCGACCAACAGCTCGCCAAACCAACACCGCGCCGACCCTCGCGACGCCCAGATCTCCCGGCTCACCACGGAGAACAGACACCTCCGCGACCGCCTTGCCGACCAAGCTAGCGACCTGGACGAGCTGCGGCAGTTCCGAGACCTCGCAATCAGCCGCCTTGCCGCGCAGCACAACGAAATCCGAAGCCTGCGCGCGGCCGTCGAAGCCGGAGACTCCCTCGGCCGACTCCGGCCAGCACCCCGTCCTCCGCATGGGTGAACCACATCCCCCGATGACCGGGGCCGCAACGAGACACCGGGCAAGGAGGAATGCGCCACCGCTGTTATCCCGCTCGCTTCGCCGGAACGAACCCGCCGGGCTGCAACGATCGCCAGCGCCGCGGCCACGGCATCCGGCAGGGCGTCGACCACCGGGATTCCCAACCGAAGGGCATGCCAGATCAGGTAGCGGTTCCGTTCGGGATTGCCCTGCCGTTAAGGACGGTGTCATAAGCCGCCATCTTGAACGAGCCCGCTGGTCAGTGGCCCCTGCGGGCGACAGGCCTCTACGGCAGCGCAACAGTCGATGGGTTCGTGAGTTCGGTCAGCGCTGTCGGCTGCATTGATCGTGCCTGGACCAGGGCTTGTGGGCATGGTCGGCTGTTCTCGACCCCAATTGAATCTGTGTCATCCAGAGTGACATGATCGCCTCTTCAATGAGTGATCTTCACTGAGGATGAAGGCGAGGGGTGTGGGGTTGGCACTGGCTGTGGTGCGTGACCTACGTGATCTGCGTGCGCCGGAAACTCCGGAGGACCTCGCCGACTTCGAGACGGACGTGCTGGCCGGGTTCGTGCTGGCACGTGCGTCAGCCGGGTTGGTGGACAGCACGATCCGCAACGACACCAACCACCTGGAGCTGATCAGGGACTGGTTCGGCCGTCCGCTGTGGGAAATGCAGCCTCCGGACGCCGATGTCTACTTCGGCAAAGAACTGCGCGACGCGAGGCCGTCGACGCGGACCGGCCGCGCCGGGGCGCTGGCGGTGTACTTCGAGTACCTCGAATTGCGCCACAAGGTCGAACTGCACAACCTCACCGGCCGGGTTGTCGAGTGTCCGCTCGACGAGATGAACCGGCCTCGCCAGTCGGTCGAGCCGCAGTTGCGGATCCCGCCCACCGAGGCCGAGATCGAGCAGCTGTTCTCCGGATGGCGCCAGGAATTGGTCACCTGCCGCAAGTTCTCGCCGATGGCCCGCAACTACGCGGTCGCTCGCCTCGCGGCCGATGTGGGCGTGCGGATCAACGAGGCCCGGATGCTCGACCTGGACGACGTCCGGTGGGAGCTGGGCCGGTACGGCAAGCTCAACGTCCGGCACGGCAAAGGCTCGCGCCGCAAAGGCCCGAAACCACGCCTCGTGCCGTTGATCAACGGTGCGGACCGCAATCTGCACTGGTTCATCGAGGACATCTGGGGCCAGTTCGGCGACGATCACACGCGTCAGGGCGCCCCGTTGTTCCCCTCCGAACGCAAGAACCAGGACGGCTCCTGCTCACGAGCGACCGCCGATGTGTTCCGGCGAGCGCTGACCGCGGCCACCGCCGCACACCTGCCGACCTGGGCGGGGAAGCTCACGCCCCATGTCCTGAGGCACTTTTGCGCCAGCCAGCTCTATCTCGGGGGCATGAGCCTGTTCGCCATCCAGGAGCTGCTCGGTCACGCCTGGACCGGCACCACGGCCCGGTACATCCACGTTCACGGCAGTCACGTCGAAGACGCATGGATCACCGGGCAGCAACGCGCCGCCGACCGATGGAAGGGACTTGCACGATGAAGTGGAATCTGCGCCTGGCCGCAGCTAATCGCGGGCATCTGGAAGGCCAGCGAGTTCCAGCGGATGCTCGCCGACCGAGGCCTGGTGATCAGCGCAGGCAAGATGTCCGGGCTGTGGTCGGGCACGCCGAACGTCGTCAAGCTCGACGAGCTGGACGTCATGTGCGCGGTGCTTGGCTGCGGGGTGGAGGAACTGCTGCTGCCCGAGCCGGGCAAGGTGTCGCAGCCAGATGCCACCACGGACGAGACCACCGCCGTGGTGGGCGAGGCTCGTGCCGTCACGCCGCGTCGCCGCGCTGGGAGATCCCTTCCGCCGCGGTGAAATGTGTCCACTGTGGAACGCCGCTTCCTGCTGGGAGTCGCCGGGATCGTGCTTACTGCGACAACAGATGCCGAGGGTTGGCGTCGTACTACCGCCGCAAGGACGGCGTCCCGACGCCGTCGCGGTGGCAGCATCCGGCACTGAGATCGAGCGATTCGGTGGTGCGGGCCGCTGCGGTCCAGGCCGAGCAACTCGGTGCCGCCCACGGCTGGGACCGCTCGACAACACGGCAGGTTCTGGACGGCCTAGTCGTGCTGCTCGACGGCCGGCCCGTCGACGACAGAGTCCTCGTGACCGAGATCCGCGAACGTCGGCTGCGCAACTCCCGCCGGATCGCCGAGGCCCTCGCCAAGCTCGATCTCCTCCAGGACGACACCACACCCGCGATCCGGCGATGGATCGAGCGCTGTGTCGGCGAGCTGCCGGCCGGCTTCGCTGCCCCGGTCCGGGCCTGGCTGCTGGTCCTGTTGGAGGGAGACGCCCGGACCCGGAGCCGATCACAGCCGACCGTCTACCGGTACTTCGGCGCCCTCCGGCCGACCCTCAACCGCTGGGCAACGAAGTACGACCACCTCCGCGAAGTGACCGTCGCCGACGTCAACGAGGTACTGGACCCGCTGCGCGGCCACCAGCGGCGCACCGCGGTCCCTGCGCTACGGTCTCTGTTTCTCTACGCCAAGAAGCGCGGCCTCGTCTTCACCAATCCCACGACCCGGCTTAAGGCCAGCCGCGTCGACTTGAGCCTGCAGTCGATGACCGACACCGAGATCCGCGCCGTCGAGAAGCTCGCCGACGATCCAGCGCAACGGCTGATCATCGCCCTGGCCGCCATCCACGCCGCCCGAACCGGCGCGATCAGGCGACTCACACTCGACGACCTCGACATCCCGAACCGACGGATCACCATCGGCGGACACCGACGCCGGCTCGACGAGCTGACCCACAAAGCGCTGCAGGCATGGCTCGATCATCGCCGCACCACCTGGCCGCGCACCCCGAACCGGCACGTGCTGATCGCCGGTCGGACCGCACTCGGCACCGAGCCCGTCAGCCACGTCCATCTCACCAACCGTCTGAGCCAACACGGGTTCACCATCGACCGCATCCGCAGCGACCGGATCCTTCACGAAGCACTGGCCTCCGGTGCGGATCCGCTGCACCTGGCGCTAGTTTTCAACTTGTCCCACGCCACCGCCAGCCGATACACCGTGCTCGCCGAGCATCTGCTTGACAACCAGCTCGAGCGCGGCACCGAACAGCAGTAACCGCTACGCTCACAGCCACGAACCCACCGGGATTCCCCGCTTCGGCGGCGGCGAGGCCGTCAGTTCCCGACGAAGCGCGTTCACTCGCGCTGAACTCACCGGGGAACGGAGACTCCTGGAGCTGATCCGAGCCGCAAAGTAGGGACTAGCTGCTGGTCCGGTGGCCGGGCAGGTGAAGGTCGGCCCGGCGGGGTTCGCGGAGTACCAGTTCACGGGCTGGACGATCGAGCACCACCGACCGCACGCTGCGATCCGCGGCTCACACCCGTGTCGTGCCGGACTGCCTACCAGCCGCGCTGGTCAAGAACGGCGTGCGTTTCCGGCCCCCGCTCGTCCCCTGGTCCAGCAGTGGGTGATCTCGCCCAACTGGACAATGGGGCATCCCTCGCGGGGTGTGCGTCGACAACCCGGGCGAGGTGTGGGAGTCGCCGAAACGACGCAGTCCCGGTTCATCCTTGAAGCCTCCCCTTTTCGGGTGCGTCCGGTTGGGGGTGATTGCGGCGAGGGGGATGCCGAGCGGGCTCGGGACAGGGGATGATCGCGGTGATCGTTCGGGCACGCCCCGCTTCTCCCGCAGGAGGGTTGAGCAGGAAAGGGTTTCGGTGCACGACAGACGGGGCGCGCGGCTCGGTTGAACTGGGCGGAGTTGGCCAACTCGGCGAAGTTAGTGAATCCGATGCCTTTCGGGCCGCAGATTTTTGATGCCTTGGGCGCTGCTGATTCATGCACGAGCCGTACTTATTTTCCGTCCGAATCCGAGAGCGTATTCTTGCGCTATTCGCGCAAGTCTCAATGGTTTCACCAGTCAGAGTGGAGGCGTTTTTTTCATGCGAAGATGTCACGTGGCATTCTCGTCTATTTTGTGCGCAGCGTTGCTTGTGGGCCTTGCGACGGCTTCGCCAGTGAATGCAGCTCCGTCGCGGACGTCGCAGGGCACGGTTTCGCCGCCGGGTTCAGTCGAGGCCCAGAAGCAGGACTGCGCTCGGCGTGCGGGCGGCCGGGCGCGCTACACGTGCACAGTGGTTGAACGTGACTCCTCCGGCGGGAAGCGCGGGCTGCCTGCGCAATCGGAACTCGGCAGGCGACAGTCGCTGAAGGAACCCGGCGCGCCGAAAGCCGCGAAACAAGGTCGCGCTGCCGTAGGCGGCAGTTCGCTCGACCCGGCTTGCGCCGACGGCTATTACAATCCGAACAGGTTCACCTCGTGCTCCGATGACGGATGGACCGTGACGCAGCGGGAGACGGTCAACGGGGTGACCAGCGTGACCGGTTCCCTGAGCTTCTCGGCCAGGACCTCGGCGTCCTTCGCCGAGGGGTCGGGGGCGACTCCCTCGTGGGATCTGGACGTGGAAATCACAGTCGGCGCAGCATCGGGCACGTTGGCCAACGGCTTGAACGGAAACATGTACTCCGGGTGTCGGAACAACGCATCCGTCTGCTCGACTTCGCAATTGGCTGGCTCGAACGGAGAATACGAACCCGTCAGCCTCACCCGGGGGAAGACGGTGAAAAAATGGTATACGCAGTACTCTGCGGGCATGGACCAAGGCGCTGTTATCTCCTTGGACAAGTCTCTGGGCTACGGTCTCATCCTGTATCCCGTCGGCAACCCTGTGCAAATAGATGACTTCAAGAGCAATCAAATGTACGGTCGCTGCGACCACCGGCCGAACAGATACGGCGCTGGTTGCGTCGACTACAGCCTGCCCGGATACGTCAACTACAACAGCGTCGACAACCCCGACGTCGGCCCCGTCGCGCAGCACGTCTACGACGCCATCAGGACTCTGCCGAGCCATTGGGGACGACCTGGTCCTGGTTCGTCCACTCTGAACCGGCAGACGAACGCAGCCAAGATCGCCGACAACCGCAGAATCGCGTGCGGCTCCGTTGCGACCGGTCCGGGCGAAAGCTGCGACGAATACCCGATGGCGTCGACCTACCAGGGCGGCGACGGAGCTGCGCCCAACGACCGTTCCACCAAGATCGTGCCGCAAAACGCCAACGACATCCAAGGCGGCCTCACCAGCGCGTACTACGACTACTACCGTATTATCGACTTCGATGATTTTTACGTGCAGGCCGTGCTCCCCAATGGGTCCACCGCCTGGTAGGCCGATGGCACGGGGAGCAGCGTGAGCGCGGACGACGTGGTGGTACTGGCCGTCGAGGCCCAGGACGGCCAGTACCACCTCCGCTCGAAGCCTGAAATGGACAACCCGTGGCCGGGCAGCCCGGACGGCCTGCTGACGGGCGAAGCCGGCTGGATTGCCGTGCTCACCGGCACGGAATTCGGATCCGTCCCGGCGACCTTCCGAGTGCATCCCCACGCTCCGCCTTTGAACGACCACGACTGGGACATGGCAGTCGAACGCACCCTCGACTGCCCCGACGGCGAAATTACCGTCGCCTCTCTCTACAGCAGCGATTCCCGAACGGTTCGCGTCCCAGCCGGCTTCGTCCGGCTTCGCGTATCGGTGCGTAACCGCGGCAGCGCGTCGGTGACGCCAGCTCAGGCGCCGGAACAGCCGGAAGCCCACCTCATCGATGCATGGTCGGTACCCGAGTGGCAACCGTCCAGAGTCGTCGCAGGCCCTGACGAGACCGCTCAATACCGGATCTCATAACCGAATCGCACCAGGGCCCGTCATCCCTCGCGCGTCACCTGACGGATCACACGCCAACCCGAGCATCGCCAGCGTCCGGGGATTCCGGTAGCAACGGGGAAATTTTGGCGGATTACCTGGTCGTGTCCTCGTGGCCGCGAGCCAACCGCGCTTCCGTTCCCGCTTCGACCCCGTATGCGCCGCTTCCTCCGGGGTTGAGTAGCAGCGGTACAGCCGTTGGCGCTAAGCCAAGATCCGCAGGTCAGCGGCGGTTCACTCGGACGGCATCACGGTGTCGATCTCGCGGGCCAGCCGCTGCACGATCTCGCTCCAGCTCTGCCCGGCCGCCTCGGCCAGCCAGGTGATCAGGAACTACTCCACCAGCACGTGCACCCCGACCTGGCGACGGCGGATCTCGTTCATCCACTCCTTCTGGCTCTGCTCGATGGCGCGGACGTCGACGGCCGGCAGCGGAGTCCGGACCTCGACGGCATAGGTGACGGGCTGGTTGACCTTCTCGATCAGCGCGGTCGTCTCCTCCGGGCCGCGGCCCTCGCCGACCAGGGTCAGCACGCGGATCCAGTCATCGATCAGCTTGCGCGACTCGATGGCGGGCAACTTCCGCTCACCGGCTTCCCGATCGCGTTCCTCGTCGGCGCGTGCCTGCTCGAGATGTGTGCGCAGCCGGCCCGCCATCGTCGTCGCGACGCCGTTGAAGATGTGCTCGGTGCCGGCCGAGTAGTCGTCGGTGGCGCGCCGGGTGGCGAGCACGTGCAGAACGTCGGCCAGCGCCCGGGCCTCGCTGGGGCTCATGGGAACGTGGATCTGGCCGTCCGGGTGGTGGATCGCATTCGCGAGGTGCACAGCGAAGTCGCGCCGTTCCTCCGGTGTCAGGTCGGGTTCGGTGGTCAAGAGTTGTTCTCCCTGGTCAGTGGTCGCGCGGGGTGATGGGGTGACGGGCCTGTTCGTCGACGTCATAGCGGCGCCAGCCGTGTCCGCCGTAGGGCAGCAACCGCAGCCGGCCGGAGCGGGGCGGTATGGTCGATCCAGGTCAGCCCGGTGTCCGGGTCGGTGCGGCGGGTGCCGTCGTGGTGGAAGCGGACCTTGAACGGGCGGCGGTCGGCCATGTCAGCGGTTCCCGTCGGCGAGGGCCCGCCGGATCAGGGTGTACAGCGTGTCCTTCTTCTCGTGTCGGTTTCCCGTTGGGGGGCACCGGTTGTGCCACGGGCGGGCGGCGCTGGTCCGCCCGGTTTGGCAGGCGGTGCGGGGCGGGAGCCGGAACGGGCCGGGGTACTGGACGCCGCAGCGGACGCAGTGCGCGTAGTACAGCCGCGCCAGCGGGCCCGGGGTGGCCGACGCCAGCACGGTTTCGCTGGTCCTGTCGTCGCGGGTGACGGCGAGCTCGGGCCAGGCCGGGGTGCAGGCGCAGCCCGCGGCGATCGCCGCGGCGGTGATCTCGTCCTCGGTCACGGCACTCACTCCCCGGTCTCGTCGGTGCGGAAGCGCGGCTGCCGGCCGATCCGGCGAGCGACCTCGGCGACCTCGGCGACGGTGTAGGAGCTGCGGGTGCCCGAGATCGACATCCCGGTCGCCTCGGCCAGCTGCTTGAGCTGATAGGGATGCGGCTTGATGAACTCTCGCCCGTAGGCGACCAGCGTCCGCATCCGCTTTTCCGCGGCGCGCATTTCCTGGTGCGCGGCGTGGATCTCGGCCAGCAGCGGGTCCCAGTCGCCCTCCTCGTGCTCTTCGTGCATCCGCAGCTCCCGCTCGTAGGCGTCCCGGTCCCGGGTGACCTCGCTGCACCAGTCGCTGTAGATGTCCTCGTCCCCTTCGGGCATTTCGTCCGCCCGGGGCAGCGGGTGCCGGATGTCGACCAGATCGTCAATCATGTCACGCTTCGCCATGTGTTTCAGTATGCAACTCATGTTGCGAACTTCGCAATGGGATTCCCTCGAAGGAACTTGATGCGACAGAGCTGCCCATCACGGTGTTTCATAGGCGACCACCCATGAAACACCCCGACCAGTGGGGCCAGTTCAGGGCGGACTTTGTTTCATGGAACGTTTCATACGACTGGACTTGTGAAACGCCCCTATGAAACGATCTGGGGGTGAGCGACGACGATTTCCTCCGGGTCGAGGCCTTCGACTGCCCGATGTCGACCTGCGCCGCCCCTGCGGGGTCGCCGTGCCGGACGGGCAGGGGCAAGGTGGCGATCCAGTACCACACCGCCCGGTTTCGGCTGGTGCCGTCGCTGGCCAAAGCGCTCGCCGTGGCGACGCCGGCACTGCGCAAGCCGGGTTCGGCTTGGGTCGAGCTGCCGCGGCGCGCGACTGCCAGTGCCGAGCCGGCCGGGCACGTGCGGATCGGCTACGCCCGCGCCTCCACTGTGCGCCAGTCGCTGGACACCCAGCTCGACTCCCTCGCCGAGGCCGGCGTCACGCGCGTGTTCTCGGAGAAGATCTCCACCCGCGTCCTGCGCCGCCCGGAGCTGGAGAAGGCGATCGCCCTCGCCCGCGAGATCCGCGCCTCCGGCGTCGCGGTCACCCTCGTCGTGCACGAACACAAACGGCTCGGCCGCGGCATCGAACTGGCCGCCCTCGCCGAAAACCTCCGCGCCGCCGACATCGGCCTGGAATTCCTCACCGGCGACCTGCACGGCTCCCACGACCCGACCGGGATCGTGTTCACCGTTCTGGCCGCGATGTCCGGCATGGACCGCGAATACATCCGCGACCGCACCCTCGAAGGACACGAATCCGCCCGCGCCCGCGGCAAGACCATCGGCGGCGCCGCCGTCACCGACGAAGCCATGCTCTCCCACGCCCTGCACCTGCGCGACCAGCAAGGCATGAGCCTGCGCGACATCGCCGCACGCCTGGTCATCACCACCGGCAAAAAGAAAGGCCAGCACCCCTCCCCGGCCACCGTCCTGCGCATGCTGCGCGACCACGACCATCACGCCGCGCTGGAGGCTTGAGATGTCGCCAACGGACGTGAAACTTGCCCTGCGGTGGAACGCATCGCACCACAGAGGGACCGCTGCGTCGCACGTATTCGCCAACCGCGCCCAGGCGGCGGTTTCGGCTGGCAAGACGGTGGCGCATTGAACAGGAATCCGCTGCTGCCCGTCGGGGAGTATCCGCTCGAGTGGCGTCTCGCAGACGGTTCTTCGGTGTCGGGCATCCTCGCCCTGGCCGGTGCGCAGAACGTCACCGGCATGGCCTATGACCTGCCGGCGGAGCCGCCGTCAGCGGACGTTGCGGCGAAGACCAACTCGTACTGGACGGTGTGGGAACCGAGCGAAAAACCCTACGGAGCGGTTCGCGGAGAACTGCGCAACAACCTCGATGCCGCGCTCCCCGGTGCCTACGTCTCCCACCAAGCGCCCGGGCAGTCGGTGCTGTTCGCCGAACTCGCGGTGGTCGGGCCGAGACTGAGAGAGAACACCGAGCTCATCTTCGACGAGATCACCTTCCAGGCTGACGGCCTCACCGAACTGTCCGGCGTGGCGCCGCTCAAGGACTACAACGTCCCGCTGCGGCTCGTTGACGACGCTCCCTACGGTGCAGCCTGGAATGACGCCTCGACTCGAGAATGGACGAGCCCGGACGGGGACCGCGTCCGGATGCATTACCTCGCTTCGTTCGCGCCCCCGCAGGGTTACAAACTGTCGTTCACCACAGCACCGGTCATCACGGTCTCCGGCCGGCCGCAGCCCATCGACGAATGGATGAGCACGTACATCCGCCCATGCGCTGAACTCGCAGGCTTCGCTACGAACAGGCCCCAGGCGATCACTTTCGTCAGCGTGAAACGCGAAGGGGCGGGGGCGGCGTCGGTCTACGGCCGCGAGGTGACCCAGCAGCGATTCGACGCTGAGCTGTCACGACCAGGGACGATGCCGACGCTCGTTCACTGCGGGCCTGGCGGCCTGTCGCTCCCCGACCTGGTCAGCAGGTGGTCCTTCATGAAGGAGGAGTACCCGGTTTTCCTCGACTATCTCGCATCCATTCCAGTCGAAGGGCTGCCAATCACCGCAAGATTCACCGCGCTAATGGCCTCGCTGGAAAGCTTCCACACCATCAAATACGGTGCCGGGCCCGTGAGCAGAAACGTCTTCTCCCGGGAGAAGAACAGGGCAATGAGGGAAATCCGGAACTCCTGTGACGTCTCGAAGGAGAGCTACGCCTGGCTCCGGCGCTGGGGCAACTTCTTCGGAACGTACGAACTGCGCGAGCGCCTCAGTGCCCTGAACGAGGGCCTGCCTCAGGTGCTTCGGGACCTTGTCGACGCCTCTACCGACCCCATCCCGCGACTGCTTTCCGACGTGGTCAAGGAACCGCAGGACATCTGGCAGATCGCCGGAAAGGCCCGCAACAACCTCGCCCACGGCAACACGCCCCAAACGAGCGAACAACTTACCTTTTTGACTCGGCTCGGCAACACCATCGCGGTCGGACACGCCCTCAGCCTCCTCGAAGCTCCGGCAGATCCATTTGTGACAGCGATCAAACGAGGAGATTGGCGGCTGGAATAGCAATCCCATCGCATCAGCGGGACGCCGTCGCGGTCTCAGACTCACCGGGGAGGACCCCCGTCCCCGCCCCTTTCAGGTCCTGGAGGTGTAGGTGGCGAGGCCGGCGGCGAGGCGACCGTCGGCGGCCGCGGCACCGAGGTGGCCGTAGATCTGGTTGGCCATCAGGGTTTTCCGGGCGAGGACGTTCTCCCCGACGAACACGATCACCGCACCCGTCCGCTCGGCCAGCTCGCGCCATTGCGGCGTGCACGTCAGGCGGACGTCCTGCAGAAACCTGCCTGTGGGCGCGGCCCAGTCGACGAGCAGGTTGCGATCGGCGTCCAAGGAAACGTGCCAGCCGATCAACTCGGGGAAGTCCGGGCCGTCCGTGCCCTGCAGCCGCATCCCGTAGCGCACCACGAACCTGAGCATCGTCGTCGGCGACGACGACCCCCTCCAGCGGAGGGAACGCCACACCGGCCGGGTCCTCGCACAGCAGAAACGGCACAAGGTCGCCGCCCTCGACCGGCAGCACACCCGCCTGCACATCCAGATCCATCCCGACATCCTCACCCGCCCGGCGACTGCGCCCCGATCCGGGGGACGCACGGTTGCTTGCCGTCGGTCCGGCGTTGTCAGAAGAGGGTGTCGCGCACGCGCAGCGGCCGGTCGCCGCCCGGGCCTCCGATGCCGCTCGCACGGCGCTCAGCACGGAGGCCTGACTTTTCAGGCGTGCCCTGATCGAAGGGTTGATCGCTCGAATACGCTGTGTCGCGCGCGATGTGCACGATCTCGGGTGCCATCCTCATGCGGGTGAACGACCCGATTGGCGTGATCGCCCGACGGATCGCGGCTGTCCGCGCTCTGGTCGACCATCCCGGCACGCCGGAGGACGAACGGGAAGCCGCGCAGCATCGTCTCGATCTGCTCCTCGCCCGGCGGCCGCGCGACGCCGCCGATGCAGCGCCTGCGGCGGCGGAGTGGACGCCGGGGTTCAGGCTGGACCCGGACGTCAACGACCGTCTTCAGGGGAGCATGGTCACGACGTTCGGCGACCGCTACGACAGCGCCCTGGGATACGCCGGCATCACCGCCGCGATCCGCAGCTACATCAAGGCCGCCCGGGCGCTCGGCCGGCGGCTGGACCGGCCCGCGGCGAGCGACCTGGCTGTCCTCGCGATCTTCGATCCGCTGGGCACCGCGCCGGACACCATCCGATTCCGGATCACGTTGAGCCGCAACTACCGCAGCGAGGACTGCCGGGCAGGCCGCTACCTCGGTCCCGGCGCCAACATCGCCGTCAGGATCGACGACGTGCCCGACGACTGGGGAGCCGTCGAAGACCACACCGCACCCGGACGGCCAGTGCTGGTGCCCACCCCGGCACTGTCCGCGCTCGTCGACGACGTCCGTTCGCTGGCCGAGTCCTACAACAGGCGAACGACCTGGACAGGACGCCACCCCGTCAGCGGCGAAACCATGCCCACGAACCCAACGCCCTGTTCCGAGCCGAGATCCGGGACGTGTCCACCACCGCGCGACGGTCGGTCAACCTGTGGTATTCCCCGTCGACGCGCCGGGCAACGGCGCCGACCGGCCGAGGGTGAGACGGGAGTTCATGTTGAGCTTGAACTCGCCGTGCATCGCCACGTGCGCCCACATCAGCGGCGTGAGCCCGCGGTAGTCCACCGGCCCGAACGTCGCCGCCCACTCCGGCTCCGCGAGCACGTCCTGGATCATCAGCGTGTTGATGTAGACCATCGCCGCCTGGACGATGTGCAGGCACAGCACCGACATTTCCTGCTCGTCGCGGCGGTTGGTGGCGATGTCGCCGGCCTTGCCGTAGAAGATCTGCGCGTTCGCGCCGTTCCAGGACTCCACGACGTTGAGCCCGGAGTTGACCTCCCGCTGCTCGTCGCGCGAGCGCAGGTACCGGCACAGGAACACCGTCCGCTGGGCACGGCCGACCTCCAGCATCGCCTGATACGTCGGGTGGGTCGCGGCGCGGGTGAAGCGACGCAGGATCGCCTCGGTGGAGGCGGTCCGGTTGTTGATCGCGGTGGCGTACTTGACCAGCTGGTCGTACTGCTGCGCGATCAGGTCCCACCGGATCGGGCCGCGCCGCGACAGCACCGGAGCCAGATCCGGGATCTGCGCCCGGAAGTCAGCGTCGGGCAGGTAGAGCTTGGTGACGTTGATCCGTTTCAGCCGCGGCTTGAGCTCGAAGCCCAGCAACTTCGTGATGCCGAAGCCGATCTCGGACTGGCCGTGGGAATCGACGTAGTTGGCCTCGACGTCCAGCTCGGTGCGGTGGTGCATCGCGCCCTCGACCATCGCGGCGACCTCGGACGCGGTGCATGACAGAAGTTGCGAGTTGATCGCCATGGATTTCTTGTCGACGTGCCAGTAGATCAGGACGCCTCGTCCGCCGTAGCGGACGTGGTGCTGGGTGAACAGGTTCTGGTCGAACGCCCCGAAGTGCGTCGAGTCCGACGCGACCGCGCCGGTCCCGGCGCCCCAGATCAGCTCCTGGCGGGCGGCGAAGGTGGCGTTCGCGATCGCCGCGGCGAACCGCCGCGCTCCCTCGGCCGAGAGGTAGCGGCGGCGGGCGTAGCGCAGCTCCTCCTCGGTGTGCCCGTGGTCCCCGGCGGCGATGGCGCGGATCCCGATGTTCGTGCCGTAGCCGAAGATCGCGAGGATCAGCCGCTCGGCCAGCTCGGCGCGGTCCAGCCCGCCGCGCGACCCGGCCGGGGCGAAGTGCTCCAGGATCCCGATCCGCAGCGCGGTCTCCTTGAGCATGTCCAGCAGCGGCACCAGGCCCCACCGGGTCCGGATCTCGTTCTTGAGCTTGCGCAGGTTCTTCGGCTCCGGGTCCGCCTCCAGCGGCGAGAGCGTGATCCGCCCGGCGCCGCGCGCCGAAATCTGCAGCCAGTCGCACGAGGGCAGGCCTTCCTGCAAGGCCCGCAGCTCGCCGGCCATCTCCGCGCGCAAAGGTTCGATGAACTCCGCCGCGTCCAGCGGCTTGGACAGCTCCGCGTAGTACTGGCGGCGCCGCTCGACGAAGTCCGGCGGCAGGTCCTGCTCCGGGTCGCGGAACCGGTCCGCGCCCTCGACCCAGATCTCCTTGCACCGCAACCGTTCCCGCAGCGCCTTGAACAGACACACTTCGTACACCGTGCGCACCACCCGCGACGCGCCCGGCGCCCCGCGCCACGCCAGCTCCGCCCAGTCGCCCTCGACGATGCCCTCCATCGGCACGGCCTCGCCCAGCGGATAGGACTGCACCCGGTGCTCGGCATGGCGCAGCACCACGCCGATTCCGTCGATCACCGGCGCGTGGGTGTCGTTGTTCGACCGGAACCGCAGCGTCCTCAGCAGCTTGATCATCCCGACCCGGTAGTGGTTCGAGTACGACGCGCGCAGTTTCACCTGCACGTTGCGGCGGAACTCCGGGCTCGCCGCCTTGTACTCGGCCACCACCTCCTGCAACGTCGCCGCACCGCCCGCCGCCGGATACACCACCTCGCGGACAGCGCCGTCCGGTCGCAGCAGCGAGGCCTCCGCCACCCGCGCGAGCAGCGAGTTCTTGTTGCGGACCTTCCTGAACGAGGCCACCATCTCCTCGGTCACCCGCCGATCCGCCCGCGCGTTGATCGTGTGCACCGTGGAGATCAGCAGCTCGACCAGCGTGTCGGTGATCTCCCTCTCCCGCTCCACCAGCAGCGCCGCCAGCAGCACCCACCGCGTCGTCGGGGCGAAGCCGCGGAAGTGCGACGGGGACTGCACCGCCGCGCGGGCCCGCCACCCGGACACGATCTTCGGCGCGACCCACACCAGCAGCTCGCCCGGCAACCCGATCGCGCGGATCGTCTCCAGCTTCGCGATCTCGTCGAGCATCGTGTTCAGGCTCAGCCGGCCGGGGTCGGACTTCACCCACACCAGCACGTCCCGCGCGGGATCTTCCCTCCCCGCAGACTCGGCGAACTCGTCGGGCACCGCGAACACCAGCTCGTTCAACCGGGCTCGCGTGTCCTCGGCGAGCAGCGCGGCGACCCGTTCCATCAGCTGTGTCTCGCCGCGGTCCAGGGCCGAGCGCACGATCCGGTCGATCCGGCCCGACGTCGGCGGTTCCAGCCGCCGGCCGCGCAGCCAGCCGAGCAGCTCGGCGCGGACCTGCTCCGGACGCCGTTCGACCTCGGTCACCTCGGCGACCAGCCAGTCCGCGGCGTCGGCCTGGTCGGCGACCGAACACTCGGCGAACCCGAAGAACTCGCGGAGAAGAACTCGCGGATCTCCGCCCGGTGCCGCTCGTGCGTCCGGCCCGTCCAGCCGTAGGAAGACAGCTCAGCCGCCGGGACCTTGACCTGCGCGGCAACGAACTCCACCACCTGATCCGGCAACTCGAGGCGACCGTGCGGGAACCGGCCCTGCCGGGCGTAGAACCGCACCAGCAGCCCGAACGCCAGCGCGTTCCGCCTCCGCTTCCCCTTGACCAGGGCGACCTCGTCGCCGAAAAGGGTCCAGTGCTCGATCAGCTCGTCCTGCTCCAAGGCACGCGGCACGCGCGGAGGCTACCGCCACCCCGAAAACCGACCCTGACCAGCCCACTCAGCCCGAATGGCGGCTCATGACACCGTCCTTAACGACAGGCCGGATTGGCGCACAGCGGGCACCCGAGCACCGCCCGTTCCGGAGACGTTCCCGCGACAAGGCCGAACTCGACGTTCGTAGTGAAGCCCGGCAACGTCCGCAGGTCGCGCGGAATCCAGAACATCAAGGCGTCCGCCGACTGGATCATCTCCAGCTCGGACTCGACCTGATCGTCGTAATGCTCCGCCCTGATGCCTCCTCGGGATTCCGGGCTCAGCACCGTCAACGGCCCATCGCCGTGCCACTGCTCGGCAAGCAGGTCGATAGCGGACGGGCGCACGACGGCACCGCCGCCGTGCGCGGCGTCGGCCCCAGCAGCATCACCGACGGGCACCCAACCGGGACGGCTTCCCGCGCGTAAACCACCTCGACCGCCATTACGCCACCCCGCGCCGTTCAGCCTCCTGCTGCGGAGTCCACGGCAGCGGCAGGCCGTCGCCAGCCACGCGAGGAACCACATGAATATGCAGGTGGTACACAGTTTGGGTTCCGGCTGCACCCTTCGAGGAGATGACGTTGCAGTCGTCGTGCTCAGCAGCGAGTTCCGCCGCGGCCGCCATCGTCGCAGCGGAGACAGCCGTGTCCGCACCGACATCGGACACATGCGTCGTCGGGATCAACAGCAGATGCCCTTCGACCACTGGATTCAACGGTCGGATGGCGATCACGCCGGGCCACCGCCGCACCACTTCCGCAGGCTCGGTCCCCGCGACGATCCGGCAGAACACGCACTCCGGCTCGCACTGTCCGAATGCGACACAACTTCTCGGGACACGGCCAAGTGCGCGAAGAATTACCTGATCTTGGTACCGGTCGGCGCGGACCGGGTTTTCCGGCGTGAGCACCGACAGCGGTTCCTGCCCGCGCCAGCACTGGTCGAGCAGCTCGATCGCGTCTGGCCGCCACGACGGCACCGGGCCGTCGGCCTCGGCGGTCGGTCCGGCGAGGAACACGCTCGGTGCGGCCGGAGCGGGTAGCGATTCGCGGGCCTGCACGAGCCGGATCATGCCGCAGCCTCCGTCCGCTCCGCCTGTTCCCGCTGCTGGCTTGGCGTCCACGGCAGTGGCAGCCCGTCGTCGGGGGAGCGGGGCACCAGGTGCCAGTGGATATGCGGGACGGTCTGCGTTGCCGACCTCCCGGAGGACTGGATCAGGTTGTATTCCCGGTAGCCGAGCTGGTCGGCCAGCTCGGCCGCGCACGCCGCGGCGTAGCCGGTGACGACCGGGTCGCGATGGCCCGACTCGACGTGGGCGTGCGGGGCGACGATCACGTGACCGGGGATGATGCGCCGGCGCGGATGGAATGCCGTCGCAGCGGGCCAGCGCCGCACGATGTCGGCCGGGTCCACTTCGGACGGATCTCCGCCGGCGGAGGCGGGGCAGAAGGGGCAGAACCGCAGATCGGAAGTCATGCACTCAGCATCGGTGCCGCGGACGGCACCGGGACAGACGTTTCCCGGTGGCTCCGGACCAGGAAACGGGAAACGGTCGATCGCCCGCTCAGTCCTGCTCGTCGTCGAGATCGACGGCGACGGTCGGCACGGGGCGGGCGGGTCGGCGCAGCCAGCGCGCGGGGACCTGCGACCGGATGGTGTGCGGGAACTCGACGATCCGGCCGCCGTCCCGGTCGGGGCGGACCATGCCGGCGATGCGGTAGCTGCCCGGCGGCAGGCCGAGCTGGGCGACCTGGTCGTCGACGAGCAGCACCTCGACGTACCCGGCCGTGATCACGCGCAGCCCGTCGACCATCGGCGGGTCGGCGTCCGGGTCGGTGCCGGTGACCGTCATCGCGAACCGCTCGCCGCGCTGCAGGCGCAGCTGGTCCCACAGCCCGAAGCGACCGGGCGGCGAGGGATAGCGGCTGCGCGGCAGCTGCTCGGGAACCACCACGTCGTAGGTCTGGCCGACCTCGACGTCGCACACGTGCACGAGTCCGAGTGTGCGCGCGGCCGCCGAAGGAATCCAGCGGAAGCCCTGGCCGGTGACGATAGCCCCGAGGCGGTCGTCGTCCCCGATCGAGCGATCGCGGGGCGAGCGACGCACCAGCCGGGACCCGGGGCGCGCCCAGGGTCTTCGCGCGCAGCCGTATAGATCGTTATACAGATGGTTCGCGGTCACCGCGGCGGCGGTTCGACCGTTCCGTAGGCACGCTCGACGGCCTGGTCTCCGGCGTTGACGGCGGCGTTCGCAACGTCGACGACTCCGTCCCACCCGCGGCGGCTCGCTTCGACCGCCGCGGCGTACTGCACCGCGTTGGACACGATGCACCGGCCGCCCGACCAGCGAACGAGCTGCACCAGAACGGTCGGCAGAAGCCGCGACAGCTGGTTCGCCGGGTGACACGTCGCCTCCCGAGACAGCCGCTCGTCGGCGACCGCCGGAGGCACCGCGACCCATTCAAGATCCGCCGCGAGGCCTGCTACGAGGCTGCGCCGGCCTCGGCGGACCACTTCCTCCTCGGTCATCCGCTGGCCCGAGGACGCTGCCCGGTCCTGCTCGATCGCCTCGTCGATCCGTTTCTTCTCCGCCGCCAGCAGTTCGCCGAGCAGCGCGCGTTCCGCGGGCGACAGCAGCACGCACGCCGGATCGTCGTCACGGCCCGCAGCCGCAGGCGGGTTCAGCCACCGTCGCCCCGTCCAGCCGGGGACAGCCTCGTCGCTCTCGGCTTCGCGGGCATCAGCAGTCGTCATGAGCGGGACCGTACCGGCGGGCACCGACAAAATGCCGCGTTCTCGCCGCGCAACCGCAAGGCGTGCATGGCGTTATACGCGCGGTGGGAGTGCCCGGCGACGCCGTCGGGCATCGCGTGCCAGTCGCGCTGCCCGACGGGCTACCTGGCCGGTGCAACCTCGGTGAACGGCCCCTCGGCGTAGAGCAGGAAGGGCCAGAGCTCGACGCCTTCGTAGTCGTGGCTGCTGCCCGCGGTGCGGCGGCGGTCTTTCGCGCTCATGCGGTAGCAGCCGTTTCCGGCGTTGGCCTGGTGCAGCCAGACGTCCCCGTCGAGGTCGGCCATCTTCGCGGGCGGCGGCGAGGGCAGGTCGTCGCCCGGCGCCCAGGTCCGCCGGTGCGGTTCCCGTATCCGCCGCAGGATCGCGATCAGCTGCCGTGCCACGATTTCCCGCTGCTCGATTGCCAACGACATGCCCAGCGCGACGGATGTCCTGCCCCACAGCATGGCGTCATTGTCCGGAGGCGTGTTCTCCCGCCCGGTCTGGACTCGCCTGAGGAAATCGGCGGCCTGCCGGTCGCTGTCGGCGACACCGGCCGCGCTCAGGTGCGCGAGTACCTGAGCGTGCAGCTCGGTGTCGATCGCGGAGGTGGTCATCGTGATCCTTCCTGGGATTCGACGGCCGCGAACGGCCTGGTCAGAAGACGGGGAGCTCGCCGATGTAACGAACGGCTTCGGCGTGACCCTGGCGGCGGCGGAGGTCGTCGAGCAGCTCGCGGCCGAAGAGCCGCAGGTGGTGCTGCCATGTCCAGCTGCGTTGTTCCAGGAGCGCAACGGCGCGCTCCAGGACGTCGATCTCCGGCGCGAGGATCGGGACGAACTCGGGCGCGGCGTGCACCGCGGCCGCGGCGCCGCACCGGCGGCGCAGTGCCGTGCGGATCGATTCCACGTCGATCGTGTCGCCGCCGGTTTCCTTGCGGGCAGCGACAAGCAGTTCGCAGGCGAACGTGATTTCGTCCTGGGCGATCGACGACGGGTATCCAAACCTGACGTCCGCATCCGGGTCGGCGGAACCGATCTGGCTGGTCATCGCCCGTTCGTTGCGTTCGGCGCGTCGCTGCTGGCGCGCTGCCTCTCTCGCCTGCGGGCTGAGGTAGACGGTCTGGCCGAAGATCTTCATCGCCCGGTTCCTTTCCTGTGCTTGAGCAGCAGGGGCTGCCGACTAGGAGTCGGCGGGGGGAGTGAACGGCTGCCCGCACGCGGTGCACACGATGCCGGGGCCGGCCAGGGTCGCGCCGGCCGCGTAGATCTTGCGCGGGGGTGTGCAGCCGCACTGCGCGCGCACCTTCGCCCCGCCTCGACCAGGGCGCGGCTGCGGCGCGGTGTCGATCTCGGGCACCGGATGCGCCTGCAGCGCCGCCCGGATTCCCTCGATCTCCTCGCGGTAGGTCTCCGTCGCGCCGTCGGCCAGGCTGAGCACGGTGAATCCGGTGGTCTGGTCCACCGGCTTGCTCGGGTCCGTCTCAGCGCGCAGGCCCACCTCGGCGGCGAGCTCCGCGAACTTCTCGGTGTGGTAGCGGCCTGCCCGGCGCACGACCTCGACGCCTCGCACGTCCGCGAGGGTGCGGGCGGCCTCGCGCAGCACCGACACGGTCACCGCCGGCGCGGACCGCGGCAGCGGCTCGGCCGGGTAGTGGGCGTTGATCGGCGGCGCGGTGACGGGCAGCTCGGGGTGCCGCGCCTGGACCGCGGCCCACAGCCGCGCGGCGGCCTGGTCCAGCTCGTCGCGCCCGGCGTACCAGACGGCGGCGGCGTTCCTGCTGCTCATCGCTGTGCCTTTCATGGGGTGGCCTGCCGAGGACGTGGTGCCCCGGCAGGCCATGACGATATTCGGACCGGACGCGTAGGCTCCGGGCGGACGGGGCCAGCTAAGCCCTGGCCCCGTCTCCGTCGGCTACTGGTCGGGCTCGTAGCACTGGCAGCAGACGTCGCCGTGGGTCGCGGGCCGTTGCTCGCAGCTGACGCACATGTCGATCACCTCCCTTCTTCCGTTGCCGGTGTCCAGGTCGTCAGCAGCTGCGCGCCGGCGTCGGTCGAGCGGCACCGGACGAACACGCCGCCGCCGGTGCGGCGGATCCAGCGGCGCGCGAGCTCGGTCTCGCGCACCCGCGGCGCTTCGGCTCCGGTCAGCTCGGCGCGCTCGGCCAGGACGCGCTGCACGGTCGCCGCGTCGCCCGCGCCGAGGACGTGCCAGGCGCCGTCTGCGGTCTCCCAGCTGGACAGCTCCGTCATCGCCGATCGCCTCCGCTGCTTGCTGGTCCGGGTGTTATTTCGTGGTGCAGGACAGGCACATCACGCCGCTGCACGGGGTCCCGCATTGGCTGCAGTCGTAGATCGGCTGCTCGTAGCACAGGACCGGGACGGGGATCCGGTTGCGCTTGGCCTTGGCCTTGCCGTTGCCGACCAGCCATTTCGCGTCGTCCCAGCCGATCGCGGAGTCGTCGTTCGCGCGGATCACCGGATCACCTCGACCAGGTCCGTGCGGGCGTGCAGGCCCTCGGCGGTCTCGTGGCGGCCGGACGGGTCGTGGTAGCGCCCGTCCGCGCCGCGCGACCACACGCAGCACCGGTCGTCGCGCACATGGTCGCTCTCGGGTGCCGGGCCGAGCCCGGCCAGCCACGTCCGCGGCGTCGTCGTCATGGTGGACACTGGAACCTCCTCGTGCGAGCGGGGAACCGCGGCCGGGACGGCGACTGTGGTAGGGAGTCGTCCCGGCCGGGGCTTGATTTCTGCTGGTCCCGGGCCCGGATTCGTGCGCCCGGGCCCGGGCGGGGCCGGCGCGGCGGCCGGCCCCGGTCCTGGGCGCGCCCGGTTACTGGCCGGCGCGGCGCGGGGCAGCGGTCGCGGCCTGGGGCTCGCGTTCGTTCAACCGGCGCACGAAGTCGTCGTGGTCCGCACGCCACTTCGGGTATTCGACGACGCGGGCGTAGGCGAGCCTCGCGGCCACTCCGGCCGCAATCGCACCGGCACCGACGGCGAGGGTTTTCCTGCTCATCCTGATCTCCATTCTCTGCTCGGAACCAAGTACCGGAAGTAGCACCAATCTACCTGTTTTGACGCGTACGCGTCAATCTTTCAGTGCTGGTCAAACCGGTCTTATTTCGCATAAATCTTGCGCCGGAGAGGCGGATTTACCGAGGCGGCCCGTATTTGGCCACGTAGGCGGCGTAATTCTCGGCGAGAATCCGTTGCCCCTCGGCGAAGGCGATTTGCTCGGTCGCGGTGAAGGCGGGCGCCGTGCTGCCGTCGGGGAGGGTGCAGGGGATTTTCGCGATTTGGCGCTGCAGCTCGTCGACCACGCCCGGGGCCGACTCGATCAGCCAGCGTCCGTCGCGGTAGCAGAACCGGACCGTGCGGCCGATGCCGGACGCCCAGATGCGCCTCGCGAGCCCCGCGCCGCCGCCGTCGCGCTTGCGCGGGTTCTCGTGCAGCAGCAGGTAGACCCGTTCGGTTTCGCCGCCGTAGCCGGGCAGCCCCGGGCACGGCGAGATCGGGCCGCCGTCGGCGCGGGCGGTCACCTCGTACTCCCGGCACAGGTGGCACCGGAACAGGTCGGTGTGCGACTCGTACTCGAACTCGTGGCCGCCGAAGCCGTCGTCGGGTGGCCCGCCCGCCGCCGCGGCCGCCGTCGGGGTTTCGACCGCGCGCTTGGCGGTCGTGTAGCTCACCCCGTGCTCGGCCATGTATTCGCGGATCGCGGCGCGGTGGTTGCGAATGCTGCCGGTGCCCATCTGATCTCCTCCTGCGGGGAGCCCACGTCGCCCCGCGAGGCTCGTCGGCAGATGTGCGTCCGATCGCGGGATTCTTCGTTCGTGCGCTGAAACTCGATGGTCAGCTTGTCCTCGGCGCCGGGCGATCACGTGGGGACCGACCGGCTCGGAGAAGGGACCGCGCAGTGCCCCGTAACGAATGTACTACCCAGTGGCGGCCGCGCCGAGCATCAGCGGCGGCCGCGGCGGGGGACCGGCTCGACGTCGAACAGAACCCCTTGCACCGCACCGGTTTCCGCGGTCACCGGCCCGTCGATCCGCAGCAGCTCCGGCCAGTGCCGGACACTGCCGCACGGCGGCGGCCACCAGTACAGGCCAGCGGGCTCGGACCGGGCCCACACGGTGCCGGACGCGCCGGTCACCGTGCGGACCTCGTCGTTCGGCGGCTCGGGATCGCCCGCCGCCCATCGCCTCGCAGCCACTGCTCGACGCTCCCGCCGGTCAGTGCTGGCGGATGTCGCCGGGACCGGCGTGGATCCGGTCGCAGGTGAGGCCGACGAGGTCACGGCCGGGAACGCCGTAGAGGTCCGCGCCCCACATCCGCACGGTCGGGTCCTGCTCGACCAGCACGCGCGCGACCAGCGGGTTCTCGGCGACGACGAGCGCCTGGCCGCCGATCTCCCAGCGAGCGGGGGCGGTGCGGCGGCGGAAGCCGACCAGCCACACCCGCCGCGTGGAAGCCCATTCGTCCAGCGCCGCCCGGTACGCCCCGGCGTCGCCGAGCTCGCCGCGCAGCTGCTGCTGCGCCGCGGTGATCCCGAGTTCTTGAGCGAGGTTTTCCAGCCGCAGGGCAGGCCGGTCCTCGCGGCCGGTGTCGGTGATCGCGGTGCTCATCTCGGGTTCCTCCCTCGTCGTCGATACCTCCACCCTAATTGATTTGACGCGTACGCGTCAAGACATAGTGAATGGTCAACCGGGACTCTCGTGGCGTCTGAGCCGGGCTGCACTGGGCGACTCGCAAGATCACGCGGCGAGGCGCCCGCTCGCGTCCACAGGATCGGCTGACGCGCCTCGGCTGCCCGGCTGGGCCTGCGGCCTAGGCTGTGCCGGTGCTGCAGGCGTTCCTCGACGAGTCGTTCCACGAGCACTGCGACGCCGGGTTCTACATCCTGGCGGCCGCGGTCCTGCCGGAGGAGCGGCACGAGGTGCTGCGCGAGGCGATGCTGGCACTGCGCGGAACCCGCCGCGGCAGCAAGCTGCACTGGTATCCGATGGACGACGCGGAGAAGCTCTCCGCGGCGAAACACGTCGCGGACATCGCGGAAATGCAGGTCGTGACCGTGACGGCACCGGTGCCGGTGAAGGGCCAGGAACGGGCGCGGGCGCTCGGCCTGCAGCGGCTGGTGGCCGAGCTGCACAGCGCCGGCGTCCGGCTCATCGTCGCCGAGTCGCGCCAGCGCGACCTCAACACCCGCGACATCCAGACCGTGCAACGGATCCGGCGGATCGCCCTGCCGAAGGGCGCCGACATCCGGATCGAGCACCGCCTCGGCGACGCCGAACCGCTGCTGTGGATCTCCGACGTGGTGGCGGGAGCGGTGCGCGCCCGACTGACCGGGACCAGCCGTTACTTCGCCTCGCTGGCCGAATGCGTGATCGAGCTGCAGGTCGACGGGGCTCCGTGAACGGCCCCGGACATGCGTGAAGCCAGGCTCCCGGTCATGCCCCAGGTCACCTGGCCTCGCGACTCGCACGAACCCCGCGGGCCCGCGCTCTCGCCCGCCACTTTACCCCTCGCCGGGCGGGAGATTCAAACGTGGCCTTCCCGCAGTCACGGCCCGTGCCGCTACTGGATTCGGTCGGTGAACTGACCGGCTTGTGCGGCTGCGATGAAGGCGTCGAACTCAACCTTGTTGAAGGCGAGAACCGGAGAGTTGTCGCCGAGTTTGGAGTCTCGCACTCCGACCCATCCATGCACGCCGTCGAAATGGAACTCGACGCAGCCATTCTGACCGCCGGAGAAACGAGACTTCTCCCAACCGGTCGTCAGCTCGGCGAAGCGGCGCATCGCGTGGACGTAGTCGACGCGATCGGCGTCGGTGGTCATCTTAGTTTTTCCTTTGCTGCCTTGAGATAATCAGGTGTGCACTCGGGTGCGTCCGCCTGCTCGTACAGACTGCGGAACGCGTTGCGGTAATCCTCGACCTGGCTCGGCTCCTCGAAGTAGCGGCCCTCGGGCCGCAGTTCCGCGTAGACAGTGCCGGGGTCGCCGACAAATTCTTCGGGGTAGTCCAAGATCGTGAACGTCCCCTCGGTTCCGGCATGTGCGCCAGAAGCTGCCGTCAGGATTCTGATCTCGACGTTGCTGCGACTGGCCAGCTCGCCCAGGTGGTCGAGCTGGCCGCTCATCACCCGCGCTCCTCCGACCTGCCGGTAGAGAACCGCTTCGTCAAGAACGCAGACAATGCGAAGAGGATCCTCCTCGCGAGTGACGATCGGTTGGCGCGCCAACCGCAACTCGACTTTCGTCGCTATCTCGCCGTCGCTGAGCCCTCGGTCGCCGGCCCGGTAAAGCTCGCGGGCGTAGTCCGCGGTTTGCATCAGGCCGGGCACCCATTGGGCGTCGTAGGAGCTGATCGTTGCCGCGTTGGACTCCAGGCCAAGGTAAAGCTGGAACCACTCCGGAACGCCTGTATCGGGAAAGCTCTTCCACCAGTCCTTGCCGCGCTGAGCCGCTTTGAGCAGCTGTCGGAAGAACGGCACCCGCTCCGGGAACCCGTACCAGTTGAGCAGGACTTCCACGTCCGACGCCGACGGCAGGCGAGTGCCCGTCTCGTAATGGCGATAAGCCTGCACGGTCTTGCCGAGCCGCGCAGCGACATCTTCGGGCTCGTGTCCGGCGGCTTTGCGCATCCGTCGCAAGGTGATGCGAATCCAGCGCCGCACAGCGGTCGGCGAGAGCGTCGCCACCGTCTTCTCACCTCCGGCCTGGGGCAGGTCCTGCACGAACAACGGTTCACCCGGATAGGCCATAGCCGGACCGTAGCGCGCTACGTGTGTAGCGCGCTACATTCGTTCCGGCTACCAAACCGATGCAGTGAACACGGTAGCCCCCGGCGGCACAGCCAGTTGCCACGGGCGGGCTGTACCCGGAGGCGCGGACACGCCAATCCGGACTGCGGCTCGCGCCACGCGACCGACGCTGTGTCACCGGGCCTCAGCACTCGGCAGGCCTGACGTTCGGCTCTGCCGAGGTCAGCGGAGGATCCGCCCGGCTGGCTTGCGTTTCCCCCCTCCGCCAGCCCCGGGCGGGTCCTCCTTCCAACGCCCGGAGGCCGTGATGATCAGAACGCTGTGGGACATGGCCCCGGTGGTGGTCGGTGCGCTCGTGACGGGCGGTTTTGCCTTGCACAGCCTCATGTGCGAAGTACGGCGGGTGCGCCGAGGACTTCGCCGGGAGAGGGCGAGGTGAGGGCCGTGGCCGACGAGCGCATCGACTCGATGCCCATGGTCGACGGCGAGACGGGCGTCGAGCACCGGATCGCCCACGCGAAGTTCGTCGCGCACCGCGCCGATGGGGTGTACCCGGCGTTGTGCGGCGCAACGGTGTGGCCGGGCGTCGACGGCGAGACCGCGGTCTGTGCTGCCTGCGACGCCATCTGGCGCCGGGTGCCGCCGGGGCCGGCCATTCCCCGGCCGCGGCGGCGCGGACGCGGCCGCGGCCGCCACCACCGTGAGGACATGGTCGGCCCGTGGGTTCGGCTGGAGCGGGTATGACCGAAGCGGCGCGAGCGCGCATCGTCCTGCGCCAATGCGAGCGGCTGGCGACAGACCTGATCCGGCGGCGCGGCTGGTGGATCGTGCCGCAGCTCGACAACACCGGAGTGATCTCCGCGCTCGTGCACGCCGCCGGCTCGTACACGACGGTGCTGACGCTGCCCGGCGACCGCTGGGAGTCGGACGTGCTCGGGCTGCGCGGCGGCCCGTCGGAGGGCAGCCTGCTGTGCGCCCCGATCGTTCAGTGGCACTACCGGATCCCGATGCTGCACGCCCTGCTCTGGGCCCGCTCCGCCGACGACCCGTCGAACGGCGACGCGCTGGCCGACTGGCTGGACCGGCACGAATCCGATCCGGACCCCCTTTGACCCTCTGGCGCCACCCCGGCACTACGGCCCCGGCAGCTCCTCCCCTGCTGCCGGGGCCGTGGTGCGCCCGAGTCCGTGCTGCTGAACGGGAAGGCGGAGCCAATTGATCGACTCTGAGCACTACCAGCGGGTGCTGGGAGACGAGCTGCGCAAGCTCAGGCGCGGCCGGGGATGGACGCGCAAAGAGCTGAACACGCACCTGCACAGCGAAATCTCGCTGCAGACCCTGGCGACGTACGAACTCGGCACCCGGCAGTGCTCCGTGATGCGCCTGGTCGAACTGTGCATGGCGATGGACGAGCTGCCGCACGACCTGCTGGCCAAAGTGCACCGCCGGGTCTTCACCGAACCGATTCCGGAAGGCGTGGTGCGGCTCGACGTCGCCGCGCTGCTCGACGATCCGCGCGATGACGGGCCGCTGGCCCCGTTGTACCGGTGGGCCCGCGAACGAGTGGGCCTCGACGCCGGACCGGCGGAGGTCAAGCCGCTCACCCTCGGGCCGGAAACGGTCGACTCGCTGGCGCAGCTGTGCGGCCTTTCCGCGCCGGAGCTCCGCCGCCGGCTGAAGCCGTTCGCGCCGACCTGGGCCAGGGACGCATGAGGCTTCCCTACGACGTGGAGGACGACCGGGCGGCCGTGAAGGCGGTCGGGGCGGAGATCAACCGGCCGGACCCGGCGCGGTGGCGTGCGATGACCACCGACGACGACCGGCTCCGCCAGACCTACCGGGCGCTCGGGCTGCTGCTCAAGCAGACGGAGGTGGCGTTCGCCGAGCGCAAGGCCGCCCTGCGTGCCTTCCGCGGTTCCCGCCGGGAGTACCAGCAGGCCGCTGCCGAGTACGAGGCGTGGAAGTCCCGCGCGGTGCACTTCGTGACCTGTGCCCGCGCACGCCGCAGTGAACTCGTGCGGCGGTTCTCCATCCTCGACCGCGACGACGCCCTCGACCGGCTGGGCACGGCGCTGCGATCGCTGGCCGCGGCGGTCGCCGCGCACCGCGAGGCGATCTCCGGCGGCGGCCGGGAGGAAACCACCGCCGACCGGCTGCTGTGGCTGCGCCTGGACCTGCTCCCGGCGACGATGCGGCCGGGCAGCGCAGAGCACGTGCCCGATCAGGCCTGAGTGTCACCCGGCAGGTGGACGTGTCGGGTGCCCGCGGGGATTTCCAGCGGATCAGCCGATCACCACCCGGCCTCCGCCATGTCCGGGTGCGACCAGCCCGCAGTGATCATGTGCGAGCAGGGCTGCGGGCGGTCCGGGCCGAGCACCGGCACCCGGCACCAGAACGCCCGCACGGCGGGATCGTCTCCTCGAGGGACGGTCGTCCAGCCGTACCCGGCTGCGCGCGCTCGCGCGGCCTCGACCAGCACTGTGCCCACGCCGGTCCGCCGGTGCTCGGGCGGGACGTCCAGGGCGACGGCGACGGCGCGGCGGCATGGCCCGCACAGCAGCAGCTCGACGCGGCCGCGGGACTCGGTGCGGGTGCGCAGCTCGATGGTCCCGACTCCGGCCGGCCTCGGCGGCGGCGTGACCACCAGCGCCAGCCCGTCGACGTCCGCGCCGGCCGTCGCCTGGTTCGCCGCGGCCGGGTCGAGCAGCGCCCAGGATGCGCGAGGTAGCCGCAATGCCTCGCAGACGCCGCAGGTCACGGTGCTGGCGCGGTAGGTGTGGTTGTACCCGAGCGAGAAGCCGGCGAGCGCGAGATCGTGCCCGCTGAGGCACCGCGCCGGCCGATCGTCGCCGGTGACCCGGCCCGGCCGGACCGGGCACTGTCCCTCGCCCCGCGCCGTGTCCCAGGTCGCCCACGCGGCGGCAAAGCCATCGCTCACGCGTTCGATTCTAGGCGCGGGTCGTGCATATGCGACCGTGTCGCATATGCCGCCGCATTCGGTCAGTCTTCCGGCTCGGCGTTCGCCTGCCGGCACATGACGCAGTCGTCGCCGTCGGCGCCGCCGATCATCGGCGCGCCGCAGCTGCCGCACGCGGGCATCCAGTCGCCCATTTCCGCCTCCTGGGTCTCGGCTGGTCAGACATCTCATGTGGTTCCAGGTCAATTTCGGGGGTGTCAGGCTGCTTGCGTGACTGGTCCCGGGCTGGGGAACGCGCGGCCGGGGTCGTAGGCCGTGTGGTGTTGCAGGCAGTGGAAAAGGCATCCCAGGAGTTTGTTGAAGAGGTTGCGCAGCGCGGCGGTGTGCCGTTCGCCTGCGGTTCGTCGACGGTCGTAGTGCTGGCGGGGCTCGGAAGAGCGCAGGGCGGCGAAGGACCACATGTAGCCGGTGGCCGCCAGGCGCTGGTTCTTCACCGTGCGGGCGACGACGACGTGGCTTCGTCCGGATGCCCGGGTCACGGGTGCGGAGCCGGCGTAAGCCTTGAGCGCCTTGGCATCGGCGAACCGGGACCGGTCGTCGCCGATCTCGGCGAGCACGCGCGCCCCTGATGACGTCGACAGTCCGGGAAAGCTGGTGATGATCTCTGCGTCGGGGTGGGTCAGGAAGACTTCCTCGGTCGCGGCGGCCAGTTCGGCGACGCTGCGGCAGGCAGCGTCGAGTTGCTGGATCAGCGCGGCGGCCTGGCGTCCCATCGCGTTCTCGACTTGGGGCAGCTGGCGCAGGTGATCCGCCCGGAACGCGGCGTGCAGCCGGTCGATCTCGGTGTCGAGGTCGCGGCGCAGGCGGCCGGCGCGGTTGAGCAGGGCGCGCAGCCGGGCGCGGCTGAGGCGGGCGGCCGAAGCGGGGGTGGGTGCCGCGGCCAGCACCACGCGCGCGTGGGCGGAGTCCAGGCCGAGGGTGCCGGAGCCCTGGAACGCGACCAGCGCGCCGGGGAAGTACTCACGCAGGTGGGAACGCAGACGGTTGACCATCTGCTGCCGGTCCCAGATCGCGTCCTGGTGAGCGCGGGCCAGCACCGCGACGGACTGGGCCAGCTCGCTGTCGTCGGGCAGCGGCCGGTGGTCGCGGAGGTCGGTGCGCAGGATGATCGTGTCTCCTGCCATTGTCCTGCTGCTCCTTCGATGCTCGGTGTTCGCGCTGGTCTCGGGGGTGCGGAGTCTGCGGCGGTGGGTCCCGCCTGCCGGGCGCCCGTAGGCTGTCCGGCAGGACGGGGCAGATATCAGCTGCCCCGTCCTCCTCAGCTCCGCGCTAGCTGGCCGTGGCCCTCGGCAGCCCGTCGACGTCGTGGCGCTTGCCGTCCGGATCGATCTCCTGCATCGAGGCGTACAGGCCGTCGCCCACGGCCTGCAGACGCTCCACGGTGGCCTCGAAGTCGAAGCCGTCCCCGTCCGCCTCCACGCTCGCGGCCACGCTGGTGGCCAGCTCGCCCAGGCACTCGGCCACCGCACCGCGCGTGTCGTCCAGCCGGTCGATCACCCAGGCCAGCTCGGCCCGCTCCAGCACGGACGCCTGATCGCCGAACGACTCGGCCCCGACTCGCGCCACCGCATCGCTGAACGCCATCGCGGCCCCGACGACATCCGCCAGCCCGCTCCGGACGTTCCCGCTGGTCACCGCCGTCTGCGGCACGGCCGCGGTCCCCTCGGCGCGGCTGGGCAGGTCCGCGACCTTGCGGGCCAGGAACGCCGCCGGGACGTCGGCCTGGCCCGCGAACTCCCGGTCTCCCTCGTCAACCTCGCCCAGCACGTCGGCCGCGCTGATGCCGTACAGGTCCATCCGCTGACCCACCCGGTACACCAGCGCCCCGAACGCCTCGGCCTTCACGACCGCCCGCGCCGCGTCCGCGGGGAAAAGCTTCCCGACCGCTCCGGCGATCTCGTCCCGCTGCTGCTCCTGCTTGCCCATCCTGATTCCTTTCCTCGACGTGGTTTCCGCAGCGCTCGACGCGCTCACGGGGTCTGGCACCGGCAGTCGTGGCAGTCGATGAGGACCACCTCGTCAAACTCGCCCGGCTCGACCTCGACCGGCTCGAACACCCGCAACGTCGTGTTGCGGCTCCCGCAGGTCCGGCACAACGCCTGGCCTTCGACGGTCCGCACCGGCTCGCCCAGCGGCATCAGGTTCTCGGTCAGATTCATCATGGTTTCCTTCTCCTGCAACGGCTTCCGTGACCGGCGGGGACCGACGGGGGTCCCCGCCGGCGCGGTCAGAATTCGTAGGTCTCGTCGCGGATCAGCTGGACGGCGAACAGGAGCGCGGCGCGGAAGTCTTCGGACACCCCGCCGTCTTCCTCGAACCGGACGAGCGCGTTGTGCAGGCGCGGGATCTTGGACAGCTCGGTCTCGCCGAGGAACAGCATGATCAGCTCGTCCGGCGTGTTGCCGCCGAACTGCGCGCGGTTGCCCGGCTGCAGGAACTGGTCCTCCAGGCCCTGGGCGAGAAGCTCGCGGGTCTCGGACACCGCGCTCGTCCGGATCTGTTCGCCGAGGCCCTCGACCGACGCGATCAGGTTCTGCGTCAGGTCGTCCGCCAGCTCGCTTGCCGTCCTCGCCATGTCCGCTCCTTCTCTCGGTGAGCCTCAAGTCTACCGATTTTGACGCGTACGCGTCAAGCTATGTTCGCTGGTCAAACCTGGGCTAAAAGCAGGGAAGGCGTGTCTGTTCAGGGCATCACCGGAAGAGCCCGGCGCGGACGGCCTGCGGCGCGGCCAGCCGGTGCCGCTGGCTGCCCGTTCCATGCCTCGGCGAACCGCAGCCGCGCGGTCTCCTGCGCGGTGGTCACCGCCAGACGGTCGGCCACTGTGCGTGCAGCGTGACGCCGAGCTTGTCGAGTTCCTGGGCGAGGGTGCTCCCTTCCGGCGGGACGCCGGTGAGAGTCCAGGCCACCGAGGCGTCTCCGTACCCGGAGACGCGCGCGTCGGCCAGGACGAGCCCGATCATGGCGGGGAGCTGGTGGTTTTTGCCCTCGATGTCAGAGCGGTGGTCTCGGAAGATCACCCACAGCTCGGGAGTCAGCTCCCGGGGCGGCAGGCCCGGCTCCTCTTCCCGCTTCGCTCTCATGTGCACTTCGTCCAGCACGACGCGGTGCAGTTCGGCGTGGATCACGGTCTTCGCGGTCGTCATGACCGACACCGTGACCAGAAACGAGCACGACCGCAAACGCCTCGACCCACGCTTGACCCACGCTCGACCCACACCGGCCACCGCGCCGGTCGACGGCTTCGCCCGCTGTGCGACATCCCGTGAGTTCTGCGGTTCCTCGTCGGGAACGTAAGGATCCGTGACCAGCGCGAACACGGTTCAGCCTGCGTTCGGGGGCGACGCCGTGCCCACGATGGTGGGCACGGCGGGAACGAGCAGGCCGAGCAGCTGGTCGTCGGGGACGGCATCATGAACCACCGCAACCACCACAACCGTGCTCGCACCATCACCGGAGGAACGTTCGTGGCCCGAGACAAGCGCGTCGTCGCGCGCATGAACGAGACGGGCGAGACCTGGGCTACCGCACTAGCCGCGATCCGCGCTGAGGACGCCAGCCGCCGCAGCGCCACGATCGACGTCGTGATGCACGCGGCTGACGGCTGGTCGGATGCCCTGCTCGCGGCGCTGGAAAAGGAACACGGTGCGCTGGGGTTCAACATCGTCGGCCACTCGGATGCGGTCTCGGGCGAGATCGCATCCGCCGACATCTCCGACGACGAGCACGGCGAACACATCGAACTCGTGCTGCGGATCAACCCGAGCCAGTTGAAGTACCTGCCGGAACACCGTCCCCTTGAGGTTGAGCTGTCGAAGACGACGCTGGCCCGCCTCGCACGGCGAATGCAGAGCAAGTGAGCACCGGATGAGCTTGAGGACGGCGCATAGCGGCCCGTCCAGGGGACCAGCGGATCCGCCCGTAAAGCTTCACGGTGGGATCCTTCCTGGTCAGAGGAGGAGGAGGAGGAGGAGGAGGAGGAGGAGGCGTCCGCAGGAACGCCGGCAGACGCCATAGCGGCGGAGGAGAGGTCGTGAGTCGTGCGAACACGTCGCACGCTTCGCCCGCACCCCCCGGCGGGGTCACCGTCGCCCGACCTGCCCGGGAGCGGCATCGGGGCCGCGGGACTGCCCGGTGGCCAGGGTGCGCAGGCGCGTGAGCGCGGTCTGTTTGTCGTGGCCGTCCCATCGGGCGCGGGGGTCGCCGGGGGCGACGACCGGCACCGCGGCGAACAGCGGCAGGTCATCGGGGTTGATGTGCCAGCTGACCTGTCCGGCTTCGGTGTCGGCGTAGAGCACGGGCAGGCGGGGCTCGTCCGGGTCGTTGTAGGCGATCACGGCCTCCCGTCCGGGGTCCAGGACCGCCCGCCGCACCAGCGCCGAGATCAGGTGCGCGCGTTCGCGGTAGAGCTGGCGCACCTGATCTCGGCGCTGGTGCGGCGGGGCCGGTCCCGGCGGCTTCCCCGGCGTCCTGGTCGAGCAGTTCGTTCATGGCCTCGTCGGTCTCGTTGTCGACGCGCTGCCAGTACACGCATCGGTGGTCGGGGACCCGGATGCGTTGCACCAGGCCGAGTTTCGCCAACGCGCGCAGCTGCGGGTACACCGCCTGGTGCCAGCACCAGGCCGCGCACGACCCGCGCGGGTCGCCGGCGAACCGGCAGACGGGCTTCGTCTCCGGGCTGCTGCAGCCCGCGCGGCGGGACATGGCCACCAGCACGTCGGGCGTCGACATCGGCTCGTCGGCGCCGGCGAGGATCGCCCGCAGGCGCCGCCTCACCTGCACGGTGCCGGGCTGCGGTTGCCGCCCCATCGTCAGCGTCCTTCCGCGGCCGGCGCCACGTCGAACGCCAGCTGGGCGGCGTCCGCGTCGAGGTAGCGCCATTCGATCCGGGTCACGACCTCGTCCGGCGCGATCCCTTGCGCCCGCACGAAGAACCGGTCGACGAACTCGGCCGGGGACAGCTCGGGGAAGCCTTCGCGGGCGACGTCCTCGGCGGTGATGTCCCGGAGGGGTTCACGGCGGACATCGACGACTTCGACGTCGACGATCCGCACCAGCGGCTCGCCCGTTTTCCGGCCCATCACCTTGCGGCACAGCGTGATCCGCTCACCGGGGCGCAGGTAGTCCCAGCCCTTGCGGCGCGTCACGGTCTTCGCGCGGCGACGCACCGCGTCCTCGGTGTAGGCGACCGACATCAGGCGCGGCATGGTTCACGCCGCCCCGGGGTCGTGGCGCCGCGTGCCGTCGCAGCCCGGAGGACCCGGCAGCGGGGCGATCCCGGCCGGCTCACTTGGCCGGCCCCTTCCGGGCGCTTTTCTCGGCGGCCGGCGCTTCTTGTGCGCTGGTCACGGCGGCTTCGAGATCGCGGATCCGGCCGGCCAGGGCCTCGACCTCGGCGCGGTGGGCCTGGTTGACGTCCTCCTGCGCCTTCTCCCACTGGCTGCGGTCCTGGGTCCGCTGGTTCTGGTGCTCGGCGCTGATCCGCTGTCGCTCCTGTTCGTGCCGTTCGACCAGGGTGTTGATCTGGGCGTGAGCCTTCGCCGCGTCGTCGCGGGCGGCGGTGAGCTGGTGATCGTGGCGCTGCTGCGCCTCGTCGAACCGGGTGTTGAGCGCGGTCAGCTCCTTGCGCAGCCGCTCGGCTTCGCCTTGTGCGGCCTCGGCGGCCGCGGCGTCATTGACGGCGGCCTGGCGAACCCGCTCCAGTTCCTTGCGCGCCTCGTCCGCGGCGCTGCGGGCGTCGGCCGCGTCGGCTTGGGCCGCCTTGACCTTCTTGTCCGCGTCGGCCTTCGCGGCCGTGATGCGGTTGTCGGCGTCGGTCTTGGCGGCTGTGACCTGGTCAGCCGCGTCCTTGCGGATCTCGCCGACCAGACGGTCGTGTTCCTCCTGGCGCTTCTGCAGCGCGTCGTCCCGCTGCTGCTCGGCTCGCTTCACGGCCTCGGCCGCGCCGTCTCCGGCGGCTTTGACCTGGTCAGCCGCGTCTTTCTTCGCGGCCTCGACCTCGGCGCGGGCCTCGCCCAGCTTCCGCTCGGTCTCCGTCTCCAGCGCTTCGAGTTCGTCGACGGCTTCGTCCCGGACCGCTGCCGCGGCGTCGGCTTCCTCGCGTGCTTTGCGGGCGGCGCGTTCGGCCTTCTCGGCCCGGGTGTTGGCGGTGCTGATGGCGGCGTCGGCCTGGGTACGGATGTGCTTGATCTCGCCGCTGGCCTTGTCCGGGTCGTCCATGACCTCGGCCAACTCGGCGGCGTGGTCGAGGATCTGGGCCAGCTCGCCGTTGTTGCGTTCGAGGAACGCCTCGCGCTCGTCGAGGGCCTGGTTCCAGCGGGTCCGGACCACGGGCATCGCGGTGGCGCTGTCGGTGACCTCCCGGTTCGGGTCCAGCACGAGCACGTCCGGCGCGATGACCGCGACCCCGCCGTTCTCCCGGGCCCGCTCCGCCTTCTTGCGCCGGCGGTGTGCCTTCAGGCCCGTGTGCGCCGGGTTGTCGCAGTACTGCGGGTCCGCGCCGGGCTTGCCCGGCTTGCGGGGCTCCGACGGGCGGCCGCACAACGTCAGTTCGGGGTCGTTGTCCGGGCCGGTCGGGAACGGGCACGTCCCGGTCGGCGCAGCGCCGCCGTCCGCTCCGGACTGCGCGCCGTCGTCGGCCTGGTCGTTCACGGGCTGTTCGCTCATGTCGCTCAGCGTACCACGAACTCATTGCATTGCATAGCGTTTCATTTCATATCAGCAATGCAATGCAATGATTTTTTTACTGTTTAAACAGAGAATTTGGGCGCGAAAAAGGCCCCCGCTGCTCGGCTGGCAGAGAGGGCCTCGAAGAGGTGCGGCGACGTGGTCCGCCCGCTACCGGGGAGGTCTGGCGTTGCGGTGACCGCGTGCTGTGAACTTGTGTGTCGCCGATCGGCTCGCCGTCAGGTTTTCAGGTCAACTGCCTGACGGTGACCCGCTTGACGATGTTCGTCGTGCTGGTGGTGAGCTTGCTGGGCTCAGGACCGGAGAGTAGTCGGGTGGCGGTGGCGGGGGCGGGGGCAAGCCGGGGGCGGTCAGGCGAGTCGGAATTCCTGGCGGCAGGCGGTGCAGACGATGCCGGCGGCCTCGAAGGTCGTGCGGGCGATGCGCAGCCGCCGCGGCTGCGGGCACCCGCACACCGCGGCGAGCATCCGGCCTTCCGGGGCCGCGCCGGCCGGGCGGGGCGGGGCTTCGAGCCGGTGGACGGTGAGCGCCGTGCGCAGGTGTTCGAGCTGGTCACGGTAGGTCTCGGCGGTCGCGGGCGGCACGGAGGTGGCGGCCCAGCCGCTGCGGCCGGCGTCGGCGACGTGCAGGCCCATGTCCTCGGCGAGCGCGGCGAAGCGACGGTTGTGGTAGCGGCCGCCGTCGCTGGTGTCGGCGATGCCGCGGTGCTCGGCGCGGGCGTGGGCGGCCTCGTGCAGGAGGGTGCCCAGCGCCTCGACCGGCCCGAGGGCCAGTCCCTCGCCGCTGACCAGCAGTTCGTGGACGAACATGTCCTCCTCACCCGCCGCTGCGGCCCGGCCGTCCTCGCCGCCGTGCCCGCGTTCGTCGCGGCGGACGGCGGGGCGCACCCACTGGCGGCTGGCGAAGTGCCCGAGCTTGGCGCGGGTGCGGCGCCGGTCGGTCCCGGTGCCGAGGGCGATGACCACGTCCGGGACGTCGGGATGACGGGCCTGGATCGCCCGCCAGGCCGCGGACAGGCCGCTGACCAGCGCCTCGGCGATGCTCGTCGCTTCCGCTGCCGCGTCGGCGGACGGGCTGCCGGTCGTCGCCGGGGTCGTGGGGCTCACGTCGCCTCCTCGCTCTCGGCCGCCAGGGTTTCCCAGCGTACCGCCCTGTACGTCGCATCTCGGCCCTGACCAGGGCGAATGCCAGTGTTCCGGGCGCTGTCCGGCGAAGGTCATCGACGGCCGTGCCGATCGCGGCGCGGGCGGTACCCCGTGCCGGTTCGCTCCCGGCCGCGAGCCTCGGCGACGGCGGCCGCCCGGTCGCGCAGCTGCTGCTGCAGCGGCGAGAGCCGCGGCCGCGTCCGCAGCTGCTTCGCCTGGACATGCGCGGCGAACTCGGCGACCGCGCGGTCGCGGGCGGTCGGTTGCCCGGCGGGCCGGTCGAGGCGGATCCGATCGGTCAGCGCGGCGGCGGCCTGGCCGGGTGTGGGCTGCCAGTACCGCCCGGCCTCGGCGCGGACGTCGGCGAGCAGCCGGGCACCGATCCGGCCGTAGGCGGCCCGGTCGGCCTCGGCCCGCTCCTCGACCGCGGCGACCGCCTGGTCGACGCCGAACCGGCGGGCCTCCCGCCGCAGGGTCGGGTCCGTCATCGGTTTGACCAGGCCATTTCCGGTTTGGGTGGTCCAGATGGAGAGCCGGGACCGCACCCACCCCGCCGGATGTATAACGGCGTACACGCCGTGGGATCGGGCGGTGCTCACGCCGCTCCACCCGACTGGCCTGGACCGGAGGGCATGGAGCAGGCCGTCATTGCACCAACCTGCCCGCCACCAGGACCGGCACTCGCTGCGGACGGCTTTCGCGCTCAACCTGGCGAGCACAGGGTGCTGACGGCGCAGCTCAGCGGCCGCGGCGAGCATCTCAGCCCGCGTGGTCGGGACCGTCCGCGCCCAAAGCCGCCGCCCGCTCTCGTCAAAGCTGCCGCGAAGCGGCTCGATTTCGTCTTTTCCGCCCCCGGAACCGCCGCCGAGCCTGTGGAAAATTTCCCTCGCGCGCGTACGTAGGTGGTTAACTTCTAAACGCAACTCCACCGGGTCTAAAGACCCGGTGGGGGTCCAGTTTTTCTGCCCAAGCTGTTTGACCTGCGCGATCGCTGCCTTCAGCTGGGCGAGAGTGGTGGTGTATTCGCGCTGCAGGGCGGGCTTGGCGGCCTCGTCGGCATAGGCGGGGACGCTCAGGCCGTAGACCGCGGCGCGGTTGCCCTCGATGCGCGAGCCCATCGGCCTGGTGGCCGGCGTCGAGCCCGGCTCGATCCGGTCGATCCAGCCCAGGATCCACAGCTGCCGCAGCCATCCGGCCAGCGTCGCGCGCGCCCAGCCGGTGGCGGACATCAGCCGGTCCCAGGTCGGCCAGGTCTCCCCCGACTCCCACCCGGACCACCGGCACAGCTCGCTGACCAGGGCATCCACCTTGCCGCGCGCGTCGCGGCGCAGCTCGCCACGCCACGGCTGATCGCCCAGAACCTGCTGCCACTCCGCCGGTCCGACCGATCGGACCTCCACCGCGGCCGTCGGCGCCGCGCCGATTTCCGCAGCGTCCGGCTTCCCCTTGAACTGTGCCCAGCACGAGCCGCACAGCGTGCACGCCGACGGCAAAACGAACCGCAGCGGCAAGTTCTTCCGCAGCTTCGCCTCGGCATTTCCGCAGGTGAAACACGGCTTCCGCCGTGCTTTGGATACAAGTGTGGCCTGGGCCTCTTCGTTCGTCCGCGTGTCGCGCGGGCGCGATGAGGCGCCAGGCCGAGAGTCGTGCGCTATGATGACTTCGACCTAACTGAAGACACCACAAAGCCCGGGGCCCCTCCCCAGCAACGAAGAAGAGTTCCGGCGTGGTGTACGTGTAGTTACGCGGTAACGCCCTGCAGGAGTTGGCAGCTCCGATGACCAGGGCGTTTCGTGTTTTTACGGGCTCAAGGTCAACCCCTCTTGCTGTTCGTAGGACATGCCGACTCGTTCAGCGATCAGCATCCCGATCCAGTCGGTCAGTGTCAGTCCGCAGCGTGCAGCGTCGGCCTCGGCCGCCTCGGCGAGGACACGTGGCTGCCGCGTGTTCACCTGTCGACGGTCGCCTTTGCTGCGGCGACCGGGCTTTTTGCGCTCCACGGTGCGGAAGTTATCGAACCTGCTAGCCGAAGCGCTGGAGGCGCGCCGGGATTTCGCCTAGCAAGATTCGTCCACTTCCGAGTGATCATTTCCGGCTCTCGACGACGGTTTGCGGAACGTTCGCGCTGGTCCGTGCACGGGTCCGCATGCCCGAACGCGCGTGCACGCGCACCCGCATACTGGTCCGCGCCCGCGTGCGAGCTCGCGTCTTAGCCCGCACGCGGGTATATACGCGGGTGCGCGCGACTGCCCGCGCGCTGGCCCGCACGCTGGCAGGAGCGCTCGCCCGCTTCCGCGCAGGGGCGCGGATCCGGGATCGAGCCGGAGCGCGTGCCCGAGCGTGGACCGGCGCACTTGTCCGCACTCGGACGCGTCCGCTGGTTCGGGCGTGTTCCCGGCCGCGGGCTCGCGGGTGTGCCAGTATGTGGGCCGTGACGATGGTGATCGAGTTACCGGCGGACCTGAGCGGCGATGAGGTTCTGCGCTTCATCGCCAAGCTGCGCTGGTGGGCGCGCGTCAATCTGCGGCGCGTGATCATCGTGGTGGCCTCGGCCAAGGGCGGGGTCGGGAAGTCCACCATCGCCACCGAGCTGGCCTACTGCCTGGACGCGGTCTTGGTGGACCTGGACTGGGACGACGGGGGCGCGTCTCGGGCGCTGGGGTGGCTGCACGAGCAGCGTCACCGCTCGCCGCTGCTGGACGCCTTGGATTCGGGGCGGACCCCGCGGCCGATCCGCGGCGGCGCGTCGAAACCGGACCTGGTGCCGGCCGGTCCGACGCTGGAGGCCAACCAGCCGAGCGCGGACCGGATGTGCAAGGCGCTGATCCAGTGGGCTGCCGACTGGGACCGGCCCGTGGTCGTCGACACGCACCCGGGCGGCAACGCCCCCGCCGACGGTGCGAAGGCCGCCGCGCACCTGACGGTGACGCCGACCACGCTCGGCCTGAAGCAGATGGAGGCGCTGAACGGGTTCGCGGAGAACCACGACGGCTACAACCTGATGATCGCGCCGAACGAGATCGTCTACCAGGTCTGGGCGGATCCGCACCTGGAGCGGATCGCGCAGATCGCCAAGACCTACGAGATTCCGGTGTCGTCGCCGATTCCTGAGGTCAAGTGGCTGCGCAGCCGGAAAGCCCGCACCGCAGTGTGCTCGGTGCGGACGATGCCTGCCTCGCGCGAGGAGTTGATCACGGCGTACGCGAAGGTGGCGCACCAGTCCGCGCTGCGTGCCTTGCAGGCGACGGAGGACGCGGCATGACCAGCGGAAACGCACCTGACGGCGTCTCGGAGATGGCCAAGAACCGACAGGAACGGAAGCAGCGGCGGCGGCCGCGGGAGCTTCCTCCGCCGCGGCACCCGCGCCCTCCGGCAGAGCCGCCGACCGACGACGAGGAGAAGAAGCCGGCGGTGCAGCCGACCGAAACCGGCTCACGCCAGGACGACTCCGGTGCGTCCGGAGCTGCTCCGGGACCGAGCGCGCCGCAACCATCGGCCGCTCCGGCTCCGCCGGAACCTCCGCGCAAAGGGGCTCAGAAAGCCGCTGCGGGCCCGAGCGGCTCCTCCGGACGTAAACCCTCCGGCCCGGCCGCTCCGGCGTCTCCCGCGGCCAGCGGGAAGGCCGGAAAAGCGGCTGCGGATGCTGCGCTGTCCTGGAGCGCCGCATGGCGGAAGCAGTCGGAGCGGCTGCAGACCCTCGTCGCCGCGGTGCGTCGTGCGCGCGAGCAGGGAGCGCCCCCGCTCGTGCTCGGCGCGGCGCTCGCCGACGCCGAGCAGCGCGCCGGGGTGGCGCTGCCCGCCGAGGTGTGGGCGGCCGCCGACCCCGAGCAGGGTTAGCATGTCCCTCGCACGCGTGCGCGCGTACGGGCGCGTACCCGCGTGCGGGCCCGAGTGCGCACGCCCGCCCGAACCGCTGCCTTGCAAGGCAGGCATCCTGACCAGCGGCGGCGCGGTTGCGTCACCGCCTCACGGGCTTTAAAATCAAGTTGATTTAATTTCTGACGGGGAAGGCCGGCGATGAGCGACTCGGATGTTCGCGCGGCCTCGGCGCGGTGGCCGGCCGAGGCCGGCGAAACCAGCTGGGATCGGCTCACGCGACTACGGCAGTGGCGCGACGAGCTGGAGACCGTGATCCAGGCCGACATGCCGGCCGCGGCCAAGGAAGCACGCCGGCACGGCGTGCGGGCAGCCGACCTCGCGAGGGCGTGGGGCGTATCGGTGGCCCGGATCTCCCAGGTCGCTCCGGTACGCGCGAAGCGAGCGGAATAGAAAGTGGGCCCCGGAGGTGCGCGAACACCGCCGGGGCCTGGACACGACAGATTGGAACCCATGATGTCCGTAGTTGATGATACGGCCTTGGCTACCAGCGGAAACCGGCAGACGGGCCGCCACGGCCGGTTCGGTTTCCGACGGGCCGCTCAGCGGCCGGAACGGCCGCCGTTGTCGTTGGCCGAGCGTGCGGCGGACGCCGAGGAGCGGCAGGCGGTGCTCAGCAACAGCAACGCCCTGTTCGAGGCGCCTGATCTGGACGAGATCGACGCGCGGATCGCGGCGGAGAAGCAGCTGCGCGCGCTGCAGCTGGCGCATCGAGTCCGCGAGGACAAAGCGGCGATCGATCAGCTTGATCGAGAGGCACAGCGGCAGCGGTCGCGAGCGGAGAAGGACGCGGCCGAGGAGGATCGCCGCCGGAACGAAGAGGCGGACATCCAGCGCTGGAAGCAGCGCGCGGGTGACCGCGCCGAGCAGCTGACCAGCAAGTCGGCGCAGCTCGCGGAGACGGCGAAACTCCTGGTCACCGCCAAGAAGGCGATCATCGCAGGGATTATCCTGCTGCTGGCCTGGAGCGGGGTGAACGTCCAGCAGCAGCTCGTTCCCGGCAACGAGCTGGGCAATCCGCTGTTCTGGATCAGCTACGCGCTTGACGTCACGCTCGGCGGGACGCTGGTGCTGCTGATGCTGACCTCGGCGACCACCGCGCGGGCCGGGATGGGCCAGCGGAAAACGCTGGTCAGGGGCTGGCGGGTCTCGCGGTACCTGCAGGAGGCCGCGATCCTCGCGGCTTCGCTGGCGCTCAACAGCGGCACGCACCTCGCCCACGGCGAGCTGCTGCTCGCGGCGAAGGCGGCGATCGCGCCGGTCATGGTGGGGATGCTGGTGTGGGCCTACAACCACATCACCGGGCAGCTCTCGACGACGCTGCTGAAGCTGACCGACGACTTGCACGCGCACGAACAGCTGGTCAGCGACCTCGACGCCGCCCGCCGCGAGATCGACGAGCAGCGCGAGCGCGAGGAAGGGCTGCGGAGCTGGCTCAAGGACGTGCAGAAGACGCTGGACACGGTCAGCGCGGAGGCGCACGCGCTGCGGGCGGAGCGCGAAGCACGGCCTGAGGTGGTCCTGGACGAGCGGACGCTGCCGCTGCTTCCGCACGCGCTGCGCGGCTTCGAGGGCATGGCCGCCGGGTCGCTGACGCCCTCGATCGTGGCGGACGGCGGCGGGGTTCCGGCGAGTACCCAGCTGGCCTCGAAGCTGGGCCTTCCGAAGCCGGTCGCGATCGAAGTACGCGACCTGATGAAGAAGCTCGCGAAGGGCGACACGAAGCTGGTCGTCGCCGAGGCCGAGGCTGCGCCGGCGGTGCCGCTGCTGAGCCGCGCCCAGTAGCCGAACACCGTCAGCGAGGGGCCCCGCCGCGGCGGGGTCCCTCGTCGCGTCCGGGCATGATCGAGGAGTGTTTCTGCTGGTCATGCCTTGCGCCGGACACCGGCGGGGCAGGGTGGCCGTCCTCGCGCTGCTCGGCGATTTCGGCCCGGAGGAGTTCCAGCCCGGCGACCGTGAGGTTCCAGCCGCCGGGCAGGCCGTGCACGGCGAGGTGGGCGCGCACGAGGTCGTCGCCGACCGCCGGGTCGCCGTTGAGGTGACGGGCCGTCGCGCGGATGATGACCTGCACTTCCTCCGGGATTCCCGGCTCAGTGAAGTCCGGCGCCCAGAAGGCGCCGCTCCGGTCGTCCAGTCCGCCGCGCCGCATCGTGTCGGCGAGCACGCGGGGTATCGCCTGCGGCGCCTCGCGGAGTCTGCGCTCGCCGGTCGGGTTCGGGCTGGTGCCGAACCACGCGGTCAGCTGCTCGCTCGCGCGGCCGGGATCGTCGACGGCTGCGGCGGCGATCCGGAGCAGCGCCTGGTCGACGTCGTCGTTCATCCGCCGATCCTGGCAGCGCCCGCAGGCCCCGGGACACCGCCAAGAGGGAGACGGCACCACCCGGGCCCCTGCGCCCGTCGCGAGCTCACGTGTTCGCCGGTTCGCCCGCCGGGCCACTACCGTTGACCAGCACGGGACGGGTCGGCGGAAGGAGCACAGGATGTCCGCGGTCGAGGTTGCCGGTACACGCCGCGCCGGCGCGGCCGCGCCGGACTTGCGTGCCCACCCCCGCGAGGACGTCCTGCTCCGGATCGAGCAGGCCCTGGGCGTGCGGCTGGACCGGGAGGGCGAGGTGCGCAAGCGCCGTTCGGTCGGCGCGGCCACCGATCGCGGCACCTGGGTCCGGATCGAGACGCGCCGGCCGGAGAAGATGGCTGGTCAGGGCTTCAACGGGCCGGAGGCCGCGGGGCTGCTGACCGGGATCGCGAAACCCGCCTGGCACGCGAGCGTCGCCTGGGCGGAGCCGGAGGCCGGGCTGATGTGGCGGGCGGACGAGACGGAGCTGGTCACCGCCGCGCCGATCAAGCCGGGCGGCATCCTCGCGGTCGACCCGCGGCTGCCTGCGGCGTGGTGGGCGAGGCTGAACGCCTCGCTCGACGCCCTCGCGGCCGCGGACACGACGCGGGTGGCGACCCTGCACACGGCTCCGGTCACGCAGGCCCGGGTGGCCGGGGAGATCGCCGCGGTGTTCGGCCCGGGCATCGACACCGCGATCGGGTCGTGGGCGCCCGCGCACGCCGATTTCACCTGGGCGAACCTGCCCGGTCCGGAGTGCTGGATCCTGGACTGGGAGGACTGGGGTCTGGCCCCGCGCGGGCTGGACGCGGCGATGCTGTGGTCGGCGTCGCTGGCCGTGCCCGGTCTCGCCGAGCAGGTCCGCGACCTGCGCCGGGCCGATCTGGACAGCCGCGACGGGCAGCTGATGATGTTGTGGTTCGCGGCCGGGATCGTCGGCGCTCCGGCCGGCTACTCCGGGCCGCTGCTGGACCCGGCCCGCGCGGCGGCCGAGCGGCTGCTCAGCGAGCTGCGGCGCTGACCGCCCGGGCGCGCAACAGCTCCCGGTAGCGCGCGATCCGCTGCTCGTCGACGTCCAGTTCGGCCGCAGCGAGCAGCTCGTCGAGGTGGGCGGGGTCGTCGGTGCCGACCGCCATCCGCCCGACAGGCGGCAGGACGTACGCGACCCGCAGCAGCGCCTGTGCGACGGTCGCGTTCTGGTGCGGGGCAAGGAATCCGCGCGGATCGAGCGTCTTCCACACCGGGCGCTGGACCTGGCCGCCGAAGGGGCTCATGCCCCACCGCGCGCCGGTGTCGAGGCCGTAGAGGCCGGCCAGGTGCTCAGCGGCGTCGAGGACGTCGGCGGCGACCAGCAGCCCGGCGCGGGTCATCAGCACCTGCGGCGCCGGGACGCGCGCGGCCGCCGCGGCGTCCGTTACTGCGGCGGCCAACGGCCGGGCGTCCCACGTCGAGACGCCCCACGACCGGCAGAGCCCGGCCGCCTTCGCCTGCGCGAGGACGGCGGCCGCGGCGGCGAGCCGATCGAGGTTCTCGGCCGGGTCGGTGCTGGTCAGGGCGCGTTCCGGGTTGTGCAAGAACACCGTTTCCGGCACGAGGTCCAGTGTGGCGGCTGACTCGTCGAGTGCGTCGCGCAGCCGCACCGGGTCCAGGCTGTGCACGGGTGTACCGGCGGGGCCGGGGAAGAACCCGACCTTGGTGGAGACCGCGAACTCGGCGAGCAGGTCCGCCGCGGCGGCGGCGAGGGTGCGGTGGGAGCCGAACCCGCGGTAGTTGAACGCGGTGTCGATCGCCCGCACCCCGGCGGCGAGGGCGTGTTCGAGGATCAGCCGGTCGTGGCGAGACCGGTGTAGCCCGAGGACAACTCGGGGCCGGCTTCCGCGCATATGTTCTCCCGCATCAGCTTCTCGGCGATCCGGGCCGCGTCGAGGCCGGTCTCGGCCGCGACGTCCGCGACCACGGCGGGGTTGCCCGACAGGAGCGGCCGCAGCGCGGGCAGCGCCTTCGCCGCGAACCGGATCCGCCGCCCGGCCGCGACCACGGTCACGGTGCCGTCGTCGGCGGTGTCGATCTCGGGCGGGAACTCGGCGACGCACACCACCCGTTCCGGCGGCCCGAATGCGCCGAAGGTCGACAGGTGCCGGGCTGGGCGCTGGGCGCGGCGGCGGCCGACGAGGAACTCGCCCGGCGGGCGTGCTTGCGCCAGCCCGGCCACCGCCCCGGACAGCGCCAGGGACTGGGCCTCGGGATCGTCGTGGTGGGCGAGGTCGTGGCGGAACAGTTCCTGGTCACGGGCCTGGTCGGCGAGCCAGGCGACCCAGTCCGCGCCGGTGCGCGCGACGATCCCGAAGGTCACGTGCAGCGAGAATCCCGACCCGTCCTCGGCGTCGCGGTCGGTGCGGGTGGCCTGGTGCCAGTGGCCGCGGGGAATGTGCATGACGTCCCCGGGCGCCATCGTGCCCGTCCACACGATCTGTTCGCTGGGCTCGGTGTTCGGTTCGGCGTCGCGGAACATCGGGACCGGGCGGGACGCGCCGCGCACCTCCCAGGATTTCTCCCCGGCGAGCTGGACGACGAGGACGTCATGGTCGTCCCAGTGCAGCTCGAACCCGGCGGCGTCCTTGCTGGTCAGGAGGTGTTGACCTGTACCAGCTCGCCCGACCACCACTGCAGCGCGCGGCACGCGACCTCCATCGTCGGGTCGAACGTGTCGGTCGCGTCCAGCACCATCGTCACCCCGGAGTCCAGCAGCCGGCCGAGCCGGTCCATGTCGACCATCGGGATCGCCTGCCCGCGCCGCGTGCGGGCGGCGGCGATGTACTCGCGCGGGTGCAGCTCGCGGCCGCCTTGCAGGCACCGGAACTGCGGCGGGGAGAGGCTGCGCCGCATCGTGAGGTCCAGCAGCCGGTGCGGGGTGAGCAGCCGCGCGCACAACGCCCGGTCGGGCAGCTGGCCGCGGGCGAAGACCTTCCCCAGGCCGCCGGGCCCCGACCAGCCCAGGGCCTTCTCGACGCCGTCCACGAGCAGGTGATCCATCAACCGTCCCTCACAGGCGAAATGGTGCTGGGCAAGGAAACGGGGGCCGTGCGACGGCATTCGCCCCCGCGCAGCCCCCGGTTTGGAGTTCGTTTAGCCGTCGCGGTTTTCTCCGTCGTCGCCCTGAGCTCCGTCGGAGGTCTGGAACTCGGTGCGGTCCTGCACCACCGCCAGCTCCTCGACTCCCAACACCAGGTCATCGACCTCGGCTGCCATCCGTCACCACTCCTTGATCGCACGACGAGAGGACTCTCCAGCCTGGTCAGCATCCCGCCGGTGCAACAGGGCCGAACGAGCGAAAGGTGCGGCCGACGGGGTCAGGCGGTGAGCCCGGCGGCGAGCCGGGCGAGGACGGCGTCGGGATCGACGGCTGAGGTGATCGCCACCGCGGGCCTGCCCGGGTCGTCGGTGGCGATGCGGGTCGCGCCCCGGTGCCCGTGCCGGTCGTCGAGGACGACGGCGACCGGGGCGGTGCGGCGTTCGAGGGCCAAGTGCTCGTCGACGAGCACCGCGGCCGCGAGCGGGTCGTGCAGGGGGAGGCTCGGCACCTGGTCGCGTGCTTGCAGGAGCATCGCGGCGGCCGGGCCCCACAGCGGGACGGCACCGTCGGCGAGCTGCTGCAGCCATCCGCGGCCGGCGGCGACGGTGCGGGTGACGTCGAGGCTGACCAGGGTTATCGCGAACCCGGCAGCGAGGACCTGGTCGGCGGCGTCGGGGTCGAGGCGGACGTTGGTCTCGGCGTGCGGGGTGATGTTGCCGGTGGTGTCGAAGGCTCCGGCCATGGCGACGACGCGGCGGAGCAGCCGGGGCAGGTCCGGTTCGGCGGCGAGTGCGCGGGCGAGGTTGGTCATCGGGCCGAGGGCGAGCAGCTCGACCTCGCCGGGGCACGCGCGGGCGAGGTCGAGCATTTGCTCGACTGCGCCCTGGTCAGAGGGGCCGCGGCCGGGTTTCCCGGCGAGGGCGGCGAACGGGTCGTCGGGGTGGCGCAGCTGCAGCGCCTGCGCGAGCGGTTCGGCGGAGCCGATCGCCACGGGTGTGGAGTGGTCTCCGGCCAGTTCCAGGGCCCGCAGGGCGTTGCGGGCGGCTGCGGCCGCGGTGACGTTGCCGTGCACCGTGCCGACGGCGAGCAGCCGGATGTCGGGGCAGCGGGCGAGGTAGTGCAGCGCGAGCGCGTCGTCCAAGCCGCCGTCGGTGTCGACGAGGACCGGGCGGGGCGGGGTGGTCATGAGACGGTCTTACCGTCGGCGCGCCATTCGGTGACGATCGGGGACGTCGCGAAGGCTCGGGCGAGGCTGCAGAGCCAGTCGAGTTCGGTGTCGAACTCGCCGTCGGCGGGGGTAGCGCGTGCCGCTGACGCGCCCGCGTCAGCCGGTGCGTCGCCGTTGCCGTGCGCGGCGAGCGCGGCCGCGAGCTGTGCGGCTTCGACGACGATTACCTGGTCAGTGCCGGTGAGACCGGCGTCGGTGGCGCGGCTCCGGGCGGTGTCGGCGACGGCGGGGCTGCGGTAGGGGCTGAGCAGCAGCAGCGCGTCGCGGATCTCGACGACGGAGCGGGCGAGCGCGAGCGGCACGTCCTGGGATTGGGGAAGCGGATCGGCTCCGCGGCTGATCTCGGGCAGCGCCGTCCGCAGACGGCGGTGCAGCGGTTCGAGAAGGCGGAGCGCACGGCGGTAGCGCAGCATCCGGCGAGCGTGCTCGGCGCGGGCGGCACCGGCGGTGACCAGGACGCCGGCCAGCAGAAGCGCGGCCGCGAGCGCGGGCGCGCCGACGGCGACCGTGCAAGCGGGGGAGCTGAACGCCTCGTGGCAGACGCCACCGGCGTCGCCCGCGCCGGTGCGCGATCCGGTGGCGACGTGGTGCACGACGACGGCGATTTTCGCGACGGCGTAAGCGATTCCGGCGAGGCCGCCGACAGCGAGGACTCGGAGACCTGCGCGCAGGAGGCCGTCGGAGTGCCGCGAAAACCGCCACAAATGGAGTGCGAAGTCGGCACCGGTGACCACGAGATAGGCGGAGTAGGCGATCGTGTAGACGACGAGGGCGGGGTCGGTCGCGAGGTAAGCGTCGAAACTGCCGGTCAAGACCGCGCTGTGCGGCAGGAAGAACGTCACGACCAGCACCGCGACGACGGCGGCCAGAGCGGTGCCGCGTGTCGCGAGCTGCCGGGCCGGCCGGACGTCGGGGCGTTCGGCCGCGGCGACCAGCACGGTGGCGGCGAACGCCGAGACCAGTGTCCCGCAGTTGCCGACCAGCTTGAACAGGTCGGGAACGAACCGGTTCGCCCATGCCTGCGAGGGCGTCGCCATGACGGCGAACACCACTGCGAGGGCTGCCAGGAGCAGGACGTAGGCGGCGGCCGCGAGGCTGTTCGGGCTGGCGCGGACGCGGCGGGCCCGCACGAGCGCGGCGATGATCGCGATGACCGCGACCAGGTAAAACAGCGTCGCTGCCATGGTCTGCTCCGGATCTTGGGCTGGTTCAGCCGAAGATACCCTCGACCCGGCGCGCGAACTCGCCTCCGCGACGCCGCGGCCGCTGCCGGGCGATGCGGGCGAGAACGAGGTGGGCGATGAGCTCGGCCTCGTGCTCCTCCTGCGCCGAGGTGGTCCGCTTCAACATGTGCGCGAACGTCGCCGGTGCCAACTCCGGCCCGATGCGCTGGGCCTTTTCGTCGGAGAGGATGCAGCGCCCGCGGTGCTCGCGGATCATGTGCCCCACCTCGTGCAGGATGATCGCGTCCTGGTGCACCGAGGTCGTGTTGCTGGTGTAGGCGATGACGTCGTAGTCGGCTCGGGCACGCCAGGCACCGGAGCTCTGCCCGGGTGTCCACGCGACCGCGCAGAGGTCGATCGGGCGGCCGCGGCTGGCTTCCAGCCGGTCAAGGAAGACGTTCATGTCCCACGGGTCGGGGATCCCGACGTCGCGCTGGAGCTGGGCGACGGCGCGCTCGCAGGTCACGCGCAGCTGCGACCAGTCCACCGTGCCCTCTCCCATCACCGCGGCGACCGACGCCAGGCGCAGGCACCACGGCGCGGGCCACGCGGCCGGCATGGTCGTCATGGCCATGATCGCATGCCTCAGGCTTCGGGAGAGCTGGGTTTGCGGCGTCTGCGTGTCGACCGCGGCTGGGCCTCGTACTGCTCCAGCGAGTCCACCAGCGCGTCGACGGCGCCGCGGCCGCGCTCGTCGAGTCCCATGATCCGCTCGGCGATGGCCTGGGCGTCGCTGTCGCGGTATCGCTGCAGGTCGGCCAGCTGCTGATCGATCCTCCTGGTCACCTCGTCGTCGGCGAAGTACGTCACCGGCACGCCGAAGAACGCCGCGATCGCGCTCACGAGGTCGAAGCCGGGGCTCCCGCGCTGGCCTGTGGCCAGCTGGTTTAGGTATCCGGCGGACACTTTCACGTTGCTCGTGTCCGCGATGCCGGCGGCGAGTTCCCGGTAGGAGTACGGCTTCCGGTCAGGCGGGTGGATCGTCGCTATCAGGCGCGACAGCTTCGCGGCGAACGTCTCGCTAGGCTGGTGCGGGGCCGCGGAGCCGCTGGTCGGAGGGTCATCGGTCACTGCGGCGCTCCTTCACGTGCGGCACCCGCTCGTCGGTCCGCCCGCAGGCTGGGATGCGCGGCGGGCGCCCTCCTCACGGACCACAGTTCGCGGTCCGCTGCGATCATCACCGGCCGCCGCGCCGGCGACGCGGGCGGGGTCGGCGAGCTGCGCGCACCGCGACCCTCGGTGGCGACCGCGGCACCGAGGGCTTGTCGTTCGGGGACGCGCGGACCTCGTTCGTGCGGCATGAGCCGCTCCCTCCAGGTTCACCGCCTCCTGGTTCCTGCACCGCTTTCGCACGCAGACCAGGGGAGGTCGTGATGTCGGTCTTCGGCCAGCATCCGTTCAGCGTTTGCCAGTGTGCGCCATGTTCTTACCATGCGTTAGCTAGAGTTGACACCTTCGGTCAGCTTATGTTTACAGTTCACTGTGTACGGTGTCATCTACAGCAAACGCCCACGGTGGGCGATGCGCCCGGGCGAGCAGGTGCTCGGGCGGCTCCGGCTGACACCGGCGACCAGCGAAGAAGCCCGGAGCCAGCACAGGGGAGGAGCGGGTTCAGACGAGGAGGCGAGTTCCCTCCCGCGCGACGTCGGCCAGACCTCGCACGACAGCGCGCCCGGGCAACGGTGCGGCATCCACAGGGGGGATTCCAGCATCTGTCCACTGTGCACTGAGCTGACCAGCGGATACGTGACGATTCGCACAGGTGGAACGCGTACGAATACTCATGCGATCCAGCCGTTCGACCCTGACGATCAAACCATGCTCACCGAGCGTGGCCCGGAGGACACGGGCGACCTCTCGCACGGCAGCCAGTTAGCGCCGACCGGAGGAGACTGTCGCGAACTTCCTGGCCTGGGCGACGCGCCGGACCGTGCGAGATCGGCGTCGGCTGCGGTTTGAGCGACGCCCGCGAGCGCACGAAGGCCAGCACGCCGACCGCTCGCTGCGAGAGTTCAAAGGAGGGGAGTTTCGTAATGGCCGCCGTCGTGCGCCGGTCAGCCCTGTGCCGGCCCCGTCTCGTCGTGATGCTGGTCAGCCAGGCCAGCACGCCGCCGCAGTTCGATCATCCGTCGTGCGCGGGTGCGCTCCCACAGCGCCTGCAGTTCGGCCGGGCCGAGGCCGAGGACCGCGGCGAGGGCGGCGGCCTGGTGTTCGCTGGGCCGCCGGTGACCGCTCTCGATGTGGCTGAGGGTTGCACTGTCGATCCCACTCTCTCGACTGAGATCGCGGGCGGTCATCCCGTTGAGGGCTCGCCGCTCGGCGAGCCCGATCTCGTCGTCAACGAGGTCAGTCAGCGCCTGCAGCGGCACGCCGAGGACGTCGGCGGCCTTTTTCGCACGCCGCGGATCCGGAGCGACGTCGCCAGCCTCCCACTTGTGCACCGAGCTGCGAGTCATGCCGATCAGGTCCGCCAAGTCCAGGATCGACAGGCCGCGCCGCTCACGCGCGGCGCGCAGTCGGCTGGGGGAGAACCCCGGCAGTCTCGCGAGTGTCACCCGTCGCATCCCTGGTCGCCGCCGCGTTACGTCGTCGCCCATCATCCTGCCTTCTCTTTCATCGCCGGTCGCAACCCCAGTTACCTAACAATGCGAACTAACAATCACAGCTAATAATGTTACACTGGCAATGGGGTTCTGGGGAGCATCACGCCGACCGTCCCCCCGAACAACTGACCAGGGCCGATTCGGCGAGAGGAGGAGATCATGAGTTCGACCAGGCAGAACACCCCGTCTGGCGGCGGCATCGGGCCGAGTGAAGCGGGGTTCGACCCGTCGACGGTGCCGGTGTACCCGGTGGTGCGGATTCGGTTGGAGCCCGAGCCGGGCGCCGTCGACGGCACGGCGCGAGGGCTGGTCGACGGCACGGTCGTGGCCGTGTCCAGCGACCTCGCCGACGTGCGGGCACAGCTGATCCGCGAGGTTGCGCGCAAGGCTGCGCTGCGTCCGGGGCGGGCGATCCGCGCCAAGGGCGAGGATCTGTCCGGCGCGGTGTGGGAGATGGTCGTGACCGACGACGGCCAGACCTACGACGCGACAGCCCTGCGGTCGCCCCGGAAAACGGGCCGACCGCGCCGTGCTGTGCTGATCGCCGCCGCAGGCCTGGCGCTGACCGTGGCCGTGGCCCTGGTCGCGGTCGTGCTGATCCTGCAGCGTCCGGCTCCGTCGGAGACCGCGGCCCCCGCGCCGCCGGCTCCGGTGGCGACCGAGCTTCCGGTCGCCGGCCCGGCAGGCTGGTCCCGGGTCGCTACGTGGTCGGCTCCTGTCGAGGGCAACGGCCCCAACCCGACCTCCCAGGTCGCGGCCGACGGGCTGAGGGTGTTCGCGCCCGGCAAGGACTCGGTGTCGGCCTACAGCGCTGCGACCGGCGCCCGGCTGTGGTCGGCGGGGATCGACGGAACCGCGCAGACCGGGCCTGCCGTGACCAGGGTGAATGGTGCGCCGGCGGTCGTGGCCGCGTCCTCCTCGGAAATCCAGGCGTGGGATCCGGCCACCGGACGGTCCCTGCTGACCGCGAAACTTCCGTCTTCCAGCGCTCGTGTACGGGTGACTCCGACCGGTCCGATGGTGACCGACGACAACGGCGGACAGCACGTTCTGGTGGTCCAGGGCCAGAACCTCGTCGCGCGGGTGCTGCCCTCGGGCGCGACCCCGTTGTTCCCGACCGCCGATGGCGCCCTGATGGCCGCGGCCGCGCCGGGGCAGCTGTGGCGCATCACCTCCGACAGCGTCGCGGGGAACCCGATTCCGGTGCAGGCACCGGCAGGCATGACGTTCTCCGCTGTCGCCGGGGCCACCGAGCGGGCGGTCGTGCTCGCCTACGCCCCGCCGGGCGCGCCGTCGGGCACGGTCGTGCTGAGGGCCTTCCCTTCCTCCGGCGGCGACGCTCTGTGGACCAGTACGCCGGTGCCGCAGGCGCAGGCCGCGACCGGCGCGACGTCCGCCCTGGTCCCGGCGGCTCCTTCCGGGCATTGGGGTGTCTACGGCACCTCGATCGTGGATCTCGACCTCGGGAAGACCGCGTCTCTGCCGAACGGGTGGCAGACCAGCGTCGTCGGCGACGAGGTCGCGTTCGGCACCGTGGACGGCGTGGCCGTGGCGGCCACCCCGGCAGGCTTGACTCCGGCGAGCAAGCAGGCGCTGGCCGCCGGAGCTTCCGGGACCGCCGCGACCGTCCCGGGGACGCCGGGCGCGGTGTGGGGGACCGCCGCGTACCTGGTAGCGCGCGACGGCACCGCCGAGCACCTCTACGCCGTCCCTGCTGCCGGCGTCCCGGCGACCTCGACGGGGGGCCGCTGATGAAGTGGGCCGCCGGCGGGTTCTTCGCGTTGCTGCTGATGCTGCCGCTGATGCTGTTCGCGGTCTCGGGCAACGATCCCAAGCCCGCCCTGGGCCAGGGCTGCGGCGACGGCGGCGGCGGGTCGTACGCGCCCGTCGACCCGAAGGGCGCAGCCGCGGCGCTGACCCCCGACCAGCGCTCGATCGTCGCGTCGATCATCGGGATCGGCAAGCAGCGAGGACTGCCGCCCCAGGCGTGGCAGTCGGCGATCCAGGCCGGAAAAACCGAGTCCGAGCTGCGCAACCTCCCCGACGGCGACCGTGATTCGATCGGCGTTTTCCAGATGCGTCCCAGCATGGGCTGGGGCACCCCCGCGCAGCTGCGGGACGTCACCTACCAGGTCAACAAGTGGTACTCGGTGCTGGCCGCGGTCCCGGGGTGGCAGTCGATGCGCACCGGCGACGCGGCCCAGCGGGTCGAGCGCAGCGGATTCCCCGAGCGCTACCACAAGTGGGAAGCGTTCGCGGCCGCGGTCATCGCGCAGAACGGCGACTCGGTGCCGCCTGCGGCGGGTGCGCCGCCCGGCGGCGTGGTCGGCGCGTGCGGGCCCTCCGCGCTGGACGCGAACCGGATGGAGGCCGCTGTCAGCTTCGCGCTGGCGCAGCAGGGCAAGCCGTACCAGTGGGGCGCGACCGGTCCCTTCTTCTTCGACTGCTCCGGGTTGATGCTGCGCTCCTACCAGCAGGTAGGGATCACGCTGCCCCGCACCTCGGCCCAGCAGTACACGGCCGGGGCTCGCGTCCCGGTCGCCCAGGCCCGCCGCGGCGACCTGCTGTTCTGGGCCTACAACACGAACGACCCGGCCACCATTCACCACGTCGCGATGTTCCTGGGCGACGGGCAGATGGTCGAGGCCCAGCAGGACGGGGTCCCGGTGAAGATCTCCCGGATCCGCAACGTCGGGCTCATGCCGTCCGCTGTCACGTTCCTGCCCACCCAAGCCCCGGGAGGCTCCTGATGCTGCTGTCCGCCCGTGCCCTGGTCAGCGCCGCCGCCGCGGTGCTGACGCTCGCCGCCGCGTCCGCGTGCACGGCCACCGAGCGCGACGCCGCCGAGCACCGCCCGGCCGACACGCCCGGCACATCCCTGGTCCCGGTGAACCCGGCCACCGTGCCGCCCTCGGTCGCCGAGCAGTCCGCCGCGACGTCGACGGCCGTGCAGTGGGTGCAGCGGTGGCTGCGCCCTGCGGAGGGAGTCCAGCTCTCGCAGTGGATCGCGGGGCTGGAGCCGCTGTCGACGCCGGAGGCGGTGACGCAGCTGCGCACGGTCGACCCGCAGAACGTCGACTCGACCCGGATCACCGGACCGGCGGCGATCCATGCGTCGCTGCCTGAGGACATCACCGTGGACGTGCCCACCGACGCGGCGACCGTTCGGGTCGTCGTCGTCCGAGCCGACGGCAAATGGCTGGTCAACGGCTGGAACCCCGCCTCGTGAACGCGGAACACGGAAAGCGAGGACGTCACAGATGGAAGCGGTAGCGCTGATGAGAAGGAAAGAGAAAAACCCGGTCGCCAACCCGTTCCTGGCTCCGGAGGTCCGCCCGTCGCCGATCCAGGCCCCGTCCCAGCAGGACGGGGGGCGGTTCGAGTACGAAGGCGCCCCGATGCCCACCGGCGCGCCTGCCCCGGCGAACCCGGTACTGCGGCTGCCGCTGTGGATGGTGTCGCCTCGGGTGGCGCCGCCGCGGATCCCGACGGTCCCGCTGCTGCAGGTCGTCGGCCTGCACGGAGGCGCTGGCGCCACGACGGTGGCGGGGCTGCTCGGCCAGGGCGTCGTCGACTGCGGGGTCGGCCTGGACTGGCTGTGGACCCCTTCGGCCCCGGTGCTGCTGGTGGCCCGCACTCACGGGCACGGGCTCGATCTCGTGCGCCGCACCGGGCAGCAGTGGGCCTCCGGCGGCCTCAACCAGATCCGGATTCTCGGGTTGGTGCTGGTCGCGGACCTGCCCAACCTCGGGGCCCAGAAACGCCCGGCCGAGTCCGCGTCGCGGATCTTCCCGGTCACGTGGCGACTGGACTGGGAGGAGGAGTTGCGCCTAAATCCCGGCCCGCCGCACCCGGACCGGCTCTCCTCCCGGATGCGGCGCATCCGCAAAAGCGTGCTGGCCAAAGCCGAACTGGCCAGCCCCCACATCCACCACCAACAACAACAAGCAAGGAGCAGCTGATGAATCCCTTCCTCTCCGCGGCCGTCCTGGCCGCCGGCCAGCTTCCTCCGGGCACCGGCCAGCTGAGCACCGTCCTGGCCTGGGTGAGCGGCCTGACCGGGCTGGCCCTGTTCGGCGGATTCATTGCCGCCATGGGCAAAACCGGGCTCGCCGCACTGCGCCACGGGCACTTCGAGGGCGGCGCGGGAGCCGTCATCTGCCTCGTGTGCGCGGTGCTGCTCGGAGCCGCGACCGCGATCTTCGCCGCGCTCGGCGTCAGCGCGGGCTAGAGCACATCCGACACGGAGGGAGCTGGCCACATGGCCGACAACGAGGAACCCGAGCGGTCCAGGGCGGACAAGTTTTTCAGCCGCACCGGGTGGTGGTATTTCGCGGCCGCGATCGTGCTGGTCGTGGTCGCGGGGCTGGTCTGGGTGCTGCTGCCTTCCGGCCGCGACTCGACGTCAGGGCAGGAGCCCGCCGTCAGCGCCGGTCCGCCGCCGTTGACCGGCGACGGAGGATGGAACGACACCGGGTGCGCCGGGACTTCCGGGTCGGCCGAGGTCCCGACCAGCGGCCCCAAGGTGGCCTGGCGGGCCGAGGACCTGGCCTCGATCCCGACGAGTCCCGACTACGGGCCGACCCGCACCGTCGGCCCGGTCCACAGCTGTTTTCAGCACTCGCCGACCGGTGCGCTGATGGCCGCCACGGTCATCCTCGAGGGGCTGGCGGCTCCGGCCACCGCGACTCAGGTGGCGAACGCGGGGATGACGCCCGGACCAGGGCGTGACGCGACGATCGCGTCGACCTCCGACGCGAAGCCGAGCGCGCTGACGCCGATCGGGTTCTCCTTCGGCGCCTGCCAGCCCGACCGGTGCCAGCTGAGCCTCTTGCTCACCGACGGGGCGTACGGGCAGTTTGCGCTGTCGATGGTGTGGCGCGACCGCGACTGGAAAATCGACGGCGCCGGAGGTCCGGTGCAACCCGTCGCAAGCCAGACGATGCCGTCGGGGTTCGTCCCGTGGGGGCCGAACTCATGACACGGATCGTTCTCGCGGAAAGCTGCGGTATCAGCGTCGGCTGCTACCTCGAAGAGGGCGCGAAAAAAGCCTTCAACTACATGGTGCGGGCGTTCGGCGAGGCCGTGATCGGGCTCGTCAAATGGCTGTCGACGTTCTGGATGAAGGTGCCGTCCCCGACGGTGGCGGGCCAGGCGGCCGACGGCCGGTGGTCGGAGTCTCCGACCCTGGACTGGTTCCACGGGTCGCTGTCGGTGTTCACCGGTTTCTTCGCCGTGTGCGCGTTCGCGTTCGCTATCGGCCGGATCGCCTGGTCGGCGCACCGCTCGGGCGAGGCGCACGAGGCCAAGGGCGTCGTGCGCCAGGTCGCCACGGTCGCGGCGGGGCCGTTGTGCCTGGCCGCCGTCACACAGCTGCTGATCTCGGCGGGCGATGCGTTCAGCCCGTGGATCATCGAGCAGGCCTCGAACGGGGACCCGTCGCAGGGCATGGACAAGCTGATGAAAATCGGCCTGGGCACCGGCGCACCGGTCACCATGCTGGGGCTGTGGCTGATCCTGTTCCTCCTCTGCTTGATCGGCTCGCTGGTCCAGTGTGTGTTCATGGTGATCAGGGCTCCCATCCTGATCGTGCTGCTGACGCTGTCGCCCGTGTTCGCGGCCACGACGGCCAGCGAAGAGGGCTGGCAACGGTTCAAGCGCCTGGCGATGACCGTTCTCGGGTTCACGCTCTACAAGCCGGTCGCGGCGATCATCTACGCGGTCGGGATCAAGCTGATGACCACCAACACGACATCGCAGGCCGACGCCGCGGGCGGCTCCATCCAGGACGCCATCTACGGCATGGTGATCATGGTGATCGCCGCGCTGGCCATGCCGGCGTTCATCAAGTTCATCGCGCCCGCCGCAGCGGCGGGCAGCTCCTCGATGTTCTCCGGCGCCGCGGCGGTGGGCGCGGTCGCCGCCGGTGCCGCGATCGTGGCCGGGGCCGGAGCCGGGGCAGCCGGAGCCGGGGCAGCGGGAGGCGGCGCCGGAGGCGCTGCGGGAACCGGGGGAACCGGAACCGCCACGGGGAGCGGTATGGGCGGCGCAGGCCTCGCGCAGCCGCCTTCCGGAGGCGGTTCCGGTCCGCCTTCCGGCAGCCCGGAGCCGCCAGCAGGCGCGGGCTCCGGCTCCCGCAGCGGCGGCGGAACCGCCGCAGGCGGGGAAAACGGCTCCCCGGAGAACGGCGGCGGCCAGGGCGGACCGGGAGACGCCGCCGCAGCAGCAGGCGGCCAGGCCAGCCCGAGCGGCGGGTCCTCGCCCGCACCCGTGGCCGCCGGTTCCCGCTCCTCAGGCGGAAGCGCCGCGATTCGCGGCGGGTCGGAAACGACCCGCCGACTGACCGATCAGATGAAGGCCGGCGAAGAGCCGGACACCGCCGAGGGCGCGGAGGGAACCCAGCGATGACAACGCCTAACGAAACCGCAGACCGGGACATCACCTACGGCAATCTGCTCTCGCCGAAACTGCCGGGCTTGGGCAACCTCGGGTTCGGCTCGACGATGTTCGCGGTGTTCTCCGCGATCGTGCTGATCGTGCTGGTCGCTGTGCTGCAGCTGCTGGTGGTGGCCGTGGTGTGGCTGGTGATCAGCGCGGCGGTGCTGGCCCCGGCGGCCTTCCCGACCAAGGACGGGTACGGCCGCTACCAGATGGTGTGGCGCCGCCGCATGCACGCTCGCGCGGAGAAGACCGGGCGCACCGCCTTGCGGCAGGGCTTGAGCGGGCACGTGCCGGACGGGGAATGCCGGCTGCCCGGCCTGGCCGCCACGACCAGGCTGCGCACCTTCCGCGACGTGCACGGCCGCGAGTTCGGGCTGATCGTGTGGCCCGAACAGGACCTGTACACGGTGGTGATCGAGGCGTTCCCCTCCGGGTTCGAGGGCCTGGACAAGGCGACGATCGACAGCTACCTGGCCCACTGGGCGGCGTGGCTCGGGCGGCTGAACACCGTGGAAGAGGTCGCGGGAGCCGCCGTGGTGGTGGAAACGGTGCCGGATTCCGGGCGCCGCCTGCTGCGCGCGGTGCGCCGGGGCCGGGTGGACAACGCTCCCCGGCTTTCGCGCGGGGTGACCGATCAGATCCTGGACTCCTACCACGTAGGGACGCCGGCGACGACGGTGCGGCTGACGGTGACGCTGTCGGCGATCGCGCCGGGCGCGGCCGACGAACCGGCGCGCAGCGAGCAGGAAATGGCCGACCTGATCGGGGACCTGCTGCCGACCTGGACCGGATCGCTGGACATGACCGGAGCCGGGACCGGTGCACGGCCGTGCACCGGGCAGGAGATCACCGACTACGTGCGCGTCGCCTTCGACCCGTCGGTGGCCGAGCTTGTCGAGGAGGCGCAGCTGCGCTCGGGCGAGGACGGCCCCGGCGGCGGAGGCACCGGCATCGAGTGGGCCCAGGCCGGACCGATCTCGGCGTGGAATCACTGGGAGCACTACGCGCACGAGTCGGCGGTCTCGCGCACCTGGCAGATGAAAGAGCCGCCGCGCGGGGTGTTCTTCGCGCAGACCCTGCATCACATGCTCGCGCCGCACAAGGACATCGCCCGCAAACGCGTTGCGCTGCTGTACCGGCCGGAGTCGCCCGAGGCCTCGGCGACCGCCTCGGAGCGGGACGTGAAGAACGCCCGGTTGAAAGCCACCCAAGGCCGCTATGCCAAGGCCGCGGCCAGTGGCGATCTGGAGGCCGCGCAGCGCTCCACCCGTCAGGTCGCGATGGGCTCCCCGTTGATCCGGGTGGGAATGCTGGTGACGGTCACCGTCCGCGACGCCGCCGAGCTGGCTCGGGCATCGCGTGCGGTCAAGACGGGCCTGGCCGGTCAGGCCCGCATCGCGTTGCGGCTGCCCAAGGGCGCCCAAGACGTCTCCTTCCTCTGTTCCCTGCCGTTGGGCCTGGTGCCGCAGATCGCGCTGCGTGCGCCCGGCAAGCACGAGGAGGGCGCAGCATGAGCAGCGGGTTCTTCGATCGGGCGCTGGCCCGTTTCCGGCACCGGAGGGTGCGGCTGGTGCGGTCGGCGCTGACGCGTACGGGGTGGGCAATCGCCGGGGGCGGCGAGACGACCATCGTCGACGCTCCGCCGGAGTTCCGCGGTCCGTCGGTCCAGGTCACCGGCTTGTATCCGTTCTCGGCAGGATCGACCCTGCCGATGATCGGCTCGGCGCTGGGCCCGCACCTGGGCGGCCGCGGCATCCTGTGCGCGGACCTCGTTGCCTGGTTCGCCGCCGGCCTCATCAACAACCCCTCGTGCTTCGTGCTCGGCCGCCCGGGGGTCGGGAAGTCGACGCTGGTGCGGCACATGCTGATCCAGCTTCCGGACAAGGGCGTGATCCCGCTGGTCCTGTCCGACTTCAAGGGCGAGTACGTCGACCTGGTCCGGGAGATGGACGGCAAGGTCGTCTCTCCCGGCCGGGGCGCGGCCTACGTCAACCCCCTGGACCTGGGGCCGCTGTGGCAGCGGCTGATGGAGCTGCCCGAGACGATGACCGGCCGCGACGGCCGGCTTCGCCACCCCCGCGCCGAAGCGCGCGCGGACATGGAAGGCCGCCGGGCGAACGTGATGATCGGCCTGTGCGAGCTGGCGATCGGGGCGCGGCTGGCCGCACACGAGCAGAACATTCTCGTCGCGGCAATCCGGTACTGGCAGGACCGCCACCACACCGACATCCCCGTCGTGCAGGACGTCCTCGACGTCGTGCGAGAGCGGCCGAAGGAGCTGCAGCTGATCGCCCAGGACCGCGGCGACGAGACCCGCTACGCCGAGCGGACCGAGCGGCTGGTCGACGCGCTGCTGGCCCTGTGCTCCGACGAGGGCCTGTTCGGCGGGATCTTCGCCCACCACACGACCGAACCCATGGAAATGGGCCGACCGTTCTGCTTCGACTTGCAGGCCGTCGACGCCGCCGACCGCACCGTCCAGGCCGGTCTGCAGCTCGTCTGCTGGTCCTACGGCTCGGCCGCCGTCACCGCCTCCAAGCACCTGTCCGACGCCGGCCTGCAGCCGCGTCGGGTCTACGTCCTCGACTACGACGAGCTGTGGCGCTCCCTGCGCGCGGCCGAGTTCATGGTCGACCGCATCGACGACCTCACCCGGCTCAACCGCACGCTCGGGCTGGCGCAGATCCTGATCACCCACACGATGGCCGACCTCAAGCTGCCGACCGCGGACGCGACGGAAAAGGCCTGGGGCTTCGTGTCCCGCTCGGAAATGGTGTTCATGGGCGGGCTGGACCACAAGGAAATGGGCAACCTGGCCGAGGTGTTCGCCATGTCCGCCCGCGAGCAGGCCATGGTCACCGGCTGGTCGGCGCGCGGCACGGTCAACCCGAAGACCGGAAAGGCCGACGCCCCGCCGGGCCGCGGCAAGTTCCTGCTCAAAACCGGCCAGGACCTCGGGTTGCCCTTCCGCGTGCAGCTGGTCGACGCCGAGATCGCGCTCAACGACACCAACCGTACGTGGCACGACGCGATCGCGTCGATGAACCGCGGCGGCGGCAGCTACGACGAACTGCTCGACGAGGCGGTGTAGACCATGCCCACCCAGCGTCCGAACAAGCGCCGACCAGCGGCCGGGATTACCGGCGGCGAGGCGCTGGTCGTATTCCTGAGCATGCTCGCCCTGCTGTGGTGCGCGGCCGCGGTGTGGCTGTCCGCGCAGCTGGGCGGCACCGGCCACGGAGACCCGGTGTCCTGGATCGCCGACCGCGACGGCACCGGCCGGTGGAACCCGGCGGCGACCGGGTGGCTGCTGCTGGTCGGCCTGATCACGCTCGCTGTCGCGGCCGCGGCGGGTGTCCTCGGCTGGCGGTGGTGGCGCGGCCGGGAGTGGACCGACGCGCTCGCCTCGGACATGTCCTCGCCGCGCGACTTCCGCGAGATGACCGAGAAAGCGGTCGCTCTCGACGCGCAGCGGCTCGGCTGCGCGCACACGGGCGCCGGAGTTCCGGTGGGCCGGTCGGTGCTGACCGGGCAGAACCTGTACGGCACCTATGAGTGGTCCCAGGTGTGGATCATGGGCACGCGTGCGGGCAAAACCCGCTCGGTCGCGATCCCGCAGGTGCTGTCCCACCGCGGCCCGGTCGTCGCGACCGAGAACAAACGGGACATGCACAACCGCATCTGCGGGCCCCGCTCGGAGATGGGGCAGGTGTGGGTCAACGACCCGCAGCAGATCGCGCATCGGCCGCCGAACTGGTGGTGGAACCCGATGTCGTTCGTGACCAGCGTCGAGCGCGCGGAGCAGCTGGTCGAGATCTGGGCAGCCGCCCGCACCACGGCCGACATGGCCGGAGCCGACCCTTACTTCGAGCCCGAAGGCCGGGCGCTGCTGGCGAACCTGGTGATGGCCGCCGCTCTCGGCGGCGAGTACGTGACCAGGTTCCCGGACTGGCTCACCGGGGCGCCGCCGCGCCCGGGGGTGCCGGATCCGGCCGACATTCTGCGCACGCACGGATACCGGGCCATGGCCACCGACGTCGAAACGAACCTCGACCTCAACCCCGACCAGAAAGACGGCCTCTTCGGCACGGCACGCTCGTTCGTGCGGTTCCTGCGCTCTCCTCAGTTCGTCCCGTGGATGGCGCCCACCGGGCCCGACGATCGGCGACCGCAGTTCGACCCGAACGCCTTCGTCCGCTCCGAGGCCGACACCCTGCTGCTGCTGTCCAAGGACGGCGCAGGCTCCGCCCGGGCGCTGACCGCCGCGCTGACCGCCGCGGTGTACGCCGCCGGAGAGACGTATGCGGAGAGCAGCGGCGGCCGCGTGCCGACGCCGGTCCTGTTCGAGCTCGACGAGGCCGCGAACATCTGCCGTTGGCCCGAACTCCCGCGCCTCTACAGCCACGCAGGGTCGAAAGGCCTGATCCTGGTCGTGATCCTGCAGTCCGCTCCGCAAGGCGAAGAGGCCTGGGGCGAGCGGATGTTCCGCATGATGATCAGCGCCGCGAACGTCTTCGTCGCCGGTCGCGGCATCAACGACGATGCCACGCTCTCGCAGCTGGCCAAGCTGATCGGCGATCGCCAGATCGCCGACCGCTCGCTGTCGCTGGGCACCAGGGGCCACCGCTCGACCAGCCACCAGAACCGCGACGAGCGCATCCTCACCGAAGCGGACCTGCGCGCGATGCCGCGCGGCCGCGCAGTCCTGTTCGCCTCCGGCGCACGCCCCGTGCTGCTGGGCCTGCGCGATTTCACCGACTACCCGTGGGCGCCGCTGGTGGCGGCGTCGGAAGCCCACTTCGGCGACCCGGCCCTGCTGGCCCAGGCTGATTCCGAGGAGGAGACCCATGCGTAGGACCCCGAACCGTCGGCTCTCCTCCGTGGAGTCGGCCGCACCGCGCCCGGACGGCCCGGCAGGACCGTCCGGATCGGCGCCCGCACCGCCGCAGCGCCCGGACGGGCCTGCCGCAGCCGCCTACGCCGCGCTCCGCGCAGCGCAAAGCGCCCTCGCCGATGCCGAGGGCGCGGTGCGGGTCGCGCAGGCCCAGCTCGCCGACACCCTCGCCGCGACTCCGCAGGAAAACGCCGCCGTCGCCCGTGCTGCGGAAGAAGTCGAGGCGGCGCGGGCGAAAGCCCAGGCGGCCGCAAACGCGGTTCGCGCGGCGGAACGCACGGCCGCGGACCGAGCCGGTGCGGTGGAGGTCGCGGCCGCGAAACTCGACGCCGAGCGAGCCCGCGATGCTGTGGACGACGTGAAGATCGTCGAGGCCGTCGAGCGCCACGAGAAAGCGGTCCGGGCCCAGGACGCGGCGCGGGAAGCCCTCCTGGACGCACACGAGAGCCGCGACACGGCCGAGAACCTGCTGGCAGCCGCGGAGGAGCGGCTCGCCCAGGCCCGCGCTGTGCCTCCGCGCGAGAGCGCGGCGGTGGTCGCGGCCCGGGAAAAGGTCGCCAAGGCCGAACGCGCCCGAGACCTGGCCGAGGAACGCGTCGCCGCCGCCCGGGCCGCCTACGACCGCGCGGTCGCGCTGGAATCCGGACAGGACGCGCCCGCCGCGAGCGCGCCGCTGTTCGCGTCGCTGCCGACGTTCGTCGACCGGTACGTGCTGCCCAACTGGCGTCACCGCCACGACCGGGACACCCGGTGGTGCGAGCAGTGGTGGCTGCACGAAGAAGCCGTCACCCGGCTGGAAGCCCTGTGGGAAGCGTTCGAGGCGATGCGCCTGGAGCCAGCGCCGAGCCTCTCGACCTGGCTGCGCGACCACTTCGACCACCACATGTCGATGCTCACCCGCGCAGACGGCGCGTTCGCCAACTGCGCACCCCGAACCCACGACGACCCGGTCCACCGCGCCGGGGCCGTATGGGCGCACACCGAACCGCCTGCGGGCTTGTTCGACGTCGACCCCGAGTCCGTCGTGCAGCCCCAGTCCCACCAGCAGGGAGGCGTGGCATGACCATGCACGAGGAACTCGAACTCGCACGCGAGCTGGACCAGGCGCTGCGCACGGCAGTCACCACGGTCGCGCAGATCACCGAGCGGACCGCCCGCACTCGCGCCGACAAGAACCGCGAACTGGCGCAGCGGGAACGCGAAGCAGCCCGCGAGACCGCCTCCCACGCCCGGGAGCTGCAGCGGCAGCAGGAGGCGAAGAACCGGGCGGTCTGGACGGCACAGCGCGACGGGGCCCGGGACAGGTTCCTGCCCTGGACCCGGCCCGGCGTCGTCGAACGCGGCGACCGCGTCGCCGCGTCCCGCGCGTGGGCCGCGGCAGCCGCGTGGGCCGACCAGGACCCGCGCGCCCTGGCCGCCCGCGACGATCTCGGCCGACGGATCGAAACCGCCCACGGCGCGGACCCGGCCACCATCCTGCGCAGCGTCGAGAACCCGTCCGCGCCGGGACGAGTCCCCGCCGGACGCATCACCATGCCCGAGGCCGTCGACCTCGCCGAGGCCCACGCCCCGTTCTACTACCGACGGCACAGCAACCTGCGCGGTCGGCTCGACGCTCGCCCGAACGGCGCGGCACAGCAGCAGGTGTGGGCCGACTGGCAGCACTGGGCCGAGTACGGACGCCTCCCCACGCTGTCACGCTGGGAGGCATGGGCCGAGCACACCGGCCGCGGAGCCGAGTTCGCGCCCGACCGATGGCGAGTCGCGGGCGGCGCCGTCGACGAGCATGCCCGGGCCGCTGCCCTGCACCGCCACTGGGAAACCACCGCGACCGACCGGGCCGACGCCGAGCTGGACCACCACCGCGCCCAGATGCGCGCGGCGGGCCTGGACCCGAACCGAGCAGACCTCGCGATCGGCACGTCCTTGACGCCGGCCGGGCGTCCGGACCGACCGCTGGATCCGAACGCCCTGGACGACGCGGCGGTCGCCGACCTGGTGCGCACCTGGGAGTCGGCCCGGGTCACCGCCATCCTGGAGCCCGACAACGCCGCAACCGCATTGGACAACGCCGACCTGCTCGAACGGCACTTTCGCGACCGGTTCGGCATCGACCCGGCCACCTACCTCGCCGATGCCCTGCAAGACACCGCGGCCGCAGCCGCAGACGCAGCACGCGACCAGGACGCGGTCGCGACCGCGCTGTCCGAGGAAACCGCGATCGCGCACGACATCTCGGCCAGCACCGCCACCGGCGCCCCGGTCGAAATCCGGTACCGAGACGTCGTGCTCCCCGCCGGCCCCGACAATCCCGACCGCGGCGTGGCCCCGACGAAAGCCGGCAGCGACGCGGAGCGCGCCCACCGCGCGCAAGCATGGCGGCTGGCGCAGGCGGGAATGGACGAGACAGCGTGGAAGGCCCTGCCGAGCAAGGACCGCTACGACCGGTACTGGACCGTCTACGACGCCCAGGAAGCCCGGCAGGTCCAGATCCCCGAGAACGGCACGCTCGGGCCCGCCGCCCCGCTGACCAGCGCGTCCGAGGACTCAGCCAAGACCCCGCAGCCCGAACGCACGGCGCCCGCGGCAGCCGCTGACCCGCGGCAACTGGCGATCGACGCAATCGAAAACCTCTGGCCGCACGACGCGGAATGGATCATCGCAAGCCAGACGCGCTCGGTTGACCAGCTCGGCGACAGACTGCAAGAGGCAGCCGAAAAAGGCTACGAGCCGCTCGAGATCATGCGGGAAGCAGTGATCTCCAGTGGCACAGAGCGGCTGATGCAGCCAAACTCCGCACCAGGCGACACCGTCGACACCAGCGCAGGAAACCGGTACCCGCCTGGCGTGACGCACCCCGGCACCATCGGCACCGACCCCGCAAAGTTCGCAGCGCGGCAAATCCGCCGAGAACTCGACAACCGCGGCACCGCCAGCACAGCAGCCAAGGACCCGACACCGGAACGCACGAAGCCCGCGGCTCCCACCTCCGCAACGGGCAGCCAGGCCCCGGCCGCACCGAGCGCCCGACCGTCGGTCGCGCCCAAGGAAGAACGGGGAATGGCCCCGTCGAAGGCGTCGACCCCGCAGGAGCGGGCCCGTCGGGCGACCGCGTGGGCACTGGCCGAGCAGAGTTTCCGGGCCGAACTGCCCGCCGACACCTCGTCGATGGCCGCTGGCAAGGCGTGGCAGGAGATGGCGTGGCAGGACAAGGCCCTCCGGTACTGGACGGCCTACGACTCCGCCGAAGCACGGACGGCCGCCGGCCTGGAACCGGTCGCCGCCCCGCAGACGGCACCACCGCGGCGGACCGCCCCTGCACCGAACGAGACGCCGGCGATCAGCCGGGAGCGGACCATCGAGCTGAACACACTGGCCGCCGACTACTTCGCCACGTCGATGACGCCCGACTCCCCGGGGTATGCCTACCTGGCCGGCAGGCTCGGCGCCGACGTCGTGGCCGACGACCGCTGGCGCTTCGGCTACGCCCCGACCGGATGGTCCAACCTCACCGGCCACCTGCGCAGCCACGGCGCCACCGACACCGAGATCGTGGCTGCGGGCCTGGGACGGCAGTCCACGCGCGGCCAGGTGATCGACTTCTTCCGTGACCGCGCCATGGTGGGCATCCGCGATCAGGACGGCGACATCGTCGGGTTCATCGGACGCGACCTCTCCGGCGACGAGAGGGCGCCGAAATACCTCAACACGGGCAGCACCCCGGCTTACACCAAGGGCGACCACCTCCTGGGCCTCTACGAAGCTCCGGACAGTGCCCGGCTCGCCCGCGTCGAGGGCCCTTTCGACGCCGTCGCGGTGACCGCCGCCGGCGACGGACAGGTCGCCGGCGTCGCCCCGCTGGGCACCGCGTTGACCGACCGGCAGGCCGACCAACTCGCCGAACGCGGGCGGATCTGGGAGATGCTCGACGCCGACGCCGCGGGCCGGACGGCCGCGGAAAAAGACTTCTGGCTGCTGGCCGAACGAGGAGTCGACGTCCGCGACATCCCGCTGCCCGACGGCCTCGACCCCGCCAAGATGTGGGAGGACAAGCGCGACGATCTTCGCGCGCGGCTGGCCGATCTCGACAACGCCCGTTCCGGGGCATTCCTCGTCATCGACAACGCCATCGCAGAGCTGCGTCCCCGGCTCATCGCCGGAGACGACGACGCTGCCGCGGAGATCGGGTTCACCGAACACCGCGTCCGCGAACACGCCCCCGAAGATCAACGCGACCAGCTGCTGAGCTACTCCGTCGACGAGGTCGCCCAGCTGCAATACGACGCCGGCCAGGAAGCGGTCGAGCAGGTCCTCAGCGAGATGCGGGCCACCGAGGGCGAGCTCGATCAAGCGCAGTCAATCATCGACGACGAGCGCGCCACCGCGGTCCAGCCCGGCGACCGCGACAGCGGACCCGACCGCACCGAAGCACGGCCGGCTTCCGCGAACTACGACCGGGCCGAGTCCGTGCCCGAGACGATCGACGACGACGCCCGCCAGGCCCGCACCGTCTCCGCGTACGGCTACCCGCGCTCGACCCGCGACATGCTGGCCGAGACCGACAACCGGAAGGCGACACAGGCGAAACCTCGCCCGCAAACGCCCGGGTCCGGCCGAGCCACCCACATCCGCTCCCAACGGCGGTGACAACGCCCGATCTGCCCAGGAACAACCATCGCTCAGCACAGGAAAGGACCTCGACGATGAGCGAGTCCGCGCAGAACGTCACCGGCGCCGACAGCGCCCGGCTCTACGACGAATACGTCCCCCGGCGGATCGACCCCGACGCCGCGGCGGACGTCCTGCGCAAGCAGGCCTATCTCGGGATCGACGGGAGCTCTGCCACCGCCAACGCCCAGCGTGCAGACCGCGCACAAACCATCCTTGCCGAGGCCGCCGCCCGCGAGAACGAGGCATACGGCCAGGCGCACTGGATGAACGAACCGAGGATGCCGGACGTGAAACTCGTCCACCTCGTCGCCGAAGCCGGCGGCGACGTGCAGGCCATCGCCAGCGACGAACTGCGTGACGTGGTGATGTCCGCACTCGACGCCCACGGCGACGAGTCCGTCGTCAGCGACGAGGACGGTACTCGCTACGAGGGGGTGGAACCGATGGACGACCCCGCCGTCGCCGAAACGGTGGACAACACCCTCGCCCAGCTCCGCGAGATGCTGCTGCGGACCGACGCCGCACACCCGGAAACCACCACGACCGCCGCGAACGGCTACGACCGCGGCGAAAGCATGGCGGCATCGCTCGACGACGAGGCGACCCGGGTCCGCCAGGTCTCCGCGTACGGCTACCCGCGCTCGACCCGCGACATGCTGGCATCGGCCAACACCCAGCACGCGACACAGGCGACGCCGCACACACAGCCGCCCGCCGCGCAAACCACCCGGACCCGCACCCAAACCACCTGACGTCCGAACTCCCACACAGTTCAAAGCCCCGGCTCAGCAAACATGCGAGCCGGGGCTTCGCTATGCAGGACCCCTTCCGCGCCCGTCCGGACCACTGGAACATCTCGACCGCCCCATCGTCTGCCGAAGCGCAGGGGTCAGCGAGTCCGGCCGCGTCGTTCATCCGGTGCCGGCTTCTCCGCACCGGCAGGTCGAGTCGGCGACACTCCGGCGGCGGTCGTGTCGGGTGCGGCCTTGACGCGTCCCGTCGCGACGCGCGCCATCGCCGCCGCACCAGCAGCCTCAGGCGCGAACGCAGCACGCTCCGGCACCGCGTGCTGCAGGCCGGTCGTTACGTGTTCGAGGACGGCAACCGCGTTGGTGTGCAACGCACGCGCAGCCGCCAGCTCCTGTCGTGCCGCGCTCGCGGCGTGCACGGCGGTCACGGTGCGCTGCACTTGGGCGAGGACGGCGAGCCAGCCGCGGTGGTGGTCCGGCGAGCTCGCGCGCAGCGCGGTTGCGGCGTGACGCGCCGCGAGCTCGGCACGGGTGGGTCCGAATCGTTGCGCGGGTGCACCGTCCTGCCCGCGAGGCTGCGGCATCGTCGTAGACGTCGGCGCGTCGTCGACGGTGTGCCGGATGAGCGCATCGGCGGCGACCGCGAACGATTCGCCGGTCGGGCCGTCGATGCGAGAGAAGACGGACAGAAGACCGGCTGCGTCCCGCTCGTGACGACGCCACTGCGGGGCATCGGAGGACAGCCGTTCGAGGTCGCCGTTCCAGGCGTCCAGCTCCGCGACGGCAGCACGCACCTGTTCCTCGACGTCGCCCGCCGCGACCGGCGTCGCCTCCGCAGGTGCGGCGTCGCCTCGCCACAGCGCCAGTGCTTCCGCACGCGTCTGCGGGGTCTCGTTCGGCTCCCATTGGGCACGCAGTTTGCCCAGGGTCATCTCCGGGTCGAAATGAGTGGGCGAGAGCCACGGGCCGTCGCCGATACGGACCTTGTACCCGGTCACCGTGTCGTGCCCGCCGGGAGCCCATCGAGCGACGTCGAGCTCGACACCGACCGCGCCGTCGAGGACAGCGTTGATGAACTCGACCTCGGTCGTCGACATGGCGGCCGCGGCGCGCACAAGCTGCCGAACGAGGACGCGGTCGGGGACCTCTTTTCCGGTCAGCTCGGCCCGTTGCCGAGACTGCTGGTGCTCGGCCATCGTGTACGCGGGAAGCGACCGGCCGGAACGGCCGCGGTCGTGCAGCGGGATCACGAAGTCGTGACGCTCTTCGATCTCACGGCGCACACGCTGAACCAGTGCGAAGTCGTTTCGGTGGCGGTTGCCGTTGCGGTCCGTGCGGTGGGGGAGCTCGGCCCAGCGCCCGTCCTGGCGGACGAGGTTCACCGCGATGTGCATGTGCTCGTTCCCGTTCACCGACAAGCCGTGGCGCATCGCCACCCACCGGCAGCCCTGGTCGTCATCGGGCCCGTCGCTGAACCCCATTCCGCTCATGAATTCCTGAGCGACGGCAGCCCACTGCTCGTCGGTCCAGGCGTTGTCGGGCGGGAGCGAAACGATCAGGTGGTAGACGTGCTCGGGACCGAACACGTCGTTGCCGAAGACGTCGACGACGCCCGGCTCGCTGCCGCGTGCGGTGCGCGAGATGCCGCGCACCGGCAACCCGGCCTCGGCCATCTGTTCCATGTACGCAGCGCGCCAGGACGACTCGACGAAATGCCCGAGCTCGCGTGCCTCGTCGGCGGCGAGGGCTCCCGGCCATGCGAGAGCGAGCCCGGGGGAGCCGGCCACCATGTGCTGGTCGCGATGTTCGTTCGCCTTGCCGGGCCCGTAGAGATACTTCATCAAGCCGGGCATGTCCCGACCGCCCTCGGCGACATGCGCGACCATGGTCGACGGTTCACCGGTCACGCTTTCACGCTCCGGAACAGATCTCCGCCCGGCAGGTCGTGCAGCAGCTCGTCGATACGGTCGACCTGCCGCTGCGCGAGTGCCAATGCAGCCTCCAATTGCGCGGCCGCGGGCAGCTCCCCGGTCGAGTTCGCGACCGTCGCCATCTGATTGACGTTCGTCGCGACGCCGATCAGCAGACGCTGAGCCATCACCAGCTCGGCGTAGATCTGCGACATCTTCGCCGCGGCGACAGCGTCTCCGGCCCACAGCGCACGCTCGTACAGCCTGGCGACGCTGACGCCCTGGACTTCCGCCATGGCCGCGACCCGGGCCCACTCTTCGTCGGTGTGTTTGATGACGGTCCGCTTGTCGCGCCGCTGACCGACCATCCGACGACGGTACGAGCCTCCCCGTTCACCCATTGCTGCACACCTCCTGATGGGTCTCCTCGTGCTGTGCACGAGTGGGTCTACTCGGCCGGCCACCTAGGACGGGCGAGGTGCGTAATCAGGGTGTGACCCGCACTTAGGGGCACCCTACCCTATAGCTTGCTCCCGCCGAAGGCGTGGAGTGCCTTTTCCGCCAGGAACGCACTGTGTCACCGAAACCCATCGGCAAAGACAGGGGAAGGGCAGTGCGGGACTTGACGCGTGAAGTCGCCTACACTGCGGGCATGGACACGATCACGGACCGCGCCCAGGCACTGCTGCAGGAACGGCTCGGAAGCATTCGAGACCTGGAGAAATACGCGCAGGAAGCGTCGTCAGCGCGTGACGCGCTGCGCGCTGCCGAGAGCAAGCTCGCGGACGCCTGGACGGCGGCGACCAAAGCGGGATGGACTGTCGACGAACTGCGAAAGCTCGGGATCGAGCAGCCCGGCTCCCGACGTGGCGGGCGACCCCGGACGGCAGCGTCGCGCCGTGGATCGGCCACAAAGAAGCGCGACGTGTCCACCAAAAAGCGCGACGCGTCGACTGAGCGAGAACCCGCGCAAGCCGCGTCGGCCCCGGTAGCCGACGATGCGGAGTCCTCCGCTCAGTAGGTAGTCCCGCTCCGCTCAGTGCTGCGTCGCCGTGCGACGGGCCGCGTACACGACGCGTAGGGCCCGCCCGAGTTGCCTCGGGCGGGCCCTACGCGTTTTCTCGTTGTCGCTGAGTTAGCGAATTCCGCCGTCCGACCCGAACGATGCGGGCCGGTCTCGCTTGCGGTCGCGCCACGTGTGGGCGTCCGTGATCTGTTCGTTGGTGAGCCCCTGGCGCCACGCGAGGGCGAGTGCGTCCCGGTAGGCGTGGACGTCGTCGCGCGTGACGGCGTCACCCAGCGCCTGCAGGGTTTGCTGCGCCTCGGCCAGCGAGACGCTGGCCGCGTGCTCCAGAAGATCGCCGGCCACCAGTCGCCGGCGGTCAACGGCCACTCGCCTGGGGGCGAGGGCGTACAGGGTCTTTCCTTGCGCATCGGTCTCGGTGGCGACGACCGTCCCGGTTTGGCCGGCAAATTCGCCGGAGGTGATGCGTACGAACTCGCCGATTACGTAGCGGGTTTCCGTCGTGGTCATGGTGAACAGTTGTCCTTTCGGAGCGACGAGGAACCGGCCGGGGCGAGCGGCACTGCCCGCCCCGGCTTCGGTTGGCGGTCAGCGTGCGGCGGCGGCGATGTCGAGCGCTCGCACGGCGTGGGTTTCCATCTCGTGCGCCCGGTCGGCGTCGGTGTCCCGGATGACCTGGGCCGCGCTGGTCACCGCGTGCATGACGCCTCCGGCGGTGGGGTCGCCGCCCTTGAGGAAGTGCGACAAGATCGCGTCGCGCTGGGCGTCGGTGTAGCGCAGCTCGGTCTTGACGCGCTCGATGGTGTGCGAGGGCTCGCTGACCTTGGCGGCGGCCTTCTCGGTCATCTCGGTGATGACCTTGGTCAGGTAGTCGGTGTCCAGGATGGTCCGCACGGCGTCGGCGGTCTGGGACTTCACCAGCTCGACGTTCTTGCGCTGGGTGGCGTCGCTGAACCGGATCTGGCCGTGGTCCAGGCGGCCGCCCAGGTGCGGGGACCGCAGTGCGTCGCGCTGCAGCGTCATGCCGTTCTTGCAGACCTGGACCTCGACGCGCGGGGTGATGGTGAACGCCCCGTGCCCTACCTCACTGTTGGCGACGACGAAACCGGCGAACACCATCGGGTTGTCCGCTCCGCGGTCGCCGGTGAACGGCGAGCGGTAGTCGGCCAGCAGCTGCGGCGCGGCGGCCGCGACAGCCGGGGAACTGATGCGCACGTACATCCGCTTTTCCGACAGGTCCGCGCCGGTGACGTTCGCCTCGATGCCGGTGGAGCGCAGGCCTTCGAGCGTCGCGAGCAGCACGTCGAGGTTGTCGACGATGCGGTACTTCTCGGACAGGAACGCCCGCGCGATGCCCTCGCCGCCGTCCTCGTCGGCGAGGCCGCGCACGAGGAACGACCGCGCGTCGCGCTCCAGCCAGCCGTTGACGTTGGCGTCCCACAGCTCGACGTTGTTCTCGCGCAGGTGGCGCACGTACGGGGCGGGGATGCCGAGCTTGTCGGCGATTCCGGCGTCGGCGACGACGTTCGGGGCGAGCGACGCGTCCCGGGCGGTGACCCCGTCTGCGGTGAGCACCGGCTCGCCCGCGTCGCGCACGACCAGGCGGCCGCCCTCGGCGCGGATCGCGGCGGCCGGGGCGACGACGTCCAGGCGCTGCGCGCGCTGGCGCTGCAGCAGGTCGGCGATCGCGGCGAGGTCGCTGTTCGAGGTGGTGGTGATGACGTCCGACATGTCGTTTCCCTTTCGGGTTCGGGGTGGTGAGCCCCTGTTCTGTACTGACATGTTCAGTCTAGCGTACATGTTCAGGCAGGCGCAACCGTGCCCGCGAAAAAGGTCGGGAAGATCGCGACACGCACGTCGCGGCCGCCGGTGGGCGGCCTTGATCTCCTCTTCCTCCCCGCCGTCTTTTTTCTGGGTTTCCGCGGCCGCGTCGTCGGCCTGCGCGGGCGCCTGTTCCCGCGCCCGGGGATGCGCGTCGACGCCCGGGCTCCCGCGCCGCCAGGGACGCGGGAGCCCGCGACGCGCGGCTAGCGCACCCGGGCGGCCTCCGGGTCTTGTCCGGCCGCTCGCTCGACCGGGGCGACGCGGAGCACGGTGGGGTCCTGGACGGACAGGAAGTGCTTGCCTCCCGCCTCGGCGAGCGCCTCGACGGCGTCGGCCTTGGCCGCCGCCCGCGCTGCCCGGCTGTCGGGTCCGTCGATGTGCACGGGAACGGAATGCAGCACTGTCTCGGCGACGATCACGCGGTAGTCGGCCATCACTCGACCTCCTCCGGTGCGGGAACCTCGGCGGCGTCGATGATCGCGACGACGGTCACGCCCGTGACGGCGTGGGAGGTCTGGCACTCGGGGCAGGCGATGATGTCGCCGGGCGTCCAGGTGCCCGCGATGATGTCCGGGTACTGCTCGCAGTCCGAGTCGACCGTCACGATCGCTGCGGGCCTGGTCGGGATGTCGCTGATGTTCATCGTTCGTCTCCTCGCGTCGGGGTGGTGAGCCCCTGTTCCGTACTGACATGTTCAGGTTAGCGTACATGTTCAGTAGTGCGCAAGCGTGTCGAGTGCGCCGACCGGAAATGCGTGCGGGGAGCGCGGTCCGGACACCACTCCGGTCGCGCTCCCCGCTGTCAGTGCGAACTACGACTCGTCGAACCGGTGCCGGTAGCTGCTGGCGAGCCTGGTCGGCGGGGTGGGCAGCGTGCCGCCTGCGCGGGTGCGCGCGGCCTCGACGGCGGTGGCGATCGCGCCGGCGACCCATCCGCTGTCCGACGTCCACAGACCGGCCTCGCGGTCCTCGCGCATCGCTTTGCGCATCGCCGCCAGGTCCCCGTCGGGCACCTCGAAGCTGCGGCTTCCGCCGGTGATGCCCTCGGCGGGCGGGCGCTCGACCCGCGCGGCACGCTCCTGCGGGGTGAGCTCGGCGAAGCGGGAGAGGGCTCGCCCGATCCAGGCCGCGAACTTCTCCGGTCCGCGGATCCGCTCGCGCTCGTCGCACTGCCAGTCGGCGAGGTAGGCCGCGCGCGCGTCGTCGAAGTCGGGCAATCGCCAGTACCACGCGATGCGCGTGTGCCCTGGCGCCGGCACCTGCGGCTTGCGCGGGGCCCGCCGTCTCGGCGCGGCCGCGCGCCCGACGTCCTGGTCCTCGCTCACGGCGCTCTCCTTTCGCGCGCCCCGCCGGGGCCGCCTTTCGTGGACATGGTCAGATTAGCGTACATGGTCAGACATGGCGAGCGGCGCGCCGGCGTCGCGACCGGGGCGGCCCGGCGGCGGACCTCCCCGCGGCGCGGCCGGCGGCCCTCCTGGTGGTGGCTATGCTTGCCTGTGCCGCGCGGGCTCGGGGTGGTTCCCGATGTTCTGTACTGACAACGCGGTGAAGTCCCCGCCCCGATGGGGCGGGGACTTGTTCGTCACCGGGTCATTCGACCGCCGCGAGGATCGCGCGCCGGTGGTCGGGCCACATCCGTCCGAGCAGCCGCTCGTGGAGGTCGTCGACCGACGCCCAGCGCGCCCCGGTCGCCGGGTCCGGCGGGGGCCCGATCGTGTCCGCCAGGTCGAACCGGACGGTGTAGATGCAGGTCCAGGCGTGCAGGGTGTGCGGCGAGCTGATCGGCCGGATGGCGCGGACGATCGTCGCCGGCGTGTCCTTGCCGACGGCAACCCCGGTCTCGTCGCGGGTTTTGCGGGCCGCGGCCGCGATCACCGAGTCGCGGGTCACCGGGCGCAGCCCGTGCCGCCAGTCGGCGGCGGTACGGCCGGCGTCGGCGGGAATCGCATAGCCGCCTGGCAGACAGGGAATCCGGCCGCTGGCGGTCTCGCGGCCGGTCAGCAGGACGTCGCCGTCGGCGGTGGTGACCACCGCGTCGGCGACGACCGCCTCGCCGTACCAGTGGGCGTAGCCCAGGCCGGCGGGCAGCCCGATCCGGGAGTCGGCCAGCAGCTGCAGGTGCAGCGGGTGCAGCGGGCGGCCGTGCTGGTCCAGCACCCAGCCGCGGTCGCGGCAGTACTGCTGCAGCCCGGGCTCGACCGCCACGGCCGGGACCGGGTCGTCCTGCGTCGCGAACTCCGGATCGAGCGCGTCCGGGTCGACGCCGTCGCGGTTGGGATGGCGCAGCGCGTCGTAGCCGGGCGGGACGTGCGCCCGGCCCGAGACGGCGGGGCTCCACCCGGGGGAGTTGGCGCGCAGCCGGAAGCGGTAGCCGGGCTGCGGCGTGGCGATGTTGCGGGCGATGTCGTCGAGCTCGGCCGGGCTGTAGGGGCGGCCGTATCCCTGTCCCCAGCGGGTGTCGTCCGGCACCAGCTCGGCGTCGATGTCGATCGTCATGGCGGTGTTGGCCCTTCGTCTGCAGGTTCCCGGGGTGCGTTCTGGGGCGCCGGCCGGGAACCTGCGGTCAGGGCTGGTGCTCGTCGATGTCGGGTGCGGGCCGCCGGTGTCCCCGGCCGGGCCCTGGCCGTCGGCCGGGGCGTTGCGCCTGGACGGCGAGCGCCGCGTCGCGCGGGTAGCCGCGGACCTCGCGCACGCCGTACTTGGCCATCAGCGCCCGGACGCTGTCGGTGCTGATGCCGTACTCCTCGGCGAGTGCGCGAGTTCCGATGAGGCCGTGCTCGGCCCGTCGCGCTTCCACGCCGTCGTCGGCGTCGGCCCGAGGCGGTGGTCCGGGTTCACGAGGCTCGTCGAGAGCGGTCATGCCCGAACCGTACCGACTCGGACGCGCCGGGCCCGCTCAGTCGAGGCGGGTGTACGGGTTGCCCTCCGGGTACTCCGGGACCTCGTAGGCCGGCCCCTGGTTCACTCCACCGACTGCCTGGTGGCGATTGCTGGCCGAGTAGGTGCAGCCGGACTGGGTGCAGTAGCCCTCGCTCGTCGCGGGGTGGTTGTTGAGGCACTTCTGCTGCTGCTGCGGTTTTGCCATGACGTCCTTCTTTCCGGGCGGGAAAACCTGACAGCCGAATCATGTCACACGCTCCGTGTGATTTGTTTTTTGGACGAGCATTGTCACGGATTTGTCCAGACTGCGGAGAGTGGTTCGCCTGTTGCCGCGAGCAGTACGCGCGGGCGGTCGGCCGCGAGCCGTTTCTGTCGTCAACCGATCGTTTGACGACAAGAATGGATCGCTTCCATTGGACGCGGATTTTCCGGGCGAGCGGTCTCGGGAGTGTCGATGTCCGAAGTGGACTGCACGGATGTCCGGACTCGTCTGCACGCGATCGCCTGTTCGTGGACGCTGCCGGGGCGCTTATCGTCTCCCTGCATGGATCTCATCCGTGACGAGCCCCAGTGGACGTTCACCGGGTTCCCCGGGTTCGGGGCGCAGCACCTGCGGGTGTGGCGGGCGCCAGGCGGTGTCCTGGTCGCCGTCGTCATCGAGGTGCAAGGCATCGACGACGAGAACATTTACGGCACCGACCTCATCGAGGGGCACGATCTGGTGTTCGCCCAGCTCCAGGCCGATCATCCCGGCGAGAGAATCGACTACATTCACTGCGAGCGTCGGCTGACGCTCGCCTTCGACGTCTTCAGCCGCATCACCTTCAAGCGCGACGGCACACACTGCTCGGTGCTGGACACCAACGACGTGATCGATCATCTCGGCGTCGACAACCTGTACCGCCGCTACCGCGGCGAGGTCTTCGGAACAATCGAGCCCCCGCGCCGCGCACCGGGCGACCCTCACCGAATGCCGGGCTGCTGACACCAAGCCTCCCGGCGTCCACTCGTCGAACGCAGGCGGGAAGGCTCGTACCGTTTCACGCGTTCGAGGTCTCGGCGGCTCCAGCGGCCTGGTCGTGGTCGCGCAGCATGCGCAGGACGGTGGCCGGGGAGGGGTGCTGGCCTTTCTTTTTGCCGGTGGTGATGACCAGGCGTGCGGCGATGTCGCGCAGGCTCATGCCTTGCTGGTCGCGCAGGTGCAGGGCGTGGGAGAGCATGGCTTCGTCGGTGACGGCGGCGCCGCCGATGGTCTTGCCGCGGGCGCGGGCGGATTCGTGTCCTTCGAGGGTGCGGTCGCGGATGTATTCGCGGTCCATGCCGGACATCGCGGCCAGAACGGTGAACACGATCCCGGTCGGGTCGTGGGAGCCGTGCAGGTCGCCGGTGAGGAATTCCAGGCCGATGTCGGCGGCGCGGAGGTTTTCGGCGAGGGCGGCCAGTTCGATGCCGCGGCCGAGCCGTTTGTGTTCGTGCACGACGAGGGTGACCGCGACGCCGGAGGCGCGGATCTCGCGGGCGAGGGCGATCGCCTTCTCCAGCTCCGGGCGGCGCAGGACGCGGGTGGAGATCTTCTCCGAGAACACGCGCGTGACGCCGGCCTCGGCGAGGGAGTCGAGCTGGGTGTCCAGCGACTGGCGCACAGTGGAGGCGCGGGCGTAGCCGATCCGCACGTGCCCGGCCGGCTCGGCACTGGCAGTCGCGCGCCGCGGCAGCTCGACCCAAGCCGAACCCGGCTTGCGCAGTGCCGGCGTCGCCACGGCGAGCGCTTTGGCCAGCGACGGCACCAGCCGAAACCGGGCGGTGTGGTACTGGATCGCCACCTTGCCCCTGCCCGTCCGGCACGGCGACCCCGCAGGGGCGGCGCAGGTCGACATCGGGCAGTCGAAGGCCTCGACCCGGAGGAAATCGTCGTCGCTCACCCCCAGATCGTTTCATAGGGGCGTTTCACAAGTCCAGTCGTATGAAACGTTCCATGAAACAAAGTCCGCCCTGAACTGGCCCCACTGGTCGGGGTGTTTCATGGGTGGTCGCCTATGAAACACCGTGATGGGCAGCTCTGTCGCATCAAGTTCCTTCGAGGGAATCCCATTGCGAAGTTCGCAACATGAGTTGCATACTGAAACACATGGCGAAGCGTGACATGATTGACGATCTGGTCGACATCCGGCACCCGCTGCCCCGGGCGGACGAAATGCCCGAAGGGGACGAGGACATCTACAGCGACTGGTGCAGCGAGGTCACCCGGGACCGGGACGCCTACGAGCGGGAGCTGCGGATGCACGAAGAGCACGAGGAGGGCGACTGGGACCCGCTGCTGGCCGAGATCCACGCCGCGCACCAGGAAATGCGCGCCGCGGAAAAGCGGATGCGGACGCTGGTCGCCTACGGGCGAGAGTTCATCAAGCCGCATCCCTATCAGCTCAAGCAGCTGGCCGAGGCGACCGGGATGTCGATCTCGGGCACCCGCAGCTCCTACACCGTCGCCGAGGTCGCCGAGGTCGCTCGCCGGATCGGCCGGCAGCCGCGCTTCCGCACCGACGAGACCGGGGAGTGAGTGCCGTGACCGAGGACGAGATCACCGCCGCGGCGATCGCCGCGGGCTGCGCCTGCACCCCGGCCTGGCCCGAGCTCGCCGTCACCCGCGACGACAGGACCAGCGAAACCGTGCTGGCGTCGGCCACCCCGGGCCCGCTGGCGCGGCTGTACTACGCGCACTGCGTCCGCTGCGGCGTCCAGTACCCCGGCCCGTTCCGGCTCCCGCCCCGCACCGCCTGCCAAACCGGGCGGACCAGCGCCGCCCGCCCGTGGCACAACCGGTGCCCCCCAACGGGAAACCGACACGAGAAGAAGGACACGCTGTACACCCTGATCCGGCGGGCCCTCGCCGACGGGAACCGCTGACATGGCCGACCGCCGCCCGTTCAAGGTCCGCTTCCACCACGACGGCACCCGCCGCACCGACCCGGACACCGGGCTGACCTGGATCGACCATACCGCCCCGCTCCGGCCGGCTGCGGTTGCTGCCCTACGGCGGACACGGCTGGCGCCGCTATGACGTCGACGAACAGGCCCGTCACCCCATCACCCCGCGCGACCACTGACCAGGGAGAACAACTCTTGACCACCGAACCCGACCTGACACCGGAGGAACGGCGCGACTTCGCTGTGCACCTCGCGAATGCGATCCACCACCCGGACGGCCAGATCCACGTTCCCATGAGCCCCAGCGAGGCCCGGGCGCTGGCCGACGTTCTGCACGTGCTCGCCACCCGGCGCGCCACCGACGACTACTCGGCCGGCACCGAGCACATCTTCAACGGCGTCGCGACGACGATGGCGGGCCGGCTGCGCACACATCTCGAGCAGGCACGCGCCGACGAGGAACGCGATCGGGAAGCCGGTGAGCGGAAGTTGCCCGCCATCGAGTCGCGCAAGCTGATCGATGACTGGATCCGCGTGCTGACCCTGGTCGGCGAGGGCCGCGGCCCGGAGGAGACGACCGCGCTGATCGAGAAGGTCAACCAGCCCGTCACCTATGCCGTCGAGGTCCGGACTCCGCTGCCGGCCGTCGACGTCCGCGCCATCGAGCAGAGCCAGAAGGAGTGGATGAACGAGATCCGCCGTCGCCAGGTCGGGGTGCACGTGCTGGTGGAGTAGTTCCTGATCACCTGGCTGGCCGAGGCGGCCGGGCAGAGCTGGAGCGAGATCGTGCAGCGGCTGGCCCGCGAGATCGACACCGTGATGCCGTCCGAGTGAACCGCCGCTGACCTGCGGATCTTGGCTTAGCGCCAACGGCTGTACCGCTGCTACTCAACCCCGGAGGAAGCGGCGCATACGGGGTCGAAGCGGGAACGGAAGCGCGGTTGGCTCGCGGCCACGAGGACACGACCAGGTAATCCGCCAAAATTTCCCCGTTGCTACCGGAATCCCCGGACGCTGGCGATGCTCGGGTTGGCGTGTGATCCGTCAGGTGACGCGCGAGGGATGACGGGCCCTGGTGCGATTCGGTTATGAGATCCGGTATTGAGCGGTCTCGTCAGGGCCTGCGACGACTCTGGACGGTTGCCACTCGGGTACCGACCATGCATCGATGAGGTGGGCTTCCGGCTGTTCCGGCGCCTGAGCTGGCGTCACCGACGCGCTGCCGCGGTTACGCACCGATACGCGAAGCCGGACGAAGCCGGCTGGGACGCGAACCGTTCGGGAATCGCTGCTGTAGAGAGAGGCGACGGTAATTTCGCCGTCGGGGCAGTCGAGGGTGCGTTCGACTGCCATGTCCCAGTCGTGGTCGTTCAAAGGCGGAGCGTGGGGATGCACTCGGAAGGTCGCCGGGACGGATCCGAATTCCGTGCCGGTGAGCACGGCAATCCAGCCGGCTTCGCCCGTCAGCAGGCCGTCCGGGCTGCCCGGCCACGGGTTGTCCATTTCAGGCTTCGAGCGGAGGTGGTACTGGCCGTCCTGGGCCTCGACGGCCAGTACCACCACGTCGTCCGCGCTCACGCTGCTCCCCGTGCCATCGGCCTACCAGGCGGTGGACCCATTGGGGAGCACGGCCTGCACGTAAAAATCATCGAAGTCGATAATACGGTAGTAGTCGTAGTACGCGCTGGTGAGGCCGCCTTGGATGTCGTTGGCGTTTTGCGGCACGATCTTGGTGGAACGGTCGTTGGGCGCAGCTCCGTCGCCGCCCTGGTAGGTCGACGCCATCGGGTATTCGTCGCAGCTTTCGCCCGGACCGGTCGCAACGGAGCCGCACGCGATTCTGCGGTTGTCGGCGATCTTGGCTGCGTTCGTCTGCCGGTTCAGAGTGGACGAACCAGGACCAGGTCGTCCCCAATGGCTCGGCAGAGTCCTGATGGCGTCGTAGACGTGCTGCGCGACGGGGCCGACGTCGGGGTTGTCGACGCTGTTGTAGTTGACGTATCCGGGCAGGCTGTAGTCGACGCAACCAGCGCCGTATCTGTTCGGCCGGTGGTCGCAGCGACCGTACATTTGATTGCTCTTGAAGTCATCTATTTGCACAGGGTTGCCGACGGGATACAGGATGAGACCGTAGCCCAGAGACTTGTCCAAGGAGATAACAGCGCCTTGGTCCATGCCCGCAGAGTACTGCGTATACCATTTTTTCACCGTCTTCCCCCGGGTGAGGCTGACGGGTTCGTATTCTCCGTTCGAGCCAGCCAATTGCGAAGTCGAGCAGACGGATGCGTTGTTCCGACACCCGGAGTACATGTTTCCGTTCAAGCCGTTGGCCAACGTGCCCGATGCTGCGCCGACTGTGATTTCCACGTCCAGATCCCACGAGGGAGTCGCCCCCGACCCCTCGGCGAAGGACGCCGAGGTCCTGGCCGAGAAGCTCAGGGAACCGGTCACGCTGGTCACCCCGTTGACCGTCTCCCGCTGCGTCACGGTCCATCCGTCATCGGAGCACGAGGTGAACCTGTTCGGATTGTAATAGCCGTCGGCGCAAGCCGGGTCGAGCGAACTGCCGCCTACGGCAGCGCGACCTTGTTTCGCGGCTTTCGGCGCGCCGGGTTCCTTCAGCGACTGTCGCCTGCCGAGTTCCGATTGCGCAGGCAGCCCGCGCTTCCCGCCGGAGGAGTCACGTTCAACCACTGTGCACGTGTAGCGCGCCCGGCCGCCCGCACGCCGAGCGCAGTCCTGCTTCTGGGCCTCGACTGAACCCGGCGGCGAAACCGTGCCCTGCGACGTCCGCGACGGAGCTGCATTCACTGGCGAAGCCGTCGCAAGGCCCACAAGCAACGCTGCGCACAAAATAGACGAGAATGCCACGTGACATCTTCGCATGAAAAAAACGCCTCCACTCTGACTGGTGAAACCATTGAGACTTGCGCGAATAGCGCAAGAATACGCTCTCGGATTCGGACGGAAAATAAGTACGGCTCGTGCATGAATCAGCAGCGCCCAAGGCATCAAAAATCTGCGGCCCGAAAGGCATCGGATTCACTAACTTCGCCGAGTTGGCCAACTCCGCCCAGTTCAACCGAGCCGCGCGCCCCGTCTGTCGTGCACCGAAACCCTTTCCTGCTCAACCCTCCTGCGGGAGAAGCGGGGCGTGCCCGAACGATCACCGCGATCATCCCCTGTCCCGAGCCCGCTCGGCATCCCCCTCGCCGCAATCACCCCCAACCGGACGCACCCGAAAAGGGGAGGCTTCAAGGATGAACCGGGACTGCGTCGTTTCGGCGACTCCCACACCTCGCCCGGGTTGTCGACGCACACCCCGCGAGGGATGCCCCATTGTCCAGTTGGGCGAGATCACCCACTGCTGGACCAGGGGACGAGCGGGGGCCGGAAACGCACGCCGTTCTTGACCAGCGCGGCTGGTAGGCAGTCCGGCACGACACGGGTGTGAGCCGCGGATCGCAGCGTGCGGTCGGTGGTGCTCGATCGTCCAGCCCGTGAACTGGTACTCCGCGAACCCCGCCGGGCCGACCTTCACCTGCCCGGCCACCGGACCAGCAGCTAGTCCCTACTTTGCGGCTCGGATCAGCTCCAGGAGTCTCCGTTCCCCGGTGAGTTCAGCGCGAGTGAACGCGCTTCGTCGGGAACTGACGGCCTCGCCGCCGCCGAAGCGGGGAATCCCGGTGGGTTCGTGGCTGTGAGCGTAGCGGTTACTGCTGTTCGGTGCCGCGCTCGAGCTGGTTGTCAAGCAGATGCTCGGCGAGCACGGTGTATCGGCTGGCGGTGGCGTGGGACAAGTTGAAAACTAGCGCCAGGTGCAGCGGATCCGCACCGGAGCCAGTGCTTCGTGAAGGATCCGGTCGCTGCGGATGCGGTCGATGGTGAACCCGTGTTGGCTCAGACGGTTGGTGAGATGGACGTGGCTGACGGGCTCGGTGCCGAGTGCGGTCCGACCGGCGATCAGCACGTGCCGGTTCGGGGTGCGCGGCCAGGTGGTGCGGCGATGATCGAGCCATGCCTGCAGCGCTTTGTGGGTCAGCTCGTCGAGCCGGCGTCGGTGTCCGCCGATGGTGATCCGTCGGTTCGGGATGTCGAGGTCGTCGAGTGTGAGTCGCCTGATCGCGCCGGTTCGGGCGGCGTGGATGGCGGCCAGGGCGATGATCAGCCGTTGCGCTGGATCGTCGGCGAGCTTCTCGACGGCGCGGATCTCGGTGTCGGTCATCGACTGCAGGCTCAAGTCGACGCGGCTGGCCTTAAGCCGGGTCGTGGGATTGGTGAAGACGAGGCCGCGCTTCTTGGCGTAGAGAAACAGAGACCGTAGCGCAGGGACCGCGGTGCGCCGCTGGTGGCCGCGCAGCGGGTCCAGTACCTCGTTGACGTCGGCGACGGTCACTTCGCGGAGGTGGTCGTACTTCGTTGCCCAGCGGTTGAGGGTCGGCCGGAGGGCGCCGAAGTACCGGTAGACGGTCGGCTGTGATCGGCTCCGGGTCCGGGCGTCTCCCTCCAACAGGACCAGCAGCCAGGCCCGGACCGGGGCAGCGAAGCCGGCCGGCAGCTCGCCGACACAGCGCTCGATCCATCGCCGGATCGCGGGTGTGGTGTCGTCCTGGAGGAGATCGAGCTTGGCGAGGGCCTCGGCGATCCGGCGGGAGTTGCGCAGCCGACGTTCGCGGATCTCGGTCACGAGGACTCTGTCGTCGACGGGCCGGCCGTCGAGCAGCACGACTAGGCCGTCCAGAACCTGCCGTGTTGTCGAGCGGTCCCAGCCGTGGGCGGCACCGAGTTGCTCGGCCTGGACCGCAGCGGCCCGCACCACCGAATCGCTCGATCTCAGTGCCGGATGCTGCCACCGCGACGGCGTCGGGACGCCGTCCTTGCGGCGGTAGTACGACGCCAACCCTCGGCATCTGTTGTCGCAGTAAGCACGATCCCGGCGACTCCCAGCAGGAAGCGGCGTTCCACAGTGGACACATTTCACCGCGGCGGAAGGGATCTCCCAGCGCGGCGACGCGGCGTGACGGCACGAGCCTCGCCCACCACGGCGGTGGTCTCGTCCGTGGTGGCATCTGGCTGCGACACCTTGCCCGGCTCGGGCAGCAGCAGTTCCTCCACCCCGCAGCCAAGCACCGCGCACATGACGTCCAGCTCGTCGAGCTTGACGACGTTCGGCGTGCCCGACCACAGCCCGGACATCTTGCCTGCGCTGATCACCAGGCCTCGGTCGGCGAGCATCCGCTGGAACTCGCTGGCCTTCCAGATGCCGCGATTAGCTGCGGCCAGGCGCAGATTCCACTTCATCGTGCAAGTCCCTTCCATCGGTCGGCGGCGCGTTGCTGCCCGGTGATCCATGCGTCTTCGACGTGACTGCCGTGAACGTGGATGTACCGGGCCGTGGTGCCGGTCCAGGCGTGACCGAGCAGCTCCTGGATGGCGAACAGGCTCATGCCCCGAGATAGAGCTGGCTGGCGCAAAAGTGCCTCAGGACATGGGGCGTGAGCTTCCCCGCCCAGGTCGGCAGGTGTGCGGCGGTGGCCGCGGTCAGCGCTCGCCGGAACACATCGGCGGTCGCTCGTGAGCAGGAGCCGTCCTGGTTCTTGCGTTCGGAGGGGAACAACGGGGCGCCCTGACGCGTGTGATCGTCGCCGAACTGGCCCCAGATGTCCTCGATGAACCAGTGCAGATTGCGGTCCGCACCGTTGATCAACGGCACGAGGCGTGGTTTCGGGCCTTTGCGGCGCGAGCCTTTGCCGTGCCGGACGTTGAGCTTGCCGTACCGGCCCAGCTCCCACCGGACGTCGTCCAGGTCGAGCATCCGGGCCTCGTTGATCCGCACGCCCACATCGGCCGCGAGGCGAGCGACCGCGTAGTTGCGGGCCATCGGCGAGAACTTGCGGCAGGTGACCAATTCCTGGCGCCATCCGGAGAACAGCTGCTCGATCTCGGCCTCGGTGGGCGGGATCCGCAACTGCGGCTCGACCGACTGGCGAGGCCGGTTCATCTCGTCGAGCGGACACTCGACAACCCGGCCGGTGAGGTTGTGCAGTTCGACCTTGTGGCGCAATTCGAGGTACTCGAAGTACACCGCCAGCGCCCCGGCGCGGCCGGTCCGCGTCGACGGCCTCGCGTCGGCGCAGTTCTTTGCCGAAGTAGACATCGGGCGTCCGGAGGCTGCATTTCCCACAGCGGACGGCCGAACCAGTCCCTGATCAGCTCCAGGTGGTTGGTGTCGTTGCGGATCGTGCTGTCCACCAACCCGGCTGACGCACGTGCCAGCACGAACCCGGCCAGCAACGTCCGTCTCGAAGTCGGCGAGGTCCTCCGGAGTTTCCGGCGCACGCAGATCACGTAGGTCACGCACCACAGCCAGTGCCAACCCACACCCCTCGCCTTCATCCTCAGTGAAGATCACTCATTGAAGAGGCGATCATGTCACTCTGGATGACACAGATTCAATTGGGGTCGAGAACAGCCGACCATGCCCACAAGCCCTGGTCCAGGCACGATCAATGCAGCCGACAGCGCTGACCGAACTCACGAACCCATCGACTGTTGCGCTGCCGTAGAGGCCTGTCGCCCGCAGGGGCCACTGACCAGCGGGCTCGTTCAAGATGGCGGCTTATGACACCGTCCTTAACGGCAGGGCAATCCCGAACGGAACCGCTACCTGATCTGGCATGCCCTTCGGTTGGGAATCCCGGTGGTCGACGCCCTGCCGGATGCCGTGGCCGCGGCGCTGGCGATCGTTGCAGCCCGGCGGGTCGTTCCGGCGAAGCGAGCGGGATAACAGCGGTGGCGCATTCCTCCTTGCCCGGTGTCTCGTTGCGGCCCCGGTCATCGGGGGATGTGGTTCACCCATGCGGAGGACGGGGTGCTGGCCGGAGTCGGCCGAGGGAGTCTCCGGCTTCGACGGCCGCGCGCAGGCTTCGGATTTCGTTGTGCTGCGCGGCAAGGCGGCTGATTGCGAGGTCTCGGAACTGCCGCAGCTCGTCCAGGTCGCTAGCTTGGTCGGCAAGGCGGTCGCGGAGGTGTCTGTTCTCCGTGGTGAGCCGGGAGATCTGGGCGTCGCGAGGGTCGGCGCGGTGTTGGTTGGCGAGCTGTTGGTCGCGTCGGCGGATGAATTCCTCGGAGAGATCCTGGTAGGTCCCGCGCCGGTTTCCTTTGGGATAGAAGCCGGTGCGCGGGACACCGGCTTCCCGCGCGAGCGTGTTGAGGTCGCAGCGGCCGCCGGCGGGCAGGGTTCCGCTCAGCAGGCGTTCCATCGCGGCGCGGATCGCCGCCTCGTTGCGGGCGCGTTGCTGCTCGGTCAGTCGTCCCATGCCGCGATGCCTTCCGGGTTCGCCTCGTCGATGCGGGAGAGGACTTCCTTGACGCGCAGCAGTTCCTGCTCCAGGCGGCGGCGTTCGACGGTGCGGCTGCGGGGCAGGTCGGAGAGGAAGCGCTCGTGCTGTTCGGCGGCGTCCTGCCAGATGGCCCGGTGGACGGGGTGGAAGGTCGATTGCGGGCAGCGGGTCGCTTCGCAGAGCCCGAGCACCGGCTGTTCGGCCTGCGGGGTGCCGGCGGTCTTGAGGCACAGGGCCTGCGCGGGGTCGCTGAACCAGCAGTAGTTCGCGGCTCCGAGGTGCAGCGTCTTCGCGCGCCGGGCCAGCATCGCGCGGACGCGCTGGTCGTTGTCGATGACGTTCGCCGGCGTTCCCGAGGGCGGCTTCGGGGCGGTGTCCAGCGCGGCGAAGAAATTAGCGAGTCCTCGTGCTCCCGGTCCTGCGGGGCGGGCGCCTGCTCGGTATCGCTCGTGTTCGCGGGTGAGCAGTTCCAGGGTCCGCTGTTCCTCTTCACGGGCCACGTCGGCCAGGAAACGGGCCCTGCGCCCCGCCGGGGCTGCCCGCGTATCCCTCGGTGGTGGCGACCGAGACGTGCTTGAGCTGGATCTTGGCCGCGAGGACGCCGTGCGGCCGGTAGGCCAGCGCCACCGCCAGCGTCCGGCGCAGCATGCGCAGGTTCACCGGGCCGTCGGGAATCGGGGCGAGCCCGAGGCGCTGGCCGCGGGGCCCGTTGCCCCAGGTTCGGAAGGCGGCGTACTTCTTGTCGAAGACCATGTTCGGGAACAGCGGGCCGTCCTCGCCCAGTTGTTCGACAGCTGCGATCGCGGTGTGGACGTGCTCGGTGACGACCCACTGCTCCCGCGTCCCGCCCACGGGCTGGCCTTTGATCAAGGTCCCGGCCACCCGGTAGCGCCGCAGGCCGGGGAAGGGTTCCTCGACCGGCATCCGGCAGCCCGGGAGCAGTTCGACGAGTTCGCTGCGTCGCATCCCGGACACCGCGGCCGTCACGACGAGGCAGGCGAAGCGCAGCAGTTCGGGGATTCCTGCGGCCTGGTAGAAGAACAGCGGCTCGGTCCAGGGCAGGCTGCCGGTGCCGTCCGCGCGCTCGACGACCTCGGCGTTGCGCGCCAGCGGCGGCACGAGGCCGACCGCGTTCACCGCGGCTTCCAGCTCCGGGCGGAGCCGGTCGAGCCAGGTCAGAGGCATCCAGTCGACGTCGACCTCGTGGGCCAGCTCGGCCAGGTTGACATGAATCAGCGGGTCGTCAGCGCGCCACGGCTGCTTGTCGAGCCGCTTGCGAACCTCGGAAGGATGCAGCAGCTCCAGCGGTTCGTTGCGCTCGGCGCGGCCGGCGATGACGGCGCGCAACCGCGCCGCGTCGACGGTCCGCCGCTGAGGCCGCCGCGGGCTCGGAACGCGCTCGCGGGCGAACTGCGCGATCGGCCCGGCCAGGGTGGTGCTGACGTACAAAGCGGCGGTCAGCAACGGCTGAAGAACCTCTTCCTGCACCACCGGAGTTCTGTTCGTGTAGTCGGTGCGCTTGCCCGAGACCTGCGCCGCGGTGGCACCGCCGAAGGGGCGCAGCGCTGAGGGATAGCGGTGGTCGGGGGCGAACAGCTCCCGGTAGAGGGCCAGCCCGGAGACGGCGCTGACCGCGTTGTGGAGGGCTCCGGTCGACACGGCCACGACCGCGCCGTGTTCGTCGCGGATCTCGCCGCGCTCCGCGGCGAAACGCTCGCACATCTCGGCGGTGACGTGCTGAAGGCTGGCGACTTGCTGCTCGGTCAGCCAGTTGAGCCAGTGCACCAGCTCGACGTGCCGTCCGACGCAGGTCTGGATTCCTCGCGGCGTCCGGTAGGCCCCGGGCAGTTCGCGGACCTGGTCCAGGTGCGGCGCGAGCAGCGCGACCGCGTACTCCTTGGCCACGATCCGCCAGGCCGGATTGCGGATGGCGGTGAAATCCAGCCGCCGCGCGACAGGCCGGAGGTACGCGGGCAGGCCGACCACGGGGCTGAAGTCCCACACGTCCTCGTCGAAGACCGGACCGCGCGCGCCGTCGTCGACGGCGAGGCCGAGCGTGGCGCACAGGTCCAGTCCCTCGAACGGCGACCGGTCGACGGCGGGCCGGGGCGCGCCGCCGACCGGGGATGTGATGCTCACGAGGTGCGTTCCTCCGGCCGCAAGGGCAGTTCGGCGTCCTGATCGGTCACGGTCCTGGCGGCTGCGGCCAACTCCGCCGGCGCCAGCTGCCGCAGCTGCTCGATGACGTCGTCGACGCGGCGGGCGTAAGGGCCGAACACCGGCGCGAACTCCGCGCCGGGCATCTCCTGCCACTGGCGGGCGAAATAGGCGCGCAGCCTCAGCAGGTTCGCGGCGTGCCGGGGAGCGAAGATCGCCAGCGGGCACAGCAGGCACACCCACGGCCGAGCCGGGCACGGCTCTCCGGCCGGGCCGTGCGCACCGGCCAGCGGGTCGATGCAGGCTGCGGCGAAAGCGTCCGTGGTTCCGTCCACCAGCCCGGCGGGCAGCGGTCGCCCGCCGTCAGCCTGGGCGACGGCATCGGGGAGGCCCGCGGCCGCGGCGGCGAGCTGGTCGGCGTCCAGCACCCGCGGCGCTTCGGCCCGGCGCAACAGATCGCCCTGTGCCTCCGCGATCACGCCGTCGAGCAGCGCGCGCTGCTGCTCGGTCGAGACGGACAGGTAGCGGTCGCCCTCCACCTGCGGGGTGTGGTTGGGGTCGACCATGGCGCGGGGGCTGCCGATCCACGCCCGCCGGTTGCGCAGCACCTCGAAGGTCGTGCGCAAGCGTTGCCGGTTCAGCCGGAGCGGGTCGCCGTCGTCGGTCACCAGTTCGCGCCGCAGAGCCCAGTGCGCGAACGACTCCGTCCCCAGCCGCCCGTTGAACCACTTTCGCCGGCCGCCGTGAGCGTTGTGCCGCAGCCACATTCCGTCGCGCCGATCCTCGGGCGCGAAACGGCGGCTGAGCGCGGAATGCCGCAGCCACTGCCGCAGCAGGGTCGAAGCCCGGCGGGTCAGCGTGATGCTTTCCGTGCTGGCGCGGCCCTTGTGGTAAGTCACGACGCTGACCTCGCCGCCCGCCCAGTCCACATCGGACACACGCAGGCCGGTGATGCCGTCGGGCACGATTCCTGTTTCCGTGGTGAACAACAGCACGTAGGCGATGACCGTGTCGGTGGCCGGGAACAGCGCCCGGTTGACCCGTTCCAGGTCCGCTCCGCTGCACTTGGGCGGGTGGCCGTCCTCGCTGTGCAGGTCCACCGCCGACCGCGGCCCCGACCCGGCCAAGCGGCGGCAGACGTCGGCGTAGCTCCATCCCGCCGCGGCCGGGGCGGCTGCGGCGTCGGCCGCGGCCAGCGCACGGCGATGCTCGGCGAAAGCCTCGCGCACGATCTCGCGGCAGGTCCGCCGCAGCATCGCCCATTCGTTTTCCGTGTAGGGCGGCAAGGGGTTGGTGCTCGGCGCGGGGTTGAACACTCTGCCCTGGACCAGTGCTCGCACCTGCCCGCTCAACAGCCCGGTCGAGTCGTCCAGCGCCGCGAGCACCCGTCGGCTGTTCGCCTCGACGCGGTGCCCGCACGACCACCAGAATTCCGCCAGCCGACCGCGGGTGAGGCGCTCGGCCCCGCCGCGGTGCCCGGCGGCCGTCACCTCCCGCACCAGCGACTGGCACGCGTGGACGTAGTGCCTCACGGTCGAGACGGTGTCGAGCGGTCCGTGCGGGTGGACCAGATCGGCCAGCCCGCGCAGCAGCTGCGCCGCGAGGACGTCGTTGACCCCGGACTCCGCCGCGACCGCCGCGGCAGCACCGCGGCTGAACACGCACGAGATGGTCGGCGGGTTCTCGGTCACCTCAGCGGGCATGAACGCCTGCCTCCTCGACGTCGGCGAACTCTTCGTCGACCTCCAGCTCGGCGGCCGCGTCCTGGCCGGCGTCCAGGGTGTGCTCGGTCAGCTCGCGGAAGATCCGCTCGGTGTCCAGCCGCCGTAAGTACTTCTCGGTGGTGACCGTGGAGGAATGGCCGAGCAAATCCCGCAGCACCATCAGCGGGTCGGCCTGGGCCAGGTAGAGCAGCAGAGCCGGGTCGACGCCCGCCCCGGCCATGATCTGTGCGGCCCGGACGTAGTGGCCTGCGATAAGGCGCTCCATCGTCGCGATCGCGAAGGTGTGGCGCAGGCGGTGAGGATGCACGTGAGGAAAACGGGGGTCGAACCTGTCGGCGATCCGCCGTGAGGCGCGGGCGAGCACCGTCGGCCAGGCGGTGAACGGGCCGCCGTCGCCGCGCACGGCCCACAGCATGCTGCCGCCGGCGGGCGCGACCAAGCGGCAGCGCTCGGCCGGGCGCAGCGCGGCCCAGCGCACCCGGCGCCCGTTGACGCGGCCGCCGAGCGGATCCATTTCCTCGACCACCAGGCCGCTCGCGCGGCCCTTCGGCGTCCAGCGCGCGCCGTCGGCGCAGGCCGCCCGTTCCAGCCTGGCGTACTGGTGGACCTCGGCCAGGGCCTCGTAGGAAATCCAGGTGGTTCGGGGCTTGTTGCCCTTGGTCACTCCGGCCGGCACCGGGAACGGGATCGGCACGCTGCTGCGCCGAGCGGGCAACGGCGGGATCTCCGGCAAGAGCAGATAGGTGAACTCCTGCGCCCGCAACCCGGTGGCCAGGGCGAGGTGCCCGCCCGCTCGGTCCCGTCCGAGATGGCGGCCGCGGCAGCCGGGATCAGGCGACCCGTCCGGCCGGCGGCCCGCGAGCGCGGACAGCAGAAGCCGCGCGAAGTCCTCCTCGAGATACTTGATCGTCACGTGCGGTTTGGGCATCCGGCGGACCGCCAGATTCACCCGCATGTCCCGGGAGACGCCCCCGAACGAGGCTCGGGCCGTGCGGTAGCTGAACGGCTCCGCCAGCGCGAGTTCCTGCACGACCGCCCACCGATAGAACCCAGCGAGGATGCTGACGTGCTGGCCCCAGGTCGTGGCGTCGAAGCGACGCTCCACCGGCCCCGCCGCCCGGAACGCCGCGTACAACCCCAGTGCGGCCTTCAACTGCTCACGCGATCCGAACAGTGGAACCTGGTGCTCAGCAAGGAAAACAGCCCAGTCCCGCAATGCTCGCCCGTACTTCGCCCAGGTCGCCGGGACCCGCGCACCGGTCGTAGGCAACTCGCACAGCCAGCGGTTCATCGCCACGGTCGGCCGGTCGACGAACTCGTCGGCGAACAGAAGGTCGTCGTCGACGAGCACCGGCATTCCCTCGGGGATCAGCGGCCGGGCCTCGACATCCCAGTCTCGCCACCCCTCCCGGGTGAAGAAGATCAAGCGCACGGGTCCGGAACATAGAGACCCGGACGGCGCTGAACAAATCCGATCCCCGCAGTTCAGAGCCAACGTGCCAGGTCAATCCGACACGGCATCAGTGCACGAAGAAAGTACTGCTGGGAGAACGCGTCGAGAGCGGCGGCCGCGGTGGTCTTGTTCTGGATCCCACGCGACATGACGTACATGCCCGGGATGACGACGAACGTCGAGTTCGGATACGACGTGGCAGCCGGGCGGACCGTGGTGCTCGGCTGTCCCCCGGACTGCCCCGATCCCCGAAGGAACAAGTACCTCATGCACCTGGCCCACGCGCACGGAGTGCCAGTGCGCACCACGCTCCGGGAAACGGCGGAAACGGCGGCAGGGCTGGTCATCGACCCGACATGGTGAGCCTGGTCAGTGCCCTGTCGCGCGGCCGGAACGGGCGCATGTCAGCGGTTCCCATCGGCGAGGGCCCGCCGGATCAGGGTGATCAGCGAGTCCTTTCGTGTCGTGCCGGGTTTCCGGTGCTGGACACCGGCTCTGCCACGCGCGGGCGCCACCGGTCCGTCCGGTGTGGCAGGCGGTGCGGGGCGGGAGCCGGAACGGGCCAGGGTACTGGACGCCGCAGCGGTCGCAGTGCGCGTAGTACAGCCGCGCCAGCGGGCCGGGGGTGTCGGAGGCCAGCACGGTTTCGCTGGTCCCGTCGTCACGGGTGACGGCCAGCTCGGGCCAGGCCGTGGCGCAGGCACATCCCGCGGCGATCGCCGCGGCGGTGATCTCGTCCTCGCTCACGGCTACTCCCCGGTCTTGCCAGCACCGCCGCGCGGCTGCCGGCCCATGGCCTCGGCGACAGCGGCGATCCCGGGCAGCCTGGTCGCAGCGTCTTCCTTGTTGAACGTGGCCCAGAACTCCTCGTCCCGAGAGCGCGGCTGGCGACCGATGCGGCGAGCGACGGCGGCGATCTCCTCGACGGTGTAGGAGCTGCGGGTGCCGGAGATCGACATGCCGGTCGCGCCGGCGAGGTCCTTGAGCTGGTAGGGCTGGGGCTTGATGAACTCGCGGCCGTAGGCGACCAGCATCCGCATCCGCGCTTCGGCGGCGCGCATCTCCCGCCGCGCGGTGTTGATCTCCGCCAGCAGTGGGTCGAACTCCCAGTCGGCGTTCTCCTCGGTGAGCCGTAGGTTCTGCTCGAACTTCTCGCGTTCCCCCGCGACCTCGTCACGGGCAGCGTCAAGGATGTCCTCATCGCCGTCGGGCACGTCCTCGGCGCCCGGCCACGGGTAGAGGATGTCGACCAGATCGTCAATCATGTCACGCTTCGCCATGTGTTTCAGTATGCAACTCATGTTGCGAACTTCGCAATGGGATTCCCTCGAAGGAACTTGATGCGACAGAGCTGCCCATCACGGTGTTTCATAGGCGACCACCCATGAAACACCCCGACCAGTGGGGCCAGTTCAGGGCGGACTTTGTTTCATGGAACGTTTCATACGACTGGACTTGTGAAACGCCCCTATGAAACGATCTGGGGGTGAGCGACGACGATTTCCTCCGGGTCGAGGCCTTCGACTGCCCGATGTCGACCTGCGCCGCCCCTGCGGGGTCGCCGTGCCGGACGGGCAGGGGCAAGGTGGCGATCCAGTACCACACCGCCCGGTTTCGGCTGGTGCCGTCGCTGGCCAAAGCGCTCGCCGTGGCGACGCCGGCACTGCGCAAGCCGGGTTCGGCTTGGGTCGAGCTGCCGCGGCGCGCGACTGCCAGTGCCGAGCCGGCCGGGCACGTGCGGATCGGCTACGCCCGCGCCTCCACTGTGCGCCAGTCGCTGGACACCCAGCTCGACTCCCTCGCCGAGGCCGGCGTCACGCGCGTGTTCTCGGAGAAGATCTCCACCCGCGTCCTGCGCCGCCCGGAGCTGGAGAAGGCGATCGCCCTCGCCCGCGAGATCCGCGCCTCCGGCGTCGCGGTCACCCTCGTCGTGCACGAACACAAACGGCTCGGCCGCGGCATCGAACTGGCCGCCCTCGCCGAAAACCTCCGCGCCGCCGACATCGGCCTGGAATTCCTCACCGGCGACCTGCACGGCTCCCACGACCCGACCGGGATCGTGTTCACCGTTCTGGCCGCGATGTCCGGCATGGACCGCGAATACATCCGCGACCGCACCCTCGAAGGACACGAATCCGCCCGCGCCCGCGGCAAGACCATCGGCGGCGCCGCCGTCACCGACGAAGCCATGCTCTCCCACGCCCTGCACCTGCGCGACCAGCAAGGCATGAGCCTGCGCGACATCGCCGCACGCCTGGTCATCACCACCGGCAAAAAGAAAGGCCAGCACCCCTCCCCGGCCACCGTCCTGCGCATGCTGCGCGACCACGACCATCACGCCGCGCTGGAGGCTTGAGATGTCGCCAACGGACGTGAAACTTGCCCTGCGGTGGAACGCATCGCACCACAGAGGGACCGCTGCGTCGCACGTATTCGCCAACCGCGCCCAGGCGGCGGTTTCGGCTGGCAAGACGGTGGCGCATTGAACAGGAATCCGCTGCTGCCCGTCGGGGAGTATCCGCTCGAGTGGCGTCTCGCAGACGGTTCTTCGGTGTCGGGCATCCTCGCCCTGGCCGGTGCGCAGAACGTCACCGGCATGGCCTATGACCTGCCGGCGGAGCCGCCGTCAGCGGACGTTGCGGCGAAGACCAACTCGTACTGGACGGTGTGGGAACCGAGCGAAAAACCCTACGGAGCGGTTCGCGGAGAACTGCGCAACAACCTCGATGCCGCGCTCCCCGGTGCCTACGTCTCCCACCAAGCGCCCGGGCAGTCGGTGCTGTTCGCCGAACTCGCGGTGGTCGGGCCGAGACTGAGAGAGAACACCGAGCTCATCTTCGACGAGATCACCTTCCAGGCTGACGGCCTCACCGAACTGTCCGGCGTGGCGCCGCTCAAGGACTACAACGTCCCGCTGCGGCTCGTTGACGACGCTCCCTACGGTGCAGCCTGGAATGACGCCTCGACTCGAGAATGGACGAGCCCGGACGGGGACCGCGTCCGGATGCATTACCTCGCTTCGTTCGCGCCCCCGCAGGGTTACAAACTGTCGTTCACCACAGCACCGGTCATCACGGTCTCCGGCCGGCCGCAGCCCATCGACGAATGGATGAGCACGTACATCCGCCCATGCGCTGAACTCGCAGGCTTCGCTACGAACAGGCCCCAGGCGATCACTTTCGTCAGCGTGAAACGCGAAGGGGCGGGGGCGGCGTCGGTCTACGGCCGCGAGGTGACCCAGCAGCGATTCGACGCTGAGCTGTCACGACCAGGGACGATGCCGACGCTCGTTCACTGCGGGCCTGGCGGCCTGTCGCTCCCCGACCTGGTCAGCAGGTGGTCCTTCATGAAGGAGGAGTACCCGGTTTTCCTCGACTATCTCGCATCCATTCCAGTCGAAGGGCTGCCAATCACCGCAAGATTCACCGCGCTAATGGCCTCGCTGGAAAGCTTCCACACCATCAAATACGGTGCCGGGCCCGTGAGCAGAAACGTCTTCTCCCGGGAGAAGAACAGGGCAATGAGGGAAATCCGGAACTCCTGTGACGTCTCGAAGGAGAGCTACGCCTGGCTCCGGCGCTGGGGCAACTTCTTCGGAACGTACGAACTGCGCGAGCGCCTCAGTGCCCTGAACGAGGGCCTGCCTCAGGTGCTTCGGGACCTTGTCGACGCCTCTACCGACCCCATCCCGCGACTGCTTTCCGACGTGGTCAAGGAACCGCAGGACATCTGGCAGATCGCCGGAAAGGCCCGCAACAACCTCGCCCACGGCAACACGCCCCAAACGAGCGAACAACTTACCTTTTTGACTCGGCTCGGCAACACCATCGCGGTCGGACACGCCCTCAGCCTCCTCGAAGCTCCGGCAGATCCATTTGTGACAGCGATCAAACGAGGAGATTGGCGGCTGGAATAGCAATCCCATCGCATCAGCGGGACGCCGTCGCGGTCTCAGACTCACCGGGGAGGACCCCCGTCCCCGCCCCTTTCAGGTCCTGGAGGTGTAGGTGGCGAGGCCGGCGGCGAGGCGACCGTCGGCGGCCGCGGCACCGAGGTGGCCGTAGATCTGGTTGGCCATCAGGGTTTTCCGGGCGAGGACGTTCTCCCCGACGAACACGATCACCGCACCCGTCCGCTCGGCCAGCTCGCGCCATTGCGGCGTGCACGTCAGGCGGACGTCCTGCAGAAACCTGCCTGTGGGCGCGGCCCAGTCGACGAGCAGGTTGCGATCGGCGTCCAAGGAAACGTGCCAGCCGATCAACTCGGGGAAGTCCGGGCCGTCCGTGCCCTGCAGCCGCATCCCGTAGCGCACCACGAACCTGAGCATCGTCGTCGGCGACGACGACCCCCTCCAGCGGAGGGAACGCCACACCGGCCGGGTCCTCGCACAGCAGAAACGGCACAAGGTCGCCGCCCTCGACCGGCAGCACACCCGCCTGCACATCCAGATCCATCCCGACATCCTCACCCGCCCGGCGACTGCGCCCCGATCCGGGGGACGCACGGTTGCTTGCCGTCGGTCCGGCGTTGTCAGAAGAGGGTGTCGCGCACGCGCAGCGGCCGGTCGCCGCCCGGGCCTCCGATGCCGCTCGCACGGCGCTCAGCACGGAGGCCTGACTTTTCAGGCGTGCCCTGATCGAAGGGTTGATCGCTCGAATACGCTGTGTCGCGCGCGATGTGCACGATCTCGGGTGCCATCCTCATGCGGGTGAACGACCCGATTGGCGTGATCGCCCGACGGATCGCGGCTGTCCGCGCTCTGGTCGACCATCCCGGCACGCCGGAGGACGAACGGGAAGCCGCGCAGCATCGTCTCGATCTGCTCCTCGCCCGGCGGCCGCGCGACGCCGCCGATGCAGCGCCTGCGGCGGCGGAGTGGACGCCGGGGTTCAGGCTGGACCCGGACGTCAACGACCGTCTTCAGGGGAGCATGGTCACGACGTTCGGCGACCGCTACGACAGCGCCCTGGGATACGCCGGCATCACCGCCGCGATCCGCAGCTACATCAAGGCCGCCCGGGCGCTCGGCCGGCGGCTGGACCGGCCCGCGGCGAGCGACCTGGCTGTCCTCGCGATCTTCGATCCGCTGGGCACCGCGCCGGACACCATCCGATTCCGGATCACGTTGAGCCGCAACTACCGCAGCGAGGACTGCCGGGCAGGCCGCTACCTCGGTCCCGGCGCCAACATCGCCGTCAGGATCGACGACGTGCCCGACGACTGGGGAGCCGTCGAAGACCACACCGCACCCGGACGGCCAGTGCTGGTGCCCACCCCGGCACTGTCCGCGCTCGTCGACGACGTCCGTTCGCTGGCCGAGTCCTACAACAGGCGAACGACCTGGACAGGACGCCACCCCGTCAGCGGCGAAACCATGCCCACGAACCCAACGCCCTGTTCCGAGCCGAGATCCGGGACGTGTCCACCACCGCGCGACGGTCGGTCAACCTGTGGTATTCCCCGTCGACGCGCCGGGCAACGGCGCCGACCGGCCGAGGGTGAGACGGGAGTTCATGTTGAGCTTGAACTCGCCGTGCATCGCCACGTGCGCCCACATCAGCGGCGTGAGCCCGCGGTAGTCCACCGGCCCGAACGTCGCCGCCCACTCCGGCTCCGCGAGCACGTCCTGGATCATCAGCGTGTTGATGTAGACCATCGCCGCCTGGACGATGTGCAGGCACAGCACCGACATTTCCTGCTCGTCGCGGCGGTTGGTGGCGATGTCGCCGGCCTTGCCGTAGAAGATCTGCGCGTTCGCGCCGTTCCAGGACTCCACGACGTTGAGCCCGGAGTTGACCTCCCGCTGCTCGTCGCGCGAGCGCAGGTACCGGCACAGGAACACCGTCCGCTGGGCACGGCCGACCTCCAGCATCGCCTGATACGTCGGGTGGGTCGCGGCGCGGGTGAAGCGACGCAGGATCGCCTCGGTGGAGGCGGTCCGGTTGTTGATCGCGGTGGCGTACTTGACCAGCTGGTCGTACTGCTGCGCGATCAGGTCCCACCGGATCGGGCCGCGCCGCGACAGCACCGGAGCCAGATCCGGGATCTGCGCCCGGAAGTCAGCGTCGGGCAGGTAGAGCTTGGTGACGTTGATCCGTTTCAGCCGCGGCTTGAGCTCGAAGCCCAGCAACTTCGTGATGCCGAAGCCGATCTCGGACTGGCCGTGGGAATCGACGTAGTTGGCCTCGACGTCCAGCTCGGTGCGGTGGTGCATCGCGCCCTCGACCATCGCGGCGACCTCGGACGCGGTGCATGACAGAAGTTGCGAGTTGATCGCCATGGATTTCTTGTCGACGTGCCAGTAGATCAGGACGCCTCGTCCGCCGTAGCGGACGTGGTGCTGGGTGAACAGGTTCTGGTCGAACGCCCCGAAGTGCGTCGAGTCCGACGCGACCGCGCCGGTCCCGGCGCCCCAGATCAGCTCCTGGCGGGCGGCGAAGGTGGCGTTCGCGATCGCCGCGGCGAACCGCCGCGCTCCCTCGGCCGAGAGGTAGCGGCGGCGGGCGTAGCGCAGCTCCTCCTCGGTGTGCCCGTGGTCCCCGGCGGCGATGGCGCGGATCCCGATGTTCGTGCCGTAGCCGAAGATCGCGAGGATCAGCCGCTCGGCCAGCTCGGCGCGGTCCAGCCCGCCGCGCGACCCGGCCGGGGCGAAGTGCTCCAGGATCCCGATCCGCAGCGCGGTCTCCTTGAGCATGTCCAGCAGCGGCACCAGGCCCCACCGGGTCCGGATCTCGTTCTTGAGCTTGCGCAGGTTCTTCGGCTCCGGGTCCGCCTCCAGCGGCGAGAGCGTGATCCGCCCGGCGCCGCGCGCCGAAATCTGCAGCCAGTCGCACGAGGGCAGGCCTTCCTGCAAGGCCCGCAGCTCGCCGGCCATCTCCGCGCGCAAAGGTTCGATGAACTCCGCCGCGTCCAGCGGCTTGGACAGCTCCGCGTAGTACTGGCGGCGCCGCTCGACGAAGTCCGGCGGCAGGTCCTGCTCCGGGTCGCGGAACCGGTCCGCGCCCTCGACCCAGATCTCCTTGCACCGCAACCGTTCCCGCAGCGCCTTGAACAGACACACTTCGTACACCGTGCGCACCACCCGCGACGCGCCCGGCGCCCCGCGCCACGCCAGCTCCGCCCAGTCGCCCTCGACGATGCCCTCCATCGGCACGGCCTCGCCCAGCGGATAGGACTGCACCCGGTGCTCGGCATGGCGCAGCACCACGCCGATTCCGTCGATCACCGGCGCGTGGGTGTCGTTGTTCGACCGGAACCGCAGCGTCCTCAGCAGCTTGATCATCCCGACCCGGTAGTGGTTCGAGTACGACGCGCGCAGTTTCACCTGCACGTTGCGGCGGAACTCCGGGCTCGCCGCCTTGTACTCGGCCACCACCTCCTGCAACGTCGCCGCACCGCCCGCCGCCGGATACACCACCTCGCGGACAGCGCCGTCCGGTCGCAGCAGCGAGGCCTCCGCCACCCGCGCGAGCAGCGAGTTCTTGTTGCGGACCTTCCTGAACGAGGCCACCATCTCCTCGGTCACCCGCCGATCCGCCCGCGCGTTGATCGTGTGCACCGTGGAGATCAGCAGCTCGACCAGCGTGTCGGTGATCTCCCTCTCCCGCTCCACCAGCAGCGCCGCCAGCAGCACCCACCGCGTCGTCGGGGCGAAGCCGCGGAAGTGCGACGGGGACTGCACCGCCGCGCGGGCCCGCCACCCGGACACGATCTTCGGCGCGACCCACACCAGCAGCTCGCCCGGCAACCCGATCGCGCGGATCGTCTCCAGCTTCGCGATCTCGTCGAGCATCGTGTTCAGGCTCAGCCGGCCGGGGTCGGACTTCACCCACACCAGCACGTCCCGCGCGGGATCTTCCCTCCCCGCAGACTCGGCGAACTCGTCGGGCACCGCGAACACCAGCTCGTTCAACCGGGCTCGCGTGTCCTCGGCGAGCAGCGCGGCGACCCGTTCCATCAGCTGTGTCTCGCCGCGGTCCAGGGCCGAGCGCACGATCCGGTCGATCCGGCCCGACGTCGGCGGTTCCAGCCGCCGGCCGCGCAGCCAGCCGAGCAGCTCGGCGCGGACCTGCTCCGGACGCCGTTCGACCTCGGTCACCTCGGCGACCAGCCAGTCCGCGGCGTCGGCCTGGTCGGCGACCGAACACTCGGCGAACCCGAAGAACTCGCGGAGAAGAACTCGCGGATCTCCGCCCGGTGCCGCTCGTGCGTCCGGCCCGTCCAGCCGTAGGAAGACAGCTCAGCCGCCGGGACCTTGACCTGCGCCGGCAACGAACTCCACCACCTGATCCGGCAACTCGAGGCGACCGTGCGGGAACCGGCCCTGCCGGGCGTAGAACCGCACCAGCAGCCCGAACGCCAGCGCGTTCCGCCTCCGCTTCCCCTTGACCAGGGCGACCTCGTCGCCGAAAAGGGTCCAGTGCTCGATCAGCTCGTCCTGCTCCAAGGCACGCGGCACGCGCGGAGGCTACCGCCACCCCGAAAACCGACCCTGACCAGCCCCACTCAGCCCGAATGGCGGCTCATGACACCGTCCTTAAACGACAGGCCGGATTGGCGCACAGCGGGCACCCGAGCACCGCCCGTTCCGGAGACGTTCCCGCGACAAGGCCGAACTCGACGTTCGTAGTGAAGCCCGGCAACGTCCGCAGGTCGCGCGGAATCCAGAACATCAAGGCGTCCGCCGACTGGATCATCTCCAGCTCGGACTCGACCTGATCGTCGTAATGCTCCGCCCTGATGCCTCCTCGGGATTCCGGGCTCAGCACCGTCAACGGCCCATCGCCGTGCCACTGCTCGGCAAGCAGGTCGATAGCGGACGGGCGCACGACGGCACCGCCGCCGTGCGCGGCGTCGGCCCCAGCAGCATCACCGACGGGCACCCAACCGGGACGGCTTCCCGCGCGTAAACCACCTCGACCGCCATTACGCCACCCCGCGCCGTTCAGCCTCCTGCTGCGGAGTCCACGGCAGCGGCAGGCCGTCGCCAGCCACGCGAGGAACCACATGAATATGCAGGTGGTACACAGTTTGGGTTCCGGCTGCACCCTTCGAGGAGATGACGTTGCAGTCGTCGTGCTCAGCAGCGAGTTCCGCCGCGGCCGCCATCGTCGCAGCGGAGACAGCCGTGTCCGCACCGACATCGGACACATGCGTCGTCGGGATCAACAGCAGATGCCCTTCGACCACTGGATTCAACGGTCGGATGGCGATCACGCCGGGCCACCGCCGCACCACTTCCGCAGGCTCGGTCCCCGCGACGATCCGGCAGAACACGCACTCCGGCTCGCACTGTCCGAATGCGACACAACTTCTCGGGACACGGCCAAGTGCGCGAAGAATTACCTGATCTTGGTACCGGTCGGCGCGGACCGGGTTTTCCGGCGTGAGCACCGACAGCGGTTCCTGCCCGCGCCAGCACTGGTCGAGCAGCTCGATCGCGTCTGGCCGCCACGACGGCACCGGGCCGTCGGCCTCGGCGGTCGGTCCGGCGAGGAACACGCTCGGTGCGGCCGGAGCGGGTAGCGATTCGCGGGCCTGCACGAGCCGGATCATGCCGCAGCCTCCGTCCGCTCCGCCTGTTCCCGCTGCTGGCTTGGCGTCCACGGCAGTGGCAGCCCGTCGTCGGGGGAGCGGGGCACCAGGTGCCAGTGGATATGCGGGACGGTCTGCGTTGCCGACCTCCCGGAGGACTGGATCAGGTTGTATTCCCGGTAGCCGAGCTGGTCGGCCAGCTCGGCCGCGCACGCCGCGGCGTAGCCGGTGACGACCGGGTCGCGATGGCCCGACTCGACGTGGGCGTGCGGGGCGACGATCACGTGACCGGGGATGATGCGCCGGCGCGGATGGAATGCCGTCGCAGCGGGCCAGCGCCGCACGATGTCGGCCGGGTCCACTTCGGACGGATCTCCGCCGGCGGAGGCGGGGCAGAAGGGGCAGAACCGCAGATCGGAAGTCATGCACTCAGCATCGGTGCCGCGGACGGCACCGGGACAGACGTTTCCCGGTGGCTCCGGACCAGGAAACGGGAAACGGTCGATCGCCCGCTCAGTCCTGCTCGTCGTCGAGATCGACGGCGACGGTCGGCACGGGGCGGGCGGGTCGGCGCAGCCAGCGCGCGGGGACCTGCGACCGGATGGTGTGCGGGAACTCGACGATCCGGCCGCCGTCCCGGTCGGGGCGGACCATGCCGGCGATGCGGTAGCTGCCCGGCGGCAGGCCGAGCTGGGCGACCTGGTCGTCGACGAGCAGCACCTCGACGTACCCGGCCGTGATCACGCGCAGCCCGTCGACCATCGGCGGGTCGGCGTCCGGGTCGGTGCCGGTGACCGTCATCGCGAACCGCTCGCCGCGCTGCAGGCGCAGCTGGTCCCACAGCCCGAAGCGACCGGGCGGCGAGGGATAGCGGCTGCGCGGCAGCTGCTCGGGAACCACCACGTCGTAGGTCTGGCCGACCTCGACGTCGCACACGTGCACGAGTCCGAGTGTGCGCGCGGCCGCCGAAGGAATCCAGCGGAAGCCCTGGCCGGTGACGATAGCCCCGAGGCGGTCGTCGTCCCCGATCGAGCGATCGCGGGGCGAGCGACGCACCAGCCGGGACCCGGGGCGCGCCCAGGGTCTTCGCGCGCAGCCGTATAGATCGTTATACAGATGGTTCGCGGTCACCGCGGCGGCGGTTCGACCGTTCCGTAGGCACGCTCGACGGCCTGGTCTCCGGCGTTGACGGCGGCGTTCGCAACGTCGACGACTCCGTCCCACCCGCGGCGGCTCGCTT
>NZ_QJPO01000002.1:0-84197 GCF_017312175.1 Amycolatopsis sp. A1MSW2902
GCCGCGGAGCCGTTCGCCGCGCTGGTGCGGCGGGTGGACGAGGAACAGATCCGGCTGCTGGACCACCAGCACGCCGGCCTCGCGGCTGTCCAGCGCTGGGCCGGCACCGGCGAACTGTTCGATACCCTGGTCGTGTTCGAGAGCTACCCGGTGGACGACGAGCGGCTCGCCGGAGCCGAGAAATCGGCCGGGCTGAGCGTCGAGGCCGTCGCGGGAACGGACGCCACCACTACCCGCTGGCCCTGGTCGTCGAACCGGGGGAGGCGCTCGTTCTCGGCCTGGACCACCGGCCCGGCGCGGTCGACGCCGACGCCGTCCTGGCGCGGCTCACCGGCGTCCTCGACGCGATCACGGCCGATCCGGCGGTGCTCGTCGGCCGGATTCCCCTTGCCGCCGAAGCGGAACCGCGAGGCGCGGAGGTCGCCCTGGAACCGGCGACCCTGCCGGAGCTGTTCGCCGCGCGGGCCGCCGCCGCCCCGGACGCGGTGGCCGTCGCCGCGGCCGGGCGGTCGCTGACCTACGCGGAGTTCGACGAGCTGGTCGCCCGGATCGCGGCGAGCCTCGACGCCGGTCCCGGCGACCTCGTCGGGGTGAGCCTGCCCCGGTCGATCGAGCTGGTCGCGGTGCTGCACGCGGTCCACCGGTGCGGTGCCGCGTACGTGCCGATCGACCCCGGCTACCCGCCCGCGCGCCGCGAGTTCCTCGCTGCGGACTCGGTCCCCGGCGTCGCTGATCACGGCTCTGCCCGAACTGGGCGCCGAGCGGCGGCCGCTGGTGAAGGTCCCCGATACCGCGCCCGCGTACGTGATCTACACGTCCGGTTCTACCGGCCGCCCCAAGGGCGTGGTGGTGGACCACCGAGCCGTCGTCAACCGGCTGCGGTGGATGGCCGACGAGTACGGCTTCGGCGCGGAGACCCGGACCCTGCAGAAGACGCCGATCTCCTTCGACGTCTCGGTGTGGGAACTGTTCCTGCCGCTGCTCACCGGGGGCACGCTGGTCATCGCGCCGCCGGACGCGCATCAGGACCCGGCGCGGCTGGCCGCGGTGATCCGGGAGGAACGCGTCGACACCGTCCACTTCGTCCCGTCGATGCTGCGGCCGTTCCTGGCCGAACCGTCGGCGGCGGACCTGCCGCTGCGCCGGATCTTCTGTTCCGGCGAAGCGCTGCCGGGCGACCTGGTGCTCGCCGCCCGGGAAGTGCTGCCCGAGGCGAGGGTGCACAACCTGTACGGGCCGACCGAGGCCGCGGTGGACGTCACCGCCTGGGACACGGCGGGGGGACGGCAGCGGGCCGGTCCCGCTCGGGCATCCGGTGTGGAACACCGGCACCACGTTCTCGACGCGGCGCTGCGGCCGGTGCCGCGCGGCTGCGCCGGCGAGCTGTACCTCTCCGGCGTCCAGTTGGCTCACGGTTACCTGCGGCGGCCCGGCCTCACCGCGACCCGGTTCGTCGCCGGGCCGGACGGCACCCGGCTCTACCGCACCGGAGATCTCGCCCGGCGCCGGCGGGCGTTCTCGAATACCTCGGCCGCGGCGACGACCAGGTGAAGATCCGCGGCGTGCGGATCGAACCCAGCGAGGTGGCGGCGGCGCTCTCGGCACTGCCCGGGATCACCGGGGCCGAGGTCGCGGTGCGAGACACCGGGCTGGTCGGCTACCTCACCGGTGCACCGCGCCCCGGAGCCGAGCTTCGCGCCGAATCGCGCGAGAGCCTGCCGGAACAGCTGGTGCCCTCGGCGTTCGTGTGGCTTGACGCGTTCCCGTTGACCCCCAACGGGAAACTGGACCGTGCCGCGCTGCCGGAACCCGACCGTCAGGCCGAAACCGGTTCCGCCGGACCGCGGACCGAGACCGAGCGCGTGCTCGCCGCGGCCGTGGCGGAAGTACTGGGGCTGGACCGGGTAGGGGTGTTCGACGATTTCTTCGCGCTCGGCGGGGGACAGCATCCGCTCGCTGCACCTGGTCGGCCGGGTGCGGCCGGACGGGTTGAAGATCAACCCGCGGCAGGTGTTCGAGCTGCGCACCGCGGCCGCGCTGGCGGAGGCCGCCGAATCCGTCGACCTCGCGGCGGAGTCGCTGCCGTCCGAGGCGGAACCGTTGATCGAACTGGACGAGGACGAGTTCGCCGAGTTCTCGGGTGATTGGAGCGTTTCGTGAGTGCCGCCCGCGGTGTCCAGGACGTGCTGCCGCTGTCCCCGTTGCAGGAGGGCTTGCTCTTCCTGTCCACTTGGGACAGCGCGGCCACCGACGTCTACACCATCCAGCAGGTGTTCGACCTGCGCGGGGCGCTCGACCTCGAACGGATGCGCGCGGCGGCGGCCGTGGTGCTGGAACGGCATCCGAACCTGCGCGCGGCCTTCCGGGCCCGCAAGAGCGGCGAGACCGTTCAGCTCATCCCCGAAGCTGTGCCGGTGCCGTGGCAGGCAGACGACGTCGCCGAGGCCGGCGTGCCCGCGCTGCTGGACGCCGACCGGGCGAGCCGGTTCGACCTCGCGAAGCCGCCGCTGATCCGGTTCCGGCTGCTGCGGCTGGCTCCCGAGCACCACAAGCTCGTGATCACCGCGCACCACCTGCTGCTCGACGGCTGGTCCGGTCCGCTGCTGGGGGAGGAACTGTTCACCGCCTACGGCCGCGAAGACCTGCCGCCCGCGCCGAAATACCGGGACTATCTGGCCTGGCTCGGCAGGCAAGACCGCGAGGCGGCCCGCACGGCTTGGCGCGAATCGCTGGCCGGGCTCGCCGATCCGACGCTGCTCGCCCCCGGAGCCACTCCCGCCGCGGAGTTCCCGCGCGAGCACGAAGTCCGGCTGTCCTCAACGGACACTGAACGGCTCGCGGCGTGGGCCCGCGAACAGCGCGTCACGCTCAACACCGTCCTGCAAGCGGCGTGGGCGGTCGTGCTCGGCAAGGTCACCGGCCGCCGGGACGTCGTGTTCGGCGCCACCGTGTCCGGCAGGCCCGCCGAACTGCCCGGCGTCGACCGGATGATCGGCCTGTTCATCAACACGCTCCCGGTCCGGGTCCGGCTCGACCCGGCGGAGACGCTCGCCGGTCTCGTCGCCCGGGTGCAAGCGGAGCAGGCCGCGCTGCTGGACCACCAGTACCTCGGGCTCGCCGAAATCCAGCGCGAAGCCGGGCACAGCGAACTGTTCGACGACACGCTCACCGTGTTCCAGAGCGCTCCTGCGGACGCCGAGGCGCTCCGCGCTGCCGACGAAGCTTCCGGGCTCGCGGTGCGAGCCGAGGAAACCCGAAGCGTCACGCACTATCCCTTGACCGCGGTCGCGCTGCCTGGCGACGAATTCGCCGTCGCGCTGGTGTACCGGGAAGATCTCGTCGACGCGACACTGGTCCGGCGAGCGGCCGCTCTGCTGCGGGAGCTGCTCACGGCGCCGCCCGAGCGGCGGATCGGATCGGTCGAGCTGACCACCGCCGACGAGCGGGAACTGGTGCTGCGCAAGTTCAACTCCGCGACGTTGCCGCGGGCGGGCGAGTCGCTGGTGGACCTGTTCGTCCAGCAGGCAAGCGAGACCGGAGGCGATCGCCGTCGAGGACGGCGGGGTCGCGGTCAGCTACGGCGAACTGCACGAGCGGGCCGCCCGGCTCGCCGGGGTCCTGATCGAACGCGGCGCCGGGCCGGAGCAGGTCGTCGGCGTGGCGATCAACCGCGGGCTCGGGTTCCTGACCGCGATGCTGGGCGTCCAGCTGGCCCGGGCGGCGTACCTGCCGCTGGACCCGGAGTATCCGGCCGACCGGATCGCGTACATGCTCTCCGACGCGCACCCGGCGCTGCTCGTCGCCGATCCGTCCACAGCGGACAAGATGGCGGAGCACGGCGTCCCGCTCGTCGTGCTGGACGGCGCCTTGCCCGAACCGCCCGCGCAGCTTCCGCTGCCGCATCCGGACAGCGCGGCGTACCTGATCTACACCTCGGGATCGACCGGGCGACCCAAGGGAGTGCTGGTGCCGCACCGCGGGGTGCCGGACCTGGTGGCGATGTTCGCCGATTCGGTCCGGAGCGGCCCCGGGAGCCGCGTGCTGCTGTTCGCCTCGCCCAGCTTCGACGTCTCGCTCGCCGAGCTGTCCCGCAACTGCTCGCCGGCGCGACCGCCGTGGTCGTCCCGGAGGAAAGCCGCCTGGGCGAACCTCTCGCGGAGTTCGTTGCCGCACAAGGGCTGACCCACATGTTTCGTGCCGCCCTCGGCACTGGCCACCCTCGCCGGGTCCGACCTGCCCGAAGGCGTCACGCTGATCGCGGGCACCGACGCGCTCACCCCGGAACTGGTTCGCCCGCTGGAGCCGCGGCCGCCGGATGTTCAACGCCTACGGCCCCACCGAATGCACGGTCAACTCCACGCTCTGGCGGTGCGAGGCCGGACAGCGCGTGGTGATCGGCCCGCCCGACCCGAACAAACAGGCTTACGTCCTCGACGCCGATCTGCGGCCGGTGCCGCCGGGCACGGCCGGCGAACTGTACGTCGCCGGAGGGCTGGCGCGCGGCTACTTCGGCCTGCCCGGCCTGACCTCCACGCGGTTCGTGGCCTGCCCGTTCGGCGCTCCCGGCGAACGGATGTACCGCACCGGCGACCTCGTCCGCTGGACCGCCGACGGCGCTCTCGACTTCCTCGGCCGAGTCGGACCACCAGGTGAAGATCCGGGGTTTCCGCGTCGAACTCGGCGAAGTCGAGACGGCGCTGTGCGACCGGCCCGGAGTCGCCGAGGCGGTCGCCGTCGTCCGGGAGGACCAGCCCGGCGTCCGCCGCATGATCGCCTACGTGACCGGCTGAGCCCGGAGCCGAGCCGGTGCCCGGGGACCTGCGTGCCGCGCTGGCGGCCCGGATGCCGGACTACTCGGTGCCGTCCGCGATCGTAGTGCTCGACCGGCTGCCGCTGAACGGTGAACGCGAAGGTGGACCGCGGCGCACTGGCCTCCGCCGGCGGGTTCGCGGCCGGACCTGAGCGGGCTGACCGGCGATGCCGCCCCGAGCACGCCCGGGGAAAAGGCGCTGGCCGACGCGTTCGCCGCGGTGCTGGGCCTGCCGTCGATTTCCGTGACGGACGACTTCTTCGGCTTCGGCGGCGACAGCATCCTGTCGCTGCAGGTGGTGAGCCGGGCGCGGCAGGCCGGGCTGCGGATCACCCCGCGGCAGGTGTTCGAGGCGAGGACGGTGGCGGCGCTCGCCGAACTGGCCGAGCCGGTGACCGCCGCCGGTCCGGCTGAAGTGCCCGCCGTCGGCGTCGTCGCGCAGATCCCGATGATCGCCGCCCTGCTCGAACGCGGCGGCGTGCCCCGGCGGTTCAGCCAGTCCGCCGTCGTGCGGACCCGCGCGGGCTGACCGAGCCGGAGCTGAACCGCGTGCTGCGAACGGTGCTGGACCGGCACGGCGCGCTGCGGGCCACCCTCGGCGCACGCTGCGCATCCGCCGCCAGGCGCGGCGATTCACCGTACGGCGCGTGCCAGGCGTGGCCGGACCAGGAACTGCTGCACCGCGAAGCAACGGCTGCCGAAGCCCGCTTTGGATCCCGCCGCCGGGGTCATGGTCCGGGCAGTGTGGTTCGGCCCCGAAGGCGCGCCGGGCCGGTTGCTGCTGGTGATCCACCACGCGGTGATCGACGGCGTGTCCTGGCGGATCCTGTTCGACGACCTCGCCGCCGCCCGCGGCCGGTCGCGAACTGCCCGCGGTGCCCGTTTCGTTGCGTGCTTGGCGGCGAGTCTGGCCCCGCGCATCGAAAAGCTGCGGGCGGGATCTGCCGTACTGGCGCGAAGTGCTGGGAAGCACCACTCCGGTGACCGGAACCGTCGGCGACGTCCGCGAGGTCCGTGTGACGCTTCCCGCGCGACATCACCGACACGCTTCTTTCCGGGTCCCGAAGTCGTTCCGGGCCGGGATCCAAGACGCCTTGCTCAGCACCCTCGCCACTGCCGTGACGCGCGTGCGGGGCACGATTCGGTGCTGATCGAAACCGAAGGGCACGGCCGCGACGAAGACCTCGACCTGTCGCGCACGGTCGGCTGGCTCACCTCGTCGGCGCCGCTGCGGATAAACCGCCGGACCCCGATCCCGTGCGCCAGCTCAAGCAGGCCAAGGACGCCCGGCTGCGGGTTCCCGCCGGGTACGCGTTGCTGCGGTACCTCACCGGAGACATGAAAGGGCATCCCGAGGTGCTGTTCAACTACCTCGGCCGCTTCGACGTCGAGGCGCCCGGTGAGGAAGCCGACTGGCGCCCGGAAGGCGGACTGGGCGGGCGACCTCGATCCCGGAACCCCCGGCGTCGCACGCCCTGGAAGTGAACTGGCTCGGTGACGTCCCGCCGGGCTGGAGGCGAGTTTGGCCGTCCTGCCCGGCACAGTGGACGCCGAGGCCGTCGGCGCCGAGTGGATGGCCGCCGCCCGCGGAACTGGCCAGCGGCTGACCCCGGACGGCATCGGCGGAGTCTCCGCAGCGGATTTCCCGTTGCTGGACTTGACTCTCGACGAAGTCGACGAGATCGGCGACGCCGGCCGACGTCTGGCCGCTCTCGCCGCTGCAGGAAGGAATGCTCTTCCTCGCGTCGTTCGACGAGGACAGCCTCGACGTCTACGTCCCCAGCAGATGCTGGACCTGCGCGACGCGGATCCGGGGAGGCTGCGCACCGCCGCCGCGCGCCTGCTGGAACGGCATCCGAACCTCGGCGCGGGCTTCCGCTACCTCGCCTCCGGCCGGGCCGTGCAGGTCGTTCCGCGCTCGGCCGGCCTCGACTGGCGGGAACTCGCCGGGGCCGACGCGGAGGCCGTCGCCGCAGAGGAACGGTTGCGGCCCTTCGCCTTGGCCGAGCCGCCGCTCATCCGGTTCACGCTCTTCGACACCGGCGACGGAGGCCACCGGCTCCTGATCACCAGCCACCACATCGTCCTCGACGGCTGGTCCGCGCCGCTGCTCGGCCAGGAACTGCTGGAGCTGTACCGCACCGGCGAGCCGCCGAAAGCCCGGCCGTACCGCGACTACCTGGACTGGCTCGGCCGCCAGGACCGCGAAACCGCCCGCGCGGCGTGGCGGAACGCGCTGTCCGGACTCGACGGAACGAGCCTGCTCGCCCCGCCCGGCGGTGAGCTTGTCGGCCGCGGCCAGAGCCCTGCCCGACAAACTCTCGGTCGGCCTGACCGAGGACCACACGACCCGGCTCGCCGCGTGGGCGCGGAAGAACGGCGTCACGCTCAACACTGTCGTGCAGGCGGTGTGGTCGCTGCTGCTGGGCGGGGCTGACCGGCCGCCGGGACGTCGTGTTCGGCGCGACCGTCTCCGGCCGTCCCGCCGACCTGCCCGGCGCCGACCGGATGATCGGGCTGTTCATCAACACCCTGCCGGTCCGCGTCCGCACCGCGGCGGCCGAAACGCTCGGCGCGCTGCTCGCGCGCGTGCAGGGGGAGCAGGCCGCGCTGCTGGACCACCAGTACCTCAGCCTCGCCGAAATCCAGCGCCAAGCCGGGTCCGGCGAACTGTTCGACACGCTGCTGGTCTTCCAGAGCTACCCGGTGGACGCCGAAGCGCTCGCCGAGAGCGAGCGGCAGGCAGGCGTCCAGGTCACCGGCGTCCAAGGCGAGGACGCCACGCACTATCCGCTCACGATCGTCGCCGCGCCCGGCCCGCGGCTCGAACTGATCCTCGAATACCGCACCGACGTTTTCACCGCCGAACGGATCGCCGAACTGGGACAGTCCCTTGCGGACTTGCTGGCCGGAGTACCCGAACAGCAGGACACCCCGGTCGGCCGGCTCGAAGTGCTTTCGCGGCGGCAGCGGGACCTGGTGCTGCGCCAGCGGAACGAGACCGCTCTCCCGGTACCGGAGTCCACTGTGGTCGATCTGTTCGACGACCAGGTCCGCCGCGGCCCGGACGCGGTCGCGCTCGCCTGCGAAGACCGGACGCTGACCTACCGTGAGCTGGACGCGCGAGCCAACCGCCTCGCCCGTGCGCTCATCGCCCGGGGAGCCGGGCCGGAGGAAATCGTCGCGATCCGCCTGCGCCGGACGGAACGGTTCTTCGTCGCGCTGCTGGCGGTCCTCAAGTCCGGGGCCGCGTACCTGCCGATCGACCCCGCCCAGCCGGAAGACCGGACGGCGGACCTCCTCGCCGACGCGAAACCGCTGCTCGTGCTCGCCGACGACTGGCCCGACGACACGGCTTTCGCCGCGGACCCGGTCACCGACGCCGACCGTCGCGTGCCGCTGCGGCCGCAGCACCCCGTCCACCTGATCTACACCTCCGGGTCGACCGGGAAGCCGAAGGGGGTGCTCGTCCCGCACCGCGGCATCGTCAACCTGGCGCACAGCCACGACCGCGACGTTTTCGGGCCCGCCCGGGAACGAACCGGGCGGGAGCGGCTGCGGATCGGGCACAACTGGTCGTTCTCCTTCGACGCCTCCTGGCAGCCCTCGCTCGGCCTGCTGCGCGGCCACGAACTGCACGTCGTCACCGAGGACGTCCGGGTCGACGCCGAGGCGCTGGCCCGGTTCCTGATCGAGCGGCGGATCGATTTCGTCGAGGTCACCCCGTCGCATTTCGTCCAGCTGGCGGCAGCGGGGCTCGTGCGCGACGGACAGTGCCCGCTTGCTGTGGTCGGGGTCGGCGGGGAAGCGGTGCCGCCGGGACTGTGGAACGAACTGCGCAGTCTGCCGGGAACCGAGGCGTACAACTTCTACGGTCCCACTGAGTGCACAGTGGACACTGTCATCGCGCGGTTGCGGGACACCGAAGGCCCGGTGATCGGCCGCGCGGTCGCCAACACCCGACTTCGCGTGCTGGACGACGCGCTTCGTCCGGTCGCGCCCGGCGTTGTCGGCGAGCTCTACCTCAGCGGTGCCCAGCTGGCCCGCGGATACCTCGGCGCGCCCGGTCTTACCGCGACCCGGTTCGTCGCCGACCCGTTCGACAGCGGCCGGATGTACCGCACTGGCGACCTCGCCCGCTGGACCGAGGACGGCCGCCTCGAATTCCGCGGCCGCGCCGACGACCAGGTCAAGGTCCGCGGCCACCGCGTCGAACCGGGCGAGATCGAGGCCCGGCTGTCCGCGCATCCGGCGGTCTCGGACGCGGTCGTCGTCGTCCGCGACGACCGCTTGATCGGCTACGCCGTCGCCGACGAGTCCACAGTGGACGGACCGGCGCTCCGTACCGCGCTCGCCGCTTCGTTGCCGGACTTCCTGGTGCCCTCGGCGGTGGTGCTGCTCGAAGCGCTCCCGGTCACCCCGAACGGCAAGGTCGACCGCGCCGCGCTGGCGACCGCGGACTGGGCCGCGCCCGACCTTTCCGCACTCAGCGGCGGAACCGCTCCGCGCACCCCGCGCGAGCACGTGCTGGCGGAGATCGTCGCCGAGGTGCTCGGCTTGCCGTCAGTAGGCGTCGAGGACGACTTCTTCGCACTGGGCGGCGACAGCATCCTGTCCATGCAGGTCGTCGGCAGGGCTCGCGCGGCCGGGCTGCGGATCACCCCGCGCACCGTCTTCGAGCGCCGCAGCGTGGCCGCGCTCGCCGAAGCCGCGACCGGACTCGGCGGCGCGCAGCGGACCGCGGTCCCGGCGACGGGCAGCTTCCCGGCGACGCCGATCATGCTCGCCCAGCGCGAGCGCGGCGGCCCGATCGGCAGGCTCAGCCAGTATTCGGTGCTGCGCGTCCCGACCGGAGCCGGCCTCGACCGGCTCAGCGAGGTGCTGACCGCCCTGCAGGACCGGCACCCGATCCTGCGGGCACGGCTCGGCGAAGACTGGACCGTGCACGTCGGCGAAGCGAACAAGCCGGTGCTGCGCCGCGTCGACCTCGGCGACCGCCCGGACGACGACCTGTTCACCACGGAGTTCCCGGAGTTCGAACGCACCGTCCGCGAGCTGAACCCGTTCACCGGCGACGTCCTCCGCGCGGTGTGGTTCGACGCGGGCGACCGGCCGGGCCGCCTGCTGCTGATGATCCACCACCTGGTGGTCGACGCGGTGTCGTGGCGCGCGCTGTCGGAAGACCTCGCCGCCCTCGGCCGCGGGCTCGACCTGCCGCCGGTGGAGGTTCCGTTCCGCGAGTGGGCGCTGCGGCTGTCCGAACTGGACCGGAGCGCGGAACTGCCGTACTGGCAAGGGATCTCGGGCACGGTGCCGGTGGCCGCCCGGCCGCTCGGCCCCGGCGACACGATCTCGCGAGGCCGCGACGACGTCGTGCACGTGTCCGCCGAGACGACGAAGGCGCTGCTCGGGCCGGTGCCCGCGGCGCTCGGCTGCGGGGTGCAGGACCTCCTGCTGGCAGCGCTGGCTTCGGCGGTCGCGGAACACCGGGGCGGCGACGCGCTGCTAGTCGACCTCGAAAGCCACGGACGCGCGGAAAACCTGCTCGGCGACGCCGATCTGTCCCGCACAGTGGGGTGGTTCACGTCGCTGTACCCGGTGCGCGTCGCGCTGGACAAGGACTTGGCCGCCGCTGCCCGCCGGTTGTCCGACGAGCAGAAAGCCGTGCCCGACAACGGAATCGGATACGGGGTGTTGCGCTACGGCGCGGGGGAGCACCTCCCCTCGGCCGAGGTGCTGTTCAACTACATCGGACAGAACGACCCCGGCCGGGCGCGGGACGAGGACTGGCTCGTCGCGCCCGGCAAGAACGTCATCGGCGGCGACGTCGACCCGGAAGCCCGCGCCACGCACGCGTTGTCGATCAACGCCTCGGTCGGGCAAGGGGTGCTGACCGCGCACTGGTCGTACCTGCCGGAGGCGGTCCCGGCCGGGCTGGTGGCCAGGATCACGCGGTCCTGGACGGCCAACCTTGACCGGTTGGTGACCTCTCCCGGGCGAAAAGATGATTAGGATAGCCTGCCCTAATTAGACGGACATGACCAAGACCAGCGGGTTTGGCAGAGAGGTAGGCGTCGTGAGGACGCAGTTCCAGAAGTGGCGCACGACAGTGGCCGGGATTTCGGCCGCAGTGCTGGCGTTCGGCGCCGCAGCCTGTGGCTCGACCGACGAGAACGCCGGCGCGGAGGGCGCCACGCGGCCGTTCGACACCCCGAGCGGGCAGGCGCAGATCCCGGTCGCGCCGAAATCGGTGGTGGCGCTCGACCAGTACACCTACTTCGGCCTGCTGGACGTCGGCGTGCACCCCAAGGCCACCGCGTCCGGCTACACCGACAGCTTCGCGGTGTACCCGCCCTACGCCGCCGAGTACGCCAAGGCCCCGAAGGTCGGCGGTTCGATGGAGATCGACATCGAGCAGGTCGGCGCCCAGGCCCCGGATCTCATCCTCGGCAACAAGTTCCTCTCCCTGGAAAAGCACAAGATCGAGGACTACCAGAAGCTCGCCCCGACGGTGATCCTCGGCGGGGCGCCCGGCGAACCCGGCGTCGCCTGGCCGCAGTGGGTCGTCCAGGCCGCCGACGCGGTGGGCAAGAAGCCCGAGGCCGAGGCGCTGAAGAAGCAGTACGAGGACCGCGCGGCGCAGATCAAGTCGACGTACAAGGACAAGCTGTCGAAGCTGAAGTTCGCGCTGATCAACGGCGGCGGCGGGAAGTGGTACCTGAACCTCGACGAATCGTGGGGCGGCACCATCCTCAAAGACCTCGGCGTCCAGTTCGCCCGGGCCGGCGTCACCGACAAGAGCAACAACACGCCGGAGTTCTCCATCGAGAACCTGGACAAGCTCAACGAAGCCGACGTGATCCTGTACCAGGCCGACTACCAGGGCAAGGCCGGGCCGGACACGCAGCAGATCATCGACCTGCCCGCGTACCAGGGGCTGCGGGCGGTCAAGGCGGGCAAGTCGTTCCCGACCGGCAACTTCTACGCCCTGCACTACAAGGCCGCGATGGCGTTCCAGGACGAGATCGAAAAGATCCTCAAGGAGTACTGACCGGATCCGGGGCTCGGCGGTCCGCCGCGGACCGCCGAGCCCCGTCGCGTGAGGGGGAACCATTGGACAGCACCTCGGTCGCGCCCGCCCCGGCCAGGTCCTGGCGGCCGCGCGCCGGGCTCGCCGCGGTCCTGGTCCTCTCGGCCGTCGCGTACGGCTGGGGGAGCTGGGACCTCGGATTCGGGTACCCGTACTACAGCGCCGCCGTCAGCTCGATGTCCCGCGACTGGACGGCTTTCGCGTTCGGCTCGCTCGACCCGCTCGGCGTGGTGACCGTCGACAAGCCGCCGATGGCGCTGTGGGTGCAGGTGCTTTCCGTGCGGCTGCTGGGTTTCCACGGCTGGGCGCTGATCCTGCCCCAGGTGCTGGAAGGCGTCGCGGCAGTCTGGCTGCTGTACCTTGCGGTCCGCCGCTGGCAAGGGGAACGGGTCGCCCTGCTCGCCGCCGCGATTCTCGCCGCGACTCCGGTCGTCGTCGCGCTCGACCGCGACAACCTGCCCGACCCGCTGATGCTCCTGCTGCTCGTCGCCGCCGCGTACGCGCTGACCCGCGCGCTCGACGGCCCGGCGGGGGAGCGGCGGTGGATGGTCTTCGCCGCGGTGCTCCTCGGGTGCGCGTTCACCACGAAAATGGTGCAGGCGTGGCTGGTGTTGCCCGCGATCGGCGCGGCCTACCTGATCGGCTCTTCTTCCCCGGCGCGCGCGAAGACGCGGACCACGGCGCTTTTCGCAGCGGTGCTGGCGGTGGCTTCGTTCTGGTGGGTCGTGCTGGTCGACCTCTGGCCGTCGCCGAAACCCTTCATCGGCAGCAGCGTCGACGGCACCGCACGCGACCTCGTGTTCGGCTACAACGGCTTCGGCCGGATCTTCGGCCAGGATTTCGCCGCGGCCGCCAGCTACGCGGAGAACCACGGGAAATCCTTCTACCAAAGCGATCCCGGTGCCGGACGGCTTTTCGGGACGTCCTTGGGCGGCCAAGCCTCCTGGCTGCTGCCGCTCGCGCTGGCGGCGGTCGCCGCCGTGCTGGCGCTGACCCTCGCCGGACGCCGTCCGCCCCGGAAGACGCTGGCCGGCTGGGTGCTCTGGGGCGGCTGGCTGCTGGTCTGCGCAGCGGTGTTCAGCTTCATGCGCGGAATCTGGCTGCTGTACTACACCGCACAGCTCGCTCCCGCCGTCGCCGCGCTGTCGGCTGCCGCTTTCGCCGCCCTGTGGCGGCTTTACCGGGCCGGCGGGCGCTGGTGGCCGTTGCTGCCGGCGACAGTCGCGGCCCTGAGCGCGTGGGCGTGGGTGCTGGTTCGCCGCGACCCGGACTGGAACGGCTGGGTCGCCTGGGCCGTCGCCGCGGCGGCCCTGCTTTCGGTCGCCCTGCTCGTGTCGGGGCGGATCTCCCCGCGCCTGCGCACGGCCGGGCTCGCGACCGGACTGGCCGCCACGCTGGCGGCCCCGCTGACCTGGTCCGCCGCGACCACGATCGGCTACTCGGCGGGCTTGCCGATGCTGCCCGCGGCGGGTCCGGTGTCCCTGCAGACGGACTACCTGCCCCCGGACGTCCGAGACGACTTCCGGCAGCTGCTCGGCGGATGGGGCGCCCGCGACTTCCGCGCGGCGGCAGGAAAACTCGACGAACCGTCGGCGGCCTTGCTGTCCTATGCGGAACGCCGGGCCGGCTCCGCGAAGGTGACGCTCGCGGTGGAAACAGCCGACGCGGCCGCCCCGTTCCTCCTCGCGACCCGCCGGGGAGTGGTCGGCATGGCCGGATTCACCGGCCGCGACCCGGCCCCGTCCCCGGACCGCCTCCGAGAGTGGATCGACCGCGGCGACGCGGCCTTCGTCCTGCTCCTACCGGAACGCAGCCACTACGAGTTCGTCCGCTCCCGGTGCCGCTCGGTGCCGCCTGCGGAATCCGGTGCGTCTCGAGGCGTCGGCGACCTTTACCGGTGCGGCTAGCCGCGGAAACCCGTCGGAGAGCCCGACAGGGGAGCTAACGAACGCCCGAACGAATCCGCGGCTTCGGCCGGGCGCGGCGGCTAACCAGGATCACATTAGGGAAGCCTGCCTGAGTTGGGTTGCTCTGCAATGGTCTGGCCGGTGACGGCACGTTGCCCAGGCGCGGCATCCGCTCGCCGCGCTGCTGCCCGGCGTGCCCGATGACCAGCTGGTCGCCGGACCGGCTCCGCGCGGCGGCAGCGGCGACACGGTCGGCAACACCGCCTACGGTCCCAATTTTGTGCAGAGCGCCGGGGCGACGTTCCGGCTGGTCGTCGACGTCGGCGACTGGGACGCGTCGCTGGCGATGAATGCGTCCGGCCAGTGCAGGAACTGTTCGCACCCGGCCCGCTCGACGAGGCCGCCGAAACCGGTGACCTCGAAACATTCCTCGCCGCCATCGACTCCTACCGCGACACGGTGATCCGATTGGCGGACCAGGATTTTCTCGCCGAAACGCTGGCCGGCATCCAGGATCAGGCACACCTGCTGCGCCGCCGCATCCTCATGACGCCCGGCCGGATGGCCGAAAGCTTGGCCGAGCACCGTCGGATCATCGCCGCCCTCGCCGAAGGCGATGCCGAGAGTGCCGAAAAACTGGAGCGCCACAACATGAAAACTGCACGCATGCGACTACGTCGCTACCGCGATTTCCTCGTCTGAATCGCTCGTCCGAATCGAAGGAACTGTGCCGGCTGCATCGAATTCGCGCCGGAAAACACTCAAGTCCCTCCTCTCTCAACCGGGGCCGCTGGTGCGAGCGCGTCGATCGGGTCGGACTTGCCCGATGCCCGCAGGCGCTTGCGGAAATCGGAGCTCATCTGGGTCGGCACCCACACCACCTGTTCGCCCGCAGCGAGCAGGAACCGGACGAGCCCGCCGGCGACGTGGCGCACGTCCTCCACCGCCCATGCCCGCTGCTCGAACCGGCCGGCCCACGACAGGAGGGTCTTGAAGCCTCGTGGCCGGGCGGCGGTTTCGCGCACCGCGATCTGGCGTCCGTTGCCGTCGACGGCCACAGCGGCCAGGACGTTCTTGTGCGGGCCGACTCCGATATGACCATGCAGCACTCCACTTCTGTGCTCAGCGGGAATGTGAAGGCCGGGCCGGTGGACATGCCTCAATCAGGGGTAGGACCCACGCTCCAATCAAGCCACACCGGTTGGCCGGACACGGCGGCGGGCGACATGACAGGACCTCGTCAACCTCGCGGCGACAGCATGGATGCGAGTCAACCCACCACCGGCCGATCATCGACCACGGCACTGAACGACCCGCTCCCGGCCGCGCCACTCGGCGACAACACGGGAACGAGCCAGCCCACCGCCGCGCCGTTAGTCACCACGAAGGCGACTCACTGACTCTGACATTGGAGCGACAGGACCCCGGCGAGAGGGTGCGCATCGAGTATCCCCTCGACCTCGGTGGCGAGCTGTTTGCGTTGCTGGAGAACGGTTTTGAGGCTGTCAGCCAGTCGGGGCAGCACGGTGTCTGCTGCGGCGGTGCCCGGGGCGGTGACGGTCTGCTCGTCTAGCGCGGTCATGATCGCGGCGACGAGTTTGTCGCCCATCCTCGGGGCATGGGCAGTCGCGATCGCGGTGAGCTTGCGGCGTCCCGCCTTTCGGATTCCGGCTGGTCCGCCGCAGCGGGAGAGGATCTCCAGCACCGCCGGGTGGCTGATCCGGGTGCCGATCGCGCGTTCCAGGGCCGGGTGGATACCGGTGAGCAGGTCGCGGATGCGGTTGCCGATCCGGGTCGCTTCGCCGGCCAGGTCGTCGTCGAACCCGACCAGGCCTCCTGGAGATAGACGAAGTATCGCGGATTCTGCTCCCGTGGCCACAGCAGCAGGGGCAATTCGTGCAGGTCGGCAAGCCTGATTCGGGGCAGGTGGGCGCACGGGTGATCGCGGCTGAGGGCGGCGAACACCGGCTCGTGCGCGATGATCTGATGGCTGTATCCGTCGAGCGGGTCGAGGAAACGACCGAGCCCGATGTCGCCGCGCTCGGCCCGTAGACGCGCCGGTACAGCGCCGGTGTCGACAGAGATGTCCTCGATGGTGACGTCTGCCAGTTCCTTCTCGGCGCGGTTTATGATCGTCGGTAGCAGTTGGTTGACGACGCTCGGTGAGGCCACCACTTTGATCGTTCTCAACCGGCATTCCTCGAAGAGGCGGACCTCTCGGACTAGCCTGTCGGCGTGTGTGAGTAGGCGCTGGCCTTGTTCGACCATGGCCTCTCCCGCGGGTGTGAGAGACACCGAACGGCCCGTCCTGTCGCAGAGCGCGAGACCCAGAGCGCGTTCCAGTCGGGCGATCTCCTGGCTGACCGTGGGCTGGGAAATGTGCAGTGCCTCGGCAGCTCGTCCGAAGTGCAGGTGCTCGGCAGCGCTGGCGAAGATCTCCACCTGTCGCAACGTGACACTCTGTGAGTGTGTCGGTCAGCGGTTCCGGCCTGGTCCGATGCCAGGATCGGTGACCGGTGACACGGCGTGGGCCCACGCAAACTCTGGCCGCTTCGGCGTGCCCTTCGTTTGACCTGCCCGTCGTGGTCGCCGGCACCGGCCTGGCCCACCGGTTGGCCTGATCAGAAGCCTGTCCGCCATCGGCGTGACCCGTCACAGAGCTGCCGCTTGGTGATCCCGCCCAGGCCGGTGCCGACCCGTCGACCCGATCCTGGGAGGACCTGGCCTATGCCCATGCTCGCAGACACCATCGATGCCGTCATCGGCGTCGACACCCACCGCGACACCCACCAAGTCGAAATCGCCCTGCCTGCCAGCACGCCGATCGCGACCCGGGCGATCCCGAACACCAGCACCGGCTTCGCCCAACTGCTGGCCTGGATCGGTGAACACAGCCCAGGACCTCGAGTCGTAGCTTCTGTCGAAGGCACCCGCAGCTACGGGGCCGGGCTCGCACGAACCCTCAGCAACGCTGGACTGTTGGTTATCGAGTGCGAACAACCCAGCCGGACCACCCGCTGATGGCGCTACGAGCGCGATCGCGATCGTGTCGGCTTGCCGTTAACGATGGTGTCATGAGCCGCCATTCGCGGTTCCTCAAACGCCCTATCGCTCGAAGCCTCCGCTGCACTCGAGACGACCACTCGCAGTCACAACCACCACAAACACGCGCTAGTTGAACACGCGATCTCACCAGTCTCAAACGCCGGTTTGCACTGCCGCGACCGCACAGCGGTTGTCTCGCCACCTTGATCCGGCGGGCACTGGCCGAGGGCACTTTTCTCTTCTCCGAGATGGTTCAGAGCACGTTCCGCGTGTAAGAGTGTGCGCTGCATGCAGCAGACCGACGCCTCGCTGTCGAGGTAGGGCCCGAACCTGGGGACCACGTCGAAGCCGCGCCTGCTCCGCGGCCGCGGAGACCGGGCGCCACGTAGAACCGCTTGAGCCCGGCGAATCCGCCGTCCTGAAGCTCGATGCCGACCCGCCGGTCCCCCAACGCGACCGCCGACTAGGTGCACAGACCCGGCCTCCAACTCGTGCGCCGAGTACCCGAAGCTCTCGCCCTCGGCGTACGCGGATGCGGCCAGGTCATCGTCGAGTGCGTCGACCAGCGCTAGGACCTCCGGATCGCGGACGGTCACCGGACAGGTGTCGGCTGTTGGTTACGGCCTGAAGCATCCGGGCAGCGAGTACCGGACGGATGCGGCGACCGTCGTCCTGTGGTGTCTGCTCGCCGTGGCAGGCGGCACGGTCTTGGGAGCTGCTTTCGCCCGGATCGGCGCAGCAGGCTGGCCCGCGGCGGCCGCGACCGCGCTGGCTGGGGGATTACTGGTCGCGGACACTTTCGCATCCTTTCGAGCAGCTGACGGAGTTGCACTGACCGCAGTCGCCGTGGCGGCTCTGGCAGTCGTGGTGTCCGCAGCTGAGCGCACCGTAACGCAGTGGCGGCGTGTGGGCGCGCTGCTGGTTCCGGCAGCTATCATTGGGTGCCTGGTGATCAGAACCCCCGATCTTCTCGAGGCCGTGATCCACGGCCTCGCGTGACGGACCAGCCCTCCGCAGGCGCACCGGGTTTGCTGTGCCCAGGCCAACGCTTCGGTACGCGGAGGGTGCCGAAGCCCTCCCACACAGCAGATCGCCAGCCTGGCCGCCAGGATGCGGGGTTTTCCCTTCGGCAACTGGACGGGCTTGCCGCGGGTTCGGCGTTTGAGGAACATCGGAACCGAAACCAGCGCTAAGGATGGAAACCGCTGGCCACAGCGTTCTGAGTCCGTGCGTGTCAACGGCCAGCCGGAATTCCCCGTGGACGGCCACTTGCGGACGGCCAGGTCGATTCCCCGCTGGCGGCCAGTTGCACGGCCAGTGAGCGCAGCAGGTTCGTTGGCCGCGGGGCCGTGCTGGTCATGCCGCGAGGTTGATCGCGCCTCGACCGCCAGCACGGCGCGGCGCGGTGGCACGGGGATCGGTCAGCTGCCAAGGTCGTTGCGGCTCGGCGTCGTTGCAAGAACACGTTCTCGAATACGGTGCCTGCGCGTCAGTCTCCTCCTGCTGCGAACGCCCGCTTCTGCCGCTGAGCAAAGCCTGGCATGGGTTGAGAGCCCGCATCGCTACCACCACGCGGCCTCGCGGGGACGATCACGAGCGGGCGACGTCCCAGGGTGTCGATTGTCAGCGGCCAGTGCGGGACGGCTTGTGCCATCGACAGCCGCGATGTTCACCGGTCGGGTGCGCGGAGGTCTGGACTCGCGGGCAGGTCGTGGTGAGGAACTCGCCTCGTCCCGGCGTGGTTCCCGGACGACTCGATCGCACAGCGCTCTCTCACTCGTTTTCGGCGGCGGCCGGCTCGAGTTTGGCGTCGATGTCGGGGATCCAAAAGCAGAGTTCCGTCGTCTTCAAACGGCACCAGTGGCGTGCCCGCCGCCCCTCCCGCACGATGCCCAGCAGCGCCGCGACCAGCCGGGCCGCAGCGCACCCGGCCGCCAACCGATGCGGGCCAACGGCCAGTTCCACCAGCGTGACGACCGCCGCCAACGCGAGCGCGAAGGCGATGTTGCGCAGCATCAGAGACATCGCCTCCAGCCTCGTTATCTCGCCAGACGCCGTTTTGTCGTGCAGTTCGGCCGCCGCCATCAGCAGTTTGTGATCGGCGCACACGAAAGCCCGCTCCTTGGCCTGCGGGACCCGGTCGAGGAAGGCACGCCGAGCGTCGTCCGGCGCCCAATGCCGGCGAGGCGCGATCCTGTCGATCAGCACGCTCAGCGGGGCGGTGAGGTGCCCCAGCACATAGCTGCCGACCACAGCCCCCACCACCAACAGCGCCGACGGCACGCTCTGCAGCCCGGCGAGAGAGAATAAATCCAGGCGGGTGAGCACGTAGATGAGAAGCGCGAGGTGCAGCCCCCCAGGGATCGCGAGGCTGAACAGGTCGAGAACCCCGACGGCGAAGGTCACAGCAATCCTCCCGGACGGTCGCAGAGTTGATCTCCAGCCGACGGAGTCTGCCACGCGAGTGCGAGCCCCAGCGCTCGAACTGGACAAGTCGTCCCGCTCGAGCGCCCGAGGACTCGTCCCTGCCGAGACGACGGACTCGGTGCGTCCGCCAACGCACTGCCCGGCGGACGTGATCAACACCAACGTCCTCTTCTGCCGCTGAGCTGTCGTTCGGGAACGCGGCGGCGGCCCAACCGGCCGCGCAATAACCCGTTCCACTTCTGCACTGGTGTCGGTGGTTCCACGACTGGCGACATGATGGTCCCTCGGCCTTGGCAACGACAGATCGATCTGCTCCAGCCGACGGGCGGGCAGCTCTCGACGGGCTAAGGCCACGGCTGCCGAGAGCTACGCTACGTAACCGGGTGCGCGGCCAGATGGCTCCCCGCTAACTGGCCGCCAGCGGGGAGTTCAAACTGGCCACCAACACGTGCGTAGCCTATCAGTTTGTGATATGCGCCACGTCTGATGGCGGTGAAGCAGGTTCGAGGCGTTCGGGTCCGTCAGCCGCGCCTGAACGCCCTCGGTGTCTGGTCAGGCGCGGTCTCGGGAACACCCTGGCGGGGTCGGGCGTTGAATATGGGCTGGTTTCATTCCCTGGTCGAGGATCCATGGCAAACGGCCAAGCACCGTGGTTCGAACATGGCATCTTGGCGTCGAGTGCCCCGGGGCGACAATGTCGGCGAGAGCAATTTCACGTAACGTGACATGGCGGATGCGCCATGAATATGACCTGCGTCACAAACATGTTAATACTTGGAAGGTGTCGCGGAGGGTCACTCTCCGGGTTCAGTCGGTTACGCAGCCGACTCGCGTCAGGAGGGGTGCGAATGAAGCCGAGGCTTCTGCTTTTGGGGGCCGGAGATCCGGATTATCGAGGATATTCGCTCGAAGCATTGGCTAATAGTTTTCGGGTGGTCCTTTTTGACGCTTCTGCCAATGAATGGCAGGCGTTTGAGGAACATCGGAACGGAAAACGGCGCTAAGCGCCAAAGTTGCTGGTCGGTGGCGTTCGGAGACCCCGCGCAGAAGCAGGTATGTGATCTGGGCCACTAATTCGGCCTGTTCGTCGGACCTGTCGGTCGTTCTGCTTGTCAGCGGGGGTTGTTCAGTGCCCGTTTCAGCTGGGCGTGCAGGTCGGTGAGTTCGGCGGCGGTGGTGTCCATGGCTCCGGTGCGCTCGTTGAAGTCGAGCAGTTCGCCGGCTTCTTCCCATGTCCTTTCAGGACTGGTGTCGTTGAGGGCGACGTGCATCCGCATGATCGGGGGCGGCATGGGCCGCCACATGCTGCCGAGGTGGTAGCTGGTGATGATCGCGTCCGGGACGGCATCGGTGGCGGGGTCGGTGACCTCGAGGTCGCTCACCGCGACTTCGAGCATCGTGTGGTGGCGGTCGACGCCGAGGTACTGCCCGGTTTCGGGGTCGTGGAACAGCTTCCGGGTCGGTGCTTTCCGGGCCAGCTTCCACAGGTCGCGGATCGCGGCTCGCTGCGCGGTCTCCTCGGCGCTGCGGCCTTGCTTCTGCCTCCACGTCGACCACGCGATCCCGGCGGCGAACGCGGCGAGTACCGCTGCGGCGAGCGGCCACCAGCCGGTCGCGTTCACGACTGCGCCGCATGGTCGGCGAGGGCGCGTTCGTGCCGGTTCGCCACGGCCCGGAGCTGGTCGGCGAGCGCTGCGAGCTGTACGGTCGCGTCGGCCGGGTAGCGCAGTTCGGCGGCTGGACGCACGGCCTCGGCGAGCTGCTTCGCGATGCGGGTGAGGTAGTCGGGGCTGGGCAGCAGCCGTTCGGAGCGTTCCCGGATCCGTAGTGGCGTGTTCCAGTCCGGCAGCGCCGCGGCCGCGACAGCTTCCGCGCGTTCGACGGCCCGTTCGGACAGCGCGTCGAGTTCGTCCGGTGCAAGGGGGTTGATCTTGCCGATGCGTGCGAATTCCTCCGGCGGGGCACTGTTTTCGGTGAGGCGGGCGTGTTCCAGCGCGAGGGAGGCTTGGCGGGCGAGCGGCCGGAGCTGGCGGAGGATTTCGGCACAGATGTAGAGGTCGCGATCGCGGCCGTAGTCGAGCAGCGTCGGGTTGGTCTCGACGGCGGCAGACGCGATCGCCGCCGCCCGTGCCGCGCGGGCCCGTGCGCGGTCGAGCACCGGCTCCCCGCCCGGGATCCTGGCGGCCAGCTCGTTCAGGCGCTTCACGTCGTCGTCCATCGGGTCCTCGCTTCGTGCCTGGTCAGGCGTCGGGTGCCAGGGCGGCGAAGTCGGCGCGGGCCTGCTCGACCGCATCGGGGAACTTCTGCCGTTTCTCGTATTCGGCGAGTGCCCGGTAGATGCTGGCGAGGCTGGGGTTTTTCCCCCGGCGTTTGCCGGTGGGTATGTAGAGGTCGGGGCGGATGTCCTCGACGGACTCGCCGTTCGCGCGGCGGCGGAGCACGGTGTGGAGCATGTCGTCGGTGATGACCGGGGGCCTGCCGCCGTGGTTTCCCTTGCGGGCAGCGGCGTTCAGACCCTCCAATGTGGACTCGCGGATGGTCTCGCGGTCGGTCTCGGCCATCGCGGCGAAGAACCCGAACAGCATCCGGCCGGTGCCCGAGGGGTCGTAGATGCCGGGGATCGGCCCGGCGAGCATCTCCAGCAGGATCCCGTGCGCGGTCAGGTGATCCGCGAGCGCGGTGAGTTCCGCGGAGTCGCGGCCGAGGCGTTTCATCTCGTACACGGTGAACAGGACCCGGCAGTGCGGGGCGTGCGCCTTGATCTGCCGAGCCGCCTCCAGCGCGGCCTCGAACTTCGGCCGGACGCGGATGCGGGTGGAGATCTTCTCGGCGAAGATCTTCTCTCGCGGGATGCCGTGCGCGGCCAGCGCGTCGAGCTGGGACTGCAGTTCCTGGGTCAGGTGCGAGCAGCGGACGTAGCCGATCCGGATGTCCGCAGCCGGAGCGTCCGCGGCGATCGGCGCGGGCGGCGGAGTGCCCGGTCGCCACGGCTGTCCCGGGCCGCGGTCGGCGGAGGTGGGGACGCGCAGGTTTTTCGCCAGCCGAGGAACTTTGGCGAACCGGCCGGTGTGGTAGGTCCCGGCGACCGCCCCGGAGCGGGACCTGCACGGAGAGCCCGGTTCGGCCAGGCAGCGCGGGCACGAATGCCGCTCGACCTCGTCGGCGTCCGACAGCTCCGCGGCCGCCGTCATCGCCGCCACCCGGCCCGGAACCGGCGCCGCCAGGCACCGGCGGTGCGCACCAGCGGCCACACCACGCGCCGCGTCGCGCCGGCGGGCAGCCGGATGACCGGCCAGCGCGCCGGAAGCGCCGCCTGGCGGCGCATCCGCTGCTCGAATTCCGGCCACGAGGAGGCCTCGCCCATCCGCAGCGACCGCCGCGGCGCCCACGCCGCGAACCGCCGCGCCGTGGCGCGCTCGCCGTCCCCGACGCTGCGCAACCGCCGACCCGCTCCGTCACTGTCCATGCCCGGAATTTTCTCACAAACATTTCCCAGAACCACCTCGGCGCGCTGTTTGAGTGAGAACGAGTTCTGAGACGGATTCCGCCGGGCCGGGTGTTCGTGCGCCGGGCTTCCGGACCTTCTTTCGGAAACGACCGTTTATGAGAACGCGACGCGATAGCGTTCACCGCATCTAGTTTTACTCAACGCTTCTTGTTGCGATTACTGAAACATGCGGCGTATCGTGAAACACATGGCGAAACGAGACATGATCGACGACCTGGTGGACATCCTGTACCCGTGGCCCGAAGCCGACGACCTCGTCGACGGCGACGAAGATGCCCTCGACGCCTGGCGCGACGACGTCGCCGGCCAGCGCAGGGAATTCGAGCAGACCCTCCGGCTCACCGAAGAGCACGCGGACGGCGACTACGACCCGGTGCTGACCGAGATCAACGCCGCCCAGCGGGAGATCCGCGCCGCCGAGGCCCGCAAGCGGATGCTGGTCGCCTACGGCCGCGAGTTCATCAAGCCCCAGCCCTACCAGCTCAAAGACCTCGCCGCCGCGGCCGGGATGTCGATCTCCGGCACCCGCAGCTCCTACACCGTCGAGGACATCGCCGCCGTCGCCCGCCGCATCGGCCGCCAGCCCCGGTTCCGTGCCGAGGACACCAGCACCGACTGACCCTGTTCCCGCCCCGTGAAAGGACTCCCTGCCATGGCGAAGAAACCCCGCACCACCGCCGGCCGCGCGGACAAGCTGCGCCGACGGGCGGCCCGCGCCGCCAAACAGCATGACCGCGCGCACGGCCGCCGCCCTGGCCACGGCGGCCTGGTGCACTTCGGCCCGGACATCGACCCCGCGCGCCTGGATACCGCCGGGTGGCACGTCATGGGACCCGGCGACGACTTCGACGACCTCGACGAGGCGGCCTTCGCCGGCCCGGACACAGCACTGCTCGACACCGGCGGCTGCCCGGTCGCCGATGCGTGCGCCGGCTGCGGCGGCACCGCCGGTCTGCACGCGGTCACCTCCGCGTTCAGCAAGCCCGGCGGATTCGACGTCGGCTGCGCCACCCTGTGCCACGGTTGCGACGACGGCACCTCGTTCCTGCACCGCTTCGGCCTCGACGGCATCGAGACGGCCTTCGACCGCCACGCCGATCACGCGGCGGTCGGCCGGTGATCGCCGACGACCGCGTGGCGCTGCCGGCCGCCGAACGCGCCCTGGGTATCGCTCCAGAGCACGTCGGCCATGCCCATCATTTTGCGGTCGGGGTCGTCGAAGTCGACGCCGCCGACGACCACCGGCAGGTCGTCGGCGAGGTCGGGGCGGCAGGCCAGAAACGCCCGCATCGCCCCGATCGTCAGCGGGACCGGATCCGGCTGCGGCTCCTCGGATGCGGCCGGCGCGCGATCGGGGATCGAGATCTTGCGGTCGGCCAGGTGGGCGGCCTCCAGCTGCTGTTTCACCGTGTTCGCGTTGTCGGATATGCCCATGAGATAGCCGCCGAGCACCATCTTGTCGTCGCGGGCCTTCTCCAGGTGCTTCCGTTCGACCTCGCTGAACTGCTGGTCCGAACATGCTCCGCTGATCCCGTCGAGCCACTGGGCCAGCGACACCTTCGCCGTCGAGACGACCACGTGAACCTCCTTCTGCCCACAGGCCGGACGGCCCGGGGCGGCGATTGTCGGGACCGCAGGATTGCCGCTTCCGCGCGGCCTCGCCCGTGATTCGGTCGGAGCGTCACCCGAAAGAAAACGCCTGGTCCCTCCGCTACCATCAGGCCCCGCACCGGCGGCTGGCACCGGGGCGGGCGCGAAGGAGACACGGGCACGTGGGACGGCGCGGATCGTTGTGCGAGTGCCACACGCCAGGCGCATCGCTGTTCGGCGAGGGCCTGGGCATCGGCGGGTACCTCGCGGCCGCGGAATGCGCGCAGCTGCCGCCCGCGCGGCACCGCGACGAAAGGGACGTCGTACGCGGCTGGGCCGTCGGCATCGGCCAGTGGTTCTTCTTCTCCGCGCCGGAACCGGCGGCAGCGTTCGGCCGGGCCGCGCGGATGTCGTCCGAGTGCAGCGGCTACGGCGTGTACGAAGCGGCCCGCGAAACCCGGTTCTGCGAGACCCACGGCACCGATGAAGCCGTGCTGCTGGTCAACCCGCAGGCCTCGTTGCTCACCCGCGGCGACGAGCACCAGCTCGCCCTGCTGGCCCGGTTCGTCCAGGGCATCGAGCAGCGCCCCGCCTCGGCCCACTGGCACCACCCCGCCGACCCCAGCGAACCGACGGGAGGCGGGTGCCACGCCACGCTCGACAACGGCCGCCCGTGCCCGAAAAACCCCCGGGCCTCCGGGCTCTGCCACATCCACGACCCCGCCTTTCGATGCGGCGCGCCGACACTCACCGGCGGCCGCTGCACCATGCCCACCGGCGGCGGAGCCTGCTACCACCACGCCTGACCGATCACGCAGTTGTCCACGTCCGCGGCGGGCACGTACGTCACCGGACTGATCACCTGAGCTGCCGGTTTTTCCGTTGCAGCGCAACGCGAAACGGGAAGAACGACACGCCGGACACCGGTTCCGTCGCGGCACGCCGAGCGCGGGTGGCGCCGACCCGCGCGCTGAGGCACAGTGACGGCTCCCGACCCTGGAGAGAGGAGCCACCCGGCATGACCGACTCCGTCGTGGTGCCCGTTCCCGGCCCGCAGCAGTGGACATGGGGACCGTCGCGCACTGGGCTCGGCGGCTACGGCGGGACCTGCGCCGTCGGCCCGCTGGCCTTCGCCGTCAGCGCGACCCGCCGCCACGGCGACAGCTGGGACCTCAAGGCCACCAGCACCGTCGTCGGGGCCGCGATGGCCTCCAGCTCCTGGGAATCCGACGACCTGGCCTGCACTCCCGACGGCATCGTCGCCGAACTCGCCGCCCGCGACGTCCTGCGCCAGCTCGTCGCGACCACGCGCCGGCGCGTCGCCGAGGCAGCCCGGTTCCTCGAGGAATTCGACGCACTCGCGCAGCAGTCCTCGCCGTGACCCGTTCGGCTCCCCGGCCTCGCAGGACCGGGGGCGGTCAGGCGCTGAGCCGACCCGGGCCGCACCGCGCTCCGGACACGTCCCCGTCGCGACGGCCTGACCACCTGAGGCGCATCGACCGCACGTCCAGGCCCGGCGCGAACGGTTCGCTCTCGACGTCGCCGCGCCAGTCCTGCAGCAGCCCGTCGAGGCCAAGGTCGGCGAAGTCGTCGAAAACAGTCACGAATCTTGCATCGGAATCGAACACCAGTTCGTAACGCGCAGGCCGGGTCCGCGACGAAGACGTGACCCGACGACGACGTGAACGGCTCGCCCGGTCCCGAGGGGGAGGGAGATCGGGCGAGCCGCCTCTGACCGCACGGAACGGATATCCCGGCGGGCAGCGTGTCCGCACAACCGTAGCGAAAGCAGACCTCGCGCACACCTGGAGCCAAGGACGGGTCGCGGATTCCCCCGCAACGGCGGATCATCACCGGACATGGACAGCGCGCCGACCGCCCCGCGATGACCGCCGGGATGCTCGACCCGTTCCAGCGGCACCTGCTCGCGTGGCTGGAGGACAACGCCGCCCCGTACCGCGCGGCGGGCGCGCGGCGTGGCTGGCGTTATCCGACTCAGTTCGACCTGCTGCTAGACGAGGGCCGCTGGTTCGCCCCGCCCACACACGGCGACGCCGACCCCAATGCCGCGCAAATCTGCTACGCCGCGTCCACCCGCCTCGCCCGCCGCCGGGGTCTCGCCTACGTCGAGGGCTACGCGCTGGCCGAAGTGGGCGAGAGTCTCCAGGTGATGGAGCACGCGTGGTGCTCCACCACCGAGGGTGTCGCGGTCGACCCGGCCTGGGGAGCCGGTGGCGGGAAGGCCTATCTCGGGATCGCGATCACCGAGGCGTTCCGGGCTTTGGTGACGCGCCGGGCCCGCTGTGCGGCCGCGATCCACGCCTGCGAAGCCGACCGCTTCCGCCTGCTCGAGCATGGCCTGCCGCCGGACGCGGTGCTGGACCTCGGAATCCCCGCCGTGTCGCGGTGACGGCGGGTCAGTCGAGGTCGTCGTCTTCGTCGGCGTCGTCCAGGACGGTGTCGGGGTCGCTCAGCGGGCGCAGGCCGTCGGCGAGGTCGGCGGGCAGCAGGAACGTGTACTTGCCGAGCAGGTTGATGTGGCGGTGGCGGAACGGGGAGAGCCGGGCGGCGTCCTCGTCGCGGACCTCGGCACCGTCGGCGCGCAGCTTCCCGAGCACGGCATCGAGGTAGCGGGTGTTGAACAGCACCACCGCGTTGAGCACCAGGCCCAGGGCGCTGAGCTGGTCCTCCATGCCCTCGTAGTAGCGCTGGCGCAGTTCGCCGCGGCGGCCGTGGAAGATGTCGCGGCCCAGCTCGTGGCGGCCTTCCTGGAGGTTGCCCTGGGCTTTCATGGTGCGCCGGTAGCCGGGTTCGTCGGCCATCCGCAGCACGTGCAGGGACTTGTGGATCCGGCCGTAGTGCGCGATCGCCTCGCCGAGCTGGGTGGGGTTGCCGTCGCGGGAGAGCATCCGGATCACGTCGTGCGCGCGGACCGCGCCGGTGTGGATCGAGGCGATCACCCGCAGGATGTCCTCCCAGTGCCGGGCGATCCGCTCCAGGTCGACCTTGCCGCGCGCGGCCTGGTTGAACGGCCCGTAGTCGGCTTTCGCCTCGACCCGCCACAGCTTCTGATCCGGCAGGTCGGCCAGCTGCGGGGCGTAGGTCCACCCCGCCAAAGAGAGAAGTCCGAACACGATGTCGCTGTAGGAGGCGGTGTCGGTGACGATCGTCTGCGGCCGCACGCCGCCGTCGCGTTCGTAGAGCACGTAGAGCACGTCGAGCACGTAGAGCGAGTCGCGCGGGGTGCCGGCCACGACCTTCGCGCCCAGCCCGGCGGCCTGGTCGTTGACCATGTTCAGCCAGGTTGCGCCCTTTTTCCTGGTGCCGAAATATCGGGGGTTGTAGCCCGCGTGCACCGTCTTGACCGGCACGACGAACCGCATCCCGTCCACCGACGCGACGTGCCCGCCGCCCCACAGCTGCGCCAGCCCGATCCCGGCCTGCGCCTCGATCAGCGCCGCGTTCGCCGCGCGGATGGTGTCCAGCCGCAGGTAGTTCGCGTTCACGTGCGCGAGCCGGTCCCGGGTGAGCGCGGGCATCCCCGGTTTGAGCACCGGCCGCCAGCCGATGTTGCACGCCTCGGCGACCAGCAGCGCGGCGATCGTGACGTTCAGGTCCGCCAGCCGGGCCTCGCCGCCGGTGACCGAGGCGAACGCCTGGTCGACGCCGGTCCAGGAGAACACCTCCAGCAGCACCTCGGGCAGGTCCACGCGCGGCATCATCAGGTGCGTGAGGCCGCGCAGGTTGGCCAGGCTCGGCGGGTCCGCCTCGGCGTGCAGCGCTTTGAGGTGCAGGCGGCCGTCGTCGCCGACGCTCGCCGCGGCGTTCGCGGGCAGCCGCGAGGCGACCTCGCGGTAGGTGTCGTGCAGCAGCCGCGCCCGCTCGGCCAGGTGCTCGCGCGGGTCCTCCGGCAGCCCGAGACTGGCCAGCACCATCGGTTTCGTGGCCGCCCAGGCGCCCCCGGCGAGCAGCTTCGCGCGCGGGTCTCCCCATTTGGAGGAGTTCGCGGCGAAGATGTCGCGGCGTTTGAGGCAGCGGTGGAACTGCTCCAGCACGCAGAACGTCCAGGCCCGCCAGTCGATCGTGCCCGGTTCCAGGTCCGGGGCCGCCAGCACCAGCCGCCGCCACGACCCGGCCAGCAGGCTCTGGTCGATCTCGGCGGCGCCGACCTTGTTGCGGCCCCCGCCCCACAACCCGGGCAGCGCCTTCAGCGCCCGCAGCACCGCCTCGCCGTCCGGGGCCGCGCCGAACCGGATCACTTTGCACAGCAACGGAAGGAACGGCCGCACCGTCGGATACCGCTTCACCCGCTCGCCCCGCCACGCGGCGTCGGCGTCCTCGTCCGCCGGGCCGGCCAGCGCGACGATGTCCTCCAGGGCCTGGGAGATCTGCGCGCGCGGCACCACCGCCTCGATCTGCTCCCACACCTGCGACAGGCTCACCGGCTCGAAGGCGACGTCCACCTCGTAGGCGACGCCCTCGGCGACCTCCTTGGTCGCGGAGGTGGCCTCCAGCAGCACCCCGACCACCGCGGCCAGCCGGATCGAGGCCTTACCGAGCTTGGGCCAGGTCTTGACCTTCTGCTTGGCCGATTCCCGCTCCGCCCGCGCCAGCAGCTTGCTGGTGATCAGCACGTCCAGCAGGTCCAGCGCGTCGTCGACCGCGCGGGTCTGCAAATACACCACCGTGGCCAGCAGCGTCGCCAGCCGCCGGCGGTCAGGGTGCCGGCGCAGCAGCGGAGCCTTGCCCTCCATCCCGTACCGCGACAGCTCCGCCAGCCGCCGCGGCGGCACCAGCGACGCGTCCACCTCCCCGAACCCCAGTCCGAGGATCTCGCCCGCGCGCTCGAGCGCGGCGACCATCGCCGGGCCCGACACCCGCGTCGGCGGCCGCCGCATCGTGTCCAAAGTGGAATGCCGGCCGCCCTCGGCGACCTCCAACAGTCCGTCCAGCAACGCTTTCTGCTCGTCGGTCAGCAGCGTGTGCAGCGTCTCCCACAACCGCTGCGTGGCCGCGTCCCGCCGCGACGCCACCAGCCGCACCAGCGTCGACACCCCCGGCAGCAGCACCCGCCGCTCCCGCAGCCACCCCACCGCCGCGTCGAACAACGCCTTCGGCCCGTCCCCGGTCGTCCACGACCAGCCCTCGACCCACTCGCCCAGCTCCGCCTCGACCTCGGAGAACTCACGCCAGCCGTCGGCCCCGCGGATCTCCCAGACATGCTCCAGGCGGGTCTTGTCCCGCTCGCCGTAGGACTTCACGCACGACGGGTCGGCGATCTCCAGCTGCTCGGCCAGGTACTCCACCAGCCCGGCCGGAACCCCCTCCAGCGGATCGTCCAGGAACCTGCCCGCGTACCGGACCGTGGACAGCTGGACCGCGAACCCCAGCTTGTTGTGATCACGCCGCTTCGGCTCGATCAACCCCCGGTCCACGTCGTCGAGGAAGAAGTACCGCTCCAACTCCGCACGCGAGAACCCCTCGCCCGGGAAACTGCCGTACGCCGACGCCTGATCGTCGGACAGGAACTCAACCGGCAACGCATCTCTCCTGCTGCTGCAACCCGCCCACCGCGGCGGAACCGCGAGCACCCCACCAGCACCACCAGCAACGCGTCAACCCACACAACCCCAGGTCAAACCATGATCAGCGCTTAGCGCCGTTTTCCGTTCCGATGTTCCTCAAACGCCGAACCGCCTTCACCGCAGCTGCGCCAGTTGTGCAACGTCGGCCACGCACCCGTCTGTCAATGGTCAGTTTGTTCTCCCCGTAGGCGGCCAGTTGTTTTCCCCGCTGGCGGCCAGGTGGATGTCCCCGACGGCGGTCAGTTAATTCCCCGCCTTGGTTGGGGTTGATCAGGGCGTGTCCTGTGGATCATGGGACGGGGTCGCGGAGCCAGATTCTGATGGTGGCGACGTCGATGGTGCCGCGGAAGACGTAGTCGCGTTTGTCGGTGCGCATGGCGACCGCCCAGTTGGCCTTGAGTTTGTTGATGGCGCGTTCGACGACGTTGCGGTGCTTGTAAGCCTCGGTGTCGAACGCGGTCGGTCGGCCGCCTTTTACTGCCGCGCTTGAGGCGGTTGGCTTTCTGGTTGGAGGGCTCGGGAATGACCGCCTTGATATCGCGTGTGCGCAGGTGGGAGCGGATCGCGCGGCTGGAATAGGCTTTGTCGCCCAAGACCCGGGCGGGGCGGGTACGGGGCCGTCCACGACCGCGGTGCCGGATCCGGATTCGGGCCATGACCGCGTCGAACGCCTGCGAGTCGTGCCGGTTCCCGCCGGTGGTGACCCGGGAAACCAGCCGGCAACGGCTGTCCGCGGCAAGGTGGATCTTGCTGGTCAGGCCGCCCCGCGAGCGCCCAAGCGCTTCCCGGGGTGGTGGCTTATCCGCCGACTTCTTCGTGGATTTCGCCGGTTTCTTGGGATTCGACCGCGCCCCCTGTGTTCACCGTGATCGTCGCGACCACCTCCGCAGGGATATCAGCCGGCGGCGCATGGCGGGCGCCGGCGGCATGCTGATGCGCCCGCACCATCCCGGCATCCACCCCGACCGTCCATTCGCGACCCTCGCCCACATCGGCGTCGCGGCGCAGCTCATCCAGGATCTTTTCCCACGTGCCGTCACCCGACCAGCGGCGATGCCGGTTGTACACGGTCTTCCAATTCCCGTACTCCCCAGACAGATCCCGCCACGGCGCACCCGTCCGGGTCCGCCAGAACACCGCATTCAGCACCGTCCGGTGATCCATCCACCGGCCACCCCGACGCGGACTCCGATCCGGCAACAACGGCTCCAACCGAGCCCACTGCTCATCCGTCAGATCATGCCGATCAAACACCCACCCGGCTTACCGCATCCCAACATCAAGATCTACGAGACACGCCCCAGTGCAATGGCCTCACCCCTTGACCTGAGGTGGCTTGTGCGAGCCGGAAGCTGTCACCTTGGGTGACAACGACGTGGGCGTGGTGGAGGAGCCGGTCGACTGTGGCGGCGATGCTGGACCGGCTCCTGCACCGCGCGACCGTCGTCGGCGTCGACGGCCCCTCCTACCGACTCCGCTCACATCAGTCCACTTCGGACACGTTGTGGAAGGCGGTGGACGCGCATGTCTCCTGACCCCCGCGACCCGAACTGGAACGCGACCCGCAAAACCTGCCCGATCTGCTGGGAAGCGTTCCTCGCCACCGGCCGGCAAGCCAAGACCCGTCTCTACTGCTCACCCCAATGCAAACGCACCGCGGCCGCCCGCCGGGAGGTCGAGCGCACCACGCCCGCAAGCAGCAATGCCAGTCCCTTCGGGACACCGCCTCAGGCGGCAGCCCCGCCGGCGCCCGCGCCGCCGCTGCCGCACATCGCGGCCCAGCGCGACTGCCCGCACTGCGGCGGCCCCGTCACCATCGTCGCGCTGCTCACGACACCCGAAGCCGCCCGACCACAGATGCCCATCGCAGCACCCGACGGCGCGAAGGCCGGAGCCCCGCGCCGTGCTAGCCGATTCCGTAGGTCTTGGTGTTGGCGAACTGGTCCATCCCGGACCGCCCGAGCTCCCGGCCGATACCCGAGCGTTTGGTGCCACCGAACGGCACTTCGGTGGGCGCGGCGAGCCACTTGTTGATCCCCACCCCACCGGTGTCCAACAGTCCGGCGACGCGCCGGGCCTCGTCCAGATCTTCGCTGAACACCGTCCCACCGAGACCGTAAGGTGTGTCGTTCGCCAGCCGCACGGCCGAGTCGGCGTCCGGAACCCGGTAGATCATCGCGAGTGGGCCGAAAGCTTCCTCTTCGTACACCCGCATTTCCGTGGTGATCCCGGTGATCGCCGCGGGTTTGAAGAACGCGCCAGGACCGCCGACGCGACCCCCGGGAACGAGCACGGTCGCGCCCTTGCCGACGGCGTCCGCGTATTGCTCCTGCAGTAGGTCTGCTGCCGCCTCGCTCGACAGCGGGCCGATAGCCGTGTTCGCGTCGAATGGATCGCCGACCTGTTGTCCCGCAAACGATTCGCTGAACCGCGTGAGGAATTCCTCGGCCACGGCTTCGGTCAGGATGATGCGCTTGGGCGAAACACAGGCCTGCCCGCCCAGGGCGAGGCGGCAGGAAACGGCGGTACTGACGGCTTTTTCCACGTCCGCGGAGTTGAGCACGATGAAGGCATCGGATCCGCCGAGTTCCAGCACCACGGGCTTGATGTGCCTGCCGGCCTGTTCCCCGATGGCCGAGCCGGCGCGGTCGGATCCGGTGAGCGTCACGCCCCGGACGCGGTCATCGGAGAGATAGCGCGAGGCTTGTTCCGGCGCGATCAGCGCGGTCTGGTACGCCCCGGCCGGGAGCCCGGCCGCATCCGCGAGCTCGCCGAGGCGGAGAGTCGAGGCAGCGCACAATTCCGATGGCTTGAGCAACACCGTGTTGCCGAGCACCAGATTGGGGGCGGTCGCGCGCATCGCCTGGGTCAGCGGGGCGTTCCAAGGTTCGATCCCGAGGATCACGCCGACCGGCTCGCGGCGCGTGATGGCCCGGCTGAACCCTGGTACCTCGGTCTCCTCGTCGGCCAGCAAACTCTCGGCGTTCTCCGCGTAGTACCGCAGCATCGCGGCCGCCTTGCCCGCCTCGGACTTCGTCTGGGCAAAGGTCTTGCCCATTTCGACGGTCACGAGCCGGCCGAGCTCGTCCGCATGGGACTCGACGAGCTCCGCGAACCTCAGTACCAGGCGGCACCGTTCCCCGAGTGGAACCGTTCGCCATTGACCGTACGCATCGTGCGCCCTGGCGAGCAGCGACTCGGCTTCTTCATCGCTCAGGGGCGGGAATTCCCGGACGAGTTCACCAGTTGCCGGATTCACCGTCCGGTAAACTCTGGTTGCGGGCATGGTTGTTCCGTTGTTCGCCATGCGCACTCCTTCTTGTCGTGACGTCGACCGCCCGGTGTTTTCCCGCGCCGGGTCATCCTCCGGCCGGCGCTACCAGCCACTCCGGCATGACGGCGAGCACCGTCCGCACGTAGACCTGTGGGTCGCGGGGAACCGGTAGTTCGAGCCAGGTTTCGACCGCGCCCAACAGTCCGTGGCCGATGAACCGCGAATACGTGGTGATCGCGACCGGATCCCGCGGGTATTCGGCCGGGATGACTCCGGGCCTGCTCGTCAGCACGTCCGCCACCGCGGCCGCGAAGTGCTGGGCCACCAAGTGCCGCAAGGCAGGGCTGTGGCCGCCGACGAGTCCGGTGGTGTAGACACCTTCGAACCGCCGGAGGTATTCGGCGAACCCGGCGAGGGACTGTTCCCACACCCGAGCGAGCGAGAGGTTTACATCGCGGGCGGTGTGCACGAGTTCATCGCGGCGTTCGTCGAGGGTGTCGTACAGTGCCTGTTGAAGCGCTTCACCGGGGCTGCTCGCGTGCTTGTAGAACGTGGACCGGTTGATCCGGGCCGTGCGAGTCAGGTCCGCGACCGTGACGGATTCGATCGGCTGCTTCGCCGCCAGCGCGAGGGCCGCCTCGTGGAGCTTCCGCCGAGTGCGTGCGATCCGGGCGTCGTGCACGGGAGGCTCGATCGGTTCCACATGACCAGTTTAGCCGCCATCCGGAGATAAGCAACAGGTGTTGTTTATCTCCGGATGGCGGGACTAGAACGGCTTGCCGGCGATTTGCCGGTCTGCGAGGAGGTTGATGGGCACCGTCTGAATCGCACTGCCGTCGTCGGACTTCAACCACCGTTTGTGCAGTCGCACCAGGTACTTGTCGAGTTCGGCCGCGGCGGCCTCGATCTCGCCCCTGCGCAATAGTGTTAGCAACCGGCGCCGGGCACGGATGACGAACGTGTGATCAGGGGTCTCCAGGCGGGGTACCAGGGCGCGGACCACGGATGTCAGCGACTCGACCAAAACCGTCAGCACCGGGTTGTCGGCCGCCTGTGCGAGCAGGGTGTAGAACTCGGTGAGAATGAGGGCTCGCTCAACGCGATCGTCAGCGTCCTGCATTTCCGCGCCCGCGTCGGTATTGGCGGCCAGGCGGGCGAAGTCCTTCTCGGTCAGGAGCGGCCCTGCGATCCGGATCACCATCCCGCAGAGCCAGCGCATGCAGTCAGTGAGGTCTTTCAGGGAGAAGTCCGTGAGGGACAAGCTATGGCTGATCGTGGAGGCAATCGCCTGTGAGCCGGGTTCGGTGATGAACGCCCCGCCCTGGCGGCCCCTGCGCAGCGTGATCACACCGCTTATCTCGAGCATCCGCAATGCTTCCCGTATCGTGTTGCGGCTGACCATGAACTGCTCCACCAGCACTCGTTCAGGTGGCAGCCGGTCACCCGGTCCGAGTTGCCCGCTGCTGATCAGTTCTTGGATCTGCTCGATGATCTCGTCGAAGACGCGCCGGGGCCGAGCTGGTCGGAACAGCTCGGGCGTTGGTTCGGAGGTCACCTGATGTACCCCGCTTTCTCGGTCCGGGCGACGGGCGCGCCGGTTGGCGTCAGCACTGCGCAATGGTAGCGCCTTTGAACATCTACTTGCGGGTGGCCGCTGTGCACGCGTCGTCGAACGAGGTATCACCCGCTGCGAGCACAGGACGGTAGCGCATGACCCGTGCGGCGGCGCTGCATCCCGCCACGGCGGTGAGGATCCCGCTGCGGCCATACAGGGCGAGCCAAGAACCGCGCTGTGGATCGTGATCGACCACCTTGACGGTGTCAGCGCCTGCCGGGCGGCCCAGCACCTGGATTCGTTTGCCGTATTGATCGGACCAGACGTAGGGGACGGATTTCGGAAGCGCGTCCGTGGCTGTCCCGCTGATCCGCGCGGCGACGAGGTCGGCCTGCTCACGCGCACTGGTCCAGTGCTCGTGGCGGTGCGCGGCTCCGTCTCGGGCGTTCGTCCAGGTCGCGACGTCGCCAATGGCGTATATGCCCTCAGCGGCGGTACGTCCGGCCGAGTCGCAGCGCACTGCACCGTCGACGACGAGCCCGGTCCCCGCCAGCCATCCCACCGCGGGGGCCGCGCCGAGGCCAGCCACCACGACGTCGGCGTCCTCGTAGGTGCCGTCGGCAAGGTGCACGCGCTGGCCGGGCCCGACTTGCGCGACGCGATCCACGGCCGTTCCGCACCGGAGCCGAGTACCCGCGTCGACGTGCAACTCGGCCAGGAGTGAGGCGACGTCGGAGCCGAGTAGAGCCTCGAAAGGCTTTGCCGCGGCTTCGATGACGACGACGGACCGGCCAAGAGTTCGTGCGCTGGAAGCGACCTCGGCACCGATGAACCCGCCACCGATGACCACCACCTGCTCAGCGCGTGACAAGGCGTCGCCGAGTTCGATCGCGTCGGTGAGTTCGCGGATCGTGTGGATCGGGCCGCCGGTCCTGTCGGCGGGGAACCGGCGAGCCTGCGCGCCGGACGCGATGACGATGTTCGAGGCCGTGAGCGCCTGGCCATCGTCGAGTTCGACCCGTTTGCCGAGGGCATCGAGTTTCACCGCACGGGCCGACAGACGAACGTCGATACCGAGCGAGGCGTAGTGCTCCGCGGTGTGGAACGCGATGTCCTCGGCCTTGTCCTTGCCGGTCAGGATGCCCTTGGACAGGGGAGGGCGGTCGTAAGGTAGGGCTGCCTGCGCCTCGAGGACGACGAGCGGATCCTCGTAGCCGAGGCGGCGCAGTTCGGTCGCGGCGCGGACGCCGGCGACCGAGCCGCCGATGATGACGGTTCCGGTGGACACGGGTGACTCCTTGGAAAGGTCGGGATCAGACGAAGACCTGGCCGGTGAACAAGCGACGGCAGGTGCGGAAGGACGTCGCCGACACGGCGTGCCACCCGCTGTCCGACGCTCGGACGTCGGCTTCGACCGGAACCACGCCGGCGGGGGTGCCGACGCGCAACGTGGAGCCGGAAGTGCTGCTCAGTTCGGCCACGAGTGTGCCGGGTATCCGCGCGGCGACGGCGAGGCACAACGCGCCGGTGCCGGGAACAGCACGATGGGGCTGGCCATTCGAGACGAAACGGGCGGAGAGTTCGTAGTCGTGTCGACCGACGCTCTGTCCGTCCGAAGTGGAATAACCGCCCGGTGCCCCGACCACGGCGATGAACGGGGTGAGCGGACGGTCCCGCGCCTCCTCGATCGTCCGCGTCAGGCCCATCGCGACCGAGGCCTGCGCCCTGATGGTGGCGATGGTGGCGAGAGCGTCGGCATCTCCATCGAGCTGTTCCGGCGTTTCAGTCCCGGTGAGACCGAGATCGTGCGCCCGGACGAAGACACACACGTTGCCGGCGTCCATCACCGAGATGCTGAAAGTGCCGGCCGGAGTCGCCAGGTCGAAGGTGGGGGAGCCGGTCGGCAGCAGCGCTCCGGTCGTCGATCCGCCTGGTTCGAGGAAGTCGAGCCGGATCGGCGCGCCTGTACCGCCGACGCCGGGGATCGGGAAAACCCCGTCTTCGACGGCCTCCCCGTCTTTCACCGTGAATCCGGCGCGCATCAGCTTGGCCGTATTCGTGTTGTGCACGACCACGGACGCGTCGCCGTCGGCCCGTTCGAGCAATCCGGAATGCAATGCGAACGGGCCGATCGCCGCGCTCATGTTGCCGCAGTTGCCGGAATAGTCGACCAGGCTACGGCCGATCTGCACCTGCGCGAAGGTGAAGTCCACGTCGGCGTCGGCCCTGTTCGACGGCCCTACCACGCAGACCTTGGACAGGGAGGACAACCCACCTCCCATTCCGTTGAGCTGACGTCCGTACGGGTCCGGACTTCCCATCGCGGTAAGGAAAAGCCGGTCCCAGTCGCCACGGTCGGCGGGGAGGTCGTCCCGGCGGAACATCAGCGCCTTGCTCGTTCCGCCGCGCATGAACGTCGCGGCCAGCCTAGCTGTCACAAAACACCGTCCGTTGCGAGATCAGAAGGTTCGGGGTGAAACGCGTGCTCGTTCGACGACCGGAAGAGTCATGCTCCCGATGCGGTCGATCGCTATCTCGAGCTTGTCGCCGGGGGAGAGGGGGCTCACGCCGGATGGGGTGCCAGCCAAAACGAGGTCGCCCGGCTGCAGGGTCACGACCGAGGAGATGATCTCGATCGCGTGCCAGACATCGACGATCATCTGTCCAGTGTGGACTGATTGGCGCACCTCGCCGTTGACGGACAGGCGGCTGTTGAGGTCGTGGGGGTCGCCGACCTCGTCCGCGGTCACCAGATACGGGCCCACCGGGGTGAACGTCTGGAAGGACTTCCGCATCGAGCGATCTTCCTGCCTGCCCTCCGGGTCGATGCGCATCGTGGCATCCACGGCGCAGGTGTAGCCGAAGACCACGGACTCCGCTTCCTCGGCCGGCACGTCGAACGCTGTCGCACCGATGACGGCGGCCAGTTCGCATTCGTGGTCGAAACGGCGCTGTGAGCCGCGCGGCAGCTCGATCGCGTCCCCCGGGCCGGCGAGGCTCCCGGGTGCCTTCAGGAAGAAGCCCATCTCGTTCGCTGTGCGCTTGCCGCTGATCGTCATTGCACCGATCTCGCCGAGGTGCTCACGGTAGTTGCCAGGCAACGCGAATATGTGGCGTGGCGACGGGGAGCAGGCACGCAACCGGACCGAGGACAGCGGGCGCCAGGGACCATCGGTCGCGCGGAGCCTGTCTACGACTTCGGCCCAGTGCGCGAGCAGCCAGTTGACGCGCTCATAGGGAACGAGGTCCAGTTCCGCGGGGAGAGAATCCGTGACGTCGCGGATCTCGTCGTCTTCGACGATGCCGACGCGGTAGTCGTCGTAGCAGGCGAGTTTCATTTCGTCCCGGTCTCCTCGCGGTAGAGCCCCAGCTTGTCCAGCGCGGGCAGGTCGTCGACGCGGAACAATGACGCTTCGCTCTCGTAGGGGTTTTCGTGGTGGTGTTCGGCCCACGGCGGAATGCTGAAGAAGTCGCCCGCGCTCCACTCGAAACGCTCATCGCCCACGACGGTGACACCGGAGCCTGCGATCACCCAGTACACCTTGCTGCCGGTGTGTCGCTGCGCGGCGCCCCGGAATCCGGGACGGAGGATCTGCCGCTTGGTGCCCAGCGATACCAGCGCCGGGCCACCGGTGGTCGGGTTCACGTACTCGGTGATCACGTCGTCGACCGGGTCGGCGGGCAGGCCCTTGGCGAGTTCGAGCGCCTCGAGCGCCTTTGCCTGCGGGTAGGCAAGCAGCGGGTTCACTGGCTGTGGGGGCTGCCGCCGCCCCGCGCGGAGTAGACCGCTGCCCAGGGTCCGGAACGACGGGTCCGGTACCGGGAGGGTGTCCTGCACGTCGCGGTCGTACTGCTCGAAGAAGATCGCGTGCATCGAGCGGACCAGGGAGATGTCCAGGACGTCGATCCAGACCATCGGCTCGTCGCCGCGGTGCACGTGGTCGTGCCACGTCCAGCTCGGGGTGAGCACGAGGTCGCCCTCGTTCATCTCGTAGGTTTCACCGTCCACTGTGGTCCAGCATCCGTTGCCGCGCATGATGAAACGGAACGCCGTCGGGGTGTGCCGGTGCGCGGTCGCGACCTCGCCCGGCAGGATGTACTGAATCGACACCCAGAACGTGGGCGTGGTCCCGAACTCGAGGCCCGGGTTGGCGAGCTTGAGCGTGCGCCGTCCGCCGCCCTTGGCGAGTGCGAGGTGCTGGTCGAGTTCGCCGACGACCTTCTCCAGTTCACTCCAGCGCCAGTGCACCGGCCGCATGGGGGAGGACGGCGTCGGGGTGAACAGCGGACGATCGCCCGGGGTCTGGACGCGAACGTTGAGCGCTTCCAGGGATGCCAGGTACGCGGGGTCCGGACCGGCCGCGTCCGCGCCGACTGGTTTGGTCATGCCTACTCCTCGCCAATAAATGGTTGAACCTTAGGTAGATCTACGCGGTATTTCGCCCAGTGTCAACACATTGGCCTGTTTGACAGGTCATTGGTTGGACCTTATCGTCTGGCGGTGTCGCGGCCGGGTCCGGCTCGCGTTCGACAACGATCCCGACGAGGTGATGACGTGGGTGCTACGGCGGCAATTCTCCGGCGACGTTTGGAAAGCGGCCCTCAGTTGGTCGTGCCCGGTGCCGCGAACGCCCTTACGGCGCGTGTCATCGAGGAGGCAGGTTTCGACGCCGTCTACGTGACCGGAGCCGGGATCGCGAACACGTTCCTCGGCGCGCCGGACATCGGCCTGGTGACGCTGTCCGAAGTGCGGCAGCACGTCGAGGCGATGGCCGATGCGGTCGGCCTGCCGTTGATCGTGGACGCCGACACTGGATTCGGGAATCCGCTCAACGTCGCGCGCACGGTGCGCACTCTGGAAAAGGCCGGCGCCGCGGCGATTCAGCTCGAGGACCAGGTGAGCCCGAAGAAGTGCGGACACTTCGCGGGCAAGCGGGTCATCCCGGCCGGCGAGATGGTGCAGAAGATCCACGCCGCGGTCGACGCCCGCGTCGACGAGTCGGTCTGCATCATCGCCCGGACAGACGCCCGCGTCGTCGAAGGATTCGACAGTGCGCTGGAACGGGCGGCCGCGTACCGCGAGGCGGGTGCCGACGTGCTGTTCGTCGAGGCCCCGCAGTCCCTGGACGAACTGCGCACTGTGCCTTCGAAGGTTCCCGGACCCCACATCGCCAATCTCGTCGAGGGCGGCAAAACACCGCTCCGCTCGGCCGATGAGCTGTCCGAATTCGCCATCGTGCTCTTCGCGAACATCGCGTTGCAGGCAGCGGTCAAGGGGATGCAGAGCGTGCTCGCCGACGTGCGGCGGACCGGGTCGATCGCGGACCTGGGCGAACGGATCGCGCCGTGGGCCGAACGCCAGCGCATGGTCCGAAAACCGGCCTTCGACGAGGCCGAACAACGCTACAGCGCTGTTTCCGACGAGAACACTGTTGAGGTGAGGTAATGACCGACCAGGTCGTCGAGGTACCTGTTCTGATCGCCGGGGCGGGGCCGGTCGGGCTCGCGTTGGCGGGCGATCTCGGGTGGCGGGGAGTGTCCTCGCTGCTGGTGGAGAAGCGATCGGGCCGGATCAGCCAGCCCAAAATGGACATGGTCGGCGTCCGGACCATGGAGTTCTGCCGTCGGTGGGGGATTGTCGATTGGGTGGAGACGGCCGGGTACAACCGCGCCTATCCGCAGGACTGCGCTTGGGTCACCAATCTCAACGGCTACGAGTTCGGCCGTGAACCGTTCCGGGCACCGCAGGACGAGGCACTGCCCCCGCAGAGTCCCCAGAAGCGTGAGCGCTGCCCTCAGAACTTCTTCGACCCGGTGCTCACCCGCTTCGCTCGTCGCAGCGAGCGCACCGAGATCCAGTACAACACCGAACTCGTGTCCTTCCGGGATGAGGGTGACAAGGTGGTCGCGACCCTGCGATCTGCTGCTACCGGCGAAGAAACGACTGTGCACGCCCAGTACCTCGTGGGATGCGACGGCAGTGAGAGCCAGGTCCGTTCGGAGCTCGGTATCGAGATGTCCGGCAAGGGTGTGCTCAGTTACACCACCAATGCGATCTTCCGGTGCGACGGCTTCGAACAACTGCACCATCTCGAACCGGCGTACCGCTACATCTTCATCGGTCCGGAAGGAACCTGGGCGACTCTTGTCGCGATCAACGGACGGGACCAGTGGCGGTTCTCGCTGATCGGTGACGACACGCAGAAAGAGGCGACCGAAGCCGACCTTCGGGCCGCGATCGTGCGGGCATTGGGGAAGAACTTCGACTTCGAGGTGCTCTCGATCCTGCCCTGGGTGCGCCGCCAGCTGGTGGCTGACCGCTACCGCGACGGCCGGGTGTTCATCGCGGGCGACGCGGCACACCTCACATCGCCCACCGGTGGTTTCGGGATGAACACGGGCGTGCTGGACGCGGTGAACCTGTCGTGGAAGCTCGCCGCGGTCGTGCAGGGCTGGGGTGGCCCCGCGCTGCTCGACAGCTACGAGATCGAACAGCGCCCGGTCGCGATCCGCAACGTGAACGAGGCCGGCGGGAACCTTGAGCGCATGCTCTCCCCTCGCATCGCCACACCGGATCTCTTGATCTTCAACGGCGAGGGTGAGACCGCCGAACGTGCACGGCGCGAGTATGGCGATCACTACACCGAGATGATGAAGCGCGAATGGTTCAGCATCGGTATCCACCTCGGCTACGCCTACGAAGGCTCACCGGTCGTGGTGCCGGACGGGACGCCTGCCCCGGAGATGACCGTATCAAGCTACACACAGACCGCGAGGCCTGGTTCGCGCGCACCGCACGTGTGGTTGGGCGAGGGGTACAGCACCCTCGACGAGTACGGCCGCGAGTTCGTGCTCGTGAGTTTTGCCGGTACGGCGGGTACGGACGGCATCGTGGCGGCTGCGGACCAGCTCGGCGTGCCGTTGCGTGTCCTGGCGGTTGACAGTGCCGAGGCGGCCGCCTTGTACGCCGCGGCTTACGTACTCGTCCGGCCGGACGGCTCGGTCGCCTGGCGTGGCGATGGCCTGCCCGCGGACGCGAGCGAGGTGCTCGACGTGGCACGCGGCGCGCGAGCGCTGGCGACAGCCCTTCCGGTAACCAGGTAATGACACCCTGTTGTCTATTAGTTGGGCCTTAAATCAACGTTTAATCCCAACGATATTGCCATCATGGTCTTGAAAATCTAAAAATAGTTCAATGGCCCAACCATGGGCCTCGTATTGGCCGATGCGCGGCGTGCGCGCATTGCGTAGTGACAAGGGAGTCCTATCGTGCCAATCACTGACGCGCTGCTCGACGTGGCGAACCTCGGTGTCGGCTACGGCCGGGGAACGACCGCTCTGCGCGGCGTGAGCCTCAGCGTCCCCGAAGGCACCGTCGTTTCGTTGCTGGGCAGCAACGGGGCTGGCAAGTCCACTTTGCTGCGAGCGATCTGCGGAACTCTTCCGTTGCACGGAGGGATGGTGCGCAGCGGCCACGTCGCCTTCGACGGTCTGCGGACGGACAGCTGGAGTCCGGCCCGGATCGTCGAAGCCGGTGTGCGTCTCGTCCCGGAGGGACGACGGATCTTCGCGGGCATGACCGTCGAGGAGAACCTGCTGATCGGTGGTCTGCGCGGCGCCGGGCGCAGGTCGCGCCGGAAACGGATCGCCGAGCTCTACAGCACGTTCCCTGTGCTCGAGCGCAAGCGGCAGCAGCGCGCGGTGCTGCTGTCCGGGGGAGAACAGCAGATGCTGGCGATCGGTCGCGGGCTGATGAGCGGGCCCCGGTTGCTGCTGCTCGACGAGCCTTCGCTCGGGCTTGCGCCGACGATGATCGCCCAGGTCGCGGACGTCATCGGCAGGATAGCCGAACAGGGAATGGCTATCCTGCTGGTCGAGCAGAATGCCTCGATGGCGCTCCGTCTCGCGGAACGGGTCATCGTGCTGCGGACCGGGGAAGCTGTTTTCACCGGGACCGCGGACGAACTACGGACCGACGACGCGCTGCACCGTGCCTACTTCGGTGCGGCGCAGGCTGCCGTGAGCGGGGCGAGCGCATGACCGCGGCCGTACCCGCGCAACGACGCGGTGAGCTGCTCGAAGTCCGGGACGCCGTCGTTGGGTTCGCGGGTGTACTGGCAGTCGATCACGTCTCGCTGACGGCGCAGCCCGGCAAGATACACACCGTGCTGGGCCCGAACGGGGCGGGCAAATCGACCTTGTTCAACCTCGTTTCCGGCTTCTACACACCGGCCGAGGGCGAAATTCGCTACGGCGGGCATGTGCTGACCGGCAGGCGACCGCACCAGATCGCCAGGCTTGGCGTCGCACGCACCTTCCAAAACCTCGAACTGTCGGCCGGCGAGTCCGTTTTGGACAACATCCAGCTTGGATGCCACCTGAACGAGTCTCCGGGGGTGCTGCGAGCGTGTGTCGGCTGGGCTGGTGCCGCGCGCAGCGAACGACGGTCCCGCGAACATGCCCGTGCCATGGCCGAACTGGTCGGCCTGGCCGATTTCGTGGCCGAACCGTGCGGGCGTCTTCCTTACGGGGTGCGGAAACGGGTGGAGATCGCCCGCGCACTCGCTTCGTCTCCCGGGTTGCTCCTGCTGGACGAACCGGTGGCGGGCATGACGGCGGACGAGGTCGCGGCCATGCAGGAGGTCCTCGCACAGGTGCACGACGCCACCGGCCTGACCATCCTGCTCATCGAGCATGACGTCGAATTCGCACTGGGCCTGGCCGACGAGGTCACCGTCATCGACTTCGGCAAGGTCATCGCCTGCGGTTCGGCGGAAGAGATCCGTGCACACCCGGCGGTCATCGAGGCCTACCTCGGCACCGGCCCGGCCGACGACGAACTGGCGACCACGACGGGCGGGAACTAGACATGGACTTCCTTGGGAACCTGATCAACGGCGCCTCGCTCGGGCTGATTTTTGGCGTGATCGGGATGGGCTTCGTGGTCATCTACCGCTCCACCAACGTCATCAGCTTCGCGCACGGCTCCTTGCTGGTCTTCGGTGTGTACGTCATGGCGAAGGTGCAGGACGTGACCGGTTTCGGTCTTGCCGTTGTGATTGGCATCGTGTCCGCCGCGGTCTCGGCGGGCCTGCTGCATCTGCTTTTCCTGCATCCCGTCCGGCTTGCGCCACCGGACATCGCGGCCACGATCACGATCGCCGCCAATGTCGCGATGGCCGCCGCGCTCACTCAGCAGATCGGTCCGGACGTGCTTTCCGTGCACGCCCCGTGGGCCAGCGGTGTGGTCGACCTCGGCGGGATCCGGATCGCGGTCTCCCGGCTGTGCGCCCTTGCCGTCGCGGCGATCATCATCGCCGCGGTCACGCTCGCGAACCGCTACACGATGTTCGGCCTGGTTTCGCGGGCCGTGGCGGAAGACAAGAAAACGGCGAGCTTGATGGGCGCGCGGATTCCGCGTGTGGCGTTGAGCGCCTGGCTACTGGGTGGCGCGATGGCGGCCGTCGCCGGCCTGTTCATCACCGCCTATCCCAGCGTCGGACTGGTGGCCGGGACCTCGGACATCGCGTTGCTGGCGTTCCCAGCGGTCGTGATCGGTGGCCTCGACTCGATCGGTGGAGCCGTCGTGGGAGGCCTGCTCGTCGGGATCGCGCAATCACTGGTCGTCGACTACCAGCACGCGCTCACCTTCCTCGCCGGGTTCGACACCGCGGTGCCCTGGCTGGTGATGGTGGTCGTCTTGCTCATCCGTCCGACCGGGCTCTTCGGCAAGAAGCCCCTCTACCGGATCTAGGGGACAACGATGACGAACATCAACGTACGGATTCCCGAATCCACTCCGGTCCAGGTTGCCGCGCCGAAATCGGCACAGCGCGACGGCAAATCGTGGCGTCGGCCACGTGCTCTGCTGCTCGGCGCTCTGCTCGCCGCGCTGGTTGTGGTCGCCCCGTTCCTGCTCGGGTCTTTCTGGCTGCAGCTACTACTGCTCAGCGGTGCTGCCGGCGTGGGAGCGCTCGGTCTGCGTTTCCTCGTCGGCGTCAGTGGTCAACTGTCGCTGGCGCATGCGTTTTTCATCGGTATCGGTGCCTATGGGTACGCGAAGCTCGGCCCGGGAGTTTCCGGGGCGACGGTGAGCAGTGTGGGTCTGCCATCCGCTGTCGCGGCGTTGTGCGCGATCCTGTTGGCGGGGCTCGTCGGTTTGCTGTTTAGTCCGATCGCCGCCCGGCTTCGCGGAATCTATCTCGGCCTTGCCACGTTGTCGCTCGCCGTGTTCGGTACCGACTTGTTGCGCAACGCCAATTCGCTGGGCGGCGCGTACGGTCTCGACACCGCACCGCTGAGCATCGGCGGGCTGCGCTTCTCGGTCGACGATCCGACGGTCGCCGTATTCGGCACCCCGTTCGGCACGGAACAAGCCCTGTGGTTCCTGGTCGCTGTGGTGCTCGGGTTGTGCTTCTGGTTCATGCGGAGGATGGAGCGAACCCGGGCGGGCCGGGCGCTCAAGGCGGTCCGGGACAGCCCGGCCGCGGCCGCGAGCGCCGGGATCCACGTGCAGACCTACCGCAGCCTCGCCTTCGTGGTGTCGTCACTGGCGGCAGGGGTGACCGGGGTTTTGCTGGCGCTGATCTACGAACACATCGTTCCCGAGAATTTCGGGTTCACGTTGTCGGTGCTGTATCTGGCGATGGTGGTGCTCGGCGGAACCGGTTCGGCAGTGGGCTCGCTTTTCGGTGCGCTGGTCGTCACGGGCCTGCCGCTCATTCTCTCCGAGTATTCGTCGGCGATTCCGTTCCTCACTCAGCCAGGACAGTCCGGCGGTCTCGATCCCGGCACGCTGTCGCAGTATGTCTTCGGCATCGTCCTGATCGTCGTATTGCTGGTCCGGTCGACGCCGATCAGTACGAAAATCGCCGGCACACTGCGCCGCCGCAGGGTCGAGGAGGTGAACTCGTGAAACGCCATACGCTGACTGATACCCACGAAGAATTCCGCGCGAGCGTCCGCGATTTCATCAAGCGCGAGGTTGTTCCGGATTTCCACGAGTGGGAGCAGCAGGGACATCCGCCCCGGGATTTCTACCGGAGGCTCGGCGAACTGGGAATCCTGGGGCTCTGGGTCCCGGAGGAGTACGGCGGCGGCGGCGCGACTAGCTACGCGTATGCGGCTGTGCTCATGGAGGAAATCGCCGCCGCCGGCGTCGGTTTCGGTTGCGCGATTCCACATTCGACGCTGATCCTCGCGTATCTGACAGCCTTCGCCTCCCCGGAGCAAAAGGCGCGATGGCTGCCGGGAGTGGCTTCCGGTGAGACGCTCCTCGCCATCGCCATGACCGAACCGGGCACCGGATCCGATCTCGCCAACATCTCTACGACGGCGCGCCTCGCCGGCGATGGGTCGCACTACGTTCTCAATGGCGCCAAGACATTCATCAGCGGCGGTAGCGTCGCCGACCTGGTGCTCGTCGTGTGCCGGACGGCGCCGCGCGATCCGGACAACCGCCGGGCCGGCTTGTCGATCCTTGCCGTCGACACGACCACACCGGGTTTTTCGGTCGGTCGCCGGCTGGAGAAGATCGGCCTGCACGCCAACGATCTCGTGGAGCTCGCCTTCGATGACGTAGTCGTGCCGGTAGACAACCTACTGGGGGACGAAGGGCGCGCGTTCGAGTACCTGAGTCACAATCTCGCGCAGGAAAGACTGTCGATCGCACTGACCGCGAGCGCCGCGGCCCAGGCCGCGGTGAGACAGACGGTCGAGTATGTCTCCGGGCGCACCGTGTTCGGGAAGCACCTGTCAAGCTTCCAGAACACCAAGTTTTCTCTCGCGGCAAGTGCCGCGACCGTCGAGGCCATGGTCACGATGACCGATCGCGCACTCGAACTGTTCGATGCCGGGGACCTGGCGCCCACCGACGCGGCGAAGGCGAAACTGTTCTGCACCGAGCAGGCAGGCGCGGTCATCGACCAATGCCTGCAGCTGCACGGCGGTTATGGCTATATCACCGAATACCCGATCGCCCGGCTTTATGCCGACATCAGGGTCGCGCGCATCTACGGCGGCACGAGTGAGGTCATGAAGCTGATCATCGCCAAGTCGCTGGGACTCTGAGCGGCCGGTCGTCCACGTGTTCCTCTTGGCCGGACGACTCTGTGATTTTAAAGGTCCAACCTTGAGCCACTTTGCTGGACTGTAGGTCTTGACAAGTAATTTTAAAGGTTGAACCATTGATGAAACGGTTCCGCGGGGAAGGAAAGCTCGTGCCTCATTCATTCAGCCCTGCTGACAGCGTGGTCGTGGTGACCGGCGGTGGCAGCGGGATCGGCCGCGCGCTCGCCGTGCACGCTGGTGCCGAGGGCGCCCGTGCCGTGGTCGTCGTCGACCGGGACGAGGGCGAAGCCCGGGCCACGGCCGACCGGTTGACTCGTGCCGCCACGGCGGTCTTCGCCGCGGACGTCACGGACGGGGCGGCCATTGCCGGAATCGTCGAACACGTCGAGGAGGAGATCGGACCCATCGACCTGTGGTGCTCGAACGCCGGGGTGCACCGCGGGGAGGGGTTGGGGCAGCCAGCGGACTGGGAGATTTCGGTAGGCGTGCATGTGCGTGCCCACGTGCACGCGGCGCGATATGTCGTCCCGCGCATGGTGGCGCGCGGCCGGGGCACTTTGCTGGTGACGGCGTCCGCCGCGGGCTTGCTCAGCGACGTCGAATCGGCGCCCTACGCGGTGACGAAGCACGCGGCCGTCGCCCTTGCCGAGTGGTTGTCGATCCGGCACGACGACGATGGCATCGGCGTGTCGTGCCTGGCGCCACAGGGTGTCAAGACCGCGATGAACAGTGCTCGCCGTGACGGCCGGACCGGGTTCGGTACCGACTACCTCGAGCCGGATGCGGTGGCGGCCAAGACTTTCGAAGCGTTGGCTGCGGGCACTTTCCTGATTCTGCCGCACCCGGAAGTCGCTTCGTACGAGCAGCGGCGCGCAGGCAACCGTGAACGGTGGCTGGCCGGCATGCGTCGGCTGGCAGCGCGGGTGTCCGCATGACGAACCACCATGGAGGAGGATCGATGACCGACGTCGAACTGCACTACCCGATGAGCCGGACCTGCCCGTTCGACCCGCCACCGGCCTACGCCGAGTTGCGCAAGTCAGATCCGTTCACGCGTGTCCGGCTTTGGGATGGCACGGCACCGTGGCTGCTCACGCGTTACGACGACATGCGCGTGGTGCTCGGGCATCCGCAGTTCAGCGCGGAGCCGTTGCGCGAGGGCTATCCCCACGTCTTCGAAGGGCGCATGGTCGCCGACAAGGCTGACAAGTCGTTCCTCCGGCTGGACGCGCCCGAACACGACCGGTTGCGCCGGATGGTCACGCGCGAGTTCACCGTCAAGCAAGTCGAGGCTCTCCGGCCCTTCATCCAGGGAATCGTCGACAAGCTGATCGACCAGATGCTCGAAGGTCCGCGGCCGATGGAGTTCGTCGAGCAGTTCGCGCAGCCGTTGCCGACTGAGGTGATCACTCACATGCTCGGCGTGCCGTACGAGGATCACGATGTCTTCCACCGGGCGACGCGGACGCAGTTCGGCTCGAAGTCCACACCGGACGAGGTCCGTGCTTCGCTGAAGGAGCTGATGGCCTACCTCGACGACCTGATCTCCCGCAAGCAGCGCGAGCCGCAGAACGACATTTTGAGCCGCCTGGTCAAGGAACAGCTCGAGCCCGGTCATCTCGATCGTGGCGCGATGCTCAACATCACCCGGCTGCTGCTCAGTGCCGGCCACCAGACGACCCAGAACATGACAGCTCTCGGGGTGCTGACCATGCTTCAGCATCCGGATCAGCTCGCGGCGATCAGCCACGATCCGGGCCTGATCCGCGGCGCGGTGGAGGAGCTGCTGCGCTACTCCAGTGTTCTACACACCGGGGCCCGACGTGTCGCGCTGGAGGACATCGACGTCAACGGGCACCTGGTGGGCAAGGGTGAAGGCGTCATCTGCGCGATCCCGTCGGCCAACCGCGACGAAAACCTCTTCCCGGACCCGGACCGGTTCGACGTCACCCGGGACGCCGGACCGCACGTCGCGTTCGGTTACGGCATTCATCAGTGCCTCGGCCAGGTTCTCGCCCGCGCCGAGCTGCAGATCGTGCTGCGCACGCTGTTCACCAGGATTCCCGGCCTGCGGCTCGCGGTCCCCTTCGAGGAGCTGCGATTCCGGCACGACATGTTCGTGTACGGCGTCTACGAGCTCCCGCTGACCTGGTGAGCCTGCCCGGAATTCCCAACCACTCCAGCAAGTCAGGAGACCACCCATGCACGTGAAGATCGACGACAAGCGGTGCATCGCCGCGGGGCAGTGCGTGCTCAACGCGCCTCAGGTCTTCGACCAGCGCGACGAGGACGGGATCGTCGAGCTGCTCGACGAGAACCCGCCGCCCGACCAGCACAACGCGACCAGGCTGGCAGCACGGCTCTGCCCGGCCGAAGTGATTCTTCTCGGGGAGGAATGAGTGACCACCGAAACCGCCCGCGCCCTCGACGGCGTGCGTGTCCTCGATCTCACGCAGTGGGAGGCCGGGTCGATGTGCGTGCAGTCGCTCGCCTTCCTCGGCGCGGACGTGATCAAGGTCGAACGGCCGGGTGTCGGTGACTCCGCCCGGATCGCTTCGGCCGACAGTGCCGACGTTGACTCGTTGTTCTTCCTGGTGCTCAACTCCAACAAGCGTTCGGTGACGTTGAACCTGCGGACCGAACGCGGCAAGGAGTTGCTGGCCGAGCTGGTCAAGCAGGCCGACGTGTTCGTCGAGAACTTCGCCCCGGGCACGATCGAGCGGCTCGGCTTCGGCTACGACCGCCTTCGTGAGCTCAACCCCAGGATCATTTTCGCTTCTGTCAAAGGATTCTCGAAGTTCAGTCCCTACCGCGACTTCAGGTCCTTCGACGCCATCGCGCAGTCGGTCGGCGGCGCGGTCGCGTTCACGGGTGAGCCGGGCGGCCCGCCGCTCAAGCCCGGTCCGACCTTCGCCGACACCGGGGCCGGCCTGCATCTGGCGGTCGGTGTGTGCGCGGCCCTTTACCAGCGGCAGGTCACCGGGCAGGGGCAGCAGATCGAAGTGGCCATGCAGGACGCGGTCATGAACTTCTGCCGCATGACTTACGGCCGCCACCAGATGACCGGCAAGCCGGCCGAACGAGTCGGCAACGGCTCACCCAGCAGCACCTCGGCGCCGTCCGGGCTCTACCCGTGCCTGGGCGGGGGGCCCAACGACTATCTGTTCATCTACACCGCCCGCGACGAGATCAGCGGCAACCAGCAATGGCGGCGGCTGCTGGACACCATCGAACGGACCGATCTCTACGACGACGCGAGGTTCGCCACCCCGGAGAAGCGCTTCGCGAACCGGGAGGACGTCGACCGAATCCTCGGGGAATGGACGGTTCAGCACGAAAAGCGTGAGGCCATGGAGTTTCTGAACAAGGCGGGCGTTCCGGCCGGCGCGGTTCTGGACAGCGGCGACCTGATCGACGACGCGGCCTTCTACGACAGCGGGATGCTCAACGTCGTCGAACACCCGGTGCGTGGTCCGGTCGTCCTGCCCGGCTGGCCGGTCCGGATGAGTGCGTCGCCGAGCCCGGTGATCACTTCGCCGCCGCTGCTGGGCGAGCACACCGACGACGTCCTGTCCGAAGTGCTGGGCATGACACCCGAATCCGTTGCCCCGCTGCGCGCGGACGGAACGGTCTGACAATTCACCCCGATGTGATTCCACCATCAAAGGAGATGAGGAGCACATGAACAGGACGAGATCCGTCGCGGCCGCCGGTCTGGCGGTTGCCCTGCTGTCTGCCGGTTGCAGCACGATCGACAAGTCGTCGGCGGAGACCGCGGGCCCCGGCGTGACCAAGGACAGCATCACGCTGGGATATCTGACCGACCTCTCCGGTCCGGCCAGCGCTTCCGGGAAGGTCAACTACCACGGTGCCGAGCTGTACATCAACCAGCTCAACAAGAACGGTGGCGTGTGCGGCCGGCAGGTCAAGCTGACCGCGCAGGACCACCAGTACGACCCGCAGAAGGCGCTGAGCCTGTACCGGGAGTCCGAACCGGACGTCCTCGGGTACGTCTCGACCCTGGGGACGCCGGTGCTGTCCTCGCTGTCCTCGAGGTTCAAGAGCGACCAAGTGCTGACCACGACACTGGCGTGGGACTACAGCCTGCTGGCGAACAACTCGTTCATCACGGTGCCGTCTACGTCCGATATGGACATGGTCGCGGGACTGGGATACCTGAACGAGAACGGGTTGCTGCACAAGGGCGACGCGGTCGGCGAGATCTACATCCAGGGCTTGGGCGTGTCCCAGGTGCCGGGTGTCGACTACGCCGCCCAGCAGCTCGGGCTGACCGTGCAGAAGGTCGAAGTCGCGCCGACCAGCAGCGACATGACCAGTCAGATCCAGCGTTTCAAGGACGCCGGGGTCAAGGTGATCGCCGCCGAGGGATTGCCGACCCAGACCGCGGCCATCGCCACCGCCGCCACTTCGGCGGGGCTCAACGTCCCGATCCTGACGGGCACCGCCGGTTTCGTCTCGCAGCTGATGACGACCGGGGCCGCGTCCGCGTTGCAGCAGCATCTGTACGTCCCACTTGGGTGGTCTCCGTATTCCGCGGACAATGCGGCGATCAACGAGCTCCGGGCCGCATACCAGGCGGATCCGGGTGGCGTGGAGGCGGATGCCGGGCTCGTTAACGGCTGGAGCCAGGCCAAGGTGTACACCGATATCATCGCGAAGTCGTGTGATCAGCTCACCCGTGCGGGGCTGGAGAAGGCGTATCGGTCCATCTCGGATCTGAAGGTCACCGGGCTCCTGCCCGACCTCGACTTCTCGCATCCGGGCAAACCCGCGGCGCGGGCCTACAACATCACGAGGCCCGACAGCACGGTGCAGGGCGGGCTGAAGATGGTGTCCCAGCCGTTCATCACCCCGAGCCTGCTGGCGGGCTACCAGCCGCCTGAGGGTTGATGATGGATTCCACTCTGGAGGACCACGTCCGCGAGGCGCTGCTCAGGTACGACATCGCACCACCGGCAGAGGAGCTGGAGCTGGCCGTCGAGTCCTACCGCGACACCCTGGCCGGCATCGGGCACATTCGTGAAGCGCTGCAAGCGAATCCGGATGTGTATCGATGATGGAGTTCAAGTCCATAGTGGATGCTCTTGCCGCGCTGGAATCCGGTCTGGTTTCAAGCGTCGAGCTCGTCGAAGCGGCGCTCGCGACCGCGGACGCCGTTGACGGAAAACTCGGTGCGTTCGTGACCCGCTTCGACGAGAAGGCGCTCCGCGCTGCCAAGAAGGCAGACAGGGCAAGGAGCGCGGGTGTTGCGGTCGGGAGCCTGCACGGGATTCCGGTCGGGGTGAAGGACATCCTCACCACCGAAGACGGACCGACAACGGCCCAGAGCCTTGTCCCTGATCCGAACGGTGCGAGCGGAAGGCTGGCCGACGCTACGGCTGTGCAGCGGCTGCGGTCAGCGGGAGCGATCGTGCTCGGGAAACTGTCCACAATGGAATATGCAGTCGGGATGCCAGATCCCGCGTCGTCCTTCCCGATGCCGCGGAATCCGTGGGAGCCGGCTCGGTGGGCCGGCGGATCCAGTTCGGGGTCGGGTAGTGCCGTGTCCGTCGGGGCCGTGCTGGGTGCGCTCGGTACGGACACCGCGGCCAGCATTCGCATGCCGGCCGCGTTCTGCGGCGTCACCGGGCTGAAACCGACCTTCGGGCTGGTCCCGCGCACCGGATGCATCCCGCTTGCGCGAACTCTGGACCACGTCGGCCCACTTGCCCGGAGCGCGCGAGACTGCGACCTGATGCTGGACGTGCTGGCCGGTCACGACGGGGCGGACGTCGATTCCGTGCGCTCGCCCCGTTGGCACGGCGAGATCTCGCGCACGGGACGGCTGGACGGCGTCCGTATCGGGCTCGACCCATTGGACCGGTACGGAACCGCACGGCGGGACAGCGCGCTCGACGGGGCGGTCGACCAGGCGATGCGCAGTCTCGAAGATCTCGGAGCCGAAATCGTGCCCGTGGAGCTTCCCTGGTATACGGAAGTTTCGGCTGCCGCCAAGGTGATCCTGCTCGCCGAGGCGTTCGGATACCACCAGGACGCTCTCCGGGAACACTGGGATTCCTATTCGCTCAGCACCCGGTTGAGGGTGAGTACCGGCGCGTCGCTGTCCGCCGGGGACTACATCGACGCTCAGCGGGTGCGCCGAATGGCGGGAAGTGCGATGGCGGGAGTCTTCCGTGAGGTCGACCTCATCGTCACCCCGACGGCCGGCCGTGGTGCACCGTTGATCGCCGACATGCACTACGCGAACGGCGCGATGGATCTCGCCTTTCCGCTTTACACGGCCTACTGGAACATGCTGGGCAATCCTGCGGTCTCAGTACCGATCGGGTTGTCCGTATCAGGTGTGCCGCTGGCGATGCAGATCATCGGCGAACCCTTTCGCGACAAGGACGTTCTGACCGCGGCAGACGCGTACCAGTCCGTGACGGACTGGCATCGAACGCTGCCCGCGATGGCCGGAGGAGAACTATGACCGGAGAACAAGCACTGTCCGGAATCAAGGTACTGGACCTGTCCCAGTGGGAGTCCGGTTCGATCGCCGCGCTCTCGCTCGCGTTCATGGGCGCCGACGTGATCAAAATCGAGAGCCCGGCCGGCGACTCGTCGCGGGTCGTCGCCGCGGACACGCCCGACGCGGACTCGATCTACTTCCTCGTTCTCAACACCAACAAGCGGTCGGTCACTCTCGATCTCAAGTCCGCAGACGGACGGCAGGCCCTGGAACGGTTGATCGAGCGCTGCGACGTGCTGATCGAGAACTTCGGTCCGGGCACCATCGAACGGCTGGGGTTCGGCTACGACCGGGTGCACGAGCTCAACCCCAGGATGGTCTACGCGTCGATCAAGGGATTCGGGCCACACAGCCGATACCGCGACTCGCTGTGCTTTGACGCCATCGCGCAGTCGATGGGCGGTTCGGTGTCGTTCACCGGTGACGCCGACGGACCGCCGATGAAGCCCGGCCCGACCTTCGCGGACACGGGCTCTGGACTGCACCTGGCCATCGCGATCTGCGGTGCTCTGCTGCAACGCCACAACACCGGGCGGGGACAGCGCGTGGACGTCGCGATGCAGGAAGCGCTCCTGAACTTCTGCCGGGTGCCGATCGCGCGCCACCAGGTGGAGGGACAGCCGGCACGGCGGGCGGGAAATGGCTCACCGACCGGGTCGGCCGCGCCGGTCGGCATGTACCCGTGCAAGGGCGGCGGTCCGAACGACTACGTAACCTTGTTCACCCCGCGCGATCCGGTGAGCGGGAACCGTCAGTGGGCGGCGGTCCTCGACGCGATGGGCCGCACGGACCTGTTGAACGATCCGCGTTTCGCCACTCCGCTTTCGCGCTATCAGCACCGCGCCGAGGTCGACGAGATCGTCTCCGCCTGGACGATGCGGCACACCAAGCACGATGCTTCCGACAGACTCAACGAGATCGGGGTTCCGGCCGGTCCCGTGCTCGACACCGGGGATCTGCTGGCCGACGAATCGATGTTCGCCAGCGGATTCCTCGCCGAGGTCGAACATCCGACGCGAGGTCAGGTGGTCCTGCTGGCCTGGCCGGTTGCGATGAGTTCTTCACCGCGGCCGGAGGTCACCGCACCACCGCTGCTGGGCCAGCATACCCAGGAGGTCCTGGATGAGTTGTCCGGCGGCGACGAGGGCGCGCTCGCACGGTGACGGCACCCTCGTCGCCATGGTCAGGGGGCGATCCGGGTCAGCAAACCCAGGATCGCCCCGCTGACCGGCTCCGGCTGTTCGACGTTGACGAGGTGCGCCCCCGGATCGACGAGCGAAAGCGTCGCGCCGGGGATCGTCGCGGCGATGAGCTCCGAATGCTCGGGCGGCGTTCCTGGGTCCTGCTTGCCGACGACCACCGCTGTCGGCACGTCGATCCGGTCCAGCCCCGAAAGCAGATCCATGCCGGCGATCGCTTCGCACCCACCTGCGAAACCTTCCGGTGACGTCTCGAGAATCTGGTCGCGCACCCATTTCACGGTATCGGGATGGGCCACGGAGAATTCCGCCCCGAGCCAGCGGGGGAGAAACGCATCGGCGATTTCCGTCGTGGACCCGGCCGCGCGCACCTTCGCCGCGCGTTCACTCCACGCCGAGGCCGGCGCCAATGCCGCTGAGGTCGCACACAGAACGAGTCCGGTCACCCGCGCGTGCGTGCGCTCCGCCAGCCACATCGCGACCATGCCGCCCAGGGAAAGGCCTACGTGCGCTGCTTCGGCGATGCCCAGGGAATCCATCAGTTCGAGCACATCCGTGCCGAGATCGTCCAATGTGTACGGTCCGGGAGCCGGAAGGGAGCTGCCATGTCCCCGGTAGTCGTAGCGGACGACCCGAAACCCCGCCGCGGTGAGGGCCCGGATCTGCGGGTCCCACATCCTGAGGGCGCACCCCAATGAGGTGTGCAGGACGACGGCAGGGCCGTCCTTGGCTCCTTCAACCCTGTGGTTCACCTGCATGGCGGTTATCGGCCGCTCCACTTGGGGGCACGGCGTTCCTTGAACGCGAGTGCGCCTTCGGCGGCATCCTCGGTCGTCAGGAGGCGGGCCTGGATCGCGTCGGCGAGCGCGTAGTAACCCGCGGGCGGGGGAGTGACGAGGTTACGCAGGAGGGAAAGCGTCGCCGCGACTGCCTGCGGGGCACCGTCGCAGATCCGGGTCGCGTACTCGTGCGCCAGCGACAGCACGTCCGCCCCGACGGCGTTGACCAAACCGAGCTGAACCGCTTCCTCGGCGCCGATTTGCCGCCCGGTGAGCGCCAGGTCCGCGGCGATGGCCGGCGGCAACGCCCGTGCGGCGAAGGGAAGACAGTCCCCGCCGCCAATGAGCCCGCGCTTGACTTCCGGGAGCGAGAACGTGGCGTTCGGCGCGGCGACGACGAGCTCGCAGGACAACGCGATCTCCAGCCCGCCACCGACGGCATAGCCGTTGACCGCGGCGATGAAGGGCTTCGTCCGTGGCTTGCGCACGAAACCGCCGAAGCCGAAGGGCTCGATGACCGCTCGCGGTTCCCCACGCTGGCGGGCACCGAGGTCCGCACCGGCACTGAACGCGACGGAACCGCCGCCCGTGACGATTCCGACCCAGATCTCCGGGTCGTTCTCGATCTGGTCGACGGCGGCGGTCAGCTGCCTGGCGGAGTCGAGGTCAAGCGCGTTCCGGACTTTCGGCCGGTCGATCGTGATCGTCGCGACGTGACCGTCGCGATCGACCCGGACGGGGTTCTCCGCGGGGGCGTCGGTCTTGGTCAAGGGCTTCTCCTCACCAGCGCTGTTCTTGTTCGGATACACCCATCGTATAAATGGTTGGTCCTTAAAATCAACCTCATGACAACGGAAAGTGGGCATAGGTCAATGGTTGGTCCTAAAAATTCGAGTCGCTTCGATGTTGTTGTGCTGGGCGGTGGCATGGCCGGCCTGTGCGCGGCGGCTGCTGCGACCAGTTCGGGCGCTGTGACAGCTGTGCTGGAACATGCTCCGGTGATCGGCGGTTCCGCGGCGCTGTCCCACGGCACCGTCTGGACCGTGCGAGACAACGAGGTGCTCCGAGCCGAGGACCCCGGTCCGCTCCAGTCGCACGGTGGGACCGTCGTGGCAGGCTTCGTCGCGGCCGTCGGCTGCCTCGCCCGGTTCGGGACGGCGCTGGGCGACCCTGTGGAGACCCGGAGCCGGCGTGCGCGGCGGTTCGACCTGCCGCTGACGTTTCTGCGTATGGCGCAGGAGGTGCAGCGCGCGGGTGGCGCGGTATACACGTCCGCCTCGGTCGACGAGATCACCCGGGACGGTGCAGGATTCCGGATCAGGATGAACGGGGGAGCCGATCTGCTCGAAGGGCAGGCGATCGTGTTCGCCACTGGTGGCCGGCAAGCCGATCCCGCCGTACGCGCCGACCTGGCCGGCGCTGCCGCTGTTCTCCGCGCCAACCAATACTCCGATGGAGGTGGCATCACACTGGCCCGGTCGCTCGGCGCCGAGGTCAACTTCGCGAACCGGGGGTTCTACGGGCACCTCTTCCCCCATGGGATCGCCCCGCTGTCAGGCTATGACTACCGGGCTCTCGCGCTGTACCACAGCACGCACAGCGTGCTGCTGGATCGCGCTGGCCACAGGTTCACCGACGAGACCGCCGGAGATCCACGCAATACGATCGCACTCGCCGGCCGAGGCGGCGACGGGGTGCTGTTGTGGTCGGCAAAGGTTCAGGCGCGCGCCGAGTCCGAACCCGCGCCCGTGGACCTCGCCATCGACAGGTGGGCCTACGCGCGTGACCGTGGGGGTCAAGTCGCGCGCGCGGAGTCCGCCGAGGATGCGGGGCGGGTGCTGCGTTCCTGGGGGTTCGCCGAGTTCGCGGACAGCCGGTCCGCCAGGGATCTTGGCGACGGAGCCGTTTTCCTCACCCGCGTGGCCCCCGCGGTCACCTACACCTACGGCGGGATACGCGCCACATCCCGGGGTGAGGTGCTCGATTCCAGCGGGGACGTCGTGCCCGGCCTGTTCGCAGCAGGCGCAGATATGTCCGATATCTACCACGAAGGCTATTGCGGTGGCCTCAGCGCGGCGACGGTCACCGGCATGACAGCCGGAATGGCCGCGGCCGCCCTGGTGTCGCGACCCAGGTAACGGATGGAGCCGGATCGCCTATCAGCCGCGGCTGCCGGGTTCGAGTTCGAGGACTGGGCGGATGCGACTGAGGTCAAGTTCGGTAAAGACGTCGATGTCGGGGGGTTCGCGGCGTTCGGTGTTGAGGAACCGCTCGAACAGCAGCTGGTGTTTCACGGCGTCCACGTTGGAGATCCGCAGGGCGTAGCAGACGGCGGAGGTGGCGGCGGATCCCCGGCCCTGGGCGAGGATCCCGGATTCGCGGGCGAAGCGCACGATGTCCCAGACGGTCAGGAAATAGCCGGGAAAGCCCAGCTCTTCGATGACGGCGAGTTCGCGGTCGATGACCGCGTAGGCGTCGGGGTTGTGGTCGCGGGGGCCGTAGCGGTCGGCGGCTCCGGCGTAGGCGAGGTGGCGCAGGTAGTCGGCTTCGTCCGGGAATCCGTCGGGGACGGGGAACGGGGGCAGCGCGGGAGCGAGCAGCCGCAGGTCGAACGCGACCTCGCGGCCGAGGCGGGCGGACGTGGCGACCGCGCCGGGGTAGCGGGCGAACATGTCGTGCATCTCGGCTCCGGAGCGCAGGAACGCGGTGCCGGGGCCGAGCCAGGGCTGCATGTCGTCGAGGGTGCGGTGCGCGCGGATCGCGTCGACCAGGTTCGCGTGCGGGGCTTGGTCCGGGGCGGCGTAGCGGGCGTTGGTCGTGGCCGCGACCGGCAGGCCGTGCTCGGCGGCGAGTCCGGCGAGGACGTCGTTGTGCTCGGAGTCGAGCGGGTGCTGGTGGTCGGTGAGCTCGACGACGACGTGGTCGGCCCCGAACCAGTCGACCAGGTCGCGCAGCGCGTCGGCGGCGGCCGCGGTGCCGCGCTCGACCAGTGCCCGGCGGACGTGGCCGCGGCGGCCGCCGGTCGGGACGAGCACGTGCCCGCGCAGGTCCTCGACGGTCGCGTCCAGGTCGTAGACGGGAGCGTTCTTGCCGCCGGCGAGCGCGGCGCGCGAGATCGCCCCGCACAGCCGCCGGTAGCCGGTGAGGTCGCGGGCGATCGCGAGCAGGCTGGTTCCGGCGGGGTCGGGCACGCCGGCCTGCTCGCCGGGCAGGTCCAGCGACAGCTCGGCGCCGTGGCCGACGGGCAGGCCGTGCGCGCGGGCGGCCTGGGCCAGGCGGACCGCGCCGTGCATGCCGTCGCGGTCGGCGAGCACGAGCGCGTCCAGGCCGAGCCGGACGGCTTCGCCGACGAGTTCCTCGGGGTGGCTGACGCCGTCGAGGAAGCTGAAGTTGGACCGGCAGTGCAGTTCGGCGTAGGGCACGCGGCGCCCGTCCGGGCCGAGCGCGGGATCGGCGCCATCGGCGGGGCCCCGGGGTTCGCGGCTCCAGGGCGAGGCGTCCCCGTCGTGGCGGCGGGGCGGGGGCTGCTTGGCCGCCAGGCGGCGCAGCTGTTCCGCGAACGTCGACCGACCGGACAACCCGGGCACGCACGGCTCTCCATCTCGCCGCACGCCGAGGGGAAGTCAGCGCGACACGCATCAGAAATCGAACACTTGTACCCATGCGGGCACGACAGGGATCGTGTGCGTGACATGCGCTGATCGCAACATGGCAGGTCTGACAGTAGCCCGTATGGAGTATCCGGTGGGGTGGCTGGGGTTGGGCGGCGGTGCGCGCTGACGGCACATCCGGCTCGGCGAGGTTGACACCCACGCAGTGCGCAGCGCTTCCCCGGGAGCTGGTCGGCCTGTTGTGAGCGATGCAGGCTGCATCGCTCCCCACCCGGCGTGTGTGCGTTCTGCACGAGGGCAGACTTCGTCCTCGTTCTGGGCTGCCTGGTCGGCCTGGTCCTTCTTCCGCGGCCGGCCACTTCGAGGTCTGCAGGTGCCGGTGCTGCGGCCAGCTACCCGGCGGCTTGCCGCCAGGCCAGGAACGCCGCGTCTTGCTCGATCGGCTCGGGCTGGCGGTGATCGGGCATCGCGGAGGCGGGTTGCCAGCGGACGACGGTGGGGCGGTCGCCGGTGCCGATGAACTCGCCGAGGGCGAGGCTCGCGTAGATGACTGCGAGTTCCTCGCCTTCGGTGCACCCGACTGGCTGGCCTCCGGTCCAGTATTCGCGCGCTTCGCCGCCGAGGAAGGTGCCGACTGGCACGAATCGGTTGTTTTCGCCGTCCTCGTACCAGGCGAGAGTGCCGCGGTCGCCGCGGAGCCCGACCAGCAGGCAGGGGCCGCCGTCTTCGGGCCGACCGCGCCACACTGTCCAGAGGGTGCCGGTCGTCTCGCCGCGGAGGCTCCGGTGGGTGCCGGACTCGAGGAAGGGCACGAGGCCGGCGCCGAGCTCGGCGAGCTGGGCGCGGCTGGCGATGTTGTATCGCCGCGCGTTCTCCAGGTCGAGCGGTGTGATAGTCACCGGGGCCTCCCGTAGCGCTTCGTGTATGGCCGATTGTCCTGGTAGGAGCCGTAGATCGTCAAACTCTGCGAACCGACGGCGGGCAGGAGCCTGTCGAGCGCTTTGGTGCACACGGTGGTGAAGTCCGCGAATTCTTCGACTCCGCACGGGGTGTTGTTGATAGCGATCTCGACGTCGCCGATCGCGGGGTTCATCCGCATGAGGGCAACGACTTTGATCTCCGCGTGGTATTTCAGAAAGTCGGCCTGGCGGTCGGTGTAGCCGTGCTCGCGCAGGAGGTCCTTCGCTCTGTGCGTGAGCGGGTCGTTGGCGCCGCCGCTCGTCACCGCGGGCAGCACACGGCCGTTCACCCGCGCGATGGCGAATGTGCGGCCGCCGTCGTTCGCTCCGTGGATGACGCGTTTGGGCAATGCTGCGGCGAGCTGGGAGGCTCGCTCGTCGTAGCAGTCGCCGTAGGAGTTCGTGTAGGCGCGGCGGGGTTCGTCTCCGGTGTTCGCGTCGTCGTTGATCTAGGCTCCCCGCGCAGCAGGCTCGAGGCCGGTTCGCTCGAATCCATGTCGTGTGGCTCAAACTTACCGACCCGGGCGGTTGAGGTGCGATGCACGCTGCATCGTGTTGTTTCCGTGCTGCCCGCGCCGCAGGGACGACAAAGCCCACCGGTGCGCGCGTAGGCTGCGAGCATGGCGGCGAGAGTGCCAGCGGACTTCTGGGATCGGTGGGACATCTGCCCCACGATGTTCAGCGCGAGCTGCGGGCCCGCAGTCGGCCTCCGACAGCTCGGCCAGCTCATCGCCGACGCGGTGCCTGCCGCCGAGTGGCCGATCGGCGCGGTCATCACCCGGCTTGAACCGCAGCCGGACGAGATGCTCGCGGTCCACCGGTTCGCCTGGCGGACGGGTCAGGTGCCGATCGAGCGAGCCGCCCTGTACCTCGCAGCCCTTTACGCCGCTCCCGGAGAGGGGCGTAAAGGCGCGGCCGAGCTGCAGCTGATGGCTTTCGAGGCTGCCGCCGCAGCCGTGGCGACCGCGTTCGGATCCCAGGTCAGCATGTCCTGCGTGCCCGTGGTGACCCTGGACATGCTGCAATCGCTGTGGATGACCGGACGCGACTACTTCTGCACCGCAGTCCCGACAAGCGCCGGTCCCGCAGCGTTCTGAGTCCTCGCAGGAGCAGCAACCGATGCCTCGGCGGGAGATTCGACCTCGCGACGGATCGCGGCCGCGAGACAGCACTGGACTACGTGGCGGGCACGTTCGCAGGAGCGGTCGCGCGGAAGACCGGCTCGGCCGCGCGCACCACCGGCAGGTCGGTGACTAGCACCAACCGCCCGCCTCCAGCACTCCGCCGGCCCACCGCCGACACCGTAGAACCAGCACCCCGCCATCGCCAGCGCAAACGACACCGATTGCCACAGAAATCCCTACACCACAACGGCTCTGACGATTAGGGGCAGGCACTAAGGTCGAGCCCAGCGCATTCCCGGCTCGCCGAGCAGCGCCTCAGGGACGCGGGGGCCGTTGCCGGGTTGTCCTCGTCCATGTCAGCGGGCCTCCTGGGCGACGCGGACGGTGCCGACGAGGAACGCGCTGGACTCGACCAGATCGACGGCGTGGTCGGCGGTGAGGTGTGCGCATCCGCACCGCTCGTCGTTCTCGTTGAGAAGTTCGGCGATCTCGTCGACTGTGTCCTCGGGCACGGGGGCGTGGTCCCAGTGGCGGGTGCACGGGCCGACGACGAGGTCGACACAGCCGTCGCGCCGGGCGGTCTCGGCCCAGCCCTCGGGAAGGTCGAGTTGGCACAGCAGCAAGTGGTCTGGTGTGCCGTCGGCTGCGTCGCGGGCGGTCCGGATCGCGATCCACGGCGGTCGATCTTCGGTGGCGTGTTCGGCGGCGATCCGCAACGTCCAGTCGGTTTCGTCTTCGAGGTCGTGGACGCGGCCGACGCCTTCGCCGCTGAGGTAAAGCTCGAGTTCGGTCAGCCACGCGAACGAGCCCTGGCCGTGATCCCGCACGACGTGGGCAGTCAGCAGCAGCATCGCGTGCCGGGTGTCGTCGTCGGGGTCGGTGTCGAGCAGAGCGCGGGGTTCGAGCGCGAACTCGCCGGCCATCGAGGGTTTCTGGCTGGAAGGCAGGTAAAGGGGCTGCGGTACGGAGGAGACGGTCGGAGGAGCCTGCCAGGCGATCGACGACGGCCGGCAGGCGGCGTGGTACTTCTTCGTGGCCAGGTGCCGGGTGGCGGGGGAGAGGTCGGGATCGTAGGCGGTGACGATCAGCGAGATGCTGCAGTCGGTGTCGCGAGCGTTTCCGGGCTCGCCGCACCGGTCGCAGACGAAGTCCGGGGACACCTCGTTGTCGAGCCAGGCGTAGAGGTCGCCGTAGCCGATGCCGCGCCAGCTCTCGCCGGACAGCCAGGCCCGCACGTCGTCGGTCAGTGCCCACCGGTGCCGAGGCTGCCAACGCTCGGCAGCGCGGAGGACGTGGCGCAGGGCGGCGGAGCGGGCCATGCCGGTCCGCGCGGCGAGGCGGCAGGCCTGCGCCTTGCGGGCGTTCGGCTGGTCGGGGTTTGCGGAGGTCGTGGCCATGGCCGGGATCCTTACGCTGCGGGCGGGAACGGGTCAGTCGGTGCTGGTGTCCTCGGCGCGGAACCGGGGCTGGCGGCCGATGCGGCGGGCGACGGCGGCGATGTCCTCGACGGTGTAGGAGCTGCGGGTGCCGGAGATCGACATCCCGGCCGCGGCGGCGAGGTCTTTGAGCTGGTAGGGCTGGGGCTTGATGAACTCGCGGCCGTAGGCGACCAGCATCCGCATTCTCGCCTCGGCGTCGAGCCTCTCCCGCCGGGCGGCGCCGATCTCGGCCAGCAGCGCGTCGTACCGCGGGTCCTCGATGCGCTCGAACCGCTCGGCCATCCGCAGGTTCTGCTCGAACCGCTCGCGCTGCTCGACCACCTCGTCCAGCCACGCCCCGTAGCCGTCCCGCTCGTGCTCGTCCGCATCCGCCCCCGGCGAATCCGGCAGCGGGTACACGATGTCCACCAGATCGTCGATCATGTCGCGCTTGCTCATGTCATTCTCCGTCATGAGTTTCACTATAAGTACTGCGTTTCAGCTTCCGCAACACAGAACTGAAAGTGAACCGTGCTGTCACCCGTCTCGGTTTGTCCAGCAAGCGGTAGACAAAGCCTGTCAGTTGTCTACCATGTAGTAGACAAATTTTCCCGCATGAGGGGGAGAGCAAGGTGAACACAGCAGGCTCAGGGCCAGCAGGCACCGTCTATGCCGAGATCGGCGAACCGGGTTCGGTTCCACTGGCTGCCATGACCGACGACCAGCTGCGCATGGTGGTTCGCGCGTTTGGCTGGAGCAGCCCGTGGGACGCGGCGGACGGCACACCCGAGGCAGAGGTCCGACGTCGGTACCCGTTCCTGGCGGGACTGCACTGGGGATGGCGCACAGCGTTCGACAGCGACTGCGCTGGCTCCGACGCCCTGACCGGCTACGTCGAGCAGTCGCCTGCGACAGAAGCGGTGCGCGGGCAGTACGAGTCGACGCTCGCGGAATGGCTGGCCGGGTCGTTCGGACGGTCAGCATGAGCGCGGCCGACGGCGGCGCGGAACCAGAGGCATTGACGTCGCTGACGACCGACGAACTGGAGTTGATGTCCGAGACGGAGTTCCGGCGGCTGACCGGAGCGAGCACCGAGCCAGCCGACATCGCGCTCGACCAGATCGAAGGCGTCCTGTTCGCGCGCATCCCCGATGCGGTCGAACGGTGGGAGGCCGTCGCGAAGGTCGCGCGCGGCGTCACCCCAGCGCTGGAGCACGTCCGCGCCGTCTGTGTCGCGCAGCTGCTGGCCGAGGGGCTGTCGGTCGCTGAGGCCGGGCAGCGCCTGCACATCAACCGGCAGCGCGCGCACGCGCTGCTGGCCGCGCACGAGCAGCCGACACCGCGCGAACTCCGCGCCAACCCCATCCGCGACGAGGTGGGCTACCGGCTCGGCGAGTTCGTCGGCGTCGTCACCGCCATGGCCGAGGATCTCGCCGACCGGCGCGAGGTCTCCCGAGCACTCGATCAGGTCGAGAAACTCCAGCGCATGATCTCCGGTTCACCTGCCGTGATCGTGGCCCGGATGCGCCAGCTGGTCACCGACTGGACGCGACACGGCGCCAGCCGAAGCCTGGTGGCAGAGCTGGACCGCTTCGCCGGACGCCTCACCGACCTTCCCCCCCAGCTGCCCCCGAAGCAGGAAGGCCACATGTGGATCGCCGTCGGCGCAACCACCACCCGAATCCGGCAATCCGCAGAGCCGCCAGCACCCTGAACACTGGCTGACTTCCGACGTCTCGGTGCTGGCGCAGGACCGCAGGGACCCCGGAGCCGGGCATGGCCGAGTCGGCTGGCCAGCCGGCCGGGCGGCGAGAGACGATGACCCCGACAACCGCTACAGGAGGTGCCCCGGTGGCAGACGTGGCGGCGATGGCGCCGACGAGGCTGCGCTGGATCGACCTGCCCGAGACCGTACGCGCGGCGGCGGAGTCCGCGCTGGGCGCCGCGGTCGCGAGCGACCTCACGCAGGTCGGCGGGTTCTCGCCGGGCCTGGCCTCGCGGCTCGTGCTCGACGACGGGCGACGGGTGTTCGCCAAGGCGATCAACACCGCCCGCAACCCGCGCTCCCCGGGCTTGTACCGGCGCGAGATTGAAGTGATGGCCGCGCTGCCGGAGTCGGCGCCGGCGCCGCGGCTGCGGTGGAGCTACGACGACGGCGACTGGGTGATGCTCGTCCTCGACGACGTCGACGGTGCCATGCCCGGCCAGCCGTGGAACCCTGCGGAGTTCGGGCGGGTGCTTGCCGCGCTGGAACAGCTCTCCGACACGCTCACCCCGGCCCCGATCGCCGCGATGTCCATTGTGGACGATCTGGCGGAGAATTTCCGGTCCTGGCACACGATCGCCGCCGACCCGGTGCTGCTCGGGCAGCTGGATCCGTGGGCGCGGGCGAACCTGGAGCGGCTGGTCGAGCTGGAGTCCGGCTGGGCCGCGGCCGCCGATGGCGACACTCTCGTGCACGCGGACCTGCGGGCGGACAACCTGTTGCTCACCGCCGACGCTGTCATGGTGGTGGACTGGCCTTATGCCGTTGCAGCAGCCCGTTGGATCGACGCGCTGCTGTTCCTCCCGTCGGTGGCCGCGAGCAGCAGCATCGACCCCGAGCAGGCGTGGAGGTCGTTCCGGCCGGCGCGCGGCGCGGATCCGGACGGGGTGAACGCGGTGCTCGCCGCGGTGGCCGGTGACTTCCTGTGCCAGTCGCTGCTCCCGGCGCCGGCGAACCTGCCGACGCTGCGGGCGCACCAGCACGAGAAGGGCACCGCCGCGCTGAACTGGCTGCGGGCCCGGATCAGCTGACGCCGGTGTAGTCGCGCAGCCCGGCCAGCCCGAGCCCGATCAGGTATTCCGTCTCCGGGCTGTGGTTGCCGCGGTGGTGCCATTCGGCGAGGGCGCCGAGCAGTTCCATCGCCGCGGCGGCGCGGGTGAACACCCGCAGCGCAACCCGCTCGGCCGGTGTCAGCGGAACAGCGGCGGCGGCCGAGTACAGCTCGGCGATCGTTTCCGCGCGCACCGGCAGCGGCGCGGGTGCACCGTGAGTGAGGTTGGCCGCGATCACGGCGAGCTCCTGCACCCGCGGGAAACGGTTGGCCACGGCGAAGTCCAGCACAGTTACTGCGCCGTCGTCGCCGAGCAGCACGTTGCCCTTGGTCAGGTCGGCGTGGATCAGCGCCTCAGGCAGCGCGTCCCGGTCGACGCCGGCGATCCCGGCGAGGGCCTGGCCGACGAGGCGGGACTGCTCGGCGTCGAGCACGTCGCGCAGCTGCCCGGCCAGCGGCGCGAGGTTGGTGACGGCCCACGGATCGAACACGCGCTCCGGGTGCGCGTCGACGGTGTGGATCTTCGCCGCCTGTTCCACGATCCCGGCCAGCTCGCCCGGGGTCGGCGCGCGGTCGAGATCGTAGAGGGTGCGGCCGGGCACGAAGTCCATCACCAGCACCTGATGCCCGAGGCAGGAATGCACCAGTCGGCCGTGGCGATCGCGGTGCAGCCGGGGATGACGGACGCCGGCGGCCTGGGCGGCGGCGATGAGTTCGGCGGTGCGCGCGGCGATCCCGGCGTCGCGGCCGGCGGCGAACACCTTCGCCACGACACGGGCTCGTGTCGTGGCGAGGTCGACGTTGCAGTCCTCGTAGCCGGTGGTCAACACCTCCCAGCCCGTCACGTCCCCCAGCGCGTAGGCGTCGGCGACGCGCTCGAGCAGCGCCGTGAGATCGGCGTGGACCCGGGCAGCCGGTCCGGCCGCCGCGGTCACGAGGTCTCCGGCAGTGCGAACGGGATCACCTCGCGCAGCGCGGTCGCGCCGGTCAGGGTGAGCAGGAGCCGCTCGAGGCCGATGCACAGCCCTCCGGCCTCCGGCATGGTCCCGGCGAACACCTCCAGCCACTCGTCGTCCATCGTCGCGGCTTCCGAGGACAGGATCCGGTCGCCGTCCGGGGCGAGGCGGCGGCGCAGTTCCGCAATGTCGGCGAGTTCGGTGTAGGCGGTGGCGATCTCCCGGCCGCCGATGACCAGGTCCCATTTCTGCGCCAGCCGCGGGTCGTGGTCGCAGGCCGCCGCGAGCGGGGACGGCCCGGCCGGGAAGTCGACGTAGAAGGTCGGTGTCGCGGTGGCGGCCTCCACGAGACGGTCGTAGAGCTCCAGGGCGATCTCCTCGGCCCCCGCGCTCGCCCGGACGGAGACCCGGTGGTGCCGGGCGAGCCGGGCCAGCTCGGCGGCCGGGGTGCCGGGGCCGACCGGACGGTCCAGCGCCGTGCCCAGGGCGGTGTAGAACGGCACGACCGCCCACGGTGCGCCGAGGTCGACGGCCGCGCCATCCCGGGTGCGGATCTCGGTGCCGCCGGTCGCCGCGCGGGCCGCCGCGATGATCAGGTCGCGGGCGGTGTCCCGCAAGCTCGTGCAGTCCGCGCCCGCCTGGTACAGCTCGACCAGGCTGTACTCCGGGCTGTGCGTCGGGTCGACCGGTTCGTCGCGGAACGAACGGCCGATCTCGCAGACGCGATCGAAGCCGGTGGTCAGCATCGCCCGCAGGTGCAGCGGCGACGAGCGCAAGTAGATGTGCGGGTCCAGCGACTGCGTCTCGGTTCGGAACGAGCGCCCGGGAGCGGGCCGGCTGCGCTGCAGCAGCGGCGTGTCCACCTCCACGTGCCCGGAATCGTGCAGCGACCGGCGCAGCACGTCCACCACCCGCGACCGGGCCACCAGCTTCTCCCTCGCTGCCGGGTCGGTGCGCAGCTGGCCGTAGCGTGCCGCGAGCGGCCCCGCAGGGCGGGCGTCCGGACGGTCGTGGCCGGTGCGGTCGGTCATCAGGCTCTCCCTGCTCGATGGGGCATCGGGGCCGGCGGGCGGTTCGCGGCGGAGGTCGAGGGTGACGCAGTGGAACCCGCCGCCCAGTGCCCGCGCGTGCCGCAGCGTGTGCGGCACGACGTCGACCCCGCGGCGCTCGAGCGCCGCGATCAGCCGGTCCTGCGCAGCGTCCACGATCGCGAGGTCGGGACGGACCATCAGCAGGTTCATCCCGATCCACTCCGACGACAGCGGCGGGTTCACCCCGGTGACGGGAGTGGCGGTCATCGGCGGGCACCACAGGTGCTCCCACGACGCCAGCGGCTCGGGCAGCACCGCGGGGTCGGTGATCCGGGCGGGGTTGAGCAGCACCAGGCCCTCGCGGATCAGGCTGATCGTCGAGTCGATGTGGGTGTGCGGGTAGACACCGCGGATCGGGTGCACCCGGTAGTCCCCGAGCGCCGACAGAGTCGTCTGCAGCCAGCGGGCGCCGAGTTCGTTGCCCGACCCGGACACGAGGTAGTAGAGGTCCCGCCCGGCGCGCAGCACGTTCGCGGCGTCGAACACCGGCTCGATCTCCCCCAGCACCGGCCGGCCGGTGTCGTCGAGCGGGTACAGCTCGTCGCGCAACTGCGGGACCGGGGCGGCGATCCACGCCGACCCGGCCAGCATCCGCTCCTGGAACAGGTCGCGCAGCCCGGCCAGTTCGAACATCCGCGCCCGCATCGGGCCCGGCGCCTGGATGATCGCCGACCCGACCACCAGCGCCAGATCCCGCGGGCAGTAGGAGTAGAAACCGCGGCTGCGCCAGTGCGGCGTCGCGAACTCCGCCTCGTGCGCCACCGATGCCGGCCGATGCACCTCGACCCCGAGCCCGGTCAGGATGTCCGCCAGCGCGTCGAGATCCTCCTCCGCCTCGGCGAGCACCCGCGCCGGGAAGACGCCGGTGGCGATCCCGCCCAGCTCGTCCGCCGCCAGATCCGGGTAGAGGTTCAGCCACGCCGACCGGTCCTCGAGCGCGGGGACGCGGGCGCCGGCGGCGGTGCCGACGACCACCTCGGCCAGCGGGCTGTACTCATCGGCCGACCACGCGGCCCGAGGACGGAGTCCTTGCGCGGCAACGGATTCGACGGCGGCAGCGGGGGCGTTGGACAACGACACGACCTTCCACGAGAGGGCGACCGGACGGGTTGTGCGGAACGAGTTCTCAGTACAGGGCGCGGGACGCGCCGCGGCGGCGGTGCGCCCGCTTCGAGGCGCAGACCATCGTGCGCAGCAGCCACCGGTCGGTGCCGTCGTAGCGGGGCCGGAACACCGTGCGCCCGTGCACGACCCGCCGGTTGTCCGCGATCAGCAGCTCGCCCGGTTCGAGCACGTGCGCCACCGCCGCGGCATCGACCTCCTCCGCCAGAACCTTCAACGCGGCCGCCGCGGCCGCGGCGGCCGGGTCCGCAGGCCGCTGGTAGACCGCGTCGAAGCAGATTTCCGGATCGCCCGGCGGTCCGGACAGCACCGCGACGGCCGGCAGGTCCGGAGTGAGGTCGGCGCCGTGGGCGATGTCGGGTTCGATGACGAACCGCGGCTCGCGCAGTACCCGCTCGACCTCGCCCGGCAGATCCAGCGACCGCACCGACGCGACCAGAGTGCGTGCGGCAGGCTGGCCGCGCAGGCACAGCAGCCCGAAAAAGTCGCACCGCTGCTTGGTGAAGGCGTCCTCCACGTGCCAGGCCAGCACCGTGTCGCTGCCCTCGCTGGTCTGCGCGTCCTCCCGGCCTCGCACCGGCGTGACGTGCTGGACCAGCCTCCCTTCGTAGAGCGAGGCGAACGTGAACGGCTCGCCCAGCAGCGACAACACCCCGAGCAGTGTCAGCCCGGCGGCGTCCACCACCGGACCGAGCGCGGGCGGGGTCGTCGTTCCCGGCGACGGCGGCAGACCGGCGAGGTCGGGCAGCAGGTCGCGCACCAGCAGCGTGTTGTGCGTCGACCCGTGGCCCGCATAGCGGTGCAGCGCCCGCACCAGGCCGGGCGGCAACGCTGTCACCAGCCCGGCCGCACGCTCCGCCAGCTCGGCGGCGCCATCGCCGGGTTCGGCGACGGCCAGCAGCGCCGCGGTGCGGATCCGCGCGGCGTCCCCGCCGGTCAGGTCGACAATCTCGTCCACGTCGAGCACGTTGTGCGACACCAGACCACGATAAGCACCCGCACCGACACTCTGGGCTCACATCCGGTGGGCCATCCCGGTGATCCTCAGATCGCGGACCAGCCCGAGGTCGGCGCCCTGGGCCTGGTGCTCAACGCGGTGGTGCTGTTCAACACCCGCTACCTCGATGCCGTGCTCGGGAAGCTGCGCGCCGACGGTGCCGAGGTCCGCGACGAGGACGCCGCCCGGCTCTCCCCGTTCCGCCACCGCCACATCAACCTGCTCGGCAAGTACACGTTCCTGCTGCCCGCCGACCTCGCCGACGGCCTGCGCCCGCTGAGCGACCCCGACACCGTCCTGGACGACGCCGACGAAGACGACGACCTCGACTGACCCGCCGTCACCGCGACACGGCGGGGATTCCGAGGTCCAGCACCGCGTCCGGCGGCAGGCCATGCTCGAGCAGGCGGAAGCGGTCGGCTTCGCAGGCGTGGATCGCGGCCGCACAGCGGGCCCGGCGCGTCACCAAAGCCCGGAACGCCTCGGTGATCGCGATCCCGAGATAGGCCTTCCCGCCACCGGCTCCCCAGGCCGGGTCGACCGCGACACCCTCGGTGGTGGAGCACCACGCGTGCTCCATCACCTGGAGACTCTCGCCCACTTCGGCCAGCGCGTAGCCCTCGACGTAGGCCAGGCCCCGGCGGCGGGCGAGGCGGGTGGACGCGGCGTAGCAGATTTGCGCGGCATTGGGGTCGGCGTCGCCGTGTGTGGGCGGGGCGAACCAGCGGCCCTCGTCTAGCAGCAGGTCGAACTGAGTCGGATAACGCCAGCCACGCCGCGCGCCCGCCGCGCGGTACGGGGCGGCGTTGTCCTCCAGCCACGCGAGCAGGTGCCGCTGGAACGGGTCGAGCATCCCGGCGGTCATCGCGGGGCGGTCGGCGCGCTGTCCATGTCCGGTGATGATCCGCCGTTGCGGGGGAATCCGCGACCCGCCCCTGGCTCCAGGTCTGCACGGGGTCTTCCCAGCCGGTCTTGTTGCCGGACATGTTGGTGTAGCGGTGGATGTAGCCGCGGATGCGGTCGTGTTGGAGCAGCCACCATCGGTCGGAGTCGGTGTACTGGACCAGCTGCCAGCCCTCTCCGAGATCGGCGAGGTCCGCCGCGACCGCGGGTGTCTCCGGACCGACCTTGTCGGACTCGTCGGTGCGAGGCGGCGGCGGAGCCGGCGGTTCTTCGAGCGTGAGGCCGTGGCGTTCGGCGATGCGGCGCAGGTGGGTCATGCAGCGCGGGCAGTCCGGCGGCGCGACGGTCACCGGTCCGAGCGGCATCGGGGCCGGACGGGACGCCGACTCGCACAAGGCTCGGCCGCCGCGGTGGGGACGGCTTCCGCGCGTGTCCGTGTCCGGGGCCGCGTGGCGGGCCTGGCCGTGAGTGCCGCCGTGCCGGCTCAGCTCCGGCCGGACTCGCACGGCGACCGGAAGCACGGCGCGGTTGCGGTCCCACCGTTCCTGCTCGCCGGGGTCGACCAGTTCCCACATCTCGGCGTCCCGCTCGCGCAGCTGCTCGCGAATTCCGGCGATCACCGCCTGCATCCCCGGGTGCGCCCACATCCCGCTGGCGTGGTCGTTGGCGTCGAGGTAGCGGAGTTCGGTCTGGCGGCCGAGGTGGTAGTGCGCTTCGGCCGCGACAGCGTCGGCGAGCACCCGGGCGCTGTCCGCGTCGCGGTCCGGCCCGGCGAACGCGGCCCGGAAATCGACGTCGGACAGCACCTCGAACAGTGGTTTTCCCGACCGAGGGTGGACGACGAACCAGTGTCCGCGCGGGACCCGGGTCGCGTCTTTTCCTTCTCCGAGCAGGATTTCCCGGTCCGGCAGGTTGCGGCCGCCGGAGAATCGGGTGTAGTCGAACGGCACGTGCGGCTTCAGCCCGAGCGAGCGGGCAAGGCCGCGGATCTCTACCTCGCGCACCTCGTCCGGTTCTGTCGGATACTGCACCGCCAGCACGCTCTCCCGCGCCGCGAATTTCACCGCTCACCACCGCCCGGGCCGTCGGCGACCGCGACAGTTCCGGCCCGGAGGGCCTGCTCACCGGCTGAAGTGAGGGTGACGACGTGGTAGTCGGCGAACCGTTCCTCGGGTTTCTTCGGCCGACCGTGCTTCATCGCCACGCCGTACGGGTCGATCAGCCCGAGCTGGTCCAGCCGGCGAACGCGTTCGACGAGCCGACCGTAACCGCGGCCGTCGATGCTGCCGTAGTACATCGCGCCGCCCCGGTTCTCGATCCTGCCCTCGGCGACGGCACGCAGGAGCGCGACCTGCGCGGGAGTCAGTTTCGGTGCGCTCATCGCGGCTTCCTTACAACGCAACGTATTCGCGGATCTTGCCCTTGACGTGCGGGCGCGGGTCGCCGAGCGTCAGGCCGAGGGTCGGCAGCCGCTCGGCGATCTGCAGCTCGGTCAGTGGCTTGGTGACGGGGACGTCGGCGTAACCGCGATGATCCTCACCCCACTTATCCAGGTCCGGGTCCACGCCGCGGACGCGGGCGACGACGCCGTTGACGACGTAGACGATCGCCTTGAGCCGCGGCCGGCGGGCCGGGGCGATCGGGAACCACTTGCGGTCGGCCTCCAGCTGCACTTCCTCGCCGGCGGCGGTTTCGCCGTAGGGGCGGTTGGTGTCCGGGTCGACCTTGCCGGGCCGGGTGTTGCGGTAGACGACCAGCGCGCAGTCCCGGCCGTCCTGGTGCGCGGAGAGCTGCTTGTAGAGGGTGGAGCGGGCGACGCCGAACATCCCGGCGATCTCCTCGGCGGTGTAGTTGCCCGCGTCGTACATCCGCTGGGCCTCGTTGAGCTGGCGCTGGGCCTCGTTGAGCTGGCGCTGGGTCAGCTTGGCCGGGCGGCCGCCGACCCGACCGCGCGCCCGCGCGGAGGCCAGCCCTTCGAGGGTGCCTTCCACGACGGCTTCCCGGTCGAACTCGTCCAGCGCGGCCATGAACCGGAAGTACGACCGGCCGATCGGGGTGGAGGTGTCGATGCCCTGCTCCAGGACCTGGAAGTCGACCTCGTGCTCTTCGAACCACTTGGACAGGCCGCGCAGGTGCTGGTGGTTGCGGCCGATGCGTCGCAGCCGGGTCACCGTCACCTGGTCGCCGGCCTGGAGCGTCGCGAGCAGCTTGTCGAGCTTGGGGCGGGAGACGAGCTCTCCGGAGATCTTCTCGATGACGACGTTCTCCGGCGCGACGCCTGCCTGGGTCAGCGCGTCGAACTGGCTTTCCGGGTTCTGCTCGCGGGCGGACACCCGCGCGTAGCCGTAGCGGGTCACCGTCGCCCGAACTGCCCGGGAACGGCCCTGGGGCCGCGCGATTGCCCTGCGGCCAGGGTGCGCAGGCGCGTGAGCGCGGTCTGTTTGTCGTGGCCGTCCCATCGGGCGCGCGGGTCGCCAGGGTCGACGACCGGCACCGCGGCGAACAGCGGAAGGTCCTCGGGGTTGATGTGCCAGCTGATCTGCCCGGCGTCGGTGTCGGCATAGAGCACCGGCAGGCGGGGCTCGTCCGGGTCGTTGTACGCGATCACCGCGTCCCGCCCGACGTCGAGCACCGCCGCCCGCACGAGCGCCGCGACCAGGTGCGCGCGTTCGCGGTACAACGCCCGCACCTGGTCGCTGTCGCCGGCCGGGCCGGTCCCGGCCACTTCCGCAGTGTTCTGGTCGAAAAGCTCGTTCATCGCCTCGTCGGTCTCGTTGTCGACGCGCTGCCAGTACACGCATCGGTGGTCAGGGATCCGGATGCGTTGCACCAGGCCGAGTTTCGCCATCGCGCGCAGCTGCGGGTACACCGGCTGGTGCCAGCACCAGGCCAGGCACGACCCGCGCGGGTCGCCGGCGAACCGGCAGACCGGTGCCGACTCCGGAACGTTGCAGCCCGCGCGGCGGGAGATGGCCACCAGCACGTCGGGCGTCGACATCGACTCGTCGACGTCGGCGAGGATTGCCAGCAGGTGCCGCCGCACCTGCACGGTGCCGGGCTGCGGTTGCCGCCCCATCGTCAGCGTCCTTCCGCAGCCGACACCAGGTCGAACGCCAGCTGGGCGGCGTCCCCGTCGAGGTAGCGCCACTGGATCCGGGTCACGACCGTGTCCGGCGCGATTCCTTGCGCCTGAACGAAAAACCGGTCGACAGATTCGGCCGGGGTCAGCTCGGGGAAGCCTTCGCGGGCGACGTCTTCGGCGGTGATGTCCCGGAGGGGTTCGCGGCGAACGTCCACGACTTCGACGTCGACGATCCGCACCAGCGGCACGCCCGTTTTCCGGCCCATCACCTTGCGGCACAGCGTGATCCGCTCACCAGAGCGCAGATACGCCCACCCGGTTCGGCGGGTGACGGTCTTCGTGCGGGCGCGCACAGCGTCTTCGGTGAAGGCGACCGACATCAGGCGCGGCACGGTTCACACCGCCCCGGCGTCGCGGCACCGCGTGCCGTCGCAGCCCGGCACGCGGCAGCGGACCCGTTCGTAGCGTTCGTCGGCGAGCAGCGCCAGGTCCAGGCACGGCTGGCTGCCGCCGGGCAGCGGCGCGCACACGATGTAGACCAGGTCCCCGTCGCGGTTGTCCTTGCCGTACACCGCGTGCGCGACCTCGTGCGGCACCGGATGCCGCATCGCGGCGGTGACCGTTTCGACCGGAGCCCCGCATCCGTCGCAGACGATCGGCTGCCCGCCGGGCGTCGTCGCGATCGACATCGCACCCACCTCCCACATGAGTCCGCTAAAGGGCAGCGCAACAGTCGATGGGTTCGTGAGTTCGGTCAGCGCTGTCGGCTGCATTGATCGTGCCTGGACCAGGGCTTGTGGGCATGGTCGGCTGTTCTCGACCCCAATTGAATCTGTGTCATCCAGAGTGACATGATCGCCTCTTCAATGAGTGATCTTCACTGAGGATGAAGGCGAGGGGTGTGGGTTGGCACTGGCTGTGGTGCGTGACCTACGTGATCTGCGTGCGCCGGAAACTCCGGAGGACCTCGCCGACTTCGAGACGGACGTGCTGGCCGGGTTCGTGCTGGCACGTGCGTCAGCCGGGTTGGTGGACAGCACGATCCGCAACGACACCAACCACCTGGAGCTGATCAGGGACTGGTTCGGCCGTCCGCTGTGGGAAATGCAGCCTCCGGACGCCGATGTCTACTTCGGCAAAGAACTGCGCGACGCGAGGCCGTCGACGCGGACCGGCCGCGCCGGGGCGCTGGCGGTGTACTTCGAGTACCTCGAATTGCGCCACAAGGTCGAACTGCACAACCTCACCGGCCGGGTTGTCGAGTGTCCGCTCGACGAGATGAACCGGCCTCGCCAGTCGGTCGAGCCGCAGTTGCGGATCCCGCCCACCGAGGCCGAGATCGAGCAGCTGTTCTCCGGATGGCGCCAGGAATTGGTCACCTGCCGCAAGTTCTCGCCGATGGCCCGCAACTACGCGGTCGCTCGCCTCGCGGCCGATGTGGGCGTGCGGATCAACGAGGCCCGGATGCTCGACCTGGACGACGTCCGGTGGGAGCTGGGCCGGTACGGCAAGCTCAACGTCCGGCACGGCAAAGGCTCGCGCCGCAAAGGCCCGAAACCACGCCTCGTGCCGTTGATCAACGGTGCGGACCGCAATCTGCACTGGTTCATCGAGGACATCTGGGGCCAGTTCGGCGACGATCACACGCGTCAGGGCGCCCCGTTGTTCCCCTCCGAACGCAAGAACCAGGACGGCTCCTGCTCACGAGCGACCGCCGATGTGTTCCGGCGAGCGCTGACCGCGGCCACCGCCGCACACCTGCCGACCTGGGCGGGGAAGCTCACGCCCCATGTCCTGAGGCACTTTTGCGCCAGCCAGCTCTATCTCGGGGGCATGAGCCTGTTCGCCATCCAGGAGCTGCTCGGTCACGCCTGGACCGGCACCACGGCCCGGTACATCCACGTTCACGGCAGTCACGTCGAAGACGCATGGATCACCGGGCAGCAACGCGCCGCCGACCGATGGAAGGGACTTGCACGATGAAGTGGAATCTGCGCCTGGCCGCAGCTAATCGCGGCATCTGGAAGGCCAGCGAGTTCCAGCGGATGCTCGCCGACCGAGGCCTGGTGATCAGCGCAGGCAAGATGTCCGGGCTGTGGTCGGGCACGCCGAACGTCGTCAAGCTCGACGAGCTGGACGTCATGTGCGCGGTGCTTGGCTGCGGGGTGGAGGAACTGCTGCTGCCCGAGCCGGGCAAGGTGTCGCAGCCAGATGCCACCACGGACGAGACCACCGCCGTGGTGGGCGAGGCTCGTGCCGTCACGCCGCGTCGCCGCGCTGGGAGATCCCTTCCGCCGCGGTGAAATGTGTCCACTGTGGAACGCCGCTTCCTGCTGGGAGTCGCCGGGATCGTGCTTACTGCGACAACAGATGCCGAGGGTTGGCGTCGTACTACCGCCGCAAGGACGGCGTCCCGACGCCGTCGCGGTGGCAGCATCCGGCACTGAGATCGAGCGATTCGGTGGTGCGGGCCGCTGCGGTCCAGGCCGAGCAACTCGGTGCCGCCCACGGCTGGGACCGCTCGACAACACGGCAGGTTCTGGACGGCCTAGTCGTGCTGCTCGACGGCCGGCCCGTCGACGACAGAGTCCTCGTGACCGAGATCCGCGAACGTCGGCTGCGCAACTCCCGCCGGATCGCCGAGGCCCTCGCCAAGCTCGATCTCCTCCAGGACGACACCACACCCGCGATCCGGCGATGGATCGAGCGCTGTGTCGGCGAGCTGCCGGCCGGCTTCGCTGCCCCGGTCCGGGCCTGGCTGCTGGTCCTGTTGGAGGGAGACGCCCGGACCCGGAGCCGATCACAGCCGACCGTCTACCGGTACTTCGGCGCCCTCCGGCCGACCCTCAACCGCTGGGCAACGAAGTACGACCACCTCCGCGAAGTGACCGTCGCCGACGTCAACGAGGTACTGGACCCGCTGCGCGGCCACCAGCGGCGCACCGCGGTCCCTGCGCTACGGTCTCTGTTTCTCTACGCCAAGAAGCGCGGCCTCGTCTTCACCAATCCCACGACCCGGCTTAAGGCCAGCCGCGTCGACTTGAGCCTGCAGTCGATGACCGACACCGAGATCCGCGCCGTCGAGAAGCTCGCCGACGATCCAGCGCAACGGCTGATCATCGCCCTGGCCGCCATCCACGCCGCCCGAACCGGCGCGATCAGGCGACTCACACTCGACGACCTCGACATCCCGAACCGACGGATCACCATCGGCGGACACCGACGCCGGCTCGACGAGCTGACCCACAAAGCGCTGCAGGCATGGCTCGATCATCGCCGCACCACCTGGCCGCGCACCCCGAACCGGCACGTGCTGATCGCCGGTCGGACCGCACTCGGCACCGAGCCCGTCAGCCACGTCCATCTCACCAACCGTCTGAGCCAACACGGGTTCACCATCGACCGCATCCGCAGCGACCGGATCCTTCACGAAGCACTGGCCTCCGGTGCGGATCCGCTGCACCTGGCGCTAGTTTTCAACTTGTCCCACGCCACCGCCAGCCGATACACCGTGCTCGCCGAGCATCTGCTTGACAACCAGCTCGAGCGCGGCACCGAACAGCAGTAACCGCTACGCTCACAGCCACGAACCCACCGGGATTCCCCGCTTCGGCGGCGGCGAGGCCGTCAGTTCCCGACGAAGCGCGTTCACTCGCGCTGAACTCACCGGGGAATTCGGACTCTATTAGCTGGCCCGAGCCGCAAAGTAAGGGTGGAGTGCCTGGTCAGGGGATACCGGCGCGTCGGCGGTGGGGGTTCACTGGGTGGCGTGCCTGGACCGCGCAACGAGTTCGAGGAGCACCTGGTGGAGCTGGCCGATGGTGATCCGGGGTTTCTGGCTGATGTTTCCGAGGTGATCGGCTACGACTTGGAGGAGCCGCGCGCCGCGGTGGTGTGTCCGCGGTGCGGCAGGACGCTGGACGAGGAGGGGGAAGACCGGATGACGGGCTCGAACGCGGCCGGGGCGAGGCGTGTGCTGGTCTGCTTCGACTGCGAGTGCGCGGAGGAGGCCCGGATGCTGCGCGGCCGCAGGCTGCCGCCGCCGTCCGAGTGGCCGGTCCCGCGAGGGCGCTGACCCGGGCGGCGTTACAGGGATTAACTGCTGGTCCGATCAGTGTTGGCTCTATGGTTGCGTTCGTGCGCCGTGAGTGGTCGTCGGAGGATCTGGTCGGGTCGTGGACTTTGGTCGGCGAGGACTGGAAGCTGGTGGGCAACAAGTCGGGCGCGACCCGGCTGGGGTTCGTTGTGCTGTTGAAGTTCTTCGAGATCGAGGCGCGGTTCCCGCGCTCGGCGTCGGAGGTGCCTGCGGCGGCGGTGGCGTATCTGGCCGAGCAGGTGAAGGTCGACCCGGCAGGTTTCGCGGAGTACTCGTTCACGGGCCGGACGATCGAGTACCACCGGGCGCAGGTGCGGGCGGCGTTCGGGTTCCGGGAGTTCTCCCGGGACGACGAGGACAAGCTGGCGGGGTGGCTGGCGGCCGAGGTGTGCCCGGTGGAGTTGCGGGACGAGCAGCTGCGCGAGGCGCTGCTGGTCCGGTGCCGCAGCGGACGCCTGGAGCCGCCGGGCCGGGTGGAGCGGATCGTCGGCTCGGCGCGGTCGTCGTTCGAGAAGCAGTTCTGCGAACGCGTGGCCGCGCGGCTGGGCGACGGCTGCGTCGCGCGGCTGGAGGCGCTGGTCGCGGACGAGATCGAGCCGGGCTCGCGGGGGCTGCCCTCGGAGCTGAAGGCCGATCCGGGGCAGGTGGGGCTGGAGACGCTGCTGCGGGAGATCGGGAAACTCACCGCGATCGGGCGATCGGGCGCCGGCGGGGCTGTTCGCGGACACCTCGGAGAAGCTGGTGGAGTCGTGGCGGTCGCGGGCGATGCGGTCGTATCCCTCGGACCTGCGGGAGGCGTCGCCTGCGGTGCGGTGGACGCTGCTGGCGGCGTTGTGCTGGCTGCGGGCCTCGGAGATCACCGACGCGTTGGTGGACCTGCTGATCGCGCTGATCCTGAAGGTGAACACGCGCGCGGACAAACGGGTGGAGCGGGAGCTGACCGCGGACCTGCGGCGGGTACGGGGCAAGGAAGGCATCCTTTTCCGGCTCGCGGAGGCGGCGGTGGCGCATCCGGACGCGAAGGTCCGCACCGCGCTGTATCCGGTGGTGGGCGAGAAAACGCTGCGGGAGCTGGTGCGGGAGGCCCGCGCGAACGAGGTGGTGTTCCAGGCGCGGGTGCGCACGGTGCTGCGCTCGTCGTACTCGAATCACTACCGGCGGATGCTGCCGACGTTGCTGGCTGCGCTGGATTTCCGGTGCAACAACACCGCCTACCGGCCGGTGATGGCCGCGCTCGAGCTGCTGGACCGCCACGCGAGCGTGGACGGGAAGACCCGCTTCTACGCCGAGGGCACCCCGGTGCCGGTCGAGGGCGTGGTCCCGAAGGCGTGGCGGGAGGCGGTGGTCGACGACCGCGGCCGGATCGAGCGGATCCCGTACGAGCTGTGCGTGCTGGTCGCGCTGCGCGACGCGGTGCGCCGCCGGGAGATCTGGGTGGCGGGCGCGAACCGGTGGCGCAATCCCGAGGACGACCTGCCCGGCGATTTCGAGGCCTCCCGGGAAGTGCATTACGCGGCGCTGCGGCAGCCGACCGACCCGACCGCGTTCATCGCCGGGCTGCAGCAGCGGATGCGCGACGCCCTGACCGGGCTGGACACGGCGCTGGCCGGCGGTTCGGCGGGCGGGGTGCGGATCACCCGCCGCCGCGGCGAGCCGTGGATCACCGTGCCGAAGCTGGAACCGCTGCCCGAACCCGCGCGATTGCAGGCGATCAAGGACGAGGTGGTGCGCCGCTGGGGCACTCTGGACCTGCTGGACGTCCTGAAGGACTCCGATTTCCTGGCCGACTTCACCGCCGAGTTCACCTCGGTCGCATCGAGGGAGAACCTCGACCGGGACACGCTGCGCCGGCGGCTGCTGCTGTGCTTGTTCGCGCTGGGCACGAACATGGGGATCAAGGCGATCGTGGACACCGGCGAGCACGGCGAGACCGAGGCTGCGCTGCGGCACGTGCGCCGGCACTTCATCACCCGCGACAACCTGCGCCGCGCGATCGCGAAGCTGGTCAACGCCACCTTCGAGGCCCGCGACCCGCACTGGTGGGGCACCGCGACCGCGTGCGCGTCGGATTCGAAGAAGTTCGGGTCGTGGGAGTCGAACCTGATGACCGAGTGGCACAACCGCTACGGCGGGCCGGGCGTGATGATCTACTGGCACGTCGAGCGGCGCAACGTGTGCATCTACTCCCAGCTCAAGAGCTGTTACAGCTCCGAGGTGGCGGCGATGATCGAGGGCCTGCTGCGGCACTGCACCGACGCGGAGATCGAGGCCAACTACGTCGACACCCACGGCGCCAGCGTCGTCGGGTTCGCCTTCACCGAACTGCTCGGGTTCCGGCTGCTGCCCCGGCTGAAGAACATCGGCTCGATCCGCCTCTACCGGCCCGACGACGCCGGCGCCTACGCTTCGCTCGGGCAGGTGCTGATGCGGCCGATCCGGTGGGAGCTGATCGCCCAGCAGTACGATCAGATGGTCAAGTACGCCACCGCGCTCCGCCTCGGCACGGCGGAATCGGAGTCGATCCTGCGGCGTTTCACCCGCGGCGGCCCGAAACACCCCACCTACCAAGCGCTGGAGGAACTCGGGCGGGCGGTGCGCACGATCTTCGCCTGCGACTACCTCGCCTCCCCGGAGCTGCGCCGGGAGATCCACGGCGGGCTGCAGGTGGTGGAGAACTGGAACTCCGGCAACACCGTCATCTTCTACGGCAAGGACGGAGACCTCACCGGCCCCGACCGCGAGCACGCCGAGGTCTCCATGCTCGCGCTGCACCTGCTGCAGTCCGCGCTCGTGCACATCAACACCCTGCTGCTGCAAGCGGTTCTCGAAGTTCCGCGCTTCCACGACAGCGTCGGCCCCGACGAACGCCGGGCCCTGACCCCGCTGTTCTGGACTCACGTCAACCCCTACGGCCGGTTCCGGCTGAACATGGACACCCGCCTCGACCTCGACGGCACCGCCCCCGCCGCACCGGCCGAGAATGTTGCACCTGCCGTGGAATCCGTGCTGTGACAACGGATCCGGGCGCGAGCGGCCCCGACGACGGGTCTGCGCGGGCGCGGGCGCGGCGGGAAATCCGGCTCACCGCGGGAATGCTGGCCGAGATCGTGCGCCGGCCGTCGCCGGAACCGGTGCTGTACCTGCGCTGCGACGGCGGCGGCTACGTCACGCCGGGAGGAGTCCGTGTGCCCGCTGCGCGGGGCCGCCAGCCCCCGCGTGGTCGGCGACCAGCTCGGCCCCGCGAACCCGGCTGCGGGGAAGACCTCTGCTTCGAGGTGCTGATCGACGACGTCGAATGGCGGGTATCCCAGCTCGTTCTGCTATCAGTTACGTGGAATCAGAGGGTCGGCGATGATCTTCGCCGTCCGGTTCCGCGAGCTGAGGAGGTCCGTTGGGGACTGTGGTCCTGGCGGAGAAATGGCCCATCCTGCTTCGGCATGAGCAGGCGGCTGAGTGGCTGCAGGTCTGGTCGGACCTCGGGCGGGCCCCGCGGACCATCGACGCGTACGCCCGCGGACTGACCGAATATCTGACGATGTGCGAGCGGGCCGCCGTTGACCCGGCGTCCGCGAAACGTGCGCACGTCGCCGCCTACGTCCGGGAGCTCACGGAGCGGCCGAGCCGCCGCGGCGCGAACGTCGTGGTCCTGGACTCCGGTGCCGGTCTGTCCAACGCCACGATCCAGCAGCGGCTCGTGCCGGTGCGGCTGTACTACGACTTCCTCATCGAAGACGGTGTGCGCGAGTCCAACCCCGTCGGCCGGGGCCGTTACACCCCGCGCCGCAAGCTCGCTGGTCACGAACGCGGCCTGGTGTCGCGGGTCAAGAAGCTGCCGTGGATCCCGACCGAGGACGAGTGGCTGCGGCTGCTGGAGGCCGCGCTCGGCGAGCCGATCCGCAACCGGCTGATGCTGGCCCTGGCCTACGACGCCGCCTTGCGCCGCGAAGAGCTGTGTTCCCTGCGCACCGATGACATCGACCCCGCCCACCGCACGCTGCGGATCCGCGCCGAGACAACCAAGTCCCGGAAGGAACGGATCGTGCCGTATTCGGCGTCGACGGGCGTGCTGTTGTCGCTTTACCTGGCCTGGCGTTCATCCATCACCCGGGCCCGCGGCCCCTTGTTCCTGTCGGAGTCCCGCCGCAACTTCGGACAGCCGCTGTCGATCTGGAGCTGGTCGAAGATCGTGCGCAGGATCGCGCTCGCGGCCGACGTCCCCCGGTTCTCCACGCACACCACGCGACACCTGTGCCTGACCGACCTCGCACGGATGGGCTGGAACTGCATGCCATCGCCGCGCTGGCCGGACACGCCAACCCGGAAACGACCATGATCTACATCCATCTGTCAGGTCGTGACCTGGCCAAGAAGCTCAACGCCGGGATGAAGCACATCCACTCCTGGCGGCTGGACAAGCTCGCGGCTCTCCCGCCCGGCGAGGCGAAGGAACTCGAGCGATGAGCAGCGAGCCTGCCGGCGCTTCGGATCGTCCGGGCTCCGCCCTGACGTGGTCGTGGCCTATCGATGCAGCCCGCCTACGATTGCCGTCCTTTGCGCGATGCCGAACTCGCCGCCCTTCGCGCGCTTGACATCGACGAGATTCGCCGCTGCGGCTTGGTCGGCCACGCCCCGGTCCTTCGGCCGGTCGCCCGGCTGGTCCGCCCCCTCGCGGACGCGCAGGACGCTCTGCACCGGCTCCGCGGGGAAGCGGACCGCCGCAGGCACGCGCGGGACGCAGCCGGGTTGCTGCTGCTCCGGTCCGGCGAGCTACACCGAACCTTCTGGGCATGGTCGACGCAGGACTGGATCGACCTGATCCAGGTCGAAGGCGCTGAGTTCAGGCGCTCGTGGGGCGGGCAGATCGGTCCCAACGCACGCCCGTTCATCATCGCCTACGCCTACCTGCTCGCCGGCTTCACCGCTTTCGATCGGATCGGCCGATTCCACCGGCCCGGCCTCGCCCAGCGGGTGTTCGGCCCGGATCCGGTCGACGAAGCCGTCGGGCAGGTCTGCGGGCAGCTCAGCGACTGGGGATACCGGAGCCGCCCCGAGAAACTGACCGCTGCGACCTGCCACGTCCTGCTGCTGAACCGCAGCCCTCTGCTGCGCGACCTGTCCGGAGACATCCTGGACACCGCGTGCACGACCGCGGGCTACCTGGGCAAAGTGCTCCACGGAATCCATCGAGCTGCTGCCGCGCTGGGCCACGTCGATCCGCCGAGCCCGCCGCAACACGGCGGCCTCGCGGAGATGGAAGGAGTGGCGGGCACTTGGCAAGCATCGGTCGAACGGTGGTACGCGACTTCCACGTTGACGCCGAAGATCCGCACGAGCTATCGCCGCGTGCTTGCGAAAATCGGTCGTTGGCTGGCTGCCGAGCATCCCGATATCACCGAACCCGCACACTGGACGAGGCAGACCTGCGCGTGCTGGGTCGCAGCGCTCGACCGGATGCGGATCGGTGACTACAACCAGTGGAACAAGGGCCTCGGCGGCAGGCAAGGGCAGCCCTTTCTCCGCCGAGACCAAGTCCGGATATCTTGCCGCGACCAGGACTTTCTTCCGCGACCTGCACGAATGGGAATGGATCCCGCGGCGGTTCGACCCTGCGCTGGCGCTGAGGACACCCCGCAGCGTCCTCGCGCTCCTGGGCCCGGACCCGCGCGTGATCGCTGACGACATCTGGGCCAAGCTGCTCTGGGCGGGCTTGAACCTCGATCCGACCGACCTGCCGACCTCAGACAACCGCACATACCCTGTCGAACTGATCCGCGCGATCACCCTGGCCTGGCTGTTCGCCGGTCAACGCAGTGACGAGATCGCCCGGTTCCGGATCGGCTGCATCCGTTGGCAGCACGAGGGAATCCCGATCCCCAGCGACTCCGACGACGTCCTCGCCCAAGACGCCGTCTGCCTGCTGGAAGTTCCGACTCACAAGACCGGGACCATGTTCACCAAGCCCGTCGATCCCCTTGTGGGCAAAGCGATCGAGGCATGGCAAGCCGTCCGCCCTGAGCAACCGCCCATCCTCGATTCCAAGACCAACGACTACGTCCATTTCCTGTTCGCCTACCGAGCCCGGCGAGTCTCGAAGCAGTAATCAACGACACCATCATCCCGATGCTCTGCCGCAAGGCCGGCGTCCCGACCGCCGACCTCCGCGGCAACATCACCAGCCACCGCACCGCGCCCGGTCCACGATCGCAACCCAGCTCTACAACGCCAAAGAACCGATGACGCTGTTCGAGTTGCAGGAATGGCTCGGACACCTCGACCCCTCGTCGACGCAGCACTACGCCAAGATCACCCCGAAGACCCTCAGCAAGGCCTATCAGGACGCCGGATACTTCTCCCGCAACGTCCGCACCATCGAAGTCCTGGTCGACCGCGACGCCGTCACCTCCGGCGAGGCCGCGAACGGCCAGCCCTGGCAGTACTACGACCTCGGCCACGGCTTCTGCACCTACACTTTCTTCGAGCAGTGCCCGCACCGCATGGCCTGCGCCCGCTGCGACTTCTACACCCCGAAGAACTCGAGCAAGGGCCAGCTGCTCGAAGCCAAGGAGAACCTCCAGCGCATGCTCGCCAACGTGCCGCTGACCGAGGACGAGCAGGCCGCAGTCGACGACGGCCAAGCCGCGCTCGACCGGCT